>NZ_VFWX01000001.1 GCF_006442965.1 Mesorhizobium sp. CU3 | reverse complement strand
CCGTCTCGACGCTGCGCGCCGAGCCACCTCTCCCCCGATCGACGGGGTAGAGGAAAGGCGCCAGGCTTTTTGCCGTCAACGCTCGTCCAGCGAGGCTCCCTTCCTTTCCCTCCGGAGGGGGGAAAGGTGGCGCTGCGAAGCAGCGACGGATTGGGGGAACCACCTGGCAATCAAGCCTTCGGCCTGATCATTCACGCCAGTCGCAGAAGATGTGTGCACGCCGTAGCTTCCGGAGGCAGAGGAAGGAAGCGCCTTACTTCTGTACCTTCCCATCCGCGCCAAACCGGTACGTCTTCGCCGCATCCGGCGTCGCATAGAGCGTCGACCCCGGCTCAGCATTGTACACGCCAAAAATGCGCACGGTGATCAGCCCGGCCTTCTCGCAGTCGAGATAGAGGTTGGTGTCGGCGCCGAGATGCTCGGCATGCACCACCGTGCCTTTCCAGGCGCCGGAATTGGTATCGACCGTCAGATGCTCCGGCCGCACGCCGATCGTCTTCGCGCTCTCGCCCAGCCGGGCGCCCTCGATGAAGTTCATCTTCGGCGAGCCGATGAAGCCGGCGACGAATTCGTTCGCCGGCGAATTGTAGAGCTCCATCGGGCTGCCGATCTGCTCGATCCTGCCGGCATTGAGCACGACGATCTTGTCGGCCAGCGTCATCGCCTCGACCTGGTCGTGGGTGACGTAGATCATCGTCGCCTTCAGCCGACGGTGCAGTTGCGCGATCTCCAGGCGGGTGTTGACGCGCAGCGCCGCATCGAGGTTCGACAGCGGCTCGTCGAACAGGAACAGTTTCGGTTCGCGCACCACGGCGCGGCCGATGGCGACGCGCTGGCGCTGGCCGCCCGACAGCTCCGCCGGACGCCGTTCGAGGTAGGGCTCCAGCGACAGCATCGCCGAAGCGACCTTGATGCGGCGCTCGATCTCGGCCGCCGGCGTGTTGGCCTGCTTGAGGCCGAGCGCCATGTTGTTCTTAACCGTCAGATGCGGGTAGAGCGCATAGGTCTGGAACACCATGGCGATGCCGCGCTTGGCCGGCGGCGTGATCGAGACGTCGGCGCCGTCGATCAGCACGCGGCCCGAGGTCGAATCCTCCAGCCCGGCGATGACGCGCAAAAGCGTCGACTTTCCGCAGCCGGACGGGCCGACGAAGACGACGAATTCGCCGTCCGTCACGTCCAGGTCGATGCCCTTCAGCACCTCGACCGGCCCGAAGGCCTTCTTCACATTCTCGATCTTCAGCGAGCCCACGGCTTCGTTCCTGTTCTAGAGTTTGACGGCGTTGCCGCTGCGCACGCTCTCGTCGGCGGCAAGGCAGACGGCGAGTGATTTCACGGCATCGTCCATGTGGCGGGTAAGGTCGATATCCTCGCGGATGGCTTTCAGCAGGAAGGCCTGTTCGAGGTCGCAGAGTTCCTGATGCCCCGGCTCGCCTTCCATCGACAGCAACTGGTCTTCTTTGGCGAACTTGCCGTCAGGTCCGGTGGCGGCGCTGTGCAGCTTGATGGTCGAGGTCTTGGTGTGGGTGTCGATGTCGTCGGACTTCACACCTTCCTTCATCACGATCGACACGCAGCCGTTGGGCGACATCACGTCCTTCACGAAGAAGGCTGTCTCCGAGATCATCGGCCCCCAGCCGGCTTCATACCAGCCAACCGAGCCATCCTCGAACAGCACCTGCAGATGGCCGTAATTGTACATGGTGGGCGCGACTTCCTCGGTCAGCCTGACGCCCATGCCGCGCACCTCGACCGGTCGTGCATCGGTGATCTGCAGCATCACGTCGAGATAGTGCACGCCGCAATCGACGATCGGCGATGTCGTCTGCATCAGCTGCTTGTGCGTCCCCCAGGTATGGCCGGAGGACTGCTGGTTGAGGTTCATGCGGAACACATACGGACCGCCGAGCTTGCGTGCCTCGTCGATCAGCCGCATCCAGGACGGGTGATGGCGCAGGATGTAGCCGATCACCAGCTTTCTGCCGTTGGCCTTGGCTGCGTCGACGACGCGTTGCGCATCCGCCACCGTCGTTGCCAGCGGCTTCTCTACGAAGACATGGCAGCCCGCCTCCAGCGCCCGCACCGCATAGTCCGCATGGCTGTCGGAATAGGTGGCGATGGCAGCCACATCCGGCTTCTCGTCGCGCAAAGCATCCTCGAACGAACGCCTAATGCCGTAGCCCGACATGCCTTCCGGCAATGGCACATCGGAACGATTGACCAGCGCGGCGATCTCGAAGCCCGGGTTTTTGTGATAGGCCAGCGCATGGCTCCGGCCCATGTTGCCGAGGCCGGCAACGACGACACGTACAGGTTTTTGCGAACTCACTTGACGGCTCCCGAGGTGATGCCGCGGATCAGCTGCCGCGAGAAGATGACATAGAGGATCAGCACCGGCAGGATCGCGAGCGAGAGCGCCGCCAGGATCGCGTTCCAGTTGGTGACGAACTGGCCGAGGAAGAGCTGGGCGCCGAGCGTCACCGTCTTGGTCTCTTCCGATGGCGCCAGGATCAGCGGGAACCACAGATCGTTCCAGATCGGGATCATGGTGAAGACGGCGACCGTCGCCATCGCCGGCCGCACCAGCGGCAGCACCAGCCGGAAGAAGATCGTGTATTCCGACAACCCGTCGATGCGCCCCGCATTCTTCAGATCGTCGGACACCTGCTTCATGAATTCCGACAGGATGAAGATCGCCAGCGGCAGGCCTTGCGCGGTGTAGACCAGGATCAGCGCCGTCAGCGTGTTGACCAGCCCGCTCGCCACCATCAATTGCAGGATGGCGACGGTGCCGAGGCGGATCGGGATCATGATGCCGAGCGCCAGATAGAGCCCCATCATGGTGTTGCCGCGGAAGCGGTATTCCGACAGCGAGAAGCCGGCCATCGCGCCGAACAAAAGCACGAAGAACAGCGATGCGACGGTGACGACCAGGCTGTTCTGGAAATAGTGGATGAAATCGCCCTGGCCGAACACGGTGGTGTAGCCGATCAGGTCGAAGGTTTTTGGCGTCGGCGGCGTCAGCGGCGCGCCGAAGATGCCGGCGCGCGACTTGAACGAATTCATGATGACCAGGATCACCGGACAAAGCGCGATCGCCGTATAGGTCAACAGGATCGCGTGGGCGCCGATGGTGCGGGGCAGCGAACGGGTGGCAGTGCTCATGGCGCGCTCCCTCAGAACTGGTAGCGACGCAGGCGCGTCTGCACGAGGAACAGGTAGACGCAGACGCCGGCCAGGATGATCAGGAACATGATCGTGGCGATCGCCGCGCCCATATTGGGATCGCCGACCTGCAGCTGGAAGCCGAAGAAGGCGCGGTAGAGGAAGGTGCCGAGAATGTCGGTCGAATAGTTCGGCCCGGCAAGCGCGCCTTGAGCCGTGTAGATCAGGTCGAAGGCGTTGAAATTGCCGACGAAGGTCAGGATCGAGATGATGCCGATCGACGGCAGGATCAGCGGCAGCTTGATCTTCCAGAACTGCGACAGGCCGGTGATGCCGTCGCATTCGGCCGCCTCGATCACCTCGTCCGGGATCGACAGAAGCGCTGCATAGATCAGCATCATCGGGATCCCGACGAACTGCCAGACCGAGACCAGGCTGAGCGCGGTCAGCGCATATTCTTCCTTGCCGAGCCATGGCGTGAACAAGCTCTTCAAGCCGACAAGATCCATCAGATGCGGCGCCACGCCCCAGAGCGGCGACAGGATCAGCTTCCAGGCGAAGCCGACGATGACGAAGGACAGGATGGTCGGCACGAAGATCGCGGTGCGGTAGAAGGCGGCGAAGCGCAGCCTTGGGCTGGAAAGCAGGGCGGCCAAGAGGATGCCGATCGGGTTCTGCACCAGCATGTGGATGATGAAGAACCAGACATTGTTCCTCAGCGCATTCCAGAAATTCACCGACCAGTTTGGATCGCCGAACAGCGTGCGGAAATTGCCCAGTCCGACGAAGACCTGATGCTGCTCGACATTGCGGAACAAGGATAGCTGCAGCGTGCCGGCGAGCGGCAGGATCATGAAGGCGGTGTAGACCAGCACCGCCGGCGCCAGGAAAACGGCGATGTGCCAGCGTATCGGTCTTTTCGGTCGTGTCGCTGCAGCCATAGGTTCGCTAGCCATGAGTTCGGTTCCCTGCCGTCTCTGGGTTCCAGTTCGGTTGATGCTAGATGATGCCTCGATGCACGGCCGGATGTGCCCGCCAGGGGCACACGGAGGCCTGCGACTGATCAGCTAGCCTTCCCTACGCGAGCGAGGGTAAGGCCGAGAGGCAGTGCCGACAATCGCTATTCTAAAAACCGGCAGGCTTGAATGCCGGCCGGGCATGTGCCCGGCCGGCCCGTTGCCTGAGCTTGTTACTTCGCCGGCTTGTACCAGCTGTCGAGACCGGTCTGCAGCTTCTTGGCCGCGGCTTCCGGCGTGTCGGTGCCGTTGATCACATTGGCCGATTCGACCCAGGTCTCGTTCTCGAGGTTCGGCGTGCCGCGCGACAGGATCTGGTAGGTCGAGCGGATCGTCGACTTGCACTTGCCGCGCCAGGAGACGAATTCCTGCGCCAGCGGGTCTTCCATCTTCACCGGCGAGGAGTTCAGGCTGAAGAAGCCCGGCAGCGCGTTGGCGTAGATGGTGGCGAAGTCCGGCGAGGCGACCCAGGACAGGAACTTCTTGGCCTCTTCCGAGTGCTTCGACGCCGCATTCAGGCCCATGCCGATATCGGTATGGTCGGAGATGTAGCAGGTGTCGCCGGCCTTCTCGACCGGCGGCGGGAAGGCGCCCATCTTGAACTGCGCCTGGGTGTTGAACAGGCCGATCTCCCACGAGCCGGCCGGATAGATGGCGGCGCGGCCGAGCGTGAACAGGTTCTGGCTGTCCGGATAGGTCTGCGCCTCGAAGCCGTCGCCGAGGTAAGGCTTCCACTTGGCCAGTTCCTCATAGGGCGCGACCCAGTCCTTGTCGGTCAGCTTCTGCTCGCCCTTGATCAGCGCAGCGCGGCCGTCCTCGCCCTTCCAGTAGTTCGGGCCGATATTCTGGTAACCCATGGTCGCGGCTTCCCAGAGGTCCTTGGTGCCCATGGCCATCGGGATGTAGGTGCCGTCGGCCTTGATCTTGTCGAGCACGGCGAAAAACTCGTCGCGCGTCGTCGGCACCTTGAGACCGAGCTTGTCGAAGGCGTCCTTGTTGTAGATGAAGCCGTGGATGACCGAGGCCATCGGCACGCAGAAGCTCGACTTGCCGTCGTCGGTCTGCCAGGCGGCCTTGGCGACCGGCGAGAAGTTCTCCATGCCGGAGAGCGAGGAGATATCGGCGAGGTTGCCCTTCTTGAACAATTCGAGCGACTTGTCGAAGGGGCGGCAGGTGATCAGGTCGCCCGCCGAGCCGGCGGCGAGCTTGGCGCCGAGGGCCGCGTCATATTCGGTCGGGGCCGAAGGCGCGAACACCACCTTGATGCCGGGGTTCTTGGCTTCGAAGGCCGGGATCAGCTTGTCCTTCCAGATCGAAAGATCGTCGCCGCGCCAGCTTTCGATGTTGAGCGTGACGTCGTCGGCCAGCGCCATTCCCGTGGTGCCGAGAATGCTTGTGCCGATGAGCAGTGCCGTCAGTAGTTTGGTCGTCATCTTCAGTCTCCCTGTTGACCTTTTTCAGGTTCGGTTTTGATGAGAACAGAGGCTCAGCGCCCCTTGCTCCCCTCGATCGCGGAAAGCGCCGGCCGTAGCTTCTGGCCGGTTCCTTCCAGTATCTTCTCGGCCGCGTCGGCGCTGGCGGCGCCTGCGGCGAGCAGAATGGCGGTTTTCACAACGCCGCCGCTCTCCTCGAGCAGGCGGGCGGCATCGTCGCGGCTCTTGCCGCTGATGGCGGCGACCATGCGCACCGCGCGGTCGCGCAGCTTGATGTTGTCGGCGCTGAGATTGACCATGTAACCGTCATGGACATGGCCGAGATGGATGGCGGTGAGCGTCGACAGCATGTTGAGCGCGATCTTCTGCGCGGTGCCCGCGCCCATGCGCGTCGAGCCGGCGATCAGCTCCGGCGGGGTTTCGAGCAGGATCGCGACATCGGCCTGTTTGAACAGCACGGCGCCCCGGTTGTTCGCGATCGCGACGGTCGCGGCGCCGCGACGATGGGCGTCTTCCAGCGCCCGCACCGCGTAAGGCGTCGAGCCGCTGGCGGAAATGGCGATCAGGCAGTCGCCCTTGCCGATATTGGCGTTTGCCACGGCCGCCGCGGCTTCCTCGGTATCGTCTTCCGGGCCGCCGGCCAGCGTGCGAAAAGCCTCGTCGCCGCCGGCGATGAGGATGGCGATGCGATCACGCGCGATGCCGAAGGTTCCAGGCAATTCCAGCGCGTCGGCCACCGCCATCAGGCCCGAGCTGCCTGCCGCCGCATAGGCGAGCCTGCCGCCGCTCTTCAATTGCCTGGCGATGAGTTCGGCGGCGGCGGCGATCGCCGGCACCGCGCCATGCACGGCTTTCGCGGCCTCGATCTGGGCATTGGCGAGGAACGAAAGAATGGCTTCCGGGGCCTGGACATCCAGCCCCTCGGCGTTCTGATGAAGCGCTTCCGTGCGCGTCTCGGCCATCCATTGTCCTCCAATTGAGGCGACAATACCAAAAAAATACCACTTGTCCACATCCATTAACGCTTTTCCGGGCGCGGAATTGGCTTGCCGGCAAATTAGCGTGTTTTTTCAATAAAATAGAGCTTAATCTTTTTTGAACCGAAATTAACGCTTGGCTATTGGTATTTTATTGGTATTATCGCGGCCCGAGGAGAAATCGCGTGAAATTCGTGCTTGGCATCGATGGCGGCGGCACCAGCTGCAGGGCGGCCCTTGCGACCGTCGACGGCTTTGTCGTCGGCCGCGCCAAGAGCGGCGCCGCCAACATCCGCACCGACCTGACCGGCGCCCGCGCCAACATCGTCGAAGCGGCGCGGCAGGCCTTTATCGCCGCCGGCGAGGATTCGGAGCTCATCCCGCACACGCCGGCCATTCTCGGCCTCGCCGGAGCCAATGTCGGCACCTACCGGCAGCAACTCGAAGCGGTCCTGCCGTTCAGCCGAAGCCGCGTCGAGACCGATGCCGAGATCGCGCTCGAAGGCGCGGTCGGCTCTGGCGACGGCGCCATGGCCATTCTCGGCACCGGCACCGCCTATATGGCGCGCAAGGGTGGCAAATCGCGCGCCATCGGCGGCTGGGGTTTTCAGGTCGGCGACCAGGGCAGCGGCGCCCGCATCGGCCGCGACCTCTTGGAGCAGACGCTGCTCGCCTATGACGGCATCCGGCCCGGTTCGCCGCTGACCGATGCCATGCTCGCCGTCTTCCGCAACAATCCGGAGGATGTGGTCGAATTCACCACCAACGCCAAGCCCGGCGATTTCGGCGGCTTCGCGCCGAAAGTCTTCGAACATGCCGAAAAGGGCGACGCGGTCGCCAACTGGATCCTCGACAAGGCAGTTGCCGATGTCGAGGCCTCGCTTGGCGCGCTCGATCTCGCCCGGGACGCGCCGCTTTGCCTGCTCGGCGGCCTGGCGCCGCTCTACGCGCCGCGCCTGTCGGCGCGCTACCAGGCGTTGCTGAAAGCGCCGCTGGACGATGCGCTTGGCGGCGCCGTGCAGATGGCTGTGCGCATCTTCGCCCGGGGTTCGGAGGTGTCGCGATGAGCGCCGCCGACCAGATCTTCGCCATGCTTAAGGAATCTTCCCAGAGCGGCGCGCCGCTCTATCTGCAGTTGCGCAAAAGCATCGAGGAAGCGGTCAATCGCGGCCTGATCGGGCCGGGCGACGCGCTGCCGTCGGAGCGCGACATCGCCAGCAAGGCCGACATCTCGCGCGTCACCGTGCGCAAGGCGGTGCAGGACCTGGTCAAGGGCGGCATCCTCGTCCAGCGCCATGGCTCCGGCACTTTCGTCGCGCCGCGCATGGAGCGCGTCGAGCAGTCGCTGTCGCGGCTCACCTCCTTCACCGAGGATATGGCCCGCCGCGGCATGAGCGTGCGCTCGGTCTGGCTCGACCGCGGCCTCTATGCGCCGTCGCCGGACGAGATGATGGTGCTTGGGCTGTCCTCGACCGAGCTGGTGGCCCGCGTAGCGCGTCTGCGCGTCGCCAACGACACGCCGCTGGCGATCGAGCGCGCGGCGATTTCGGCAAGCGTGCTGCCCGATCCCGAAGCGATCGGCTCCTCGCTCTATGCGGCGCTGGGCATGACCGGCAACCGCCCGGTCCGCGCTGTGCAGCGCATCTCCGCCACCAATCTGGGTGACGCCGATGCCCGCCTGCTCGAAGTGCCGCCCGGGGTTGCCGGCCTGCACATCGAGCGCATTTCCTATCTGGCGAGCGGCAAGGTGATCGAGTTCACCCGCTCGGTCTACAGGGGCGACGCCTATGATTTCGTCGCGGAACTCCGGCTGACCGGGCCGGGAGAGGAGAGCCGGCCATGAACGCCACCCATATGCGGCGCGAGATCGACGAGATCCCCGAGGCCGCGGCCCGCCTGCTCGACGGCTCCTCCGCCGCCCTTGCCGAAGCCGGCCGCGGCCTGCGCGAGCGCGACCCGCATTTCGTCGTCACCGTGGCGCGCGGCTCATCCGACCATGCCGCCACCTTCATGAAATACGCCGTCGAGCTGACCGCCGGCCTTGCGGTCGCTTCAGTCGGCCCGTCGATCGCCTCGATCTATGGCGCCAAGCTCAGGCTGCGCGGTTCGGCCTGCCTGACGGTCTCGCAATCCGGCAAAAGCCCCGACATCGTCGCCATGGCCGAAACGGCGCGGTCCGGCGGCGCGCTGACGGTTGCCATCACCAACACGGCCGACTCGCCGCTGGCGCGGGCTTCCGATTACGCCATCGACATTCTCGCCGGGCCGGAGCGCAGCGTCGCGGCCACCAAGACCTTCGTCAATTCGGCCGTCGCCGGCCTCGCGCTGATGGCGCATGCGACCCAGAACCAGGCGCTGCTGGCAGCGCTCGCTCGGCTGCCGGAACATCTCGAAAAGGCGATCGCCTGCGACTGGATGGCGCTTGCCGGCGCGCTCGAGGCCCCCCAGTCGCTGTTCATCCTGGGACGTGGCCCGTCCTTCGCCATGGCCAGCGAGGCGGCGCTGAAATTCAAGGAAACCTGCGCCATGCATGCCGAGGCCTATAGCGCCGCCGAAGTCATGCACGGGCCGCTGGCGCTGGTTGGGCCCGGCTTCCCGGTGCTGGCGCTCGCCGCCCGCGATGCGTCCGAACCTTCCGTCGCCGAGGCCGCCGACGGCGTCGCGGCCAAGAGCGCCGCAGCCTTCATCACCTCGGACAAGGCAAGAGCCGCAAGGGTGCTGCCCTATGTCGCCACCGGCCACCCGCTGACCGATCCGTTGCCGCTGATCGTGTCCTTCTACGGCTTCGTCGAGGCCTTCGCCCGCCATCGCGGCCTCGATCCGGACACCCCGCGCAATCTGCGCAAAGTGACGGAAACCCTATGAGCGGCCGCTTCGCACTCACCGGCGCCCGCATCTTCGACGGCGCCGACTGGCATGACGATGCGGCCCTGGTCGTCAACGGCAATGTCGTCGAGGCCATCCTGCCTGTTGGCGCCATTCCGTCGGGCGTGAGGCCGGTCGACGCCGGCGGCGGCCTGCTGGCGCCGGGCTTCGTCGACATCCAGGTCAATGGCGGCGGCGGCGTCATGCTCAACGACCATCCCGACGTCGCTTCGATCGAAACCATCTGCGGCGCGCACGCGCCCTTCGGCACCACCGCGCTCTTGGTGACGCTGATCACCGACACACCGGCGATCACAGCCGCCGCTGTCGCCGCCGGCGCCGAAGCGGCTCGCGAGAACGTGCCGGGCTTCCTTGGCCTACATCTGGAAGGCCCACATCTCTCCATCGCGCGCAAGGGCGCGCATGATCCGGCGCTGATCCGGCCGATGACCGATGCCGATCAGGCGGCGCTGATCGCGGCGCGCCGCGACCTGCCGGTGCTGCTCACCACAATCGCGCCCGAATCCGTCGATCCGGCGCGGGTCACGGCTTTGGCCAAGGCCGGCGTCGTCGTCAGCCTCGGCCATTCCGACACCGATTATGCGACGGCCAGCGCCTTCGCCGACGCCGGCGCGACCGTCGTTACGCATCTCTTCAACGCCATGAGCCAGATCGGCAATCGCGAGCCGGGCCTGGCCGGCACGGCGGTCGACACGGGCGGCCTCTATGCCGGCATCATCGCCGACGGCATTCACGTCCATCCCGCGACGATGATCCTTGCGCTGCGTGCCAAGCAGGGGCCGGGCAAGATCGTGCTGGTCACCGACGCCATGGCGACGATCGGCACCGACATGACCTCCTTCACGCTCAACGGCCGCACGGTCTACCGCAAGGACGGCAGCCTGAGGCTCGCCGACGGGACGCTGGCCGGCGCCGACCTCGACATGATTTCGGCGGTGCGCTTCGTCCATCGCGTCGTCGGGCTGGACCTCGACGAGGCCCTGCGCATGGCCTCGCTCTATCCGGCGCAAGCGATCGGCCAGGCCCACCGCCTCGGGCGCTTCGCCAACGGCACAGCGGCCGACATTGTTGGGCTGTCTGAGGGGCTGGACGTCAAGAGCGTCTGGATCGGTGGCGAGAAGGTGTTTGCGGCGTAGGCCTCTGGTGCCACCGTTCAATTGGGAAACCAACGCAAACATTGGCAGTTGGGCGGAGCCTCTCGCGCTTCGTCATCCTCGGGCTTGACCCGAGGATCCATGCCGTGACCTTTGCCGTAGAGCGCAACGGTGAAGAATTCTGTAACCGTTGCAACGCCTTAGCGTAACGGCATGGATCCTAGGGTCTGCGCGCGTCGCTTCGCTCCTTGCTCCGCCCTAGGATGACGAACGCACGATAGGGTTCGGCTTCTATCCAAGGTCCGCGCCCCCCCGGCAAGCCAGTCGAGGTTCAGCCAACCGGTCATCCGTTAGCCGGCTTTTCCATAGATATCCTTATACGTCTCGCGCAAAACGTTCTTCTGCACCTTGCCCATCGTGTTGCGCGGCAGTTCCTCGGCGAAGATCACCTTTTTCGGATGCTTGTACTTTGCCAGTCGCCCGGCGATGGCGGCGGCAATATCGGCCGCGTCCACCGTCGCTCCCGGCTTGCGCACGACCACGGCCGTGACGCCCTCGCCGAAATCCGGATGGGCGATGCCGATCACCGCGCTTTCGCTGACGCCATCAAGCGCGTCGATCTCGCTCTCGATCTCTTTCGGATAGACATTGTAGCCGCCCGAGATGATCAGGTCCTTGCCGCGCCCGACGATGTGGACATAGCCGTCTGCGTCGATCAGGCCGAGATCGCCGGTGATGAAGAAGCCGTCATTACGGAACTCGGCTTTCGTCTTCTCCGGCATCCGCCAATAGCCGGCAAAGACGTTGGGGCCTTTCACCTCGATCATGCCGATCTCGCCTTGCGCGACGGGATTGCCAGTATCGGGATCGGCGATGCGCGCCGCGACGCCCGGCAAGGGAAACCCGACCGTGCCGGCGCGCCGCTCGCCGTCATAGGGGTTGGAGGTGTTCATGTTGGTTTCGGTCATGCCGTAGCGCTCGAGGATGGCGTGGCCGGTGCGCTCGCGCCATGCCTTGTGCGTCTCGGCCAGCAGCGGCGCCGAACCGGAGATGAAAAGCCGCATGCCCTTGGCCGCTTCCTTCGTCATCCCATCCTGCTGCAGCAGCCGCACATAGAAGGTCGGCACGCCCATCAGCGCCGTGGCGCCGGGCAGCAGCGAAACGATACGCGCCGGGTCGAACTTCCGCTCGAACAGCATCTTGGCGCCGGCCATCAGGATGACGTTGGTGGCGACGAACAGGCCGTGCGTGTGGAAGATCGGCAGCGCATGGATCAGCACGTCGTCGGCGCCGAAGCGCCAATACTCGACCAGCACGCGGGCGTTCGAGGCGAGGTTCTCGTGGCTGAGCATGGCGCCCTTGGAGCGTCCGGTCGTGCCCGAGGTGTAGAGGATGGCGGCGAGATCGTCCGGGCCGCGCGCCACATCGTGGAACTCCGATGGCAGCCGCGACGCCTGATCCATCAGCGAGCCCTGGCCATTGCTGTCCAGCGTGACCGTGGCCGCTCCGGTGTTTGTCGCCAACGCTTCGATCTCCGCCGCCCGCGCCGGATCGCAGACGACCAGCCGTGGCTCGGCGTCGCCGAAGAAATACTTGAGCTCGGCCAACGTGTAAGCGGTGTTGAGCGGCAAGAAGACGGCGCCGGCGCGCAGGCAGGCCAGATAGAGCAACACCGCTTCGGGGCTTTTCTCGACTTGCACCGCGACGCGGTCGCTGGGTTTCACATCGGCCTGCAGCAGCGCATGCGCCAGCCGCGCCGATCCCGCCAGCATGTCGCCGTAAGTGATCGAACGCCCGTCATCCGCTTCCATCAGCAGGCGATCGGGCGCCGGCATGCGGCTTCGGAAAGCGTCGAACAAATGATTGGTCATGATCTGGCTGCCTTCGTCATATCTGACGCAAGCGCATACCAGATTTGCAGTTGGGCGGCAGCTATTTGCGGCCGCGCCGCTTACCCGCGGCGGCCGGGGGCTCATAACCCTGGTTGAAGCGTTCGATGCACATCGCCGCCGTCAGGCGATAATGGGCAAGCAGGGCCTCGACGGCGCCGTCGGCATCGCCATCCAGCGCGCGCTCGGCAATGGTGCGATGCTCGCCGATTTCGTCGCGCCCCGATCCGGGAGCGCGCTGCGAGATCAACCGGTAACGCGAGGCCTGATCGGAAAGCTGATCGCAAAAGCCGATCATCCAGTGCGACCGGCAGGCCGCAATCAGGGCGCGATGGAAAGCTCGGTGCAGCTTCTCCCATTCCGGATTGTTGGTCGTCGGATCGTCGGGCATGCGCCGTTCCGTGCGTGCCAGGCGATGCAAGGCCAGCACCAGCTGTTCCTCCCATTCGGCAGTCCGGTGCGCGATGGATTCGCGCAAGGCGCGTTCTTCCAGCCAGCAGCGCGTTCGCGTCAGTTCTTCCAGCTCGGCCGCGCTCACCGGCATCAGGAAGAAGCCGCGCTGATCGTGACGGCCGAGCAGGCCTTCGGCGGCCAGCCGGTTCAGCGCCTCGCGCACGGGCGAAGCGCCGGCCCCATAGCGGGCGACGACCCATTCGACGCGCAGCTTGCTTTCGCTTTCCAGCGCTCCGCGCAAGAGATCCTCGCGGAGCTGATGGTATACCGAACTGGCCAATGTGCTTTTCGCACCCTTGCCCTCGCCCGGATCGCCGGTTCCGTATGTCAAACTGGCTCCTGTCCCTGCCCTTGCATCGTCCAAGCCCGTGTACGAAGCAATATCCCGTACATGTATCATACCGGCAGGCTTTTCGGCCTCAAGCAGAAGATGACGGTATTCGACTTTAAGACGAGACGACTGACGCGATCATCGAGTGAAGTAAAGTGTGGTTGGAAAAAGCTGATACTTATCGACAAGTTGGTGTGCTGAACGATTGTTCAAAAGCATGCCCGTTTGTGCCATGGCAAGAAAGTGGAACAACGCATGTTTAGTTGGCCGCCTTGTCGGCTGCCGAGCGGATCGCTTCGATATTTGCCCGGTAGGCTTCGACACTATTGCCCTTGAAGATGGCGGCGCCCGCCACCAGCACATTGGCGCCGGCCGCGGTCACCAGCGGCGCCGTTTCCGGCGAGACGCCGCCGTCGATCTCGATGCGGATCGGCCTGTCGCCGATCAGCGCCTTCACCCGCTTCACCTTGTCGACGATGGCCGGGATGAAGGCCTGGCCGCCGAAGCCCGGATTGACGGTCATGATCAGGATCAGGTCGAGCCGGTCGAGCACATATTCGATCGCCGTTTCCGGCGTCGCCGGATTGAGGGAGACGCCGGCCTTCTTGCCGAGATTCTTGATGGTCTGCAGCGAGCGGTCGAGATGCGGCCCGGCCTCGGCATGCACGGTCATGCCGTCGCAGCCGGCTTCGGCGAAGGCGGCCAGATAGGGGTCGGCCGGCGCAATCATCAGATGGCAGTCGAAGAAGGTTTTGGTGCGGTTGCGGATCGCCTTGATCACCGGCGGGCCGAAGGTGATGTTGGGCACGAAATGGCCGTCCATCACATCGAGATGGATCCAGTCCGCGCCGGCCGCCGCGACCGCCTCGACCTCGTCGCCGAGCTTCGAGAAATCCGACGCCAGCACCGATGGCGCGATCAGGGTCTTTTTGGTCATGGGTCGAACTCGCCTTTGTTGCAGACGTGAATGTCAGGACTGCCTAGAGCATTTTGCAGCCAAGCGGACAAGAAAAACCCGCCGGATCGCTCCGGCGGGTCTTCGTCTTCAGCGGCCGCGAATTACGGCTTGAAGTTCTGGATGTTGGCGCCGTTCGGGTCCTGAATGACCCGTCGCGGCTGGCGCTGCGGCACCAATTGCTGCAGCACGTTCGGGTTGAGCAGTATGCCGGGGTTTATCTCCACCCCGGGCCGCCTGCGGCAGTTCGGGAAACGGCCCGTCATGCCTTCCGGGCAGCGCTTGATCAGCACCGGCTGGCACTGCCCGTCGATGAAGCGCGAGCCCGGCGCGCATTCCTGCTGCGGTCTGCGGCAGGCGCCGTCGATGACCTCGGTGCCACGCGGGCACACGCAGTCGCCCCGCTTGTTGTGGACCTGGCCGCGGATGGTGCACTGCTCCTGGGTCGGCTTCGGCCGCTGGCAGGCCTTGCCGCGCACCACCAGGCCGTCCGGGCAGGCGCAGTTGCCATTGGCGTCGCGCACCTGGCCGCGGATCGGGCACTGTTTCGACACGACCGGCCGGCAGGCGCCGTTGCGCACCTCCATGCCGTTCGGGCAGACGCAGTCGCCGTCGGCGTTGCGGGATTGGCCCCGAATGCGGCACTGGCTCGGCGGCTCTCTGTCGGGCACGCAGGCCTTGGCCACGCGGTCGAGATGCGTGCCGTCCGGACAGGTGCAGCCAGTGCCGTTGGAGGTCGGCACCGCGCCGCGGATCGTGCATTTCGGCCCGATCACCTGGCAGACGCCGTTGACCAGTTCGCCGCGGCGGCAGACGCAATTGCCGTCCTGGTCGCGGTACTGTCCAGGACGCAGCGTGCACTGCGGCTCCTGAGGCACTTCGCCCCGCACGCATTTGCCGTTTTCCAGATCGGTGCCGCGCGGGCAGACGCAGCGTCCGTCCTCGGTCCTGATCTGGCCTTGCAGCAAGACGCAGCGCGGCGGCACCGGCAGCGGCAACAGCTTGGTGCCGCCACCCGAGCACTGGCCGTTGCGGAAGGTGGTGCCTTCCGGGCAGGCGCAGCGGCCGGCCGAGTTGAGCACCAGGCCGTTCGAGCACTGGTTCTTCACCTCATGCCTGATGGTGAAGGGATGGCACGCATAGGCCTTGCCGCGATCGCCCTGGCCAGTGGTCAGGTTGCGCGACAGCACGTCGCCGCCGCCCTCGACCGGCGTGTCCGGAGAGAGCACGCCGACGCAGTTCTGCCCATTGACCGAACCCTGCAGAGCGGCAAGACGCCCCTCCTCGGGAAGGATCACGGTGACGTGGTGGCTGTGGCTTTCGCCGGCCCCCAGCGTCAGGTTGGCGATGCAGGATAGAGGCAGCGTCGTCGGCTCCGGCGAGCAGCCGAAGGGCGGATCGATCGAGGTGATCTCGACGCCTTCCAGCCGGCCCAGCCCTTCCACGCCGATCGCATCGCCGATGCGCACCGGACCGGAGAAGGGGCTCTGGCCGTCGTTCGTGATGGTGATGTCGAACGAGCAGGGCTGGCCAGGCTGGCACTCGGCATCGCCGGTCTTCTCGACGCGCAGCGCAGGCGCGCCGCCGCCCTTCGCGCAGGCCTGGCCGAACGGGTAGACGATGTCGTCGCCCGGCGCCGGCCCATAGCTGCCGCGCGCGCAGTTCTCGAACGCGCCACGGCCGCTCACCGTCACGTCGAAATGCCTGGAGGTTCCGGGCGTCATGACGGCGCCGGGAATCTGGCAGGACAACGAGTTCGACGGCACCGGTCCGCAGCTCCATTCCGCACCATCAGGGGTGACGGTCTGGATCTGCACGGGCGCGCCGCCCGACACCATGGCCGCTGCATCGCTGACCCGCACCTGTCCGGTGGGGGCGGCGCTGCCGGCATTGGTGATGGTGATGCGGCAGGCGACCATTCCAACGCGCACCAGCTGATCGCCGCCGCACGTCTTGGCGATGCGCAGCCCGGGCTGGCCGCCATTCGGGTGGCGGATGCGCTCGGTCGCGCAGGCCTTGTTGTTGGCGAGGTCGACCTCGCCGGGAATACCCTTCACCTCGGCGCAGTTCTCCACCGTGTCCGGCCGGTAGTTGGCCGGCATCACCGCCTTGACCACGATCGGCGTCGACGCGCCCGCAGGCAGCGAGATGCCGGCATTGTCGCAGCGGAACTGTCCGGGCCCGTTCGGACCGCAGGTCCAGGGCGGGCTCGGCCCGAAGGTCGAAGAGGCCGGGGCGCCGCCGGGATAGGTGTCGATCACCGTCAGTGGCCCGTTATAGGTGTTGGTGCCGTTGTTGATGATGTCGATGACGAAGTAGCAGACGCCGTCGGACGTGCAGACCGGGATGCGGGCGCGCTTCTTCAGGATCAGGTCGACCTTCTTTTCGACCGGCGGGTTGCACTGCGGATCGCGATCGCCACGCCGGCAGATCGGGATCGAGGCGCAGCCGCGGTCGTTGAGCTGGCTGCCGAACAGCGGCTTGCCGCTGGCCTGGTAGTCATAGGCGGCGCAGTTGCGCAGCACGCTGCCCTGCCAGCCTCCGGCCGGCTTGAAGCCGAGCTTGAGGTTGACGGAGGCGCCGGGGTTGAGCGTCGTCACCGGATAGGTGCACGTCATCGGCGTCGTGCCGGGCACGCAGACCCAGGGCGGATTCGGCCCCGATGTCAGCACCGAGCCGGCAGGCAGCGTCACCTCGTCGAGCACGATCTTGCCGTTATAGGGCGCGTCGCCGACATTGGTGACGGTGATGGTGAAGTCGCAACCACCGGCCATCGTGCAACGCGGCACGTCGGCATGCTTCTCGACCTTCAGGTCCGGCTCCTTGTCCTTGGGCGGGCATCTGAGGTCACGCGGGATGACGATGTCGATCACCTGCGTGCAGCAGAGCCCCCAGCCTTCCTTCGGTCCGGCATAGGTCTCGATGCCCGTGACGATGAGGTGGATGACCTCGCCGGGCGAGGCGCCGATGATCTTCCAGTTGAGCACGCCGCCGCCGACCGGCACCTTCTGCGTGTCGGGAACGATGGTGATGCCGGGCGTCGTCGTCGACACCTGCACCCACTTGCCGCCCATCTCCGGGCCGACCGGCATGTGGTAGATGAAGGCGCCGCCGCCGGGCACGCAATCGACCGTGCCGCGCTCGACCTTGAAGCATTCCTTGCCGGGAGGTGGAGGGGGCCGGTCGCATTTGGTGACGTCGATATGGATCGTCGTCTTGGCGCCGGTCAGGAAGTCGCCGTCGTCTGGCTTGCTCGGATCCTGCGACGGGATGACGGTCCCCGGGCCGCCGCCCATCGAAACCTTGATCTGGCCCTGGTTGTCGACATTGGCCGGCGCCGGAAACGCCGCCTGGTCGATCTTGGCCAGGATGCGGAAGGTGATCGTGCGCTCGTTCGGCGCGCCCGAACCGTCGAGGTCGGAAGCGGAAATCCGGAAATCGGACACCGTCGCCGTATCGTCGGGATTGGCCGAACTGCTGATCGCGGCCGCCGGCAGCGGTCCGCCGCCGGCATCCGTGCCGTCGCCGGTCACATTGACGTTGACGATCTTCAGGCCATGGGGAAGCTGGTCCTTGAAGTCGACCCTGGCGTTCTTCAGTGCATTGGCCAAAGCCGGATTGGCGAAGGCCTGCTCATTGCCGCGCAGGCCGAAGGTCAGCGTGTAGTAGACATAGTCGCAGCTGCGCTGGCCGCCCGTCTTGGTGAAGAAGGGCACGATGCGGCCGGGTTCGGGATTGACGATGCGCGGATTGTCCAGGTCGAGCCTGGGCTCCGGGCCGCCGACTTCGGCGAGCTTGGCCGGCGCGGTGTCTTGCGCGAGCGCCGGCAATGCCGGCAGCATGGCGACCGCGATACCGGCCGCCATCAGCCAGCGCGCGCCGCGCCTGGCGTATGACAGGGGTTTCATGATCGTCTCCATGAGGGTTTCGCGCGAAGCGGAGCGGGAAGGATTGTTCATCTGTCCCTCCCTCAACGTTCGCAGCTGACGGCTGGCGTTCTGAGCGGCAGCGTCATCTTGCAGCAAGGGTAGTAACCACCCTTGTCCTGGTCGGACTTGCGATAGAAGCAAAGCCCGACATTGACGGTGTCGCCAGGATTATGGCCGGTGATGTCGACCGTGTAGGGCTTGCCCGGGACATGCGACATGGGGGTCGAAACCCCGATGCCGGGCGTCCTGGACTGCGCCTTGATCGAATCGCCGCCAAAGCCGGCATGGTCATGGAGATAGAGTTCCGCCCGAAGCCCGCGCGGGGTGCAGTAAAAATGCACGTCCTCGACATCGATGCAGGGCGGCAGGTTGCCGGGCGGTGGGAAGTCCGGCGGATAGAACGGCGGCAGATAGCCACCGGGGATTTCGTCATAATAGCCGGCGCGGCCTTCGCAGGGGCGCCAGACGCGGACGTCGCCGACATGGCCCTCAACCTCCGGGTCCTCGAAATAGCCGTCGAAATCGACGAACCAGGAGCCGAAGGGCGGAACGTTTGCCGGCTTGACCAGCGCGCTGGGCGTCATCTGCACGCCGTGCACTGCAAACGGCCCGCCGGCGGCGAGCTTCTCGGCAAGTTCCGGATTGTCACGCAATTTGTCGCCGGTGTTGACGACGGTGTCGGTGCAGACGCCAGTGTCGATATTGCCGTAGGCATCATAGCCGTACTGCAAATCGACGCCGCCGGCCGACTGCCGGTTGCCCTGCGGGAAGCCGACCGCATATTCCTGCGGCACCTCGACCCAGGTCGATTCCGTCGCCGGATCGTCCGGGTCCTCCTGCCAGTAGCGGATAAGCTCGCCTTTGCCGGAATCGGCGAAGCGGCTGTAATCGTAGCGGTTTTCGACCGGGCCGCGCTGGGCGAGATACATGAAGCCCTTGTTGTCGAAGGCGATGTCGGTGACGGCGTAGTCTTTGTCGGCCTTGACCGTCAGCTCCCAGCGCGGATCGCCGGCGAACGTGCCGTCGCGCGCGATGCCGACCGACCAGACCTCGGATTTTTCACCGACCGAATAATAGAGCCGGCCACCATGATAGGAGACGGCCCAGACGCGGCGTTCGTCCTGCGTGTAGCCCCAGGTCTCGGGGTCTTCGCTGTCGAAGGCCGCGCCCTGTATGTCCATGACGGCGCCGTCGTCGGCGACCGGTGCCAGTCCATGCGCGGGACGACCCGAAACGCCGTGGTCGAACGTATCGATCAGCTTGCCGCTGGCGTCGATGCGGTGGATCAGGCCGGTGTCGAGGTCGGAAGCGAAGAACTCGCGGTGGGTGGGATCGAAGGCGAGGTTGCCGATGCCTGGCCCGCTGTTGGTGTCGATGTCGGCGAATTTGGAAACCGCACCCGTGATGCCGTCGATCTTCCAGATCGTGCCCGGGCCGCCGCCATTCTCGGTGCCGAACTGGCCGTCCATGAAGACCGCACCTGCGGTGCCGCGGCGTTGCCGCTCCGGCCGGCCGTCATCGTCGGCGTCCGGGGTGACGATCTCGATGCCATGCAGCGAGGTCGCCGCCGCGTAGAGGTTCGGGATGCCAGACGGCACGCCGTCGCGCACGCCATCGTCATAGGTGAGGCCGAAGACCTCGCCGATCTGCCCTGCCGTCACCTCGAAGGGCGGCGGCGTGTTGACGAGCTGGCCAGAGGCCGGACCGCCGAGATTGGAAACGTCGAAAACGCGCAACGAGGCGCGCGAGGTGTCGATGAAGGTCTCGTCGACCGGGTCGACGCCCGGAGGCAGACCCTGATCGAAGTTCGGGATCACGGTGCCGGGAAAGCCGGTGACCGCCATCGAGCCGGGATAGATGATCTGGGTATCTTGCGCCCGTGCGGCGCTGCCGAGCCAGAGGCCGGCGCTCAATGCCAAGGCGAGAACTGCGCTGGTTGCCTTGGCGGCGCGGCGCAAACGGGTTGCGCGCGAAGACGCGAACGAGCAAGACATTGAACTCCCCCCGAAGTCTGAGGAAGGGACGTCCCGCCTTGCCGCGCCGATCAGGGCAAGGCGCGGCTTTCCGGCACGTTCTTCCCCGATCGATTTGTCTGCTTTCCTCTGCGTGACGATACGCCGGCTCCTGGGCAGGGTCAACGGAATGAGCGCAAAGCCCAGCGCATCGATCCTCTCCCGAAGGCGATGATCGCGCTGGGCTCCCGTCGTTCCCGGAGACCGCTCAGTCTCTGGGTTTCTGGTCATGGGGCTTTCCCTTTCCGGGCCGCATGATTGCGGCGCCTGGCCGTCAGTCGCGGGCCGGAGCGGAAAGGTTCATCGAAAGCGATGGCTGGAACTGTTCGCCGTTTCACAGAAGCGGCGAACCGTCAGATTTTTGCCTCAGGCGGGCTCGTTCTCCTGGCGAAGGATCACCACGTCCACTCGCCCCGGCCGAGCGCCAACACGGCATCGACGATGCGGCTGAAGCTGGCGCGTGCCCGCTCGACGGTGTGGCGGGCTCTGAGATAACCATGCACGAGACCCGGCTCTTCCTGCCAATATGCCCGCCCGCCGGCGGCAAGGACCCGGTCGCGATAGGCCTCGCCGTCGGAGGACAGCGGGTCGCATTCGGCGGTGATCAGCACGCTCGGCGGCAGATTGGCGAAATCGCCGTCCGCCAGCGGGTAGAGCGTTATGTCGCCGGTACGGTCGACGCCGCCGGTGCGGATATGCTTGTAGAATTCGAGATCGCGCACGGTCAGCATCGGCGCCTCGGCATGGGCGATGTAGGAGCCGCGCGAGCGATTGCCGCCGAGGCCGGGATAGATCAGCATCTGGCCGATAGGCCGCTTCGTATGGCCGCGCGTCGCATGCGCTATCGCCGCGCAGAGATTGCCGCCCGCGCTGTCGCCGCAGAGCACGATTGCGCGGTCATAGGTCTTCGCCGCCCATTCGAAGGCGTTCATGCCGTCATCGAAGGCCGCCGGATGCAGATGTTCCGGCGCCAGGCGGTAGTCGACCGACACCACCCCATAGCCGGTGCGGGCGCAAAGCTCGGCACAGACATCGTCATGGCTGTCGAGACCGCCAAGGATGAAGCCGCCGCCATGGATGTAGAGCACCATGGCGGCGTTGTTCGGCGAAGCCTTGCGATAGATGCGGATCGGGATGCTGTTCGCTGGCGTGGCGATGGCGGTTGTTTCTATCGTTACGCCCTGCGGATAGCCGGCGAAGAATTCCCGGCACATGCGGTCATAGATCGCCCGTTGCTCTTCGATCGTGTAGTCGATCGTGTCGGGCGGATAGTAGGAGTTGGTCTTCTCGATGAAGGCCCAGGTCTCGGCGTCGATCAGGGTTTTGTAGTCGGTCATGGCTTCTGGAACGGCTGGAACTATCTGCCCTTCCACACCGGATCGCGCTTTTCCGCGAACGCCCGAAACCCTTCCATATTGTCCTCCGACCCGTAGAGGACATCCACCGTCGGCAGCTGCCGGCGCGTGACCTTGTTCATCGCCTCCTGGAAGGTCAGCGCCTCGGCCACCCGCGCCGTTTCCTTGATCGAGGCGAAGACCAGCGGCGGGCCGCTGGCCAGAAGTCGCGCGATCTCCCAGACGCGGTCCTCGAGCTTGTCCTTGGGCAGCACCTCGTTGACCAGGCCCCAGCGATGCGCTTCCGCCACATCCATCCAGCGCCCGGTGAACAGAAGGTCCATGGCGATATGGTAGGGGATGCGCTTCGGCAGTTTGATGGTGGCGGCATCCGCCAGCGTGCCGGCGCGGATTTCGGGCAGCGCGAAGGACGAGTGATCCGAGGCGTAGATGAGGTCGCAGGACAGCGCCAGCTCGAAGCCGCCGCCCACCGCCATGCCGTTGACGCAGGCGATCACCGGCTTGTTCAGATCGCGCAGTTCCTGCAGGCCGGCAAAGCCTCCGACGCCATAGTCGCCGTCGACCGCATCGCCGGCGGCGGCCGCCTTGAGGTCCCAGCCGGCGCAGAAGAACTTGTCGCCCGCCGTCTTGACGATGGCGACGCGCAAGCTGGGATCGTCGCGGAACGCCTTGAAGGTCTCGCCCATCAGCCGCGAGGTCTTCAGGTCGATGGCATTGGCCTTCGGCCGGTCGAGCGTGACCTCGAGGATCGCGCCTTCGCGGCGGGTGGTGATGATTTCAGCCATTCTTCTTTTCTCCAAGCACCAGCAAGGCATCGGCGATCCACGCGCCCTTGCCTTCCGCGCAGACGATCAGCGGGTTGATGTCGAGTTCCTCGATCTCGCCGGCATTCTGCTGCACGAAACCGGCAATGCCGGCGATGGCGTCGATGGCCGCCTGCACATCGGCCTTCGGCCGGCCACGATAGCCCTCGAGCAACGGGAACAGTTTCAGGCGGCGCAGGGCCGCCTCGATGTCGTCGCGGGTCGCCGGCAGCATCAAGGTCACGCTGTCGCGCAACAGCTCGACCAGCACGCCGCCGGTGCCCAGCGTCATGACGGCGCCGAACATCGGGTCGCGGGTGAAGCCGACGATCAGTTCGGCGACGCCGTCACGTACCATGCGCTCGACATAGAGCCCGGTGCCGAGCGGCAAAAGGTCATGCGCGGCGGTGCTGACGGATTCGGCATCCCTCAGGTTCAGCCTGACAGCGCCGACTTCCGACTTGTGGGTGACGCCGAGCGCCTTCAGCGCCACCGGGAAGCCGAGCGCCATCGACGAGATCACGGCGTCGACGGCATTGGCGGCGCGTTCGCCCTTCGGCACCGGCAAGCCGGCTTTGATCAGCCGCTCCTTGGCTTCTGCCTCGTCTGGCGTCACATGGCCGCCGCCGGCCGCACCCGCGGCCCGCGTGTCGATCGGCTGCGCCTGGGGTTCAGCCCAGGCCCAGCCGATGAAGGCCGCGGCGCCGGCGGCGTCCATGGCTTCCGAGATGCCGAACAACGGCACCATGCCGCGCGCCATCAGCTCGGCCGTGTATTCCTCCGGCAGGTTTTCCGGCAGCGACGAAACGATCGCGCCATGCGCCTTGTTGGTTTTCAGCGCCGCTTCGAAGGCACGCAGCGTCGCCCACCAGTCGGTGACCGAGCAGCGATCGGGGCGCGGGAAGTCGAGCACCAGCATATTCAAATCGAAGCCGCCCGACACCATGGCGGTGAACGTCGCGGTCATCGCCGGCTCGTTGTTCCAGATGAAGGTGTGGTAGTCGAGCGGATTGGCGACCGCGACCAGCGGCCCGAGTGTCGATTTGACGTGGGCGCGATGCTTTTCGGTCAGCGACGGGAAATGCACCCAGCGCCCCTCGGCGCTGTCGGCCATCACCGAGGCTTCGCCACCCGAGCAACTCATCGACGAGAGCTTATAGCCGGCCAAGGGCCCGGTGATGTGCAAGAGCTTCAGCGCTTCGATGAAGGCGGGGATGGAATCGACACGCGCAATGCCGAGTCGCCGCAGGAAGGCTCCGGAGGCGGCGTCCGAGCCGGCCAGCGAGGCCGTGTGCGAGACGGTCGCCTGCCGCGCCTGTTCGGAGCGGCCGACCTTCATGGCGATGATCGGCTTCTTCAGCTCGCGCGCCCTGGCGGCCAATCGTTCGAAGCCGGCTACGGAGTCAAAAGCCTCGATATGCAGGCCGAGCGACGTGACGCGCTCGTCCTCGATCAGGCCGAGCGCCATTTCGGACAGCCCGGTCTGCGCCTGGTTGCCGGCGGTCATCAGGAAGGCGATCGGCAGGCCGCGCTTCTGCATCGTCATGTTGATGGCGATGTTGGAGGATTGCGTGATGATGGCGACGCCCTTGCCGCCTTCCGCAAGCCTGATGCCGCCATGCTGGTCGGGCCACAACAGCGCGCCGTCGGCATAGTTGATCAGGCCGTAACAGTTCGGCCCGATGATGGGCATCTCGCCCGCCGCGGCGACGAGTTCCGCCTGCAGCCGCTCGCCGTCTTCGTCATAGGCCTCGGTCTCGAGGAAGCCCGCCGCGAAGCAGACGGCGCCGCCGGCGCCGCGCTCGGCCAGCGCCTTGATCACCTCGATGGTGAGATGCCGGTTGACGCCGACAAAGGCGGCGTCCGGCGCGCCGGGAAGCTCGGCGACGGAGCGGTAGGCCTTGCGGCCGGCGACCTCGTCCTTTGTCGGATGCACCGGCCAGATTTCGCCGGCAAAGCCCATCTTGATCGATTGCGCCACAACGGCGGCGGCCTGCGCCCCGCCGAACACGGCGATCGATTTCGGGCGCAGGAGACGTTCGAGTTTATGCATGGCCATCTTTTCGTTTGAGCATGATCTTCCCAAAGCCGGGAGCCCGGCTTCGGGCGGTTATGCTCTAAGCACCAAACGGACGCAGCAACGCCCGCGAAATAATATGTCGCTGAATCTCCGATGTGCCTTCCCAGATGCGCTCGACGCGGGCGTCGCGCCAGATGCGCTCCAGCGGCAGGTCGTCCATCAGCCCCATGCCGCCATGGATCTGGATCGCCTCGTCGGCGACATAAGCCAGCATTTCGGTGGCCTTCAGCTTGGCCATCGCCATGTCCTGATCGGTGACGGTGCCCTGATCGTACTTCCAGCCGGCTTCGAACACCATCAGGTCGGCCGCCTTCAGTTCGGTCGCCATGTCGGCGAGCTTGAAGGAGACGCCCTGGAACTTGCCGATCTGCTGGCCGAACTGCTGGCGCTGCGCTGAATACTCTATCGCATGGCCGAGCGCGCGCTCGGCGCGGCCGAGACAGGTGGCGCCGACCTGCAGGCGCGTGGCGCCGAGCCAGGAGTTGGCGACGTCGAAGCCTTTGTGCACTTCGCCGAGCACCTGCGATGCCGGCAGCCGACAATCGTCGAACTCCAGGATCGAGTTGGTGTAGCCACGATGCGAGACGTTGCGGTAGCCGTCGCGCACCGAAAAACCCTTGGTGCCCTTGTCGACGAAGAAGGCGGTGATCTTCTTGCGTTTGCCGCGCGGGGTCTCTTCCTCGCCGGAGGCCATGAAGCAAATCGCGAAATCGGCGAGATCGGCATGGGAGATAAAATGCTTGGTGCCGTTGAGCACCCAGTCCGAGCCGTCCTGCACGGCGGTTGCCTTCATGCCGCGCAGGTCTGAGCCAGCGCCCGGCTCGGTCATCGCCAGGCAGTCCCACTTCTCGCCGCGAATGCAGGGGAAGAGATATTTCTCGCGCTGTTCCGGCGTGCCGGCGAGCAGGATGTTGGAAGGACGCGCCACGCAGGTCCAGTGCAGCGCGTAATTGGCGCGGCCGAGCTCTTTTTCGTAGAGCAGCCAGCTCACTGTATCGAGGCCGGCGCCGCCGACATCGGCGGGCATGTTGGCCGCGTAAAGCCCGGCTTCGATCGCTTTGGCCTTGAGCTCGTCGATCAATTCGCGGCGCAATTCGCCTGTGCGCTCCACCTCGCGCTCATGCGGGTAGAGCTCGTTCTCGACGAAGGCGCGTGTCGTCTCGACGATGAGTTTTTGTTCCTCGGAAAGACCGAAATCCATCGCCTCAGCCCTTCTTCTTGCTCTTTTTCGCCTTCTCGGCCTTGGCGGGCTTTTCAGCCTTTGCCGGCTTGGCGGCCTTCTTCGCCGGCTTGGCCTTATCCGCGGCCCTGGCCGGGGCCTTCTTCGCCGCCAGCTTGGCGAGCTGCTTGGTATAGTCCTTGTGCAGCGCGCCGGCGCCCCAACCCTTGCCTTTGTTCTGCTTCGACAGCGCATCCATGATCGCGACCAGATTGTCGTCGCGGATGCGCTCCAGCTCGCGGATTGAAAGGCCGTGCGCCTGCTCGTCCGACTGGGTGGCGATCAGGTCGACCAGCTCGTCGTTGAACTCCGGCACGTCCATCAGCTTGGTCCACGGCCATTTCAGACAAGGCCCGAACTGCGCCATGAAGTGGCGCATGCCGGCTTCGCCGCCAGCGACGCGATAGACCTGGAACATGCCCATCTGCGCCCAGCGCAGGCCGAAGGAATAGCGCATGATGTCGTCGAGTTCCTCGACGGTGCAGATGCCGTCCTTGACCAGCCACAGCGCCTCGCGCCAGGCCGCTTCGAGCAGGCGGTCGCCGACGAAGGCCTCGATCTCCTTGCGCACCACCACCGGCTTCATGCCGATCGAGGCATAGAGCTCCTTGGCGACCTCGATCGCCTCCGGGAAAGTCTGTTCGCCGCCGACGATCTCGACCAGCGGCAACAGATAGACCGGGTTGAACGGATGGCCGACCACCAGCCGCTCCGGATGCTTCTTCATCGCCACCTGCATGTCGGTCGGCTTGATGCCGGAGGTCGACGAACCGACGATGGCGTTGGCCGGCGCATGCGCGTCGATCTCAGCCAGCACCTTGTGCTTGAGGTCGAGCCGTTCCGGCACGCTCTCCTGGATGAAGTCGGCATCAGCGACCGCTTCGGCGATGGTCTTGGCGAAGGTCAGCTTGCCTTCCTTGGGCAGGCCGCCGGGCAGCATTTGCTTATAGGCGCGGCGCGCCCCCTTCATCACTTCGCCGACCTTGCGCGAGGCTTCCGGATCCGGATCGAAGATCGAGACGTCGATGCCGTTCAAGAGCAGCCGCGCCACCCAGCCGGCGCCGATGACACCGCCGCCGATGGCGGCCGCCTTGTTGATGATGCTCATGGGTCAGGCTCCGGTTCTTGTCTTGGCTGTTTCGGGGTCGGTAAGCGCCACGCGCTCGCCGGCGCGGATCACCGAGGGGTCGTAGGCTTTGCGGGCGAAGACTTCGAGCACGAAGGGCCGGAAGAACTCGATCGGCAAGGTCTCGTAATCAGGGTCGAAGCTCGACTGGTCCCAGCGCTCGCAGAACTGGTCGCAATCGCCGAAATAGGCATGGCCGGCAAAGCGGTCGCGCGCATGCCGGTTGCCGCCGACATGGTGCGCATAATAGAGGCGCTGGAAGTCGCCGTGCTTTTCCACCACCCAGGTGCATTGCTCGCGCACAAAGGGTTTCAGAATCGCGGCGGCATATTCGTCGTGGTTGTAGGGTGCGTAGATGTCGCCGATGTCGTGCAGCAGCGCGCAGGCGATCCAGTCCGTGTCGGCGCCGTCGCGCCAGGCGCGCGTCGCCGCCTGCAGCGAATGGCCGAGCCGGGTGATCTTGTAGCCCGACAGGCCCTCGTCAAGCTGGACGAGAGCGTCGAGCAGCCGCTCGCCGGTCCTGGCGGCGTAGTCGATCTCATGGGCGGTCAGGAATTCGTAGTCTTCCTTGTCGCCGTCCTTCATCGCGGTGAATTTGACGGTATCAGCCATGGCGCGCCAGCCCCGTCCTTACGCTGCAGCTGCGATCGGCGCCCGCTTGGTCAGGTTGAGCTTCTTGCGTACCTCTTCCGGTCCGAGGATGCGGGCGCCGAGATTGGTGACGATGCTCGCGGCGCGCTCGACCAGCTGCGCGTTGGTCGCCAGCACGCCCTTGTCGAGCCACAGATTATCTTCCAGACCGACGCGGACATTGCCGCCGGCCAGAACCGCCGCCGCGGCATAGGCCATCTGGTTGCGGCCGATCGAGAAGGCCGACCAGTTCCAGGTCGAGGGCACGTTGTTGACCATCGCCATGAAGGTGTTGAGGTCGTCCGGCGCGCCCCATGGCACGCCCATGCAGAGCTGCACCAGCGCATCCGCATTGAGCACCTTTTCCTCGACCAGCTGCTTGGCGAACCACAGATGCCCGGTGTCGAAGGCTTCGATCTCCGGCTTGACGCCCAGCGCCGTCATCATGCCGCCCATGGCGCGCAGCATGCCGGGCGTATTGGTCATGACGTAGTCGGCTTCGTTGAAGTTCATCGTGCCGCAATCCAGCGTGCAGATCTCCGGCAGGCACTGGCGCACATGCTCCATGCGGTTGGTGGCGCCGCCCATGTCGGTGCCTTTCTCGTTGAGCGGCAGCGGCGCCTCCGTCGAGCCGAACACCATGTCGCCGCCCATGCCGGCGGTGAGGTTCAGCACCACGTCGACATTCGCGTCGCGGATGCGCTCGGTCACCTCGCGGTAGAGGTGAACGTCGCGCCTGGGCTTGCCGGTCTCGGGGTCGCGCACATGGCAGTGGACGATGGCGGCGCCGGCCTTGGCGGCGTCGATCGCCGAATCGGCGATCTGCTTGGGCGAGCGCGGCACATGAGGAGAACGGTCCTGCGTGCCGCCGGACCCGGTCACGGCACAGGTAATGAAGACCTCACGGTTCATCGCGAGCGGCATCGTCTATCCTCCCAGTTCGATTGTGACGCCAGCATCGCGCGACTTGCGGGGAACTGTTTTGCGTTTTACGAAGTTCTCATGATCAAAAGCGAAAAACCGAGCATCTTTGTCTCGGAACGCTCGCCGCTCAAGGTGACGTTCCTGGTGTTTTCCGGTTCGTCGATCATGTGCGTCGCTTCCGCCGTCGACCCGCTGCGCGCCGCCAATCGCATCTCCGGCGAGACGCTGTTCGATTTCAAGCTGGTCTCGGTCACCGGCGAGGCGCCGGTCACCACTTGCGGCCTGCCTGTGGCCGTCAGCGGCCGCTTCGACGCCGCCGAGCCGACCGACATGCTGGTCGTCGTCGCCGGCTTCGGCACGCAGAATTACGCCACCTCGGCGCTGCTGGCCGGCCTGCGGCGCGCCGCCCGCGCGGCCCGCGCCTGCGGCGGCGTCGAGGCCGGCACCTGGCTGGTGGCACGCGCCGGCCTGCTCGAAGGCCGCAGCGCCACCACCCATTGGGAAGACATGGAGGATTTCTCCGCCGCTTTCCCGGGCGTCGACGTGCGGCCGGACCGCTACGTCATCGACGGCCCGGTCTTCACCTCCGGCGGCGCCTCTCCGACCTTCGACCTGATGCTGCATCTGGTCCGCACCCGGCTCGGCATGGCCGCCGCGCTCGATGTCGCCAGCGTCTTCATCTACGACCAGGCGCGCGCCGCGACTGACGCGCAGCCGCTCGTCTCGCTCGGGCGTCTCGACGGTTACGATCCACGCCTCGCCCAGGCGATCCGGCTGATGGAAGCCCATGTCGACCAGCCGCTGACCATCGATGCCGTGGCCAAGCGCGCCGGCGTGACGGCGCGCACGCTCGAAAGCATCTTCCGCAAGTCGATCGGCGAGACGCCGGGCGCCTATTATCTAAGGCTGCGCCTCAGCGCCGCCCGTCGTCTCGTCGTCGATACGCGCATCGCCATGGCCGACATTGCCGGACGTACGGGGTTCTCGTCCGCCGCGGCATTTTCCAGGGCATTTTCGAGAGCTTTCGGCGAGGCGCCGGTCAGGCTTCGCCGAGGGTAGGGTTGGGCTGCGGTCTGCCGCTCGCTTAGGCGGCGGTCTGCCGCTCGCTGGCGCTGTCCATCTGCGAACGCATCTGTCTTGCCAGACGCACTTCGAAGCGGTTGCTGACGGCGCGATCCCATTCGGTCTTCACGTCGTCCGTCGGCCGCGGCAAGGCCATCAGCCGGTCGATGATCGATCCGGTGTCGCCGGATGCGAGCAGGGCGTCGATCTCACGTTCGTGCTGCATCGGTTCGCCTCCTTCTTTTTCACCCGCCACAGGTCATCTTTATACGATGTACGTGACGGCAGTTTGAAGGCAGGAGCGAGGTGATTGAGGGGCGGCGCGGGGCAAAGTTTTGTCCGCCGGACACAGTTTGTGGCAAGGCTGTTCCCAAGGGAAACCGGGCCACACACGGCGCCGCGGTGGCGTTCAGCCACGCGCGGCGGATGTCGTTCCAACAATCAGACGTATCTGTTGACGATGTTTTCCAAGAGTTCCTGCCGGCCGGAGCGCGGCTGCGGCTCGATCTTCTTCTTCACCACGCGTTCGGCGATCTCTTCCAGCGTGCGCTTGCCGGCGAGCATCGCCTTGCCTTCGGCCGTGTTCCAGCCGGCATAGCGTTCGGCGAGCGGGCCCGACAGCGCCTTGTCCTCGATCATCTTCGCCGCCGCCTTGAGACCGCGCGCGCAGGCGTCCATGCCACCGATGTGGCCGATCAGGAGGTCGTCCGGATCGAGCGACTGGCGCCTCAGCTTGGCGTCGAAATTGGTGCCGCCGGTCTTGAAGCCGCCGCCTTGCAGGACCTGGTAATAGGCCAAGGCCATTTCCGGCACATTGTTGGGGAACTGGTCGGTGTCCCAGCCCGACTGGTAGTCGTTGCGGTTCATGTCGATCGAGCCGAACACCCCCAGCGCATTGGCTAGGGCCAGTTCGTGTTCGAAGGAATGGCCGGCAAGGATGGCGTGGCCCTGCTCGATGTTGAGTTTTACTTCCTTCTCCAGCCCGAAGCGCTTCAGGAAGCCGTAGACCGTGGCGACGTCGTAGTCGTACTGATGCTTGGTCGGCTCCTGCGGCTTGGGCTCGATCAGGATCGTGCCCTTGAAGCCGATCTTGTGCTTGTAGTCGACGACGAGGTTGAGGAAGCGGCCGGCCTGCTCCTGCTCGCGGCCAAGGTCGGTGTTGAGCAGTGTCTCATAGCCTTCGCGCCCGCCCCACAGCACGTAGTTCTCGCCCTTCAGCCGCTTGGTGACGTCGATGCAGCTCTTCACCGTCGCCGCCGCATAAGCGAAGACATCCGGGTCCGGATTGGTAGCCGCGCCCGACATGAAACGGCGGTGAGAGAACAGGTTCGCCGTGCCCCAGAGCAGCTTGACGCCGGTCTTTTTCATCTTGTCCGCGAAATAGTCGGCGATCTCGTCGAGCCGTGCGGCACTCTCGGAGAAATCCTTGCCTTCGGGGCGCACGTCCGCGTCGTGGAAGCAGAAATAGGGCGCACCCAGCAGCGAGAACATCTCGAAGGCGACGTCGGCTTTCAGTTTCGCCAGCTCCATCGTGTCGATGGCGCCCGGCTTGGCGAACCACGGGCGGTCGAAGGTCTGGCCGCCGAACGGATCGCCGCCCGGCCAGGCGAAGGAGTGCCAATAGGCGACGGCGAAGCGCAGATGGTCCTCCAGCCGCTTGCCGGCCACCACTTCGTCGGGGTTGTAGTGGCGATAGGCCAGCGGATTGGTCGAATCCGGCCCTTCATATTTGATTGTCTTGATGTCGCCGAAAAAGCCGCTGCTCATGGTTTCCTTCCTCTCCGGATGTTCGGCCCGATTACCTCAGGCGTAATTGGTTTCACTCTTTGGCGGGGCGAAAAGGGTCATGTCGAAACGATCCAACGAAGGAACATGACAATGACCGACCTCAACACCATTGCCCGCAACTACATCACCGCCTGGAACGAGAGCGACGCGACCCGCCGCAAGGCTTTGCTCGAAGCGGCCTTCACCAGCGATGTCAGCTACCGCGACCCGGTCATGCAGGGCGACGGCCATGACGGCATCGCGGCCCTTATCGATGGCGTCCAACAGCGTTTCGCCGGCTTCAGGTTTTCGCTGAAGGGTCAGCCGGATGGGTTTGGCGACAGGATCCGCTTCTCGTGGAATCTCGGGCCGGAAGGTGTCGAGTCCGTCATCGAGGGAACGGATATCGGCGTCATCGAGAACGGGCGGCTGAAGAGCATCACCGGGTTTTTGGACAAGGTGCCGGCGCAGTGAGTTTCCGCTGTTAGGTTGGGTGCGAGGCCCCCCTCTCTGGCCTGCCGGCAATCTCCCCCTCAAGGGGGGAGATTGATTGTCACGCAGGCCTTCCCCAACCATCAACGTTGCAGGAATAAGCGAGGCGCCAAAACTGCCAATCTCCCCCCACGAGGGGGAGATGCCCGGCAGGCCAGAGAGGGGGGCCTCGCGCTGACTCACGCAGTTACCGCCCGGATCGCCGGATAAAGCGCCCGATAGCGCTGATAGGCATCCGCATAAGCCCCGCCAAGCCCAGCATCCGGCTCGACAGTGGCGTCCGTCCTCGGCGCTGTGCACACCGCCAGCGGATCAGCCCCTGTCGCGGCAATCAACCCCAGCCTCGCCGCGCCAAACGCCGCGCCGAAATCGCCGTCGGCCGGAATATCGACCGGCACCTGCAGCGCGGTGGCGATCGCCTTCAGCCAGTAGCGCGAGCGCGAGCCGCCGCCGATGGCGGTTACCCTGGTCAGCGTCGTGCCGGCCTTCCTCAGCGCTTCCAGGCTGTCGCGGAACGCGAAGGCGACGCCTTCGAGCACGGCTTGCGTCAGCACGGCGCGGCTCGATTCGTGCGCCAGCCCGGTGAACGAGCCACGAATGGCGGAATCATTGTGCGGCGTGCGCTCGCCCGACAGATACGGCAGGAAAGTGACGCCCGTCGGCGCCTTCAGCGCGTCGCCCAACTCGCCGGTCAGGTCGCCGGCGCTTTTGCCGGTGATCTCGGACAGCCAGTTCAGCGAATCCGTGGCCGACAGGATGACGCCCATCTGATGCCAGGTAGCGGGCAGCGCGTGGCAGAAGGTGTGCACCGCGCTTTCGGGATTGGGCAAATAGGAGGCATTGGCCGCAAACAGCACGCCCGACGTGCCGAGCGACACGAAGGCATGGCCGGCGCCGACCGTGCCCATGCCGCAGGCCGAGGCCGCATTGTCGCCGGCGCCGCCGGCAACCGGGGTGCCCGCCGCGATGCCCCACTTGGAAGCCAGCTCGCCGCGCAAGGCGCCGGCCTTGGCCGTGCCTTCGACCAACGACGGCATGTGCTTCTCGTCGAGCGATGTCGCCGCCAGCAACTCGGAGGACCAGCGACGCTGGCCGACATCGAGCCAGGAGGTGCCGGCCGAATCCGACATTTCCGAAATATGCTCGCCGGTCAGCCAGAGCCGCAGGAAATCCTTGGGCAACAGCACCTTGGCGACCTTGGCGAAGAGGACCGGCTCGTTGTTCTTCACCCAGGCGAGCTTCGGCGCCGTGAAGCCCGGGAAGACGATGTTGCCGGTGAGCTTACGGAAGCGCGGATCGGCATCGAGCGCCGCCGCCTCGGCATGGCTGCGGGTGTCGTTCCACAGGATGCAGGGACGCAACACATTGTCAGCGGTATCGAGCAAGGTCGCGCCATGCATCTGGCCGGACAGGCCGATGCCCCTGACCGCCGCAAGTTCCTTGGGATGCGCCGCCTTCAATTCGGCGATCGCCGTCTCGCAGGCCTCGACCCAATGCGCCGGGTCCTGCTCCGACCAGCCGGGATGCGGCCGCGAGACATCGAGCGAGCCGTGGCCGGAACCGACGACCTTCTGGCCGTCGTCGATCAGCAGCGCCTTGACGCCCGAGGTGCCCAGGTCGAGGCCGAGATACATGATATCCTCCCATTGCCATTAATTTTTTCGGATCTCGAAAAAATCTGGCTTGGCCAGTTTTTACGGCAAGATCCGCTTCGGGTCAATTGTCAGGCAAATCGGCGGCGCGCCGCAGGAACAGCGCCGACAGCGGGCTGTCCGGCCGCGCCAGCTGCCGCTCCGCCGTCAGCGCCCGCGCCAGCGCCGTGTCGCCGGCGCGCAGCGCCGCTTCGATCAGTGTCAGGTCGATCACGTCGCGTTGCGCATGGCTGCCGCCGAAGCGGTGCGCGATCGAGCGGATCGGCCGGATCAGCCGCACGGTTTCGGCATGATTGCCTTCGCCGAACGCCTTGATGGCCAAGGTCAGCGGATGGCCGACATCGCGGGTGAAGGCGGCGTTGTCGTCACCGCTCCGCATCGCCTCGCGTTGCGCCTCGATCAGCGTTTTAGCCGGCGCGTCCAGCCCGGCGCCGACAAAGGCCATCATCGCATGTGCGTCGTTGAAGGCGTAATTCCCGGCTCCCGCCTTCGGCGCCCAGTTCGCTGCGAGCGCCTGCCAGCGGTCGCCGACATCGGCGCCGCCGAGATAAAGCCGCCACAGGATCGCCGAGGCGTCGACCATGTTCAGCGCCAGCGTCGAGCGCGCGCCGAAGATCGGCCCGTCATAGAGTTTCAGCACCTCGTCGATCTCGCCGAGATCGTAGTGGAACAGCGCCAGATGCCACCAATTGTGGACCTGGAGGAAGCTTTCCTTCGTCCATGCCTCGGGGTTGGCGCGCATCCAGGCGATGCCGTCTCTTTGTCGGCTTTGCATTTCCATGACGTGCGCGACGGCATGCTGCGCCCAGCCGTCGCGTGGCTCGATCTCGATCGCCTGCCGGCCGAAGCTCTCGGCGCGGGCATAGTCGCCCATTTCCTCCAGTCCGAAGGCCTGCATGCCGAGGATGGCGTGGTAACCCGGCATGGTTTTTTGCCAGGCCGGCAGCGCCCGTCCAATGCGGTCGCGCAGCATGCGGGCATTGCCGGTGAAGAAGTCGATCTGGTGCCCGACCTGCAACGCCAGCGCATCGAGCGGATTGTCGATGGCGATGTCCTCCAGCAGGCGGGCGGCGTCATGCCAGCGGCCGTCGGCGAGATGGCCGAGCGCCGCCACATGCGCCTGTTCGCGCGCGGTCGCCGCCAATGGCAGCGCCGCCTCATAGCTTGCCCGGGCAACCGCCGAAGCGTCGCGCTCGGTGGCGAGCCCGAACAGATAGCCCTTGAAGACATGCGCCATGACGAAGGCCGGATCATCCGCGATGGCGCGGTCGATGGAACCCACCGGATCGCCGATGAAGCACTGCAGCTCGTGCACGGCTTTGGCGTAGGACGACAAACCGACATCGGTCGCGCCCGAATAGCTCAGGCCGAATGCGTCCTTCACCGTCATGCCGTGTCCTTCGATGGTCGCAGATACGTTGTCGAGGCTCCGATCCTAGAGCATCGTCAGTCTGGCCGCCAATCGAACAACGAGGCGATGCGCGCTCTCGGCCTCAACTCCCCGAGCGCATCGCCACCGTGGCGATGCCGGCGCCGACCAGCAGCGTGCCGCCGGTCCGGTTGAAGATGCGGATCGCCTTCTCGTTGCGCACGATGGCGCGAGCGCGCGAGGCCACGAGCGCGTAGCCGAACGCATTGGCGAAGGCCAGCGTCAGGAAGGTCGTCTCGAAGATCAGCATCTGCGGCCAGAAATCGGCATGCCGGTCGAGGAACTGCGGCAGGAAGGCGACGAAGAAGGTGATGCTCTTCGGGTTGAGCGCGGTGACCAGCCAGGCATGCGCCATCATCCTCGCCGCCGACACCGCGTCGGTGCGCGGCTCCGCCTTCAGCGCGCCGCCGGCGCGGAACAGCTTTATGCCGAGATAGATCAGGTAGCCAGCGCCGATCACCTTGAGCACGGTGAACACCGTGGCCGAGGCTGCGAGCAGCGCGCCGATGCCCAGCATAGACAGCGTCATCGCGGTGAAGTCGCCGAGCGCCACGCCGACCGCCATCGGCAGCGCCGTGCGCCAGCCTTGGCCGAGCGCATAGGAGACGACCAGAAGGATCGTCGGGCCTGGGATGACGAGCAGGATGGAAGAGGCGGCGGCAAAGGCAGCCCAGTTTTCGAAGGACATTTCCTTACTCCTTGAGCGCAAAGAACAGGATAAATCCTGGGGTCGTCGCGATTGTAAAGAGGCCGTCGGAAAAATCCTCGACGCCGAACTGCTGGATCCTGCACGTGTGCAACGGCTCGTTAGGGTTAAGCCTGCGGGCGGGGCTTTCACGCTTTTTCAACCATGACTGGCGAAAATGCCTGCGATCCGGCCGGACCGTGCTTCCCGCCGGCAGCGTAGGGTTTGGTGCATGCGCGAGTTGCCGCAAAGTCTGACGCCGCCTTCGAATGGCGTCGCAATCGATACCGAAATTCAGCTTTCCCGCCGCGCCCTGCTCTCTGGCGCTGGCGCCTTGGCGCTACTGGGCGTTGCCGGCTGCAGCACCACCGAGACGCTCGACTTGCCGCAGATGCAGCTCGACAACACCGTCACCGGTTCAGTGCCGCCGATGCGCCCGGCGATCAGCGTCGACAAGAACATCACCGGTCCGGATGTCATGTATGCCTCGCTGACTGATGGCGGCTTCAATGTGCCGGCGGTGCCGTGGCAGAAGGTCAAGCCGGAATTCCGCCGCCAGATCGTCGTCGACAAGACCGGCGAGGCGCCCGGCACCATCGTCGTGCATCTCAAGGAGCGCATGCTCTATCTCGTACAGCCGGGCGGCGACGCCATCCGCTACGGCGTCGGCATCGGCAAGGACGGCTTCCGCTGGTCGGGCCGCGCCAACATCCAATATGGCCGCGAATGGCCGGTCTGGACGCCGCCGCCGGAGATGATCCAGCGCAAGCCGGAACTGGTGAAGTGGCAGGGCGGCCAGCCCGGCGGCCTCACAAATCCGCTCGGCGCGCGTGCGCTTTACATCTATCAGGACGGCAAGGACACCGGCTACCGCATCCACGGCTCGCCCGAATGGTGGAGCATCGGCCAGGCGATGTCGTCGGGCTGCGTGCGGCTGATCAACCAGGACATCATCGACCTCTACAGCCGCGTTTCCAAGAAGAACCCCGTCGTCGTGGTCTGATCCTGTCGGGCGGCCTGTCCGGCCACTCCTTCCAAGATACCGTTTCTCCCGTTGCGCGATGCCGCAAGACAGGCCAAGGTGCCGTGAAAACCTTCGCCTGGAGACGGATGATTTCAGGTCTGTTCGACCTGAAATCTGAATCCGTCTCCAAATCAAAGAAATAGAGCATGATGTCGTCCGAAAACCGCTTCACACTTTTCGGCATCATGCTCTAGGGAGACAAAAAGCATGGCCGGAACTTTCGTCATCGCGCAGGGCGGCGGCCCGACCGCCGTCATCAACCAGACGGTCGTCGGCGCCACGCTGGAGATCCGCAAGCGCCATCCCGGCGCCAAGGTTCTGGGCTCGATCCATGGCGTGCGCGGCATCCGCGATGGCAATTATGTCGATCTCTCCGCCATCCCCGAGGATCGGCTCAGGCTGATCGCCGGTACGCCGAGCGCAGCCCTCGGCTCCACCCGCGACAAGCCGGACGCCGCCTATTGCGAGGTCATCCTCAACGGGTTGAAGAAGGCCGGCGCCGATGCCTTCATCTATATCGGCGGCAACGACACCTCGGGCACGCAGCAGATCCTGACCGATGCGGCCGGCGGCTCGATCGCCTTCGTGCATGCGCCGAAGACCATCGACAACGACCTCGAGGAAAACGACCACACGCCGGGCTTCATCTCGGCGGCCGAATTCGTCGCCGGCGCCTTCCTGTCGGTCGATCTCGATTTCCGCGCGCTGCCCGGCATCTATGTCGGTATCGTCATGGGCCGGCATGCCGGCTTCCTGACCGCCGCCGCGGCCGCTTGGCAGCTCGACCCCGACAGCGGTCCGCATCTGGTCTATCTGCCGGAACGCGCCTTCTCGGCCAAGCGCTTCATCGATGAGGTGCGCGAAACGCTGGACCGCCACAAGCGCTGCATCGTCGCCGTCTCCGAAGGCGTCAGCACCGCCGACGGCAAGGCGCTGGTCGAAAGCCTGGTGCCACCGGAAAAGCTCGAGCGCGACCAACACGGCAACGTCAAGCTCTCGGGCAGCGACCTGCCAGCGGCGCTTGAACGGGCGCTGGCCGAAGGCCTGCCGGGCAAGCGCGCGCGCGTCGATGCGCTGGGTTATATGCCGCGCGGCTATGTCGGCGCCATCAGCGCCGTCGACGCCCAGGAAGCCTTCGATGCCGGCGCTTTCGCCGTCGGCGTCGCCGCCGAGGGCGGCGGCTCGGTGGCGATCCAGTATGATGGCTCGAAGACGGTGCTGAAGAAGGTGCCGCTGAAGGCCGTAGCCGGCAAGACGCGCCACATGCCCGACGATTTCATGAAGCCCGACGTCAACCAGCTTTCGGAAGCCGGCATGGCTTATCTGAAGCGCTTGGTGCCGGAAAAGTACAAGGTCGGGAAGCCGTTCGTCTGATGGGCGAACTGGTGGTGGGGGACTGGTTCGGCAAGGCGGTTGTCGATGCTTCAACGACGATGCTGACCGAGCCTTTCGTGCATGATTTCGTGCGCGCCAATATGTGGCATCTCAGGGGTCGCGACGCCGACCTTCTGGTCGACACCGGCATAGGCATCTGCCCGCTGGCGCCGGAAATCGACACGCCGGCCGGCAAGCCGCTGATTGTCGTCGCAACCCATATCCACCTCGACCATGTCGGCTCGCTGCACGAGTTCCCGTTGCGCATGGGGCCGAAGATGAGCGCGGCGCGCTTCGACGACATGGATGATGCCGTCACCTACGCCTACATGTTCCACAATCTCGACGGCGCCGTCTCCAAACTGCCGGCGCCGGATTGGAAGGCGGCTAATTATCGCATTCCGCCGGCGCCGCTCACACGCGTGCTGGACGAGGGCGATGTCGTCGATCTCGGCGACAGGCAGTTCCGCGTGCTGCATCTTCCAGGACATTCGCCGGATTCGATCGCGCTGTTCGACGAGGCCGATGGCCGGTTCTTCAGCGGCGACGCCATATACGACAGTTGGCTGATCGACGACCTGGCGGATTCCAACAAGGCCGACTACCGCCGCACCATGCAACGGCTGCTCGACCTGCCGATCCGTATCGGCCATGGCGGCCACGGGCCGAGCTTCGACGGCGCGCGCATGCGCGAGATCGCGACAGGCTATCTCAGGCGCAACGGCGGCATCTGAAGTTAAGACACGGAAATCGATTCGCGCCGCCCAAGCCGACGAGCGGTCTGGGCGGCATGGATTATTTTATCGCACTATCATGGCTATGGATCAGGCCGCATCCCGATCGATGGCCTGGTCGAGACCGTGGATCCGGCGCATCAGGGCGTCATATTGCGGGGCGGGCAGTCTGCCGCCGTCCCGGTCGACCGTCCTGACGGCCTCGCCGCGGATGGCGTCGATTTGCGCACCGAGCGCGCGCGCCTGTGCCGCGCTCAGACGCTGATGGTCCCGGTCCGCCGCGACGCGGCTGTCCGCGGCGCGCAAGTCGCCGAGAACTGTGTCGAAACGGCCGCTCTGTATGGTGACCGGCGTCGAAGGAGCCGGATAGCCGTAAAAGTCCCGCATATAGGCCGGATCGTCGGGAAAGACGCCGTCGGGATCGCCGAAAACCGGGCCCGACGCATGTGGTCCGTTCCCGCCATGGCCGTGCGAAGCCGCGGAAGCCGTTGCCAGCGGCAGCGAGACAAGCATTGCGGCGAGCGCCGATTTGAGGATGAAAGAGTGCATTTGCGCCTCCTGTCATGTGGAGGGGGCGTGAGCCGCCCTCCGGATATCAGGCTGTCCAGTTCCGTCGAGTCGCGATTGGGTTTTCATCGCCGGCAGTTCTCAGCCCGTCATGCCAATCTAGGTCGGTGTCGCCGCAGACGATCATTAAATAAAAATAATCTTTGCACCCTCTGGAGCCCGCTGCATTCCGACATAAGGGCAGTCGGATCGCCTGCGATTGCTTTCTGCTGGCCACCTTCCGACTGCTTTGAACTTCGGCAGCCGCCGCTCCCCGATCCGGTGACTGGTGTTCGACTGATCGGTGCTCAGCGAATTAAATCTTCGTAAGGTCGGCCAAAGACCCTAATTCGGGCAATTCCAAGTCCTAAATGCTTGGTGGTCGATCCGGCCGGCTGCCATGCACGGCGAGACAGGCAGGTCCGGTCGTCGACACGCCGACGGGTCTTTCTGGAGAAGCACCCGCGACGCCGGATCAACGCTCGCCCGGACAGAACGACCATGTCACCCTCAAGCATTCTTCGCAGACATCGCGTCGCCGCCCTGTTGGGCGCCGCGCTGATCATTTCGCCCGTCGTCGTCTCCTTCGCTCAAAGCAACGGCAGTGCCGGCTTGAGCGCCGTTGCCGCGACGACGCAGACGCCCGTCGCCGGCATCACCGCGCCGAACGGCTCCTTCGCGCCGATCATCGCCGTCACCAAGCCTGCGGTGGTCACCGTCACCACGGTTCTGAAGGCGCAGCCCGAGGGCGACGACGGCCAGCCGCTCGACGGCAACGCACCTTTCGACCAGTTCTTCCAGCAATTCTTCGGCGATCAGGGCATGCCGACGCCGAAGTCGCCGCCGCAGCAGCAGGGGCAGCGCGCCGAGGCGTTGGGTTCAGGCTTCATCGTCGGCGCTGACGGCACCATCGTCACCAACAACCATGTCATCGACGGTGCGAGCTCGATCAAGGTTACGCTCGACGACGGTACCGAGCTTCCGGCCAAGCTGGTCGGGCACGACGCCAAGAACGACCTGGCGGTGCTCAAGATCAAGGCCGACAAGCCGCTGCCGACCGTCAAGTGGGGCGATTCCGACAAGCTGATGACCGGCGATCAGGTGCTGGCCATCGGCAATCCGTTCGGCATCGGCACCACCGTCACTGCCGGTATCGTCTCGGCGCGCGGCCGCGACCTGCACAGCGGGCCGTTCGACGACTTCATCCAGATCGACGCACCAATCAATCACGGCAATTCCGGCGGCCCGCTGGTCGACGTCAACGGCAACGTCATCGGCATCAACACCGCCATCTATTCGCCCAATGGCGGCAGCGTCGGCGTCGGCTTCGCCATCCCGTCGGATCAGGCGCAGAAGGTCGTCGCCAAGCTGATGAAGGGCGGCGACATCGAATACGGCTATCTCGGCGTGCAGATCCAGCCGGTCACGCAGGATGTCGCCAGCGCCATCGGCCTCGACCATCCGGGCGGCGCGCTGGTTTCTGCTGTGACGGACGGTTCGCCGGCGGCCAAGGCCGGCATCGAGACCGGCGACGTCATCACGAGCTTCGCTGGGCAAGAGGTCAAGGATCCGAAAGACCTGTCGCGCGCCGTCGCCGATGTATCGCCCGGCGTCAAGGAAACGCTCGACGTTTGGCGCAAAGGCAAGGTGATGCAGATCTCTGCTGCCGTCGGCCGCAACACCGAGGATGAGAAGACCGCCTCGAACGGCAATGAAGGCGGCAATCCGTCGGCCGAGCAAGGCCTGCGCGTGCCGTCGCTCGGCCTTGGCCTGACCGACCTCACGCCCGACCTCCGCGATCAGCTCAACCTTGCCGACAACCAGCGCGGCGCCGTGGTGGCGCGCGTCAATCCGGATAAGGCTGCCTCGGCCGCCGGCATCCAGCCGGGTGACCTCATCGTCGGCGTCGACCAGACGCCGGTCAAGAACGCCAGGCAGGCCAACCAGGCGATCGCCGAGGTCGGCAAATCCGGCAAGAAGTCGGTGCTGCTGCTGATCGACCGCGGAGATTCGCAAATCTTCGTCGCCGTGCCCTTCGCCGCCGGTTGAGAAAAAGCCTCGACAGAGCCCGCTGGCGTTCCGGCGGGCTTTGTCGGCAGATTTCGGTTGCCCATCGGAGCGTCTTCGAGAACACTGCGACAGCCGCCAGGCGGCATGTTGCAGGAGGCGTCTCAATGGTCACCCGCGGCTTCTTTTCCGGGCGGCGTCCGCCCACCGACACCGATGCACGCATCCCGCCCGGCCAATATCTGGAACAGGGTTTTCCGGTTCTTTCCGCCGGGCCGACGCCGCGCGTGCGCACCGAGGACTGGTCGTTCACCCTCAAGCATGGACCTAAGCCCATCAAGAAGTGGAACTGGGCCGAGTTCAACGCCCTGCCGCAAAGCAAGATGACGCGCGACATCCACTGCGTCACCGCATGGACCAAGTTCAACACGCCCTGGCAGGGCGTGATGATCGACGACATCCTCGCCGACGCCGGCATCGAGCCCCCCACGGCCTATACGCTGGCGCTGTCCTTCGACGGCTATTCGACCAATGTGCCGACCAAGGATCTCGTCACCGGCAAGGCGATGGTGGCGCTGCTCTATGAAGGTAAGCCGATCACATCAGATCATGGCGGACCGGCGCGGCTTCTGGTGCCGCATCTCTATTTCTGGAAATCGGCCAAATGGGTGAACGGTCTGCAGTTCACCGGGCGCGACGAGCCCGGCTTCTGGGAGTTACGCGGCTATCATATGTATGGCGACCCCTGGCGCGAGCAGCGCTATTCGAGCGACCGGTGAGCGCCGAACCCCGCCCGCAGTCGCCGTGGCAGACGGCCACGATCACGCGCATCGAAAAGCGCACGCCGCGCGTCACCAGCTTCTGGTTCCAGCCGTCACGGCCTTTCGTCCACGAGGCCGGACAGCATGTCGATGTCAGGCTGACCGCGCCGGACGGCTATCAGGCGCGCCGCTCCTATTCCATCGCCTCGGCGCCGGAAGCCGGCGCGGGCATCGAGCTCGCCATCGAGCGGCTCGACGACGGCGAGGTCTCGCCCTTCTTCCACGACGTCGCGGCGGTCGGCGACGAGATCGAGTTGCGCGGACCGCTTGGCGGCCACTTCATCTGGCAGGTGGACGACGGCGGGCCGATCCTTCTGGTCGGCGGCGGCTCCGGCGTCGTGCCGCTGATGGCGATGGTGCGCCATCGCACGCTGAGCAACACCGCGGTGCCCGTTGCATTGGTGTTTTCGGCGCGGGTCTGGGACGAGGTGATCTTTCGCGACGAACTGATCGGCCTCGACGATCGCCGCGACGGTTTCGACCTGGTGCTGACGCTGACCCGCGAGCCGGCGCGGCGGCCGTCCGATTATTCCCGGCGCATCGACGCCCGCATGATGATGCAGGCCATCGAGCGACTGCCGAAGCCGCCCCGGCTCGCCTATGTCTGCGGCTCCAACACCTTCGTCTCGGCCGCAGCCGAGGCGCTGATCGAGGCCGACATGCCTGCAAGCCTCATCCGCACGGAACGCTACGGAGTTTGAACTGCGGTTTCGAGTGTTGAAATTCGATCCAGAAGGTAATACTATACAAAAATCTGGTATTACTAGGAGCGAAGATGGCCACTACCGTTACAGCAAAGGGCCAAGTGACCATTCCGAAGCCGGTCCGCGACCTGCTGGGGATCGTCCCGGGGAGCAGGGTCGATTTCCGTCGGGCCGCTGACGGAAATGTAGTGCTGGCTCGTGTTGACAGAAAGCAGCCGGTCAGCCGCTTCGCCAAGTTGCGCGGCCATGCCGGCGAGGGGCTCACGACCGACGCGATCATGGCGCTGACGCGTGGCGAAGCGTGACGCTCGTCGACACCAATGTTTTGCTCGACCTTGTCACGGACGACCCAAACTGGGCGGACTGGTCGGTTGCGCAGCTCGAGGCAGCGAGCCTCAATGGACCATTGCTGATCAGTGACGTGGTCTACGCGGAGCTCGCCATGCGCTACGCTCGGATCGAGGACCTTGAGTCGTTTGTTGACGCCGCAGGTCTTGAAATGGCTTCCATGCCGAGGGCAGCCCTTTTCCTTGCCGGAAAGGTCTTTACGCAATACCGCCGGTCGGGAGGACAAAAGACTGGCGTTCTGCCTGATTTCTTCATCGGTGCCCATGCTGCGGTCGATCGCCTTCCACTTCTGACACGCGATGTCGGCCGATATCGGACCTATTTCCCCTCTTTGAATCTGATCGCTCCAGACCCCTGAACGGCTGCCGAGTTGGCCTTCGTTCGACTGCCGAGGCCATGATCGACGCCAGCGGTCCGGCAAGTGCTCATCTGGGGCTCAGCCGGTCAGCGAAAAAATCGCCGAGATGAGCTGGAACGGCAGCGCGCCATAGGTGGCGACAGCCTGGGCATTGTCCCAGACCCGGAACTGTCGTGACGGCCGCGCTTCAAGCACCAGGGGCTGCCCGGCGCCAAGCCTCACCTTGCCGCGAAAGCGCAGCGTCCGCTCGCCGCCGCTGCGGCTGAGCACCATCGAGCGCAGCCGGGCGATATGCTGCTCTCCGGCGTTGATTTCCATTTCGATGCGCCGCCTGACCGGCGGGACGGTGATGCGCACGACGATGTCGAGCATCATCTCCCTGTCGTCGCCTTGCTGGCCCTCAATGCGTTGCGAAAGCACGGGTGGCGCGCGCTCATCGGCTGCCTTTGCCGCCACGGATCTGCCGCGCCATACGATTTCCGGCTCGGACTGTTTCAGCCGGCCCTTTTTCCGTTGCAGCCTGAGCTGCTTGGCAAAGCCGCGCGACAGCCAGGTCAGCTTGCCGAAATCGGTGCGCGGCTTGGCTTGCAACACCGATGACAGCCGCCCCGAGCCGAGCCGGTCGGCAATCGCCACCACTTGCGAAAGGACGGCTTGCGGCACCGCGACGCCGATCTCCAGCGCGAGATAGGAGAGCGCCACCGCGGCGGCGACGGCGAGGCCGCGCTTGCGCACGACATCGAGGAAGATATCCCAGTCGACGTCGCCGGCTCCGATCGCCACGGCGCAGTCGACCAGCCAGTCGCTATGCGTATGCGCGTCGAGGCCGCCATGCGCGATGGCGAGCGCAATGCGGTCGGCGGGCGAGGGCACCAGAACTTCGACGCCGCTGAATTCGGCGGCCACCGCGCGTTGCCAGATCGCGACATCGTCCTCGGCGCTTTGCTGCGAGCCGTCATAGGCGAGCTGGTGCAGGTCGATGTCGCCGTAATTGCCTTTGAAGAAATTCATCGAGCGCAGCGACGCCAACCGCGTCCTCAGATATTGCGGGGAAACGCCGGTGGCGATCTGCCAGTCGCGGTTGCGTAGCACGTCGAAAGCCGGCTGCATGTCCTGCGGCCGCACCAAGAGGTCGATGTCATGGGCTACGCGGCCGCGCTGCGCCGCCGCATCGAGCGCGATACGGCTGGCGCCCTTGATCAGCATGACCCGGCAGCCGGCCTCGACCATTGCCTTCAAGGCCGGCTCCGCCTCGCGCATCGCCATACGCGATTTGGTCCACAACATCTTCTGCAGGCCGACAAGGCGCGGATAGGCCTTATGCCCGGCAAGCTTGCGGCCGAAACGGTCGGAAATCGCGGCAAGCAAACGATGCTCGCGGAAGGAGACCTGGTCGATATCGTTGTCGTCCAGCCAGCGTGCGGCGCAGAGGCTCGCCGCTTGCTCGTCGGGCAGAAGTGCAGCCTTCAGCAATTGGTCGAGCGAGCCCGTCGGCCAGGACCAGCCATAGTCCGGAAAACGCCGGCCGATGCGACGCAGCTTCGCCATCAGCTGGAGCCGGCCTTGCTCTGTGCCCGCCGCAGCATGGCAAGCCGCGCGACCTCCAGATAGCCGCGGTCTCGGGCAGCGTCGCGCCCGTAGGAAAGGCTGCCCGGCCGGATGCGCCGCAGCGCCAGCACTTCGGCCATCATATCGAGGACGAAGCCCGCTTCGCGCGCACGAGCAATCCAGTCGATCATCTCGCCGCGGCCGCCCGGCGGATCGACCATCGGTCCGATGCTCTCGGCAGCCTCGCGGCGGATCAGCATCGTCGAGCGCGACCAGCCAGGGGTTGCGGTCGGGGCCAGCGCGTCGGCTTCTCTGTCGCGAAAACTGCGCATGTGGGTGAACACCCCGGATGTGCCGGGCTGGCGTTCGAGATGCGCAAGCTGCGCCTCGATCTTCCCAGGCAGCCAGAGGTCGTCGGCGTCCAGCGTGGCGATGAAGGGTGTGACGAGCGCAGCAAAGCCGCGGGTCGTGGCGCTGCCCGGTCCGGCATTGTCCTGGCGCAGCAATTCGAGCGGCAGGTCGATGCCGCCGATCGCCGCGGCGAGATCGTCGCTCGAACCGTCATCGACGATCACGACCCGTTCCGGCCGCAGTGTCTGCGCCGCGACCGATAACAGCGTTTCGCGGATCGTTGCGCTGGCGTTGAAGGCCGGAATGACGACGCCGTATCTGTTCATCACATGAGCCGCCAGTCTGAAAGTTTTTCGAGCTCGAAGATCCCTTCGATCGGCTTGAGCGACGGGTTGGCTCTGCGTCGCTTTATCGATTTATGGATGACGCGCATGAATTCGCGGGCTTGCACATCTTGCTGCCTGGTCATGTTGCCGGAATGCCGTCTGTAATAGAGCGCCAGCGTGTCGGGAAGCACGTATCTGGGGCCGATTTCGAAGCCGCGCAGCAGATAGTCGGTGTCTTCGGCCTGGGCGAAATCTTCGTCGAAACCGCCAATCCGCTCGACCAACCGGCGTGAGAAGATCGCGGCCGAGAGATGAATGCCGCGAGCGATCACGCTGTTGGCGCCCGCGGCCGGCTCCAGGCTCTGTTCGTCGATCGCGTCGACCAGCATCATTTTCGAATAGGTGAGCTCGAGATCGGGATCGTTGCGGAAAAGGGCTACATCGGCCGCGAAGCGTCCGGCCGGCGAGATGTCGTCGGAATCGAGAAAGGACACCAGTTCCGTTTCCGGCTTGAGCAGGCTGAGCCCGCGATTGCGCGCCCGCGTCACGCCTGTGTTTTCCTGCTGGAATAGCCGGATGCAAGGGTTTTCGTCGATCATCGAGCGCACGACATCCGCCGAGCCATCGGTAGAGCCGTCGTCGACGACGATGATGTCGAGTTCCGCGGCATCGCGCTGCCGCAGCAGCGAACGCAACGCCGCGCCGACCAAGACCTCGCGATTGTAGACGGGCATGATCACGGAAAGCTTCATAGCCGGCTCCGCCGCCGCCCAGGCCACACGCAACCAGATCTTTCGATGGGCGGCATCACGTCATCAGCCACTCAGGCAGGTTCTTCAGCTCGAAAATGCCCTGGACACCGCGCAGGGCCGGGTTGGCTTTGCGGCGTCGCATCGACTTGTGGATCGCCCGCAGATGCTCCCGCAACCGGATGCCATGTTGGCTGGTGATGTTGCCGTCATGCCGGCGATAATAGATGGCGACACTGTCGAGCAGCTCGTAGTTTAGGCATGATTCAAAGGCGCGCAGCAGATAGTCCGTGTCCTCGGACTGCTCGAACTCTTCATCGAAATAGCCTACGCGCTCGACAAGCTCCCGCCTGAAGAGGGCGGTGGTGAGTGAGATCCCGCGCAAGGTCATCGTCCGGCTGCCCCGAGCCGGCTCCAGCGTCTCGTCGTCCAACTGGTCGGTCACCGTCATCAGCGAGTAGGTCAGCTCCAGTCCCGGATCTGCGCCGAAACGGCCAAGATCGGCCCTGAAGCGCCCGGGCAGCGAAACGTCGTCCGAATCGAGAAAGGACACGAATTCCGCATCCGGCGGCAGGTGCCGCAGGCCCGCATTGCGCGCTTTGGCGACGCCCATGTGAGCATGCCGGAACAAACGGATGCAAGGGACTTGCTCCATCATCGCGCGCACCGCCTCGGCCGAACCATCGGTCGAGCCGTCATCGATGACGATGATATCGAGATCGACGGCATCGCGCTGCCTCACCAGCGAGCGCAATGCCGAAACGACATAGCGCTCGCGATTGTAGACAGGCATGATCACGCTCAGTTTCATCAGCTGCCCCGGGCGAGGAAATCCGCGATCGTGCCGGCGATTTCCTCAGGGTCTGGCCCGAGCGAAATCCGGTAGCACGGCAGCAGCCGGGTAAGATCGCTGAAGAAGCGAAAACCGCTTTCCCGCTCGCCAGGCATTTGCGCGATGCCGGAAGGCGCCAGCGCCATCATGGCGTCCCTGCGCGACATCGGCATAATCGAACTCGTCTCGCCGCGCCCGATATGTGGCACCATCAACGCAAAGATGTCCAGAGTTGCAGGTATCGGCCTGGGTGCGATCTCTTCGATGTGAAAAGTATGCTTGCCTTGCCAGTTGAGCGGGCCGTCAGCTCCGAGACGGGTTTTCAGGCCAAGCCGGGCAAAGCCCTTCGGATCCTGCTTGAGCGTCGAAAACAACGGCCTGGCCCGCACGCCGCCTTCAAGATCGACCAGCACGTAATCGTCGCCGACGCTGTCCAGCCCGCTGAGCAGGCCGGCAACCACGGTGCCGGATTTTCCGGCGCCGCCGGCGCCTGCCAGAAGCGCGCCTTTGCCGTCGAGGCCGAACGTGCCGGCGTGGGTGAGCCGCATGCCGCGCGCGGCATACTCCCAGTGCAGGAAGGCGCGCAGCGGCGAACCCGGCTCCCAGGGCGGGAAGGCGTCGGTCGACCGCATCAGCTGGACGCCGACATGCCGCCTAAGGTCATGGAGCTGCCAGAAGTCGAGGTCGTGGAAATGAAGGCCGCGTAGGCCGGCCTCGGCGAGCTTTTGCGCAAAACCGTGTTCGGTGAAATGCGCGTCGCCCCAATGCGCCGGCTCGGGCAGGTCGCCGATGCCCGGGTGGCCGATGAAGACACGCAGGTGACGGACATCCACCTGGTCGCCCTCGGCTTCGATGAAAGCCCGGTCGAGCGACTCGGCAAGCGCGCCCGGGACGAGATGCGCCGTGAGTTCGAGACCGGGCAGGCGGATGGTCCGGGTGATCGGAAAATACGCGGCGGACGCCTCGGCCGCGGCGATGACATACCGCGCATAGTCCGGCAGGGAGGCCATGGTCACGCGCGGCATGGTCTGTCCCGGCCCAATGCATGTCGCGCAAAAGTGCGCAGCGGATTTGCGGCAACGACATGCATTAAAACAAAAGACCTAAAGCGCGGCGCCTCAGTCCGTTTCAGCGCGACGCGCTTTCGGCTGGTCTGCATGCGGTTCGTGCAGCGCCGGCGTCTCAGGAGGCCTGCTTCACCGCCGGCCAGCCCAGCGGCTCCTCAACCTCGTGGATCGGGTCGACGATGATCAGATCGGCCAGATCGTCGTGGATGCTGACGTTGAGCGGCTCCTTTGCCGCCGCAAGTGCTGCCGGGAGATTGTCGGGCAGCGGCTGCGGCGGAGCGTCGGAAGGCGCCAGCAGTCCGAACTCGACCAACCGCGCGACGAAGGCCTCAAGCGCGGCGGCGTCGACCATTCCGGTCAGCGCCTGCATGCTGACTCCGGAGGACAAGGCCTGCCAGACCGCGCTGCCGGAATCGGAGAAGCCGAAATATTTGCCGTTGGAGAGATCAAGCACGACGGCTTCGCCGTCGAAGGATTCAAAGACAATGTCCTTGCTCGCAACCGCATAGACATTCGAGTGATGCATCGGTCCTGACCCCGCTCCGCAACCCCAGTCCGGACGTGTCGACTGGCGCTTATCCCTCGACAAGGCCTGTAAACACTCGGACCTGCGCTGGCAAGGCGACGGTCATTCACGTGTTGCTGACCATTTTGGGGTTCGGTTCATTGGCTTTGCTCGCGTCAGGCCTCGATTCCCAGGGCCGACAAGTATCCAGCGCGTGCCGATGCTTCCGGTCTGCGCCTATGCCGTCACCGCGATGGATAATGGCCGCGACGGCGAGGACGACAGCGTATAGGTGCGCATCAGCGGCCCGTCGGTGGCCGGCAATTCCAGTGTGGCGAACTGGCCGGGCTTTCAGCGGAACCAGGTCTGGTTGTCGGAGCGGAAGGCGAAGGTCTTGACGTCAGGCGCCTCGTCGCTGACCCCGATCACTTCCAGCACCTGCAGCCGGTCGTTCCACGGCGTCATCTCGTCGAGATGGCGGTAGAGGCCGAGTTCGGCCATTCCCTCAAACCTTTTCGTTCTGCGCCTGTCGTAATCCCAAGACCGCTCAACACTTTTGGGCGACATGCGCTAGGCAACGCTACGCAGGGCCGGCCTGCCGTCGTCAGCGAGCCGCGGCCCGATGAAGGAGGCGTACCGTCCGACGAACTGGATCACGCCGCCTTCATGCGCCTCCGAATAAGGACCCGGCTCATAGGCCGGCGACAGGATGCCGAAGGCGTTTTCCTCGACGATGCGGCGGTCCTGGTCGTTGGTCTCGGTCCAGACATGGCAGACATGGGTGAGTTCGTCGACGGTGTAGTCGACGCCCTCCACGGCACATCGCATGAATGCCGAGCGACACGGCCATGAGATCGTTTGGCCCGCGCCGTCGGCAGCTCGTCCTCAAGCGATTTGGACAGCGAATCCTCGCCCGCGCAAGAGCACGAATCGACGGTTGACCGGCTCGCGGTTGGTTAACGGTATCGAAAAGTGACTATTAGCAGTTGCTAAAATCGAACCGAACGGTTCGTTTCTGTTGACGATGCGTGCAAGACGGTGTGAACATTGGCGTCGTGATACACTTGGTGAGCCAAGCCGGCAATAAGCGTAACTATTTGGATTAATTACAGAAAAATATAATGGTGGGCATGCTTATGAAAATTTCAAGACCTGGATTCATGGTCCAGACGGAAAAAAATTCGTGATTGGAATCCGGCGATAGTCTCCCCACATCGGGGCTGTCCGAACGACGCGATTTCATTCCCAAGACACGCCGCTAGACGGACAGAATAAAGATACTGGAGTAGCAAAAATGAAAAAGATTGTTCTTACTGCCGCAGCCCTTCTGGCGATTTCCGGCAGCGCCTTTGCCGGCAGCGGCCATTACGGTTCCGATGCCGCCAACCCGCCGGCCGTGGCCGTCGACACGTCTCACACTGCCTCGGTCAACAAGTCCGAGCCGGCGAAGCAGGTCCCCGTCCAGACGGGCGCCGACCACAACCTTTTCGGCAACAACTAACAGCCGGCTTTGAACCGGCGGCGGGTTTTCCTGCCGCCTAGGCCGGATCAAGAATTTTCAAGGAGCACTAAAATGAACAAGATCATTCTCGCCGCTGTCGCCCTTCTCGCAGTTTCCGGCAGCGCTTTCGCCGGTAGCGGCAACTACGGTTCGCAGGCTGCCAACCCGCCGGCCGCAACGGTCGACTCTTCCTACACGGCCTCGGTCAAGAAGTCCGAGCCGGCGCAGCAGATCCCCGTCAAGACGGGCGCCGACCACAACCTCTTCGGCAACAACTAAAAGCCGACCTTGAACCGGCGGCGGGTTCGCCCGCCGCTTCGGTCGGATCAGAAAATCCAGGAGCATTAAAATGAAGAAGATCATTCTCGCCACGGTGGCCCTTGTGGCCGTTTCCGGTGCCGCTTTTGCCGGCAGCGACAACTACAACAACAGCGGCGTCAACCAGCCGGCGCCCGCGGTCGACACGACGCGTACCTCGTCGATCAAGAGCGACTCGCCGGTCTACAAGCTGTTGAACTCGGGCGACGCGCAGAAGTCGGCCCCGCAGGGTGCTGACCGCGACCATTTCGGCCGCTGATTGCCGGATCGTTAGTTAAAAAAGCGGCGGGCCATGGCTCGCCGCTTTTTTCTTTGCCGGGAACCGCTGAATTTGGCGTCAGGCCGCCTTCGCTTCCTCGCGATGCAGCGTGAAGGAATGGCCGTCGGCGTCGAAGATGTGCAGGTCGGCGCCGCCGGCGTTGAGCCGCAGCGTCTCGCCGCGCTTGACCTCGACATTGCCCGGCAGCTTGGCCACCAGCGGCAGGTCGGCGCGGCCGATATCGACATAGACGAGCTGCACCTCCCCGAGCTGCTCGATATAATCGACCTTGCCCTCGAACAGGAAATCCGCGCCCGTCGCGATCGCAAGATCCTCGGGCCGCACGCCGAAGCTGACCGCAGCACCATTGGCCGAGGCCGGTGTGGCGATCGGCACCGTAGCCTTGCGGCCGCCGACATGGCTGACCACGGTCGGGTTGCCGGCCTTGTCGATCTTGGCCGGCAAAATGTTCATGGCCGGCGAGCCGATGAATTGGGCGACGAAAAGATTGCCCGGACGTTTGTAGAGCTCCATCGGCGTGCCGACCTGCTCGATCCGGCCGTCTTTGAGCACCACGATGCGGTCGGCCAGCGTCATCGCTTCGACCTGGTCGTGGGTGACGTAGATCATCGTCGTGTTGGGCATCGATTCCTTCAGCTTGGCGATCTCGATGCGCGTGGCGACTCGGAGTGCTGCGTCGAGGTTCGACAGCGGCTCGTCGAACAGGAACACTTTCGGGTTGCGCACGATGGCGCGGCCGATGGCGACGCGTTGGCGCTGGCCGCCCGACATCGCCTTGGGCAGGCGGTCGAGATATTTGGTCAGTTGCAGTATCTCCGCCGCTTGTCGCACCCTCTTGTCGATCTCGACCTTGCTTTCCTTGCCGATCTTCATCGAGAAGGCCATGTTGTCGTAGACCGTCATATGCGGATAGAGCGCATAGGACTGGAACACCATGGCGATGCCGCGCTTCGACGGCGGCACATCGTTCACCACCTCGCCGTCGATCTTCAATTCGCCCCCGGTGATCTCCTCGAGCCCGGCGATCGACCGCAGCAGCGTCGATTTCCCGCAGCCCGACGGTCCGACGAAGACGATGAACTCGCCCGATTTGATGTCGAGGTCGATGCCGTGGAGAATGTTGAGGTTGCCGTATGATTTCTTCACCTGGTTCAGCGTGACATCGGCCATGGTTTTCTCCTCCCAGTGATTTCGCTTACGAAGTGATTTCCCGTTGCAATTTCAGTCGATACGTCCGAACCAGGCGCCATAGCCGCCGAGGCGGATGGGGCCGGTGCCAGTCTGTGCCGAAAAGCCGTGCCCCGGCAAGGGTTGCAGCGAGCCCTGGCCGAGATCGACCTCGGCGGGCTTGCTGCCGAGGTTGAAGACGCAGACGACGCGCTCATTGCCCTCGCGCCGCGTGAAGGCGACGGTGTCGCCGTCGCTTTCGATGAAATCGATGTCGCCCTTGGCCAGCGCCGGATGCTGGCGCCGGAAGGCGAGGAAGCGGCGGTAGTGTTCGAGCAGCGAGCCGGCGTCGCCCTCCTGCACGTTGACCGCCTGCGACAGGTGCTTGCCCGGCACCGGCAGCCATGGCTTTGCGGTCGAGAAGCCGCCATTCGTCGCCGCCGTCTCCCACACCATCGGCGTGCGGCAGCCGTCGCGGCCCTTGAATTCCGGCCAGAAACGGATGCCGTAGGGGTCCTGCAGGTCTTCGAATTTGAGTTCCGCTTCGCCGAGCCCGAGTTCCTCGCCTTGATAGATGCAGACCGAGCCGCGCAGCGACATCAGCAGCGCCGAGATCACCTTGAGATAGGCGATCGGGTCGGCCTCATCGGCCGCCCAGCGCGAGGCCGGGCGCATCACATCGTGGTTGGAGAAGGCCCAGCACGACCAGCCGTCGCTGGCCACCCGGCCGAAAGCTTCCAGCACCGCGCGCACCTTGGCGGCGCTGATCTTTTCCGGCGCCAGGAAGTCGAAGGAATAGCACATATGCACGCGCTTGCCCTCGGCGGTGTAGGCGGCGACTACTTCGAGCCCGCGTTGCGAATCGCCGACCTCACCGACGGCGGCTTGCGCCGGATATTCGTCGAGCAGCGTGCGGAAACGCTCAAGGAAAGCGAGGTTCTCCGGCCGGCTCTTGTCGTAGATATGGTCCTGGTAGTTGTAGGGGTTCACCGCCGGCGCCGTCTGGTCGTTGCGCTCTTCCGGCGGCAGCGGCGGATTGTCCTCCAGCCCCTGGCTGTGGAAGTAGAAATTGATGGTGTCGAGGCGAAAACCGTCGACGCCGCGCTCCAGCCAGAAGCGGGTGATGTCGAGCAGCGCGTCCTGGACTTCCCGGTTGTGGAAGTTGAGGTCCGGCTGCTCGGCGAGGAAATTATGCATGTAATATTGCTGGCGGCTGGTGTCCCACTGCCAGGCCGAGCCGCCGAAGATCGACAGCCAGTTGTTGGGCGGCGTGCCGTCGGGTTTTGCGTCCGCCCAGACATACCAGTCCGCCTTGGCGTTGCTTCGGCTGGAGCGGCTCTCCTTGAACCACGGATGGATGTCGGCAGTGTGCGACAGCACCTCGTCGATCATCACCTTGAGGCCGAGCCGATGCGCCTCGGCGACCAGCGCATCGAAATCGGCCAGCGTGCCGAACATCGGATCGACATCGCAATAATCCGAGACGTCGTAGCCGAAATCCTTCATCGGCGATTTGAAGAAGGGCGAGATCCAGATGGCGTCGACGCCGAGCCCGGCAATGTAGGGCAGCCGCCGCACGATGCCTTTCAGGTCGCCGATGCCGTCCCCATTCGAGTCCTGATAGGAGCGCGGATAGATCTGGTAGATCACCGCGCCCCGCCACCAGTCGCGGTCGACGGCGGGGTCTGGTCTCGAAGTTGCCTTCAAAGCCGATTGCATGTCTTCAGCCTCCTTTCACCGAGCCGGCCAGCAGCCCGCGGACGAAATAGCGTTGCAGCGAGAAGAAGACGATCAGCGGCACGATGATGGTGATGAAGGCCGATGTCGTCAGGATTTCCCAATTGCCGCCGCGCGAACCGAGCAGCGCGTTGAGCTGCGCCGTCAGCACGATCTGGTCCGGCGCTGTACCAAGGAAAACCATCGCCACCAACAGATCGTTCCAGACCCACAGGAACTGGAAGATGGCAAAGGAGGCAAGCACCGGGAAAGACAGCGGCAGCACGATCTTGACGAAGATCTCGAAGTCGCTGGCGCCGTCGATGCGCGCCGATTCCATGATCTCGCGCGGCAGGCCGGCGATGTAGCTCCTGAGCAGATAGATGGCGAAGGGCAGGCCGAAGCCGGTATGCGCCAGCCAGATGCCGAGATAGGTCTTCGACGGCACGCCGAAGAAGGTGCCGACGCCGTTATAGAGCTTGAGCAGCGGGATCAGCGACATCTGCAGCGGCACGACCAGGAGGCCGATGACGACCGCGATCAGCAGCGCCCGTCCCGGAAAGCGCATCCAGGCCAGTGCATAGGCGGCGAAGGCGGCGATCAGGATCGGGATCACCGTCGCCGGTATGGTCACCGTCAGCGAGTTCATGAAGGAGCGGCCGATGCCTTGCGACAACAGCACGTTCTTGTAGTTCTCGGTGGTGAATTTCGGCGGCGCCGACGAAGCGTAATAAACGCGCTGGCCGCGGTCGCCTTCGAAGGCTTTCGGCGAGGAAAGCACGAAGCCGCCGTCGGCATTCACCTGCAGCGTCACGCCGTCGCCGAGATCGGCCGCCGCTCCGGCCTTGTACTGCGTCGGGGCAGCCGCCTTCACGCCGAAGGCACTGATCTCGCGTTTGGGCTCGTCGCCGAAGATGTTGCCCTCGATGACGTATTTGCCGTCCTTCTGCGTCTGCGCCGAAGCGGCCGGCAACCGGCCGGCGCCGTTCTGGGTCGAACTGGCGAAGGAATTCCACCAGCCCGAGGCGACGATCTGGTCCTTGTCGCGCAACGACGAGACCAGGATGCCGAGGGTAGGAACGGTCCAGATCGCCACGAAGACCAGCACCGCGAGATGGACGCCGAAGCGGCCGACGAAGGATTTTCCGGTAGCGCTGGCCATCTCAGTGTCCTCCGGTCTCTTTGTTGGCCTGACGAATGTTCCAGACCATGATCGGAATGACCGCGATCATGATGATGATGGCGATGGTCGCGCCGCGGCCGAAATCGCCGCCGCCGCGGAACATCCAGTCGAACATCAGATTGGCCAGCACCTGGCTGTTCCATTGGCCGTTGGTCATCGTCAGCACGATGTCGAACACCTTCAGCACCAGGATGGTGATTGTGGTCCAGACCACGGCGATGGTGCCCCAGATCTGCGGCACCATGATCTTCCAGAAGATCTGGAATGGATTGGCGCCGTCGATGACGGCGGCTTCCAGTGTCTCTTCCGGAATGCCGCGCAGCGCCGACGACAGGATCACCATGGCAAAGCCGGTCTGGATCCAGATCAGGATGATCATCAGGAAGAAGTTGTTCCAGAACGGCAGCGATATCCACACCTGCGGCTGGCCGCCGAAATACTGGATGATGGCGTTGAGCAGGCCGATCTGCACCTGGCCCTCGCCGCGATACTCGTAGATGAACTTCCAGATCACGCTGGCGCCGACGAAGGAGATGGCCAGTGGCAGGAAGATCAGGCTTTTGGCGATGGTGCCCCACCAGATCTTGTCGGTCAGCACGGCGATGATCAGGCCGAGGAAGGTGCAGGCCGCCGGCACCACCGCAAGCCACAATATGTTGTTCAGGATCGAGTTGCGGAAATCATGATCGCCGAACGCCCATTGGTAGTTCGCCAGCCCGACGAAATGCTCGCCGCCGCGGTCGAGGAAGGAAAGCCTGAGCGTCTCGACCACCGGATAGATCAGATAGATGGTGAGGATGATCATCGCCGGGCCGACGAACAGCCAGGGCCGCACCAGCCCCTGCCGGCGCAGATTGTCGACGGCGGCCGTGCCGGAAACCCCGCGCGATGGGAAGATCATATCGAGCAGTTTGTTGGCGCCCCAGAAATAGGCGACACAGCCGCCGACGCCGATGATGATGACGAATATGGCCGAGAAAATCTGAGCCGCCATGGTCCCTCTCCCTGCGCATGACCTGCCGGCAATGCCGGCGGTCGGATGCACCGACTTTTGAGCTATTCGGAACAATCGAAACGCGAAGGCATCCGGCGTGCGCCGCCGGTCGGATCCGGGCCGTAGCCCGGATCCAGGTGGAGGATGAGGAGGATATCAGGCCGCGCGCGGCGGCCTGTTTGCCGGTCGCTTACTTGATCGCATCCCAGCTCTTCTGGATGTCGGCGGCGACGTCCTGCGCGGACTTGCCGCCGACCAGGTCGATCATGCCGGTCCAGAACGAGCCGGCGCCGACCTTGCCCGGCATCAGGTCCGAGCCGTCGAAGCGCACCGTCGTGGCGTTGACCAGGATCTCGCCCTGCTTCTTCAGCGCTTCGCTGCCATAGGCTTCCTTGTTGGCGCCCTTGAACGGCGTGACGAAGCTCTTCTGCGCCATCCACAATTCATGCGCGAGCGGCATCTGCAGGAACTTGATGAACTCGCGCGACGCCTTGGAATCCTTGGTGATCATCACCAGCGTTCCGGCCACTTCCTGCGGCGTGCCCAGTTCCGGCTTGGAGGCGTAGGGCGGGTAGGGGAAGAAGTCCGCGTCCTGGCCGAGCTTCACGTTTTCCGGGAAGAAGGAGGGTATGAAGGAGGCCTGATGGTGCATGTAGCACTTCGGCGGCACGGTGAAGAGACCCTTCGGGCTGTCGCGGAAGTCGGTCGCAGCTACCGCCTTTGCGCCGCCGTCGACCATCTTGTCGTCGGTGGCGATCTTGGCGAAGATGTCGATGGCGTTGACGACCGCCGGATCGGTGAACGGGATCTCGTTCTTGACCCACTTATCATAGACCTCCGGCGGCTGCGTCCTCAGCATGATGTCCTCGACCCAGTCGGTCGCCGGCCAGCCGGTGGCGCCGCCCGAGCCAAGGCCGATGCACCATGGCTTGCCGCCGTCGGCGATGATCTTCTTTTCGAGGTCGGCCAGTTCCTCCTGCGTCTTCGGCACCTTGTAGCCGGCTTCCTCGAAATTGTCGGGCGAGTACCAGATCAGGCCCTTGACGTCGATCTTGTAGGGAAGCGCGTAGAAGCCGGGCTTGCCGTCCTTGCCGTTATATGTGCCGAGCTTGGCCCAGGAATCGCCCGCGGCGTAGTTCTCCTTGACCCAGGCGGCGACGTCGTCGCCCAGCGGGGTCAGCACGCCCTTGGAGGCAAGATCCTGGATCAGGCCCGGCTGCGGCAGGATGGCGATGTTGGGCGGGCTGCCGGCCTGGGTGTCGATGACGATCTGCTGCTCGTAATTCTCGGACGAGGAGTATTTGACGTCCGCGCCGGTGGCCTCGGCGAAATAATCCAGCACCGAGCGGGCCAGGTCTTCGTCCTCGCCGCGCCACGGCCCGAAGATGGTCAGCGTCTCGCCCTTGAGGTCGACCTTCTTGAGGTCGTCGTAATTGGCCCAGTGAAACTTCGGATCTTCGCCCGGCTTGAACTTCAGATCGGCATGCGCCGGCAGACTGATCGTGAGCGCCGCGAACGCTGCGCCCAGCATAAGCATTTTCTTCATCGCATTCCTCCCAGTGGTCACACACAGGACGAGACCTCCATCTCGTCCGCCGACGCCCGCGGAACTGTGACTCAGCGAAAGGGCAACCGCAACCTTTCGAAGAGGCTTCCAAAGCGCTTTGGCTGATTTGATCTCGCCACTGAATCGTCTGGAAGTCAAGAGGGCTTGCGCTCTAACCGATTTAAATACTGCCCGATATGCTGCGAATTTGCACCGCAGCATAGTTTTTTGGCAGTGCAGCAGCGTTTTCCACTTCAACGGGAGCGTGTCCGAAACTATGGTCGAAGCGCCGGAGAATGTCATCGAACCGGCACCGTATCGATTCAGTTTGAAAGCGCTTTGAGGCTTGGAGGGCGCCAATGAACCTCAAACAGCTCTCGCATATGTTGTCGCTCTCGCAGACGACGGTGAGCCGCGCGCTGAACGGCTATCCGGAAGTCAGCGAGGAGACCAGACGGCGCGTGATGGACGCCGCCAAGCGCCACGGCTATCGGCCGAACCCGTCCGCCCGGCGTCTGGCCACCGGCAAGTCGGGCATGATCGGCTATGTGCTGCCGACCGGCAATGCCGTCGACATCGATCCGCATTTCGTCGAGTTCCTGTCCGGCCTCGGCGACTATGCGCGCGCGCATGAGCTCGACCTAGTGCTTTCGCCCGCCGATGCCGACGACGAGGAGACGACCTACCGCCGTATCGTCGCCAATCGCCAGGTCGACGCCGTCTATGTCTCCTCGCCGCGTCCCGCCGACCGGCGGCTGGCTCTGGTCAACACGCTGGGCATTCCTTTCATCGTGCATGGCCGCAGCGAGGGTTTCGATTTCGATTATCCCTATCTCGACATCGACAATGAGGGCGCCTTCCACGAGGCGGCGCGGCTGCTCTTGCAGCTCGGCCACAAGCGGCTGGCGCTGATCAACGGCAATGAGCGCGAGACCTTCGCCATCCACCGCGAGCGCGGCATGCGCCGCGCGCTCGCGGCAAACGGCCTCACACTCGGCGAGCGCCACATCCGCTCCGTCGCCATGACCGAGGAAAACGGCTACCGCGCCGCCCGCCGCCTGCTTGAGGAAAACGAACCGCCGACGGCGATCGTCTGCTCCAGTCTGATCATGGCTCTCGGCGTCGTGCGCGCCGTGCGCGACCTTGGCTTGACTATCCCCGGCGACCTGTCGCTGGTCGCCCATGACGACGTCTTCCCCTGGCTGCGGCCGGAGAACTTTCCTGTGCCGCTGTCGACGACGCGCTCCTCGATCCGCCTCGCCGGCGCGCGCGTCGCCGAGCGCCTGGCGGCGCGCATATCGGGGCTGGAAGAGGGCGCGCGCGGCGAGGTCTGGCCGGTGGATTTGGTGGTCAGGGGATCGGTGGCAGGGGCGCCGAGCTAATTCAAGTCGCCGGAGTGTGCAGTTGTCCAGTGACCACCACCCCATCGAAACAAAGATCTAAAGAGCGTCCCTCGAATTTGTGACCCGCTTTCAGGTCGACCTTAAATCACTCCTTAAAACGGTATTTGCTTTTATGAGCACATACTAATGTGATATATGCGACCGTAGAGGGGTCTTTCATGAAACGGTCGCAAAGGCGCATTGTCTTATTGATGAGCCTTATTTTCACCTCCGGGGCGGAAGCCCACGATTGGTATTCGAAAAGAACTGACCCGATTTTCCACTTCAACTGCTGTAACAATAAGGATTGCCGCCCACTTGATGCTGGCGATATCAGATCGGTCAAGGACGGCTATTTTGTCAGGCGGTCTCGCCCACACCATCGCAATGATCCGCCGGGGGACGAATGGTTTATCCCCAAAGAACGCGTGCAGAGGGCACCGGACGACCGGTACCACATTTGCGAGTCCTTGATTCCAACCGCGCGCGTCGGCAATCATAGGCTGAGATGGACGTGTTTTTTTGCTCCAATGAGCACAAGCTCGACCGCGCGGGACGAGCGGCATTCAAAACTTCAGAATTGAATGCTTTGCCGTTGTGGGACAACGATCGGCCTGCACCTTCTCTTGATCTTGGAAGGTGGCTACCAGTAAGGCAGAGCCATCAACCATTCTCAGGGTGCGCCTCTTTGCCCAAGTTCCCGTTCTCCGAAGCGGATCCGATCCAACATCCCGGGCCGCCGCCGAAGGCGTCGCAGGTGGTGATTGTCGGCGGCGGTGTCATCGGCGTGACGACGGCGCTTTTCCTGGCGGCGCGCAACATTCCGGTGACGCTGCTGGAAAAAGGCCGTGTCGCCGCCGAGCAATCGTCGCGAAACTGGGGCTGGATTAGAAAGCAGGGACGGGACGCGGATGAACTGCCCATCGTCATCGAGGCCATTCGCCTGTGGCGGCAACTGGCCGACGAATGCGGTGAAGACATCGGGCTGACCCAAACAGGCGTGACCTATCTGGCGAACGCCGACAAGGATATGGCCGGCTTCGAAAAATTCATGAAGATCGCCGCGGCCCACGATCTCGACACGCGCCTGCTTGACGCGGGCGAGACCGCGAAACTCATCAACGGTATGTCGCGCGCCTTCAGGGGCGCGATGACGACGCCCTCCGATATGCGCGCCGAACCCTGGTTGGCGGTGCCGGCGCTTGCCCGGCTTGCCGTGCGAAAAGGCGCCAGGATCGTCGAGAACTGCGCGGCGCGGACCCTCGACATCGCGGCCGGCAGGATCAAGGGCGTGTGGACCGAGACGGGATACATCGAGAGCTCTATTGTGCTGGTCGCGGGCGGTGCCTGGTCGTCACTGTTCCTGGCGAGGCATGGCGTCTCCATCCCGCAGCTCAGCGTCCGCGTAACCGTGGCCGCAACCGAACCCTTGCCTGAAATCTACGCGGGCGCGGCCGCCGACGACCACATCGCCTTCAGGCGCAGGCAGGACGGCGGCTACACGCTCGCCGGCGGCGGCAGCCACCTGCTTTACCTGGGGCCTGACGCATTCCGGCACGCCATCAAATATATGCCCGCCCTCAGGAACGATCCGTTCGGGGCGCGCTATTTTCCATTCGCCCCGTCAGGCTACCCGGACGGCTGGTCGACGCCGCGCAATTGGGCGCCGGGTAGCCAGAGCCCGTTTGAAAGAATGCGGGTGCTGAACCCAGCTCCCGAGTCGGCCCGACTGCATGCGATAGAACGCAATTTCAAAAAGCTGTTTCCACAGTTCGAGAAAGCGCGCCTGAAGGTCGGCTGGGGCGGCATGATCGACGCCATGCCCGACGTCGTCCCGGTCGTGGATCGGGTCGAGGCGATCGGCGGTCTTTTCGTTGCGACCGGAATGAGCGGCCACGGCTTCGGCATCGGCCCCGGCATGGGCCGCGTCGTCGCCGACATGATTCAGGGAAACGAGCCCGGCCACGATCTCAGCCGCTTTCGGTTGTCGCGCTTTGATGACGGAAGCCCGGTAAGGTTGGGTCCGGCCCTTTGAATTGATCACTCGCAGTCGGCGACAGTCGACCGACTGCCCGGATGCACTACTTCGCCGCTTCAGCCGCCTTCGTATCAATCAGCCCATAGCCGAAATCATTGTCCCGTCCCTTGGGCCCAAGATCCTTGGCCGTTGCGGCGAGCGCCTTTTCGATATCGTCTGCCGAGCGGTCGGGCGCGGCGTGGATCAGGTTGGCGATGGCGCCGCTGACGATGGCCGCGGCAAACGACGTGCCGGTCACCACCTCGGAGCCGGCGCCGCTCGGCGCCACCATCTCGACGCCCGGCGCCGAGATGAAGACATAGGCGCCGCGATTGGCCTGCGGCATCAACCCGTCCTTGGCGTCGGTGGCCGTCACCGCGATGACGCCGTCGAAGGCTGCCGGATAGCCATAGGGCGCCTTCGGCCCGTTGTTGCCGGCCGCCGCGACCAGCACGATGCCCATCGCGCGGGCATTGCGGCAGGCGGTGCCGAGCAGGTCGTTCTTCGGGCCGACGAAGCTCATATTGATGATGCGCACATCCTGCTCCGCCGCCCAGTCGAGCGCCGACAGGATGACGTCCATGCTCGACTTGCCGCCCTCGAAGGCGCGCGCATGATAGATTTTCGCGCCGGGCGCCATGCCTTCGAGTTGGCCGACACCGGCGATCAGTCCGTCGACCGATGTGCCGTGGTCGCGCTTTTCGATCGGCACGCTTGGCATCGCGTCGAACTGTCCGGCAATCACCCCGGCCAGCGCCGGGTTGGTGTCGTCGATGCCGGTGTCGATGACGGCGACGCGCACGTTCTCGCCGCTCGCCTGTTTCGAATCGAGCTCGATGCGGTCGAAGGCGTAGTTCACGATGCCGGCCGCCTGCTGCAGCGTGTAGATGTGGTTGGGCTCGCGCCGCTGCGTGCGGCCGTCGGCGGCCAACTGCGCCAGCACGACGCCGACCGGACGCCCGTCGGTGATGCCAAAGCGCACCAGCGTCGACCCGAGCAGCCGCGACTGGCGCTGCGAGCGCACCTGCAGGCCGAAGGAGGTCGCGATCTGCTGCACGACGCCGGCATCGCCGTCGACCGTCACCAGCACCTCGTCGGGCACGAACTCGCCGGTGATGGCGCGCGGCGGTTCGGCCAGGTTGAGGCCTTGCGGCACCGTCACCGGCCCGCTCGGCGTGGGTGCTGGCGCCGGCACATTGCCGGAACCGTTCGACGATGATCCATTCGAGGGCGCAGGCGTTTGCGGAGCGGCGCCGGCCGGTTGGTTCGGGAACAGGTCGACGATCAGGGCCGGCAGGAACACCGCGCCGCCCGCCGCTGTGCCGGTTCCCGGCTTCGCGCCGCCATTGCCGCCGTTCTTGTCGCAGCCGTCGCCCGCCGCCGTCATGCGGTTCGTGCAGTCGACCTGTTGTTGCGTCAGGTTCGGATCGTTGGTCTGCGCAAACGCAGGCGCGGCGGCAAAGGCCGCCGCCGCGAGGAGCGCCGCTTTGAGAATGACCGCCTTAGCCGCCATCGGCCGGTTTCCTTCCCTGGATCACAGCTTCCGCGAAAGGCTGGGCGGCAATAAGGCTAACCAGTTTGTCGTAGTCGGCCGCGGTTTCAGCCGGAACGGTCACATGGAAGATGCCGTCGGCGGTCGGTCCGCCGGCTATTTTCAGCCCGTTCTGGCCGAGGAAGCCGGCGATATCGGACATCTTGGCGTCAGCCTTGAACTTGACCAGGGCGAAAGGCAATTTCGCCAGATCATCCTGTGCGCCCGCGACCTCGAAATCGTTGCCCTTGCCGCCCGGGCGCTCGAAGGATTGCACCAGGACGAGCGCCAGCAGCGCAGCGGCCGCCGCCCAGGCGACGCCGGCGGGCATCGCCGTCAGCTGGCCGAATACCTTGGCGAACCAGGACTGGCCGGCAGGCTTGCGCGCCGGGCCGGCTTCGGCGTCGAGCGCCCTGGTGAAGCGCGACAGCGCATCGGCCGGCGGGCGGATCGCCTCGTTGGCGGCCGCAGTGCCGGAGAACTCGGCTTCCGCCTCGCCAAGGGCTGCAAGCGCCGCCGGATCGGAGGCCAGCCATTCCTCGACGGCTTCCAGCTCGGCGCCTTCCAGCGAGCCGTTCAAGTAGAACGGCAGCAGCGTTTCCATCTCGTCGCGGCGCGACATTTTTTCAGCGGCGCTCATGGCCACCCCCTGTCGTAACCGGCGGCCTTGAGGGCCTCGCCGAGTTTCTTGCGGGCGTAGAACATCCTTGTCTTCACCGTGGCGACCGGAATGTCGAGCACTTCGCCGATCTCGGTCACTGACTGTCCGTGATAATACGCAAGGTCGATCACCGTGCGGTGCTCTTCCGGCAAGGCGTTGATCATGCGGCGCAAGGCGGCGGCCTTGTCTTCCTTCATGGTGACGACTTCCGGCGTGTCGGCGCCGTCGGCGATCTCGGCGGCAGCGTCGTCGTCGATCCAGTCTTCCTTCTTCTTGCGCAGCGAGGACAGCGCCTTGAAGCGGGCGATGCCGAGCAGCCATGTCGAGACTTCGGAGCGACCCTCGAAGCCCGGCGCCTGCTTCCACAGCTCCAGAAACACCTCGTTTGCGATATCGTCGGCCATCATTTCCGATCCCGTCTGGCGCGCCACGAAGCGGTAGACCCGCGCGTGGTGACGCATGAACAGGAGCCGAACGGCAGCCCGGTCGCCCTTCGCGACCCGGTCTACGAGCGCGCGATCGGTTTCCGTCGCCGCGGTCATGGCCGGTCGAGCCGCCTGGCTCCTCGTAGCTCTGTCGCTGATCGGTCCAAAATGGTTCATCCTCCGCCCAAGGAATTTTCGGAAGCTAACCGAAGAGCGGGGAGGTTGCCAGTAGGCAGGGATCAGCCCAGAAACGGCTTGGCCTTCATCGTCTCGGGGATCGTCACACCAAGCCGGCTCAGCACCGTCGGCGCCAGCTGCAGCTGGTCGAGCAGCGTGCCGGCCTGCGGCCCCTTGGCAGGGCCGAAATAGTAAAGCGCGAAATCCTGCATCTCGTCGTCATGGCCGCCATGATGGCCCCGATCGGTCTGGCCATGATCGGCGGTGACGATCACCTCGTAGCCGGCTTGGCGCCAGAGCGGCAGGAAGGCCGCCAGCATGCCGTCCATCGCGTAGCAGGCATGGTCCATCTCGATGCAGTCATGGCCGAAGCGATGGCCCATCGAATCCAGCGTGCAGGTGTGCAGGACGCCGTAATCGATGCCGTGGCGCTTCGCCAGCATGGTCAGCGTCGCGAACAGGTCGACATCGCTCGGCGTCATCTGGTTCTTGAGATTGTAGCCGGTCATGCTGTGGAAGCGGCCATGCGTGATCGGCCCGCTCGGATCGTCGAACTCCAGGTCCTCGACAAGGTTGAACGGAAAGCTGCGGAAGAATTCCGACCAGTAGGAATGGGTCACCGCACCCGTCTTGCCGCCCGCCTTGCTCACTTCGGAAAAGATATCCGGCTGGGTGACGCGAAAACGGTTCTCGTTGGATAGGATTCCGTGCACCTGCGGCGTGACCCCGGTGTGGATCGAGGCGTAGCAGCAGGCCGAGGTCGACGGCAGCACCGAACGCATCTTCCACACCTGCGCCTCGCCCGACTGCGCCCAGCCCTCGAGATTGCCCATCAGCCGGCGCCAGTTACGGTAAGGCACGCCGTCGAGGATGATGAGCAGCAGTTTGGATTTGAGCGCCACGGCGAGTTCCTGTGATTGTCCGAAACGGAAGCGCCGCCTATCGCACGGACACGCGGCGCCGAAAAGCACTAGCCTGATACCGGGCGTTCAGTCAGCATTCGCCGGGCGCGTTGCCGTCCAGCAATTGTTTGAGGCCTAGTTGCCGGCGCTCTCCATGCGCCGACCCGCGATCGCCTTCTCCAGCCAGCCGATCTCCATTTCGGGCACCGAGGACAAGAGCAGGTCCGTATAGGCGTCGAAAGGCGGCGTCAGCACCTTGCTCTTGGCGCCGTAGCGCACCACTTCGCCGCGATACATCACCGCGATCGAATCGGCGATCGACTTCACCGTCGCCAGGTCGTGGGTGATGAACAGGTAGGCGACCTTCTCCACCTGCTGCAGGTTCAAGAGAAGCTTGAGGATGCCGTTGGCCACCAGCGGATCGAGCGCCGACGTCACCTCGTCGCAAATGATCAGCTTGGGCTTGGCGGCGAGCGAGCGGGCGATGCAGACGCGCTGCTTCTGGCCGCCGGAGAGCTCGGCCGGGTAGCGGTCGACGAAACCCTTGCCCATCTCGATCTCGTCGAGCAGCTCGGCTACGCGCTTGTCGCGTTCCCTGCCGCGCATGCCGAAATAGAATTCCAGCGGCCGGCCGATGATGGTGCCGACGGTCTGGCGCGGGTTCATCGCCACGTCGGCCATCTGGTAGATCATCTGCAACTGGCGCAGGTCTTCCTTCGGCCGGTCCGCCAGCTTGTTGCCGAGCGGGCGCCCGTCGAAGGTGACGGTGCCTTGCTCAGGCGGCAAAAGTCCGGTGATGGCGCGCGCCAGCGTCGACTTGCCCGAGCCGGATTCGCCGACCACGGCGAGCGTCTGTCCAGGATAGATGTCGACCGAGACGTTCTTCAGCACTTTGACCTGGCCGCCGCCATAGGCGGCGGTGACGTTTTTCACCGACAGGAACGGCGCCGTGCCGGGCTGCTGCTCCTTGTGCTCGATCTCGTGCACCGAAACCAGTGCGTTGGTGTATTCCTGGCGCGGCTCCTTGATGATCTGCCTGGTGCCGCCCCATTCGACCAGCCGGCCATGGCGCAGCACCATGATCTCGTCCGACACCTGGGCGACGACGGCAAGGTCGTGGGTTATGTACAAGGCTGCTACATGCGTGTCGCGGATGGCATCCTTGATCGCCGCCAGCACGTCGATCTGCGTCGTCACGTCGAGCGCCGTGGTCGGCTCGTCGAAGACGATCAAGTCGGGCTCCGAGCACAACGCCATCGCCGTCATAACGCGCTGCAGCTGGCCGCCGGAAACCTGGTGCGGGAAGCGCTGCCCAATGGTTTCGGGATTGGGCAGGCTGAGTTTCTTGAACAGCGTGACGGCACGCTTTTCGGCCTCTGCGCGGGTCGCAGTGCCATGCAGAAGCGTGGCCTCGACCACCTGGTCCATCAAGCGGTGCGCCGGGTTGAAGGCCGCCGCCGCCGACTGCGCGACATAGCAGACCTCGCGGCCGCGCAACTTGCGGAAGCCTTCCTTGCCGCCCTTCAATATGTCGCGGCCGTTGAGGATGACCTCGCCGCCGGTGATGCGCACGCCGCCGCGCCCATAGCCCATCGAGGACAGGCCGATGGTCGACTTGCCGGCGCCGGATTCGCCGATCAGGCCGAGCACCTTGCCCTTTTCCAGCGTCAGCGAGACATCGTGGACCAGCGTGATGGTCTTCGGCGCTTCGCCCGGCGGGTAGACCGTCGCTTCGATGCGCAGGTTGCGGATGTCGAGGAGCAGGCCGGATTTCGCTTTGCCGTCAGCCATCAGCCGCGTCCTCCCTTCAGGCTGGTCGTGCGGTTGAGCACCCAGTCGGCGACGAGATTGACCGAGATCGCAAGTGCGGCGATCGCAGCCGCCGGGATCAGCGCCGCCGGAATGCCGAACACGATGCCGTCCTTGTTTTCCTTGACCATGCCGCCCCAGTCGGCGTCCGGCGGTTGCACGCCGAGGCCGAGGAAGGACAGCGTCGACAGGAAGAGCACGGCGTAGATGAAGCGCAGCCCGAGTTCAGAGACGAGCGGCGACAGCGCGTTGGGCAGGATCTCGCGGAAGATGATCCAGCCGCTGCCTTCGCCGCGCAGCTTCGCCGCCTCGACATAATCCATGACGTTGATGTCGACGGCGACCGCGCGCGACAGGCGGTAGACGCGGGTGGAGTCGAGGATGCCCATCACCAGGATCAGCGTCACCAGGTTGGAGGGCAGCACCGACAGCACCACCAGGCCCATGATCAGCGTCGGGATCGACATCAGGAGGTCGACGAGGCGCGACAGGATGGTGTCGAACCAGCCGCCGAACACCGCCGCCGAGAAACCGAGTATGGCGCCGAGCGAGAAGGACAGCGCCGTCGCCAGCACGGCGATGAACAGCGTGATGCGGGCGCCGTAGATCAGGCGCGACAGAAGATCACGACCGAGATTGTCGGTGCCCAGCCAGTGCGCCGACGACATCGGCTCCCACACGTCGCCGACGATCTCGGCGTTGCCGTGCGGCGCTATCAAGGGCGCGAAGACAGCCGCCAGAACGAACAGCGTCGTCAGCACCAGGCCGATCAGCGCCGCGATAGGGATGCGTCTGATATCGAGCATATCGGCCGCTCCCTATTTCGGATGTCTGAGGCGCGGATTGGCGACGATCGCCGCAATGTCCGCGATGATGTTGAGGCTGATATAAACGGCGGCGAAGATCAGGCCGACCGCCTGCACGACCGGCACGTCGCGCTTGGTGACGTGATCGACGAGATATTGCCCCATGCCGGGATAGACGAAGATCACCTCGACGACGACGACGCCGACCACCAGATAGGCAAGGTTCAGCATGACGACGTTGATGATCGGCGCGATCGCGTTAGGGAAGGCATGCTTGCGGATCACCGCGAAGGCCGAGAGCCCCTTGAGCTCCGCCGTCTCGACATAGGCCGACTGCATGACGTTGAGGATCGCCGCGCGCGTCATGCGCATCATATGCGCAAGCACCACCAGCGTCAGCGCCGTCGCCGGCAGCACGATCGCCTGCATGCGCTCGCCGAACGACATCTCGTCATAGACCGTCGAGATGGCCGGGAAGATCTGCCATTTCACGGCGAAGAAATAAACCAGCAGGTAGCCGATGAAGAACTCTGGAAATGAGGTTGAAGCCAGCGCCAGGCCGGAGATCAGCTTGTCTATCCAGCCATTGCGGTAGCGCACCGCGATCAGGCCTAGGATGATCGCCAGCGGAATGGCCACGATCGCCGCCCAGAAGGCGAGGAACAGAGTGTTCCAAAGCCGTTCCTTGATCGATGTCGCAATGTCCTGTCCGCTCGACATGGCGGTGCCGAGGTCGCCGGTCAGCACGCCGCCCAGCCAATGGAAGTAGCGGATATAGGCAGGCTGGTTGAGCCCGAGCTGCTCGCGCAGATTGGCGAGCGACTCCGGCGTCGCCGACTGTCCGAGAATGGCTTGCGCGACGTCGCCGGGGAGGATCTGGGTGCCGGCGAAGATCAGGACCGAAACGGCCAACAGAAGGAGGATGCCCAGCGCAACGCGCTGGGCAATTAGCTTCACGATGGGTGCGGACATCTCTGCAAAGCCGGACTCAGGCCTGCAGCCAGCACTTCGCCAACGCGTAGCCGTTCATCAGTTCCTGATGCGGATCGTCGACCCAGCCATCGACCTTGGCGCCGGTGGCGTCGATGAACTGATTGAACATCGGCAAGATCAGGCCGCCCTCGTCGCGCACCATGACGGCCATGTCGTGATACATCGCCTTGCGCTTGGCCTCGTCGAGTTCGGCGCGCGCCGCAAGCACCATCTTGTCGAAGTCCGGGCGCTTGAAACGCGTGTCGTTCCAGTCGGCGCTCGACAGATAGGCAGTCGAGTACATCTGATCCTGGGTCGAGCGGCCGCCCCAATAGGAGGCGCAGAAGGGCTGCTTGTTCCAGACCTCGTTCCAGTAGCCGTCGCCGGGCTCGCGCTTGAGCTCGATCTTGATCCCGGCCTTGGCCGCGCTCTGCTGGAAGAGCTGCGAGGCATCGACGGCGCCCGGGAAGGCGACATCCGAGGTCCTCAAGAGCACAGTGCCGTCATGGCCTGACTTCTTGTAGTGGAACTTGGCCTTGTCAGGATCGTATTTGCGCTGCTCGATCTCGGTGAACAGCGGATAGGACGAATTGATCGGGAAGTCGTTGCCGAGCGAGCCGTAGCCGCGCAGCACCTTGTTCAGCATCTCTTCACGGTCGATCGCCAGCTTCAGCGCCATCCTGAGGTCGTTGTTGTCGAACGGCGCCGTGTTGCAATGCATGATGAACACGTAATGGCCGGGGCCGGCATGGTTGCGGATGGTGACGCCCGGCACGCGCTTGATCAGGTCGACGATCTTCGGCTCGACGCGGTTGATCATGTTGACCTGGCCGCCCTGCAAAGCCGCCGTGCGCGCCGTCGCGTCGTTGATGACGACGACCTCGATCTGGTCGGCATGGCCCATCTTGTCGCCTTGCCAGTAGTTGGCGAAGCGCTCGCCGACATGGCGCACGCCGGGCTCGTTAGTCTTGACGACATACGGGCCTGCCGAGATGCCGGCATCCGGCTTGTCCTTGCCGCCATTCGGCTGGACGATCAGGTGGTAGTCGCTCAGCAGGTAGGGAAGGTCGGCATTGGCCTCCTTGAGCGTCAGCACCACTTCCTTGCCATTGGCCTTGATGGTTTCGATGCCCTTCATGTAGCCCAGCGCGCCGGACTTCGACTTCTCGTCGGAGTGACGCTCGAGCGTGGCGGCGACGTCGTCGGCGGTCACGGTCTTGCCGTTGTGGAACTCGACGCCGTCGCGGATCTTCAGCGTCCAGACCTTGGCGTCCTTGGAGGAACCGATCTCCTCGGCGATGCGGTTCTCGAGCTTGCCCTCGGGAGACAGCTCGACGATCATTTCACCCCAGCATTTGCCGAAGGCGAACGGCACCTGCGTCATCATCAGAGCAGGGTCGAGGCTGTTGGTGGATTCACCGCCGACCAGGCCGGCCTTCAGCGTGCCGCCCTTGACCGGGCCGGCCGCGCGCGCTGCGCTCGAAAGCAGCGAGTTGGCGAACGGAGCAGAGATGCCGAGGGCCGCGGCACGGCCAAGAAAGTCGCGGCGGCTGAGCTTTCCGGCAGCGACACGACGGCTGAGATAGTCGAGTTCGTTAGACATTATGGTTCCTCACTCTGGATGGTCCGACCTTATGGTCGTTTCTTACTTGTTGAGGAGATAATGACCGCAACGGAAAGCTGTAAGCAAGACCGAATGCGACATGCCGTGGCGTAAATGGCGCGTCGCATTTGGACCAATCCTGCCAGCGCCTCAGACGAGGTCGCGGGGGACTTTCTGCTCGAAATCGCGCGCAAAGACGAGCTTTTCGCCCTCATAGGCCTCGATTCTGGCGCTGAGGATGAAATTTTGCGCGTCGCAGCTTATCTCGGCGAAGGTCTCGGTCCGCACCGACCACTCGTTGCGCAGGAAAGTCTGCGTCCAATGGGTGCGGCCCGTCGCGGATGTCGGATCGTCGGGATGGATCGCCCATGTTTCCCGCACGATGCTGCCGTGGATGAGCCCATGCTCGAGATCGCGCACCTCGCCGAAATCGTCCGTGATAGCGAGCGTGACGAGCCCACTCTTCTCATCGCGCTCGATATGCCGTTCGGAACTGGTCGGCCGGACCGTCTCGGTCGCCCAGGGCGTCGCGCCTTCCGGCTCGGGGAAGGAAACCTCGTTCGATTTGGCCAGCGGGCGCAGCGGCAGCCTCAGTGTCGCCTTTGCGACATCGAGCCGGACCGGCTCCGGCGAGGGCCAGATCATCGGCCAGTAAGCGGTCGAAACGGCGACGCGCAATTTGTGGCCGGCCGGCACGCGATAGGCGCACTGGTCGAGCACGACACGCGCCGAAACCGTCTCGCCAGGGACCAGCGCCTCGGGGAACTCGTGCGACTTGCGATGCGTGAGATTGAGCACGCCGTAGGAGATCAATTCCGAGGCGCCGTCGGGATGCACGTCGCACAGGCGCACCGCGATGTTGGCCTGGGGCCGATCGGAGGTGAGCTGGACCTCAAGCTCCGGCGCGCCGACGATGTCGATCGCTTCGTTGAGCTCCTGCTGGTCGAAGCACACCGACAGCGCATCGTCGGGCCGCTGATCGCCCGGCAGTTCCGGCCCGAAGGTGAACGGGAAATATTCACCGCCGGCAAGACCGCATGTCTGCGGCGAAGCGACGATCGAGGGCTTGGCGCCGTCGGCAATGAGCTCGATCGCCTCGACCTTAATTCTGGGGGATGGCCATTCCTGTTCCGCCACCCAGCGCCCCGGCCGCTCCGGATGCCAGCGCGTAGGCCGCACGCTGTCCATGACATAGGCGCGATAATCGGGATCGGCCTCGACGCCGGTTGATGCGCCCTTCAGCCAGCGGTCCCACCAGCGCAGTGCTTCCTGCAGGAAGCCGATGGCCGGCTGAGGCCCGGCGTAATGCGGGTATTTATGGATCCACGGGCCGACGATGCCTTTGACCGGCGACTGGATGTTGCTGACGAGGTGCGAGATCGTGTTGCGGTAGCCGTCATGCCAGCCGCCGATCGAGAGCACGGCAGCCTTCACGGCCGAAAAATCCTCGCAGATCGAGCCGCGCTTCCAATAAGCGTCGCGATGCTGATGGCTAAGCCAGAGCGGCAGAAGGAAAGGCTGGTTCTCCAGCCGGCTCAGCCACAGATCGCGCCAGCGGTTGCCGCCGGCAATCAGCGGGTCCGGCGGCCGCGACGAATAGGACAGCATCGTCGAGGCCCAGCCGAAATTTTCCAGCAAAAGACAGCCGCCCTTGTAGTGGATGTCGTCGGCATAGCGGTCGACGGTCGAGCACAGGCTGATCACCGCCTTCAGCGCCGGCGGCTGCTTTGCCGCCACCTGCAGGCAGTTGAAGCCGCCCCAGGAAATGCCCATCATGCCGACATTGCCGTTGCACCAGGGCTGGCTGGCAGCCCAGGCGATGACGTCGCACGCGTCCTGCAGTTCCTGCTCGGAATATTCGTCGTCCATCAGCCCTTCGGAATCGCCATTGCCGCGCATGTCGACGCGGATCGAGGCGTAGCCGTGGCCGGCGAAATAGGGATGGGTGAGCTGGTCGCGAAAAATGGTGCCGTCGCGCTTGCGGTAGGGCAGATGCTCGAGGATAGCCGGCACCGGATCGTCGCCGGCATCCTCGGGCATCCAGATGCGCGCCGACAGCCGGCAGCCATCCGGCATGACGATGCCCATATCGGGAATTTCGACGACTTTTCGAGGGAATTCGGTGACGGTTTTCATGGGCCGCATAACGCTCCGCGACGTGGCGACTTTCAATCGCCATTCGCGACTGGAGCATCAAAAAATGCGACCTGGGCCGTTAGCGCAATTCATCCAGCAGCTCGGGGTGCTTTTCGAGCAGCGTCATCAGCTGAATGGTCGGGCCACTCGGCTCGATCAGCCCGCGCTCATACTTGTCGAAGGCATTCTCGCCGACCTTGAACAGAGATCCTGCCTCACGCTGTGACAGTTTGAGCTTCGTGCGCATACGCCGGATGGTTTCCGGCGCTGGCACGCCATCGACTTTCTCCTTCAGAATTCGGAGAGCCGCATCGGTGGCAACCATGTCGTCTCCCACATGCACGCCTTCGCCCTGCGAAGCCGGATAATAGCCCGGCAGGTCGACCGTCATGCTTTCGCCCTTGTAGGTCACTGTAAACGGACGAACGTCGCGCGTCAGGGTTTCTCCTGTTTCAGGGGAGATCATCGTTTCGCTAAGTTGTCTTGCCGCCATGTCATTTCTCCTTGAACGCCATGACCGTGAATTCGGTCACGACATCCGCCTGGAATTTCACATAGAGAACGACGTCGCGCGCCGGCACGTAGTAAACGTCCTGCCAGACCCGATGATCCGCGAAAGTCGTCATCGACTTCACGAACATCTTGCGTGTCATGTCGCCGATCACCTCGACGATGCCGGCGCGATCGAAGCCAAGGCCGATAGCATCGCGCAATGCGGATGTTGTGATCGCCAGCGTGTCCGCAGACCCGAACGTTGTCTTGATCGCGTCAAGATCGTAGGTAGGCCTGCGTTTCTCCATGCCCAAATATGCCACCATAAAGGTGGCAAATCAAGACGGCTGCCAAAGGGCTAATTCAGCGGAATGTCGTTTTCAGCCTTACTGCCCTGATAAACGCCAGACAATTCGTCGTAACGTGAGGAAATCTTGCCGATGCGCCCCTCCAGCCGCTTACGCTCCGCCTCCGGCAACGCCCGCACCAGCCGGCGTATGGAAAAACTCTTCCAATAGGCGTTCTCGGCATTGTAGCCGCCGGGGTCGAGGGTGAAGACCTCCTTCAGGATCTTCAGGTCGTGCGGGATGGCAAAGCTGTCGCGCGAATCCTCGTGGCTGAACAGATAGTAGAAGTTGTCGAAGCCCGTCCAGGTGATAGCCGAAAGGCAGAGCGAGCAGGGCTCGTGCGTGGCGACGAACAGCGCATCCTTGGTGTCGACACGCTCTGCCTTCGGCATCTCGTAGAAGCGCTTGAGGCAGTGGACCTCGCCATGCCAGAGCGGGTTTTCCATCTCGTTGTTGGTCTCGGCGAGCACCAGCGAGCGGTCGTCTTTGCGCAGGATCGCCGCGCCGAACAGCTTGTTGCCATGGGCGACACCTTGCGCCGTCTTCGGCACTATGTCGTGCTCAATCACATCGAGCAGGCGGTCGATCAGGGAAACATCGGTCATTGGAGAAAAGAACCCTTCAGGGAAGATGGATCTCGTAGGGGTGCGAGAAGTAGAACTCTTCGAGGTTGGAGCCGTCGCCGCCGCGGTCGACGATTAGAAAATCCTGTTCCTCGCCGATCGGCGTCAGCACGCCGTGCCAGAGGTTGCGGCGGTAGTTGATGCCTTGTCCGGGGCCGGCGACGAAGGCGTGCGGCACCCCGGGGCCGTCCTTCGTGTCATCGCACACGACCACCAGGAACGGGCGCGGCGACAGCGGGACGAAAGCCTGGCTGCCGAACGGGTGGCGCTCGACCATGGTGAGCTTCAGCGGCATCTCATAGGGCGTGCCGCGCACCATCGAGATCAGCACGCGCGCGTTCGGCCCGGTCGCCTCCGCCGTGGCGAGGTCGTGGTAGCGCATCGCCCGGCCAGCATTGATCGGGTAGCGGTTGTCGCCGCCCTTGTCGATGACGTCGCCGAACGGCGCGAAACCCTTGCGGGTCAATGGCTGGGCGACGATGCGGCTCACCGCGAACGGCCCCCGAGATAGCCACCAAGCCTGGCGTGCCGGTTGACGTCCTTGTAGAGCAGGTAGCGGAATTTGCCCGGGCCGCCGGCATAGCAGGCCTGCGGACAGAACGCGCGCAGCCACATGAAGTCGCCGGCCTCGACCTCGACCCAGTCCTGGTTGAGCCGGTAGACTGCCTTGCCTTCCAGTACATAGAGCCCGTGTTCCATGACATGGGTCTCGGCGAACGGGATCACCGCGCCCGGCTCCAGCGTGACGATGGTGACGTGCATGTCGTGGCGCATGTCGGCCGGGTCGACAAAGCGGGTCGTCGCCCAGCGCCCCTCGGTGCCGGGCATCGGGCTCGGCGCCACCTCCTGGTCGCTCGAGAAGAAAGCTTCGGGCGCGTCGAGCCCGTCGACCGGCTCATAGGCCTTGCGCACCCAATGGAAGCGGGCGGCAGCCTTGCTTTCGTTGCGCGCCGTCCAGCCGCTGGCCGGCGGCAGGAAGGCAAAGCCGCCCGGAGCAAGCACGTGCTTCTTGCCGGCCAGCGAAACCGTCAGCTCGCCCTCGACCACGAACAGCACGCCCTCGGCGCCAGCATCGAGTTCCGGCCGGTCGCTACCGCCGCCGGGCAGGACCTCGACGATATATTGCGAAAACGTCTCGGCGAAGCCGGACAGCGGCCTGGCGATGATCCAGGCCCTGGTCTTGTCCCAGAACGGCAACGGGCTGGTGACGATGTCCTGCATCACGCCTTTCGGGATGATGGCATAGGCCTCGGTGAAGACGGCGCGGCCGGTCAACAGCTCGTTCTGGCCGGGATGGCCGCCTTGCGGCGCATAATAGGTTCGCTCGGGCGTCTTGATCATATCCATCGGGTCCTGATCCTCAGAGCAATTTCAGGAAAAATTGAAAACAACATTCAGAGCGGCAGCATGTCCTTCAGCCGAAGCAGCGCGATGCGTTCGACCTGCCTGCAGGCGGTTTCGAATTCGACGCCGCGGCTGTTGCCGATGCGCGCCTCGAACTCCGCCAGGATCTCGTCCTTGGTCTTGCCCTTGACCGCGATGATGAAGGGAAAGCCGAAAGTGGTGACATAGGCGGCGTTGAGTTTCGAGAACAGCTCGCGCTCCTCGTCGGTCAGCGCATCGAGCCCGGCGGAGGCCTGCTCCTTGGCCGATTCCGGCGTCAGCCGCTTGGCCTTGGCCAGCTTGCCGGCAAGATCGGGGTGAGCGTTGAGGACAGAAAGACGCTCGGCTTCGCTTGCCGATCGGAAGATGCGGCAGAGCGCGTTGTGCAGGCCGCCGGCGCTGTCGTGCGCGGGGCCGAGCTCCAGCTCGTAGGCGCGCTCGGCGATCCAAGGCGAGTGCTCGAAGACGCCGCCGAAGGCATGCACGAAGGTCTCGAACTCCATCCGCGACGGCCGCAGCGTCGCCGCCTGGTACGGATGCGTCTCGCGCCAGTGTTTTGCGATGTCGACGCGCCGCGTCAGCCACACCTTGTCATGCGACTTCACGTAATCGACGAAGCGCTTCAGCGCCGCGACGCGGCCGGGACGGCCGACCAGACGGCAATGCAGGCCGATGTTCATCATGCGCGGCCGGCCGTCCCGGCCCTCGGCATAGAGCGTATCGAAGCTGTCCTTCAGATAGGTGAAGAACTGGTCGCCCGAATTGAAGCCCTGCGGCGTGGCAAAGCGCATGTCGTTGGCGTCGAGCGTGTAGGGGATGATGAGCTGCGGCTTCTCCAGCCCGTCGCGGTCGAACCAGTAGGGCAGTTCGTCGTCATAGGTGTCGGAGACATAGTCGAAGCCGCCTTCCTCGGCGACCAGACGGACAGTGTTGACCGAGGTGCGGCCGGTGTACCAACCGGTTGGCCGCGCGCCGGTCACCTCGTAATGCAGCTTGATCGCCTCATCGAGGTCGCGCTTTTCGTCTTCCGCCGCATGGTCGCGATAGTCGATCCAGCGCAACCCGTGCGAGGCCATCTCCCAACCGGCTTCCTGCATGGCGGCGACCTGGTCCGGCGAGCGCGCCAGCGCGGTGGCGACGCCGTAGCAGGTCACCGGCACCTCGGCTTCCGTGAACAGCCGGTAGAGCCGCCAGAAGCCGGCACGGGCGCCATACTCATAGATCGATTCCATGTTCCAGTGGCGCTGGCCGACCCAGGGCGCGGCGCCCACGATCTCGGACAGGAAGGCCTCGGAAGCCTTGTCGCCATGCAGCACGCAATTCTCGCCGCCTTCCTCGTAATTGACGACGAACTGCACCGCGACATGCGCGCCGCCCGGCCATTTCGGGTCCGGCGGATTTGCCCCGTAACCGCGCATGTCTCGTTCGTAACGCATTGCCACTCCTGCCCAATGGTTGAGATGAAGATATCGAAAGGAGTGCGCCTGCATTCCCCTCAAAATTTTTGAAAGTGCTTTTTGCCGCACTCCGCTCGACCAGGGCTTATGCATCGCCTTTAATTGGCGCACAATTGAGCAGAAAATGTCGATCTGTACCGAGATGGGAGGGCGGCCAGTGGCAGAAACGTCGAAAGCCGATGGCGGGCGCCTGACGACCCATGTGCTGGACACCGCAAGCGGCCGGCCGGCGAAGGGCCTGTCGATCGAGCTCTTCCGCATCGAGGGCCAGAGCCGCACCCATCTGAAAACCGTCGCCACCAACGATGACGGCCGCTGCGATGCGCCCCTGCTCGCGGGCGCCGATTTCCGCACCGGCGAATATGAGCTGGTCTTCGCCGCCGGCGATTATCTGCGTGGCCAGGGCGCCAGCCTGCCCAAGCCCGCTTTCCTCGACATCGTGCCGATCCGCTTCGGCATGGCCGAAGCGCGGCACTATCATGTCCCGCTCTTGATTTCGCCCTACGGCTACTCGACCTATCGGGGGAGCTGAGCCATGGCCGGGATCAAGATCCGCAACGATATACGCTTCATCCTCAACGGCGCCGACGTCGCGCTGAGCGATGTCGCGCCCGACGCCACCTTGCTCGACTGGCTCAGGCTCAGCCGCACGCTGCGCGGCACCAAGGAAGGCTGCGCCGAGGGCGATTGCGGCGCCTGCACGGTGCTGGTCGGTAAGCTGACGGCCGACGGCCTGGTCTATGAAAGCGTCAATGCCTGCATCCGCTTCATGGGCTCGCTCGACGGCACCCATATCGTGACGGTGGAGCATCTGCGCGGCGACGGCGAAAAGCTGCATCCGGTGCAGCAGGCCATGGTCGATTTCCACGGCTCGCAATGCGGCTTCTGCACGCCCGGCTTCATCATGTCGCTCTACGGGCTCTGGATGAAGACGCCCGATCCGTCCAACGCCGCGATCGAAAAGGCTCTGCAGGGCAATCTCTGCCGCTGCACCGGCTATGAGGCGATCATGCGCGCCGCGCATGCCATTTCGAGCTACGGCAAGGCGGCCAAGGATCCGCTGGCGCTGGAACGCAAGGACATCACCGCGCGGCTGAAGGCATTGCGCGACGGCGCCAGGGTCGAGATCGGCTCCGGCAAGGCACGGCTGATCGTGCCGGCCAACGCCGACGATTTCGCCGCTATCTTCGAGAACGAGCCGAAGGCGACGGTCGTTGCCGGCTCGACCGATGTCGGCCTGTGGGTCACCAAGCATATGCGCGACATCTCGCCGGCGATCTTCATCGGCGGCATCGAGGACATGCGCTCGATGTCGGAAAAGGACGGCGTCATCACCATCGGCGCCGGCGTCACCTACACCGAAGCCTTCGAGACGCTGTCGAAGCGCATCCCGGCTTTGGGGCCGCTGGTCGACCGCATCGGCGGCGAGCAGGTGCGCAACATGGGCACCATCGGCGGCAACGTCGCCAACGGCTCGCCGATCGGCGATACGCCGCCGCCGCTGATCGCGCTCGGCGCTGAGCTCTCCCTGCGCAAGGGCGATTCGCGCCGCACCATCCCGCTCGAAACCTTTTTCATCGCCTATGGCAAGCAGGACCGTCATCCGGGCGAATTCGTCGAGGCCGTCCATGTGCCGGTGCCGGCAAAGCAAACGAAGTTCGCCGTCTACAAGGTCACCAAGCGCCGCGACGAGGACATCACTGCGACGCTCGGCGCCTTCCATCTGACCCTGGCCAAGGACGGCACGGTTGCCGACATCCGCATCGCCTATGGCGGCATGGCGGCGACGCCGAAGCGCGCCGGCGCGGTCGAAAAGGCGCTCATCGGCAAGCCCTGGACGGAAGCGACGGTGGAGGCCGCGATGGCCGAATACGCCAAGGACTTTACGCCGCTGACCGACATGCGGGCGACCGCCGAATATCGGGCGCTGGCGGCCAAGAACCTTTTGCTGCGTTTCTACATCGAAACGACCGGAACGAAGGCGCCGTTCCAGGTCTCGCGCGACGAGGCGGCCTGATGAACAAGCACGCCACCAATAATCTCAAGGCTGAAAAGATCGTCGGTGGCGTCGCCACCGACCAGCGCCATGATTCCGCGCACAAGCATGTCAGCGGCACCGCCGTCTATATCGACGACATGCCGGAGCCCGCCGGCACGCTGCATGTCGGGCTCGGCCTGTCGAAGGTGGCGCATGGTACGCTCAAAAGCGTCGACCTGTCGGCGGTGCGCGCGGCGCCCGGCGTCGCCGATGTGCTGACCTATGCCGACGTCCCCGGCGAGAACGATGTTTCGCCGAGCAACATGCATGACGATCCGGTGCTTGCCGAAGGCAAGGTGCAGTTTTACGGACAGCCGATCTTCGCCGTGATTGCCGAGACGCGCGAGGAAGCGCGCCGCGCTGCGCGTCTGGCTAAGATCGAATATGACGAGCTGCCGGCCGTCATCGACATCTGGGATCTCGACCCGGTCAAGGACAAGCAGGTCACCACGCCGCTGATCCTCAAGCGCGGCGATGCGGCGGCGGCGATCGCGGCCGCGCCCCGCCGCATCAAGAACCGCATGTGGCTCGGCGGCCAGGACCATTTTTATCTCGAAGGCCAGGTTTCGCTCGCCATCCCCGGCGAGGATGACGAGGTCATCGTCTATTGCTCGACGCAGGGGCCAAGCGAAACGCAGCATCTGGTCGCGCATGCGCTCGGCGTGCCGAGCCATGCCGTGACGGTCGAAGTGCGCCGCATGGGCGGCGGCTTCGGCGGCAAGGAAACCCAGGCCAACCAGTGCGCCGCAATCGCCGCGATCGCCGCCAAGAAGCTGAAGCGCGCGGTCAAGATCAGGCTCGACCGCGACGAGGACATGACCGCCACCGGCAAGCGGCACGACTTCGCCATCGATTACGAAGTCGGCTTCGACGACGAGGGCAACATCCTCGGCGTCGACTTCACCTATGCGCTGCGCTGCGGCTTTTCCGCCGATCTGTCCGGTCCGGTCGGCGACCGTGCGCTGTTCCATTGCGACAACGCCTATTTCTACCCGGCGGTGCATGCCAAATCGGCGCCGCTCTATACCAACACCGTGTCCAACACCGCGTTCCGCGGCTTCGGCGGCCCGCAAGGCATGGTCGGTGCCGAGCGCGTCATCGACGAGGTGGCTTTCGCCGTCGGCAAGGACTCGCTCGAAATCCGCAAGCTGAACTTTTACGACCCGATGGAGGCGATCGGCGAGCGCAGCGTCACGCCCTATCACCAGCGCGTCGAGGACTGCATCATTCAGCGCATCGTAGCGGAGCTCGAGGAAAGCGCAAATTATGCCCGGCGCCGGCAACAGATCAGGGCCTTCAACGCCAATAGCCGCTTCATCAAGCGCGGCCTGGCGATGACGCCGGTGAAGTTCGGCATCTCCTTCACCAAGACCGAGGCCAACCAGGCCGGCGCGCTGGTGCATGTCTATGCCGACGGTTCGGTGCACATGAACCATGGCGGCACCGAGATGGGCCAGGGCCTGCACCTCAAGGTGGCGCAGGTCATCGCCGAGGAGTTCCAGATCGACCTTAGCCGGGTCAAGATCACGGCGACCACCACCGCCAAGGTGCCGAACACTTCGCCCACGGCAGCGTCCTCCGGCGCCGACCTCAACGGCATGGCGGCGCAGGATGCCGCGCGCCAGATACGCAAGCGGCTGACCGATTTCGCAGCGGAAAAATACCAGGTTCCGCTCGACCAGGTCGTGTTCCTGCCGAACCGGGTGCGCGTCGGCAACCAGGAAGTCGCCTTCAACGATCTGGTCAAGCAAGCCTATATCGCCCGCGTCCAGCTCTCGGCGGCGGGCTTCTACAAGACGCCGAAAATCCATTGGGACCGCAGCAAGGGCCGCGGCCACGCCTTCTACTATTACGCCTATGGCGCGGCCTGCGCCGAGGTCTCGGTGGATACGCTCACCGGCGAATATGTCGTCGAGCGCACCGATATCCTGCACGATGCCGGCCGCTCGCTGAACCGGGCGATCGACCTCGGCCAGATCGAGGGCGGCTTCATCCAGGGCATGGGCTGGCTGACAACGGAAGAATTGTGGTGGGACAATAGCGGCCGGCTGCGCACGCATGCGCCGTCGACCTACAAGATCCCGCTCGCTTCCGATCGGCCGAAGATCTTCAACGTCAAGCTGACCGACTGGTCGTCGGCTTATGAGCCGACCATCCATCGCTCCAAGGCGGTCGGCGAGCCGCCGCTGCCGCATGGCATGTCGGTGCTGCACGCGCTGTCCGACGCCGTGGCGAGCGTCGCCGACCACAAGATTTGTCCGCGCCTCGACGCGCCGGCGACGCCGGAACGGGTGCTGATGGCGATCGAGAGGTTGAAGCGGGAAGCCGCAGAACAGGCCTGAAGAGGCCAAAACGTGCAATTCGGGCCACGAAACGTTATGTTTCTCCGGTGGAAATGCAGACGATGAACTCGAAAGTGCAAGGTCTGAAGGCGTTTCTTGGCCATGCCGGCCGGATCGCGCTGGTCGAAGTCGCGGCGACGAAGGGCTCGACGCCGCGCGAGGCCGGCGCCTTCATGCTTGTCTCGGCATCGTCGATCTTCGGCACCATCGGGGGCGGCCAGCTCGAATATATGGCGATCGACAAGGCGCGGCAGATGCTGGGTCGAGGAGCGCGGCCGCGACCCGGCGCCAATGAAGCGCGCATCGAGGTCGATGAAGTCTGCGCGACGCTCGACGTCCCGCTTGGGCCGGAGATCGGCCAGTGCTGCGGCGGCCGCGTCGAGGTCTTGATCCGCCTGGTCGACAGGACGATCGAGGAAAGACTGGTTGCCGAGGCTGAAGCCGAGGAGGCGCATTTGCCGCATGTCTATATGTTCGGCGGCGGCCATGTCGGCCAGGCGCTGGCGGCGTCTTTGGCGCTGCTGCCGGTCCATGTCATCGTCGTCGAGACCCGCGCCGACGCGCTGGAAGGCATGCCGGACACGGTCGAGACAAGGCTGACGCCGATGCCTGAGGCCGTGGTGCGTGAGGCGCCGGCCGGATCGGCCTTCGCCATTCTCACCCACGACCACGCCTTGGATTTCCTGATCGTCGCCGAAGCGTTGAAGCGTGGCGACACCGCCTATGTCGGCATGATCGGCTCAAAGACCAAGAAGGCGACGTTCAGGAACTGGTTCCTGAAATCCGCCGAAGGCAGCGAGGCCGAGTTCAACCGCCTCATCTCGCCGATCGGCGGCAACACAGTGAAAGACAAGCGCCCGCCGGTGATAGCGGCACTTGCCGCCGCCGAGATCATGACGGCGCTGGTCTCGCATGCGACGGAAGCGGCGTCGGCCGCTCCCGAAAAGGCGATGGCCGTCTGATCGACGTCGCCACCGGCTATTCCTTTTCCTGCGTGTGCGCTTCGAGGAACCACAGCAGCTTGTCGAGCGAGCGCGAATAGGCGGTGAAGATGTCGGCCGTGTCGGCATCACCCGCATCGGCGGCTTCGTCGATCGCCGCGCGTGTCAGCTTGGCCGCCGCCGCATAGCGGTCGATCAGCGCGGCCAGATGGTCCTTGGTCTTGTGGATGTCGGTCGGATAGGCCTTCAGCTTGGTTGATTTCGACACTTCCTGCGAGGTGCCGTGCGCGGTTCCGCCAAGCTGGACGGCGCGCTCGGCGATGATGTCGACATGGCCATCGATCTCCTCGCGAAATTCGTCCAGCATCTCGTGGATGGCGATGAACTGCGGCCCCTTGACGTTCCAGTGCGCCTGCTTGGTGATCAGCGCCAGGTCGATGGCGTCGGCCAGCCTGGCATTGAGCAGGTCGATCGATTCCTTCTTGGCATCGGATTTGAGGTCGTTCTTGGTGACGATGGCGTCCATGGTCGGCTCCTGTCGTGGGTGCGTCGCTTGGTGAAAGCTGATCGGAGGGCGGCCTTGCGCGGCCGCCGATGCCAGAACGGCAATCAAGTGGGTTTGTTCCGCATTGGGCGAACAGGGCTATGACCGTCGCTCACAGCTCCTCATCGTTTTCATCATTTCCCAAACCGGCCCGAAACGTGTTTTCTGCGCGCCGATAAACACGAGGCGGACATATGGACGTATTGCGCATCGCTGCATTTTCGGACGGAAGCATTGGCGGCAATCCCGCCGGCGTGATGATCGGCGAGGCTTTGCCGGATGTGGCAGTCATGCAGCGCATCGCGGCCGAGGTCGGTTTTTCCGAAACAGCCTTCGCCGCACCTGAGGGCGAGAACTGGCGCGTGCGCTATTTCTCGCCTGAATCGGAAGTGCCGTTTTGTGGCCATGCCACCATCGCGCTCGGCGCCGCATTGGTCAGGCAGTTCGGCGATGGCGTTTTCAAGCTGACGCTCAACCAGGCCGACATCACGGTCGAAGGGTTTCGTGACGGTGTCAATTTCGCCGCCGCGCTGCAATCGCCGCCGACACGCAGCCGGCTGGCACCGCCGGAACTGATCGGCGAGGCGCTGACGCTGTTCGGCTATCAGCCGGGCGGTCTCGATCCGGCGATACCGCCGGCGCTCATCCATGGCGGTGCCGATCATCTGGTACTGGCGCTCAAGTCGCGCGAGGCGCTGGCCGCGATGGCCTATGACCTCAAGCAAGGCCAGTCCTTCATGCGCCGTGAAGGCCTGGTCACCATACTGCTCGCCTATGCCGAGGCGCCTCAGCTCTTCCACACGCGCAATCCCTTCGCTTCCGGCGGTGTCTATGAGGATCCGGCGACGGGCGCCGCGACCGCGGCCTTTGCCGGCTATCTGCGCGACCTTGGCTGGCCGCATGGCGGCGCGATCGACATCGTCCAGGGCGAGGACATGGGCATGCGCTCGCGGCTCCACGCCGTCATTCGACCCGAGTCTGGCAGCTCGATCCGGGTTTCCGGCACGGCGCGACTGATGAATTGAGCCGTCAAACCGGCCGTTTGAGGCCGAGATGCTCGCGCAAAGTGCGGCCTTCATAGTCGGTGCGGAACAGGCCGCGCCGCTGCAGCTCCGGCACGACCAGCGTGGCAAAGGCATCGAGCTCGCCCGGGAACCAAGATGGCATCACGTTAAAACCGTCGGCGGCGCCGCCTTCGAAGCGCGCCTGCAACTCGTCGGCGATCTGGGCAGCCGTGCCGACGATCCGCCAATGGCCGCGCGCTCCGGCAAAGTAACGCGCGAGCTGGCGGATCGACAGCCCGTCGCGGCGCGCCTGCTCGATCACCAGCGCCTGCCGGCTCTTCATGCCTTCGCTTTCCGGTAGTTCGGGCAAGGGTCCGTCGATCGGGTAGCGGCCAAGATCGGAAATGCTGAGATAGCTGGACAGCAGCGCCACGCCGACATCGTCGGGGATCAGCTCTTGCAATTGATCATGCTTGGCGCGCGCCTCGGCCTCGGTCGCCGCCACCACCGGCGCCACGCCCGGCATGATCTTCAAATCGTCGGGCTGCCGGCCATAAGCGGCCAGCCTTCCCTTCAAGTCGTCATAAAAAGCCTTGGCGTCCTCGAAAGTCTGCGCGGCCGAAAACACGACGTCGGCAGTGCGCGCGGCAAGGTCCTTGCCGTCGTCGGATGCGCCGGCCTGCACCATCACCGGCGCGCCTTGCGGCGAGGGCGGAATGTCGAGCGGATCGCGCACCGAAAAGCTCTCGCCGTCATGGCCTGCGGCGCGACGGTTCCACAGGCCGGTGATGACGCTGGCGAATTCGCGCGCCCTTGCATAGCGGTCGGCGTGCGGCCGCAAACCGGTCGCGCCGAAATTCGCTGCCTCGATCGGGCTGGCCGACGTGACCAGGTTCCAGCCGGCCCGGCCGCCGCTCAGATTGTCGAGCGAGGCAAAAGTCCGCGCCAGCCCGTAGGGCTCGTTGTAGCCGGTCGAAGCGGTCGACACGAGGCCAATACGCTCGGTCTGTGCGGCAAGGGCGGACAAGAGGCTGATCGGCTCGAAGCCGATCGAGCGCGAGGTCTGGCTGGCAATGTTGACATTTGCTTCGCGCAGGCCGGCGGCGTCCTCGCAGAAGATCATGTCGAACTTCGCCGCTTCCGCCGTGCGGGCGAGCTGGATGTAGTGGTCGATGTCGATGCCAGCTGTCACATGCGCCTTCGGATGCCGCCAGGCGGCGATGTGGTGGCCCGTCGCCCACAGGAACAGCCCGAGCTTCATCTGGCGCTTGCTCATTGCGCGCCTCCCAATCCGAGATGACGGCGCAAGGTGGCATGGCCAGCAACGGCCACGCCGCGTCCTCTTAGCTTCGGCAGAACCCGACCGGCAAAATCATCGAGCGCGCTAAGGTCAGCCGGCAAGGCGACGTTGATCCCGTCACACTCGCTTGAGGCGTGCAAGGCTGCGATTTGGTCCGCACCGAGTTCGGATCCCGCGCCGACGGTCAATAGCAGTTTCGGCGCCTGGCGATCGGCGCCACGCGCAAGGCGTCTCAGTTCCTCGCAAACCGTTTTTGCGGTTTCCGGTGATTGCTCGCCGATCAGAATGACGTCGGCGGCGCGGCTTGCAAACGCATGGTCGGCCTCCGCTAGCCCGGACATCACCAGAACCGGCCTATCCTGCGGCGAACGCGCGACATTGAGCGGCCCGCGCACCGAAAAGAATTCGCTGGCATGGTTCAGAAGCTGCATCTTTTCCGGATCATGGAAGCGGCCGCCCGCCTTGTCGAAGAGCAGCGCATCGGGTTCCCAGCCGACCCACAATCCCCGGACGATGGTGATGAACTCTCTGGCGCGACGTCGAAAGTCCTCATCCGAGAAACCTTCGGGCCGGCTGAAATTCGGCGCCTCGCGCGGGTTCTGTGCCAAGGTCGCGTTCCAGCCGATGCGGCCGCGGCTGATGATGTCGAGCGACGCGAAACGGCGCGCCAGATTGTAGGGCTGATGCGCCAGTGTCGAAGCGCCGGCGACGAGCCCGATCCTGTCGGTCACGATGGCCAGGGCGGCAAGCAGCGTCGTCGCTTCGAACGGGCTGCTCGACGGCTTATCGGCCGAGTCGGAAATGACGACCATGTCCACGCCCGCCGCTTCCACATCGCGGACGAAAGCACTGATCCGGCTGAAGTCCAGCACGGCCTGTCCGTTGGCGGCGGCGATGTCTAGCGAAATGGCGAGATGCATAGTGCGGCCCTTCGGCCGCCGTGAAATCGGGCAGCCGTCTGGCCACCAACCTAGGCCCGCCTTTAAGCAAGGCAACGTCATCGAATGGGCCACCAGACTGTCACTTGCCGGCCAGTCATCGCGCACCTACCGCCTTGGTGGTTAGCCGAACACCTGTCGCGTCGTCATTCCAGGGCGGAGCAAGGAGCGAAGCGACGCGGCGCAGACCCTGGAATCCATTCCGTGACGTCAAAGCGTTGCGACGGTACAGAATTCTGCTCCGCTGCACCCTTCGGTAAAGGTCACGGAATGGATCCTCGGGTCTGCGCTCCCGCTTCGCGTCGCTCCGCCCGTGGATGACGACGTCGCGGAGGCTTCGGCCAATCGCGACACAACGCCACCAGCCCTACTTCCCCGCCAGGATATCCTTGATCAGCCGCTGGCAGCGCTCGGCCATGAAGTCGAGCAGCAGCCGCACCTTCGGGTCCTGCAGCTTCTTGTGCGGATAGACGGCGGCGAATTGCACCGGCGTCGGCGGCGCCTGCGGCAGGATCACTTTCAGCCGGCGATCGCGGATGAACGGCTCGACCTCGAAGCGCGGCTTGTTGATGATGCCGCGGCCGGAAAGCGCCCAGCCGGTCAGCACGTCGCCGTCGTCGGTGTCGTAGGGGCCGTGCACCTCGTATTTCTGAACGCCGGTCGGCGTCTGCAGGGTCCAGACGAATTCGCGCGCCCCGGCATAGCGCAGCATCAGGCAATCATGCTTCCGGCCGATCAGTTCCTGCGGCTCGGCCGGCTCGCCGCGCGCCTCCAGATACTTCGGCGCCGCCACCAGCACGCGCTCGCATTCCATGATGCCGCGCATCCTGAGGCTGGAATCCTCGATGATGCCCAACCGGAAGGCGACGTCGATGCCTTCCTTCATGATATCGACATTGTGGTCGGAAAGCCGAAGCCGCACCTCGATATCGGGGTATTTGTCGTGGAAATCTGGGATACCGGAGGCCACGAGCCGTCGTCCCAGGCCAAGTGGCGCCGTCACTTTGATCGTGCCGCGCGGCTGGCCGGAGAGCGCGGCAACAGCGGCTTCCGCCTCGGTGATGGCATCCAGCACCTGCTTGGCGCCGGTATAGAACACCGTGCCGTGCTCGGTCGGCATCAGCTGCCTGGTCGTGCGGTTGAACAGCCGCACGCCCAGATGCTTCTCCAGCTCCTTGATGCGGTTGGAGGCGACCGCCGGCGAAATGCGCATGTCGCGCCCGGCGGCCGACAGATTGCCGAGCTCGACGACACGGACGAAGACGGCGATGTTGTCGAGATAGGCCATGCGGCGGCTTCCGTGGCTCTCATGCGGCTGCGTAGGGCAACCCTAGTATTTTTTATTTTTTTTTGAAAGTCATCGCGCACCTCGCCTCTTTTCGTTTGCGCGCTAGACCGTAAAGTCGGCCAATCGGCAGGGACGATCACCAATGATGGATTTCGCGATTTTCTGGGACTGGCTGAGCTTCGCCGTCCGCTGGCTGCATGTCATCACCGGCATCGCCTGGATCGGATCGTCCTTCTATTTCGTCGCGCTCGACCTCGGCCTGCGCCAGCGTCCCGGCCTGCCCGCCGGCGCCTTCGGCGAGGAATGGCAGGTGCATGGCGGCGGCTTCTACCACATCCAGAAATATTTGGTGGCGCCGGCCGAGATGCCGGAGCACCTCACCTGGTTCAAATGGGAGTCTTACGCCACCTGGATGTCGGGCTTCGCCATGCTCTGCCTGGTCTATTACGGCGGCGCCAACTTGTTCCTGATCGACCCCAACGTCCTCAATGTTTCGGTACCGGTCGGCATCCTGCTGTCGCTGGCCACCATCGGGGTCGGCTGGATCGTCTATGACCTGCTCTGCCGCTCGCCGTTGGGCAAAAGCGATACCGGCCTGATGCTGGTGCTCTACGGCGTGCTGGTCTTCATCGCCTGGGGGCTGACTCATCTCTTCACCGGCCGTGCCGCCTTCCTGCATCTCGGCGCCATCACCGCCACGATCATGTCGGCCAATGTCTTCATGGTCATCATCCCCAACCAGAAGATCGTCGTCGCCGACCTGATCGCCGGCCGCAAGCCGGACCCGAAATACGGCAAGATCGCCAAGCAGCGCTCGCTGCACAACAACTACCTGACCTTGCCGGTCCTGTTCCTGATGCTGTCGAACCACTACCCGCTGGCCTTCGGCACCGAGTTCAACTGGGTCATCGCTTCGCTGGTCTTCATCATCGGCGTGCTGATCCGGCACTATTTCAACAGCCTGCATGCCCGCAAGGGCAACCCGCACTGGACCTGGTTGGGTGCGGCGGTGCTGTTCATGATCATCATCTGGCTGTCGACCGTGCCGAAGGTGCTGACCGGCGAGCCGAAGGCTTCCGCCGCCTCGGCCGCCGCCCAGGTCTATATCGCCTCGGCGCATTTCCCGGCCGTGCGCGACACCGTGCTCGGCCGCTGCTCGATGTGCCATACGGAAGAGCCGGTCTATGAGGGCATCTACCATGCACCGAAGGGCGTGCTGCTCGACACCGACGAGCGCATCGCCGAGCATGCGCGCGAGATTTACATCCAGGCCGGCCGGGCGCATGCCATGCCGCCGGCCAACGTCACCCAGATCACCGACCAGGAACGGGCCCTCCTGGTGGCCTGGTTCGAAGGCGCCGGAAAGTAAGCATGACATCGAAAATTCTGCGCGGCCGAACGCTGTCCTTCCTGCGCTGGCCCGAAGCGATAGACGACCATTCCGCCTGGCGTTACGAGGAGGATGGCGGCCTGCTGGTCGACAACGGCAAGATCATTGCCGCCGGACCCTATGGCGAGGTGGCGAAGAAGTCCGGCGCCGGCGTCGAGACCATCAACCACCGCCCGCATCTGCTGCTGCCCGGCTTCATCGACGCGCATGTGCACGTGCCGCAGATGCAGATCATCGCTTCCTATGGCGCCGAGCTGCTCGACTGGCTGAACACATACACCTTCCCGGAAGAGTCTAAATTCCGCGACGCCCAGCATGGCCGCCGCATTGCACGGCTGTTCCTGGACGAGATCCTGCGCCAGGGCACGACGACGGTCGCCGCCTATTGCTCGGTGCACAAATCGTCGGCCGAAGCCTTCTTCGCCGAGTCGCATGACCGCAACATGTTGAACATCGCCGGCAAGGTGATGATGGACCGCAATGCGCCGGACGCCGTGCTCGACACGCCGCAGACCGGTTATGACGATACCAAGGCGCTGATTGCCGAATGGCATGGCAAGGGCCGCCAGCTCTATGCCATCACGCCGCGCTTCGCCATCACGTCGACGCCTAAGCAGATGGAGATGGCTGGCGCGCTCTGCCGCGAGCATCCCGATCTCCACATGCAGACGCATCTCTCGGAAAACCACGCCGAGATCGCTTTCACCCAGGAGCTCTATCCCTGGTCGCGCGACTACACCGATGTCTATGAGCATTACGGCCTGCTCGGCAAAAAGAGCCTGTTCGGCCACTGCATCCATTTGTCGGAGCGCGAGGCCGATGCGCTGTCGCAGTCGGGTTCGGTAGCGGTGTTCTGCCCGACCTCCAACCTTTTCCTTGGCTCCGGCCTGTTCGACTACCAGCGCTTCCGCCGCCGCGAAGCACCGCTCAGGATCGCCGCCGCCACCGATGTCGGCGGCGGCACCAACTATTCGATGCTGCGCACCATGGACGAGGGCTACAAGGTGATCGCGCTGAACGGCGAGAAGCTCAACCCGTTCCAGTCCTTCTGGCAATTGACGCGCGGCAATGCCGAGGCGCTGTCTGTCTCCGACAAGGTCGGCACGCTGGACGAAGGCACCGACGCCGACATCGTCGTGCTCGATGCCAATGCCACGCCGGCGATGCGGCTGCGAATGGAAACGGTCGAGACGCTGGCGGAGGAGCTTTTCCTGCTGCAGACGCTGGGCGACGACCGCGCCGTGCGCGAGGTCTATGTGGCGGGCCGGCCGGCGAAGAGCGCGATTGTCGCATAGATTAAAAGCGCTCTTCGCTTGACCCGGCGTCAGCCATCGGCCAAAGCGTGCCTCGACGCTGACAGGGGAACGAGATGGCAGTTGCCGACGACATCGCTCTGATCAAGAAACAGGAAGCGACGCTGGTCTTTTCGGCCTTCGACGAGGCCGTCGCCTTCGAGATCGGCTCCGCGATTAGAAGCCGTGCGCTGAAGGAAAACCTGCCTGTCATCGTCGACATCAGGCTGTGGGACCGGCCGCTTTTCTACGCGGCGATGCCGGGCTCGAATGCCTCCAATCCGGACTGGGCACGGCGCAAGATCAATGTCGTCAAGCGGTATCTCAGAAGCACCTACCGCCTTGTGCTGGAGCAGCAGCGGCCGGACCGCACCTTCAAAATCGGCGAGGGCCTGGACATCGCCGACTATGTGCTGGCCGGCGGCGGCTTTCCCGTCACCGTCAAGGGCGCCGGCGTGATCGGCGTCATCGCCGTCTCGGGCCTGCCCGAGCGCGAGGATCATGGCGTCGTCGTCGATGCGCTCTGCGCGCATCTGAACATCGATGCCAACGGCCTCACGTTGCCGCCGGAAGAAAAATGACCGACCCGAAAACCTTTCTGACGTCGATCTTCAACGCCGCCGTCGCCGCCGCCGATCCGGAAAAGACGATCCGCAATCATTTGCCGGCAAAGCCGAAGGGCCGCACCATCGTCATAGGCGCCGGCAAAGGCTCGGCGCAGATGGCGGCGGCCTTCGAGAAAGCCTGGGACGGTCCGATCGATGGGCTGGTCGTCACCCGCTACGGCTATGGCGCGAAATGCGAGCGCATCGAGATCATCGAGGCTGCGCATCCGGTACCGGATGCGGCCGGCCTCGAAGCCTCGCGGCGTCTGCTGGAAAAGGTGCGCGGGCTTACGGCGGACGATCTGGTCGTCGCGCTGATTTCCGGCGGCGGCTCGGCACTGCTGCCTTCGCCTGCGCCTGGGCTGACCTTGGCCGACGAGATCGCCGTCAACGAGGGGCTGCTCGCTTCCGGGGCGCCGATCGCGGCGATGAACACCATCCGCAAGCATGTCTCGACCATCAAGGGCGGCCGCCTCGCCGCCGCCGCGCACCCGGCGCGCGTGGTGTCGCTGGTCGTCTCCGACATCCCGGGCGACAATCCGGCGCTGGTCGCCTCCGGCCCGACCGTTCCCGACACCGGCAGCCGCGCGGATGCGCTGGCCTCGATCGCCGCCTATGGCATGAAGCTGCCGGCCTCGGTCATGGCGCATATCAATTCGCCGGCCGCCGACGCGCCGAGCCCGGGCGATCCGCGCTTTGCCGGCAATGAAGTGCATCTGACCGCCTCGGCCGGCGTCTCGCTGGAGGCCGCCGCAGCCGAAGCCAGGCGGCAAGGCATCGAGGCCGTCATCCTGTCGGATGCGATCGAAGGCGAGGCGCGCGAGGTCGGCGGCGTCCACGCCGCGATCGCGCGCGAAGTGGCGACGCGCAACCGGCCCTTCGCCAAGCCGGTGCTGATTCTTTCCGGGGGCGAAACGACTGTAACGCTGCGCGCCAAGGGCAAGGGCGGCCGCAATTCCGAATTCCTGCTCGCCTTCGCGCTCGGCATCGATGGAGTGAGCGGCATTCACGCGCTGGCCGCCGACACGGACGGCATAGACGGCTCCGAAAACAACGCCGGCGCCTTTGCCGACGGTTCGACCGTGGCGCGTATGCGGGCGGCTGGCGTCGACGCCAAGGCGGTGCTGGCCGGCAACAACGCCTGGACGGCCTTCAATGCTGTCGGAGATCTGTTCGTGCCGGGACCTACGGGCACGAATGTCAACGATCTGAGGGCTATTCTCGTTCGTTAGACGACGGCGCAGTGTCATCTGGACAAACGCTGGCGCCGCCCCTCATCCGCCCTTCGGGCACCTTCTCCCCGTGAACGGGGAGAAGGAAGAGGCGCGGCGCCGGTGACAGCCCTTTCTCCCCGTCACTATACGGGGAGAAATGCCCGGCAGGGCAATGAGGGGCAGCGCAGACGGGCAGGTATTTATCTGTGTTGCTCGTGTTCGAAAGAGAGGCGCCCAAGGTTACCTATCAAGCTCCCATCAACTCTCTCACCTTGCGCATATCCTGCAAGAACCGCTCCCGCTCCGCCTCTTTGTCCGCCTGCTCGCGGATGCGCAGGATGAAGGACGGGTGGATGGTCAGGAACACCCGCAAGCCGTCCTCGCGTTCGACCATATCGCCGCGCATCCTGGTTATCGGCACCGCCCTGCCGAGCAGCGACTGCGCCGCGGTCGCGCCCAACGCCACCACGAGGTTGGGCTTGATCAGCTCAAGCTCCTTGTCCAGCCACCAGCGGCAGGCCTGGATTTCGCCGGCATTTGGTTTCGAGTGGATGCGGCGTTTGCCGCGCGGCTCGAATTTGAAGTGTTTTACCGCATTGGTGACATAGACCTTGCGGCGGTCGATCGCGGCGTCGCCGAGGATGGCGTCGAAAACCTTGCCCGCCGGCCCGACGAAAGGCTTGCCGGCCAGATCCTCCTGATCGCCCGGCTGCTCGCCGACGAAGACGACATCGGCGTTCTCCGGGCCTTCGCCGAACACCGTTTGCGTTGCATCGCGCCAGAGCGGGCAGCGATGGCAGCCTTTGGCGACTTCGCGCAGCTCCGGTATCGTATCGGCGGTTTCGTCCGCGTCGGCTGTCTGCGGCGTCGGCCAATGCTTGGCCTGGACCTTGGCGTGGTGCGGCGCTGGGGTGGTGGGCATGCGGGCGATCATGGCTGACGCGGCTTTGTCTGCTCCTGCTATCAGGTCTGGAATGAGCGACGCCTCGGGAAGGTTCCGCCAATACTTTTTCGGCATCTCCTTCTGCATGGCCTTCACCTTGAGCCGCGCGGGATTGAAGATGTTCTCGAAATAGGTCTGCCACAGCGCCTCGGCGTCGTCCTCGGCTGGCGCATCGCGCTTGGCCGCACCCGGACCGATAGCCAGCCGCTCGCCATCCCAGTCGGCGGAAGCATGTGGTGCCAGGATCGTCCAGCGCATGCCGGTGAAGCGGCGCACGAAGAAATCCGCATTGCGCTCGACGATGAAATGCTCCGGCTCGAACCAGGCGACATAGCGCTCGTCAGCGCCTTCGCCGATCCTCCGGAACCGCACGAAGGCGCGCATCTTGTGGATGTCGCGGCGCACCGCCTTTTCCATCGCCTCCAGCCGGCGGATATCGGGATCGGTCGCGATCGACAGCAGCTTCGGCTCGGTACGCAGCCGCCACAGCAGCCGGTAGAGAAAGCCGAAGCGTTCGAGATCGCAATGGCAGATGGCCGTCTCCGCCCGCTCGATGAAGTCGCGCGGCACGACCAGCCGGGCATCAGGCTTCGCAGCCGGCAAATCACTGTTGCGAACATCATCCTCGAACCCGACCTGCCACGCGACATCCTCCGGCGGGATATCGTTGGTCGCCAGCCGGCGCGCGGCATCCCGCCAGCCGGCAAAGTCGGTTTCGCTGTCGAGCCGGACGAGATGGATGGCGAGGTCGAGTTGGGCCATGGTCAAAACAGCGACAGCTGTTCGCAGGAGCGGGTGATGGTCTCACGCAAAGCTGCCTTGTCCGTCAGCGCGCCCGGCGACCAGCCCTCGGCGATGATGAACGGCCGCACCTTGGCGACCGAATGGCAGATGCGGCCGACATCCTCCAGCCGCAGCCGGCGATGGCGCCGCGTCGCAATGATCCGGTCGATGACCTTCGTGCCCAGCCCGGGCACGCGCAGCAACGCCTCGCGCTCGGCGCGGTTGACGTCGATCGGGAACCGGCCGCGATTGCGCAGCGCCCAGGCCAGTTTCGGGTCGATGGCCAGGTCGAGCATCCCGTCATTGCTGCCTGCGAGAATCTCCGGCTGCGAGAAGCCGTAGAAGCGCATCAGCCAGTCGGCCTGATAGAGCCGGTGCTCTCGCATCAGCGGCGGCTTTTGCAGTGGCAGCGCCGAAGACGAATCCGGGATCGGGCTGAAGGCCGAATAATAGACCCGGCGCAGGTGGTAGCTGCCGTAGAGCCGGGCGCTGGCGTGCAAGATGCCGTCGTCGGAAGTCTTGTCGGCGCCGACGATCATCTGCGTCGACTGGCCGCCCGGCGCGAAGCGCTCGCGCTTGCGGCTTTTCAGCGTCGGTTCGGCCTTCTCCTCGATCTTGCGGCGCAGCTTCGCCATCGAGAGCCGGATGGTTTCCGGCTTCTTTTCCGGCGCCAGTCTCTTCACCCCTTCATCGGTGGGCAGCTCGACATTGATCGACAGTCGATCAGCGTAGAGGCCCGCTGTCTCGATTAGCTCGGCCGACGCTTCGGGAATGGTCTTGAGATGGATGTAGCCGCCGAACTTCTCCTCGATCCTGAGTCGCCGCGCCACCTCGACCATCTCGCCCATCGTCTCGTCCGGCGAGCGGATGACGCCGGAGGACAGGAACAGGCCCTCGATATAGTTGCGCCGGTAGAAATCCATGGTCAGCCGCACCACTTCCTCGACGCTGAAGCGGGCGCGCCGCACGTTGGAGGATGAGCGGTTGATGCAATAGCTGCAGTCGTAGATGCAGAAATTGGTGAGCAGGATTTTTAAGAGCGAGATACAGCGGCCGTCCGGCGCGTAGGAATGGCAGATGCCCGAGCCTTCGGTGGAACCGATGCCGCCCGACTTCAGCGAGTCGCGTTTGGCCGAGCCGGACGAGGCGCAGGAGGCGTCGTATTTGGCGGCGTCGGACAGGATCGCCAGTTTCTCGCGGACGGACAGTATAGCCATTTGTTCATGATATGTTCTAGAAATGCAATTGGCTATAACTTTTGATTATCGGCGGCAAAATGTGATCGCCGCGCCAGTCGCTCCGGCGATCAGACCTCGTGCAGGTAGAGATGGTAATCCAGCTCGCTGACCGTGCGCGCGACGCGCAGATATTCGGCCTGCTTGATCGCCACGAAGGTGCGGTGCAGGTCGGGCCCGAGCGCCGATTTGAGGAAATCGGAGCTCTTGGCCGCCTCGATCGCGGCGCGCCAATCGGCCGGCATCGCGGATGCGTCGGAAGCCTGCTCGTAGCCGTTGCCGGTCGTTTCGGCCCCAGGCTCAAGCCCTTCGTCCAGGCCCTTGACGATGCCGGCCAGCACCGTTGCCGCGACCAGATAGGGGTTGGCATCGACGCCGGACGGCCGGTGCTCGATGCGCCGGTTCTTGGCGTCGCCCGCCGGCACCCGCAGCGCCACCGAGCGGTTGTTGACGCCCCATGTCGGCGCCACCGGCGCGTAGGATTGCGACACGAACCGCCGCCAGGAATTGGCGTGCGGCGCAAACACCAGCATCGATTCCGCCATGGTGTGGATCAGACCGCCCAGCGCGTTGAGCAGCTTGGGCGACCATTTTTCGCCGGCGGCCTCGGTGAATACGTTTTTGCCTGCATCGTCCTGCAGCGAGACGTGGAAATGCATGCCCGAGCCGGCATAGGCTTCGATGGGCTTGGCCATGAAACATGCGGTGACGCCGTGCCGGCGCGCCTGCGCCCTGACCAGCCGCTTCAGCATGACGAGGTCGTCCGCCGCCCGCAGCACATCCTTGCGATAGTTGAGCGTCAGCTCGTACTGGCCGGGCGCGTATTCCGAGATCACCGTCTCGGCCGGAATGCCTTGCGCCTTGGCCGCGGCGTAGATGTCGGAGAAAAGCGGCTCCATGCCGTGCAGATGGTCGACGGAATAGACTTCCGTCTTGGCCGAGCGGCGGCCGTCGAGCACCGCGCGCGCTGCCTGCACCTTGCCGTCGGCATCGCGCTCATTGGCCAGGAGAAAAAATTCGAGCTCGAACGCGCCGGCCGGATGCAGGCCGCGCGCCGCCAGCAGTTCCACCTGCCTTGCCAGCACCAGCCTTGGATCGGAGGTCATCGGCTGACCGTCGAGATGATGCATCGACATCAGCAGCTGGCCGCGCGGCGGCTGGGTGCCGAAGAGCGGCACCAGCGTGCCGGGGATCGGCCATGCCCGAAGGTCGCCGTCGCCGGTGTCCCACACCAGCCCGGTCTCGTGCACATCCTCGCCGGTGATGTCGAGGCCGAGGATCGAGATCGGCAGATGCCGTCCGTTCTCGAAAATGCCCGTCAGCTCATGCCGCCGCACGATCTTGCCGCGGCCGATGCCGTTGGCGTCGGTGAGCACGATGTCGAAGGCCTCGATCTCGGGATGAGCGTCGAGAAAGCCCTTGGCCTCGGCGGGCGTCGAGCCGGAAGGTGAGGTCGCAAGGGCGCTCGGATTGTCCATGGGAGCTTGTCTCACGCCGTAAGCCTGGCCGCAACCGCGCCGAAAGCGGCGATCAGCCGGCTCACTTGCGCCGATGTCGTTGCCGGCGAGATAAGCATCATGTTGTGGAACGGCGCGATCAGCACGCCGCGATTGACCAGCGCGACATGGATGGCCGCCTCGAGCTTCGACGCATGCGCCTTCTCCGCCTCGCCGCCATTGCGAAGTGGTCCGGGCGCGCAGATGAATTCGACGCGGGCGCCGACGCGCGCCACATGCCAGGGCAGCTTGTTCCGCTCGATCACCTTGGTCAGCCCGGCATCGAGCCGCTGCGCCAGCCGGTCCATATGGGCATAGGCCTTCTCGGTCATCACCTCTTCCAGCGTCGCGCGCATCGCTGCGAACTGCAGCGGGTTGGCCGACAGCGTCGTGCCCATGCCGGAATAGCCGGGTTCCTTTGTGCTGTTGTAGGCGCCGTAGCGGGTGGCGACCTCCTCGCTCATCCCCCAGATGCTCGCCGGCACGCCGCCGGCCACCGGTTTGCCGAGCACGAACAGGTCCGGTTCCAGCTCATGCTTCCTCGTGTAGCCGCCGGGGCCGGTTGAAATGGTGTGCGTCTCATCGATCAGCAGCAGCGTGCTGGCCGCGCGCGTCAGCCGCCGCAACGCGTCGTGGAACCCGGCATCCGGCAGCACCATGCAGGAATTGGTCAGCACCGGCTCGGTGATGACGCAGGCGACGTCGCGATCGGCCAGCGCCGCCTCAAGCGCTGCCACATCGTTGAACTCGACGATCTTCGTCGCGCGTGTCAGGTCACGGAACTCACCGGCGAGCCCCGGACGGTTGACCGGCTTGCCGTCGACCAGCCGCACCATCGTCTCGTCGACCGAGCCGTGATAGCAGCCGTTGAAGACCAGGATCTTTTCGCGCCCCGTCACCGCGCGGGCGACCCGCAGCGCGAAGCGGTTGGCGTCGGTGGCGGTGGTGGCGATCTGCCAGTAGGGCAGGCCGAAGCGCTGCTGCAAAAGCGTGCCGATCGCCAGCGCATCCTCGCTGGGCAGCATATAGGTCAGGCCGCGCGCCGCCTGCCGGCGGATGGCGCGCGCCACCGCCGGCGGCGAATGGCCAAGCATCGAGCCGGTGTCGCCGAGGCAGAAATCGTCGAGCCTGTTGCCGTCGATGTCGGTTATGGTGGCGCCCTTGGCGCCGTCGACCAGGATCGGGAACGGCGTCGGCCAGTCGGTCATCCAATGCATCGGCACGCCGCCCAGGAAACCGGCGATACCGTTGCCGAGCTTCGCCTCCGATGTCGGCCGCGCCTTGCGGAAGACGGCCGCCTCCGTCTCCCGCAGTTCGGCGATGCGCGCGACCTCGATGCCACCGATGGAAGATCCTGAATCCGATGCCTGCATGAATGCCTCTCCGTTTGGCGCCGCACTCTGCCCATGGCTTAGGGAAAACTGCAATTGGCCGCGCATAGGGGGGACATTGGTTCAGCGCTCTTGACCCGGCCGGCCGCCAGCGGCTCAATAGGGCTGGTCTGCGGCAAGGGGGTGGGAAATATGCGGGCAGTTCTGTGCGTGACGGCGTTTCTTGCATCGGCCAGCAGCGCCCTGGCTTCCGGCGCGCTCTGGTGCTCGGTCGACGACCATCAGGTCGCCTTCCAGCTCGATGCGGGCGTCACCCGAGGCCTTGGCGGCCCGACCTTCAATTTCCGCGGCGATCTGGAAATCAAGGCCCGCAAAGCGGGCGATAGCCTGCGCAAGACGGTCTTCGAGGACCAGAACCTCGCGCAATACTGGCTGGACGGCGAGGAGATGCGGCTGCTCGTCTACCGCGAGCATGAAGCCAAGGACACCTACCGCTCGGTGGAGCTGACGATCCTGACCAAGGCCAAGGACGAAGGCACCTATGACGGCCGCTACACGCTCTCGGTCTTTGACGGCACGGCGGAGGGTGAGCCAGTTGAACTCGCCGGCAAGGTCTCCTGCGGAGCCGAGTAGGTCGCTCGCCCTATCTTCGTTGGGCGATGGACGGGTCAACCAGATTGATCTTCTCTCCGGGCGCGAAACCGAAGATGCGCTCGAAATGCTCCGGCCCCAGCAACAGAGCCGCCTGATCGATTAGATGTTGATTGCGAGCGTTGATAGCGTCGGCGTTCGGTGGCGTGAAGCCGGGAATCCGCTGCGCCGTAAAATTCAGCACTTCACCCCTTAGGGACAGAAGCTTGGCCAACAGTTCTGGTTCATGCTCGCCCAGCACCGCCCTGGCGTGCTCTTCAAAGTCGTCAGGCAAATCCTGCATTCGCATTACTCCGCCTGTGCTGGCGACCGCCATGGCGCTCCCGGCCGAGCACTGCTGTATCTTGCTTGCCCATGCCGCATGCCGCAGCCCGTAAGTGCCATATAGGAAGCTGCTTGCTCCGTAGCCACGGGCGTTCTTTACCGTCAGCCGATTTCCGGTCGTCGCATAGAGAACTTGATTTGCGAGTTGGTGGCATACGCCGTCGATGCCATAAATCAGGATGGTGCCCTGAGCCGCGGGCACCGACGCGGAATCTGCATTCGACTGAACCAGGCATCGCGCCAGCGCGAGGTTGCCGGACTGATTGCCGATGCCGCCCGTCGGATTGCCCGGCACGCCTCCGGTTGGGTGATAGCTACCCCAGCAGAACCAATAGTCCTTTCCGGCCGCAGCGACAGCGGCGGCATTTGCGTAGTGATACTGCTGATTGTCATAAGTCGTGACCCAAGTATGATCGAGCGGCGATCCACTTACAAATGCTGGCGTCGCCCAAGCATAGAGTGTAGCTGTGCTTGCCAAGGTCTCCTCCCGCTCTGGAAATATGCCAGAAGCAGAAGATGCTCTCATCAAGGCTGATAAGCAAGTCTACCGACGGTGTAAGAAATTTCGGGCGGGCTGTTTTCAAGAAACTTTGATTGCGGCGCTGAATATTCAGGCGGTAATGTCGATCACGCCGCAATCGCCGGCCGCGCTGCCGAACAGGATGCGGCGCTCTTCTTTGTCCCACATCATGGCGGTGATCGAGCCCTTGCCGGGGCGGCGCAGCAGCACTTCCTTGGCGTCGGCGAAGCGCGCCGCGATCACCATGCCGTCCTCATAGCCGATGGCCACGACGTCCTGGCTGGGATGGCAGGCGACGCAGGTGACCATCGAATTGCCGCGCGTGCCGAGCTCCAGCGGCGCCTTGCCCATCGGGCCGTCCTTGGCTTGAAACGGCCAGATGATCGCCGCCGGCGCGCCGGAACTGGCCAGCCATTTGCCCTTCACGCTCCACGACAGGCTCTTCACCTTGCCTGGGTAGCCCGACATGCGCATGTGCTTGCCGTCGGCAAGCTTCCAGCCATGCAGCGCGTTTTCCTGCATGGTGGTGACGATGAAAGCGCCGTCGGGCGAAAAGCTGATGCCGGTATGGGCGCCGGCCCATTCGAGTTCCACCGGCTTGCCCTCCGCCGCCGGGAAATGCAGCGTCGCGCCATTGTAGCGGGCGACGCCGAAGCGCATGCCCTTGGGCGAGAAGGCGAGCCCCTCGACCGAGCGCGGATGGGTGAATTCCTTGATCTTGCCGTCGGCGAAACGCACGAAGGCGGTCTTGCCCGTGGCATAGGCGACCGCGCCCTGCGGCCCCGCGGCAACGCTGGTGATCCACTTTTTGCCGGCGCTGGCGAGTTCCGTCACCTCGCCGCCCGCCTTGACGGCAAACACCTTGCCGTCCTCGCCGCCGGTGATCAGCCGGTCGTTGGCCGCGTCATGGAAGGCGGCGAGCAGCCCGTCATTGGCCTGCGTGGTCTTCTGCCCGTTGTCGAGTCGGTGGATCGCGCCGTCGGCCAAAGCGAAATGCGGCACGTCGCCGAGGAAGACTGCGGCGACGCAATGGCCTTCGAGGTCGAGGGGAGCAACTGTGGGCATGCATACGGGTCCGTTCGAATTAGCCGGCGCGGCCAGATGTGGCTCTGCCTTCTCCCCTTGTGGGAGAAGGTGGATCGGCGCGCAGCGCCGAGACGGATGAGGGGTGGGTGACGGATCGCCGTCCTTGCCAAGCTGGAGCACCCCTCATCCGACCTCGCTTCGCGAGGCCACCTTCTCCCACAAGGGGAGAAGGAAAGAAGGGCAGCGCTAGCGCCTGAAAGTCTGGAAATCAAGCCGCCTGGCAGGCTTCAAAACTCTTGCGCAGCCGCTCGGCGTCAAGATCCCTGCCGATGAACACCAGCCGGCTCTCATGCTTCTCGCCGTCCTTCCAGGGGCGCTGGTGGTCGCCCTCGAGGATCATGTGCACGCCCTGCAGCACATAGCGGTCTTCGTCGCCCTTGAGCGCGATGATGCCCTTTAGCCGCAGGATGTTCGGCCCCTCCATCTGGGTCACCTTCTCGATCCAGGGGAAGAACTTCTTCGGGTCCATCTCGCCGCCGTGCAGCGACACCGACTTCACCGTCACGTCGTGGATGTCGGAGGCATGGTCGTGATGGTGATGATGATCATGCCCGTCATGATCGTGATGGTCGTGGTCATGGTGGTCGTGATCGTGGTCATGCGCGTCGAGGAAATGCGGGTCGTTTTCCAGCGCGCGCGACAGGTCGAAGGCGCCGCGGTCGAGCACCTGGTCGAGCGCCACGCCGGAACGCTGCGTGCGATGGATTTTCGCCGCCGGGTTGATGGCGCGGATGGTCGCCTCGACCTTATCGAGTTCGTCGGGCGTGACGAGGTCGGTCTTGTTCAGCACCACGACGTCGGCGAAGGCGATCTGGTCCTCGGCCTCTTTCGAGTCCTTCAGCCGCAGCGGCAGGTGCTTGGCGTCGACCAGCGCCACCACGGCGTCGAGCTTGGTCTTGGTGCGCACGTCGTCGTCCATGAAGAAGGTCTGCGCCACCGGCACCGGGTCGGCGAGGCCGGTGGTTTCCACCACGATGGCGTCGAAGCGGCCCGGCCGCTTCATCAGGCCCTCGACGACGCGGATCAGGTCGCCGCGCACCGTGCAGCACACGCAGCCATTGTTCATCTCGTAGATTTCCTCGTCGGATTCCACGATCAAATCGTTGTCGATGCCGATCTCGCCGAATTCGTTGACGATGACGGCGTAACGCCTGCCGTGGTTCTCCGACAGGATGCGGTTGAGCAGGGTCGTCTTACCCGCGCCGAGATAGCCGGTGAGAACGGTTACGGGGATTTGCGTCTGTGCATCGCTCATGGCTTGCCTCGAAATTTCTGGATTGTCGGCCTCATATAGGATGGCGAAGCGGGTTTTGCACGCGGCAAACCGCTGGGCCAGGCCGCCGCCGCTCGCGGAAGCCCGCCGAGGGCGGATTCGGCACCAGCCATGATGGCTCAGGCACGGAGCCGGTCGGGTTTATACGGGAGTTCGCGGCGCCCCGCTGTGGATCGCGTCCAATGAAAAGTCGTTTGTCATCTAACTGAAATAAACATCTGGCATCACCACGCCGGACAGCGCAATGCTTGCCGGCAAAGCGTTCTCCAAGCCGGACTCTTTAAATCGTCATTTGCCAGCCGCCGCGCAGCCTCTATGCTGTCCGGACCGGTTCGGCCGAAGAGGGGATGACCATGGCCAAGGCGGACAAGACAGCGACAATGAGCCGGCTGCATTCGGCGGCCAGGCTGGCGCGCACGGCGCTCGCGGCGCGCTTGCTGGCGCACGGCTTCTATGCCGGCCAGGACCAGATCATGCTGGCGCTCGACCGTGAGGACGGCCAGACGCCGGGCAACCTCGCCGGCCGCCTCGGCGTGCGCCCGCCGACGATCACCAAGACCATCAACCGGCTGCAGGCGCAAGGTTTCCTGGAAAAGCGCGCGTCGTCCGCCGATGCCCGCCAGGCGCATATCTTCCTCACCGAATCCGGCCGCGAAACGATCCGCGCCATCGAGAAGTCGGTGAAGAAGACCGAGAAGCAGGCACTGAAGGGCCTCGACAAGAAGGACCAGAAGGCGCTGTTCAAGCTGCTCGCCCGCATCGAGGCCAACCTGTCGAACGAAGATCTGGTGCTGATCGACGACGACGCGGAACTGGATGAAGCGTGAAAGCGTGACGCGTAGCGTCATCGCTCCACGCACCCACATTGGCATTGCTCCGCAAGCGCGACGCGCAGCGTCGTCGCTCTCTTGCTAAGCCGCCGCTCCGGCTCCGCGAACCAGCGCTGCCCAGCGCCCCGGGGTCAACCCAAAAGCCTTCTTGAAGTGCCGGTTGAAATGGCTCTGGTCGCTGAAGCCGGCGCCGGCCGCGATTTCCGCCAGCGGCTCTCCCGCCGCGATCATGCGCCTTGCCCGCTGCAGCCGGCGCATCAAAAGGAAGCGATGCGGGCTGGTCGCGTAGGTCGCGCGGAAATGGCGTGACAGGGCGTAGCGGTCGAGGCCGGTAATGGCTTCCAGTTCGCCGGAACGCACGGCACGCTCGGCATTGTCCTCGAGATAGTCGCGGGCAAGGGCCGCGGCGCGCCATGCTTTCTTGCCCGTTGGTTTTGCCGGCTGTCCGGCGTGGCGCTTCAATTGCTGCGCCAACTGTGCAACGAAATCGGCGACGAACAATTCGTCCAACTCCTCGTCCAGCGGCGTCAGCGCCGAAAGCAAGGTTCCGCGCAAGCCCGGATCGCTCACCACCGCGTCGCGCACGAACGGCAGCTTGGCGCCGCCGAGACAATCCAGCAGCAGCGACGGCTCCAGATAGAGGATCCGGTAGCGCAACCCGTCTTCGGTGCCGGCGCCGCCGTCATGCAATTCGTCGGGATGCAGCACGATCACCTGTCCGGCAAGGCTGTTCTGCACTGCGCCGCGATAATGGAAGCGCTGCACGCCGGAAAGCGTCACGCCGATGGCATAGGTGTCGTGGCGGTGCAGGTCGAAGGCGTTGCCGTGGAATTGCGCCTCGATGCGCTCGATGCCGCTGCCGCCCGGCGCCGAAACGATCCGGTCCGCGCACAAACGTCCAAGACCTTCCCTGGCTTCTCCGCCTAGAGCCTGCGCCATCGCCTTTTCCTGCCCGTCATGGGCTTCCTGGAGCCTCCATCTTGGTATTCGATACGAAAATTGCAATTGTCCTGAGGGACGACCTGCCTGTCTGGCAGAAGCTCAACGTCACCGCCTTCCTGACCAGCGGCATTGCCGCGCAGTTCCCCGAAATCATCGGCGAGCCCTATCGCGACCGCGCCGGCAATCTCTATAATCCGATGTCCATCCAGCCGGTCATCGTCTTGTCCGCCGATCAGGCGACGCTCGGCGCGATCCATCGCCGGGCCCTGGAGCGCGGCGTGACGATGTCGGCCTATATCGAGGAGATGTTTGCGACCGGGCACGATGTGGCCAACCGAGCCGTCTTCGCGCAATTCGCGCCTGATGACGCCAAGATCGTCGGTATCGCTTTGCGCGGCGAGAAGAAGTTGGTGGACAAGATCACCAAGAGCGCCCGCATGCATGGCTGAACCGCTGGAAAGGGTGGTTGGCCCTGCTCTGCTTGCGGTTTACCTTTGCCCCGAAGCGTAAACGTTCGAGATGAGCCGCAAGCCTCCCCGGCGTCGTCATCAACGGGCGTAGCAACGCGAAGCGGAGCGAAGACCCGAGGATCCATTCCGTGACCTTCGCCGAAATGTGCAACGGAGCAGATTCCGCGCCGTTGGCAGAGCGTCGATGTAACGGCATGGATCCTCGGGTCTGCGCGCGTCGCTTCGCTCCTTGCTTCGCCCGTGGATGACGACCGTGAGGGGCGCTGAGGCCAATCACCAGCCATAGCGGTCTCTAAGCCTGCCTTAACTGCCTATTGGGCCAGTCGCTTTTGGCTTGCTGGCCAGTGGCGATTGCCGCAGAAGGGGACGTCTATCTTCCCCTGCGGCCGGCCCTTGACCATTTCCCGAACCCAAGATGACAGCGCAACGCCGCCCGCGGCGATGCTTTTGATGCTCTGCGTCTATGTCTGCTTCACCTTTCTCGACACCTCGAGCAAATATCTGGTGCTGGCCGGCGTCTCGGCGCTGGTCGTCGCCTGGACGCGCTTCACCGTCCATGTGCTGCTCGTCGGCGTCTTCCTGCGCGGCTGGCGCGAGCCGTCGCGCTTTCGTGCCAACAATCTGCCGGCGCATATATTGCGCGGGCTGTTCCTGTTCGGCTCGACCATGTTCAACATCCTGGCGCTACGCACGCTGCAACTCGCCGAAACCACCTCGATCTATTTCTTCGGCCCAATGGTCATCACCGCGCTCGCCGGCCCGCTGCTCGGCGAATGGGCCGGCTGGCGGCGCTGGCTGGCGATCCTCACCGGCTTTGTCGGCGTCCTGATCATTACCCGTCCGGGCGTCGGCGTGTTCGGCATCGGCCATCTCTTCGCGCTCGGCTCGATGCTGTCGAACTCCTTCTACGTCATCATGACGCGGCGCATGTCGGCATCCGAGACGTCGGAAAGCCTGATCCTGTTTTCGGCGCTCGCGCCGTCCGTGCTGCTGGCGCCGGCGCTGGCCTTCTCGCACACGCTGCCGCAGGGCGGCTTTCAATGGTTCGTCGTGCTGATGCTGGGCGTCTTCGGCGCCGGCGGCCACTATCTCTTGGTGCGGGCCTATCGGCTGGCGACCACGACGCAGCTCGCGCCCTATCCCTATTCGCAGATGGTCTGGATGATCATTTCCGGCTGGCTGATCTTCCATCAGTTCCCCGACCGCTGGACGCTGCTCGGCGCCGCCATCATCGTCGCCAGCGGGCTTTACATCATCCACCGCGAGCATCGGCTGCGCGTGCGCAACTCCGCCTTGCTCGACACCGAAGCCGAAGCGCTGGCGAAAAAACTTTGATTTGCTCCAAATCCGGTGGCATAAGGCCGTTTTAAAAAATTTAAATAGACCCTGGGGAGCGAAGGGCACTGGCACAGAAGATCAAGCTTTCGACGATCGCGGATGCGCTGGGCGTCTCCACGGCAACGGTATCGCTGGCGCTGCGCGACAGCCCGCTGGTGGCCGGTGCCACGCGCGAGCGCATCAAGGAGCATGCCCGCGCCATCGGTTATATCTACAACCGCCGGGCCGCCAGCCTGCGCACCTCGCGCTCGGGCATCGTCGGCGTCGTCGTGCACGACATCATGAACCCGTTCTTCGCCGAAATCCTGCGCTCGATCGAAAGCGAGCTAGACCGCAGCCGCCAAACCTTCATCCTGTCCAACCACTACGATCAGCTGGAAAAGCAGCGAACTTTCATCGACACGCTGCTGCAGCTCGGCGCCGACGGTGTCATCATGTCGCCGGCCATTGGCACGCCGGCCGAGGACATCGTCATGGCCGAGGACAACGGACTGCCGGCGGTGCTGATCGCGCGCTCCGTGGCCGGGGCGGATGTGCCGGTGTTCCGCGGCGACGATGCCTACGGCACCGCGCTTGCCACCAATCACCTTATCTCGCTCGGCCACAAGCGCATCGCCATGATCGGCGGCACCGACCAGACCTCGACCGGCCGCGACCGCTACCAGGGCTATGTCAACGCCATGGAAGCGGCGGGGCTGGAAGTCAGGCCGTCCTGGCGCATCCCCGGCCCGCGCACCAAGCAGGCTGGCTTCGAAGCGGCAGGACAGTTTTTGGCGCTGAAAGACAAGCCCACCGCGGCCTGCTGCTGGAATGATCTGGTGGCGATCGGGCTGATGAACGGCATCGCGCGCGCCGGCCTCGTGCCGGGCGTCGACATCTCCGTCACCGGCTATGACGATCTCGAGGAAGCGGCAATCGCGACACCGGCGCTGACCACGGTCTGGAATGGTCAGCGCGAGGTCGGCCGCCGCGCCGCCAGCGCCCTGCTCGACAAGCTGAACGGCCAGGCGGTGCGGCCCTCGCAGGAACTGATCAAGCCGGAACTGCATGTGAGGCAGTCGACCGGCAAGCCGGTGGAGCGTGCATGACCAAGCCTGAAGCGTTGCAGACCGTCGCCGTCCTGGTGCCGGGTCATTTCAACGACCATGCGGTGGAGCGCATCGACCGGACCTTCAGACGGGTCAGGATCGAGCGCGCCGATCCGGCGCTGGTCACCGACGAAATGCGCCGCGACGTGCGCGCCATCGCTTCCTTCGCCGGCATCGACGCGGCGATGATGGACGCGCTGCCCAATCTCGAGCTGATCGCGTCCTTCGGCGTCGGCTATGATTCGGTCGATGCAAATCACGCCGCCAGAAAAGACATCATGGTCACCAACACGCCGGACGTGCTGACCGAAGAGGTCGCCGACACGACGATCGGCCTTTTGATCAACACGGTGCGTGAATTCTATGCCGCCGAGAAATATCTGCGCGACGGCGACTGGGTGAAGAAAGGCCACTACCCGCTGAGCCGGCTTACCTTGCGCGGCCGCCGCGTCGGCATTTTCGGCATGGGCCGCATCGGCCTTGCCGTGGCGCGCCGCCTCGAAGTGTTCGGCCTGCCCGTCGCCTATCACAACCGCCGCAAGGTCGAGGGCCTCGCCTATGAGTATCATGCAACCTTGAAAGGTCTCGCCGAAGCGGTCGACACGCTGATCTGCGTTGCCCCCGGGGGTGCTGCGACGGAAAAGGCGATCAATGCCGAGATCCTGTCGGCTCTCGGTTCGAATGGCGTCTTCGTCAACATAGGCCGCGGCTCGACTGTGGACGAGGCCGCACTTGCCGCCGCGCTCAAGAACGGCACCATCGCCGCCGCCGGTCTCGATGTCTTTGCCGACGAACCGAATGTGCCCAAGGCGCTGCTCGATGCGCCCAACACCTCGCTTTTGCCGCATGTCGGCTCGGCGTCCGAGCATACGCGCCGCGCCATGGCGGATCTGTGCGTCGACAATCTGGTGTCGTGGTTCACCGAACGCCGGCCTCTGACGCCGGTGCCGGAGACGGTCAACGTCAAGGCGCGGGCTTGAAGCGTGATTCCGAAGGTGGCAACCGGTTTTCGGAAAAGATCATGCTCCACCAAAAGAGCTGGATCAGGATGATGGCTTTCCTCCAGGTCCAGCGTCTTCGCCACATTTATTAACAAGCCTCCGGCGCTTTTAACTTCTGCTTAACCCTCTGAAATCATTCTCTATATTTGAGTAAGTATGGAGAAATGGCGTGAGACTGGTTGCGGGTTTGGTAGTGGCGGCTGCGTTGTTCGGGGGCATGCAGTTCCTGCAGGGCGGCGACGGCCGGGCAACGGCCTCGCAGATCGCTCCGTCGAGCGACTATCGGCTTACCGCCAATGGCGACGAAGCCGCCTGCGCCGTCCACCGCGGCGCCGAAATATCGCAAGGTCTGTCCCTGCTCAGCGTTGCTCAAAACTGCCGCAAGCTGATGCCTGGCATCGAGCGGGTAAAATTCTGGCGCGAACAGGCAGACGGCACGGTTGCCTTCAGCGCCAACGGCGTCGACCCGATCATCACCTTTGGCGTCGCCGATGGCGAAGGCTACGAATCCTACGCCCCGGCCGCGCCGCTTCTGGCGCTGAACAACAACTGAGCGTAAGCGGGGTTATTCCGCCGCGGCGCGAGCCCCGCTCTTCGCTGCCGCATGCAGTCGCACGGCGTCGCCGAAAGCCTTGAAGATCTTGGCGGAATTGCTATCCGACTTCACCCAATATTCCGGGTGCCACTGAACGCCGACGGCAAAGGCGCGGGCATCCCTGACCGAGACCGCCTCGATCGTACCGTCGGTGGCCAGCGCCTCGACCTGCAGCTTCGAGCCGAGCCGGTCGATCGCCTGGCGGTGCAGCGAGTTTACCTTGATCTCGCCGGCGCCGAACACGCCGGCGAGGCAGCTGCCGGGCTTGATCGAAATCGTCTGATTGATGCCGAAGCGCTCGTCTTGATTGTCGCTCACCGGCGCGCGGTGGTCGAGCGAGCCTTCGCGCTCCTGGATCTCGGTGCCGAGCGTGCCGCCCAGCGCCACGTTGAGTTCCTGGATGCCGCGGCAGATGGCAAGCAGCGGCACGCCGCGTTCGATCGCCTTGCGGATCAGCGGCAGCGTGGTGGCATCACGCGCCGGATCGTAGGGGCCGTTGGCCTCGCTGGCGTCGCCGCCATAGAGCGAAGGATGCACGTTGGACTTCGAACCGGTGACCATGACGCCGTCGACCGACGACAGCAATTCGTCGAGGTCGAGCCGGTCGCCGAAGGACGGCACCATGAGTGGGAACACGCCTGCGCCGGCGACCGCGGCCTCCAGATATTGCTGGGGCGCGGCATGCCAGGTGTAGTTGTCGAACTGGCGGACGTCGGTCGAGATTGCGACGAGCGGCTGCTGCATTTTGGGTTTGGATTCCTTCGAGAGCTAAGGAGTTATCTGCCTACAAAATAGGCGATCTGAAGGCAGTTTGCCATGGCAAGTTTCGCGGCCTCGCATAGGCCAGCGCCAAGCACGTCAGACCGGCGCGTTAGACTATAGTTGCACGCGTCGCCGGAATGGCGGCAACCTTGGTCGCAACGCTGGACTCGACCTTTTGCCTGTGTATGGTTCTCCCCAACCGATCCGGGCAACGAGGATGCCCTTTGCATCGGTCAGCTGATCCGCAAGGGAGGAAAGTGCATGGATCGTCGTTCATTCATCCGCAAGGCCGGGGCATCCGGCGTGGGCGTTGCGGCCGCCGCCGCGTCGCTCGCCACGCCGGCAATCGCCCAATCCAACCCGAAAGTGACCTGGCGGCTGGCGTCGTCCTTCCCGAAATCGCTCGACACCATCTATGGCGGCGCCGAAGTGTTCTCCAAGATGCTGTCGGACGCGACCGACGGCAACTTTCAGGTCCAGGTCTTCGCTTCCGGCGAGTTGGTGCCCGGCCTGCAGGCGGCGGATGCCACCACGGCCGGCACCGTCGAGGCCTGCCATACGGTGGCTTACTACTACTGGGGCAAGGACCCAACCTGGGCGCTGGGCGCTGCCGTGCCGTTCTCGCTCAACGCACGCGGCATGAATGCCTGGCACTATCACGGCGGCGGCATCGATCTGTTCAACGAGTTCCTGGCCACGCAAGGGCTGTTCGGCCTGCCGGGCGGCAACACCGGCGTGCAGATGGGCGGCTGGTTCCGCAAGCAGATCAACAGCGTCGCCGATCTCTCCGGTCTCAAGATGCGCATCGGCGGCTTTGCCGGCAAAGTGGTGCAGAAGCTCGGCGTCGTGCCACAGCAGATCGCCGGCGGCGATATCTACCCGGCGTTGGAGAAGGGCACCATCGATGCCGCCGAATGGGTCGGTCCTTATGACGACGAGAAGCTCGGCTTCTACAAGGTAGCGCCCTACTACTACTATCCTGGCTGGTGGGAAGGCGGCCCGACCGTGCATTTGATGTTCAACAAGGCCAAGTACGAGGAATTGTCGCCGGCCTACAAGTCACTGGTGCACACCGCCGCGCAGGCGGCCGACGCCAACATGCTGCAGAAATACGACTACCTCAATCCGGCGGCGGTGAAGCGGCTGGTGGCGGGCGGCGCCAAGCTGGCGCCCTTCAGCCAGGAGATCATGGCCGCTTGTTTCGACAAGGCCAACGAGGTCTATGCCGAGATGGAGGCCAACAACGCGCCGTTCAAGAAGATCTGGGAATCGATCAAGGCCTTCCGCAAGGAGCACTATCTCTGGGCCCAGGTCGCCGAATACAATTACGACACCTTCATGATGGTGCAGCAGCGCAACGGCAAGCTGTAGGGCGCAGGCTTTTCCTTCTCCCCGTCACTATACGGGGAGAAGGTGCCCGAAGGGCGGATGAGGGGCAGCGCAGACGTCGGCGATTGATCGCCCTTGGCTTAAGCCCCGACCTCGCATCTTATCAACTCGGTATTGGCGCCGCCCCTCACCTGCCTGCCGGCATCCTCTCCCCGTATAGTGACGGAGAGAGGGGGCTGTCGTCGGCGGTTTCGCCAACCGCCAACGTTGCAAGACCGCGCTCAGCCTCGGCCCGGCACCACCAGCACCTTGACCTCGCCCGGCGCCGGCGGGTTGGCGATCACCTCCGGTGCTTCCTCCAGGCTGACCTGCTTCGAAATCAGCCTGTCGACCTCGATCGCACCGGAGGCGATCAATTGCGCCGCCCGGCCATGCGTGAACGGGTTGAGGAAGGAGCCGAGCACCTTCAATTCGCGGAACAGGAGATCGAACGGCTCGACCTCCACCTTCATGCCTTGCGGCACCACGCCGACGATGACGACGGTGCCGCCGGCTCTGGCGATGCGCATCGACTGCTCCACCGTGTCGCGCACGCCGGCGCATTCCAGCACCACGTCGACGCCGCCGGGCGCCAGGCCGTTCGGTCCGGCGATAGCTGCGATCGGGTCGGCGGCGCTCGGGTCGACCGTCGCCGTCGCGCCGAGCTCCTCGGCCAGCGCCCGGCGCGAGGCCTGCCTGGTAGACAGGATGATGGTCGTCGCCCCCGCGAGCTTTGCCAGTTGCACGACAAGCAGGCCGATGACGCCGCCGCCGAGCACGACGACCGAGGCGCCGGGCCGGATCGCGGCGAGGTCGATGCCGTGCAGACAACAGGCCAGCGGTTCGCAGAAGGCGCCATGCGTGGGCTTCAGATCCTTGGGCAGCTTGAACGCCTGCTTGTGCGGCATCAGCACATAGTCGGCGAAGCCGCCGTCGCGATGGATGCCGATGGCGCGCAGATTGCTGCAAAGATTGACGCGGCCCGCGTGGCAATGGGCGCAGCGCCCGCAGGCGATGTTGGGATCGCCCGTGACCCGGTCGCCGACCGCGATGCCCGGCACCGCCTCGCCGACGGCCTCGACGATCCCGGAAAATTCATGGCCGAGCGTCACCGGCGGCGTGCAGGGAAACTCGCCGTGGAACAGATGGCGGTCGGTGCCGCAGACACCGCAAGCCTCGATCCGGACCAGGACATCCTCAGCCCCGGGCACGGGTTTTGCCACCTCGCGCAACGCGATGCCGCCCACTTTCTCCAACCGCACGGCTCTCATCGCGATCACCTCCAGAGCAATTTAAGGAAACGTGTGGAGCGGTCAGGCGCGGCGACTTCGCCATCGCCCTTCCGTTCGAAATTGCGTCAATACTCTAGTTGAATTTGGGCGGTTGCGAGAGGTCGGGCGCGGGTGTCGCCGGCTTGGCCGGCGCATCGCCGAAGTTCGGCGGCTGCGACAGGTCCGGCGTGCCGGGCGCCGCCGGCGCCGCGCCACCGCCGGCCGGCGGCGCGCCGAGCGGCGCCAGCGTCGGCATGTCGGGCAGCTTGTAGTCGATCGTGCCGGGATCCACGGTGGGCGTCTTGTAGCGCATCACCATTTGCGGGAAGGCGATGGTGAGCCCGATCATGATCACCTGGATGCAGACGAACGGCACGGCGCCCCAGTAGATCTGGCCGGTGGTGACCGGCGCGATCTGCTTGCCGGTGATCCTGTCGAGATAGGGCACCCGCGCCGCGACCGAACGCAGGTAGAACAGCGCGAAGCCGAAGGGCGGGTGCATGAAGGAGGTCTGCATGTTGACCCCGAGCAGCACGCCGAACCAGATCAGGTCGATGCCGAGCTTGTCGGCGGCCGGTGCCAAGAGCGGCACGATGATGAAGGCGAGCTCGAAGAAATCGAGGAAGAAGGCGAGCACGAAGACCAGGATGTTGACGCCGATCAAGAAGCCGATCTCGCCGCCGGGCAGCGAGGTCAACAGATGCTCGACCCAGATATGGCCGTTGACGCCGTAGAAGGTGAGCGAAAAGACGCGTGCTCCGATCAGGATGAACAGCACGAAGGAGGAAAGCCTGGTCGTCGAAGCCAGCGCCTGGTTGATGACGTCCTTGTTCAGGCGGCCCTTCAGCGCCGCCATGATGAGCGCGCCGACGGCGCCCATGGCGCCGCCTTCGGTGGGCGTCGCGATACCCAGGAAGATGGTGCCGAGCACCAGGAAGATCAGCGCCAGCGGCGGAATCAGCACGATCACCACCTGCTGGGCCAACCTGGACATCAGATTGAGGTTCAGGCGCTGGTCGGCGATGGCGGCGACATAGATGATGATGACGCCGACCGCGAAGCCGAGGATGTCGGCATTGTCGCCTTGCGTCGGCGCCAGATAGCGATAGGCGCCGTAGGAAATCGCACCCGTGACCAGCAGCGCCACGATCAGCGACAGCACGCCGTGGCCGAGCGTGCGCGCCTCCGCCGGCAGCGCCGGCATGGAATTCGGCCGGACGATCGACATGATCAGGATGTAGGCCATGTAGAGGCCGGTGAGCACGAGGCCGGGGATCAGCGCGCCGGCATACATGTCGCCGACCGAGCGGCCGAGTTGGTCGGCCAGCACGATCAGCACCAGCGAAGGCGGGATGATCTGCGCCAGCGTGCCGGAGGCGGCGATGACGCCCGAGGCGACGCGGCGGTCGTAGCCGTAGCGCAGCATGATCGGCAGCGAGATCAGCCCCATCGCTATGACGGAGGCCGCCACCACGCCGGTTGTGGCGGCCAGCAGCGCGCCGACGAAGATCACCGCATAGGCAAGGCCGCCGCGGATCGGACCGAACAGCTGACCGATCGTGTCGAGCAGGTCCTCGGCCATGCCCGAGCGTTCGAGCACGATGCCCATGAAGGTGAAGAACGGGATCGCCAGGAGCGTGTCGTTGGACATCACCCTGGTGCCGTAGAAGTTATCGGGCAGGGCGTGCAGCAACGGCCAGGCGAGGTTGATCGATCCGCCCGAATAGGGCGACAGGATCACCCCGATGCCGAAGAACAAAAGGCCGTTGGCGGCGAGCGAGAAGGCGACGGGATAGCCGATCAGCAGGAAGATGATCAGCGAGGCGAACATGATCGGCGCCATGTTCTGCGCGATGAGTTCGATCACGAGCGCACCTCGCCGGCGATCGCCTTGGCTTCCTCGGCCAGCGCCTCGGCTTCGAGCTTGGCCTGGTCGTGCGCCGAGATGAAGGGATTGGGATCGTCCATGTCGCCGCGCATGATGGCGATCTTCTTGATGATCTCGGAAACGCCTTGCAGCGCGAGCAGGAAGAAGCCGGCGAGCAGGATGGCCTTGGCCGGCCACACGATCAGGCCGCCGGCATTGGTCGACATTTCGCCGCTGCGGAAGGAGAGCGACACGTAAGGCACGAAATAGATCACCATCAGTGTCACGAACGGCATCAGGAAGAAGAGGTGGCCGAGAAGGTCGATCCAGTGCTGCACGCGGCGCGAGAACATACCGTAGACGATGTCGATGCGGATATGGTCGTTCTGCTTCAGCGTGTAGGCGGCGGCCAGCATGAAGGCGGCGCCGAACAGGTACCATTGCAGTTCCAGCCAGGCGTTGGAGGAGGTGTCGAACACCTTGCGGATGACGGCATTGCCGGCGCTGACCAGGATCGCCAGCAGGATCAGCCACGAGACCCAGCGGCCGATGAACTCGTTGATGCGGTCGATCGTCCTGGATAGAGCGAGCAGCCCTGCCATGCATGTCCTCCCTGTACCTTACGATGCGCCCGATTCCCCCTCCGGTGTCGCGTCGTTTGGACCAACGATATGCAGTGCGTGGTCTGGCAGGTCAACACGACAAGCCGCCACAAACGATGGCGCCGGCGAAAAGCCGCCGGTTCACGACACGTCATGCAACCAAAGTCTGATGGGTTCAGGCGATCTTGGCCTGGTCGCGGCCGGCGCCGATCAGCACCAGCATGGCGACGAGGAAGAGATATATCCAGGCATCGCGCCATTCGAGCGGGAAATAGCCGGCCCAGAGCGATTCCGCCATGCCGAAGGCGGCCGCGCCGAGTGCCGCGCGCAGCGGTGACAGATAGCCGCCAACGGCCGTCACGAACAGGATTTTCAGGCCGTAGACGAGGCCCGTGCCGAAGCTGATATTGCCGTAATAGAGGCCGGCGAGCACGCCGGCGAGCGCCGCGCAAAAGCCGCCGAACAGCACGGCGCGGCGGAACACCGCCCGCACATCGACACCGCACATCGCCGCCGCCTTCGGATCGTCGGAGACGGCGCGCCAGGCGCGGCCGAAGCTGGAATGGGAAAACAGCCATGCCGCCAGCGCCACCATTGCGACCACGCCGGCGCAGTCGAGCAACTGGATGACGGTGAGCGTGACCTTGAAGCCGTCGCCTTCGGCGAAAATGACGGGCGTGGCGAGCATCGGCGGCAGCCACAGATCATGCGTGTCGGCGGCGATGCGGCTGGCCTCCGACAGGAAGATCAGGATGCCCAGCGTCGTCACCACGATGGCGTTGGGCGAGCGGTCGGCCAGCCTTTCGAACACGCTGCGCGACAGAACATGGCTGATCAGCGCGGCATAGAGAAGGGCGGCAACCACGCCGAGCGCCACCGAGGCGCCCAGCGTCAGCCACAGCGCCTGATAGCCGAAGGCCGCGGTCAGGATCATCGTCTGGCCGCAAAAGGCGAACAGCGCGCCATAGGCGAGGTTGGTGCGGTGCAGGATGCCGTTGGTCAGCACATAGCCGAAGGCAAGCAGCGCATAGAGCGCGCCCGAATGCAGCCCGTTCAGCACCTGCTGGAAGAAATAAAGCATGCCGCTCCCACGGGTCGCATGACGCGACCCAGCCAAACCGTCGCATTCGGAATCTAACTTGTCAAATACGTTTTATCGGTTAGATTTCTCCCATGACCGTCTCCTGGACACCGCATCGCTTCACCGGTGGCATGCTTGCGCTCGATACCGCGAACACCGTGGTTTTGCGCAACGAACCGGACAAGACGTTCGATCGCTTCGACGATGCGGCCGAGATCGCCCGTTTCGCCGAAGCGGCAAGCGGCTTTCGCGCTGCCGAGCTTGGCGGCCGGCGGCTGCGGGCGCCGCAGCCGGACGGCATCAAGTCGACCGTCATCTCGATCCGTGAGACGACCGACCGCCTGTTCCGCCATGCCGTCTCGAACGGCGCGGTCGCGACCAGCCACCTGCCCGATTTCCTCACTGCCTGCGCCGGCGGCCTGTCCGGCAGCGCGACCGAGATCGGCACGCCAGGCCAGCCTTTTGGCGATCCGCAAACGCCGATGGCTTTCGAGGCGGCTTTGGCCGTCTCGGCGCTGTCGCTGCTGCGCGACGACACTGTGGCGCGGCTGAGGATCTGCCCCAATTGCAGCTGGCTGTTCGTCGACCGCAGCCGCAACTCGAGCCGCCTCTGGTGCGACATGGCCGTTTGCGGCAACCGCCAGAAGGCAAACCGCTATTACCGCCGCCGCACCGCGGCGAGGGAGGTCAGCAATGCTTAGGAAATTGTCGCGTTCGGCCCTGATTGGCGCCGCCTTGATTGCCGCCATCGCGCTCGGCGCCTGCCGCGACACCGGCGAGGACCAGCTTTTCGCCATCTCCGGCAAGCTGTTCGAGTTCAACTACCGGCTGGCCATCGCCACCTATGTCATCACGCTCAAGCCGCTGCGGCCGATGGTCGACGGCCAGGTCGCGGTCGTCAGCTTTCAGAACCCGGCGGGCGGCGATCCGTTGATCGTCAACCAGAAGATTTGGCCGAAGCTGCCGCACATCACGCTGACCAGCCCGCCGCTCTCCTGCGTGGTCAAGGACAAGCCCTATTCCGTCTCGATCCGCATCCAGGATGCCAGCGGCACGCTGTTGCAAAGCATCGACACCACCATGACCTCGTCCGAGGACCAGACCATGCTGCCGGACCGGCCGCTGGTGATCGGGCCGAATTACGAACTCAACCCCGATCTTGCCGACCATCCCGACGGCAAACTGCCCGGCGAGCCGAAGCCCAATTGCTCCAGGGCGAGCTGAAACGCGTAGCGCTCGCGAAATTTTTATTCTTCACGAAGCGGTTAGCATGATCTTGCGTGCGCTGCTTGCTGCTCGCCAGACCGTTTGTTGCGTGTTATTTGGCCCCAGCGATTTTGTTTGACCTCATCGCCAAGGGAAGAAAGACTGCGGCGTCCGACTCCGACGTTGGCCGCTTTTTTTGGGAAGCGCCGCCGCAGAGGAAATGCTTGATGACGCTGCACGACGTCGCGCTCGACGACAAGTTCGACCTTGGTAAGGAGCGCGTCTTCCTGTCCGGCGCCCAGGCTGTCGTTCGCATGCTTTTGATGCAGCGCGAGCGCGACCGCCGTGCCGGCCTCGACACGGCGGGCTTCGTCTCCGGCTATCGCGGCTCGCCGCTCGGCGGCCTCGACATGCAGCTTTGGCGGGCGAAGAAACAGCTTGCCGCCGCCGATATCGTCTTCCAGCCCGGTCTCAACGAAGAGCTCGCCGCCACCGCCTGCTGGGGCTCGCAGCAGACAGAACTGCTGGGCGAAGGCACGCATGACGGCGTCTTTTCGGTCTGGTACGGTAAGGGGCCGGGCGTCGATCGTTCCGGCGACGTCTTCCGCCACGCCAATCTGGCTGGTTCCTCCAAGCATGGCGGCGTGCTTGCCCTGATGGGCGACGACCACATGGCCGAATCCTCGACCAACGCGCACGCCACCGAATTCCTCTTCGTCGACACCATGGTGCCGATCCTCAATCCGGCCGGCGTCCAGGAGATCATCGACTACGGCCTCTACGGCTTTGCCATGTCACGTTTCGCCGGCACCTGGGCGGCGATCAAATGCGTCAAGGACAACATCGAATCGACGGCTTCGGTCGACGCCTCGATCGGACGGCTGAACATCGTCGTTCCCGAATTCGACATGCCGCCGGGCGGCCTCAACATCCGCCACGAGATCGACATGCTCGGCCAGGAGGAGCGGCTGCATGAGTATAAGCGCGCAGCCGCTTCCGCCTTCATCCACGCCAACGGCCTGAACCGCATCGTCTATTCCGGCGGCCGCAATCCTAAGCTCGGCGTCATCACCATTGGCAAGAGCTATCTCGATGTCCGCCAGGCGCTGGAGGATATCGGCATCGACGAAGCGGCCGCCAATCGCATAGGCATCCGCCTGTTCAAGGTCGGCTGTCCGTGGCCGCTCGACCTGCAGCACATCGCCGAGTTCGCCCGCGGCCTCGATGCCATCGTCGTCGTCGAGGAAAAGCGCTCGCTGATCGAGGTGCAACTGCGCGAAAACCTCTACGGCACCGCCACGCAGCCCATGATCGTCGGCAAGAAGGACGAACGCGGCGACTGGCTGTTCCCGGCCAAGGGCGCGCTCGACCCGAACGAAATCGCGATCGCGCTCGGCGAACGGATATTGCGCACCATCGGCCCGTCGGAAGAGATCGCCGCGCGCGTCGCCAAGCTGCGCCAGTTCCAGGCGATGCTTGCCGACACGCTCGACATCGGCTCGCGCACGCCCTTCTTCTGCTCGGGCTGCCCGCACAATTCCTCGACCAAGGTGCCGGACGGTTCGCTCGCCGCCGCCGGCATCGGCTGCCATTTCATGGCGCTGTGGATGGACCGGAACACCGTCGGCTTCACCGCCATGGGCGGCGAGGGCGCGCAATGGGTCGGCCAGGCTCCGTTCTCCAAGCGCGACCATATCTTCCAGAATCTCGGCGACGGCACCTACAACCATTCCGGCGTGCTGGCGATCCGCTTCGCGCTGTCCTCCGGCGCCAACATTACCTACAAGATCCTCTACAACGATGCGGTCGCCATGACCGGCGGCCAGCCGCATGAGGGTGGGCTCACCGTCGATATGATCGCCAGGCAAGTGCGTGCCGAGGGCGTCGACCGCATCGCCGTTGTCACCGACGAGCCGGACAAATATGCCGGCAAGGCCGAGTTCCCCGCAGGCATCACCATCCATCACCGAGACGATCTCGATCTCGTCCAGCGCGAGCTGCGCGACGTGAAGGGCATCTCGGTGCTGATCTACGACCAGACCTGCGCTGCGGAAAAGCGCCGCCGCCGCAAGCGCGGCACCTTTCCCGATCCCGACAAGCGCGTCTTCATCAACGAGCTGGTCTGCGAAGGCTGCGGCGATTGCGGCGTGCAGTCGAACTGCGTCTCGATCCAGCCGGTCGAGACCGAGTTCGGCCGCAAGCGCCGCATCGACCAGTCGAGCTGCAACAAGGATTTCTCCTGCGTCAACGGCTTCTGCCCGTCCTTCGTCACCGTGCATGGCGGCAAGATCCGCAAGGCCGAAGGCATTGCCGGCAAAGCCGATCCGCTCGAAGGCGTGCCGGCCCCGTCTGAATTCGCGATGGGAAATCAGGGCTGGGCGGCGATCATCGATGGCGTCGGCGGCACCGGCGTCGTCACTGTCGGCGCTGTGCTCGGCATGGCGGCGCATCTGGAAGGCAAGGGCTGCGGCATGATCGACATGGCCGGCCTTGCCCAGAAGGGCGGCTCGGTCTTCACCCATGTCCGCATCGCGCCGACGCCGGAGGAGATCCACGCCATCCGCGTCTCGGCCGGCAAGGCCGATCTCGTGCTCGGCTGCGATCTCATCGTCTCCGGCGCCAAGAAGGTGCTCGGCGCGGTGCGCGAGGGCCACACCATCTTCCTCGCCAACACCGCCGAGATCATGCCCGGCGAATTCACCCGGTCGGCCGACTTCTCGCTGCCGGTCGAGCGGCTGAAGAAGGCAATCCGCGCCGCCGCCGGCGAGGACAAGGCGCATTTCTTCGACGCCACACGCACGGCGACCGCGCTGTTCGGCAATTCGCTCGGCGCCAATATGTTCATGCTGGGCTTCGCGTTCCAGCATGGCGGCCTGCCGCTGTCGGCTGAAGCTGTTGAAAAGGCTATAGAATTGAACGGAGAAGCGGTGGCCATGAACGTCGCCGCTTTCCGCTGGGGCCGCCGCGCCGCGCACCAGCCGGATTTCGTGCGCAGCCTGGTCGCCCAGACCGGCAAGCCGGCGTCCAGGCCGGCCGAGACGCTGGACGAGGTCATCGCCCGCCGCGTCGCTTTCCTCACCGCCTACCAGAACGCCGCCTACGCCAGGCGGTATGCGACCCGCGTTGCCACGCTTCGCGCGGCGGAAGCCAAGGTCGCACCCGGTTCGACCGTTGTCGCCGAAGCCGCCGCGAAAAACCTCTTCAAGCTTATGGCGATCAAGGACGAATATGAGGTGGCGCGGCTCTATACCGACGGCAGCTTCGCCGCCGATCTCGCCAAACAGTTCCAGAGCTACGACAAGCTCGAATTCCATCTGGCGCCGCCGATCCTCGGCCGGCGCGGCAATGACGGCAGCCCCCGGAAATCGAGCTTCGGCCCGTGGATGATGAAGGGTTTTCGGCTGCTGGCGGCGCTGAAGCACCTGCGCGGCACCGCTTTCGACCTCTTCGGCTATACCGAGGAACGGCGCCTGGAGCGCCGGCAACTTGAGCAATACGAAGCCGATCTCGACCTTATCGCCGCGTCGCTTGCGCCGGGCAGGGTCGAAGCCGCCGCCGCTCTGGCGTCGGTGCCTTCGCTGATCCGCGGCTATGGCCATGTCAGGCGCGCCAGCGCGGCGAAGGCGGCGGATGAACGTTCCAGGCTTCTGGACCGCCTGCAAAAAGTGGTCGAGCCGGTGCTGCGGGCGGCCGAGTAATCGCGCCGGCTGGTTTCCCGGAGCTTAATTTCGACGGTTAATCTGCTGGCCTGTCCGGATCCACTTGCCGGACCGGTCGTTTCGACCACGCTGGTCTAAGCCTTTCTTAAGGCGGGTGTGTCATGACACGGCGTAGCGTTGGGCCGACGATATGGGCAGAGCAAAGACCGAAAGCATCCCAGCGGATGTTTACATCCAATTTGTGCGGTCGTTGTTCGACAACGCGTACATGCTGGTGATTGGCGGCGTGTGCTATTGGATCCTCGGATTCATGATCTACTTGCGCACGTACAATCCGTTGTTCCTGGCGTTTTCTTTTGTCTTGCTGGGCATCACCCTTTACCGGTACCTGGGCATTCGCAGCTTCCTGAAGGCGGGCGGCACGATCGCCGATGTCGAGGAAGCCCGGCGCTGGGAGCGCAACTACATACTCAAAGGCTCCTTGCAAGGCCTCTGCCTGGGCTCGCTGTGCTTCATATCGCTCTATGTATACCCGGATCCCTTCGCCGAACTGGCCGCGACATCGCTGACGATCGCAACGCTGGTCACGGTCGTCGGCCGCAATTACGGCTCTCCGCGCATGGTGCGGATTTTCTCCGTGCTGTTCATCGGGCCGGCAGCGCTCGGCCTGTTGCTGCGTATGGATGCCCCGTCGGTTCTGCTCGGACTGATGATCATCCCGCTGACCTTCGTCACCATCAACAGCGCCGACCATGTTCGCAACGTGCTCTTTTCCGCGGTCATTGGCCACAAGCAGGCCGGTAACCTGACGCGCAGGTTCGATAGGGCGCTCAACACCATGTCTCACGGCCTGGTCATGCTCGGCCCCGACGGGCGCGTGGCCGTGGCCAATGCCGAAGCCGCCCGTTTGATGTCGCTGAAATCGGGCGACGCCTTGCTCGGACGCTCCATTCACGGTCTTTTGATGCGCGGCGTCGCCGGCGGCATGCTGGCGCCGAAGGACTGCCGCTACATCGAAGCGCAGCTCACGCGCGCCTTGCGCGAGGGCCGCGACCGCAAGGTGCTGGTTTCGCTTGCCAACGGCCAGCACTACGAGTTTTCCGCCCGGGAGGGCAGCCTGGAACTCGGCGTCATCACCTTCGAGGATGTCACGGCGCGCGTCGAAGCCGAGGAAAAGATCCGCTTCATGGCGCGCTACGACAATTTGACCGGTCTGCCGAACCGCGCCTATTTCCACGAGCTGGTCGGCGAGGCCATGGCCTCCGGCGACCAGGACCGGCTCTGCGCCCTTGCGGTGCTCGATCTCGACGACTTCAAGAGCGTCAACGACACGCTGGGACATCCGGTCGGCGACGGGCTGATCTATGCGGTGGCCGAGCGGCTCGCGGCGGTCGCCGGGCCGGGCATCACCGTCAGCCGCTTCGGTGGCGACGAGTTCATGATCTTCTTCGACCGTGTCGAGGACGAGAGCCATCTGACCAACCTGCTCGACGAGCTCTTCGCCGATCTGCAGGGCGACGTCGATGTTGCCGGCCACGGTCTGCGCATCCAGTCGAGTGGCGGCGCGGTGCTGTCCAGGGTCAAGGACACAGACGCCGACGCCATGATCGTCAAGGCCGATCTTGCCCTCTACAAGGCCAAGGAGCTCGGCAAGAACAGCTGGCGGCTGTTCGAGGCGGCGATGGACGCCGCCTTCCGCAGCCGCCAATTGATGAAGGCCGATCTTCGCAATGCCGTGCAGGCCAAGGAATTGCGCGTAGTCTATCAGCCGATCGTCGCGGTGAACACGATGCGCATCGCCAGCTGCGAGGCGCTCTGCCGCTGGGATCACCCCGATCTTGGGCCTATCTCGCCCAGCATCTTCATCCCCCTGGCGGAGGAGATGGGTATCGTTTCCGACATTAGCACTTTCGTGCTGGAGGCGGCATGCGGCCAGTGCGCCAAATGGCCGGCGCAGACCAGCGTCTCTGTCAACCTGTCGGCCAAGGATTTCCGCAGCCGCAGCATCGTCCAGAAGGTCGCGGATGCCTTGGCCAAGTCAGGCCTGGCGGCGCACCGGCTCGAGATCGAAGTCACCGAGACCGCCTTGCTCGACGACAAATCGCTGACACGGGAATCGATCGAGGAGTTGAAAGCGCTGGGTGTACGCATCGCGCTCGACGATTTCGGCACCGGCTACTCCAGCCTGAGCTACCTTCACAAGCTGCCGCTCGACAAGATCAAGATCGACCGTTCCTTCCTGGTCGATCTAAACCAGAACCGGCAGTCGCTCGACCTTCTCAAGGGCATCGTCGGCCTGACCCGGACGCTGGGCCTTTCCGTCACCATCGAAGGCGTCGAGACCTTCGAGCAGTTGAAGACGCTCGTGCATTCGATCAAGCCGGACTTCGTCCAGGGCTTCCTCTTCGGCGCCGCGCTCAGCGCGTCGGGCATCGAAACGATGTCGAGCGTCACATGGCCTTTCGCCGCGGACCTGCGTATCGCCGGCAAACGGACTGCTGTCTAAGACATTCATATCCAACTGAGGCCGGGCCCAACCTCAATCTCGGCGAGCCTATAAGCAATCTCAGAAAAGCCTGCCCGCGGCGCCGCCTCAAGCGGCGCGATTTGCTTGTTTCGTCGGCAATATCGGCGAAAGGACCGCGGCCATTAAGGTTAACAAGCGGTAAATCCGCTCTCACGAATTTTCAACTTGTGTCTCATTTCAACTCGAATAGCCTATTCATAGGCGGAATTCGAGGACCGACTATGATCGATGCTGCGGCTAAAAGCGCTCCGGCGGGCGCCAGCGCTAAACGCGACTCCCTGCTCAACCGAACCATGATGGAATTGCTTGAGCATGTGGAATACCGCCTTATAGCCGGCGGCGAGGATCTGGAGGCGATCTACAGGCTTCGCTATCAATCCTATGTCCGCTCCGGCATGTGCGGTCCGCTCGCCAGCGGAATGTTCGAGGACAAGTGGGACAACCTGCCCAATTCCTACCGCTTCGGCGTCTATTGCTACGGCGAATTGGTCAGCACTTTGCGCTTTCACTATATCTCCAGCGAGCAGCCATACTCACCTTCGGTCGATGCCTATCCTGACGTGTTGCTGCCAAGGCTCGCCCGCGGCGAAACCTTCATCGACGGCACGCGCTTCGCAGCCGACCCTGACAACGCGCCGGCGCCTGGCGTGCTGCCTTTCCTGACGCTCAGGATCGCTATGGTCGCATCCTGCTACTTTGGCCAGGATTCGGTGCTGACGCCGGTCAAGGTCGAGCATTCCGCCTTCTATGCGCGCTTCTTCAACGCCGTGCAGCGCACCGAGGGCAGGATGTTCCCCGGTGTTCTTGCCCCGATCGCGCTGTTCGAAATACCGGCCGGCCAAAACATGCGCAACACGCTCGAACGGTTCCCCTTCTACCATTCGACGCCGATGGAACAGCGGCTGATGTTCGGCAATCCGGCCATCAACCGGCTGATGCCCGTGTCGATCGTCCCGACGGCGAAATACTACCGCGCCGCCGCCTGAACCTCTTCTTTCTATTTGTCGTCACGCAATTCCGGACCGAAGGCTGCGGCGAAGTTGCCGAGCCCGACCGCTACACACTTTTCCTTGAATTGCCTCGCTGCGGTGAACCTTTCCAGCGCTGCTCCGTTATGAGGCGGCCCGGCAGAACTGCAGCAAAGGAAACCGAAATGACCATCCACTCGCTCGCGCTCACCCCTCTGATCTCGCTGATCGCCGGCGTTTTGATCCTGATCATGCCGCGGCTGCTCAACTACATCGTCGCGCTCTATTTGATCCTCGTCGGCGTGCTCGGCCTGTTCCCGCATCTCGCCGGCTAATCAGGATTCCGATCGGCCCACGGCGACCGGCAGGGCCACTTCCAATTTCAACTTTCGTTTGAGGCTGTTGTCGCCGGTTGTGCGGCAATAGCGCCATTGCTCTGCGTCCAGCTTTTCGCTATGTGCCTCAAAGGCATTTTCGAAGGGGTATTCCTATGGCTGATCACACGCCGACCGGTCCTGTCGAACTGGGCGCTGCAATGGACTACGCCGAGCACGACCGCACCTATAAGGGCTTCCTCGGGCTTGCTAAATACGGCTCGCTCTTTTGCGCGGCCATCCTCATTGCCATGGCCTTCGGCTTCTTCGTCGGCGGCTTCTTCTCGGCCACCATCGTGTTCCTTCTGGTCATGGCGGTCGGCGCTCTCATTCTGCGGTAGCAGCTTCCAGCCCATTGTCCTCGACGTCGCCGGACGTCCGGCCGACGCCTTGCGCAATCAAGGTTCCAGCCGAAAGGATTCATCCGGTGGGACAGACGATATTCATCCCTCGCGAGCTTGACCCGAACGAGCCGCGCGTCGCGGCCTCGCCGGAGACGGTCAAGCGGCTGGCGGGCCTGGGTTTCGACGTGATCGTCGAAAAGGGCGCCGGCCAGGGCTCGCGCATCACCGACCAGGACTTTGCCGGCGCGGGCGCCTCGATCGGCTCGGCCGGCGATGCAGGGAAGGCCGATGTGGTGCTGAAAGTGCGCCGGCCGACCGACGCCGAGCTGAAGGCTTACAAATCCGGCGCCGTCGTCATCGCCATCATGGATCCCTATGGCAACGACGCCGCCGTCGCCGCCATGGCCAAGGCCGGCATTACCGCGTTCTCGATGGAATTCATGCCGCGCATCACGCGCGCCCAGTCGATGGACGTTTTGTCTTCGCAGGCCAATCTCGCCGGCTACCAGGCGGTGATCGACGCCGCGGCCGAATATGACCGCGCCCTGCCGATGATGATGACGGCGGCCGGCACCGTGCCGGCGGCGAAGACCTTCATCATGGGCGTCGGCGTCGCCGGCCTGCAGGCGATCGCCACCGCGCGCCGGCTCGGCGCTGTCGTCACCGCCACCGACGTGCGGCCGGCGGTGAAGGAGCAGGTGCAGTCGCTCGGCGCGAAATTCCTGGCGGTCGAGGACGAGGAGTTCAAGGCGGCCGAAACGGCCGGCGGCTACGCCAAGGAAATGTCGAAGGAATACCAGGCCAAGCAGGCGGCGCTCACCGCCGAGCACATCGCCAAGCAGGACATCGTCATCACCACCGCGCTGATCCCGGGGCGGCCGGCGCCGAAGCTGGTCTCGGCCGCCATGGTCGCCTCGATGAAGCCGGGTTCCGTGATCGTCGATCTCGCTGTCGAGCGCGGCGGCAATGTCGAGGGCGCGGTGCCGGGCAAGGTCGTGACGACGCAAAACGGTGTCAAGATCGTCGGCCATCTCAACGTTCCCGGCCGCGTCGCCGCGTCGGCTTCGTTGCTCTACGCCAAGAACCTTTACGCCTTCCTCGAGACCATGGTCGACAAGGCGGCGAAGGCGCTTGCCGTCAAGCGCGACGACGAGTTGGTCAAGGCGACGATGCTGACCGACGCTGGCCAGGTCGTGCATCCGAACTTCGCCAAGGCGGCTGAGCAGCCGCGCACCGAACCTGCGGCCATTCCGGCGACGACCATGGTTGCCGATGCCTCGGCCAAGCCCGCCGCCAAGAAAGCAGCGACAAAGAAGGCCGCCGCCAAGTCGCCCTCGTCCAAGTCAGAAGGGACCGCGTGATGGACGCCCTCCAGAAAGCCCTCGATCAGCTCGATCAAGCGACCGCCGCCGTCAAGCTTGCGGTGCAGAACGCCGCCACCGCGCCGGGCGCCGAGGCTGCCGGCAATGCCGCCCATGCGCTCTCCGGCGGCGCCGTCGATCCTTTCGTCTTTCAGTTCGCCATCTTCGTGCTGGCGATCTTCGTCGGCTACTATGTCGTCTGGTCGGTGACGCCGGCGCTGCACACGCCGCTGATGGCCGTGACCAACGCCATTTCCTCGGTCATCGTCGTCGGCGCGCTGCTTGCCGTCGGCCTCTCGGCCTCCGGGCTTGCCGCCGGCTTCGGCTTCGTCGCCCTGGTGCTGGTCTCGGTCAATATCTTCGGCGGCTTCCTGGTCACCCAGCGCATGCTCGCCATGTACAAGAAGAAGGACAAGTGACGGCGTTCTCCGGCGTCGTTCGCGTTTTTGGGGGAGGGAGTGCGATGTTGAGAACGCTGCTTGCTCTCTGGCTTGCCGCCTTTGTCGCTGTCGGGGCCGGGTGGGCTCGCACGCCGACGGATATCGAAAAACAAGCTCTGTCCGCCACGGTTGAAGAATTCAAGGCCGCTTTCGGAGCCAACGACATGGGGCATGTCTTCGGCATGACGTCCCCCAAAATTCTGGACTACATTGCAACATCGAGCGGTCTGACCATCGATCAGTTGCAAACACAGATGCAGGCGGCCTGGGCCGATGTGCAAAAGCGCGTGACTGTCGAGTCGTTCAGGATGGATCTGGCCGCCGTACGATATCTTGAGAGGGAAGACGGAACGCCTTACGCCTTTCTTCCCACCGAAACGGTCATGAGCGTCGACAAGGATGGGCACAAGCAGCGCTTTGTTGCCCACAGCCAGACACTGGCGCTTCTCGAAGGCAGCCAATGGTATCTGGTTCGGGTCGATGAGCCCAAGCAATTGACGATAGTAAGGAAAATCTACCCTGAATTCGAAAAGGTCGAATTCCCGCAGGGTACAATGGAGGCACTGGACTAAGCCATGACCGTCAATCTCGCCTCCTTCCTCTATCTGATCTCCGGCATCCTGTTCATCCTGGCGTTGCGTGGCCTGTCGCATCCGACCACCAGCCGCCAGGGCAATCTCTACGGGATGATCGGCATGGCGATCGCCATCGCCACCACGCTGGCCTATGCCAAGCCATCGGCCGCCAGCCTCGGCTTGATCGTGCTGGGCTTGGCCATCGGCGGCGGCATCGGCGCCGTCACCGCGCGCCGCATCGCCATGACCTCGATGCCGCAGCTGGTCGCCGCCTTCCACTCCCTCGTCGGCTTCGCCGCCGTCATGGTGGCCGCCGCCGCCATGTATGCGCCGGAAAGTTTCGGCATCGGCACCGCGGGCGACATCCACGCCGAGGCGCTGATCGAGATGAGCCTTGGCGTCGCCATCGGCGCCATCACCTTCACCGGCTCGGTCATCGCCTTTTTGAAACTCGACGGCCGCATGTCCGGCAAACCGATCATGATCGGCGGCCGCCACCTCATCAACATCGTCCTCGGCCTCGCTTTGGTCGTGCTGATCGTGCTTCTGGTCACCACCGAGGCCAAGCTCGTCTTCTGGCTGATCGTCGCCGCTTCGCTGGTGCTCGGCGTGCTCTTGATCATCCCGATCGGCGGCGCCGACATGCCGGTCGTGGTGTCGATGCTGAATTCCTATTCGGGCTGGGCGGCGGCAGCACTCGGCTTCACGCTCGGCAACCTGGCGCTGATCATCACCGGCGCGCTGGTTGGCTCGTCGGGCGCCATCCTGTCCTACATCATGTGCAAGGGCATGAACCGCTCCTTCATATCGGTCATCCTCGGCGGCTTCGGCGGAGAGACTGCGGCAGCCGCCGACGACGGCATCGAGCGCACCGTCAAGCAGGGCTCGGCCGACGACGCCGCCTATCTGATGATGAACGCGCAGAAGGTCATCATCGTGCCGGGTTACGGCATGGCGGTCGCCCAGGCGCAGCACGCGCTGCGCGAAATGGCCGACAAGCTCAAGGCCAATGGCGTCGAGGTGAAATACGCCATCCACCCGGTCGCCGGCCGCATGCCCGGCCACATGAACGTGCTGTTGGCCGAGGCCAACGTGCCCTATGACGAAGTGTTCGAGCTGGAGGACATCAACTCCGAATTCGCGCAGGCCGACGTCGCCTATGTCATCGGCGCCAACGACGTCACCAACCCGTCCGCGCGCGACGACAAGTCCTCGCCGATCTACGGCATGCCGATCCTCGACGTCGACAAAGCCCGCACCTGCCTGTTCGTCAAGCGCTCGCTTGGCTCCGGCTATGCCGGCATCGACAACACGCTGTTCTACAAGGACGGCACCATGATGCTGCTCGGCGACGCCAAGAAGATGACCGAGGAAATCGTCAAGGCGTTTGATCACTAAGCCGCAACCTTCCGACGGAAGGTTGTCGGCCTGTCCGCAACCTTCCGACACAAGGTCGTCGGCCTACCCGCGACCCTCTGCAAGATGGTTGTCGGCTGACGTATCGGAATCGAAAGCCCGGCGCGAGCCGGGCTTTCTTGTGAGCGCGGGTTTGCGCCCGGCTGTCAGAATTTGATGTCCAGATCGGCCCGGAAGGCGTGGTTGCGGGTCTCCCGTGCGACCTGGCCGTTGTAGGTGATGCCAAGCCTTGCAGCGGGAGTGATGGCAAAGTCCAGTCCGGCCTCCAGTATGGCGCTGTCGCTGGCGATAGGCGCGCCGGTGACGGTGAAGGAAGCGGAGCCCTCGAATGCCTGGGTGATCGCTGGCGCGGTGTCGCCATAGGCATGCAGCCAGCCGATCGTGCCGTGCCCCGTGGCCCTCAGGCCGCCGAGATCGAAATCACCGGAAGCGCGTAAGCCCAGCGTGGTGAAGGTAACGTCGTTGGAGCCGCCTTCGACGTTCAGCGCGGCGGCGCCGCCATGTTCGCTGAAACCATCGGTGTCGAGATCGACATAGGCAAGGTTGGCGAACGGCTCCAGCGCAATGCCGCCCGCCTTGATCGTGTAGCCGAGTTCGCCGAAGACCTGGGTCGTGCCGGCTCGGTAGCTGCCGCTCAGATTGTCGGCGAAGTCGGGGAAGGCCACGGAGCGGCCGGTATCGATCTTGCTCCAGCTGTAGGCGAGGCCAGTACGCAAGGCGAGTGCGCCCCATTCGGCGCCGCCATAGACGCCCAGGTGATAGTTGTCGCTCGAAGCCGAGCTGTCGCCGCGATCGGTCTTGAAGCTGGAATGGCTGTAGCCGGCAAGCATGCCGAGCAGCCAGTCGTCGGTGACGAAACCGTCGGCACCGGTAACCAAGCCACCGGTCGAATGCGAGAGCTTGGCCGTATTGCCGTCGCCGTCGATGCTGCCCCAGGAGCCGAAAGCAGAACCCCAGGCGGCGAAGCGTTCGGTGGGGATAGCCGCCGTCGTCAGCGAGGCGTCGTCGCCATAGGCCATAATCGGCAACGGCGCGGGGCTGGTGCCATTGAACGCCGCATCCAGCCGGCTTCCGATAGCATCGCGCAGCTTCTGGCTGTCGGTGATCAACCCGCTGACGGTCGAGCCGTGGATTTCGCCCGACAGCTGGTCGAATGCGGCGCCCCCCTCGTCGGCCGACAGCGACAGAAGCTTGTTGTAGAGCACCAGGGAAGGGCCGCTCTGCTCCAGCGTGTCCAGCGCGGCCCCTGTCTGCTTGCCGTTCGGGCTGTCGGCAATGGACGCGAAGGACGCGTCTTTCGTCCTCGCGATCGTGAGGTCGACGCTGTTGGCGTCCTGCGAAAGCTGGGCGGAGAGGAAGGCCGACTTCGACAGCACGGTCGGATCGAAGCTGCCGTCGATGCCGCCGGTGGCGGTCAGGATCGTGTAGGTCTGGCCCGTCTTGTAGCTGGTCCGGCTGTCCAGCGCCCTCACTTCGACCTGGCCGCCGCCAAGCGTCGCCTTGCCATCGGCCGCGATCCTGTCGCTCGATCCGTTGCCTGCGATCTCGACCGCGAAGATCGATCCCGCCGCCAGCGTCACGTCACCGGTGACGGTCAGCGTGCCGATTGAATTGCCAGGGCCGACGGCGCCGCCTTGGTTGACGGTCAGGCCACTGATCGTGCCGATGCCGCCAAGGCTACCGCCATTGCCGACCGTCACGGCGCTGGCGAGGCTTGCGCCGGCATGGCTGTCGTCGCCGATGATGAGCTTGCCGCCGCTGACCGTGGTCTCGCCAGTATAGGTGTTGACGCCGTTCAGCGTCAGCGTGCCGCTTTCGAGCGTCAGCCCGCCGCCCGACTGGATCGAGGCGCAACTCGTTCCATCTGTGCCGCAATCGCTGATCGACCCGTCGAAAGCGCCATTCGCATTCGTGATGTGCAGTTCGATGTCGCCGAGATAGACGGCGCCGCCGCCGGTCAGCGATTTGACCGATACGCCCGCCGTCGCGGTGCTGGCCGAGATATCGAGGACACCGTCGGCTGCGACCTCGCTCGATGCCGCCAGACTGCCTTCATCGGAGAGCTGGAGCTCGCCGCCGTCCTGGATCCTGGTCGAGCCGGTGAAGCTGTTCGCGCCGCGTAGCTCCAGCGAAGCGCCGTCGGCGACCACCAGGCTGCCGCCTGTCCCGTTGCCAAGGCCGCCGTCTTGGATGACGCCGGCGAACAGTGAATCGCGGGTTATGGTAAGGGTCTTCGCGCCAAGCGCGATCGTCGAGTTCCCGGCAATGTCGCTGACCTCGGTAACGCTGGCGCCGCTGTTGGCCTGCGAGATGTCGAGCGTTCCGCCGCCCTGGCCGAAGCTGATCATCGCCGAAGAAGCGATCGAGCCGCCGCCTTTGATCGCCAGGGTGGCGCCGCTATCGATATAGGTCGCGCCGGTATAGGTGTTGGCGCCGGCGAGATCGGTGGTCCCCGAGCCGAGGAAGGTCAGCGTGCCGCCGCCGGTCGTGCCGTCGGTTATTGTGCCGGTCAGCGTGAAAGCGTTGCCGTCATTGTCGATCGACGAGCCCTTGGCGCTGACCGCGATATCGTTGTCGACAGTGTAGGAGCCGCCCGCCTGCAAGGTGGCGCCGTCCAGCGTCACAGTGCCGGTGCCGAGTGCCGAGGACACGATCGCGCCATGGCTGCCGATTGTATCGACGCCGACGACGATCGTGCCCGCACTGATCAGGCTGCCACCCGAATAGGTGTTGGCGCCGGTAAGCTCGGTTGTCCCCGTACCCAGGAAGGTCAGCATGCCGCCGCCGGTCGTGCCGTCGGTCACGGTGCCCGACAGCGTGAAGGCGTTGCCGTTGTTGTCGATCGAAGCGCCCTTGGCGCTCACCGCGATATCGTTGGCGACGGTGTAGGAGCCGCCCGCTTGCAAGGTGGCGCCGTCAAGTGTGACGCCGCCCGTGCCGAGTGCCGAGGACACGATCGCGCCATGGCTGCCGACCGTATCAGTGTCGACGACGACCGTGCCCGCGCTGATCCGGCTGCCACCCGAATAGGTGTTGGCGCCGGTAAGCTCGGTCGTTCCCGCACCCAGAAAGGTCAACGTGCCGCCGCCGGTCGTGCCGTCGGTAATGGTACCGGTCAGCGTGAAGACATTGCCGTTGTTGTCGATCGAAGCGCCTTTGGCGGTAACCGCGATGTCGTTGGCGACGGTATAGGAGCCGCCGGCCTGCAAGGTGCCGCCATCAAGTGTGACATCGCCCGTGCCGAGCGCGGAGGACACAATTGCGCCATGGCTGCCGATTGTGTCGGCGCCGACGACGATCGTGCCGGCGCTGACCAGCGTGCCGCCCGAATAGGTGTTCGCGCCCGAAAGCGTCAGCGCGCCGTTGCCGGTCTTGTCCAGCGAGAACGAACCGCCGGATTCGGAAATCGCTCCCGACTGTTCGGCCGAGCCGCTGTCGACATTGAGCTTGGTGCCGTCGGCGTCGAGCTCGATCGGATTGGCCACGCTGATGCCGTCGGCATAATCGATGGTCGCACCGAGCGACGTGATGGCGCCCGTGCCGGCCGCGCTGCTGTTGCCGAGACGGACCCGGCTCTGGACGGACATGCCGCCAGAGAAAGTGTTGGCGCCGTTCAGCACCACCGTGCCGCCGGTGATCGCGATCGCCGCGCCGCAACCCGGGCCGACCGCGCAGCCGGCGCCGTAGCTCTGGCCGGTCGGCAGGCTGGACTGGCTGTCGTCGGCGATCGTGCCGTTGATGGTCAGTGTGCCGGTCGGGTTGAAGGTGGTCACGGTGCCCGACATCAGGAAGAGATCGCTGCCGGCGCTTGCGCCGGCCGTGTAACCGCCGCCGGCCGTTGCCGAGCCGCCTTCGAACGAGCCGTCGGCAATGGTGATGGACGCGCCGGAGCGCACGAAAACCGCGCCGCCGAAACCAGCTCCGCCGCCGCCCGACTGGTAGGCGTAGCCGCCACCGATGCCGGGCGTGCCTGGACCGCGCATGTAGCCATACCCGCCGCCGGCGCCGCCGCCGAAACCGCCATTGCCGCCGTTGCCCCACGCGCCCATGCCGCCGCCGCCGCCGCCGAAGCCGCCGCTGCCCGCGGTCCCGAAGCTGGTGGTGTCGCCGCCGCCGCCGCCGAAGTCGCCGCCGTTGCCGGCACGGCCGCCGTCCGACGCGCCGCCGCCACCGCCGCCTTCCGTGCCGTCGCTGTTGGGGTTGCCGCCCATGCCGGTCGGCAGGCCGCCGCCGCCGCCATTGGGGCCGGCGCCCCCATTGATGCCGCCGCCCTGGCCGGCTCCGTTGGAGCCGCCATCGCCGCCCGGCCCGGTGCCGCCAACGGACGGCGGGCTGCCATAAAGGGCCACGGGAGCGCCGCCGCCTCCGCTGTAACCGCCGCCGCCGCCGCCCGTGCTTTGACCGCCGCCGCCACCGCCACCGCCCAGTCCGCCGCCGCCACCGCCGCCCGATGTTCCACCGCCCGGCACGCGAACGCCGCCATTGCCGCCGGTGGCGCTGTTGTCGGCGAAGTCCACATTGGCGATGGTAAGGGAACCGTTGTTGACGAAGATCGCACCGCCGGCGCCCATGCCGCCGCCGCCGCCCGCGCCACCGCCGTCATAGCTGGCGCCATTGCCATTGCCGCCGTCGCCGCCCTTGGCCGCGCCGCCTTTCAGCGTCACATTCTCGATCGAGACGGCCGGCACGGCATCCTTGCTGTCGAGGAAGAAGATGCGGTTGTTGCCTTGCGCGTCGATCGTATGACCCTGGCCGTCGATGGACACATTGGTCAGGACCGGCGGCAGCAGCGTCGTGCCGAGCGCGATGTCGTTCTGCAGAATGATACGGTCGCCGCTCGAGGCATTGCTGATCGCGCTGGAGAGGCTGGCCGCGTCGCTGACCATGATGTCGGCGGCTCTCGCCTGCGACTGCACGGCAACCAGCGCCGTGCATGCCATGAGCGAGCGAAAAAGGATGGAAGTGGCGGTGTTCGGCAAGACCCTGTCTCCATGCTGACAGGGATCATCCAGATAGCCCAAACTATTATCGAAACCAGCAAGATATTAGACAAACGCAAAGTCGTGCCAGAAAAAGTCAGAGGGCGCCCGGCCAGGCCAACCAGGCGATTACCGGCAACCACCCGTCTTGGATTGTCCGACAGCTTTGGCGCGACAAGCAGGACTGAGTAAAGCCCAACTCACGGCTGGGCTTTTGTCTTCAATGCGGGGGCACTGCCGGCAAACCGGGCGGCTTACTCGTCATGGCACTGCTTGCCGCCAAGTGCCGCTGTGCCGGTGACGAAGGCGCCGATGACGAGCGACAGGACGTGGTGTCCCGGAAGTGTGGACATTGGTCCGCCGACACCGGACAGTGGCTATTGCGCGAAGAGTGGCGATCGGAGCGCTTGGCCGGTCATTCTGCCGGGTCCTTCGAAACGCCACTTTCCTTGCCAATACGGAGGTAATGGCTGTGAAGCAATTCCGCGATCTGCGAAGGACCTGGCGCATGTGGGTTGAACGGACGTTGCGCCTGGCAACTGTCGCTGTATTGCTCTTGCTCTGCGGTCTGTTCGCCTGCGGCAAGAGCTTGGCCGCTGCCGCTGAGCCGACCGGCGCGACGTCGTCCGGTTCGGTCTCACAGAACATCGCCGATCTTCCGCCTGTGGGTTTTGAAGTCGTTCGCATTCCCAACGGCAACGAGCCGCCGCTGACAGCCGGCATCTGGTACCCGACAACCGTCGAGCCGTCCGATGTGCTGCTGGATACTTTCAAGCAGCGCGTCGCGCCTTCTGGTCCGGTCAAAGGTCAAGCATTGCCGCTCATCGTCATCTCGCATGGCGGTGGCGGCTCCTACGCCGCTCACTATGACACCGCACTCGCCTTGGCCAGAGCCGGGTTCGTCGTCGCCGCGGTCAGCCACGCCGGCGATACTTACGACGACCAGAGCAAGGTTCTGATGCTATGGCGCCGGCCCGCTCAGCTGAGCCGGCTTGTCGATTTCATGCTGACGGACTGGCCCGAACATGCCGACATCGATGCGCAACGCATTGGCGCCTATGGGTTCTCGAATGGCGGCTTCACCGTGCTCGTCGAAGCGGGAGGAATACCCAAGCTCGACAGGATCGATTCATATTGCGCGGAAAACCCCGGGCACGATCTTTGCACGACCTTGGCGGGAGCTGGCATCCATTCGGTAGCGCAAGCGCCCCAGGCGCCGCCGGAGGCGTGGAAGCCCGACCGGCGGATCCGCGCCATCGCCGCCGCGGCGCCGGCATTCGGCTTCACCTTCGAGCGCGCCGACCTCGCTTCGGTGCAGATACCGGTGCTGCTATGGCGCGCGGCCGACGACCGGCATCAGCCGGATCCCTGGTATGAAGAACATATTCGCTCGGCGCTGCCGCATCCGCCGGAATTTCATGTCGAACCCCTGGCCGGCCATTATGCCTTCCTGTCCCCGTGCGGCGCCCGGCTGCGCGCCATCGCGCCCGGCAAATGCATCGACGCGCCCGGCTTCGACCGGGCCGCGTTTCACCAGCGCCTGAACGCCGGCCTGGTCAGCTTCTTCGAAGCAGCGCTCAGATATCCAGATTAGCCACCGACAGCGCGTTGTCCTGGATGAACTCGCGCCGCGGCTCCACCTCGTCGCCCATCAGGCGTGAGAACAGACTATCCGCATCGGTCGCGTCGTTGACCTTTACCTGCAGCAGCGAGCGCACATTCGGGTCCAGCGTGGTTTCCCAAAGCTGCTCGGCATTCATCTCGCCGAGGCCCTTGTAACGCTGCATGGTGAGGCCCTTGCGGCCGGAGGCGAACACCGCGTTGAGCAGCGCCAGCGGCCCCGAAAGCAGCTCCGAGCTTTCCTTGCGGCGCAAGGCCGGCTGCTCGCCATAGACTTCCGCCAGGCGTGATGAATAGCGGTCGAGCTGTCGCGCGTCGGCCGAAGCGATCAGTCCGGCATCGAGCTGCGCCACATCCTTGACGCCGCGCACGGTGCGCTCGAACACATAGCCGCCCGAGCCGTCATTGGAGGTGGACAGCCGTCCCGTCCAGCCGCGCTCGGTCTCTTCCGCGATCATGTCGAGGCGCTGGGCGACGCGCTCGGCCATCGCATTGGCGCGGCCGAGATCGGCAAGCACGTCGGCGTTGAGCGCACCGGCGATCGCCGCCTGTTCGACGACGCTGCGGTTGTAGCGCGTGTGCAGGCCGTTGATCAGCTGGCGCACGGCCAGCGCGTCGTCGACCGAGCTGCGCAGATCCTGCCCGGTCCGCACCTCGCCGGAGGCCAGCGCCAGCGAAGCCTCGTCCAGGCCGGACCCGATCAGATATTCCTCATAGGCGCTTTCGTCCTTGAGATATTGCGAACTCTTGCCCCGCGTCACTTTGTAGAGCGGCGGCTGGGCGATGTAGAGATGGCCGCGCTCGATCAGCTCCGGCATCTGCCGGAAGAAGAAGGTGAGCAAAAGCGTGCGGATGTGGGCGCCGTCGACGTCGGCGTCGGTCATCAGGATGATCTTGTGGTAGCGCAGCTTGTCGGCGTTGAACTCGTCCTTGCCGATCGAGGTGCCGAGCGCGGTGATCAGCGTGCCGATCATCTCGGAGGACAGCATGCGGTCGAATCGGGCGCGCTCGACGTTCAGGATCTTGCCGCGCAGCGGCAGGATCGCCTGGTTCTGGCGCGAGCGCCCACCCTTGGCCGAGCCGCCGGCCGAGTCACCCTCGACGATGAAGATTTCCGACTTGGCCGGATCGCGTTCCTGGCAGTCGGCGAGCTTGCCGGGCAGCGAGGTGACGCCGAGCGTGCTCTTGCGCGTGATGTCGCGCGCCTTGCGCGCGGCCTCGCGCGCCGCGGCCGCCTGGATCACCTTCTCGACCACGACCCGGCCTTCTGCCGGATGTTCCTCCAGCCAGGTGCCGAGCGCCTCGTTGACCAGGCTTTCCACCACCGGGCGGACTTCCGATGAGACCAGCTTGTCCTTGGTCTGCGAGGAGAATTTCGGGTCCGGCACCTTGACCGACAGAACGGCGGTCAGGCCCTCGCGGCAGTCGTCGCCGGTGAGCGAGACCTTTTCCTTTTTGGTCTGGCCGGAGGATTCGCCATAGCCGGTGATCTGCCTCGTCAGCGCGGCGCGGAAGCCGGCCAGATGGGTGCCGCCGTCGCGCTGCGGGATGTTGTTGGTGAAGGCCAGCACGTTCTCGTGGTAGCTGTCGTTCCACCACATCGCCACCTCGACGGTGATGCCGTCGCGTTCGGCGCGGATTGCGATCGGCTTCTCGATCAGCGGCTTCTTCACCCGGTCGAGATATTTGACGAACTCTTCCAGGCCGCCGTCATAATGCAGCTCGTGGCGCACGACGTCCGCATGGCGGGCGTCGGTCAGGATGATGCGCACGCCGGAATTGAGGAAGGCGAGCTCGCGCAGCCGGTGTTCCAGCGTGTTGTAGTCGAATTCGACCATGGTGAAGGTCTCGGCCGACGGGAAGAAGGTGATCTCCGAGCCGCTACGGCCCTCATTGGTGCCGGGCTGCTTGTCCTGAACGTAGCTGCCGGTCACCTTCAGCGGCGCATCGGCATTGCCGTGCGTGAAGCTCATTTCGAAGATTTCGCCGTTGCGGCGGATCTTCAGCCTCAGCCAGGCGGAAAGCGCGTTGACGACGGAAACGCCGACGCCGTGCAGGCCGCCGGAAACCTTGTAGGAGTTCTGGTCGAATTTGCCGCCGGCATGCAGCTGCGTCATGATCACCTCGGCCGCCGAAACGCCCTCCGAGGGGTGGATATCGGTCGGAATCCCGCGGCCATTGTCGATGACGGTCACCGAACCGTCGGGATTGAGCGTCACCGAAACCAGGTCGGCATGGCCGGCAAGCGCCTCGTCGATGGCGTTGTCCACCACTTCGTAGACCATGTGATGCAGGCCCGAGCCGTCATCCGTGTCGCCGATATACATGCCTGGCCGTTTGCGGACGGCATCCAACCCCTTCAAAACCTTGATGGAATCGGCGCCGTACTCGGCTTCCGCGCCATTGGCGCCTTCGGTCTGGTCGCTCATGAAAACCTGTCTGATTGATGTCGATGGTCCGGCGCAGAAAAATGCCCTCGAATCGCGCCGATTTGATGTCCTGAATATAGGCGCAAATGGCGGATTTTCCAAGGTTTGCGGGCATTTTGCCGGCTTGGCGACAGGCGTTTTCCAAGCGAGATGGAATGGCGCTCCGAGACGTGGGTGCAAAACGCGAAAAGCCGCGCCTGGGCGCGGCCTCGCAAGGCATATTTCCGGAGCGGTTTCGTTATTGCGCGGGCAGGCCGGCGCGCAGTCCCTTCAGCGCCTCGCTCCAGCGGAACAGCTCGTCAAGCATCGCCTTGGCGCTTGCCTGCACCTGCTCCGACGGATGGTAGGCGCGCTTCTCGTCGAGCAGGCTTGCATAGGCGGGCAGCGCGACGCCTTCCGGGATCGGCATGACGCCGACCGAGGTAAGCAGCGGTTTCAGCGACTGCGCGGCGCGCAAGCCGCCGGAAACGCCGCCATAGCTGAAGATGGCGGCCGGTTTGTAGCGCCATTCATGGACCAGATAGTCGATGGCGTTCACGATCGCGGGTGCCACGAAGTAATTGTATTCCGGCGCCACGAAGACGAAGGCATCCGCGGCATCGATCGCCTTCGACCAGGCCTTGGTGTGGTCCTTCTCGTATTTGCGCAGGCGCGGATGATGCGGCTCGTCGAGCATCGGCAGGTCGAACGCGGCGATGTCGGTCAGCACCGGCTCGAACTTGCCGTGCTCGCGGGCGAGCTTTTCCAGGCATTCGCCGAAGATCGGCCCTGCGCGTCCCGGCCGCGTGCTGCCGATGATGATGTTCAAACGATGCTTCACATGTGGCTCCTTCGTTGACGGTATCCGTTGGTGACTAAAGTAAGCGGACGCCGGCAACAAGCTTGTATGGGCCGACGCCGGTCACTTTCCGGCGAGGGCCCTCCATTGCAGCCTGCCGCTCGGTCGCATGGACGCCGGGTTTGGCCGGCACTACATTCATGCCTGCAGCGGAGCATGCTCATGGACACCAAGCCCGCCCCTTTCGTGCCGCCGGCGCCCAAGCCGCGCACCCAGCCGCCCTCGACGCTGGAGATGATGCGCATCGTCTATCGCAACCCGCTCGAACTGTGGGGCGAGCACACCTATAACGAACCCTGGATATCGGCGAATGGCGTCGGCGGACATCTGATCGTCGCCAACGATCCGGGTCTTATCCGCCACGTGCTGATCGACAACGCCCGGAATTACAAGATGGCGACGGTGCGCCAACTGATCTTGCGGCCGATCCTGCGCGACGGGCTGCTCACCGCCGAGGGCGAAGTGTGGAAGCGCTCGCGCAAGGCCATGGCACCTGTGTTCACGCCGCGCCATATCTTCGGCTTCGCCGCCCCGATGCTGAGGCGCACGCAGGACTTCGTCACCCGCTATGAGTCCGGCGGCACCACCGACGTCGCCCATGACATGACGCTGCTCACCTACGACATCCTGGCCGAGACGTTGTTTTCCGGCGAGATCGCCGGCGAGCCGGGCAGCTTCGCCAAGGAGATCGACCGGCTGTTCGAGACCATGGGTCGCGTCGACCCGCTCGACCTGTTGCGCGCCCCGGAATGGCTGCCCAGGCTGACCCGCATCCGCGGCCGCAAGACCATGGCCTATTTCCGCGCCATCGTCGCCGGCACGGTCAAGATGCGCGAGGAGCGCATGAAGCGCGATCCCGACGGCGTGCCGCAGGATTTCCTGACGCTGCTGCTCAAGGCCGAAGGGCCGGACGGACTGACCCGCGCCGAGGTCGAGGACAACATCATCACCTTCATCGGCGCCGGCCATGAGACGACGGCCCGCGCGCTGGGCTGGACCATCTACTGTCTCGCCGAAGCGCCCTGGGAGCGCGACAAGGTCGAGCAGGAGATCGACGCCGTGCTGGCACGCGAGCCGGATCCGACAAAATGGCTGGACGCCATGCCGTTCACCCGCGCCGCTTTCGAGGAGGCGCTGCGGCTCTATCCGCCGGCGCCCTCGATCAACCGCGAGCCGATCGAGCCCGAGACCTGGAACGGTCTTTATCTGCCGAAATATGCCGCCGTGCTGGTCATGCCCTGGGTCGTGCACCGCCATCGCAAATTGTGGGACAGGCCGGACGCCTTCATGCCGGAGCGCTTCCATCCGGGGAACCGCGACAAGATCGACCGCTTCCAATATCTGCCCTTCGGCGCCGGGCCGCGCGTCTGCATCGGCGCCAGTTTCGCCATGCAGGAAGCAATTATCGCGCTGGCGATCCTGTTGTCGCGCTTCCGCTTCGACGTCACCTCAGACACCAAGCCATGGCCGGTGCAGAAGCTGACGACGCAGCCGCAGGGCGGCCTGCCGATGCAGGTCTCGCGCAGAACCTGAGTGTCTTGATTACCGGTCGGCGAGCGGCCGGCGCTGCTGGAACTGGCCGGCGGCGCGGAAGCGCCACAGATAGCTGGGCAGGATCGTCGCGAGAGCCTGCGGCTGGATGCCAAGGCCGGTCAGCGTCCTGCCCGCCTTGGCGGCCTCGTCAGTGACGATGTTGTGCTCGCGCAGTTGCTCCACCTGGTCCTTGGTCAGCAGCGGGCTGGGCAAAAGCTGCAGGATCGAAGCCTGGATGTTCGCCATCCAGAACGGCACCGGCACCAGCAGGCGGCGGCGCTCGATGACGGTGAGTAGTTCTTGCATGCATTCCTTGAAGGTCAGCACCTGCGGGCCGCCGAGCTCGTAGATTTGGCCGCCGTTGATGTTGCCGTCCACGGAGCGGGCCACCGCCTCGGCGACGTCGCCGACATAGACCGGCTGGAACTTGTTCTGGCCGCCGCCGATCAGCGGCAATACCGGCGAGAAGCGCGCCATGTTGGCGAAACGGTTGAAGAAGCCGTCCTCCGGCCCGAAATTGATCGACGGCCGGAAAATGACGGCGTCGGCGATCGTCTCGAACACCGCCTTCTCGCCGGCAGCCTTGGTGCGCGCATACACCGATGGCGAGTTCTCGTCGGCGCCGAGCGCCGAGACGTGGGTGAGGCCGGCGCCGACGGAGCGTGCCGCCTCGGCGACGGCACGGGCGCCGAAGTCATGAACGGTGTTGAATTTCTGCCGTCCGGTCTCGTGCAGGATGGCGACGAGATTGACGACATGGTCGGCGCCTTGCACGGCGCGGTCGACCGACCAGCGCATACGCACATTGGCCTGCACCGGCTGGATCTGGCCGACATTGCCGAGCGGCTGCACGTGGCCGGCGAGGTCGGGCCGCCGGCAGGCGACCCGGATGCGGTAGCCGCGCTTGGCCAGCGCCCGCACGACATGGCGACCGACGAAACCCGAGCCGCCGAAGACGACGACGAGCTTTGGGGTCTGCAGGATTTCGGTCATGACTGGCTCCGCGCGCGAATGCTTGGCTGAGGCCGTGTCTTAATCCGTTTTTCGCCAAAGGCAAAGAGCGACCGGAGGTCGCCGGTCGCGTGAATTGTGTGCAGGCAAAAGTAGCTTAGAAAGCCCTGCCTATGCGCGCGTCGACCGATTGGCGGTTGCCGCCGCGGATGACGAAGAAGGCCAGGATCGCGGCCCACAGCAGCGACTTTTCCGCGCCGGAAAAACCCTGGCCCATGGTGACCCAATGGAACCAGACGGTGACCAGAAGCACGATCAGGCCGGCGAAGGCGGCGGGGCGGGTCAAGAGCCCGATGGCGATCAATATGCCGCCGAAGAATTCGGTGGCCGCAAGCAGCGGCGACCAGAAGACGCCGGGATAGAAGCCTAGGCCTTCGACCATTTCGGTGGCGCCGAACGGGTTGACGATCTTCTGCGAGCCGTGAATGGCCAGGAAGCCGCCGGCTACGGCGCGCAGCAGGGTTTCGCCGGCGTCGTGAAGCGCCGAATAGAGGCGGCCAAGAGCCGGGACGATCAGACTTGCTCGGGGGGTGTCGGTGGTCGCGGACATAGTCTCTCCTTTTTTGACGATTCCGCAAACGCCCGACGGCTCTCCTCAAGTCAAGTTAACAAAAGTTAACTTTTCTAATCATGTTTTGCCTAGCAGGCGCACAAATGCAGAAAACCCCGCCGGAGCGGGGTTTTCCGGGCAGTGCCCGCACCGAAACAGGGCCCAACGAGGCAGCCTGACCTGAGACGGTATCAAGGTGGCGTGAAGCAAGCACGCCTACCTCCGGCCCTGACCGCCCGGCGCGGCCCGCCAGCCGCGAACCGGACGAAGCCAACCAAGCGGCTCGCGGCGAGGGTGCCGAGAATGGGTCGTTGCAGGCCCTAGAAAGGTTCAAGTCGAGTGGAAGAAAATCACGCTGAATAGCGCTCGGCGAACTCCGAAATGCGCTGCACGATGGCCTTGGACGTCGTGATGCCGCGCTCCCGGGCCTTCTCGGCCGCTACGGCGCGCGAGCGTCCGGGGATATGCACGCCGTAGCGCTGCCGCAGCCGGTCGAGCTGGTCTTTCATGCGCTGTTCGAAATCCGGGTCGAGCAGCTTCGGCTCGATGGCCAGGACGAAAAGCCCGGTGCCGGGGCTATCCGGACCGCCGGTGAACCAGGGCGCGTCGAGCGACCAGTTGGCTCCGGAAATGCCGGCGGCCAGCACCTCGACCATCAAGGCGATGTTGGCGCCGCGCTGGCCGCCGAAGGCAAGCATCGCGCCCTTCATCGCGGCGGCAGGATCGGTGGTCGCGTTGCCGTTGACGTCCAGCGCCCAGCCCTCTGGGATTTCCTTGCCGTCCTCGGCCGCCTTGCGGATGTTGACGAAGGCGGTGGCGCTCGACGACTGGTCGATGACCAGCGGCGGCCCGTCGGCGGTCGGCGCCGCGAACGACATCGGGTTGGTGCAATAGACCGGCTTGATCGAGCCGGAGCCGGCAAGCACCGCCGGGCCGTTGGTGGCGGCGAAGGAAACCATCCCCTGCTCGGCCAGCCGTCCGGTGAAATAGCCGAGCGCGCCGCATGTATAGGCGTTCTTTTGCGAGAAGATCCCCACCCCGAACAGTTTTGCCGCCTTGATCAGATCTTCGATCGCGCGGTCGAAGCCGGTATGCGCAAGGCCGCCGCGCGCGTCGGAGAGATAGACCGCGAGCGCCGGCCTTGTGATGACCGGATCGGCATTGCCGTCGATACGGCCGGCCTCGAGCGCTTCGAGATAGTCGATGAAATGCGACAGGCCGACCGTCGCCAGGCCTTCCGCTTCCGCTGCTATGATCGATGCGGTCAGCGACTGCGCCGCTTCTTCGTTCGCGCCGGCGCCGAGCGCCGCCATGCGGCAAAGGCCTGTTGCCTGGTCGAGTGATAGTTCCATGGTGGACGCCCTGGTGAATGGTGAATGGGTGAATAGTGAATGGCCGTCTTAGACGAGGGCGCGAAAATTGCGACCATTTACCACTTACTATTCACCATTCACTACCCGATCTTGACCGGTATCCGCGCCTCGATCCGGCTGAAGATCAGCACCAGAATGCCGGTGATCGTCATATAGATCAGCGCCAGAAGCAGCAGCGGCTCGTAGGTGAGATAAGTGTCCTGGCGCACCTTGGACGAGACGGCGAAGATGTCGATGACGCTGATCGTCGCCACCAGCGGCGTCGATTTCAGCTGCAGCACCGTCTCGCCGGTCAGCGTCGGCAGCGCCCGGTAGAAGGCCTGCGGCAGCCAGATGCGGCGGAAGATCTTCCAGCGGCTCATGCCGAAGGCCCGCGCGGCCTCCAACTGACCCTTCGGCACGCCGGCGAAGGCGCCGCGCATCACCTCGCCCTCATAGCCGGCGAAGGAAAAGGTCAGCGCCACCACGGCATAGGGCCATGCCTGTCGCAGATACGGCCACATCCAGGATTCGCGGATCCACGGATATTGAGGAAAGATCGAGCCGAGCCCGTAATAGAGCAGCCAGAGCTGTAAGAGCAGCGGCGTGCCGCGGATGATGGTGCAGAACACCTTGGCCGGCACCGCGAACCAGAACGGTCCGCCGGCCTGCGCCAGCCCGAGCGGCACGGCCAGCGCAAAGCCAAGCGCGCAGGTGACCGCGAGGATCCACAGCGCCCGCCAGATGCCCATCAGGCCCATTTGCCAATATTGCGGCAGCCAGTCCCAGCGCAGGAAGAAGACCGCGCAGAAGACCAGCGCCAGCGCGATCAGGATCAGCACGATGCGGTGCGGCTGCAGCCAGAGCGAGGCGCGCGCCGCAACGTTGATGGCGGTTGCCTCGGACATCAGCGCGCCTCCTTGACCGAAGGCATGCCGCGCCGCGACCAGGCCTCGACGCGGCTGATGATGACGTTGGAGAAAAGCGTCACCGCCAAGTAAAGCACGCCGGCCGCGAGATAGAAGATCAGATAGGCCTTGGTGACGCCGGCCGCCTGCCGTGTCGCCAGCGTCAGTTCGAAGAAGCCGACGACGGCGAGCAGCGCGGTGTCCTTGGTGGCGATCAGCCAGAGATTGGCCAGGCCCGGAATGGCGAAGGGCAGCATCGCCGGTATCGTTATGCGCCTAAGCATCAGGCCGGGCGGCATGCCATAGGCGCGGGCGGCTTCGATCTGGCCTTGCGGGATGGCTAGGATGGCGCCGCGGATGACTTCGGTCGAATAGGCGCCCTGGACGAAACCGAGCACGAAAATACCGGCCGCTAGACCGCTGATGTCGACACGGCTGTAGCCCATTGCCGCCAGCACCTGGTTGATGAGGTCGGTGCCGGCGTAATAGAGCAAAAGGATCAGCACCAGTTCCGGCACTGCGCGCACCACGGTCGTGTAGACAGCGAGCAAGTCGCGCGTCACCGGGCCGCCATAGAGCTTGCCGAAGGCGCCGGCGGTGCCGATCAGCAGACCAAGGAAAGTGGCGCCGATGGCGATCTCGAGTGAATGCAGCAGGCCGACCAGCAGCGTGCCGCCCCATCCCGGCGCCACCGGCGACAGGAGCTCGAAAATGCCGGCCGCGGAGGCCGGAAGAAGGACGTCGAACAGCTTCGCCCCCAGTTGCTGGCAAGTTGCTGACGGCAAGATCAGCGGCAGGCATGCGTGGCAGGGACGGGCATGGCGCCGGCGCCATGCCCGCACTCATAAGGCGAGGGTTCAGTTCGACTGCGGCGCGCCGCCATAGATGTCGAAGTCGAAGTACTTCTTCGATATCTCGTCATATTTGCCGTTGGAGCGGATCGCCTTGATGCCGGCGTTGATCTTTTCCTTGAGCGCGGTGTCTTCCTTGCGCACGCCGGCGCCGACGCCCGGTCCCAGCACCTCGTCGTCCGGGGCAACCATGCCCTTCAGGTCGCAGCAGGCCTTGCCCTGGTCGGTCTTGAGGAATTCGCCGAGCGCGATGGAATCGGCCTGCACCGCGTCGAGACGGCCGGCGGCGAGATCGTTGTTGGCCTCGTCCTGCGTCTGGTATTCCTTGATTTCCTGTGCGCCGGTGAAGTGCTTCTTGGCGTAGACGGCATGCACCGTCGACACCTGCACGCCGATCACCTTGCCCTTGAGGTCGTCCGGCGTGGCGCCGAACTTCTGGTCCTTCGGCCCGATGATCGCCGTCGGGGTGTTGTAGTACTTATCCGAGAAGTCGATCGTCTTCTCGCGCTCGGCGGTAATCGACATCGAGGAGACGATGAGGTCGATCTTCTTGGTGGTCAGCGCCGGAATGATGCCGTCCCAGGCAACCGGCGTGATGACGCAGTCGAGCTTCTCTTCGGCGCAGACCGCGTCGATGAAGTCGATCTCCCAGCCGACCCATTTGCCGGAGGCATCGGGCGAGGTGAAGGGCGGATAGGGTTCGGCGGCGACGCCGATCTTGACCTGGTCGGCCTTGGCCACGCCGCCCAGCGCGGCGACGCCGATCAGCAGCGCCGCGGCGAAGGTCTTGAGAACAGTCTTCATGTCAGAACTCCCACTTTGTTGTGTTCCCGGTTCTTCGCTCCGCTTGATGCCGGCCCTAGCCGACATTGCGGAGGAATTGCTTGAGCCTTTCGGATTTGGGCGCGCCGAACAGCTGTTCGGGCGGACCCTCCTCCTCGACCAGCCCGTTGTAGAGGTAGACGACATGCGTCGCGACCTCGCGGGCAAACTTCATTTCATGCGTCACCAGCACCATGGTGCGCCCCTCGCGCGCCAGGTCGCCGATCACCTTCAGCACCTCGCCGACCAGCTCCGGATCGAGCGCGGAGGTCGGCTCGTCGAACAGCATGACGCGCGGATTGATCGCCAGCGCCCTGGCGATCGCGGCGCGCTGCTGCTGGCCGCCGGAGAGGAACGCGGGATAGACGTCGCGCTTCTCGGCAAGGCCGACGCGGGCAAGCAGCTTCTCGGCCTGCGCGATCGCCTCGTCGCGCTTGACGCCCAGCACATGCACGGGAACCTCGATGACGTTCTCGATCAGCGTCATGTGGCTCCACAGATTGAAATTCTGGAACACCATGCCGAGCCTGGAACGGATCCGCTCGATCTGCCGGCGGTCGGCAGGCACGGTGTGGCCGTGGCTGTCGGCCTTGAGCTTGATCTCCTCGCCATTGACGCGGATGATGCCGCTGGTCGGGTTCTCCAGGCAGTTGATGCAGCGCAAAAGCGTCGACTTGCCCGAGCCGGAGCCGCCGATGATGGCGATGACTTCGCCGTCGCGCGCCGAAAGCGACACGCCCTTCAGCACATGCAGCTGGCCGAATTTCTTGTGCAGGTTTTCGACATGGATGGCTTCGGCGGCGCTGTTTAGCGCCTTGCCGGATGAGACTGTGGCGGTTCCCACCGCGCTCACCAGGTGACCTCTCTATGGTCAATGGCAGGTCGTCGAACGTCCATCCGGCTAATCAACATTACGCTGTACTGTCCCGCTCCAGACTTCAGCATGGACCCGACAGCGCGAGCCCGTCAATCCCGCTCATTACGGCACTTGCAGGCTTATTGTGCAAGTGTATAAATAGCCGCTGATGAAATTTTTTCGATTTTTTTCACCTAAAAAAGGACATCGATGAGCGCTTTCGGATCCCAGTCCATGGCGGCGCCGCTGCGGCGCGTGCTGATGCGGTCGGCGGCCAACGCCATGCGCGGCGCCGACCGGGCCGCCTGGCACTATGGCCCGGGATTCGACCCGGCGAAGGCAGCCTTGCAGCATGCCGCGCTTGCTGGACTGGTGACGGCTTCCGGCGCCGAAATCGAGTGGATCGAGGACAAGGCCGACGGGCTGTCGGATTCGGTGTTCACGCACGATCCATCGCTGATGACCGACCGCGGCGCGCTCATCCTGTCGATGGGCAAGCCGTTGCGCGCCGGCGAGCCCTCGCTGCATGAGGAAACCTACAAAAGGCTGGGCATTCCGATCCTCGGTCGCGTCGCGGCTCCGGGCCAGGTCGAAGGCGGCGATTGCGTCTGGCTGGACGCCCGCACGCTGGCGATCGGGCGCGGCGTGCGCTCCAACCAGGAAGGCATCCAGCAGGTTTCCAACCTGCTGACGCCGCTCGGCATTTCCGTCTACGGCTTCGACCTGCCGCTGTGGCAGGGTGAAGAGGCGTGCCTGCATCTGATGTCGGTGATCAGCCCGCTGGCCGACGATCTCGCACTGGTCTATTCGCCGCTTTTGCCGGCGCCGTTCTATCAGATGCTGAAGGCGCGCGGCATCCGGCTGGTCGAAGGCGACGCAGGGGAGTTCGCCGCCTCCAACGGCCTCAGCCTGAACGTGCTGCCGACCAGCCCGCTCAAGGTCATCGCCGTTGCCGGCTTTCCCAAGACCAAGTCCGCGATGGAAGCCGCCGGCTGCACGGTCGAGATATTCGAGGCGGATGCGCTCTGCATTGCCTGCGAAGGCGGGCCGACATGCCTGACGCGGCCGATCCTGCGGCAATGACTGCGCGCCGCAAGTTCCGTCGCGAGGGCGAGGAGCGGCGGCGGCAGGACCTGATCGAGGCGACGCTCGACAGCGTGGCGGAACATGGCCTGCAGGGCGCTAGCCTGCGCACCATCGCCTTGCGCGCCGGCGTCACCGCCGGACTGATCCGGCACTATTTCCCCGGCAAGGAAGAATTGCTGCAGGAAGCCTATACGGCCCTGGTCGGCCGCATGACCGAGCAGGCGAAAGCGGCTCTCGCCGTGGAAGACGCCTCGCCGCGCCAGCGCCTCGCGGCCTTCGTCGCCGCCAATCTCAACGCGCCGATCGTCGACGCGCGGGTGTTTTCGCTTTGGGCGACCTTCCTCGGCCGCGCCAATGCGGATCCGACGCTCGCCCGTGCCCATCGCGAAGGCTATCTTGGCTTCCGCAACGAAGTGGAAGCGGTCGTGGCCGAAGTGCTTGCCGCCGAAAGGCGCAAGCCGGATGAAAGCGAGTTGCGCCGCCATGCCATCGCGATCAATGCGATCATCGACGGGCTCTGGATCGAAGGCTGCCTGGCCGCAGAGATGTTCTCGCCTGGCGAATTGGCGGCGATCGGCATCAAAGCCATAGAGGCCGAGCTCGGCTTGGCGCCGGAAAAGCAGTTCCGGGAAACGTGAGAAGCGGTTTTCCGTCCGGAATTGCGCAAGAACAAAGAGGTAGGGAGGAGATTGATGACCACCGTTGGCGAAGCGTTGATCTCGCTGCTCGAGGCGCATGGCGTCGACACCGTCTTCGGCATTCCGGGCGTGCACACGGTCGAGCTCTATCGCGGTCTGGCGCGCTCGAAGATCCGCCATGTCACGCCGCGCCACGAGCAGGGCGCCGGCTTCATGGCCGACGGCTATGCGCGCGCCGGCCGCCGGCCGGGCGTCGCTTTCGTCATCACCGGGCCGGGCCTCACCAACACCATCACCGCCATGGGCCAGGCGCGCGCCGATTCCGTGCCGATGCTGGTGATCTCCGGCGTCAATGCCACCGATACGCTGGGCAAGGGTCTGGGCTTCCTGCATGAACTGCCGGACCAGCGCGGTATGATGGAAAAGGTGGCGCTGTCTTCCGAGCGCGTCACCGAGGCCGATCAACTGCCGGGCGCGCTGGCTCGCGCCTTCGCATTGTTTTCCTCTTCGCGCCCTGGACCCGTGCATATCGAGATTCCCACCGACGTCATGGTGAAGCCGGCCGACGGCCTCGCGCCAACGCTCAGCAACGCCGCGCCGCCCGCGCCGGAGGCGGGCGCCGTAGCCGAAGCGGCAAAGCTGATCAAATCCGCGCGGCGCCCCCTGATCCTTGCCGGCGGCGGCGCCAAGAAGGCCGACGCAGCCTTGCGGCGGCTGGCCGAGGCGCTCGGTGCTCCTGTCGTAGAGACAGCAAACGCGCGCGGCCTCCTGCACGGCCATCCGCTCTGCGTGCCGGCAAGCCCGAGCCTCAAGGCGGTGCGCGCGCTGATGGCCGACGCCGATCTGGTGATCGCCGCCGGCACCGAATTCGGCCCGACCGACTATGACGGCTATGGCGATGGCGGCTTCGTGCTGCCGAAGAATCTGATCCGCATCGATATCGGCGCCGATCAGCTGGCACGGCGTCCGGTGACGGTCGGCATCCAGGCGGACTGCGCGCAAGCCGCCGAGGCCTTGCTCGCCGCGATCGGGCCCAATCATGCCGCGGCAAAAGACGGCGAGGCCAGCGCTGCCGCAGCGCGAAAAGCCGCGCTGGCAGAGCTGAAGCCGGACTATCTGGCGCAGGTGCGCGCGGTTGAGACGATCCGCGACACGCTGCCCGGCGCGATCATCGTCGGCGATTCCACCCAGCCGATCTACGCCGCCAATCTCTATTACGATCACGATCGGCCTGGCGGCTGGTTCAATGCCGCGACCGGCTTCGGCGCGCTGGGCTACGGCCCGCCCGCGGCGATCGGCGCCGCACTTGCCGTGCCGGAGGCTCCGGTCGTGTGCCTGACCGGCGACGGCGGCTTCCAGTTCACCTTGCCGGAGATCGCCGTCGCGCTCGATTCAAATGCCCCGGTCATCTTCGTCGTCTGGAACAATCGCGGCTATCGCGAGATCGAGACCTCGATGCTCGATGTCGGCGTCGAGCCGGTCGGCGTTTCGCCGGCGCCGCCGGATTTCTGCAAGCTCGCCGACGCCTACGGCATCGAGGCCGAGCGGCTGACCGACATCGGTGGTTTGGCAGAGGCGCTGAAGCGCGCGCGGGCGTCGGGCAAGCCGCGCGTCATCGAAATCACCGTGGACTGAAGGCGGCAGCGCGTTCGTTCTTGGAATGGACGTGCCTGCAGGCAAAACGACCGCCTGACGCATGCAAAGACGCCGCGACAGCCATGCCGATATTTCAATTGAGTGACAGCTTGAAAGAGGCGAGGTTCACACTGGGGCGGCATAACAAAAACAAAGAATTATAAAAAAGACAGGAGCGGTTCCAGGATGACGGAAACACTTGAAGGCAGGCATGTCGTGGTTACGGGCGGCACCGGCGCGCTCGGCGGCGCGGTGGTCGGCCGACTGCTGGAGCAGGGCGCGATCTGCCACGTGCCCAATGCCCACGCCGCGGCCCCGCCGCACTTCCCCTATGCGGCGCATGCCAGCGTTCACCTGGCGCACAATGTCGACCTGTCGGATTCCGCCAAGGTCGAGGCCTTCTACCACCAACTGCCCGAGCTCTGGGCATCGATCCATTTGGCCGGCGGCTTCACCATGGCGCCGATCGAAAAGATCGAATCCGCTTCTTTCGCCGAGATGATGGACACCAACGCCCGTACCGTTTTCCTGTGCAGCCGCGCCGCGGTGCGCTCGATGCTGGAATCGAACACGGCAGGCCGCATCGTCAATGTCACCGCACGCGCCGCGCTCGAGCCGCGCAAGGGTTCCGGCATGGTCGCTTATGCCGCCTCGAAGGCTGCAGTCGCTGCGATGACGGTGGCGATGGCCGAGGAGTTGAAGGGCAAAGGCATACTGGTCAACGCGGTGGCGCCCTCGACGCTCGACACCCAGGCCAACCGCGAAGCCATGCCGGACGCGGATTTCGGCAAATGGGTCAGCCTCGAAGCCGCCGCCGAGGCCATCGCCTATCTCGCCTCGCCCGCCAACCAGGCGATGAGCGGCACGCTGGTCCCGCTTTACGGCCGGGCCTGACATCTATCTCTTTGGTTTACGCAATTCCGGACGGAAAACCGCTGACACTTTTCCCGGAACTGCTCTGATATCCGGACAAAACAAAACCCCGCCGGATCGCTCCGGCGGGGTTTTGTTTGTTCGTCAGGTGAAGAGGCTTGGCTTAGTTGCCCTGCTTCTTCAGCGCGGCGCCCAGGATGTCGCCCAGCGAAGCGCCGGAGTCGGTCGAGCCGTACTGGGCGACCGCTTCCTTCTCCTCTGCGATTTCCAGCGCCTTGATCGAGACCTGCACCTTGCGGGTCTTCTTGTCGAAGGCGATGACGCGCGCATCGACCTTCTGGCCGACGGTGAAGCGCTCGGGGCGCTGCTCGTCGCGGTCGCGCGAAAGGTCCGAACGCTTGATGAAGGTCTCGAGGCCGCTGTCGACCAGCCGCACTTCCAGACCGCCGTCCTTCACGCCGGTGACCTCGCAGGTGACGACCGCGTTCTTACGCAGCTCGCCGCTGCTCGCGGCATCGCTGACGGTGTCGCGGGCCAACTGCTTGATGCCGAGCGAGATGCGCTCCTTCTCGATGTCGACGTCGAGCACCTGCGCCTTGACCATGTCGCCGCGATTGTACTCTTCGATGACCTGCTCGCCCGGACGGGTCCAGTCGAGGTCGGAAAGGTGCACCATGCCGTCCACGTCGCCTTCCAGGCCGATGAACAGGCCGAACTCGGTCTTGTTCTTGACCTCGCCCTCGACCTGGCTGCCGACCGGATGGTTGCGGGCGAACGCTTCCCACGGGTTTTCCAGCGTCTGCTTGAGACCGAGCGAGATGCGGCGCTTGGCCGGATCGACCTCGAGCACCACCACGTCGACTTCCTGCGTCGTCGACAGGATCTTGCCGGGATGCACGTTCTTCTTCGTCCACGACATTTCCGAAACGTGGATGAGGCCCTCGATGCCCGGCTCCAGCTCGACGAACGCGCCGTAGTCGGTGATGTTGGTGACGGTGCCGCGGATCTTCTTGCCGATCGGGAACTTGGTGCCGATATCCGACCACGGATCCGACTCGAGCTGCTTCATGCCGAGCGAGATGCGGTGGGTTTCCTGGTTGATGCGGATGATCTGCACCTTGACCGTCTGACCGATGTTGAGGATTTCGGTCGGATGGTTGACGCGGCGCCATGCCATGTCGGTGACATGCAGCAGGCCGTCGATGCCGCCGAGGTCGACGAACGCACCGTAGTCGGTGATGTTCTTGACCACGCCTTCGACAACCTGGCCTTCCTCGAGGTTCTGCACGATTTCCGAACGCTGTTCGGCGCGGCTTTCCTCGAGCACGGTGCGGCGCGAGACCACGATGTTGCCGCGGCGGCGATCCATCTTGAGGATCTCGAAGGGCTGCGGGTTGTGCATCAGCGGCGTGACGTCGCGGATCGGACGGATATCGACCTGGCTGCGCGGCAGGAACGCCACGGCGCCGTCGAGATCGACGGTGAAGCCGCCCTTGACCTGGTTGAAGATGACGCCTTCGACGCGCTCACCCTTGGTGAACTTCTCTTCGAGACGCACCCAGCTCTCTTCGCGGCGAGCCTTCTCGCGCGACAGCATGGCTTCGCCAAGCGCGTTTTCGATGCGCTCGACATAGACTTCGACGGTGTCGCCGACCTTGAGGGAGGAGTCCTTGCCCTTGGCGCCGAATTCCTTCAGCGGCACGCGGCCTTCGACCTTGAGGCCGACATCGATGATGGCCATGTCCTTTTCGATCGCGGTGATCGTGCCCCGGACAACCTGGCCCTCGCCGGAATGGCCGGCGGTGAATGATTCTTCGAGCATGCTCGCGAAATCGTCGCGAGACGGATTAGCTACTGACATTGTTTCTCCTGGAATGCTCCGCGTCTGGCGGAGCGGGCGCCGTGGGTTAGCGTTGCGTTGAGCCTGCCGGCGTTCCGGGCTAAGAGCCCTTGGCCGCTTTTCGAGCGGCAAGTCCGGCGCATGGAGAATGCTGGCAGGCTGGTTCCTGCCCGATATGGGTGTTTTCGCCGCCTACAGCAACCGAAAACCCGCAATCAGGCCTTGTTTCTCTTGGCAAGGACGTCGTCAACGATCGCCATCGCCGCCAGGAACGCGGCCTCTATAGCCATTTCGCTGGTATCAAGCAAGTGCGCGTCGGCCGCGGGCTTCAGCGGCGAGTCGGCGCGGCCCATGTCGCGCTCGTCGCGGCGCTCGATATCGGCCAGGATGGTGGCTAAATCGGCGCTGCCGCCCATGCTCTCGATCTCGGCCAGCCGGCGCTTCGCCCGCACCGCCGCACTTGCCGTAACATAGAGCTTGATGTCGGCGTCGGGGCAAACCACCGTGCCGATGTCGCGCCCATCCAGCACCGCGCCCGGCGGCGCCTTGGCGAAGGCGCGTTGCTGCTCGACTAGGATGCGCCGCACCGTCGGAATGACCGCGACCTTCGACGCCGCCTCGCCCACGGCATGCGCGGACAGCACCGTGCGGTCGAGGTTGGAGAGATCGACCTGCCGCGCCGCGGTTTCGGCCGCCGAGACATTGTCCAGCGGCAGGCCAAGCTCGAGCAGCTTGTGGGCCGTCGCGCGGTAGGTGAGGCCGGTGTCGAGCAGGTTCAGCCGGTAGTGGTCGGCGAGCCGGCGGGCCAGCGTGCCCTTGCCGGCGCCCGCGGGGCCGTCGATGGCGATGGTGAAGGTGTCGGTCATGGTTGGGGCGACGCGGTTGAAAGGAGCAAGCGCCGCGATCCTTCGCGCCCTCCTCTGTCCTGCCGGACATCTCCCCCACGAGGGGGGAGATTGGCGGTTTCGGCGCCCCGCCCAATCTTGCGACGGTGGCGATTGGCGAAAGCCGCGATGACGTCTGATCTCCCCCCTCGTGGGGGAGATGTCCGGTAGGACAGAGGGGGGCGCTGTCCCGCCAGCATCTCAGGTCGGCTCAAATCCATCCGCTGTCACTCTATCTCCGCGCCCAGTCCCTTCATCAGTCCCATGAACTCCGGAAAGCTCGTCGCGATCATGTTGGCGTCGTCGATGGTCACCGGCTTTTCCGTCGCCAGCCCCATCACCAGGAAGCTCATGGCGATGCGGTGGTCGAGATGCGTCTTCACCGCCGCGTCCCGGTCGCTGCCACCCAGCCCCTTGCCGCCCGGCTTGCCGCGCACGGCAAGCGAGGCTTCGCCCTCGGTGCAGTCGACGCCGTTGAGCTTGAGCCCGTTGGCTACCGCCGCCAGCCGGTCCGATTCCTTGACGCGCAGTTCTTCCAGCCCCTGCATCAGCGTTTCGCCCTCGGCAAAGCTCGCCGCGACCGCCAGAACCGGATATTCGTCGATCATCGAAGGCGCCCGCTCCGGCGGCACGGCAACGCCCTTCAGTTCGGAATACCACACCCGCAGGTCCGCGACGTCCTCGCCGCCGGCATTGCGCGGGTTGAGGATGTCGATCTTGCCGCCCATCTCCTGCAACGTCAAAAGCAAGCCGGTGCGGGTCGGGTTCATCAGCACGTTCTCGATTGTAATGTCCGAGCCCGGCACAATCAGCGCCGCGACCAGCGGGAAGCCGGCCGACGAAGGATCGCCCGGCACGGCGATGGTCTGTCCGGTCAGCTTGCCCTGGCCTTCGATGAAGATGTGGCGCACGCCGCGCTCGTCGGTCTCGACGGTCAGATTGGCGCCAAAACCCTTCAGCATCTTTTCGGTGTGGTCGCGCGTCATCACCGGTTCGATCACCGTGGTGATGCCGGGCGTGTTGAGGCCGGCGAGCAGGACGGCCGACTTCACCTGGGCGGAAGCCATCGGCACGCGATAGGTGATCGGCGCGGCATGCTTCGGCCCGCGCAACGTGATCGGCATGCGGTCGCCGGGCGTAGCCTTCAGCACCTGCACGCCCATCTGGCGCAGGGGATCGAGAACCCGGCCCATCGGCCGGCCGGACAGCGAGGCGTCGCCGATGAAAGTCGTCTCCATGTCATAGGTGCCGACAAGACCCATGGTGAGGCGCGAGCCGGTGCCGGCATTGCCGAAATCGAGTGGGGCTTCGGGTTGCAGCAACGCGCCGTTGCCGGTACCGCGGATCACCCATTCCGTGCCGTTCTTTTCGATATGCGCGCCCATCGCCTTCATGGCGGCGCCGGTGCGCATCACATCCTCGCCCTCGAGCAGGCCGGTGATGCGCGTCTCGCCGGAGGCGAGGCCCCCGAACATGAAGGAGCGGTGCGAGATCGACTTGTCGCCCGGCACGCGCGCGGTGCCGGAAAGTGCGGGAGATTTGCGGGCCGTGGCTGGCTTAGCGGCGGCTGAATGAGACATCCTTGTCTTCCAAATGAAATGCCGGCGAGGCCGGCGCGGTTCATCATGTTGCGGCGGTCTCGTATCACGGCGCGGGAGAATGGTCATCCCCCGGCGCGGGCTTTGAAAAGCGGGTTTCCAAGACATGTCTTTTGGCTTTGACAGCGCCGAAAACTGCGGTTATGGGGACCATTCTTTTTTTGACGAGGCCTGACGTGGCAAAAGCTGAACTTGGCACCAAGCGTGTCGACCCAGAAACGGGTCGCAAATTCTACGACCTGAACAAGGACCCGATCGTCTCGCCCTATACCGGCAAGAGCTATCCGCGCTCTTATTTCGAGGAAGGCAAGATCTCCGCCCTCGAAGAGGATGACGAGGTCGCGGACAAGGAAGTAGACGGCGACGAGGAAGAAGGCGCCGAAGTCGTCTCGCTGGAAGACGCTGACGAAGAGGCCAAGGGCGGCGGCGGCGACGATCTTCCCGATCTCGGCGACGACGAGGACGACGATGTCGATCTCGGCGACGATGACGACGACACCTTCCTCGCCGACGAAGAGGAAGAGGACGACGACGTCTCCGACATGATCGGCGTCGGCGACGACGAGGACGAGGTCTGATCCGGTCGTTTGCCGGCGATTTTCGCCTGTGACGAAAAAGCGGTCTTTGAAGGCTTGATCTTGACCGAAGGCGGCGCTAGAAGCCGCCAGCACTAAACGACGGCGCGGCTCTCACACCGCGCCGGATCTCTTCGCCGGAAACGGCGCCGGCTGACTGCCGGGAGTGGGGCCATAGCTCAGTTGGGAGAGCGCTTGAATGGCATTCAAGAGGTCGTCGGTTCGATTCCGATTGGCTCCACCAAACAGTCTTTCGTAACTGCGGTTTGCTTGACGGCTTCGGCGCGTTTGGCGACATTTGTCGCTTGAACGAAGGGCGCCTCAACGCATAGCCAGGCTGAAAATCACGACTGAGGCCGGTCAGGTCGATGCGTAGCCTCGACCAAGACAGCCGCGGCCTGCTCCACCTTTTCGGCCGCCTGGTCCGCGAGGTCGATGTGGTGGATTGCCTGATGCGTGAGCATCGCCATCCGTGCCTCACGAAACAGGTTGCTTGTCTTGACGTTCGCAATGTTGAAGCTAGCGATCATCGGTCGACCTCAATTCGTTCGTGAAACGCCGATCCTGCCGAGGCGAGCCTTTGCCTCGACAACCCGCCGCTGGGCGCCTCGAATGGTGCAGCACAAGGCGGTGCCGACGACCGCGCCGCAATTTTGGGTGAGCATTTCCTCGGCGGTTTCGAGAGCACGTTCGGCACGATTGAGCTGAAGCCTGCCTCGCGCGTGTTCGATATTCTGGTGTTCAAGCATCCTTCCGCATCCTTTGCGTTTGCGGTCCCTTCGTGGGGCAAACCATCGGCCAAGAGTTTGGTTCCTGCGGCGCAGGCGCGCAGGGGGCACCCGCCAAAAAACAGCAGCCCCGATAGCAAGGAAACGGTGTGGCTGTTTTGCATGGGAAACAATAAGCTCTCGGAAATTCAGCTGGCAAAGGCTGGCAGGACGCGAGGAAGGTACGACATATGGCATTCGACAGGTCGCCGGTTCGATTTGGATTGGCTTCACCGAACAGGCTCTGGCCGGTGCTTGGCTTCGCCGCCTTCGCGCTCGTCGCCTGCCAGTCTACGCCCGACACGCAGCCTGCCGCAGACCCGCAACCCGCTCCGGTTCCTATAGCCGCGGCTCCCGCCGCGCCGAATTCGGCGGTGCTGGATCAAGGCATCGCGGTCACGCCGCCCGCCAAGGGCGTGCCGGTCAAATATGCCGCCTTCTCCGGCATCTGGGCCGGACAGCTCAACGGCATGTATGACGGCAAGCTGGCGGTGCTGACCGTTTCCTCGGGCGGTCAGGTCACGGTGAGCTATGCCTGGGGCGATCTCGCCGACAACAAGCCAGGCGTCGCCGACGGCTCCGGCCGGATTGCCGGAAACACGCTGAAGCTCGGGCGCCTGCCGAACGGCGCCGACATTACCGCCACGATGGTATCGCAAGGCACGCTCGACGTGACCTACAGTCTTGCCGGCCAGACCTATACCGGTCCGTTCACGCGGGTCAGCCAATAAGCCTCTAGGATCGAAGCAGGTCCGGCGTGATCCGCACGCACATCGGCGTTCCGATGTCGATGGCTCGTCCCGTATCCGTCAGCCGCCCGCTCGCTTCGTCGCGGCCGAAGATCGAGATGCGGTCGGCATTCTGGTTGGCTGAAAACAAATGCCGGCCGGATGGCGTCAGCGCCAGGTTGCGCGGTGTGGCGCCGCCACAGGGCGTGAAGTCGACCAGGTCGAGCTTTCCCGATTGCTGGTCGACGGCGAAAATGGCGACGCTGTCATGGCCGCGGTTGGAGCCGTAGAGGAAGCGGCCGTCGGGCGAGATCTGGATGTCGGCGCAGTGATTATGCGCGCGTGCCGCTTCGGGCACTGCCGGCTTGGTGTCGATCAACTCTAGCCGACCCGAAGACGGGTCCAGCGCCAGAGACACCACCGTCGAGTCGAGCTCGTTCATGACGAAGACGAAGCGGCCGCTCGGATGCAGCGCGACATGGCGTGGACCGGCGCCGGGCGCGAGCGCGGAAGCGGCGAGCTTCGTCAGACTTCCGCCGGCCTCGATCCGGTAGGAAACCAACTGGTCGATACCGAGATCGGCGACGATCGCGATGCCGCCCTGGATGGTCTCGGTGACGCTGTGCGCATGCGAGCGTTCCTGCCGCTCGGCATTTGGGCCGGTGCCGGAATGTGCCACGCTGGCCAGTGGCGCGGTCAGGCCGCCATCGGCATTGAAGCCGAAGACGGCGACCGCTTTGTCCGGGCCGCCGCTGCCCATGCCGTAATTGGCCACCAAAAGCTTGCTGCCGTCGCGGGTGATGGTGTTGTGCGCGGTGATGCTGCCGAGCGATGGCTGCTTGTTGATATAGGCGAGCGCATTGCTGGCGCGGTCGAAGCTGTAGGCCGAGATCGTGCCCTCGCGCCAGGCGAAGACTTCGGAATTGGCATAGAGGCGCGCGCCGTCCGGCGTCACCGACAGGAAGGTCGGATTGTCGACCTCGTTGGTCTCGGCAAGTTTTTCAACCGCCGGCGTCGCCTCGTCGAAGGCGTAGACGCCGAGGCCGACGCCGCGCGCGCCCTGGAAATAGGGCGCCTCGCGATTGAGGCTGCCGACAAAGACCAGACAGGCGCTCTGCATCGATATTCCTCCCATGGGCCGGCCTGCCTCCACGCTGCCGAGGTCAAAAATTTCGCCGATCATCGCTTGCATGGCAATCCCATATGTGAAAATATTATTCACAAAAGAAAATCGACGGGAGGAAAGCGAATATGCATCTCGCCATCCGGCATCGTGTCCGTGAGTGCCTTGCAGGCCGCGCCGGAACCTCTCGGAGCGCGGCATGAGCGCATTCTCGCCGACTGTCGGTGTCGCCTCGACGCATCCGGCCGACATGCCGGAAGCGCATGCCGATATCCCGGTCTGGAATGCGGAAAACTGGTTCTACGAGGATTGGCAGCCCGGCCACAAAATCCGCTCGCTTCGCCGCACCATCGCGGAGGGCGAAAGCCACGCTTTCAACGCTCTAGTGCTGGATATCCACCCTTACGTGCAGGACCAGATGTTCGCCGAGCGGGAAGGCATTTTCGGCAAGCGGCTGGTGGCTGGCGCCTTCGTCTTTTCGGCCGGGCTCGGCCTCGTCGCCACCAACTGCGTCAACGCTTTTTCCTATGGCTACGACAAGCTCCGCTTCATCAAGCCGGTCTTCATCGGCGACACCATCTATTCGATCCGCACCAACCTCGACAAAAAGCCGCGTTACAAGGACATGGGCCTGATCCGCGCCAGCTATGAAGTCTTCAAGGGTGAAGGAGAGCTGGTGCTCTACTGCGAGCACCTGCAGACGGTGAAATACAAGAACCCGGCCGATTTCGTCGGCAAGACCGAGAAGTGAACCGTGGCCGCTGATAAAGAACTCCCGCTGACCGGGCTCGTCGTCATCGACATGAGCCAGTTCCTGTCCGGTCCCTATTGTTCGCTGCGCCTGCTCGACCTCGGCGCGCGCGTCATTAAGATCGAGCGTCCCGACGGCGGCGACCTGTCGCGCCGGCTCTACCTGAGCGACACCGAGATCGGCGGCGATTCCACCATCTTCCACGCCATCAACCGCGGCAAGGAGAGCCTTGCCATCGATCTCAAGAACGAGGCCGATCTTGCCGCGCTGCGCGGCCTGATCGCCAAGGCGGACGTGCTGATCCAGAATTTCCGGCCGGGCGTCATCGAGCGGCTCGGCCTCGACTATGAGCATGTCAGGACGCTCAATCCCCGGCTCGTCTATGCCTCGATCAGCGGCTATGGCGAGGAAGGCCCCTGGGTCAAAAGGCCGGGGCAGGATCTGCTGGCGCAGGCGCGCTCCGGCGTCATGTGGCTGAACGGCGACGAGGAGCAGGGGCCGGTGCCGTTCGGCCTGGCTATTGCCGACATGCTGGCGGGCGCGGCCAGCGCGCAAGGTATCCTCGCCAAACTGGTGCGGCGCGGCATCACAGGCGAAGGCGGCCATGTCGAAACCAGCCTGCTCGAAGCGCTGGTCGACTTCCAGTTCGAGGTGCTGACCACGCATTTGAATGATGGTCGCCGCCTGCCCAAGCGCTCCTCTTTCCGCAGCGCGCATGCCTATCTGTCGGCGCCCTACGGCGTTTATCCGGCGAAGGACGGCTATCTGGCGATAGCCATGACGCCGATCCCGAAACTCGCCGACCTGCTCGAATTGCCCGCGCTCGATCCGTTCCGCGACAAGCCGGCGACCTGGTTGACCGCCCGCGACGAGATCAAGGCGATCATCGCGACACGCATCGCGGAAAAAACCATCGACGAATGGTTGGCCGTCCTCGAGCCGGCGGATGTCTGGTGCGCCAAGGTGCTGACCTGGCCGCAGATGATGGAAAGCGACGGCTTCAAGACGCTCGACATGCTGCAGACGGTGGCGCGCGAGGACAATGTCTCGATCCTCACCACCCGCTCGCCGCTGCGCGTCGACGGCGCGCGCGCAAAAGTCGATCGCGCAGCGCCCCGCATCGGCGAGCACAGCGCAAAGATCCGCGCGGAGTTCGGCCTGTGATCCGGTTGAAAGGCATGACCTGGAGCCATCCGCGCGGCTACGACCCGATGGTGGTCTGCTCGGCGCTTTGGAAGGAAAAGACCGGTGTCGCGATCGAATGGGAAAAACGCTCGCTGCAGGATTTCGAGTCCTTTCCGGTGGAAGAACTCGCCCGCGCCTATGATCTGATCGTCATCGACCATCCGCATGTCGGCCAGATCACCGCCGAAAAATGCCTGGCGCCGCTCGACGTGCCGGGACGCGAGGCGGAACGCGACGCGCTGTCCAAGGGAAGCGTCGGCAAATCCTATCCGAGCTACAATTGGCAGGGCCGGCAATGGGCCTTCCCGATCGATGCGGCCACCCAGGTGCAGGCCTGGCGGCCCGATCTGATCGAGGCCGCGCCAAGAATCTGGACCGAAGTTCTGGCGCTTGCCGAGCAGGGCCGCGTGCTCCTGCCGCTCAGGCCGCCGCACTCCCTGATGTGCTTCTACACGCTTGCAGCCGATCTCGGCCGGCCCTGCACGGTCGACGGGTCGGCCGACCTTGTCGATGGCCAGATCGGCGAAACCGCCTTCGAGATGCTGAGCGAGATCGCGGCATTGGTCGATCCGGCATGCCTGACGATGGATCCGATAGCGGTGTTCGAAAGGATGGCGGAATCCGGCTCGCGCATCGCCTGCGCACCGCTGATCTACGGCTATGTCCCCTACGCGGTGGTGGGTTTTCGGCCGCACCGTCTGGCCTTTGCCGACATGCCGGTCGTCGGCGGCAGCGCCCCGGTCGGCTCGGCGCTCGGCGGTACCGGCATTGCCGTGTCCGCCCTTTCGAGTGAGCGCCAGGCGGCGATCGACTTCGCCTACTGGATCGCTAGCGGCGAGGTCCAGCGCGGCCCTTACGCCGCCGCCGGCGGCCAGCCCGGCCATTCGGCGGCCTGGGAGGATGACGCCGTCAACGCCTCGACCGGCAATTTCTACAGCGACACGCGTGCGACGCTCGAAGGCGCCTGGGTCCGCCCGCGCCACGACGGCTACATGGCGTTCCAGCAGCGGGCTTCCGACCGCATCAACGAAGGTCTGGCCGGCAGGCACCACGTCCGCCAGGTCGTCGCCGACATCAATCGCCTGTTCCGGGAGAGTTTCGCGCCGGCCGCCGCCGGCTAGTTCACTGCAACCAAAGGGAGGAAAAAATGACCAGCTTGATACGCGGCCTGCTCGCCGCAACCGCCTTAGTCTCGACCCCGCTCGCCGCCCATGCCGCGGACGTCAAATCGGTGATCGACAGCCTGCCCGCCGACCTCCAGGCCCAATATGACGGCGCGCCGCAAAAAGTGCTGCCGTCGGCCTGGGACAATTTCACGCCGCCGCCCAAGCCGTGGAAATGGTGCCACTCGGAAAGCTACCAGGGCAATCCATGGCGCGTGTCGGTCACCAAGGAATTGAAGCGGCTGGTCGACGGGCTGATCGCCGACGGCACCGTGTCGAGCTTCGAGGTGTCGGATTCGAACAACGATCCAAGCCAGCAGATCAATCAGATACGCGCCTTCATCGACAAGAAGTGCTCGATCATCACCTCGATCCCCGGCTCGGCGACGGCGCTTGACGATGCGGTGGACGCAGCCGCCAAGGCGGGCATTCCCTTCGTCACGGCGGCGGGCTCGATCACCAGCCCCAACGCCATCAATGTCGATTCCAACTATGCCCGCTGGGGCTATGACATGATGACGGCGATCGGCAAGGCAAAGGCCGACTCGAGCGTGCTGGTGGTCGAAGGCATCGCCGGGCATCCGATCGTCGTCCAGGAAAAGCAGGGCGCCGACAAGGCGCTTGCCGAGAACACCGGCCTCAAGGTCGCGCGCACCGTCAACGGCAACTGGACCGCCAACGTCACTAAAACGGTGGTGCTGCAGGCGATCGCCACCAATCCGGCGCCGATCGACGCTGTCTGGACGACCGGCAGCGAAAGCCGCGTCGTCGCCGAGGCCTTTGCCGAAGCCGGGCGGCCGGTGCCGCTCATCACCGGCTCGATCACCGGCGATGCTCTGGGCTACTGGAAGGCCAATCCGGACAAGTACCGCTTCGAGGGCCATGCCGTGCTGCCGGGCTGGACGGCGCAGACCTTGTTCCGTGTCGGCGAGCGCATGCTCGACGGCCAGAAGCCGAAGCTCAACACGCTCTTGATCCCGATCCCGCCGGTCCACGCCGCCGAACTCGACAAATGGTACAAGGACTGCATGACGCCGGATGCCGTCTCGGTCTTCCCGGTGCCGCCGACGGACCCGATGCCCGAAAACGTGCTCGACGCCTATTTCAGCAATCCGGCGCCGACCAAGGGCTGGGATTACTCCAAGGTGCCCGACGCCTGCGCCAAGTGATTTTTTGCGAAGCCGGCGCTTCTTGAAGGGCCGGCTTCTTCATTTTCGGAAAGAGATATGCTCGAAGTCCAAGGCGTGTCGAAACGCTATGGCGAGACGGTCGCGCTGGCGGAGGCGTCGATCGCCTTCCGTCCCGGCACGATCCATACGATCCTCGGCGAGAACGGCTCGGGCAAGAGCACGCTGGTGAAGCTGTTGTCCGGCATCGTGCAGCCGGATGGCGGCACGATCCTGCTCGATGGCAAGGCGTTTTCCGGCACCCAGCCCGCCGCCTTCCAGGCTGCCGGCTTCGCCACCGTTTTCCAGGAAGTGCTGGTCGCGCCCGACCGTTCGGTGACCGACAACATCCTGCTCGGCCTCGACGGACTCTGGCGACGGGGCGTGCCGCGCGGCGAGCGCCGCGCCCGGGCGCAAGCCGCACTTGGCCGCTTCGCGGTGACACCGATCGATCTCGACCGGCCTTGCGGCGAGCTGCCGCTTGCTGCGCGCCAGCTCGTCGTGCTCGCCCGCGCCGTCATCCGCAACCCGCGTGTCCTGATCCTCGACGAGGTGACGGCGGCGCTCGACTTTGCCGATCGCGAGTCCGTTTTCGCGCTGATGCGCGCCATGGCCGGATCTGGCACGCTGATCCTGTTCATCACGCACCGCATGGACGAGGTGATGGCCTTGTCCGACCGCATATCCATCCTGCGCGCCGGCCGCGTGGTGAAGACCGAAGAGCGCGGCGCCTCGACGCCGGCCGAGCTTCTGGCGGCTATGGCGCCGCAAACGGCGGCGGAGCTCGCGCATGGCTGAGGCAAATGCGTTGCGAGTTCGCGACCTCGTCATCGCGCCCGGGACCGATCCGATCAGCCAGACCATCGCGCCGGGCGAGATCGTCGGCCTTGCCGGGCTCGACGGCCATGGCCAGGAACGTTTTTTGCGCGCGCTCGCCGGACTCGATAGACCGGTGGCCGGCGAGATCGCCGTCGACGGAAAAGCGGGATCGATCACCAGCTTCCGCAAGGCCGTCGCCGGCGGCATCGCCTATCTGCCGCGCGACCGGCGTGCGACCGGCATTTTCCCGACCCAGTCGGTGCTCGACAATTTCGCCATCTCCACCGTGTCGAGCGATCGCCGCTTCGGCTTCTTGAGCTTCGCGGCGCGGCGCCGCCGCTATGAGGCCTACAGGCAGAAACTCAGCATCGTCGCGCCGCGTCCCGATGCGGCCATCACCACGCTGTCCGGCGGCAACCAGCAGAAGGTGCTGCTCGCCCGGGCCCTTGCGCTGGAGCCCAGCTTCCTTTTGCTCAACGATCCGACGCGCGGCGTCGACGTGGCAACGCGCCACGTCCTCTACGATGTCTTCCGCGGCCTTGCCGCCGAGGGCATGGCCCTGGTGATCCTGTCCAGCGAGATCGAGGAGATATTGCTTCTCTGCCACCGCGTGCTGGTGTTCCGCGAGCAGCGTGTGTCGGCCGAGTTCTCGGGCGCGGAAATGACCGCCGACGCCGTGATCGCCGCCATGTTCGGACGCGCCGCATGAGCCGAGTGCTTCGCAAGCTCAGCGGCGTCGGCTTTGCCGTGGTGATGCTGGTCGTCCTGTTGGTCCTCAACGTCGCGCTCAATCCGGCGCGCTTTCAGCCCTCGGGATGGGGCACGCTGCTCGGGTTGGCCGCACCGCTGATCGGAGCGGCGATCGCCTCCGCGCCGGTGATCTTGGCCGGGCGCGGCGGCATCGACATATCCGTTGGCCCGCTGATGGGTTTCGTCAACGCTTTGGTCATCCAGGTGCTGTTCCTCAATCTCGGCATGTCCTCGCCATGGATCATCGTTCCGGCGGCCCTGCTGGTTGGCGCGGCGGTCGGCGCCGCCAACGGCGTGCTGGCGACCATCGTGCGCATCCAGCCGATAGTGGCGACGCTCGGCACCTATCTCATCCTGACCGGCATCACGCTCACCATCCTGCCGGCGCCGATCGGTCCGGCGCCGGATTGGCTGAAGGCCATGTCCGGCCCGCTGTCGATCGTGCCGCTGGCGCTGATTGCCTTGTGCTGGCTCCTAATCCGCCGCACACCCTACTACGACCTGCTGATGGCGGTCGGCAGCGACGACCGCGCCGCCTACTCCGCCGGCGTACCGGTCACCAAGGTGCGGCTCATCGCCTATGTCCTGACCGGTCTCTTCGCCGCCGCGGCCGGGCTGATGCTTACCTCGCTGATCGGTTCGGCCGATCCCAACATCGGCCCGACATACACGCTGATCGCGATCGCCGCCGTGGCGCTCGGCGGCGTCAGCCTTGCCGGCGGCCGCGGCGGGCTTGGTGGCGCCGCCATCGGTGCCATCGACATCTTCCTGCTGCAGAGCCTGCTCACCACCTTCAACGTCTCAACCTATGTGCTGCAGATCGCCTATGGCCTGATCCTCGTCGTCGCCGTCGTGCTGACGGCGGTGCAGGAACGGCTTGCGGCGCAGAAAGGGTGACCGGGATGATCGGCAACTGGTTCCAGTCCACCAACGCCCGTATCGCCGGCGCCTTCGCCATGGCGCTGCTTCTGCAACTCATCGGCACGCTTCTCATCCCCGGCTATTCGGCGCCCTTCGCCATCCGTGCGCTGCTGGTCATCGCCTCGCTGCTGGCGGTGGCCTCGATCGGCCAGACGTTGGTCGTCATCCTCGGCGGCATCGACCTTTCCATCCCCTTCGTCATCGGCTTTGCCAATGTCGTGGCGGCGCAGCTCTATGGCCAGGGCTGGAGTTTTGTCCTGGTCTGTATCCTGGTCGGTATACTTGCCCTCGCCATCGGTGCGCTGAACGGGCTGATCTCGCGTGGGCTGAACATCCATCCGCTGATCGTCACGCTCGGCATCGGCATGATCGTGCAGGGCGCCGTGCTGTTGTGGACCGGCGGCTTTCCGTCGGGCTCGGCGCCGGAGGCGGTGTCCAGCTTCGTCTCGATCGGCGGCTCCGTTGGCCCCTTGCCCGTGCCGCTGCTGGTGCCATGTCTCGTCGTTCTGACGGCACTTATCGTGCTGGTGCTTGCCCGCACGCCTTACGGGCGCCGGCTCTACGCAGTCGGCAGCAACCCGGAAGCTGCACCCCTGGCGCTGATCGATCCGCTTCGCATGTGGGTCGTGACTTATGCGGCCAGCGCCTTCTTCGCCGCAGTCGCCGGCGTGCTTTTGCTCGGCTTCACCGGCTCGGCCTATGGCGATGTCGGCCAGCCCTATCTGTTCCAGACGATCGCTGCCGTCGTCGTCGGCGGCGCGGCGCTGGTCGGCGGGCGCGGCAGCTATCTCGGCACCATCGCCGGCGTCCTGGTGCTGACGGAAATCAACACGCTGCTGATCGGCTTGGGTTTTCGGCCCTCAACAGTGCAGGCCGCGCTCGGACTGGTCATGCTGCTCCTGGTCTCGCTCTACGGCCGCGAGCGGCACGTTAGGGCGACGATCTAGCTTGAGCGGCTATCTGCTCAGCTGACCGCACAGGAGCGTCGTTCTGGAATCGTCAAGCCGAATATGTTATATGACTATCTACATGGTCAGGAGTATGACATGAATGCGATCAATCTGGCGGATGCCAAGGCTCACCTCAGCGAACTGGTCGATCGGGTCGAGGCGGGCGATTCGATCGACATCACCCGCCGCGGTAAGCCGGTCGCGCGACTTACCGCTGTGGCCAAGCCACGCAAACCAATAGATTTGGCGCTGCTTCGCTCCTTGACGGCGGCGATGCCCACCCAGCCCCAGAGCGCCGCCGACCTCGTGCGGTCGATGCGTGATGGCGACCGGTACTGATGCTTTACCTCGATACGTCGCTCGTCGTCGCGGCGCTGACCAACGAAGCGATGACGCCGCGTGTGCAGGCTTGGCTGACGGAACAGGAGCCGACGCAGCTTCTCATTAGCGACTGGACCGTCACCGAGATGTCGTCCGCCATGGCGATCAAGCTACGCACTGGACAAATCAGCCTGGAGCAGCGTGCCGCGGGGCTCGCGATGTTCAATAGGCTGGCCGCAGAGAGCTTTACCGTCCTCGGCGTGACGGGCGGGCAATTCCGGGCGGCAGCGAAGTTTGCTGATCGGCACGATCTCGGGCTTCGAGCAGGGGACGCGCTGCATCTCGCCATCGCATCGGAGCATGGCGCCACGCTATATACGCTTGATCAGCGACTCGCCGACGCCGGACCAGAACTCGGTGTGCCGGCGCAAATGCTCGCGTAAAGCGACTAGTTTGCAGGCGAGTTTCTTTACAACCTAGTCAAGCCGCCAGAGCCGGCGCGCGTTGCCCGAGAGCAGCCGCGTCCTCTCCGACTCGCTCGCGCCGGCGAGCAGCGCATGGGTGGCGGCGATCCAGGTCGTCAGCCCGCCCCCCAGCGTGCAGACCGGCCAGTCGCTGCCCCAGATCACCCGGTCCCAGCCGAAGCAGCGGATCGTGTGTTCGACATAGGGCCTGAGCGTCTCCACCGTCCACGTCGCCGGATCGGCATAGGCGACGACGCCGGAAATCTTGGCCGTGATGTTCGGCCGTCTGGCGATGGCTTCCATATGCTCGCGCCAGGGATGCTCGGCATTGGCCTTGATGTCGGGTACGCCGCAATGGTCGAGGACGAACTGCACGTCCGGCGCGAGGTCGGCCAGCGCGATGGCCTTCGGGATCTGGTGCGGCAGCACGACCAGGTCGAAGGTCAGCCCGGTGCCGGCCAGCCGCTTGATGTTCTGGCGAAACAGCGCGCCTTCCGAGAGATCGTCGGGCACCACGTGCAGCACGCGCCTGAAACCCTTGACGAACGGCTCGGCCTTGATCGTCTCCAGATAGGCCTCGAAACCTGCCTCTTCCGGCCGGCAGGACGCGATCGCGCCCTTGAGCAGGCTGCCCGCCTTGCCGGCCAGCGACTTTACATAGGCGGTCTCGGCGGCGATGTCGGCGGCGTCGACATCGACCTCCATATGCAGAACGGCCTCGATGCCGGAGCGCAGCGCGTCGGCGGCGTATTCCTCGTAGGAGAAATCGCGGTTCAACGCCGGCACGCCGGCCAGCCACGGATAGCGCAACGCGGCCTGGTCGATGAGGTGCAGATGGGTGTCGATGATCATGGCGGCGTCTCCTCAGTAGCCGTCCGCACTATCTCGCCTAAAAATCCATTATTCAAATAAGAAATTACGACGATTGCGGCACATCCGACCCGGCGAGCTGCGAGAGCCTCGCCGCGGCGCTTTGCAGATGCCGAATCGTCAGTGTGATATCCGGCGCCGTGGGCGCATTGACCAGCGTGATATAGGGGATGGTGAGCGCGGCGATGGCCCTGCCGTCGGGCCCCAATACCGGCGTCGAAAGATTGTAGACCCCGGCCGTCTGCAGCGAGGCCATCATCTCGTAGCCGCGATCTCTAACTTGGTCGAGGCGGGCGAAGAATTCCGGCGTCAGATTGAGCTCTTCCGTGCTCTGCAGATGCTCGGCGATCATCATCTTGCGCTCTTCCGGCGAGCGGAAGGCGAGCAGCACATGGCCGGAGCCGGTGTCGAACAGGCTGATATGCGAGCCGACGCGGATCGAGATGCCCCAGTAGCGCGGCGCCTCCTGCTGGGCGATAACCACGGCGGCGCCCCGGTCGAACACGACCAGTTGATTGGCTTGCCATGAGGTCTCGGCCAGTTCGCGCATGATCGGCGTCGCGTAGGAGACGAGCCGGCGCACGGGCGCGTGCAATTGCGCCAGCCCGAACAGCTTGAGCGTCAGCGAGTAGCGGTCGCCGTCGATCTTGGTGACGTAGCCGCGCCGCACCAGGCGGTCGAGCATGCGGTAGAACTCGTTCGGGCTGCGGTCGAGCCGCTTGGCGATCTCGGCCTGCGTCAGTCCGCCGTCGACGCCGGACAGCAATTCGAGAATGTCCAGCCCCTTGTCCAGCGCCGGCGCGCGGTAGCGATCGCCGTCTTCTTCCTCTGTCACTAACCCCTCCAGTGAATTTCGATCTGCATATATGCATGAACTCCGTTCCGCGGGAAGCACAATCGCCTTGACCCGGGAATGAAAATGCTATTTGCATATGAATGAAGCTTAGGCGATCGGCTGCGCATCCGGCCGGCCGTCGCCGTGAGCCGTTGGGAGGAGAACATGACGAGACTGCTTAGTGGCATTTCCGCGGGCTTGGCCGGCCTGCTCATGAGCGGCACGGCGTTTTCGGCCGATCTGCCCGGCAAATTTCCGGGCGTGACGATCGACGTGAAGCTGATCGGCGGCCAGCAATATGAGAAGCTCTACGAGCGCATTCCAGAATGGGAGAAAGCGACCGGCGCCAAGGTCAACATCCTGACCAAGAAGAACGGCTTCGATATCGACAAGGAGCTCAAGTCCGACATCGCCTCGGGCAGCACCAATTGGTGCGTCGGCTGGAACCATTCGTCCTTCGCGCCACAATACACCGGCCTCTACACCGACCTCAGCAAATTGCTGCCGAAGGAAGAGATCGACGCCTTCGTGCCGTCGACCATCAAGGCCGCAACCATCGACGGCAAGCTGGAAATGCTGCCGCGCGCGCAGTTCGACGTCTCGGCGCTCTACTACCAGAAGAGCCTCTACGAGAACGCGGACAACAAGACCAAGTTCAAGGCCAAATACGGCTACGACCTTGCCCCGCCGGACACCTGGAAGGAAGTCACCGACCAGGCCGAGTTCTTCGCCAATCCGCCGAATTTCTACGGCACCCAGTTCGCCGGCAAAGAAGAGGCGATCAACGGCCGCTTCTATGAGATGGTGGTCGCCGAGGGCGGCGAATATCTCGACAAGGACGGCAAGCCCGTCTTCAATTCCGAGGCCGGCATCCGGGCGCTCGACTGGTTCGTCAACCTCTACAAGGCCAAGGCCGTACCGGCCGGCACCACCAACTATCTGTGGGACGATCTCGGCCAGGGCTTTGCCTCGGGCACCGTGGCGATCAACCTCGATTGGCCGGGCTGGGCCGGGTTCTTCAACGATCCGAAATCGTCGAAGGTCGCCGGCAATGTCGGTGTCAAGGTCGCGCCCAAGGGTTCGTCGGGCAAGCGCACCGGCTGGTCCGGTTTCCACGGCTTCTCGGTCACCGAGAACTGCCCGAACAAGGAGGCCGCCGCTTCGCTCGTCTGGTGGCTGACCAACGAGGACAGCCAGAAGCTCGAAGCCGCCGCCGGCCCGCTGCCGACCCGCACCGCCGTCTGGGACTGGGACCTGAAGCAGGCCGAGAACGACCCGTACAAGAAGGAGGTTCTCGCTGCCTTCCAGGAGGAAGCCAAGCACGCCTTCGCCGTGCCGCAGACGCCTGAGTGGATCGAGATCTCGAACGCCGTCTATCCCGAGCTGCAATCGGCGATCCTCGGCGACAAGACCTCGAAGCAGGCGCTCGATGACGCCGCCGCCAAGGCGACGCAGATCCTCCAGGACGCCGGCAAGCTCTAACCGGCGCTCCCAAGCCTGCCTCCCCCATCGTGAATGGGGGAGGCGATCGCGCCTCGCTGGCGCGGACCGGGCTTCCGTTCCGGGCTGGGCTGCGTGAGCGAGCGGCCCGAACTCGAATGCAAAACCTCACAGGATCCCGATGAAGGGCTTCAAGCCATCCGCGCCGTTCCTGCTGCTGCTTCCGGCCATCGTCGTGCTGGCGGCTGTCGTGGTGCTGCCGCTGATCCTGTCGCTTTATTCCAGTTTCACGCCCTTCCGGCTGACGCGGCCGGAGACGTTCTACGTCTTCGTCGGCTTCAGGAACTATCTGTCGATCCTGTCCAATGCCGATTTCTGGTGGGCCTTCGGCCGCACTGTTCTGCTGCTTACCATCGCGCTCAATCTCGAAATGCTGCTTGGCTTGGGTCTGGCGATGCTGGTCGAGAAAGCGACGCGCGGCCAGCGCATCCTGCGCACGCTGATGATGTTCCCGATGATGTTCTCGCCGATCCTGGTCGGCTTCCAGTTCAAATTCATGTTCAACGACAATATCGGCCTGGTGAACAACGCGCTGCAGTCGCTGGGCATCACGCAGGACGCCATTCCGTGGCTGATCGAAGGCCATCTCGCCTTCATCGCCATCGCCATCGCCGAGATCTGGTCGTCGACCTCGATCTTCGCCATCCTGATCCTGGCTGGCCTGCTCGCTATGCCCAAGGAGCCGATCGAGGCGGCGCGGGTCGACGGCTGCACGCCCTGGCAAACTTTTCGCTATGTCACATGGCCCTTCGTCATGCCCTTCGCCTACATCGCCATGACGATCCGCTCGCTCGACGTCGCGCGCGCCTATGACATCGTCAAGATCATGACCGATGGCGGCCCGGCCGGCCGCACCGAGCTGTTGTGGACGCTGGTCGGCCGCACCGCCTACAGCGATGCCCGCATGGGCCTGGCCAACGCCATGGCCTATTTCTCGATCCTGCTGTCGATCGCCTTTACCGTCTATTTCTACAACAAGCTCGCCGCGGCGCGCGCGCAGATCGGCGCGGAGTGGTGAGGATGGACGAGAACGCCTCCGCCCGCCTCACCCGCCGCGCGCTGACCGTCGCGCACAGCGTCGGCCTGTTCCTGGCCATGCTGGTCATCTGCCTGCCGGGCATCTGGATCGTGCTGTCGTCGCTCAGGCCGACGGTCGAGATCATGGCCAAGCCGCCGGTTTGGATCCCGCAGGAGGTGTCGCTCGATGCCTACATCGCCATGTTCAGCGGCATCGGCAAGGGCGGCATCCCGGTGCTCGATTATTTCCGCAATTCGCTGATCATCTCGGTCACCTCGACGGTGATCGCGGTGGCCATCGGCATGGCCGGCGGCTACGCCTTCGCGCGCTACCGCTTTCGCGGCAAGTCGGGAATGTTCCTCGGCCTGATGCTGACCCGCACCGTGCCCGGCATCGCGCTCTCGCTGCCCTTGTTCTTCCTCTATGTGCGCCTCGGCATCATCGACACCCATATCGGCATGATCCTCGCCTATGTAGCGCTTAACGTGCCCTTCACCATCTGGCTGATCGACGGCTTCTTCCGCCAGGTGCCGAAGGACCTTGCCGAAGCCGCCCAGATCGACGGCTGCACGCGCTGGCAGGCCTTCTGGCAGGTCGAGTTCCCGCTGGCGCGTCCCGGCATCGCCTCGGCCGCGATCTTCGCTTTCCTCACCTGCTGGAACGAGTTCGCGCTGGCCTCGCAGCTCACCCGTTCCGTCAACTCCAAGACGCTGCCGGTCGGCCTGCTCGACTACACGGCCGAGTTCACCATCGACTGGCGCGGCATGTGCGCGCTGGCCGTGGTGATGATCATCCCGGCGCTGACCCTCACCTACATCGTCCAGAAACACCTCGTCGGTGGTCTCACCTCCGGCGCGGTGAAAGGTTGACTTCATGGCAACGGTTTCGCTGAAAAACCTCACCAAGCGCTACGGCAACATGGAGATCGTGCACGGCATCGATCTGGAGATCGCCGACCGCGAGTTCATCGCGCTGGTCGGCCCTTCGGGCTGCGGCAAGTCGACGACCTTACGCATGATCGCGGGGCTGGAAGACATCAGCGGCGGCGAGATCGACATCGGCGGCCGCAAGGTCAACGACCTGCCGCCGCGCTCGCGCAACATCTCGATGGTGTTCCAGTCCTACGCGCTCTATCCGCATATGACGGTGCGCGAAAACCTCGGCTTCTCGCTGAAGATCGCGGGCGCCACCAAGGACGAGATGGACCGGCGCGTTGCCGAAGCCTCCGCCATCCTCGGCCTTGACGAATTGCTCGAACGCCGGCCCTCGCAGCTTTCCGGCGGCCAGCGCCAGCGCGTCGCCATGGGCCGCGCCATCGTGCGCGATCCCGATGTCTTCCTGTTCGATGAGCCGCTCTCCAACCTCGACGCCAAGCTCCGCACGCAGATGCGCACCGAGATCAAGAAGCTGCACGCCAAGGTGAAGTCGACGGTCATCTACGTCACCCACGACCAGGTCGAGGCGATGACGCTTGCCGACCGCATCGTCATCATGCGCTCAGGCTATATCGAGCAGGTCGGCACGCCGGACGAGGTGTTCAGCCGCCCCGCCACCCGCTTCGTCGCCGGCTTCATCGGCTCGCCGCCGATGAATTTGCACGAGGCGACGGTGAGCGACGGCAGGCTGGTCTTCAGCGCCGGCGACAGCCTGCCGCTGCCCGGACAGTTCAAGTCGAGGACATCAACCGGCGACAAGGTCGTGTTCGGCATCCGCCCGGACGATTTCTATCCCACCGGCCATGGCCTGAGCTCTGGCGGTGAAACGGAAGTCCACCGCGTCGAATTGCCGGTCAGCATCACCGAGCCGCTCGGCAACGAGACCTTGGTCTTCGCCGAGTTCAACGGCACCGACTGGGTGTCGCGCATGCTCAACCCGAAGCCGCTGAAGGCCGGCGACAGGATCGGCATGAGCTTCGATCTTTCCCGCGCCCATCTGTTTTCCGCTGAAACCGGCAAGTCGTTGAGGAACTGACATGGCCAAGATCGAAAAAATCGAACTGCGCATGGTCGATCTGGTGCCGAAGGTGAAGCGCACCGACGCTATCCAGAGTTTCGTCAGCCAGGAGACGCCGATCGTCACCATCACCGATGCCGACGGCGCGACGGGCACAGGCTACAGCTACACGATCGGCACCGGCGGCTCCTCGGTGATGCGGCTTCTCGCCGACCATCTCGCGCCGCGCCTGATCGGCCGCGACGCCGACCAGATCGAGGCGATCTGGCACGATCTCGAATTCGCCACCCACGCCACCACCATCGGCGCCATCACCGCGATCGCGCTGGCCGCGATCGACACAGCACTTTGGGACCTGCGGGCGCGGAAGCAGAACCTGCCGCTCTGGAAGCTCGCCGGCGGTGCCAAGGACCGCTGCCCGCTCTACACCACCGAGGGCGGCTGGCTGCATATCGAGACGGCAGCGCTTGTCGATGACGCTTTAGCCGCCAAGGCGAAGGGTTTCACGGGCTCGAAGGTGAAGATTGGCAAGCCGCATGGCTCGGAAGACGTCGCTCGCCTATCGGCGGTGCGCAAGGCGGTCGGCGACGACTATGAGATCATGACCGACTGCAACCAGGGCTTTTCCGTCGACGAGGCAGTCCGCCGCGCCGAGCGGCTGCGCGAGCTCGACCTCGCCTGGATCGAGGAGCCACTGCCCGCCGACGACATCGACGGCCATGTGCGGCTGTCGAACTCGACCGCGACGCCGATCGCCATCGGCGAGTCGCTCTATTCGATCCGGCATTTCCGAGAATACATGCAAAAAGGCGGCTGCAACATCGTCCAGGTCGATGTCGGCCGCATCGGCGGCATCACCCCCTGGTTGAAAGTGGCGCATGCGGCCGAGGCCTTCGACATGCCGGTCTGCCCGCATTTCCTGATGGAACTGCATGTCAGCCTCACCTGCGCCATCCAGAACGGCAAGTATGTCGAATATATTCCCCAACTCGACGATCTGACGGGTAAGAAGATGCGCATCGAGGACGGCCATGCGATCGCCCCAAGCGAGCCGGGCATCGGCATCGATTGGGATTGGGACGCCGTGAAGGCCAGAAGCATCGCCGAATTTACCACGGCGATAACGGGATAGGAGAGGCGGAAATGCAGCGTATGGGCATGGTGCTCGGATTGAAGCCCGAGAAGGTCGAGGAATATGTCCGCCTGCATGCCGCCGTCTGGCCGGACGTGCTCACCATGATCTCGGCCTGCAATATCAAGAATTATTCGATCTACCTGAAGCGCCCGGAAAACCTCCTGTTCTCCTATTTCGAGTATCACGGCAGCGACTACGCCGCCGACATGGCCAAGATGGCGGCCGACCCGAAGACTCAGGAATGGTGGTCGGTCTGCATGCCCTGCCAGGAGCCGCTGGAGACCCGCAAGCAAGGCGAGTGGTGGGCGTCGATGGACGAGGTCTTCCACCATGACTGATGCCTTCGATCCGGCATCGCTGGCGCAGGCCTGGCCGAAGCCTTCGAAGCCGCGCCCGATCGTTACCTTTGGCGCCGGCTCGATCGTCGGCGACGCGCATTTCCCTGCCTACAAGAAGGCTGGATTTCCGGTTGCCGGCCTCTATGATCCGGATCAGGCCAAGGCGCAGAAACTAGCCGAGACTTGGGGCGTGACGGCGTTCCGCTCGGTCGCGGAAGCAGCGGCGGTGCAGGACGCCATCTTCGATCTGGCGACTCCGCCAGGCCGGCACGCCGAGGTGCTGAAGGTGCTGCCGGACGGCGCGGTGGCGCTGATCCAGAAGCCGATGGGCAACTATCTCGGCGAGGCAACCGAAATCCTCGAAATCTGCCGCGCCAAGCAGCTCAAGGCCGCGGTCAATTTCCAGCTCCGTTTCGCGCCGATGATGCTGGCGCTGAAGGACGCCATCGCCCGCGGATGGCTGGGCGAGGTCGTCGACTTCGACGCGTTGCTCGCGCTCGACACGCCATGGCAGCTCTGGGAATTCCTGCTCAAGGCGCCGCGCGTGGAGATTGCCATGCATTCGATCCACTATCTCGACCTGATCCGCCAGCTTCTCGGCAATCCGCTCGGCGTCCACGCCAAGACGCTCGGCCACCCCAACCACAAGGTCGCGCAGACCCGCACCAGCGCCATCCTCGACTATGGCGACACCGTCCGCTGCGGTCTGTCGATCAATCACGATCACAAATTCGGTCGCCGCTATCAGGCCTGCGAGTTCCGCATCTGCGGCACCGAGGGCGCGGCTTACGTCAAGCTCGGCCTCAACCTCGACTATCCGCGCGGCGAGCCCGACATATTGGAAATCCATCCCAAGGGCGGCTCGGACTGGGTCGCCGTGCCGCTCGCCGGCGAGTGGTTCCCCGATGCCTTTGTCGGCCGCATGGCCAATATCCAGCGCTTCGCCGCCGGCGAGGATACCGAGCTGGTCAGCTCCGTCGAGGATGCCTGGCACACCATGGCGCTGGTCGAGGCCGCGTATAAGTCGAGCGCGGCGCCGGCGACGCCGCTCGCCGCAAAGCCGTAGGGCGGAACATGGAACAGATCACCTATTTCGAGGACTATGAGATCGGTTCGTCGCGTCTTACCAGCGGCCGCACCATCACCGAAACCGATTTCGTCGTCCATGCCGGCCACACCGGCGATTTCTTCCCGCATCATATGGACGCCGAGTTCATGAAGACGACGCCCTTCGGCAAGCGCATCGCGCATGGCACGCTGGTGTTTTCGGTCGGCGTCGGCCTGACGGCGAGCGTTATCAATCCGGTCGCCTTCTCCTATGGCTATGACCGGCTGCGTTTCATCAAGCCGGTCTTCATCGGCGACACGATCCGCACGCGCACCACCATCGCCGCCAAGGAAGACGATCCGAAGCGGCCGGGATCGGGCCGCGTCATCGAGCGCCTCGAAGTTCTCAACCAGCGCGACGAGGTCGTGCTGGCGGCCGACCACATCTACATCGTCGAGCGAAAGCCCGGCTGAAACTAAGGAGACAAAAACATGTCGGACATCACAGGCAAGGTCGTGGTCGTCACGGCGGCCGCGCAAGGCATCGGTCGGGCCAGCGCTTTGGCTTTCGCCAGGGCCGGCGCCACCGTCCATGCCACCGACGTCAACGAGGCGGCCCTGGCCGAACTCGGCAAGACGCCCGGCATCACGACGCGAAAACTCGACGTGCTGAACGACGAAGCGGTGAAGGCCGGTTTCGCCGAGATCGGCCGCGTGGACGTCCTGTTCAACTGTGCCGGTTTCGTCCATGCGGGTTCCATCCTGGAGATGAAGGACGAAGACCTCGACTTCGCCATCAATCTCAACGTGCGGGCCATGATCCGCACCATCCGCGCCGTGCTGCCCGGGATGCTGGAGCGCGGCGACGGCTCGATCATCAACATGTCCTCGGTGGCCGGCGCGCCCAAGGGCGTGCCGAACCGCTTTGCTTACGGCGTCACCAAGGCGGCGGTCATCGGCCTGACCAAATCGATCGCCGCCGACTATGTCGCCAAAGGCATACGCTGCAACGCCATCTGCCCCGGCACGGTGGAAAGCCCGTCGCTGGAAAGCCGCATGCGCGCGCAGGGCGACTATGAGACCGCCCGCGCCGCTTTCATCGCCCGCCAGCCTATGGGCAGGCTGGGCACGGCCGAGGAGATCGCCGATCTCGCGGTCTACCTGGCTGGCGCCACCTACACGACAGGGCAGGCTTACAACATCGACGGCGGCTGGTCGATCTGAGGCCGTTACGATAGGGCGGGCAGCAATCCAGTTACGAGGCAAAGAATGACCAAGATCACGGACCTCAGAACCTTCGATTTGCGCTTCCCGACGTCGCAAAGTCTCGACGGCTCGGACGCGATGAATCCGGACCCGGATTATTCCGCCGCCTATGTCACCCTCGACACCGATGTGCCGTCGCTGAAAGGTCATGGCCTCACCTTTACCATCGGCCGCGGCAACGAGATCTGCTGCGCGGCGATCGAGGCGCTGCGCCATCTCGTCGTCGGGCTGGATCTCGACTGGGTCAAACAGGATCCCGGCCGCTTCTGGCGTCACATGACCGGCGACAGCCAGTTGCGCTGGATCGGGCCGGACAAGGGCGCCATGCATCTTGCGGTCGGCGCGGTGGTCAATGCGGTCTGGGATCTGTGGGCAAAGGAAGCCGGCAAGCCGGTCTGGCGCCTTGTAGCCGAGATGAGCCCGGAAGAGATCGTCAGGATCGTCGACTTCCGCTACCTCACCGATGCCATCACCCCGGCCGAGGCGCTGGCGATCCTGAAAAAGGCCGAAGCAGGCAGGGCCGAGCGTATCGCCGCGCTCGAGCGCGAGGGCTATGCCTGCTACACAACGTCGGCCGGTTGGCTCGGCTACCCCGACGACAAGCTGAGGCGCCTTTGCCAGGAAGCGGTCGACGATGGCTTCAACCACATCAAGCTGAAGGTCGGGCGCGACCGGGCCGACGACATCCGCCGTTTGCGGATCGCCCGCGAGGTGATCGGCCCGGACCGCTACCTGATGATCGACGCCAACCAGGTCTGGGAGGTCGACCAGGCGATCGACTGGCTGAAGGACCTCGCCTTCGCCAAGCCGTTCTTCATCGAGGAGCCGACCAGCCCCGACGATGTCGCCGGCCACACAAAAATCCGCAAGGCGGTGGCGCCGATCAAGGTCGCCACCGGCGAGATGTGCCAGAACCGCATCATGTTCAAGCAGTTCATCGCTGGCGGCGCCATCGACGTCGTGCAGATCGATTCCTGCCGCATGGGCGGGCTGAACGAGGTGCTGGCGGTGCTCTTGATCGCCGCCAAATTCGGCCTGCCGGTCTGGCCGCATGCCGGCGGCGTCGGCCTGTGCGAATATGTCCAGCATTTGTCGATGATCGACTATGTCGCGGTCTCAGGCACCAAGGACGGCCGCGTCGTCGAATATGTCGATCACCTGCACGAGCATTTTCTGGAGCCCTGCGTAATAAGCGAAGCAGCCTACATGCCGCCGGCAGCACCCGGCTTCTCGATCGAGATGAAGGCTCAGTCGATCGAGGACTACCTCTATCGCGGCTGATCTGATGTGCTGAGATAGGATATTGTTCGGGAAAGAGTGTCCAAGGCTGCGGTCGGCGTCTCGTCTGGCCGAAGCGTCGTTTGGCCCATCGCATCGGCGATTTGCGCATCACTCTTCAATTTGGCGCGTAGCGCGTCGGCATAGACACGCGCGATGCCCCGGTGCGGGCTCTTAAGATAATGCGACTGATCGAGCCGCCAACGCCGCTCGATATCGGCCATGATCACCGGGTTGCTCCACACCGCATAGCCGGCCGCCGTATAGACAGTGATCTCGCCGGCATAGAGTTGTTCGTCGGTCACCAGGAAATCGATGCGGGCATAGTCGAGATCGCCGGCGATACGCGGCGCGATCTCGGCTGCTCGACGGATGTACTCTGTCAGGCGCGGAGTGACCTCCAATGCCTGGTCTTCGCGCGGATAGTCGAGGTCGCGTCCCGGCAGCGGATTGCCCTGCGGGTCGAACAGGCGTGAGCGTAGCGCCTTCTTGTCCTCCGCGCGCACATGGCAGACCACGCCGCTGCAGACCTGCACCTTGATCTCCGTGGCGATCCTGCCGCCGCTGAGCGGCAGCATCTCCTCGACAAAGACCTTGCGCTCGATCAGCCAATAGGCCCATTCGCCGTAGCGCGTGCCGAAGCGCCGCTTCAGCCATCGCTTCGTCTTGCGTACGATCGCGTCACGGCCGGGCTGCCCGCCGGCGACGAAGATGTTCATGTCGCAGCCGTGATTGGTCTTCACCACCACATTGCCGTTCAGCAGATCCTGCGGGATGTCGTCGGGATCGCGGCCGGACCAGAGCGTCCGCGCCGAGCCCACCTCCGGGCAGACATCGCGGATGTAGTCCTTGGCGGCAAGCTTGTCCGAGAGCGTCACGAACAGCGGGTTGTGATCGACGATTTTGCGCCACAGCATTCGCTCGTGGTAGCGCGTCGGCGCCGCCGGGTCGGGCAGGTAGCCGAGCCGCCTGAAGAACCGGATAACGAGCATCGGGTGGCGGGCCGTCAGGAAAACGCGGGCAAGTGCCAGCACCGCTCGCTGACGCGCTGTAATGCCGGCCTTGGCTGTCATCGGACGTTTTGCCCCCCGGCAAATCCATTGGCCGCTCAGGATCGACTCGACTTAGTCTTTCGCCGGCTTTTCGCGGCCTCGTTCAATCTAAAGCCTACGACTATGCCCGATTGCGTGGAAAGGCCTGTGTCGGCGAAACCTTACGGATTCGCCGGCAATATCTCAATCAGATTCGAATGCGCTTGACCCATGACGGAGCCTTCGATTCCGACCGGCCGCCTTCTGTCGCTGCAGGTCTACCAGGCGTCGCTGCGCAAGCGGAAATAGCCCGGGCAGATCCCACCTGGATTGTTGGGATGGGCCGGCCGTCTCCGAATCGGCTATGCCTTCCTCATGCAGGAAACCTCCCTCTACGAACCGGTGAAGCGGTTCCTCGAGAGCATGGATTTCGCCGTCAAGGGCGAGATCGGCGGCTGCGATGTTGTCGGCCTGCGCGACGGCGAGCCGCCGGTTGTCGTCATTTGCGAGCTGAAATTGCAGTTCAATCTCGAGCTCGTCCTGCAGGCTGTCGATCGCGCCGCCGCCTGCGACGAGGTCTGGCTCGCCGCGTTGATGTCGGCGCGGGGAAAAGGCCGCGAGCATGACCGCCGTTTTCGTGCGCTTTGCCGCCGCCTCGGCTTCGGCCTGCTGGGTGTCGGCAAGAAGGGTGAGGTCGAGCTGCTGCTCAGCCCGGCCGCCTTGCCGCCGCGCCGCGATCCGCGGCGGCGTTCGCGCCTGGTCGAGGAGCACCACCGCCGCAAAGGGGACCCGTCGATCGGTGGCAGCACGCGCAAGAAGCCGATCATGACCGCTTACCGGCAGGAGGCGCTGGCCTGCGCCACAGCCATGGCCGACGGGCCGAAGCGGCCGCGCGATCTCAAGGAGCTTTCGCCACGCGCGGCGAGCATCCTGCAGAACAATTACTATGGCTGGTTCGCCCGCGCCGAGCGCGGCATCTATGCGCTGACCGAAGCCGGCCTTGCCGCCGTCTCCCCCGCAGCGGTGGCCCTATAGACTATAGCGCCGCAAAAATTCGCCGGCTTACCACTCCGCAAACGAACCGTCCTTGTGGCGCCAGATCGGGTTGCGCCAGCGATGTCCTTCTTTGGCGCGCTCCTTGACATAGTCCTCGTCGATCTCGACGCCGAGGCCCGGGCCATCGGGAATGGCGACGTAGCCTTCCTGATAGCGGAACACATCCTTGTTGGCGGCGTAGTCGAGCAGGTCGTTGGCGGCGTTGTAGTGGATGCCCAGGCTCTGCTCCTGGATGAAGCAATTGTAGCTGACGGCGTCGAGCTGCAGGCAGGCGGCGAGCGCGATCGGCCCGAGCGGGCAGTGCGGCGCCACCGCCACGTCATAGGCCTCCGCCATCGCCGCGATCTTGCGGCATTCGGTGATGCCGCCGGCATGCGACAGATCCGGCTGGATGATGTCGACGACGGCCTCTTCGAACACCGATTTGAAGTCCCAGCGGCTGTAGAGCCGCTCGCCGAGCGCGATCGGCGTCGAGCCGAGTGCTGCGATCTCCTTCAGCGCCTCGCGGTTTTCGCTCAGCACCGGCTCCTCGATGAACATCAGCCGGTAGGGCTCCAGTTCCTTGACCAGGATGCGCGCCATCGGCCGGTGCACGCGGCCGTGGAAGTCGACGGCGATGCCGATATTGGCGCCGACGGCCTCGCGTACCATGGCGACGCGCTCGACGGCTGCGTCGATCTTGTCGTGGCTGTCGATGATCTGCAGCTCCTCGGTGCCGTTCATCTTCAGCGCCGTGAAGCCGCGCGCCACGACATCTTTTGCGCCGGCGGCGACTTCCGCCGGCCGGTCGCCGCCGATCCAGGAATAAACTCTGATGGTATCGCGCAGCTTGCCGCCGAGCAGCTCATGCACCGGCACGCCGAGCGCCTTGCCCTTGATGTCCCACAGCGCCTGATCGATGCCGGCGATCGCGCTCATCAGGATCGGCCCGCCGCGGTAGAAGCCGCCGCGATACATCACCGTCCAATGGTCTTCGATCAGCCGCGGATCCTTGCCGATCAGATAGTCCGCCAGTTCCTTGACCGCCGCCTCGACCGTCAGCGCCTTGCCCTCGATCACCGGCTCGCCCCAGCCGGTTATGCCGGCATCGGTCTCGATCTTGAGGAACAGCCAGCGTGGCGGCACGACATAGGTGGTGAGGGCGGTGATCTTCATGCGGGCGACAACTCAGTTGTTCTTCAGTTTCTTGGCGCTGGCCAGGTCGCGCGCCGCGAGGTCGAGTATCCGGTTCGTCGCATCGCGCGCCGCGACGGCGTCGCGCATGCGCAGCGCTTCGACCACCTCGCCATGCGCCGCCGCCGCTTCCTTGCGCCTGACCGGCGAGATTGTCGCCGTGGCCTCCAGCGAAAACAGCAGCGCCGTGTCGATCAGCTTGCCGATCTGGCGGAAGATCGGATTGTGGCTGGCGCCATAGACGATCTGGTGGAAGACGATGTCGGAGCGCGAGAACTGCGTCAGGTCCTCGCCGGCACCGGCCATGCCTTGCCACGCCGCTTCGAGGTCGGCGATCTCCTTGAGCGTCGCACGCGTTGCGGCGAGCTCCGCGACCAGCGGCTCGATGGCGCGCCGGGTTTCGAGGATGGCGTCGAACAGCTTGTCGTCCAGCGCGTGCGGCGCATGCCAGGCAAGCACCTGCGGGTCGATGATGTTCCAATTGTCCTGGTCGCACACCACGGTGCCGACGCGCGGCCTGGACAGCACCAGTCCCTTGGCCGCCAGCACCTTCAGCGCCTCGCGGATGACGGTGCGGCTGACGCCATATTCGACGCCGAGGTCGTTCTCGGTCGGCAGCGACGATCCGGCCGGATAGCGGCCGGAAAAGATGTCGGAAGCGATCGCCTTGGTCACATCGGGCATGACGCGCGGGCGCCGCGTGGTCTCGGGCGCTTCGATCTCTTCGTCAGCCTTCTTCGGTGTCTCGGTCACCTCAGCCCCTCCTCCAAGGCAGCGAACCCTTATGCTTGCGCGCAACTGGTCCGGCCTTAATGCATGTCGCCCAAAAGTGACCTCGGTTTTGGGAGAACGACATGCAAAAAAACAAGGACCTAAGCGCGTCGCCTGAATCCGTTTCAACGCGACGCGCTTTAGCGGATGCGAGTGATTTGCGCCAGCGATCACTTATCGGACTATCTATCTCATTTATCATACCAGATCAATTGACGGGTATGATAAAAAGAATTAGAGACTCCTGCATCCGGGCCGATCGCCCGGCCGTTTGCTGGGAGGTAATCATGCGACTTTTGAAGACCGCGCTCGTCGCGGGCGCTCTCGCCGTTCTGTCGGTCACCACGATCGCTTCGGCCTATGCTCAGGACACCAAGATCGGCTTCATCGTGAAGCAGCCGGAAGAGCCCTGGTTCCAGGACGAATGGAAATTCGCCGACCAGGCCGCCAGGGAAAAAGGCTTTACGCTGGTCAAGATCGGCGCCGAGGACGGCGAGAAGCTGATGTCGGCGATCGACAATCTCGGCGCGCAAGGAGCGCAAGGCTTCGTCGTCTGCACGCCGGACGTGAAGCTCGGCCCCGGCATCGTCGCAAAGGCCGCCGCCAACAATCTGAAGCTGATGACCGTCGATGATCGCCTTGTGGGCGCCGACGGCAAGCCGCTGGAAGACGTGCCGCATATGGGCATCTCCGCCACCAAGATCGGCGAGGCTGTCGGCCAGGCGATCGTCGACGAGATGAAGGCGCGCGGCTGGAAGGCGGACGAGGTCGGCGCCATCCGCGTCTCCTACGACCAGCTGCCGACTGCCGTCGATCGTGTCGAGGGCGCGATCTCGGTGCTGAAGGCCAACGGCTTCAAGGCCGAGAACATCTTCGACGCTCCGCAGGCCAAGACTGATACCGAAGCCGCGCTCAATGCCGCCACTGTGGTCCTCAACGCCCATGCCGACATCAAGAAGTGGGTCTCCTTCGGCCTCAACGATGAGGCCGTGCTCGGCGCCGTGCGCGCTGCCGAAAGCGTCGGCATTCCGGCCGACGGCATAATCGGCGTCGGCATCGGCGGCGCGGAATCGGCCATCAACGAGTTCAAGAAACCGGCCGCCACCGGCTTCGTCGGTACCGTCATCATCTCGCCGAAGCGTCACGGCTACGAGACGGCGCTCGACATGTATGATTGGATCGCCAACAACAAGGAGCCGGCCAAGCTGACGCTGACCGCCGGCGCGCTGGCCAAGCGCGACGACTACGAGAAGGTGCGCAAGGACCTCGGCATCGAGTAATCCTCCCTGTAGAAACAGGCGGTGGCTTGAGCCGCCGCCTGTTTGGCGTTGCACAGAAGGATCAGAGCGTGTCCTTTCTCGAATTCTCCAGCATCACCAAGACCTATCCGGGCGTCAAAGCGCTGTCGGATGTGTCGTTCGGCGTCGAAAAGGGCGCCGTGCACGGGCTGATGGGCGAGAATGGCGCCGGCAAATCGACGCTGATCAAGATCCTCTGCGGCGATCAGCATGCCGATGCCGGCGAGATCAGCATCGACGGCAAGGCCCAGGCCTATGCCTCGACCAGGGACGCCTTCGACAATGGCGTCATCGTCATCCATCAGGAACTGCAACTGGTGCCCGAGCTGACCGTCGCTGAGAATCTCAGCCTCGGCCGCTTTCCGGCGAGCGGGGGCGTCATCGCCCGGCGCCGCATGCTCGACGATGTCGGCGCCAAGCTGAAATCGGCCGGCATCGACATCGACATGCGCCGCAAGATCAAGACTTTGTCGATCGGCGAACGCCAGATGGTCGAGATCGCCAAGGCGGTGATGCTCGACGCCCGCGTCATTGCGCTCGACGAGCCGACCTCGTCGCTGTCCTCGCGCGAAAGCGAGATCCTGTTCGCACTGATCGACCGGCTGCGCGGCGAGGGCAAGGTCATCCTCTATGTCTCGCATCGCCTCGACGAAGTATTCCGGCTTTGCGACAGCCTGACCGTGCTGCGCGACGGCAAGCTCGCCGCGCATCACGCATCGCTTAAAGGCGTGACACGCGATCAGGTCGTCGCCGAAATGGTCGGCCGCGAGATTTCCGACATTTGGGGTTTTCGCCCGCGCAAGGCTGGCGACATTAGGCTGAAGGTCGATGACCTGAGCGGCGCCAGGCTGCGCATACCGGCCAGCTTCGAAGCCCGTGCCGGCGAGATCGTCGGCTTCTTCGGCCTGATCGGCGCGGGGCGCTCGGAATTGATGCGGCTGGTCTTCGGCGCGGACCCGCGTTCAAGCGGCACGATCACAGTTGACGGCAAGCCGGTTGCCGCCGCCAGCCCGCACGATGCGATCCGCGCCGGCATCGTGCTCTGCTCGGAAGACCGTAAGCATGACGGCATCATCCAAGGCCGCTCGATCGAGGAAAACATCAACATCTCGTCCAGGCGCCACCATACGCGCTTCGGCGTCCTCAACCGTGCCAGCGAGGTCGCCACTGCGGAAACCTTCATCAACAAGCTCAAGGTGCGCACGCCGTCGCGCAAGCAGGACATCGTCAATCTCTCCGGCGGCAACCAGCAGAAGGTCATCCTCGGCCGCTGGCTGTCGGAGCAGGGCGTGCGCGTGCTGATCGTCGACGAACCGACGCGCGGCATCGATGTCGGCGCCAAGTCCGAGATCTACGAACTGCTCTACCAGCTTGCCGAGGACGGTATGGCGATCGTCGTCGTCTCCTCCGAACTGCCGGAAGTGATGGGCATCTGCGACCGCATCCTGGTCATGTGCGGCGGTCGCATCAGCGCCGAGCTCAAGCGCGATCAGTTCGCTGAAAGGGCGATTCTGGCCGCCGCTTTGCCGGACAAGAAAACCCCCGACGCGATCGCATCCTGAGGATTTTTAATGACCGATCAGCTGAAGAAAATCCTGCTCGGCGAACAAGGCCTGGTCGTCATCTTCATCGTCGCCTTCGCGCTGGTGTCGCTCCTGGTGCCGAACTTCCTCACCGACCGCAACATGCTGGGTCTCCTGCAATCCGTGGTCACCGTCGGCATCGTCGCCTGCACCATGATGTTCTGCCTCGCCGCGCGCGACTTCGATCTCTCGGTCGGCTCCATCGTCGCCTTTGCCGGCATGGTCGCGGTGATGGCCTCGAACACCACCGGCTCGATCCTGCTCGGCTTGATCGCCGCGATCGCCTGCGGCGCCGTCGTCGGCTGGGTCAATGGCGTCGTCATCGCCAAGTTCCGCATCAACGCGCTGATCACCACCTTGGCCACCATGCAGATCGTGCGCGGCTTCGCGCTGATCTCGTCGGACGGCCGGGCCGTCGGCATCAACAGCCCGGATTTCTACCAGCTCGCTCTGTCGAAGCTGCTCGGCATACCGACTCCGATCTGGGTGCTGGCGGTGCTCTTCGCCATTTTCGGCTTTGTGCTCAACAGCACGGTCTTCGGCAAGAACACGCTGGCCATCGGCGGCAATCCGGAAGCTTCGCGCCTTGCCGGCGTCAATGTCGACCGGACGCGCATCTGGATTTTTACGCTGCAGGGCGTCGTCTGCGGCATCGCCGGCATCCTGCTGGCCTCGCGCATCACGTCGGGCCAGCCCAACGCCGCGGTCGGGCTGGAGCTCTCGGTCATATCGGCCTGCGTGCTCGGCGGCGTCTCGCTGGCCGGTGGCAGGGCGACGATGTCCGGCGTCATCGTCGGCGTGCTGATCATGGGCATCGCCGAGAACGCCATGAATCTCCTCAACATCCCGGCCTTCTACCAATACATCGTGCGCGGCGTGATCCTGCTTCTGGCCGTGCTGCTCGACAATCTGCGCTCCTCGGCTCTGGGGCGACGCTGAGCGGGAGGGCAGCCTTGCCGGACTGGTTATCTCTCGACAATGATCGGTTACGCCTGCGCATAAGCCCGCGCGGCGGCGCCATTGTCGATGGCTATACAAACGACGGCAGGCCATTCCTGCGCCCGTATCAAGGCAAGGGCGCATTCGACGTGGCGGCCAGCGCCTGCTTTCCGCTGGTGCCGGTCGGCAACCGCATTGAAGGCAATGCGTTCTCGTTCAGGGGCCGGAGTTTTGCGCTCGTCCCGAGCGCCTTCGATCCGCTTTATATCCACGGTGAAGGCTGGCTTGGCATCTGGCGGGTAGAGGCGCAACGTGAGGACTGCGTCGAATTGGTCTTCGACAAGCCGGAAGGCGAAGGCTCGCCCTTTGCTTACCGTGCGCGGCAGTCTTTCCGGCTTGCCGGAGCGCGGCTGGACCTCACTATGTCGGTCACCAACAAGGGCGAGACCGCTCTGCCGTTTGGGCTCGGCTTTCATCCTTACTTTCCGCGCACGCCGCGGACGACGCTTGTTGCGCCGGCGAGCGGCTGGTGGAGCGAACGCGATGGACACCTGCCCGGCGAGCGGATCGCGCTTGGCGAGGATGTCGACTTCTCCACGCCGCGCCGGTTGCCGGAGCGCTGGTTGAACAATGGCTTCGAAGGCTGGAGCGGTATTGCGCGCATTGTCTGGCCCGAACATGGGCTTGGGCTCGATATCGAGGCATCCCGGGCGCTCGGGCGCTATATGCTTTACGCGCCGGACAGCGACCGCAGTTCCGTCTGCTTCGAGCCGATGAGCCACACGCCGAACGCGTTGAAGCATGTCGATACCGACCCGATGGGATTGAAGATATTGTCGCCGGGCGAGAGTTTTGACGCCGGCTTTGCGATGACCGTTTTCGACTTGGAGTGACTGGCATGACTGAGCGCCTGTCCGGCAAACGCATCTTCCTGACGGGTGCCGCGCAAGGCATCGGCCTCGCCATCGCCGAGGCCTGCCTTGCCGAAGGCGCAAGCCTGTTCCTGGTCGACAGCGACGGCGCGCTGCTGGACAAGACGATGGCCGGCCTTGCCGCGCCGCGCGACCGTGTCCGGCATGTTGCAGCCGACATCAGCGACGCTGGCGCGATTGCCGCTGCCGTCAGCCAGGCGACCGCCGAGATCGGACCGGTCAACGCCTTGATCAACAATGCCGGAATGAATGTGTTCTCGACGCCGCTCGAGGCGACCGAGGAGGAGTGGAGCCGCAATTTCGACGTCAACGTCAAGGGCGCCTGGAATTGCAGCAAGGCGGTGCTGCCGGCGATGATTGCAAGCGGCGGCGGCGCCATCCTCAACATCGCCTCGACGCACAGCTTCACCATCATTCCGCACACGTTCCCCTATCCCGTGGCCAAGCACGCGCTGCTTGGCCTGACCAAGTCGCTGGCGCTGGAATATGCCGGGCAGGGCGTGCGCGTGAACGCGCTGGCGCCAGGCTATGTCGAGACGCAAAAGGTCGTCGACTACTGGAACAGCTTCGCCGATCCGGCCGCCGCGCGCGCCAGGACGCTGGCCCTGCATCCCGGCGGCCGCATCGCTTCGACGCGCGAGATCGCGCTGGCCGCGGTGTTCATGATTTCCGACGAATGCCCGTTCATGAACGCGGCCTGCCTCGTCGTCGACGGCGGGCTCAGCCAATTGCAGCACCCCGCCTGACCGGGAAAGAAAACAGGATCAGTTCCGGTATTGGGGTCATGGAAACGATCCCATGACCCAATGTCCGGCTAGAGCAATTTCAGGAAAAGTGCGAAGCGGTTTTCCGTCCGGAATTGCGTAAAAACAAAAGGTTAGAGCGTTTCGCCGTTTCCGTGAAACTGTGAAACGCTCTAATGATCACATGGGACCTGCAAGCTCCGCTGCAGGTCATTGCGGATCAGCTTGACCAGCTCGGCATGAAGGTCGGCGCGCGAGCGGCCGCCGTCGGCGCAGATCGGGTCGACCTCGCCCTCGGCCTTCAGCAATTCGGCGCCGCTCGGCTTGCATTCCTGCAGGAAGCTGAAATGGATGGCGCCTTCGACATTGGCATAGGTGCCGCGCGGCGTGATCGCGGCCAGCTTGTCGGCGACGACCCCCAGCGGGATCGTGTCGGCGCTGCCGAGATTGATGAAGTCCATCGGGATCGTGATCGCCTTCAGGCTCGCGGCATCGAAGGCGAGTGCAAGGCCCGGATCGACCAGCACGGCCGCTTTGATGCGCTTGTCGAGGTTTGACTGCTCGAAGCGCGCCTTGTCGATCGTCCTAAGGTCGAGCTTGTCGACATGCACGAGCGCGTCGTTGCGGTAGCCGATGCCGCCCGCATACCAGGCGCAGTCCCATTTCTTGTATTCGTCGCAATAATGGGCATAGGCGTCGAGGCTGGCGCGGGCGCCGGCGATCTCCATCGCCGCGCCGCCGCCGAGCGAAAAGCCGAGCACGCCGATCCTGTCGCCATCGACGGTGTTGCCCCATGTCGGATCGGCCGTCATCGCGTCGATCACGGCCGACAGGTCCTGGGTGCGTTCCCACAGTTTCGGCGTATCGGCCGGCGTCGAGTCGCCACTGGTTGTGCCGGGATGGTTGGGGCCGGCCACGATGAAACCCGCCTTGGCCAGTTCCGTTGCCAGCCAGGCCATGCCTTGCACGCGGCCGCCCGACCCGTGCGATAGCACGACCAGCGGAAAACGTCCTTTGAGCGGCGGGGCATTCTGGAAAACCGGCACGCCCTTGAAGGCCTTGTTGTCGCCAAGCACGATGGCTTCGCCGCCGGCCTCGGCCGGATACCAGACGAAGACCTGGAGATCGCGGCCGCGTTCCGGCGCCGCGACGGAAATTTCGCGCATGCCGACCTCGGCGGCCTGGCCGGTGGCGGTGAAGACGACTGTGAGCATTGCTGCGGAAAGGATACGGGAGAATGTCATGAGAACCTCGCTCGGTTGGAGAGACCGGCGATGATTGGCCGATAGCGTCCTTGAGCCGCGTCCTCGATCGCGATCGAGGTCGTTCTCAATCGCGATCCGGGCCATTATCCATGCATCCGACTGCTTTTGAGATTCACCGTGATTTTCGTTCCGCTTCCCTTCGTCGTCGCCCTGTTGCTGTTGGTCCTGCTTGGCCTGATGCTGCGGGCCGAGCAGCCGAGCCGGCCTTTCCTTGCCTTGGTCGGCCTCTGCATTTTGCAGTCAGTGCTTCTCGGCCTGCGCTGGGGCTACGAGATGACGGCGCTGCGCTACGTGCTGCCGGTGGTTGCAAGCTGCCTGCCCCCCATCGTCCTGGCAGGGTTTCGCAGCCTGATCCATCGCAGTTCTGCGAAGGCAGGCCGCGTCCGCTGGCTGCATGCGGCTCCGCCTATCCTGATGCTTGCCCTGGTGCTGTTCGTCCCGGCGCTGATCGACGCAGCGATGATCGTGATCTTCGTCGGCTACGCCTTGGCCGTGCTCGATCTCGGCCGCGCCGGTCCCGATGCGCTGGATGAGGCGCGCCTCGACGGCGCGGTCGCCGCGCACCGCGCGCTCGTCATCGCCGCTTTGGCGCTTTGCGTCTCGGCCTTCTTCGACTTCGCCATACTCATGGATTTCGAATGGAGCAGGGGCGAGAACGCCGCCTTCATCGTCAGCAATGCGAATTTTCTCGGCCTGTTCCTCATCGGGTTGACAGCCATCGCCGCTGCTCGCGCGCAGCCTCAATCCGCCGTCGTCGAGGAGGCCGAAACGCCGTCGTCGGCCGCGCAGGATCGCGAGCTCCTCGACAGGGTCCGCACGCTTCTGGTCGAGCAGAAGCTGGCGCGCGACGAGAACCTGACCCTGTCGCGGCTGGCGCGTCGCGCCGGCGTTCCGGCGCGCCAGATATCCGCCGCCGTCAATCGGCTGGCCGGCAAGAATGTCTCGCAATTCATCAATGATTTCCGCGTCGCCGAAGCCTGCCGGCTGCTCGGCGAAACCGACATGTCGGTGACGGCGGCAATGCTCGAATCCGGCTTCCAGACGAAATCGAATTTCAACCGCGAATTCCGCCGCGTCACGGCGCTGAGCCCCGCGGCCTGGCGCGAGCGGTCGCGCTCAGAAACGCTCGCGATAGTCGCGCGGGTTGGTGCCGAGGACGCGTAGGAAGCCGCGCCGCATCGTTTCCTCCGAGCCGAAGCCGCAGCGCCGCGCCGTCTGGTTGACGGGCAGGCCCCGCTCCAGCATCCGCCGCGCCGCCTCGATCCGGATCTCCTCGATCGCGCGGGCAGGTGTGCGGCCCGTGGCCTCGCGATAGCGCCGCGAGAAACTGCGCCGGCTCATATTGGCGTGGTCGGCCAACTCTTCCAGCGACAGGTCGCCGCCCAGGTTTTCGAGGATCCAGCCATGCAGCCGGTCGAAGCGGCCGTCGCCTTCCTGCAGTTTGAGGGTCTGGCTGAACTGCGCCTGGCCGCCCGGACGTTTCAGGAACACCACCAGCTCGCGCGCCACGGCAAGCGCCGTGTGCCGGCCAAGATCGGCCTCGACGAGCGAAAGCGCCAGATCGATCCCCGCCGTCACGCCCGCGGAGGTCCAGACATTGCCGTCGCGAATGAAGATCGGATCGGGTTCGAGCCGGACTGCCGGAAAGCGACGGGCGAACTCGGCGCAGCGCCCCCAATGGGTCACCGCGCGGCGGCCGTCGAGCAGGCCCGCCTCGGCCAGCAGCATGGCGCCGCTGCACACGGACGCCGTACGCACGGCATCGCGCGAGCGGCCGGCAATCCACTGGACCAGTTCGCGATCCTCGCAGGCCGCGTTGACGCCCCATCCGCCGGGCACGATCAGCGTGTCAACCTGGAGCCCATGCGCCGGCAGTGGCGCCCCCTCCAACACGAGGCCGGCCGAGGTCTTGACCCGCCCCGAGGCGGCAACGACCAGGATCTCATAGGGCGCTGGCTCGCCGGACTGCATCAGGAAGTCGTTGGCGCTGGCGAAAACCTGCAGCGGTCCGCTGACGTCGAGCAACTGCACGTCGGGATAGGCAAGGACTTCGATACGGCGCATTTTGATTGGCCTGAAATGAGGGATCAATGGCAATCGTGCCAAAGCATGATGCCCTAGATTGCCGAAAGTCAACCCTAGGAGATTTCCATGACCCTTCGTTTCGGCATTCTCGTCTTCCCCAATGTCCAGCAGCTCGACCTCACGGGTCCCTATGAAGTCCTGGCGACGGCCAAGGGTGCCGAGGTGGAACTGATCTGGAAGGACCGCAATCCGGTGATGTCATCGACGCGGCTGTCGCTTACGCCGACGGCCACCTTCGACGATTGTCCGCCTCTCGACGTGCTGTGCATTCCAGGCGGTGGCGGCGTCAACGCGCTGCTGGAGGATCAGGCGGTTCTCGATTTCGTCTGGGAACGAGCTGCGCAGGCGCGCTACATCACCTCGGTGTGCAGCGGCGCCTTGGTGCTGGGCGCGGCCGGGCTGCTCAAGGGCAAGCGCGCCACCACGCACTGGTATGCGCATGATTTTCTTGAAGAGTTCGGCGCGATCCCTGTCGATGCGCGCATCGTCGAGGACGGCAAGCTAATCACCGCCGGCGGCGTCACGTCCGGCATCGATTTCGGCCTGGCGCTGGTCGCAAGGCTGCTCGGTCAGGCCGAAGCGGAAGTCGTGCAGCTCTCGCTCGAATATGCCCCGGCACCGCCCTTCCAGTCGGGCACGCCCGCCGAGGCTTCGCCGGCCGTCCTGGCGGAGGCGAAGGAACGGCTCTCGGCTTCGCGGCGGGTTCGCGAGGAGATGTTCGCCCGCTGGCGTGAAGAACGCGCGGTCACGCCGGCGCGCATCCGCGCCTGAAATCCCAAGGCCGGACGGCGGATATCCCCGTCGTTCGGCCCGCTGCATTTCGGCGGTTGACTCATCTCGCTGTCTGTGCAGAAATTGGTTGGACCATTGAACCACTTTAGGCTCTGGCTTGACCGATCTCCTGCCCCCCATCCAGACCACGGCCCGCGATGACGCGGTGCTGAAGGCGTTGGCGGGCTTCGTGCGGCAGGAGGCTCTGGGTCCGGGCGAAAAGCTGCCGACCGAGCGCATTCTCGCCGAACGCCTCAAGGTCAGCCGCAACACCGTGCGCGAGGCTCTCACCCGCTGGGAGGGCCTCGGTCTCGTCGAACGGCGGCAGGGCTCGGGCACCTATCTCAAGGCCGCCGTCTCGCCCGATATGCTGCACATGCCGCTGACGCTGGCCGGTGGCAATGATTTCGCCGGCCTGATGTCGACACTGGAGATCCGCCGTGCGCTGGAGGCGGAGGCAGCGGCACTTTGCGCCATCCGCGCCGGCAAGGCCGAGCTTGCCGAGATCGAGCGCAAGCTCGACCTGATGGAAGAGGCCTTCCAGACCCGCGCCGGCATGTCCTCGGAGGAGGATTGGGAGTTCCACCAGGCGGTCTTCCGCGCCTCCGGCAATCCGCTGTTCGAGCAGATCATCGCCGCCATGTACGAGATGTTCCACCGCTTCTGGGAACATCCGCTCGGCGTGCGCGATTTCGGCCACGCCAGCTTTCCCTATCACCGCACCATCTTCAACTGCATCGCCGCGCGTGACCCCGACGGCGCCCGCGCCGAGGCGCTGAAGCTGATCGCCACCGTCGAGGACGATCTGAAGCGCGGCGCCGCCAACCTCAAACTTTCGGACCGCAGATGAACGAGCAGCCCAACACTTTCGACCCGGCCTCCCTGGCCAGCGACTATCTCGGCGAGGCGGCCACGCTGCTGGCGCATGACGATCCGTTCCCGGGCGGCGCCGTGGTGCCGCCGATCTACCAGACCTCGCTCTTCACCTTCGCCAGCTACGCCGACATGGCCGACACCTTCGCCGGCAGAAGAAGGCAGCCGATCTATTCGCGCGGCGACAATCCGACGGTGATGGAGTTCGAGGCGCGTGTCGCGGCGCTCGAGGGTGCTGAAGCCGCGCGCGGCTTTTCCAGCGGCATGGCGGCGATCAGCAGCACCGTGCTTGCCTTTGTCGGCGCCGGCGAGCGCATGGTCGCCGTGCGCAACTGCTATGGCGATGCCTACCGGCTGTTCGAGCGCCTGTTCCCGCGCCTGAACATCAAGGTCGACTATGTCGACGGCTCCGATCCGGACGCCGTTGCCGCGGCCCTTCCCGGCGCCAAGCTGCTCTATCTCGAAAGCCCGACCTCGATGCTGTTCGAGCTGCAGGACCTGGAGCATCTGACGCGGCTGGCCAAGGAGCAGGGCATTGTCACCACCATCGACAATTCCTGGGCTACGCCTGTTTTCCAGAAGCCGATTTCGCATGGCGTCGATCTGGTGCTGCATTCGGCCTCGAAATATCTGAGCGGCCACAGCGACACCGTCGCCGGCGTGGTGGCCGGCTCCGCCGCCCACATCAAGCATATCAACGAGCAGACCTATTCGCAGCTTGGCGGCAAGCTCTCGCCCTTCGAGGGCTGGCTTTTGCTGCGCGGCCTGCGCACGCTGCCGCTCAGGCTGCCGCACCATATGAAGAGCGGGCTCGCCATCGCCGAGCGGCTGAAGGCGCATGGCAAGGTCGAGCGTGTCAACCACCCGGCCTATTCCAATCATCCGGGCAAGAAGACTTTAGCCGGCTATGCCGGGCTGTTCTCCTTCGAGGTCGCCGAGGATGTCGACATCCCGGCTTTCGTCGATGCGCTGAAATATTTCCGCATCGGCGTCAGCTGGGGCGGCCATGAAAGCCTGGTCGTGCCGGCAAAGGCCTCGCTCGAGCAGACGCCGGGCATCAATTCGATGGCGCGCTTCGGCGTCAGCCCCCGAACCATCCGCTTCAATGTCGGATTGGAAAATGTCGAGGATCTCTGGGCAGACATCGCCCAGGCTTTCGACAAAGCAAAAAAATAAGGCGTTCAAAAAATGGGAGTCCCGAAGATGAAAAGACTGACCTTCATGCTTGCCGCCGTCGCCGGCCTGGCGATTTCCGCCAGCGGCGCGCTGGCCGACACCACCATCAAGCTGGTCGAGGTCATCACCAGCCCGCCGCGCACCGAATTCCTGAAGAAGCAGATTGCTGAATTCGAGAGCGCCAACCCCGGCATCAAGGTCGAGGTGGTTTCGCTGCCCTGGGGCCAGGCCTTCGAAAAGTTCCTCACCATGGTGCAGGCCGGCGACACGCCCGATGTCGTCGAGATGCCGGAACGCTGGATGGGCCTCTACGCCAACAACGGCCAGCTCGAGGATCTCGGCGCCTATATGGCCAAGTGGGATGACGCCAAGACGCTGGGCGACCGCGCCAAGCAGTTCGGCTCGACCGTCAACAACACCCAGTACATGATCCCCTACGGCTATTATGTGAACGCGCTGTTCTGGAACAAGAAGCTGTTCAAGGAAGCCGGCCTCGACCGTCCGCCGGCAACCCTCGACGAATTCGTCGACTTCTCCAAGAAGATCTCGGCCATTCCCGGCAAATACGGCTACTGCCTGCGCGGCGGCCCCGGCGCCTTCAACGGCATGCACATGTTCATGAACATCGCCGACGGCAAGGGCGGCTACTTCAATGAGGACGGCACCTCGACCATCAACGACGAAGGCTCGGTCAAGGGCCTGCAGATGCTGGCCGACATGTACAAGAACGGCCTGGCGCCGAAGGATGCCGTGAGCTGGGGCTTCAACGAAACGGTGACCGGTTTCTATTCCGGCACCTGCGCCATGCTCAACCAGGACCCCGACGCCCTGCTCGGCATCGCCGACAAGATGAGCGCCGACGACTTCGCCGTCGCGCCGCTTCCCGTCGGACCGAGCGGCAAATCCTACCCGACGCTGGGCTATGCCGGCTGGGCGATGTTCGCCAACTCGCAGCACAAGGACGAGACCTGGAAGCTGATGGCGACGTTGCTGTCGCCGAAGGACAATCTGGAATGGGCCAAGGAAGTCGGCGTCGTGCCGATCCACAACGGCGCCGACCAGGATGCGCACTTCAAGACCGAGCAGTTCAAGGGCTGGTTCACCGAGCTCAGCGACAGCGCCAAATATGAAATGGTGACGCCGCCCACGCATCTGGAAAACCTCGGCAATTTCGTCGACCAGGTGGCGATCAAGAACTTCCAGGAAGTGCTGCTCGGCCAGAAGCCGGCCAAGCAGGTGGCGGACGAATGGGCCGCGTTTCTGACCAAGGAACAGCAGGACTGGCTGGCCAAAAACAAGAAGTGACGCTGTCTTTGCCTTCTCCCCGTCCACGGGGAGAAGGTGTCACGAAGTGACGGATGAGGGGCAGCGCCAGCGTCTCCTAGGTTCGCGCCGCCCCTCATCTGCCTGCCGGCATCTTCTCCCCGTGAACGGGGAGAAGGACGCTGCTTTGCCTTCCGGCATTCACCCACCACCGTAGAGCCAAACATTCATGACCTACGCAGTGTCCGAAATCCGATCCGCCGCCCGGCCGCGAAGCAAGCGGCTGACCAAGGCCGCGATCGAACCGTGGCTCTATCTTTCGCCGGCTATCGTGCTTTTGGTCCTGGTGCTTTTGGTGCCGCTGGTCATCGGCATCAGCTATTCCTTCCGCAAATTCTCGGCCTTCAAATCGCAATATGTCGGCCTTGCCCAATACCAGGCGATGTTCTCCGACCAGGTGCTCGGCCAGGCGCTGATCAACACGCTGTGGTGGACCGTTGCCAGCTTGTTTTTCCAGTTCTTCCTTGGCCTCGGCTTGGCGCTGCTCTTGGACAAGCCGTTCTACGGTCGCAAGGTCGTGCAGGCCGTTGTCTTCCTGCCTTGGGCCGTGCCGTCCTTCCTCTCCGGCCTCACCTGGGCTTGGCTATTCAATCCCATTATCGGGCCGTTGCCGCACTGGCTCTTCGCGCTTGGGCTGAAGGCCGAGCCGACCAATGTGCTGTCCGATCCCGCCACAGCCATGTGGGGGCCGATCGTCGCCAACATCTGGTTCGGCATCCCCTTCTTCGCCATCACGCTGCTTGCGGCGCTGAAGTCGATCCCGTCGGAACTGCATGAGGCGGCGGCCATTGACGGCGCCTCGCCCTGGCAGCGCTTCACCAAGGTGACGCTGCCCTTCCTCGCGCCGACCATCGTCATCACCGTCATGCTGCGCACCATCTGGATCGCAACCTTCGCCGACCTGATCTTCGTCATGACCGAGGGCGGGCCTGCGGGTTCGACCAGCACTGTGCCGGTCTACATCTATGTCAGCGCCTTCAAGTCGCTGGACAAGGGCTACGCCTCGGCCGTCGCGGTGCTGCTTCTGGTGCTGCTGATCGCCTACGCGGTCGGCCTCATCGCCATCCGCCGCACGCTGGTGAGGCACGTCTGATGATCGCCGGTCGCTCCACGTCCTCGCGCATCGTCGGCGGCATCGGCCTCTACGCGGCCATCGCGGCTTACGTGATCTTCGCGCTGTTCCCGATCTTCTGGACGCTGAAGATCTCGGTGACGCCGGAGCGCCTGCTCTATTCCGAGGGCATCACCTTCTGGCCGTCGAAAACGACGCTCAAGAATTTCGCCACAGTCTTGGAGGCGTCCGACTTCCCGCGCTATTTCCTGAACAGTGTCATCGTCTCGGTGTCGACGGCCGCCCTGGTTACCATCATCGCCACGCTTGCCGGCTATGCCATGTCGCGCTTCACCTTTCGCGGCAAGGCGACGCTCGCAATCCTGCTGCTCCTCACCCAGACCTTCCCGTTGGTCATGGTCATCCCGCCGATCTACCGCATCATGGGCGACCTCGGCCTGACCAACAGCCTGATCGGCCTGATCATCATCTACACCGCCTTCAACACCGCCTTCGCCACCTTCCTCATGCAGTCCTTCTTCGACGGCATCCCGAAGGACCTGGAGGAAGCGGCGATGATCGATGGCTGCACGCGGGCCCAGGCCATGCGCCGGGTGATCGTGCCGCTGACCTTGCCCGGCATGGGCGCTACGCTCGGCTTCGTCTTCACCGCCGCCTGGAGCGAGCTCTTGTTCGCGCTGATGCTGATCTCCAGCGACGAGCAGAAGACCTTCGCAGTCGGCTTGCTCACCTTCATCGGCAAGTTCGCCGTCGACTGGGGGCAGATGATGGCGGCCTCGATCCTGGCGCTGATCCCGGTCTGCGTCTTCTTCGCTTTCCTGCAACGCTATCTCGTCACCGGCCTCACCGCCGGCGCGGTCAAAGGGTGAAAAATGGCTTCCGTCACGCTGCAAAACGTCGAGAAGGATTACGGCTCGCTGCGCATCCTGCACGGCGTCGACCTCGACATCGCCGACGGCGAGTTCGTTGTGCTGGTCGGCCCGTCCGGCTGCGGCAAGTCCACGCTGCTGCGCATGATCGCCGGCCTGGAAGAAGTCACCGGCGGCGAGATCCGCATCGGCGAGCGGCTGGTCAACGACGTCGCGCCGAAGGACCGCGACATCGCCATGGTGTTCCAATCCTACGCGCTCTATCCGCATATGGACGTTTCCTCCAACATGGGCTTCAGCCTGCTGCTGAAGAAGGCTGAGAAGACGATGATCGACGGCCGCGTCGGTGCGGCCGCCAAGCGGCTCGGCCTCGATCCCTATCTCGGCCGCCTGCCGCGCCAACTCTCCGGCGGCCAGCGTCAGCGCGTCGCCATGGGCCGCGCCATCGTGCGCGATCCGAAGGTCTTCCTGTTCGACGAGCCGCTTTCGAATCTCGACGCCAAATTGCGCGTCCATATGCGCGCCGAGATCAAGGCGCTGCACCAGCAGCTCAAGACCACCTCGGTCTATGTCACGCATGATCAGGTGGAAGCCATGACCATGGCCGACCGCATCGTGGTCATGCACGACGGCTATGTCCAGCAGGTCGGCCGCCCGTTGGAGCTCTACGACCGCCCGGCCAACACCTTTGTTGCCGGCTTCATCGGCTCGCCCGGCATGAATTTTTTACCGGCAAAGGTCGCAAAGGGCGGCAAGGTCGACGCCGTGCTCGCCGATGGCCAGAAGCTCAGATTGCCGGACGGCCTGCCGCTGAAGGACGGTGACGATCTGACCATCGGCCTCAGGCCGGAGCACATCAGGCTGGTCGACGACGGCGCGCTGAAGGCCGAGGTCGAAGTGGTCGAGCCTTTGGGCCTGTCGACGCAGTTCTATGTCCGGTTCGCCAACCAGCAGATCTGCGTCTTCGTCATGGGCCGCAGCGACGTGAAACCGGGCGACACCATCCGCCTCGCCGCCGATCCGGCGGCGCTGCACCTCTTCGATCCGAAGAGTGGAAACCGTATCGATTGACCAGATTCCGGAGCTGTTCCCGGCTCAGCGCCAGCGGAAAGCGTCGAGCATAAAGTCCGGATAGGCGCCGTGCTCGTCGAAAAGGCCCGTCAAGTCGCCGGCGTCGGCCAGTATCCCCGACCGCACCAGCGCGGTCGCGACGCCGACACCGGCGCCGCCGGCGATATCATGTTCGACGCTGTCGCCGACGCACACCACGCTGCCGGGTTCCGGATTGCCGGCCAGCGCCAGCGCGGCGTGATAGATTTCGGGATAGGGCTTGCCGATGCGGACGACGCTGCCGCCGAGGCTTTCGTAGAGATCGGCAAGCGCGCCGGCGCCGAAGCGCGGCCCGACCGCCGTCAGCATGATCCGGTCGGGATTGGTGCAGAAGCACGGCACCCGCCGCGCCGTCGCCGGAGCGAACAGCGCGCGGTAATGGTCGAGGTCGTAGCGATCGCCTTCGCTGGCCGAGATCAGCACCAACTCTGCGTCGTTGCCGTCCTTGGCGAGTCTGAAGGCTAGGCCCTCGATCGCCGAGCGATCGTCGTCGCGGCTGATCAGCAGGCATCTGGTGCCGAGGCGGAATTTCCCGTTGACCACAAGCCTGTCGAAGTCGCGCCACGCCACTTCGCCGGACGAGACGAAATGATCCCAGCTGCCCGGCTGGAAGCCGAGCTTGAGCAGGCGCTGCTCGTTTGGCTCTGCGCGTTTGCCGGAGTTGGAGACCAGCACGACCGTCTTGCCGGCGTGCCGCAGCGCGGAGAGCGCTTCCACCGCGCCGGGGTAGGGCCGCTGCCCGTCATGCAGCACGCCGAACTGGTCGAGCAGAAACACTTCGTAGCGCTCGGCCAGCGCTTCGACCCCGTCGAGGTGCGGCGGTTGTGGCTTGCTCACAGCAGCCCCGCTTGGTCTGCGCCTTTGAGCGCGAGCCGCGCCGCGCCAGCGGCCGCCTCGTCGGACAGTGCGGGCAGGAAATCGACGGCGAGCTTGCGCCGCCGGATTGCGGTCCAGGCTGGATTGGCGGCGCCGCCGCCGACGCTGCGCACCGACGTCAGTTTTGGCGCGCCGAGTTCGGCAAGCCGCTGATAGCCGAGCGCCTCGATGGAAGCGATGCCTTCCAGCATGGCTTTGAGATAGTCGGCGTCTGATGCCGGCCGGGGCAGCAGGCGCGGCGGCAGCGTTGGATCGGCGATTGGAAAGCGTTCGCCGGCCGCGCCGAGCGGATAATAGTCGAGCCCGGTGCTCGTCCCCGGATCGATTGCCGCGCTGAGTTCGACAATGCGAGCCACTGAAAAATGCTGGGCGAGTACCTTGCCGCCGGTATTCGATGCACCGCCCGCCAGCCAGGCATCGCCCAGGCGATGACTGTAGATGCCGTAGCGCGGCGCCGAGATCGGCCGATCCGACAGGATCTTGAGGGTCAGCGACGAGCCGAGCGCGGTGACGCCGTCGCCAGCGGCCGCGGCACCCGTGGCCAGGAACGAGGCGCAGCCGTCCGTCGTACCGGCGACTACGGCGACGTCACGCGGCAGGCCGAATAACTCGGCGGTACCGGTGGCAATTCTACCGGTCACGCTGCCTGGCCTCACGACTTCGGGCAGCAGTTCCACGCGCATGCCGGTCCTGGCGACCCAGTCCGGCCAGCGACCGGCCTCGACATCGTAACCGGTCTTGAGGCAGTTGTTGTCGTCGCTGATATCGAAGCGGCCGGAAAACTGTCCGGCTATCCAGTCGGCCTGATGCAGCAGTCTGGCGGCGCCGGGCAGGCGCTGGAGTAAGAGCGCCTTGGCGAGGCCCGATGTCGCGCCATGCGCCGCGCTGGTCTGCGGTGCCTCGCGCGCGACTGCCGCGAGGATCGTCTCGTCGGCGACCTTGTCGTTGTACATCAGCGGCTCGGCCAACACCCGGCCGGAACCGTCGACCGGCAGCACCGTCCCCGACGTGCCGTCGACGGCGATAGCGCACACCGCCGCCCGATCGATGCCGCGGACAAGCTCCTGCAGCGCCGCTTCGACCGCCGCCCACCAGACGACCGGATCGCGACCATTCGCGCCGAAGCGCGCGAGCGGCACGGCGGCGCGCGCGGCTACCGAACAGTCCGCTCGGATGGCGACGGCGCGCGCGCCGGAGGTGCCGATATCGATGCCGACCGCCAACCGCGCCATCGTCTGCCTAGTCCGCAGCGTTGAGCTTCTGGCGATAGCGCTCGGCATCCCAGTTGATCAACTCGTCATTTTCTGAGTCGGTGAGATAGTTCAGCCGCGCCGCGACGTCGACGCGCGCGGTAACGTCGGCAAGGCAGCGTTGCATGGCATGCGCCCCGGCACCGGCATCGCCGCGCATCAGAACGCCGATGCCGGGAAACATGATTGCCGCCGGCGCTGCGCCGATGCGCCGAACGACGTCCGCCGCGCTTTCGCCGGGCCTCGCCACGACCGAGCCCCGGCCGAGGAAGATGACGTGGTCGGGGTAGAGGCTGCCGGCTTCGGCTATGCGCAGGCTTTCCGGATCGATCGCCGTCGCATGCGCTTCGATATCGGCGGGCAGGCCGTAGCCGCTGTCTCCGGCCAGCGCGAGCAGGGCGGCGATGTCGGGCGGCGCCGCCGCGCGTACCGGCCGCGCCAGCAGCATGGTGACCCGGCGCAGCAGAAGTTCCGCCTCGGCCACGGTTTCGGCCGCCACCACCAGCCCGTGATTGCCGAGGATCAGCACATCGACACCTGGCCGCAGCCGTTCGGCGATGCCCTGGGCGAGCGGCAGGCCCGGCCGACGATAGGCAACATAGGCCCATTCGATCCCATCGAGGCGCCGCCCGGCCTCGGCCTCGCCGTCGGCCTGCACGGCGAGCGAGATGGTGTCGACGCAATGAACATGCAGCACCACGCGCTGCGGCATCAGTGCATGCACCGTGGTTTCGATCGACGGCCGCAGTCCACGTGGATTGAGCGCCTCGATGGTGAAGCGCTGCGGCAGATCGGCGTCCGGATGGCGCCGTTCGACGGCTTCGATCAGCGGGCTGATCGCCACCGGCACCATGATGTCGGCGGCGAGCGCGTCCTTCAGCCAGGTGCCGGAGGCCTTGATCCACAGCGTGTCGGCTGCCTTCAGCGACGTGTTGCCGCCGGCCCCCTGGGTGAGATGCGGGCTGCTGCCGATGTCGGCCGACAGCGCCCTCAAGGCGGCGAGTTCCTGCGCATCCGCCAAGTTGAGCGCATCAGCTCCGATCGCCATCACGCGTCCTCCAGCGGCCTGGCCGCATCCTGCAGGCCCCTCCACAGGGACCGCAATCTGGCGCTGATATCGCAGATATGAGCGACATCCGTCAACTATGATTGAGTATGATCAAAACTCGCTTGCAATCCAACTAATGTTGAGTAAGTTACGCCAAATGCCATCGAAAAGTGGCATCGGGGAGGAAATATTGAGCGACTCCGGCCGCCAGCGTCAGATTGTCGAGCTGTTGCGCGATCGGCCGTTCGCGTCGGTGCGCGAGCTGCAGGAACGTCTCGGCGTTTCTGCCGCGACCGTCCGCCGCGACATCGACAAGATCGACGAGGCTGGCGAGGCCCGGAAGGTCTATGGCGGTATTTCGGCGCTGGACGGCGCCTCGCAGGTGATCGCCTACGCCAGGCCCTATGACGAGAATCGCGATCTGGCGGTCGAGGCCAAGCGGCAGATCGCCGCCGTCGCCGCGACCATGGTGCGCGACGGCGACGCCGTCATCGTCCATGGCGGCTCGACCTGCTTCCATCTCGGCGTCAGGCTCGCCGACCGCAACATCCGCCTGTTCACCAATTCGATGCCGCTCGCCGCCTATCTCGGCGACCATGGCAACTGCAGTCTAACGATTGCCGGCGGCGACCTGCATCGCGAGCCCGGCATTATCCATTCGCAGACCGCGACATCGCCTTTCTACGCTTCGAAGTTTTTTCTCGGCGCGCAGGGCGTCAGCCAGGACGGGGTGCTCGAATCGCACCCCTTGCTGGTCCGCTCCATTGCCGATCTCAGCCTTTGCGCCGACCAGATCGTTGTGCTGGCCGACAGCCGCAAGCTGCAGATCCAGGCGCGCAGCATTGCGCTCCCCTTGTCGCGAATCGGCACGCTGGTGACCGACGATGGCCTGTCCGACGCGGACGCGCGCATGCTGGAGGACGCCGGAGTCGCCGTGCGGATCGCTGCTACTTCGGGGAGCGTCCAGTGAAACTGGCGGTGCTCGACTTCGGCAAGACCAATTCGAAGTTGTTCGTCTTCGACGAGGCCGCACGCATCCTCGACGAACGGCGAACCAAGCCTCGCTGGGTTCGCAAGGGCGGCCTCGGCGTGCTCGACGAGGCGGCGTTGTATGACTGGGCGCTCGGCGCCGTCGGCGACGCCGTCGATCGCCATGCCGTCGAAGGCCTGATGGTGTCCGGTCACGGCTGCACCTTCGCCTTGGTCGATGAAACCACGCTGACGCATCCGATCCTCGACTATGAGCAGGAGCCGCCTGCCGGTATCGCGGCGCGCATCGACCGCCGCATACCGGACTTCGCCGAGACTTTCTCGCCGCGCCTGCCGCTCGGCTTCAACTATGGCCGCCACATGCTGTGGCTGAACGAGGTCGAGCCCCGCGCCTTCGCCGCGGCGCGATCGATACTCGGCTATCCGCAATATTGGAGCTGGCGCTTCGGCGGCGCCGCCGTCTCCGAGGTCTCCTATCTCGGCTGCCACTCGCATCTGTGGGCGCCGCGCCGGCGCGACTTCTCCTCCCTCGTCGATGCCGAGAGCTGGCGCGGCCGCATGCCAGCCATGGCCCGGGCCGGCGCCGTGATAGGCGAGCGGGGCTTCGGCAAGTCCGGGCGGCCGGTCGCCATCCACAACGATTCGAACGCCGCGCTCCATGCCTATCGCCGGCAGCAGCTCGGCTCGCTCACTGTTGTTTCGACCGGCACCTGGGTGATCGTGCTCAATCCGGATTGTCCGCTGGATAAGCTCGACCGCGACCGCGACATGCTGGTCAATGTCGATGTCGACGGCGGCCCGGTGCCGACCGTCCGCTTCATGGGCGGACGCGAATTCGCCGCGATCAGCGGCGACTGGCAGGGCGCGATTGCGCCCGGCGCGATCCAGCGCGTGATCGACGCCGGCATCATGGCCCTGCCGAGCTTCGCGCCCGGCGGCCCGATGCCCGGCCGGCGCGGCGAGCTTGTCGGGCGTGCCCCCGATGCCGAGGAGCGCGCCGCCGCGGCGCTCCTCTATGTGGCGCTGATGGTCGACCTATCGCTCGACCTGATCCATTCGCAAAACACGGTCATCGTCGATGGCGGGCTGAACACGGGCGGCCTGCTTGCCGGACTGCTGGCCACGCTGCGTCCGGGCCAGGCTTTCATGCAGGGCGCGACGCTGGAGGGCAGCGCCACCGGCGCCGCGGCGCTGGCCTTCGAAAGCGTCGGCCGCGCATTTGCCGCCGAGGCGCCGCAGCCGGTCCGTGCCGCGCGCTTCGATGGCCTTGCCGGTTACCGCAAGGACTGGCGCGGGCTTGCCTTCGAGCGCGGCGTCGCCGCCAAGGTCGCGGGAGGCGCGCGGTGAGCGCGGCCGCGGCGGTCGAGGCCGTACACCGGCCGGTCCTGGAGATGCGTCACATCTCCAAGACCTTTGGACCCGTGCGCGCGCTCCAGGATGTGTCGCTCACCGTCAACGCCGGCGAGCTGCACGCGCTGATGGGCGAGAACGGCGCTGGCAAGTCGACGCTTATGAAAGTGCTGTCTGGCGCCTATCGGCCGGACGCCGGCGGCGAGATTCTCATCGACGGCGTGCCGGTCGCCACCGGCGACCCGATCAAGGCGCGTACCCACGGCATCGCCGTCATCTATCAGGAACTGTCGCTGGCGCCCAACCTGACGGTAGCGCAGAACATCTTCCTCGGCCGCGAGCCCAGGCGCTTCGGCGTCGTCGACCGCGAGCTTTGCAACCGACGCGCCACCGAGATCATCGAGCGGCTCGGGGTCTCTTTCCCGGCGCGCGCACTGGTTTCCAGCCTGTCGCTCGGCGAGCGCCAACTGGTGGAGATCGCCCGCGCGCTGTCGACCAGCGCCCGCATCATCGTCATGGACGAGCCGACGACGTCGCTGACCTCGCGCGAGACGGACAGGTTGTTCGAGGTCATCGCGACGCTGAAGGCACAGGGCATCGCCATCATCTACATCAGCCACCGCATGGAGGAGGTCTATCAGCTTGCCGACCGGGTCAGCGTGCTGCGCGACAGCGGCTATGTCGGCACGCTCGAACGCGCCGATCTCAACGCCTCGCGCCTGGTCTCGATGATGGTCGGCCGCGACCTTTCGGCCTTCTACAAGAAGGATCACCGGCCGCCTGACGAGAAGCGCCGGGTGGCGCTGTCTGTGCGCGGCATGTCGGATGGCCGGCTGCTGAAGGACTGCTCTTTCGACCTCTATCACGGCGAGGTGCTGGCGCTGGCCGGGCTTGTCGGTTCCGGCCGCACGGAGCTTGCCAGACTGATCTTCGGCGCCGACAGGCGCACCGCCGGCACTTTGGAACTCGACGGCGCGGCGGTCGCGATCGCGTCGCCGCGGCAGGCGCTCGATGCCGGCATCGCCTATCTCACCGAGGATCGCAAGGAACTCGGCCTGTTCCTCGACATGTCGGTAGCGGACAATATCAATGTAGGCGTGCTCTCTCGGGATTCGCGGGCAGCAGGGTTTCGCGACTTCTCGGCTGCCGACAGGCGCGCCGCTAAAGCCATAGCCGACCTCTCGATCCGCACCAAGTCGGCTCAGGCCAATGCCGGCTCGTTGTCGGGCGGCAATCAGCAGAAAGTGCTGCTGGCACGCCTGCTGGAGACCGAGCCGCGCGTGGTCATCCTCGACGAGCCGACACGCGGCGTCGATGTCGGCGCCAAGTCCGAAATCTACCGGCTGATCGACAGCCTAGCCAACAAAGGCATCGCTGTCCTGATGATCTCCAGCGAATTGCCGGAGGTGATCGGCGTCGCCGATCGCGTGCTGGTAATGCGCGCCGGTGCCATCGTCGGCGAAGTGGCGGCGTCCGGAGTCGCGCCGCTCAGCCAGGAAGCGATCATGGAACTTGCAACGGGAGCGGTTCGGCAATGACCGACAAGGCAATGACCGCGACGGCGACGGATCAGGCGGCCGTCAGGAGCCGACGGCTGCGCACCGTCTTCGCCGCCCTCGGTATGCTGCCGGTGCTGGTTCTGCTGGCCGTTGCGTTCCAGCTCATCAATCCGCGCTTTCTCACCGGCACCAATCTGCTCATCGTCACGCAGCAGTCGTCGATCAACATCGTGCTCGCCGCCGGCATGACCTTCGTCATCCTGACCGGCGGCATCGATCTTTCCGTCGGTTCGATCCTCGCCGCCTCCGCCATGGTTGCGGTGCTGGTGTCGCTGGTGCCGGACATCGGTATGCTCGGCATTCCCGCCGCCATTGCGGTCGGCCTCGGCTTCGGCGTCATCAACGGGCTGCTCGTGGCCTATATCAGGCTGCCGCCCTTCATCGTCACGCTGGGCTCGCTCACCGCCGTGCGCGGCATCGCCCGCCTGCTCGGCGAGGACACGACCGTGTTCAATTCCGATCTGCCTTTCGACTTTATCGGCAATGGCTCGCTGCTTGGCATTCCCTGGCTGGTCATCATCGCGCTGACGGTGGTGGTGCTGTCCTGGCTGGTGCTCAAGCGCACGGTGCTGGGCACCTGGATCTATGCGGTTGGGGGCAATGCCGAGGCGGCGCGCCTCACCGGCATCAAGGTGCCGCTGGTGCTGCTCTTCGTATACGGCGTGTCCGGTTTGCTCGCCGGCCTCGGCGGCGTCATGTCCGCGGCCCGGCTCTATGCCGCCAACGGCCTGCAACTCGGCCAGTCCTATGAGCTCGACGCCATCGCCGCGGTGATTCTCGGTGGCACCAGTTTCGTCGGTGGCGTCGGTTCCATCTGGGGCACGCTGATCGGCGGGCTGATCATCGCGGTGTTGTCCAACGGACTGATCTTGGCCGGCGTTTCGGACATCTGGCAGTACATCATCAAGGGATTGGTCATCATCGTGGCGGTCGCCCTCGACCGCTACCGGCTCCAGGCAGGGGCGAGAACGTGAGTGACCTGGTCGCCGGCGTCAACGACCGGCTTGTGTAACGCACCGTGAGAGGCGCGGGGCAATCGGAGGAAGTAAGCGTAATGAAGACCATCACCAAACTGCTCTGCGGCGCCGCGTTCGCGGCCGTCGCCATCGCGCCGGCATCGGCAAAGGACTTGAACAAGGTCGGCATCTCCGTCGGCCTGCTCGGCAACCCGTTCTTCGTCGCCACCATCAAGGGCATCGAGGACGCGGCCAAGAAGATCAATCCGAAGGTCGAGGTGACCTCGGTTTCGGCCGACTACGACCTCAACAAGCAAGTCTCGCAGATCGATTCCTTCATCGCCGCTGGCGTCGACGTGATCATGCTGAACGCCGTGGACGCCAAGGCGATCGCGCCGGCGGTCAAGAAGGCGCAGGCCGCGGGCATCGTGGTTGCCGCCTTCGACGTCTCCGCTCCCGGCGCCGACGTCACCGTGATGACCAACAACGTCAAGGCCGGCGAGGAATCCTGCCAGTATCTGGTCGACCATACCGGCGGCAAGGGCAACTATGTCATCCTCAACGGCCCGGCCTCGTCGTCGATCCTCGACCGCGTCAAGGGCTGCAAGGATCTGCTGGCCAAGCACCCCGACATCAAGATCCTTTCCGACGATCAGAATGCCGAAGGTTCACGCGACGGCGGCCTGAAGGTGTTCCAGTCGCTGCTGACGCGCTTCGACAAGATCGATGCCGTTTTTGCCATCAACGACCCGACGGCGATCGGCGCTCAGCTCGCGGCCAAGCAGCTCAACCGTTCCGAGTTCATCATCACGGCCGTCGACGGCGCGCCCGATATCGAGAAGGAATTCGCCTCCGGCACCTCGATGATCAAGGCGTCGGCCTCGCAGGATCCCTATGTCATGGCTGGTCAGTCGCTGACGATGGCGGCCGACGTGCTTGCCGGCAAGAAGCCGGCCGAACCGGTCGTGCTGCTCGATCCCAAGCTGATCACCGCCGACAACCTCAAGGACTACAAGGGCTGGACCGCGGCCCGCTGAGATAGGCCCCAAACCGGTACGGCCGGGCTGAACCCGGCCGTACTTTGTCCTCGGAACCGATTTCGCTTTCGCCACCCTACTCAGAAGCCGACGGAGACGAAGATGTCGCGCATTGGAATCCACTCTTTCGTCTGGTCGGCGAGTTCGGCGCAGGACGACATCGAGCGCACCCTGGTCAACACCAAGGAGGCCGGCTTCGACCTGATCGAGTTCTCCTATCTCGATCCGGCCAATGTAGACATCGGCAGGCTGGCCAAACGTATCGCCGATCTCGGTCTCGGTGTGGCAATCAGCATCGGCCTGCCGGCCGACGGCGATATCTCCAGCGCCGACAAGGCGGTCGCCGCGCGCGGCGTCGAGATACTCAACCGCACCGTCGCGCTCACCCGCGATCTCGGCGGCCGGAAAGTCGGCGGCATCCTCTCCGCAAGCCACGGCCTGCAGACGGAAGCGCCGACCCTCGATCAGTGGAACCGCAGCGCCACGACGCTGGCCAGGGTTGCCAGTACGGCCAAGGCCGCCGGCGTTACGCTCAATCTGGAGATCGTCAACCGCTTCGAAAGCAATCTGCTCAACACCGCGGCGCAAGGCCTGGCCTTCATCGAGGACACCGGCTCCGACAACATCTTCCTGCATCTCGACACCTTCCACATGAACATCGAGGAGGCCGATGTCGCGCTGGCCATCCGCAACGCGGCCGGCAAGATCGGCTATGTCCATATCGGCGAAAGCCATCGCGGCTTTCTCGGCACCGGCAGCATCGACTTCGCCGCCATCTTCGACGCGCTGACGGCGATCGGCTACCGCGACGACCTCAGCTTCGAATCCTTCTCATCGGAGATCGTCGACGAGAACCTGTCGAAGAAGACCGCGATTTGGCGCAATCTGTGGACTGACAACATGGAGCTCGCCCGCCACGCGCGCCGCTTCATCGCGGTCGGCCTCGAGACGGCGCGGCGCAAGGCCGAACTCGTCACGGCGAGCCAGAAGCCCTGAAATTCAGCTTGCCGGCGAGGCTGCCCAAATCGGGCCGACGGTCATGGCGAAGAACATCGCGCACGGGGCAGGCGCCTTCGAGAGCATCGAGCGGTGAATTGCGGCTGCCTAGGATCATGCTCTGCTAAACTCCTGTTGATTCGTCTCGACAGGGAAACGGCATGAGCAAGGCCCTCGGCACATTCGCACTGGTCACTCTCTTCAGCGCCTTGCTGATGGCGCTGTCTCTGGCGGTGGCGCGGCACGGTTACCCCTATGGCGCCTATGGCGTGAAGCGCCTCGACGGCATTGCCGACGCCGGCTCCTTCCTGGCCATTGCCGCCATCTATTTCTTCGGCGCCATGCTGATGATGATCCTGCCGATCCGCGCCGCCGGCATCGTGCTGACCCATGCCGCCGACGCGATCTTCTGGGCGACGCTTACGCTGTTCGCGACCATTGTCGGTTCGCTTGTCGCCCGCTGGGCCTTCGGCCAGCATGAGGTGCTCTGGGCGTTGGTCAACTGGCGGTTTCTCTTCGTCGCGGCGATCGTAGCCGCGCATCTCACCATGAACGAGCTGCGGCGCAATATCCTGCTCAGAAGCCTGTTCTTCGTCATCTTTGGCGCGGTTACGTTGGCCTGCCTTTTCTGGTCGTTCTCGACCTGACGGCGGGCCGCTCCAGGTTTAAGATCGCAGGTAGACCTCCTCCTGGACAATGACTATATCATTTGTCTGACAATTGACCGGCCGATGGTTGCCGCGACCAAAAACTCAAGGAAACAAAATGACCGTGCACCGCAAGAACCTCATCGATGGCGAATGGCTGGGCGAGGCCGGCTCGCGCAACATCAATCCGTCGAACACCGATGATGTGGTCGGCGAATATGCTTCCGCCGGGCCGGAGCAGGCAAAGCAGGCCATCGCCGCCGCCAAGGCTGCCTTCCCGGCATGGTCGCGCTCCGGGCCGCTGGCGCGCCATGCGGTGCTGAAGAAAACTTCCGACGAGATCATGGCGCGCAAGGACGAGATCGGCCGCGCGCTTTCGCGCGAAGAGGGCAAGACCTTGGCCGAGGGCATCGGAGAGACGATCCGCGCCGCCCAGATCTTCGACTTCTTCGCCGGCGAGACGCTGCGGCTCTCGGGTGAACTGGTGCCGAGCGTGCGACCGGGCGTCGGCGTCGAGCTGACGCGCGAAGGCGTCGGCGTGGTCGGCATCATCACGCCGTGGAATTTTCCGATCGCCATTCCCGCCTGGAAGATCGCGCCGGCGCTCGCCTATGGCAACACCATCGTCTTCAAGCCGGCGGAGCTGGTGCCCGAAAGCGCCTGGACCATCGTCGATATCCTGCACCGCGCCGGCCTGCCCAAGGGCGTGCTCAACCTCGTCATGGGCAAGGGCTCGGTGGTCGGCCAGGCGATGCTCGACAGCCCGGATGTCAACGCCATCTCCTTCACCGGTTCGGTCGGCACGGGCAAGCGCGTCGCCGCGGCAAGCGTGGAGCATATGCGCAAGTTCCAGCTCGAGATGGGCGGTAAGAACCCGCTCGTCGTACTCGACGACGCCGACCTTGCGGTCGCCGTCGATTGCGCCATCAACGGCGCCTATTTTTCCACCGGACAGCGCTGCACCGCGTCCTCGCGCCTGATCGTCACCGAAGGCATCCACGACCGTTTCGTCGATGCGATGAAGGAGCGGTTGGACAAGCTTGTCATCGGCGATGCGCTGGATGCCAAGACGCAGATCGGCCCGGTCGTCGACCAGACGCAACTGAAGCAGGACGAGGATTACATCGCCATCGGTGTCAGGGAAGGTGCAACGCTCGCCTTCGGCGGCGAGCGGCTGGAGCGCGGAACGCCGGGCTTCTATCTGCAGCCGACGCTGTTCACCGGCTCCACCAACGCCATGCGCATCTCGCGCGAGGAGATTTTTGGCCCCGTCGCCAATGTCATCCGCGTCAAGGACTATGACGAGGCGCTGGCCGTCGCCAACGACACGCCTTTCGGTCTCACCTCCGGCATCTGCACGACCAGCCTGAAGCACGCCACGCATTTCAAGCGCAATTCCGAAGCCGGCATGGTCATGGTCAACCTGCCGACGGCGGGCGTCGATTTCCACGTGCCGTTCGGTGGCCGCAAGGGCTCCAGCTACGGCCCGCGCGAGCAGGGCCGCTACGCCATGGAGTTCTACACCACGGTGAAGACGGCTTATACATTCGCCGGCTGACGAGCATGGCACCCGACTTTGCCGGCATGACATGGCTGAACCCGCCGCCGCACCACGTGTTCGGCGACGGGACGCTCACCGTTCGCACCGGCAAGGACACCGATTTCTGGCGCGAGACGTTTTACGGCTTCTGGCGCGACAACGGCCATTTTCTCTACCGGTCCGTCGACGGTGATTTCACCGCGGAGGTCACCGTCAACGGCAAGTATGAGGTGCTCTACGATCAGGCGGGGCTGATGCTGCGCCTGAGCGAGAACCACTGGATCAAGGCCGGCATCGAATACACCGATGGGCTGGCCTATTTCTCCGTCGTCGTCACCAACGACACCTCCGACTGGTCGCTGGTCAACATCGTCGCCGGCAGCGACGGCGTCCGCATCCGCCTGACCCGCCACGCCGAGGCGATCCGCATCCAATATCTGGACGCCGCGGATGGCCGTTGGAAGCCGGTGCGGCTCGCCTATTTCCCGATCTCGAAGACGGTCGATGTCGGCATGATGTGCTGCTCGCCACAGCGCGAGGGCTTTGAAGCGACCTTCTCGGATTTCACCGTCGGGCCGGCTATCCCCAGGGACCTCCACGACTGACTGCTGCTGCGGCGGTCCTTTCGCGGGCGCCGCGAAAGGCGTAAGACTTGGCACCGCTTGATGTCGCAGAGCCAGATGCCGCTGAACCGTCCGCTTATCCTGTTCTGGACGCGCTATTTCAGAAAGGCCGTCGACCTCGGCGCCATTCCTCGCTGCGATGTTCCTGTCGAGTGGACGACCGACCGACGCAGATTGGCGGAAGCGGCAGCCGTCGTCTTCCATGTGCCGAATCTCAAAGAGATCGCCGATGCCCGCAAATATCCGGGACAGCTCTGGGTGGCCTGGTCGATGGAGAGCATTGAAAATTACCCCGCTTTGGTCGACCCGGCTTTCATGCGCCACTTTGACATCACGATGACCTATGAGGCCGGATCGGATGTCTGGATACCCTATCTGCCCGAAGCCGGCTGGTGGGAGGCCGCGCGTGGATTGGCGATACCGCGCAAGACCGAGACCGCATTGGCGGTGCATTTCCAGTCTTCCAGGATCAACAAGAGCGGGCGCGGCATATTCGTCCCCGAACTATCCCGCCATATCGGCGTCGACCGCTACGGCAAGTTCGATCCCAATCGGCATATCGACGGTCCGGATCTTGGCACGCAAACGAAGCTTGAAACCATCGGCCGCTATCGTTTCTGCCTGGCGCTCGAAAACTCGATCGCCCCGGATTACGTCACGGAAAAGATGTTCGATCCGCTGGCGGCCGGCACGGTGCCGGTCTATCTCGGCGCGCCGAATGCCGCAGATTTCGTTCCGGAACACTCCTATATCGACGCGACTTCTTTCGGCACTCCGTCGGAGTTGGCAGCTTATCTGCGGCATCTGGCCGAGACGCCGCGGGACTATGAGCGTTATTTCGCCTGGCGCTCGAAGCCGCTGCCTAAAGCTCTGGTGGACAGGTTGCAGCGGGCTGCAAGCCCGCCGAGATGCCGTCTGGCCGAACTCGTAAACCAACGTCTGGCGACACGGACCGGCCCGCCGTCAGGCCGGCCTTATCCGCCATTCGGCCGTGCGGCGTTCCTGTCGGCACGCGCGCTGCGCTGGCGCGGAAAATTCCGCGCCCGCTGATTGCTCGCGCCAGCCACGCAAATCACCAGGGCACGTGCTCTATCTCCAGCCGCGGCAGCCCGATCGGCCTGATCCCGAGATCATTGGCCAGGGCGCCGAAACCCTCCGTCTCGATCAGGTCGCGATAGGGCAGTTCCGGAAAACGCAGGCCGCCGCGATGCAGCGCCGCATCGACGAGAAGCATCGTCCCGCCGACGCCGTCGAGGCCGATGCGCTCGAGGTGGCGGACATCGCTCAGATGCAGCCGGCCTTGCGCGAGCCTGGGCGGTTGATGGAGGCCCTGGCGCAGATGGCGATAGTAGTGGAAATCCCTGGCGTGCCGCACCGTGACAAAGCTGTTGAGATCGAAACTGTCGCCGCCCGGAACCTTCACGCAATGCGGCGTGACGATGCGCTCCCCCGTGTCGATCAAACGCTTCACGACATCGGCCGGGAAGCGCCAGACGTCGATGTCGATCCAGAGAGCCCAGTCGTCGTCTTCAGCCAGGCCGTGATCGATGAGATGGTTACGCACCTTGGCGATGCCGCCGCGCCTTGTCCGCTGCAGGCGCCGGTTGGCCCGTTTGGCGTGCTCAAGTTTGGTGCCGAGCTCTTTGCGCAGCAGAACGACCCCGCGGTAAGCCGCGCGGATGGTCGCCGTTGCAGCCTGCAACCGCTCCCAACTGCCGTCCGAGCTGTCGCCCTCGCAAAAGACGAGCTTGATCTGGTCCCGTGGATAGTCGAGCCGGCCCACGGCCGCGAGGAAGGGCTCGATATGCTGCTCGGCATCGCGCAGCGGCGCCAGTATGGCAAGGTTGCGTCCCGTCGGGGGCGGTGCGCTGACCGCCGATGGGCTCACGCTTTGCCTGGCGGCCCTTTCATCGAGCACCGCTCCGCGCGTCACGCGGTGCCGGGCCTGGTAGAACAGCTTGCGCAGCCTGTGCCGCAGGCGCGGCGGCTTTTCCGGCGTCCACCACGTCCCGGCCCAATGATGGATAGACAGCGTCAGTCCGTTGCCGCCGGCCGGCCTGCCGTCGGAATCGATGGGCGAGAACAAATCCGCCGGATGGATCGCGAAAGCCGCTTGGTCAGGGTAGGAGAGCTGCGCGGAGGTGAGCACACAAGGTCCGGTCGCATCGATTGCCTGCTTCGCATGCACCAGGCCTGGCAGAAACGACATAAGGTGCGGCCAGAACGGGTGCCCGGACGGACTAACCATCGTTCCGTTGAACAGGAGATAGGGCAGCCCGCGAAAATCGCCCTGCACGCGGGCATGCGTGTCCGGCTCCTTGCAGAACACGATCCGCGTCTCGTCAAGAATTGCGTCGAACGACGCCGTGCATTCGCAGTCGATATCGGCATAGACGCCGCCGAAATGGTGCAGCAGCAGATAGCGGCCGGCGTCGGCGCGCAGCACGCCGGACGGATAGCTGCAAAAAACCGGCAGGAAGTCGGGATAATGAGCGGCAACGAATTCGAGCAGCGTCCGGTCGTTCCAGAACATCACCGTCCAGTCCGGATTGTGGCGCTTCCAGCTCTCGGCATAGGCCTGGAAGCGCGCCGGGATCGCGTCCGTCTTCCATGTCTGGTGCAGGATTTTTGGGATCATCGGCGGCTCGTCATTCGATCGGTCGGCACGGTGGCTGTCATTGCCCGGTGTTGTCCAGCCCCCGGCTCACCGCCTCGCGGGTTGCCTGAGGTCCGAAACGAGACCATGCGGTCTGGTGCGCGCCGGCGCGCAGTCGGGCCATGCGGGCGGGATTGGAACAGAGCTCGACCGCCAGGTCGGCAAGGCCTTCATCGCTGGAGGAGAGCAGCACGTCCTCGCCATTCGCCAGATCGAGTCCCTCGACCGCGAGCGGTGTGGCGACCACGGGAACACCCCAGGCCATCGCTTCGAGGATCTTGATGCGCGTGCCGCCGCCCATGGCGAGCGGGACGATGGTCAGATGCGCCGCCGAGAGCAGCGGGCCGATATCCTCGGGGCTGTCGATCAGCTCGATCCCATGCAGCGTGGCCAGCGCCCGGCTGCGCGGACTTGGCGAACGGCCGGCAAGCTGCAGTTTTGCGCTGGGCAGCGCGCGCCGGATGCGCGGCAGGATGACGTTCGCCAATTTTTCCGCCGCCTCCACGTTTGGTCCGTAGCCGAGATGCCCGACATAGATGATGGTTGGGAAGCCGTTGGCGGTAGCAGGCGCGGCGGGCAGTTCCGCGGCCATGCTGGCGGCGCGCGGAATGCCGTTCGGCACGACATCGATCGGCATCGGTCGCCCGACAAAAGCCGCCAGCCGTTCGCGGTCGAGATGCGAACAGACCCAGATGCGATCGACGATTGTCGCGGCCCTTTGTTCCAGCTTCCGGATATCAGAGGGCACCAACTGTCCAGGGCCGGCTGGACCTTGCTCGGCAACGCTGGATTCGATGTTGTGCATGTCGAGGATGAGCTGTTCTGTCAGGCGCCGCAACGGTCGCAGCAGCTTGAACAGCCAGATGCTCTCGACGACGATCGTATCGGGACGGAACTCCCGGGCCAGGCGCTTGAGACGCGTCAGTGCAACGCGTGGGATACGGTTTTCGCCGTTTATCCTGCGCCAGCCAACCGAGTGCGACTTGGTGTCCGCCTGATCTGTAAGCGAGACCGTTCGAATACCCGAGGGCGGGGCTATGTCCTCAGCGGCCCTTATGGACGCCAGGCGGACAGGCCCGAAGGTTGCGGCGGCCGAGGCATTGCCGAAGGTCCTGAGGTCGGCGCCCGAGACAGCTGGAAACGCCGGATCGAAGCTGACGATCAATGTGCGCCTCTTGCGGCCCGGTGCCTTGACCTGGTTTCGGCTCAGCCGCCCCAACAGGATCCGGCCCCGGTATTGGAGCGCTTTCCAGCCGCGCCCCAGTTCGCGATGCGCCAGCACGGCGCGCATCATGCCGGCGGCGTCCTTGAACATCCGGTGCTTGATCAACTGGCGCGCAATGCGTTGCGCGACCCACGCCTTGCGCCATTGCAGCGCATCCCGGTCGACGCCGGCTGCCGTCAGGCGTCCCAGCTCTTTTGCGACGGCGACGAAGGTTTCGCGTGGCGCCGCTACGAACCGCCGGGTCATCCTCTCCTCGTCATGATTGTAGAGCAGGACCGGCGCATCGATCGCGACCACGTCGGCGCGCGCCAGCAGCGCGGTCCAGTAGCAGGTATCCTCGTCGAGCCCGATCGCCTCCGGGAAGCGGACATCGGCGGTCGCCCATTTGGCCACCAGCGCGCTCCCCATGGCGATCGGCCAAAGTTCGTTGCGAAGATAGCGCGACGCGTTCCGGCGCTTGTCCGGTCCATAGCCATGCGGCGTCTTGAGCTTGTCCGGCCGACCCTCGGTACGCCTGATGCTGGCGCCGGTCGCGATGCCGGCGCCAGCCCGGCCTGTCAGCGCGGCATGCAGCAGCGACAGGCTTCCGGGCATCACCGCGTCGTCGGCGTCGAGGAAGAAAATGAACGCGCCCTTGGCCTGCGCGATACCGGCATTGCGCGCGGCCCCGGCGCTGCCGAGACGAACGCTGAGAACGTCCACCGGCAGTCCATGACGCTGCGCGCAACTGGTTGCGACCGCCGCCGTCCGGTCGTCCGATCCATCGTCGATCACCAGGATTTCCAGGATCAGCGCTTTGTCGGGAACAAGGCTGCCAAGCGCGGCTTCGATCGTTGCCGCCGCGTTTTTCGCCGGAATGACGACGCTGATGTCCGCGGCCATTCGCGCGCTCATTGCCGTTCGAAGAAACCGCGCCTCAGCAAACGGTCGTAGAAATGCTTGAACGGCGACACCGGACTGAGCGACAGGCTGGCCAGGCTGTCGACGGCCTGCGGCTCGACGTCGAGCGGCGACTGGCCGTCGATCCAGCTGTAGCAGGAGCCGTCCTTCAGCAACGACGGACTGGCGACGATGTAGCCGCCCAGCGCTTTGGCATGGCCAACCCGTCGCATGCCGAAATGCAGGCTGGACGAGACCGTCGGCTCGCGGCTTCTCAGATAGACATGGAACCCGACGGGCGATCTCGCCATCGGCGTGCGGCTCGCGATCTCCTTGTGACCGTCCAGCCAATTGCGATAGCCGGCGGCGTCGTCGAAATCCAGCACCAGCAGGTTGGCGTATCCTCCCAATATGCCGACATTGCCGGAGAAGCCGCGAAACCATCGGGCGATCTCCTCGCTGCCGGGCGGTTTCTGCGACAGATGGAAGGCGATCGAAGTGAAGGCCAGTTCCTTCAGATCCTTGCGCAGCGTCCGCCAATGCAACGGATCATACGCCATGGCCGCGAGGTCGAGATGCTTTCCGCCGGCACGAAGCGGCAGGCAGACATAGCCGCGGTCCCGCAGTTTCAAGACATAGTCGGTCAACACCCCACGCTGCATCAGCCAGCTTTCCGCCGTCCGTATGGCATTCCCCAGTCGATCTTTTTACCCATCGCCGGCTTGGTCAAGTAGCGCAGCAACATCGACCTGCGCTCCCGCCCAAATTCCTGCGATCATCGATCGCCTAGATAGTGCTGAAGCGCTAGACGTCGATCCTATGCTGGAAGAACTGCAGGAAAAGCTCGCGCTCGGTGGTGATGTCGAGCTTTTCGTAGATGCGGCGGCGATGGTTCTTCACCGTGCCGACCGTGATGCCGAGGCGCTCCGCGATATTGGCGGTCGGATGCCCGGCCAGGACCAACTGCACCAACTCGCGTTCGCGGAGCGACAGCTCCGGCCAGAGGCTCTCCGGTATCTTTGGTTTCTGCTGCGGCGTGGCACCGGGGCCGCTCGGCGCCGAGGTGCGGGAGAAGTCTGAGCCACGCGCCTTGATGTCCAGCGCATGCAGCGCCTCGAATACCGGCAGACGCTCCTCCAGCAGTGCGATTTCGCTGTCCTTGAAGGCGCTGGTCGAGCGGTCGAGGAAGATGCCGAGGCACCAGTCGCCGCCATCGGCGAGCATGATGCCGACCTCGTCGCAAATCTCCGACTGCGCCAGGAAGCCGGCTATGTATTGGCCGCGCCTGGCCTCTTCGTTGGCAAGGCTCTTGAGCGGCATGATGCCGAGCCGGCGCCGGCTGCGCCACGAGGCATAGAACGGATCGAAGACGTAGTAATCGTCGAGATAGCGCCGCACCATCGCGTCGGAGAAGCGCCGGTGCTTGACGAATTCCGGCGTCCTGGTCGCCGAATAGCGCGTCACCGTCACAAGGTCATGCGCGATGTCGGCCCCGATCAGGTCGATCAGGCAGTCGACATGCCGGTCGGTGCCGGTGGCCGCGATCGCTCTGGCCAGCGGCGCCCAGATGTTGCCCATGCGCATACCCTTTTCTCGGCGAACCCGGCCCAAGCGTCATTGTGTCTTTAGGCATATGGCGCGATCGGCGCGATCGAATCTAGCCTGCGGTCATTCTCGGCAAGGGAAAGCGACCAGTGGACCAGATCACGACCAACCCAATCGTCATCGGCATCGACGCCGGCGGCACCATGACCGATACGATCCTTGTCGATCAGGACGGTCACTTCAAGATCGGCAAGTCGGCGACCACGCCGAAGAACGAGGCCGAGGGCTTCCTCGCCTCGGCCGAGGATGCGGCGGAGGCCTGGGGCATCTCGCTGCAGGATCTCTTCTCCGGCGTTAACGTCGTGCTCTATTCCGGCACCGGCATGCTCAACACGCTGTTGTCGCGCACCGGCCGCAAGCTCGGGCTGATCACCACCAAGGGCCTTGAGGACATGATCCTGATGGGCCGCGGCCTGCAGGCGTGGGCGGATTACTCCTATGCCGACCGCCTGCATGCGGTGACCCACCATCATCCCGATCCGCTGGTGCCGCGCCGCCGCACCCATGGCGTCACCGAGCGCATCGACCAGTTCGGCGACATCATCCTGCCGCTCTACGAGCACGAAGTGCATGCGGCGGCAAAGAAGCTGATCGCCGACAAGGTCGAGGCGATCTGCATCATGACCGTCTTCTCGCACGTCAATCCGGCGCATGAGAAGCGCATCGCCGAGATCTGCCGCGAGGAGATCGCGGCCGCCGGCGCCGACATCCTCGTCTACACCAGTCACGAGGTACGCCCGGTCATCCGCGAGCAGTCGCGGCTGAACTCGGTGTTGATCGAGGCCTACGCCACCTCGCGCGGCCGCAAGCAGTTGAAGGGCATCGAAGACGTCTCGAAGAAATACGGCTTCAAATACGGCGTGCAGACGCTGCTCTCCTTCGGCGGCCTGACCTCGATCAATCATCCGCGCCTGCATGAGACCATGATCTCCGGACCGATCGGCGGCATCCTGGGCGCTGCCTATGTCGGCAAGCTGATCGGCAACGACTCGCTGATCTGCTCGGATATGGGCGGCACCTCCTTCGACATGGGCGTCATCACCCGCGGCCAGACGCGGATCGAGAACGAGCCGCTGATGGATCGCTTCAAGCTCAACGTGCCGACGCTGCATCTCGACACGATCGGCGCCGGCGCCGGCATGATCCTCAAGGTCGACCCGCTGACGAAAAAGGTCTCGCTTGGACCGGAAAGCGCCGGATCCGACCCCGGCCCGATCTGCTTCGCCAAGGGCGGCACCGAGCCGACCATCGCCGACTGCGACGCCATCCTCGGCCGTTTGAACCCGCATTACTTCCTCGGTGGCAAGGTCGTGCTTCAGGTCGAGAAAGCGCGGCAGGCTTTCGAGGAAAAATGCGCCCGCGTGCTCGGCGTCGGCGTCGAGGAAGCAGCCGAAGGCATGATCGAGATGCTGGAAGCCGACGCCAACAACGCGCTGCGCCGCGTCATCTCAGGCCAGGGCATCCATCCATCGGAATTCACGCTGCTTTCCTATGGCGGCTCTGGGCCGCTTCACCTCGCTGGCTGCTCGCGCGGCATCGGCTTCAAGGACATCATCACCTTCCAGTTCGCCGCCGCCTTCTCGGCCTTCGGCTGCACCACCGCCGATTTCATGCGCCGCCATTCCGTGTCGACGCAGCACGACATCGGCGCACGCGCCAGCGACGACGAGCTGGCCGCCTTCGGGAGGAAGGTCACCAATGTCTGGGACGATCTCACCAGGGCTGCGGTCGACGAGATGATCGCCGACGGCCATGCCCGCGACAAGATCAAGACCGTGCCGTTCCTGATGATGCGCTATACGGGCCAGCTCGAGGACGTCGAGGTGATGGCGCCACTGTCGGCCGTCAATTCCGCCGACGACATGCGCAAGGTGATCGCCGAGTTCGAAGCGGTCTACGCCAAGGTCAACCATCGCGTCTCGCGCTATGGCGAGGCCGGCTATTCGATCACCGAGCTCGGCGTCATCGCCACCGCCGACAAGGTGAAGCCGATACTGGTCAAGCGTCCCATGGGCAAGTCCGATCCGGCATCCGCCCACAAGGGTGTGCGCGAGGCCTATATCGGCGGGCGCTGGCATAAGGCCGATCTCTACGAGATGGACCTTTTGCAGCCCGGCCACGAGGTGACCGGTCCGGCCATCATCGAACATCCCGCCACCACGCTCGTCGTCCACCCGCAAGACCGTGTCCATGTCGATGAATGGACGCTGCTGCACTACACCCACGCTTGAGAAGGGCGAACGCCATGCTGGACAAACCCGCCTCTGCGCTGCGCATCCGCGAAAGGCTGATCGAATCCGAGCGGCTGATGGAAGGGACCGGCTGCTATGACGGCATCACGGAACTTTCGCTGCGCAACCAGGACCCGCTGAAATTCGAGACGCTGCACACCAAGCTGCGCGCCTATTGCGTCTCGGCGCGCGAAATGGCCCGCCGTATCTCGGCCTCGCCAGGCGTGCGCGAGGTCGGCGAAATGGTCGTCGCCATCTACACGCCGGAAGGCGATGCGATCGCGCTTTCCAACGGCATCATGGTGCATGTGCACACGATGAGCCGCTTCATCAAATGGATGATCCGCAACGGCTACGAGGAGAATCCACAGATCAACGACGGTGACATCTTCGCCAACAACGACGCCTTCATCGGCACGGTGCAGGTGCCCGACGTGATGGACGTCATGCCGATCTTCCACTCCGGCAAGCTGGTCGGCTGGGCCGGCGCTGTCTGCCACGAGCTCGAGGCCGGCGGCATTACTCCCGGCGGCGACGTGGCTCTTGCCCAGGAGCGGTTCACCGAGGGCCTGTTCGTCTGCGCCGAAAAGGTCGGCCAGAACGACGAGCTGCGCCGCGACTATGTCATCCGCTGCGAGCGCAATCTCCGGATGCCGATCTACTGGGTCCTCGACGAAAAGGCCAAGGTGGCGTCGTGCATCGACATGCGCGAGAGCGTCAAGGCGCTGATCGACGAGATCGGCCTCGACTATTGGATGCAGGTGTCGAAGGAGTTCATCGAGGAAGGCCGCCGCGCCCAACTTGCACGAGCGCGCCAACTCACCGTGCCCGGCATCTATCGCGGCCATACGTTCTATGGCCATGTCACCGCCGGCAAGCCAGGCTACCAGCCGCTCGGCGATCCCGACTGGCTCTACAACATGCCGATCGAGATGCAGATCACGTCCGACGGCAAAATCATCATGGACTTCGAGGGCACCCAGCCCTGGGGCTACCATTCGATGAATTGCACGCCGGCCGGCATGGATGGCGGCATGTTCGTGACGCTGACCCAGACCATGAACTTCGAGGGGTTCGTCAACGACGGCGCCTGGATGGCGACCGAGTTGAAACTGCCAAAGGGTACCTGGACGAATCCCGACAGCGAAATGGCTGCGACTGCGACGTCATGGGCACTGCTCTTGCCGGCCTACGGCGTGTTCCAACGGCTTCTGGCACGCTCCCTCGTCGCCCGCGGCTTCGTCGAGGAAGCCTTCGTCGGCCAGGTCAACAGCCCGATGATCGAGATGGGCGGCACCAGCCAGTACGGCACTCTGTTCGGCATGGCGCATTTCGAATGCGCGGCGGCGGGCTCTGGCGCCATCGCCATCAAAGACGGTCTCGACACCGCTTATGTCGGCTGGAACCCGGAATCCGACATGGGCAACATCGAGATTTGGGAACAGAACATGCCGATGCTCTATATCGGCCGGTCGATCGTTCCCAATTCCGGCGGCGCCGGCAAATATCGCGGCGGCTGCGCTTTTCTCTCGACCTGGCTGGTCTCCAAGACCGATCATCTCAGGCTGGTGACGTCGGAGCATTCGTCCCGCGTCTTCGACAATGGCGGTCTTTGCGGCGGCTATCCCGCGCCGACCTGCCAGAAGCACCGCGCGGTGCGCGACACCAACATCTTCGAGCTCGCCGAGAAAGGCGCGCCCCTGGCGCACCACACCGGCACCAATCCGTATCGCTCGGAGCTGGAGGTGCGGCTCGAGGGCAAGCACGTGACCGTGGAAGGCCCCTACATCACCGCGCCGCACAAGACCGGCGACGTCTTCACCCATTCCTACAATGGCGGCGGCGGCTATGGCGACGTGCTGGAGCGCGACCCGGTCAAGACTGCCTGGGACGTCGAGAACGGTTTTCTCACCAGGGAAGCGGCGCAAGGCATCTTCGGTATCGTGCTCGACGAGGACGAAGAGGGCTTCCCTGTCGCCAATCTGGACGCCACAAAACGCCACCGCGTCGAGATGCGGGCGCAGCGCCTGGCCCGCGCCAGGCCGGTCTCGGAGTGGGTGGCCAAGGAGCGAGAGCGGGTCAAGGCGGCAGATTTCGCGCCCGAGGTGAAGAAGATGTATGCCAGCGCGATCAAGCTTTCGGCGCGCTTCACCAGGGATTTTTCGGCCTTCTGGGATGTCGATGCCAAATCGACCTTCGGCGTGGAGTAAGGGAACCATGACCTCATACAGCAAGGAAGTCATCGCCGATCTGGTTGCCGGCACGCTGCCCTGGCCGCAGACGCGCCGCATCATGAGCGCCTACAAGGACGACGACCGTTTCTTCAAATATGTCGCGGTGCTGCAGGATCGCGTCGGTTGGGAGGAACCGATCCTGCTGCCCGTCGGCGACCACCTCTTCATCTGCCAGAGCGGCGACGAGCGGGTCACGAAGTGCGAATGCGGCCATTCCTTCGGCGACTATCGCAAGAACTGGAAGCTCAAGGCCTCGATCATCGTGCGCGACACCGAGGAACTGCTGCGCGAGATCTACCCCAACAGCGACCTGCCGGATCCGGAATGGATGGAGATACGCGAGTTCATCTGTCCGGAATGCGGCACGCTGCATGAGGTCGAGGCGGCCGCGCCCGGCTATCCGATCGTGCATGACTTCGAGCCCGACCTCGAAGGCTTCTATCGCGACTGGCTGGGCAAGCCGCTCGAGCCGTCAAGCAAAGGCGGCTGATGCCGGCATGTCCAGAATTCGGACGCGACTCCAAAATGATGCTGAATAAAGGCTACTGTGCAGCCCGATATGGAGATCGCTGGCAATGACAAACCTCATCGGTCGCGCCGCCATCGTCACCGGCGGCTTTTCCGGCATGGGCTTTGCCATCGCAACGGCGCTCGCTAAGGCCGGCGCCAATGTCGCCGTCGGCTCCTATGTGGCGCTGCCACGGGAGGGCAGGGCGGATGCCGCCTATTATCCTGGCGCGGACGAGATCGAGCGCGTGCGGTCGTCGCTCGCGACGCATGGCATCAAAGTGCACGCCGCCCACCTTGATGTGCGCGACAGTGACCTCACCGGCAGCTTCTTTGCCGAAGCCCAGGCGGCTGTCGGCCCGGCGGACATCCTCGTCAATGCCGCCGGCACCACCGCCGAGCAGCCGGTTTGCGGCCATTCCGACGCGCTCTGGGACAAGATCGTCGACACCAACCTAACCGGGGCGTTCCGCACGACCCGTGCGGTGCTGCCCGGCATGATCGAGCGCGGCTGGGGCCGCATCGTCAACATCGGCTCGACTGCGGCATCCGTCGGGTGGAAGGATAACCCCGCCTATTGCGCCTCCAAGGCGGGCCTGCTCGGGCTCACCCGCTGCGTCGCGCTCGAAGGTGCTGCGCACGGTGTCACCTGCGTCATGATCAGCCCGACCTGGGTCGAGACCGAGCTGATGCGCCGCAATGTGGCGCAGGTGGTCGAGCGCGAGGGCAAGGGCCGCAGCGTCGAGGAACTGATGGACGAATTCAGGAAAGGCAACCCCCAGGGGCGCATGATGCAACCGGAAGAGATCGCCGCGCTTGCGGTGTTCCTGTGCTCGGATCTCGCCAGGGGGATCACCATGGAGAACATCCAGATCACTGGCGGGGCTTTGTGGTAGCACCTGATACGGCGCCGTATTTCATCAGGTTCAAGCTCCCGGTCATCACCGCTACTATGTTTCTAACCAAGTTGGGTCCGCGGCTGTTCGACCTGATGCCTGGATCTCCGCCCCATTCCCGCCGTTTCATTGTGCGATGCGGCACGCTCCTGTCGCCGGGCTGCTGGAGGCAAGTTTATGGTTGAGCCGCCGGCCATATGGCGATAGGTTATGCTGCACTGCACAATGGATGCCGGGAAGCTGCTGCGCTTGCCCGGCCAAAAAAGGGCTCAGCGGACAAAAATCCGGCATGAAGATTCCGAAATCCATTCTGATCGATCCGGACCGCAACGAGACATACGGCACCTTCGCCGTCGTGGTCTCCATGATCGCCTTCGCCTATTCGAGCCTTTTCGGCCAGGTCCTGATCCTTGCCTATTATGCCGTCTGGCTACCGCTGATCTTCGTCGACTACCGGCGCTTCACCTGGAAGCTGTCGAGCGCCTGGCTGCCGATCCTTTTCGCCGCCTATGTCTGCTTCTCCGTCTTCTGGTCGCAAGCCGCCGGCATCAGCGCGCGCGCGGCGGTGCAATATTCCTCGCATCTCGTCTGCGCCTATGTCGCGGCGCGAACCATCAACGTGCGCACCCTGGTGGTGGGCTCGCTGATCGGCATCTTCTTCGTCCTGCTCTATTCGCTGAAAGTCGGCGCTTACGCGCTCGACACCATGGACGGCACCTTCAACTTCGTCGGCGCCTTCAGTTCCAAGAACCAGGTCGGCCTGTTCGCCTCGCTCGGCGTCTTTTTCTACCTTGTCTTTATCGGTTTTTACCGACGCAATTGGCTGGGCTTCTTGTGGACAGCTCCGATCATCCTGCTTTCGCTGTACTCGTTGGCGATCGCGCATTCGGCCACCTCAGTTGCTGCGCTGCCGGCCGGACTTGGCATCGCCGCCTTGCTTTCCATGAGCAAAATTCTTTCGCTCCGCTATCGCCGTGTAATTTTCGTAGTCGGTTCCGGGGCGCTGGTGGCCAGTGTAGTGGCGGCACTCAATGCTGGTTTGTTCGACCTTTTGCTAGGCCTGTTTGGCAAGGATTCCACACTCACCGGCCGCACCTATCTCTGGGAACAAGGCTGGGCTGCAGCGCAGCAGCGCCCGCTGCTCGGCTATGGCTATGCCGCCTATTGGGTGCAGGGTTTCGCCGATCCGGAGCGGCTATGGGTCGAGTTCTACATCTCGACCCGCACCGGCTTCCATTTCCACAACACCTATGTCGAGGCGCTGGTCGAACTCGGCTTCATCGGCGTGACCATGCTGGCCCTGATCATATTGATTTCCTTCTGGGGCCATATCTCGAAAGTGGTGTTCGGCGACTGGAGAGCGGATTCGGTCGTGCTCGCCGGCGCGATGGCACTGCTGTTGCTTCGTTCATTCTTTGAAGTAGAAGTACTCCCCCCCTTTGTCGTCGGCTCATTCTTGATGTATTTCTGCTTTTTCAAGCGAACCCGGCTTCCCGTTGTTTCTGCACGCCGGATTCCGTCTGGCGTCGAAGTCCTGAGGCCCGGGGCAAAAGATACCGCCTATTCGCCTCAGTTTGGTATGCCGATAGTCATCGACCGGACATGAATTCTTTCGGCCCTGCGCTGCGGGTTTCTGCATGGGAGCGCCACAGCGACAGTGGCGACCCGCCTGGCGGTACAGCATTGGTCAAGAGAGTTTAAGGGCACTGACCAAGCGCTATGCGGTCGACCAGAAGACCGTCCTGACGTGGACGGGACGGACCACGGTCGTGGACCAGCGGCCAAGTCGAGAGGATGAACCAGAGCGTCAAGGACGCCGTCTCCACCACCAGAGCCACGACCAATTCCGGTAGCACCTCGCTGGCTTCGTTGCGGCTTACAACCTTGCTCGTATGAATCTATCTGCAATTTCTGGGTATCAAGGCACGCATGCTTCCGGCTGAGTCAGCTCCAGCAAATGCTGGCGCTGAACATCCGGGGAAATCCAGCCAGGCAATTGGCGCTACTGGCTGGCCATCGGCGCCAGCTTGACCTTGATGACGTCGCCCGGCAGCACCGGCGTGTCTTCCTGGGCCGTGATCTCGCTGGTCTTGCCGTCGGTGACGCGCACCAGCGAGTAAAGCAGCGTCGGCGCTTCGCTGCCGGTGAAGGCGGCGGTCGTGGCGGGGTCCGACGCCTGGGCGATCAGGCCTTTTTGCATGCTCGCCTTGAGCGCCGCCTCGTTCAGATTGGCCTCGGTCTGTTGCCGGTCGGAGGCGAGGCTCGAGCTCAGCGTGTTGCGGGCGTCGATGCCGTCCTGTGTCGCCTTGCTGATCGACTGCTTAGCGGTGAGGATGGCGGTTTCATAGTCGAGGATCTTGCCTTGCAGGTCGGCCACCGACTGCTTGGAATCGAGCAGCCGCGCATTGGCGACCAAGCCCTTCTGCGCCAGCGGTCCGATCGAGGCGAGCTGCTGCTGCGCTAGGTCGACCTGCTGCTGCTGGTTGACGATCTTCTTCTGCAGCGATTCGATCTCGGATTGCAGCACGCCCTTCAAATCGTCGAGCGCATCGAGCTTCAGCTTCAGCGCCTTCTGGTCGGACGTCAGTATCTGCATCTCGTCGGCAACGATGGTCGGCAGCTTCGGATCGCCCTCGACTTCTTTCGGCGGGTCGAAGCTGTCCTTGCCGGCAAGATCGGCGTCGATGCGCGCGCGCTTGACGAGCAGGCGCACGCGCTGGTCGTCATAGACGTCGAAACTGCCCTTGGCCATGATCAGGTCTTTGCCGAGTTGCGGCCCGTAATCGGAATTGCGCGGCATGCCGCCGGCAATGCTGATCGCCTTCAGCACCGTCAGATCCGGCACATAGGGGAACTGTCCGGGGTTCTGCACCTGGCCGGAAATATAGAAAGGCCGGAACTGCGCCATTTCGACAGAGGCTTCTGGCTTATCCGGCAGCGCCAGCTTGCGCTGCAGGGCGATGCCGATCGCCGAAGCGATCTCGGAAGTTGTCTTGCCGGCGGCCTGCATGTCGCCGACGAACGGCACGGAAAGCGTGCCGCCGGGGCCGACAGAATACTCGCCGTTGATGGCCGACCAGTCACGGAAAGTGCCGTCGACCGTCTGCCATTCGGCGACGCGGATGTTGAGCTTGTCCTGCGGGCCGAGCTGGTAGTCGCCGGCGACCGCCATATGCGGCACGGCGAGACAGGCGACAAGCGCCGCGGCCGCTATCCGGCCGGGCGCCTTGGGACTAAACAGTCCAAGAGGGTGTTTTTTCAAATGACGTTCCGATCCGCTTTGGCCCCATCCGCCCGATGAGATCACTGCCGGATGCCTGCCCCGGTTCGAGGGGCAGGCTCGATGGTCAGTAGCTGCCGCGCGACATCCATACCGCCGGCACGGTCTTGAAGATGATGCGAATATCCTGGAGCAGCGACCAGTTCTCGACATAGTGTCGGTCGAAAGCGACGCGCGTGTCGTAGGACACGTCGTTGCGGCCGCTCACCTGCCACAGACCGGTCAGGCCAGGGCGCGACTTCAGGTAATAGACTGCGGCGCTGCCGTAGATCTCCAGTTCGTCGCGCACAACCGGGCGCGGTCCGACAAGGCTCATGTCGCCCTGCAGGATGTTGAGGATCTGCGGCAGTTCGTCGAGGCTGAGCTTGCGCAGCACCTGGCCGACGCGGGTGACGCGTGGGTCGTTTTTCAGCTTGCGCGTCGCGATCCATTCGGCTTTGGCTTCCGGATTGGCTGCCAGATAGGCGTTGAGCACGCGCTCGCCGTCCTGCACCATGGTGCGGAACTTCAGGCAGGAGAAGATCCTGCCGCCACGACCTATGCGCTTGTGGCCATAGAAGATCGAACCGCCATCGGAAAGCTTGACCAGCAGGGCTACCATCAGGAAGAGCGGGCTGAGCAGCGCAAGGCCGGCGAGTGAGCCGAAGATATCGAAACTGCGCTTCAAAAGACCGCCGATTGGTGGTGGAAAATCAATGCCAGCCTGCGAAAAAGCCGCGTTGGCCGGCTTGGCGACGTCCCTCATGCAAAAGCTCCATACGTTGAACGGATGGTTTACAGCACGATATCAAAAAAATGCTGCAGCGCAACACACAATTTCCCATTTCCATGAAATGTTCACGTCATGAATTGACTAAATAATAAACCTTACGTGCCCAAATTTTCACCTTTGTGGCACGTTTGTGACAAGGTGATCGGATGTGATGAAAATGTAGTCCGCATTCAGGGCCATTTTTGGACAGTGCATTCTTTGCTGCAGACGAAAAGCGGTTGCAGGGCGTTCGAATCGCTCGTTTTGGTAAGTTATACGAATAAAATACTAATCAATGTCGTTGGTTTTACTGCAGCATAACCCGCCTGTTTGAATAGGTAGCGGAGCCGGAGTGTGCGACGCAGCATGCCAGAGTCGATCTCGCAAAATCATTGGAAATCGTCCGCCTCTGGCCTTGCCGCAATCGAGACGTCTTAATAGAGTCGCAAATTGTTTCTGTCATTGTCGGCATGGGTAAGGAAGGCCGGAAACAACCGGCCGGATAGAGCACCCATAAACAGCTCTTGGCGCAACGGGGAGTTACGCGGGTGGGTAGGTCACTTCTTTTGCATGCTCGTCTCGGTTGAGGAGGCGAACGTGTCTCTGTCAAAATTCATCGTCGGGATGACCTTCGCGCTGGCGATCGTCATCGGCTGGTCCTATTTCGACGGCGCATCTGCCGGCACGATCCTGATCCGCGCCGTCATCTGCGCGGTCATCATCCAGGCGGGTTACTTCCTTCTGGTCTTTGCCATGATTGCCGGAGGCACGCCGACGCCGGCGGATAAAATCCGTGGAACCGGGCGCGGCACGATCCTCGACAAGGTCGCCGAAGGCGAGAAGCTAGGCGCCGGGCGCAGCAGCCTCCACCGGTGATTCGATCTGCCCAGTGCATGTTGCCCGGAAGCACAGCGGTTCTGGGCAATGACATGCATCAGAACAATCACTCAAAGGGCGTCGACTGAATCCGGTTCAGCGCGACGCGCTTTAAGCTCCGGCGATGGCGTGGTTTCGCGCTCCGCCTGCTCGCCGGAAAGCATCCTGGCCAGCCGGCTGCCGGCTTTGGCCTTCAGCCGGCGGTACTGGCCGACCTCGACGATGCGGCCGTCCTCCATCGCCACCACCCAGTCGGCGAAAGCGATCATCGAGGGCCGATGCGCGATGGTAAGGATCGTCATCTGGCCGCGCAGCCCGTCTATCGATTGCGCGATCAGCGACTGGTTCTGCCAGTCGAGCGCGCTCGTCGCTTCGTCGAGGATGAGCAGCGAGGGCTTGCGCAGCAGCGCCCGTGCCAGCGCGATGCGCTGGCGCTCGCCACCCGAAAGCCTGACGCCGCGGTCGCCCACCACGGTTTCGAGCTTCAGCTCGAGCCGCTCGACGAAGTCGGCCGCATGCGCCTTGCGTAGTGCCGCCCAGAGTTCGTCGTCGCTGGCTTTGGGCGAGGCCAGCCGCAGGTTGGCGGCGATCGTCTCATGCAGCAGGAACACATCCTGCGGTACGTAGGCCACCTGGTCGCGCCAGGCCCGACGGTTCTGCAACGTGATCTCGATGCCGTCCGCCAGGATCCTGCCTCCGCTCGGCTCCAGCAGCCCAAGCAGCATGTCGGCAATCGTGCTCTTGCCGGAGCCCGAGGGACCGATCAGGGCCGTCACCTTGCCGGCCGGCAGGCCGAAGGTGATGCCCGAGACCACCGGCTTTGCGTCGCCGTCGCCGTAAGCGAAGGACACATCGCGGATGTTGAGGCCGGTATCGAGCGACAGTCTTGCGTCTTGTCCTGCCAGAGCCTCCGCCGGCTCGCGCTCGGCATCGAATCGCGCCTGCAGGGCCTGCATGGAGGCGTAGGCCGGCAGGTTGATCAGCACCTGCTGCGCTTGCAACTGCATGTCCATGAAGCGCGGCGCAACCCGCATGAAGACCAGGAGCAGCACAACGATCTCGGCGAGCGACAGATGGAAGCGAACCAGCGCGATGTAGATAAACAGGCTGAGCCCGACCACGCTCGCCACCTGGAACAATGCGCTGCCGAGCGTGGAGTTGCGGACAAAGGCGATGTTGTCGGCCTTCATCCTGTCGAGCGTCGCGCGCAATTCGGCGAAATAGCTTGCCTCGACGTTCAGGCTCTTCGCCACTTTGATGCCGCCGAGGAATTCCGACACCGTGCGATACTGGTCCTGCCGGTTGGCGGTCAGTGTGCGGCCATAGGTCCTGGCGCGTGCCCGGAAGGGCTGCAGCGCGACCAGCAGCACCACGCCGATGACGATGGCGAAGGACGTCATCACCGGCGAAATGAACAGCGACACCACGAGATAGCCCGCCAGCAAAAGCATGGCCTGGGTCAGCATCAGTAGTCCGAAGGCGGCCGCCTGCACGCGGTCGACATCGCCGTTCAGCGCATGGTCTAGGTCGGAGCCGCGGATGCGGGTGAACACGCCCCAGCGCGCTTTGCCGATGCTCTCGAACAGATCGAGCCGAACGCGGTTGACGAAGTCGTAGAGCAGCCGCGCCATGTAGACCGCCTTGAAGCGGTTGAAGATCGCCTGCAGCACAACCAGTGCCACCAGCAGGCAAAGGATCGCCGCCAGCGGCAGCGTTCCGCCCGGCACCAGCCATTGCAGGGCTTGCGGCACCCGCACCGCATAGTCCTGGTCCGCCTTGCCGATCAGATGCAGCAGCGGGACGAGCAGCAGGATCGAGATGCCTTCGGTCAGGCTGCCCAGGATCAGGAAAGACAGCGCCGTCAGCGTGCGACGCCCGCCGACATAGGCCATCATGGCGCCGAAGCCGGCGATGTCCCGGAAGAGCGAGAGTCGCAGCTTGGAAGACCAGCCCATGTCCTTGCTCACCCGGATGCCAAATCGGCTTCGATCAAATCGGCTTCGATAAGCGCGACCGCTTCATCAATGCGTTCGAGACCGGTCGGCACTTCCAGGCGGCACACGCCGACCTGCGCGGCAAGCTGCGCGCTCTGGCGCAGATGCGTGGCGGCGAAATCGCCGGCGAGCGCCTGCCGGCCGAACCGCGTGATGTAGGAGAACTTGATGATGGCCGGCAACGCGGCAAGCGCCGGTAGCGGCGAGATCGCTGCCGTTTCGCCGCGCTCCAGTACATAGATGCGCGACGCCGGCACTGCGTCTGCGGCGAAGCCGTCATTCAGGCGATGTTGCGCCTTGTCGATTTGCGGATGCACCTGCGGGCGTATCTCCGCCTGCTCCAGGCGGATGGCCCCGGCCGCATCCGCGGCAAGCTTGAGCTGCGGGAAGCCGGGCAGGATCATCGGGCGGTTTGGGTCGGACAGATCCAGCGCCACGACATCGTCGGTCAAGAGATGGTGGCCGGCGCGTATCATGGCGCCGGCCGTGGTGGATTTGCCGGCGCCCTTGTCGCCGAGGAAGATCACGCTCTTGCCGCCGACGGCGATGGCGCTGGCATGCAGGATGAGCAGCCCGCGCTGGTGGAGAGCCAGCGCCAGCACCGGCCCGAGCAACGGGAAGGCAAGCAGCGGATCGTCGACGCCTGGCGCCGGATCGACATCGATGCGCTTGCCGTCATCGATCAGGAACGCGCCGACCGCCTCCCAGAAAAGATACTGCCGCGTCGGCTCGAACTGGAAAGCGGTGGCGCCTTGCGACGCGCCTTCCGGAGGGTCGATCGGCTTGACGACGATCTCCAGATCGGGCGCTACGGGCGTCGTCGGCTCCAGTTCCGGCAGAGCCACCTCCGAGCTGATGACCAGCCCGTAAGCTTTGTAGAAGCGGCGGATGCGGCCGTGTCGCATAGTCGCGTGGGTGGGCGGCAGTGGCGTCTCGGTGACGGAAGCATTCGCGATAATCATGCAGGGCTCCCGTTTGCCTGGACCTGGCGCAGCCAAAGCGATAGCGAAACCGAGCGCCAGACATGCTGCACATCGGGCAGCGTCGCCTGTTCGGGCTGGTTCTGTATGCGGGCATAGACGGCGCGGACTTCCGGCAGGTTGACATAGGGCGCGATCAGATCGCCGTCCGATACCAGCACCTTGTCCAGCAGCGCGCGATGATTGCCGAGCATGCCCTTGACCAGGTTGGCGGTGAAATCGATCTTGTCGCGCCGCCATTGCACCGCCGGCGGCAGGATGCCTTGCATGGCCCGGCGCATGACGTAGCGGCCGAAGCCGTCCTTCAGTTTTTCCTCGCCGGGCAGCGCCAGGCAGAACTCGACCAGCGGCTTGTCCCAGAACGGATAACGTGGCTCGACGCCGAAATTGGCGGCCGCCTTGTCAAGCACCTCGAAAGAGTGCTGCACCAGCCCGTTGGACAGAAGCCAGCGATGCGTCAGCGCTTCGCTGGCGCTGACCGCCGCGGGCATATGGCCGGCGCGATGGAAGCGCTCGGCAAGGTCGGTGCGTCTGGCGAGATCCGGATTGACCAGACTCGCCCAGGCGGCGCGCGGCGCCTTATGCGGGCTGCGCCAAACCTTGCCGAGAAGCCGTCCGGCGATCGACCGCATCCTGGCGATCCGCCAGGCCGGTCCGTAGATGGTCAGGAATTTGAAATAGAGCGACAGCATGCCTTCGCCATAGGTGTTGGCGGCGCTGTGCAGCTCTCGCCACAGCTCGAGCCAGCGGCGCGCATTGGCCAGTTCGTGCAGGTGGCCATGGCCTTGTGAGACGACTTCGTCGCCGCCGTGTCCGTCGAGAAGCACCCTCACGCCCTTGGCTCCGGCGGTGCGGTAGATATCGCGGGTCAGCGACAGGCCGGGGGCGAGAAAAGTCCCTTCCTGCTCTTCGAGGATGCGCTCGAATTCGGCGAAGGGCGCGTAGTTGCCGACGGCTATCAGCGTCGGATCGAACCTTTGATGATCGAGGACCGCGTCGATGAACGGCTTTTCGTCCATTGGCGATCCCTTGTCGAAGACCAGGGAGAAGGTCTTCAGCCGTGGCCGGCGCTGCGCCGAGCCCCGGAGGCCGGCGAGGCAGGCGATCGAGGAAGAATCGAGGCCGCCGCTAAGCATGGCGCCGGTGGCCGGCGTGCCGCGCATGCGGTTCTCCACCGACTGCGCAAAAAGATGCCTGAACTCCTCCGCCGCATCGGCGCGCGGCGGCCGTTGCGAAGGCTCGATCTGCCAGTAGCGCCGCAGCGTCACCTGACGCTCCGTCACAACCATGCTGTGGCGCGCCGGCAAGCGGAAGATTTCCGCGTAAGGGGTCGCCTGGGTGTCATCCGGCAGGCCGGCAAGGAAGCCGGAAATCTGATGTTCGCTGATGCGCCTGCCGACATCGTCCAGGGCAAGGATCGGTCCGATCTCGGAGGCGAAGGCGAAGCGCCTGTCGGTTGAATGGTAGTAGAAGGGTTTGACGCCGAAATGGTCGCGTGCGCAATAAAGCGACTGCTGCTCGCCGTCCCAGATCGCAAAGGCGAAATCGCCCTGCAGATAGGTCGGGCAGGCCTCGCCCCATTTGAGATAGGCCCGCATGATCAGCGCCGCGTCGGCCATCGACCGGTCTCGCAAGCCAAGGCGCGCCATGAGCTCGTCGCGGTTGTCCAGCCGGCAATCTGCCGTGATGGCGAGCTTGCCGCCGGCCATAGTCAATGGGCCGGGCCCGTCCTCCCCGGTCGTGTCGAGCCAGGCATGGCCGAGCGCCGCGCCGCTGTCTGTCCACCATGAGGCGCCGTCGCGGGCGCGGTGGCGCATGCGCGCCAGCATCTCCTGGATGTCGCCGGCGGCGGCCGGCTTGCCGCCTTGTCTGGACAGGATTCCGGCGACGCCGCTCATCGCTTAGGACCCGTGGTCGACGAGATGGGTGAAGCCATTGATCGAGCCGCCGAGCACGATGTGGTCGCCGCTCATCAGCCAGGCATGCGCCTTGAGCCGCGGGCCACTGTCACGCTCGATGCCGATCGTGATCTTGGAGGCCTTGCCCTGGCGCGCCAAAAGGTATTGGCCCGCGAGCGCCTGGGTAAGGCAACTGGCGCCAGGCACGAGCCGCGCGGCCGCGGCGACGCCCCAGGCGACGCGCCGCAAATCGCCGATGCCGGCGTCGCCTGTCGCCTCCAGGCGCATGACCCTGCCGCGAACATAGTTGTATGAGGACAGCGTCAGCCCGAGTCGCACGACCGCCACCACGGCAAGGCAGCGCATCAGGAAGAACGCCTCCGGCATGCTCAAGGAGCCGAGCCTCGAGAAATTCCAGGAAAAGTGCGAAGCGGTTTTACGCCCCGAATTGCGCCAAAACAAAGAGATAGGGCGGTTCGCCGTTTCCATGAAACGGTGAAACGCCCTAGACCAGTTCCTCATGGTCCAGCCTCGCAAGTCCTGCTTCGGTGAGCCCTTTGAGCAGGCCCTCGACGTCGGCCTTGCACCGTTCGGCATCGACACTGTAGCGCGCAAGCACGGCGTTGCGGATATCGAGCATGGATCGCGGCTCCTGGATTTGTTCCCAGACGAAGGCGCCGACGCCGTTCAGGCTGTAATAGACATTGGATTTGAGGTGGAGCAGCGCCAGTCCGCTGCCGAATTCGCAGGCCACCGCGTCGCCTGTCGCAACCACACGGTCACGGTCGGATGGGTTCCAGTTCATCTAAAACCTCGTTGCTGGCCGCCACGCCCCGGACTTGAACCAGAGAGACCTGAACCAGAAGACTCGAAACCGGGATCGGTTGCCGGCGATTGCCCGGGCAGGAAGCCGGGGGACATGGCCCCCCGGCTCACCTGTTTAAAGGGCGTCCGGAGCCCCAACTAGTCAACTCCGGATGCTGCTGAGACTGAGCTTACGAGAAAGTCAGCTGGCTGATCGGCGTGTGCGCGGGAAAGCTCGCGTCGAGCGCCGTCGAGCCACCGCCGCCCTGGGTGATGGTTTCAATCGAACCATGAACCGTCAGGCTGGGGGTCTCGTACTCATGCTTTTCAACATTCTGTTCCATTTAACTCTCCAACTGAGGACTGGAAGCGGCCACCAAGTGCCGCCAGCATATGACTATGCTGCAACGCAATTGCTGCACGGCAGCATTTATGAGTCAAGCCTGATTTACCGGACGTTAATCAATTCTCGGTTGCGTCTGCCTTGGTCGGTGATCAAACAGTGAGCAGCTGCAGTATAGGCGCTTATCGCCGGGAAAGAGAAGGGTGGGTTTTTGCTGATTAAATAAGCATATGATTTGATTATGATAATTTTTTAAGCGTCGGAAATTTTTCGCAATTGCGAGAAAAATTGCTGCAAGCGGACCTGCGCAGACAGCCTTCGCAGGAGGTGCCGGCGCTGTTTCCGAAAGTGATTGGTGGTCGCTCCAATCTAAACGCCCTGGTTGCAGAATCCCTGCGGGACAATGCCGGAAGTCGGCGGCTGAGTCGTTTTTTGCGTGCACTTCTTCGCAGTTGCGATATAAGTCCTCCAGGTGGATTTTGTGCGGAGAACGACATCGGGCATGCCCATGCAGGACGGCTCCTATGAAAGGCTGCGCGCCGCCGGCTGTGCCGATGAGGTCGCTTATGTGCAGGCCTGTCTAAGGCTGTTTTTCGCTCCTGGCGCCGAACTCGCCGCCGTTCCGGCCGATACGCCGACCCCGGCCATCTCTACAGAAAACGTCGCCGACATCGCCAGGCTGAACAAGGTCGCGGTCTTCATGCTGAAGGCTCTGGGGCGTGCGCCTGCCGGCGCGGCGCCGCCGCAACTGCTTGCCTGGCTGGACGGCTACCGCCGCCGGACCATGTCGATGAACGCGGCCTGTCTCGGCGATTCGATTGCCATCCATCGAGTGCTGCGCGACAGGCAGGTCGATTTCGTCTTCCTCAAGGGACCGCTCCAGCAGCATCTGCTCTATGGCGACCATTTCGTGAAGCCGTCCGGCGACGTCGACATACTGGTCTCGCCGGCGGGTTTTGCCGCGGCCCGCGAAGCGCTGCGCTCGGTCGGCTACGAAGTCGCCGGCAAGTCCCGCTCGGTCTGGTGGGTGCGCTTTCTCGGCGAGCAGCACATGGTCCGCGACGACGGGGTAAGGGCGTCCACGGTCGATCTGCATCATCGCCTGCAGCAGCCCGGATCGCCCAGCCCGCGCGACATCGACGGCTTCCTGCGCCGCAAGCGCGACGTGAAGGTCGCCGGCGCCGCCATGCCCATCATCTCCGCGTCGGACACCTTGCTTCTGTCGGCAATCAGCGTCGCCAAGGCGTTTTTCAACCGTGAGCCCTGCGCCGGCTACGTCTGCGATGTCCGCGCCAGCGCCAGCCGTCTGAGCGAAGCGGAGCAGCAGAAGCTGCTCGATCACGCCGCCGGGCAGGGCCTCGCCGACACCTTGCTGCTCGGCCTGCGCGCCGCCGACGTGCTGCTTGGCGGCACGGGCTCCCTGCTTTCGGATCGCGCCACCCGGATCCTGGCGCGCATCGACAATGCCGATCTTTTCCACATGGTGCTCGCGCCCTGGTTGTCGTCGCTGCGCTGGCCGCAGCGCCGCCATGTGCTGTGGGAGCTCTGCGGCCGCGAGCCTGTCCGCTATCTGGCGGAGGCCGGCTGGGCGGCCTCCGCCGACCTCAGCCGGCGGCTCTTCGAGCGTCCGGTGGCGGTCGAGCCGGGGCGGGACGAAATCATCAGAATCGCAGGCGGGGCAGCCTCCAATGCAATCGAAAGGTAAACCATGCCCGTGACGCCTGTGACCAACCCTGTGACGGCCTTCGGGGTCTGCGTCATCATCGCCGCGCGCAATGCGGCGCGCACGATCCCTGTTGCTATCGCTTCGGCGCTGCGCGAGACGGAAGTCGCCGAGGTCGTCGTCGTCGATGACGCCTCCACCGACAACACGCGGGACGTGGCCCTGGCCGGCGATGACGGCAGCGGCCGGCTGTCCGTCATCCGCCTCGACGTCAACCGCGGGCCTTCCTTCGCCCGCAATACCGCGATCAAGGCCTCGCGATCGCCCTTCATCAGCATTCTCGATGCCGACGATTTCTTTCTTGAAGGCCGCTTCCGACGGCTGTTCGCTGCTACCGACTGGGATTTCGCCGCCGACAACATCATGCTGATCCGCGACGATCCAGCGGCCGACCTCGCCAAGGTCGCTGCCCCGCCGCTCGCAGCCGATCCAGAATTCCTCGACTTCGAGCGCTTCATCTACGGCAACATTTCGCGCCGTAGCATGCTGCGTGGCGAACTGGGCTTTCTTAAGCCGGTGATCAGCCGGGCCTTTCTCGAGCGCCATGGGCTGAGCTACGACGAGAACTTGCGGCTCGGCGAGGATTACGAACTCTATGCGCGCGCCGTCGCCTCCGGGGCTCGGTTCAAGATCATCAAATCCTGCGGTTATGGCGCCCTCGTGCGCGCCGATTCGCTGAGCGGACGCCACAAGACACTGGATCTGAAGCGGCTTGCCGACGCCGATCTGGCTCTGCTGGCCATGCGCGGCCTGCCAGAGCGCGCCAAAGCGGCGTTGCGCCGTCACGAACGCCATGTGCGCGACAAGTACCGCTTGCGCCATTTCCTCGACGTCAAGGCGGAACGCGGACTTGCGTCAGCCGCCGCTTATGCTTTCGCCAGCCAGTCGAATTTCTTCCCGATCGTCAGCGGTGTGGCCGCCGACAAGCTCGACGCGCTGTTCCGCCGCACCGGCATGGCTGCCAAGCAGCAAGTACCGCCGATGCGCTTCCTCATGGCGGCGACCAGCACCGCGAAAGAGTGATCCGCGCGCCTGTTTCGGAGCCCACCTCTTCAAAAAATCCGCGTTCCCGAAACAATGAGGTTGCCTGATCGTCCGGAGGATGGCAGTCTATGCTGCAATGCAGCAATTTCGAAAGGCCAATCGGATGGCTTCGATTTTCGGCTTCAGATCCCGGGATCCGGCCCGGGACAGGCAGACCGATCTTCAGCGTTTCGACCGGCTGGCGAAGCTGTTCGACCAGATCGCGGCCGAGATCGAGGCGGAAAAGGCTGGCCTGGAGAGCCGCTACCGGTCGACGGCGACCAATGCGGCCTTTCTGGTCGAGGCGATGGAGAACGGCTCGGCGTCGAGCAGCAAGGGATCGGATGTCAGCGCGATGACCAATGCGATCCTGAATTGCGAGCGGCGCATTGCCGAACTCGCCCGCCAGAAAGGCGTGATGAAGGAACTGCGTCATTCGCTCGACGCGATTGTCGACGCCGATCGCGTCGGCTCGGAGGCCGGGCAGGCGATTTCGGCGGGATGAGGCTGATGGCAGCCACAGGCGGCGTCACCGGCATGAGACGATAGAGGAGTAAGGGCGGAGGATCGGATTTGGTTCGCTCGATGCGAGCCAGGGAAGACTTGGGTTGGGCGGACAACACAAGGTGAGTTTGTTATGAAAGTAGATCCGAACACCCCCAGCGCTCGCGCGATGTCGCATGCGCTGGTGAATGGAATTGCCGGCCTGCGGTTCGGCGCGATTGGCGCATTGTTTGCCGTCGCGGCGACCTTTGTGGCTGCCCCACCGGCCGCCCGCGCCGAGGATGCCGCCGCAAGCGCCGATCCCATGCAGAGCGCGCCGTCCTTCGTCGACAATTTCTCCAGCTTCGACCGGTCCCGTTGGTACGTCTCCGACGGCTGGAGCAACGGCGCCCATCAGAACTGCATCTGGTCGAAGGACCTCGTCCGGCTTTCCGACGGCGTGCTGTCGCTCGGCTTCGAAAAGCGCAAGCTGAAGGACCGCGACTTCGCCTGTGCCGAAATCCAGACCAAGCAGCGCTATGGTTACGGCGTCTATGAAGCACGCATGAAGACCGGTACCGGTTCCGGTCTCAACGCCGCCTTCTTCACCTATATCGGCCCGTCGGACAAAAAGCCCTGGGACGAGATCGACTTCGAGGTCCTCACCAAGGACCCGTCGAAAGTCCAGGTCAACAGCTACATCCAGGGCAAGCCTAAGAACACCAAGCTGGTCGACGTCGAGGGCGGCGCCGACAAGGGTTTCAACGACTATGGCTTTGTCTGGGAAAAGAACCGGCTGCGCTGGTACGTCAACGGCAAGCTGGTCAATGAGGTGACCAATCCCGACCAACTGCCGACCAACTCGCAGAAGATATTCTTCAGCCTGTGGGGCAGCGACAAGCTGACCAACTGGATGGGCGCCTTCGTCGATCCCGGCAGCAAGGTGACCATGGAGGTCAAGCGCATCGCCTTCACCGCCCTGGGCGATCGGTGCCAGTTCCCGGAATCGCTGGCTTGCAGCATAAGTAACAGCAACTAGGCATGATCCCGAACCGAAGGACCGCGTTAGCGAAAAGTGGGAATCGGTTTCGGATAAGACCATGCTGAACTAACAACTAGGCCTGTCCGGCCTGGGGCAGCAGAATCGACCGGGCCCATCCGCGGCCCGGCCTTGAACAGGAAAAAACGAATGAATTTGACGGTGTTTGGGATTGGCTATGTCGGTCTCGTCCAGGCTGCGGTGCTTGCCGAGGTTGGCCACGAAGTGGTGTGCGTCGATATCGACGCGGCCAAGGTCGAGCGGCTCAACCAGGGTTTCATTCCGATTTTCGAGCCCGGCCTGGAAAGCCTCGTCAAGGAAAACCACGCCGCCGGCCGCATTCGCTTCACCACCGATGCGGCCGCCGCGGTGAAGCACGGCCAGATCCAGATGATCGCCGTCGGCACGCCTCCCGGCGAGGACGGCTCGGCCGATCTCAAATATGTGCTGGCCGTCGCCGAAGCCATCGGCCGCGAGATGGATTCGCCCAAGATCGTCGTCGGCAAGTCGACGGTGCCGGTCGGCACCTGCGAAAAGGTCAAGGCCAGGATCGCCGAGACGCTGAAGGCGCGCGGTCGCGAGGACCTGACCTTCGATGTCGCCTCCAATCCGGAATTCCTCAAGGAAGGCTCGGCGGTCGCCGACTGCATGAAACCGGACCGCATCATCGTCGGCACCTCCAGCGAGGACACCGAGATGGTGATGCGCGAGCTCTACGCCCCGTTCAACCGCAACCACGAGAAGATGATCGTGATGGACGTGCGCAGCGCCGAGTTCACCAAATACGCCGCCAACTGCATGCTGGCGACCAAGATCAGCTTCATGAACGAGATGGCCAATCTGGCCGAGCAACTGGGCGCCGATATCGAGGAGGTGCGCAAGGGCATCGGCTCGGATCCGCGCATCGGCTATCACTTCATCTATCCCGGCGTCGGCTATGGCGGCTCCTGCTTCCCGAAGGACGTACGCGCCCTGATCAAGACCGCCGAGGGCGTCAAGTTCGACGCCAAATTGCTGCGCGCCGTCGAGGAGCGCAACAACGCGCAGAAGTCGGTGCTGTTCGACAAGGTGAACCACTATTTCAAGGGTGCGCTCAAGGGAAAGACCTTTGCCGTCTGGGGGCTGGCATTCAAGCCGAACACCGACGACATGCGCGAGGCGCCGGCGCGCACGCTGATGGAAGCGCTGTGGGCCGCCGGCGCCAAGGTGCAGGCCTATGATCCGGAAGCCATGCAGGAATGCCAGGCGATCTACGGTCTGCGCGACGACCTGCTCTTGTGCGGCACCAAGGAAGCGGCGCTGCGCGGCGCCGACGCGCTGCTGATCTGCACCGAATGGAAAAGCTTCCGCGCGCCGTCCTTCGATGCGCTGAAGGATGCGCTGACAACGCCGGTGATCTTCGACGGCCGCAATCTCTACGATCCCAAGGTGATCGCGCGCTACGGCATCGAATATTTCTCGATCGGCAGGATGGCGGCGTGATGGTGAGCGTCGACCTACAGAACCAGGCTCGCCTCGGCGAACGACAGCGAGGCCGACAATGACGATCTGCGTTCCGGGGATGTGTGTATCAGTAAAAGGGTCGATCTGATGGTGCTGGACGTTCGGCCCGAACAAATCGCCAACGAACATTTCGATCTCGTCGTCATTGGCTCCGGTTTCGGCTCGTCCTTCTTCCTGCATGAGTTCCTGAATCGGCGCAAAGCCCGCGTCCTGGTACTCGAATGGGGCCGCCACAACACGCATGAGTGGCAGCTCAGGCAGAACGCCAACACCGATATCGACGACGAGAGCACCTACAAGACCGACAATGCCGACAAGCCGTGGAACTACACGATCGGCCTCGGCGGCGGCACCAATTGCTGGTTCGCGCAGACGCCGCGCTTCCACCCCAACGACTTCAAGCTGAAGAGCACCTATGGCGTCGGCAATGACTGGCCGATCAGCTATGACGAGCTGGAGCCGTTCTACTGCGACGCCGAGGAGGTCATGTCGATCTCCGGCGATCCGGATATGGCCGGGATGCTGCCGCGCTCGCGGCCGTTCCCGCAGCCGCCGCATCGCATGTCGAGCCCCGACAAGTTGATGAAGGCCGCCCAGCCGGAGCAGCATTTCGTCATGCCGACGGCGCGCGCCCGGGTGGCGACGCCGCAGCGCGCCTCATGCTGCGCCAATCTCAGATGCTGGCTGTGCCCGGCCGATGCCAAGTTCACCGTCAACAACGGCTTGATGCATGTCTTCCAGCATCCCGACGTCTCGGTGTGCCTCGGCGCCGAGGTGCGCCGTTTCGATCACGCCGGCGGCTCCGCCCGGTCGGTCGTCTTCATGAACAAGGGCAAGGAATATGCGGTCAGTGGCGATCTCTTCATCCTCGGCGCCAACGCCATCCAGAGCCCGGCGATCATGCTGCGCTCAGGCCTCGGCGGCGAGTTCGTCGGGCTCGGCCTGCACGAATCCTATGGCTGGAATTTCGAGGTCTATCTCGACGGCGTCGACAATTTCGACGGCTCGACCATCACCACCGGCCTGAATTTCGGCCTCTATGACGGCCCGCATCGTGCCGAGCACGCCGCAGCACTGGTCTATTTCGAGAACCGCTGGCAGCACGGCATGCGCGCCGAGAAGGGGCGGCTCAGGCAGACGCTGCCGCTGGTCATCGTCACCGAAAACCTGCTCGATCCGGAAAACCGCGTCGTCCTCGACGAGGAGGACAATGCATTCGTCAGCTTCAAGGGCGCGTCCGACTACGCGACCAAAGGCATGGCCAAAGCGCTTGAAAGGCTGCCGGGCCTGCTTGAGCCGCTGCCGGTCGAGAAGATTTTCGACCGCGGCATCCGGCCGACCGAATCGCATGTGCAGGGCACCTTGCGCATGGGCACCGGCCCGGCCGATTCGGTGGTCGACCGCGACATGATCCATCACCAGCTCAGGAACCTGGTCGTCGTCGGCACCAGCACCTATCCGAGCTGTTCCTGCGCCAATCCGAGCCTGACCGCCGCGGCCCTGTCGTTGCGGGCGGCCGGGAGGCTGGCGGCATGAGGGAGGGCCTGATGAAGATCAATCGGCGCACGGCGCTCGCCATCCTTGCCGGCGGTGTCGCCTCGACCGGCATTGCCGCGGCCGCCGTTTCGTCTTTCTCGGATGAGGATCTGATCCGCGTCACTCTGGAAAGATACTTTGGCTCACTCAACATGCGCATCGAGCATCTGCAGCAGTTCGCGCTGGAGTTCCGCAACCGCAATCCTTGGGTATTCCCGAGCGACCGGCTGGCCGACGCTGTGACCCTGGCCGAGACAGTTAAACTTGGCGAAGCGCGTGAACTTTTGCCGAGACAGAAGCGGCGCGATTTGCGCCATTTCGACCGCTGGGTGATCGCCGAGTTCCACATGCTGACCGACTACGCCTGGCGCAGCTCGCCGAACGATCCAATTCGCTTCACCGGCTGGCATCCCTGCACCAATCCCTTCGCCAATCTCGAGCCGCAGAATGCGTAAGGCAGGCGGAACAGAAGACAGTATGAGGTCATCAATGGCTGCACCACGCAAACCGACGGTCACCGTCATCGTTCCCACCTTCAACCGCGAGAAGTTCCTGCCCGAAGCCATCGCCAGCCTGCTCCAGCAGACTGTGGCGCCGGATCAGATCCTGATCGTGGACGACGGCTCGACAGACAACACCGGTTCAGTGGCGGCTTCTTTCCCCGTGCCAGTGGAGTATTACCGCAAGGAGAATGGCGGCAAATCCACGGCGCTCAATTTTGCCCTGAAGCATTGCACGGGAGATTTCGTCTGGATATTCGACGACGACGACGTCGCGGATCCGACTGCGCTCGAGCGGTTTCTCGCTGCTTTCGAGCAGGATCCCTCGGCGGACTTCGCCTTCGGCGAATATGCGCGTTTCCAGCGCTCGGCACAGATCGCTGAAGGGGACTACCAGATTGTCGCCTTCGGCCACGTCAGCCAGGACAATTTCTTCCCGTCGCATCTCGAATATTGCCACGTCCACCAGCCGGGTCTGCTGGTGCGCCGCGAATGCTACGACGAGGTCGGAGGCTTCAATGAAACCCTGGTCCGGTCGCAGGACTACGAGATGATGCTGAGGCTTGCGCGCCGGTTCAAGGGCGTCAGGGTCGACGGCCTCATGTTCTTCCAGCGCCAGCACGATATGATCCGCGGCAGCACCAAGGTGGTGATTTCCTATACCGATCGGATCAAGGCCTGGGGCTCGTACGACCGGGTGATCATGGAAGAGGTCTACCAGTCGGTCGATCTGTATGAATATCTCGACCGCTCGGAACAGGCCTTGCCGAAAACGGCAGATCTCGAGATGCAGGCATTGCTGCAGCGTTCGAGCATCATGGCTAGGAAGGGTCTATGGCACCACGCGGCCGAAGACATCCGCCATTACGCCCTGCTTGCGGAGCGAGCCGGAAAGACGTCGCTCAGCGACAAGGAACGCGCCATCGTGCGGCGCACGTTCGAAGCCTATGACACGGGCCTGGCATCCGCCCCCGCCGACGAATTCGTCTCGGCGGTGAAGGGATGGAAGGCGGGAGCCCTGAGGACCGATATCGTCAGGGAATACATGCACTCCTTCCCGCATTTCCTCGCCCGTGATTTGAAGGCGGGAAAACTCGTCCCCGCATCGAAGCTCTTGCGAGAGTACTCAACGCTGTCTCTCTCAGGCTCGGTCAGTCGCCTCTGTCGGGCAATGACGTCGAAGCTTCCATTGCTGCGCGGCGCAAGCTAACGGCCTGCAATTGAGCGCGGGATTGCCGGACAACGCTGGACCGAATTTAGGAGCCGACCGATGAAAGTGCTTTTTGCAAGCGGCAACGGATACATTCCCGAGTTCACCGGCGGCGTGCAATCCAACACTCACCATCTCGCCGAACAGCTGATCGAGCACGGCCACCAGGCATCGGTCCTCGCATCGCTGTTCGGCGACGGCATGTTCGGCCTCAAGGCGCGTGCCAAGATGAAGCTGCTGCGGCAGCCCGCGGTTGTCGACAATTTTCCCGGCTATCCGGTGATGCGCGCCTGGTTCCCCTGGGAGGCAGCCGGCTTCGCCGTCGAGAAAACCGGACCCGACGTTGCCGTCGTGCAGTGCCACAAGTCGGTGCTGCTCGGAAAGGCGCTTCTGGCCGAAGGCGTGCCGCTGGTTGTCTATCTCCACAATGTCGAGTTCCACGAGTTGGCCGGCGACCCGCGTGAACTCGGTTCGGCCATATACATCGCCAATTCCGAGTTCACGGCGCGCACCTATAAGGAAAAATTCGGCATCGAGTCCATCGTCCTTCCGCCGGCCATCGACGACGCGCTCTATTGCACGCGCACGACCGGCGAATTCGTCACCATGATCAATCCCTACGAGGAGAAGGGGTTCGATCTGGCGGTCAAGATCGCGGCCGCCTGTCCGGAGATTCCGTTCCTGCTCGTGGAAAGCTGGAAGCTGGATGACGACCATCGCGCCCGCGTCGAGAAGACCATCGCGCCGTTTTCGAACATCAAGCTCGAAAACCGCACCAACGACATGAAGACGGTCTATGGCCGCACCAGAATCCTGCTTGCGCCGAGCAAGTGGGAGGAAGCCTGGGGCCGCGTAGCTTCCGAGGCGCATTGCAGCGGCATCCCCGTCGTCGGATCGAAGCGTGGCGGCCTGCCCGAAGCCATCGGACCCGGCGGCGTGGTGTTGGACTATGAAGCTCCGGTCGCCGACTGGGCCGCGGCGGTGCGGAGCCTGTGGAACGATCGCCAGGAATACGAACGGCTTTCCGCCGCGGCTATCGCCTTCTCCAAACGCCCGGAGCTCGACCCCGCGCGGCAATTGGTGGTGTTTCTCGATCTTCTCGAAAAAGCGGCCCGGCAGGGCGTCCGCCGCGCAGCGTAATTTTCCTGAAACGCCTTTATGCCGGGCGCTTCACCCGGTTCTTCAGCGCCTGGTAGCCGCGCTCGCCTAGCAGGGCGCGCGCCGTCGCCTTCACGGCCTGCTTTCGCCCATCGAGTGAATTGATTTGTCTCAACCGCGCCGGCAGGTTGCGCGCCGCCTGCTCCAGCGCCGGCAGCGACAGCGGGTCGGGCAGGCTAACCATGTTGGTTTCTACGCACAACACCGGCTTGCCGGAGAGCTTCGCGATACTGTGCGCCTGCTGGTGCTCGCTCTCGATGAACAGGATGGCGTCCGACTTGCGGTAGAACTCGGCCTTGAAGCTGCCATGCGCGCCGAGCCGCTGCCGCTCCGCCTTGTTCGGCAAGTCGAGCATGATGAGGTGGTCGTATTTGATGTTTTGGCCGGCGAGCCAGGCCTCGGTCGGCTTGCGGTATTTCTCCAGCCGGCTAGTGACCAGCCAGCCGATCTTGCGGGTCGGACTGAGCAGGGGCCGCGCCTCGGCGAGGAATTTCTCGTAGGCCGGACCGTCGTCGTTTTCCTCCTCGGTCGGATCGAGGCAAAGCACGCCGTCGATGTCGACGCAGCACTGCTCGAGGAACATATGGTGCATGAAATTCCACTGGAACATCCTGGGATGCGGCACGGCCTCGAAGACCATGTCGGTTTCTTCATGCTGCAGCGACAGCCCGAACACGGCCGCGAAGATGAACTCGCCCTCGATGCCGCTGGCCGCGACCTTCTCGCGCGCATCGCGCATTGCGGTGCCGCCGATGATGCTGTCGTCGATCACCAGGATCTTGCGCATCTCGGAAGCCTGCCGGTCGAGGCCCGCCCAGCGCTTCGTGATGCCCGACGTATAGATCCTGCCGGCCAGGAAACTGTCGAGATCGGTCATCGGGATGTTTGCGATCAGGCTGACCATGGTGCCGGCGAGGATACCGCTCCTCGGCACGCCGACGACCAGGTCGATATCGCGCGGCAGTCGGTGCAGGTTGCGCACGATCGTGTCGTTCATGTCTGAAATCGATCGGTAGTTCATTGTGTTGCCTTACCTCAAAACGTAGGCGGTTTGCCGGATGGCGACGGAAAAGCCGTCGAAGCCGTTGCGATAAACGAGATCATTTCGCCTCGCTTGATGCCGGAGAAAAGCCGCGCGCCGGGATAAGCCTTAAGGCCTCGCGAAGCGCTTCGCGGCCAGCGCTGAAGGCGAGAGCTACGAGAATGGTGACGGTATAGGAGAGCACCGCTCCTCCGGCCAGCGCGACGACGGGCTGCGCTGGCAGCACTGGCTTGGCCAGCCAGACCAGGGTCAGCGCCAGATGTGCGCCAAGCACGAACGGAGTTGCGGCATGGAGCACGTGGCTGGCGCGCAGCGGTCCGACCTTGCCGATATAAAGCCATAGGAACGGGGTTCTGAGATATTCGCTGATCGCGTAAGCGATCGCGACGCCGAGCGCCCCATAAGGAAGGCCTATGGCGAAGGCCAGCACCGAGGTCACGGCCGTGACGATGCCCCAGCGCATGAAATCGCTGGAGCGGCCCTGGCTGACGAACAGCCATCCCGCCGGATTGTTGAGCGGTTGCAGCAGGCCGGCAAAGCCTAACGCCAGGAAGATCGGTGCGCTCCCGCGCCATTGCTCGCCGAGCACGAAGGGGATGAGCGTGTCGGACATGGCGGTGGCGAAGGCGACGCCGGGCAACGCCACCAGGAGGATCAGCGGCATGACGCGCAGATAGGCGCTGCGGTAGCGATCCGGCTCGTCCTTCAGCCGCGACAGCGCCGGGACCATGACCTTGGAAAGCGGATTGGTGATCTGGCTGAGTGGGAAAAGCAGCAGCTTGTAGGCGCGGTCGTAGAGGCCGAGCTGGGCTTCGCCCCAATATTTGCCGATGAGCACATTGTCGAGGTTGCGGGCGAAGAAGTTAGCGAAGTTGAAGCCGGTGATGCCGGCGCCGAAATGGATCAGCTGGCCGATGCCCTCGACCTTTCGCGGCAGTCCGGGACGCCAGCGCGAGGAGGCCCAATAGCAGAGCGTAGGCAGCACGGCGCTCGCCAGCGTGCCAGCGAAAAGTGCCCAGTAGGAACGATCGATGAAGGTCCAGGCTATCGAAACGCCGACACCGACGACGGCGCTGGCGATGTCTATCATGGCGAGCCTCGTGAACTCCATGCGGCGCGTCAGCAAGGCCACATGCTGGGCTCCCAGGCCGTAGGCCATGATCTGCAGGCCGAAGGCAGCGACCAGTCCCGTGACGCGCGGCTCGCCATAAAAGGCGGCGACCAGTGGCGCGGCGCCGGCGAGCGCCAAGGCCAGCACGGCGCTGACCGCCGTGTTGATCCAGAACAGATAGTTGACCTCTTCGTGGCGGATGCCGGTTTTCTGGATCGTCGCCTGGGTCAGGCCGAAATCCTGGAACAGCGCGATGAAGGCAAGCACCGGCGCGCACATCGCCACGACGCCGAAATCCTGCGGCGACAACAGCCGCGACAGCACGATGACGGAGATCATCTGTGTCGCCACCCGCACGCCTTGCGCCATCGCGGTGACGACGGCGCCACGCCCGACCGATCTGCGCAGTGAGCCCTCGGGCGGATCGAATGCACTGGTTTCCAAATTCAGGATTCCTGATCTTGCACCGGCCCGACATCGTCGCGACCGGCGCCCGCCGCCATGAACAAACTACCGCAAGACGTTTTTGCAGTGCAACAAAAAATGTGGGGCACTTGCTTCGCCGCACCAAAAATGTTGCGATGCAGCAAAACCTGTAATAGCATCCCCAATGGGTGGGCCAACAGCGGTCGAGTTTTATGCTGCATGTCTTGTACCTTGTGCATGACGTATCCGATCCAGCGGTGCGCCGGCGGGTCAAAATGCTCAGGGCAGGCGGCGCCAGGATCACCCTGGCGGGCTTCCGCCGCACCAACGGCCCGGTCGCCGAGATCGAAGGTGTCGAGCCGATCGACCTTGGCGCGACGCGCGATGGCCGATTCGCGCAGCGCATCGGCGCGGTCGCCAAGGCGGCGATGTCGATCGGCGCCAAGCTCGGCGCGCTGCCGAAGCCCGATCTGATGATCGCGCGCAACCTCGAGATGCTGGCGCTCGCCCGCCGCGCCAACAGCGCGCTCGGTGCGGATGTGCCGATCGTCTATGAATGCCTGGACATCCATCGCCTGGTGCTGCGCAACGATTTCGTCGGCAGGACGCTGCGTGGCGCCGAGCGCCGCCTCGCCCGCGACGTGAAACTGCTGGTGACGAGCTCGCCGGCCTTCATTGCCAATTATTTCGAGCCGTTCGGCCAGATCGCCGCACCTGTCGAACTGATCGAGAACAAGTATTTCGACACCGCGCCCGTGGCGGCACAGGAGGGTTTCGAGGACGAAAGCCCGGTGGCGCCGCCATGGCGCATCGGTTGGTTCGGCGCGCTGCGCTGCCGCCGCTCGCTGGAATTGCTGGCCGATTTCACCCGCCGGCAGTCGGGACGCTTCGAGGTCTTGCTGCGCGGTCGCCCGGCGCTCACCGAATTCCCCGATTTCCATGCTTTCGTCGATGCCGAGCCGTGGCTTTCCTTTGGCGGGCCTTATCGCAACCCGGAGGACATGGCGGCGATCTACCGCGAGGTGCATTTCTCCTGGGCGATCGACTTTTTCGAGGCCGGCCAGAATTCCGAGTGGCTGCTTCCCAACCGCCTCTATGAAGGCTGCCGCTTCGGCGCGGTGCCGATCTCGATGGCCGATACCGAAACCGGGCGGTTCCTGAAGGCGCAAGGCATCGGCCTGCTTTTGCCCGAAGCCACCGCCGACGGGATCGAAGCGATGCTCGGCCGCATGGATCAGGACGCCTATCGAGCCCTGAAGTCGCGGGTGCTGAGCCGCAATCCGAGGACCTGGAGCTACGACCGCAGCGATTGCCTGGCCTTCGTCGACAAGCTGCGTGGTCTGGCCGCCATTCCCGGCTCCTTCGCAACCCAGGCAGCGGCATAATGGAGAGACAAGACACGATGGCGAAGGCCGCATCGACGCTGATCGTCATTCCCTGCCTCAACGAGGCGGCCCATATTGGCGGCCTGCTCGAGCAATTGCGGCCGGCGGCGGCAAGGCTCGGCGCCACGATCGTCGTTGCCGACGGCGGCAGCGCCGACGGTACGCAAGCCATCGTCGAGGAGATCGCGGCGCTGGATACTCGAGTGGTGCTGCTTGCCAATCCCAAGCGTCTGCAGAGCGCGGCGATCAATCTCGCGGTCGCGGCCTACGGCGACAGCGCCGATTACCTGATCCGCATCGACGCGCATGGCGGCTATCCCGCCGAATACTGCGACAGGCTGGTCGAGGAGGCTTCGGCCACCGGCGCCGATTCGGTCGTCGTATCGATGCTGACCAGCGGCACTGGCGCCGTGCAGAAGGCAGTCGCGGCGGCGCAGAACTCCAAGCTCGGTACCGGCGGCTCGAAACACCGCCACATGTCGGAAGGCGAATGGGTCGACCACGGCCATCACGCGCTGATGCGCGTCGCCGCTTTCCGGGACGTCGGCGGCTATGACGAAAGCTTCAGCCACAACGAGGACGCCGAGCTCGACTATCGCCTGCGCCAGGCCGGCTACCGCATCTGGATGAGCGGCAGGACGCACATGGTCTATTATCCGCGCGCGACGCTGAAGAGCCTCTATTTCCAGTATCTCGGCTATGGCCGCGGCCGCGCCAGGAATGTGCTCAAGCACCGCATGGTGCCGAAGGTGCGCCAGATGATCCCGCTTCTGGTGGCGCCGGTGGTGGTGCTGGCGCTCTTCTCCTTCGTCCATTGGCTGGCGGCCGTGCCGTTCCTGTTGTGGGCGGCCGTGTGCCTCGGCTATGGCGCAGCTACCGCGGTCCGTGAGCGCAATCCGGGCATCGCGCTTGTCGGCGTCTCGGCCATGGTCATGCATTTCGGCTGGTCGGTCGGTTTCTGGCAGCAGCTTCTGCTGGGTCGTTCCCAGCGCAAGGTGGCGTGATGGCCGGCCGCTCGATCGACATCTGCATCTGCACCTTCCGCCGGCCGGAATTGGCCGACACGCTGCGCTCCATCGCGGCGCTGGAGAAGCCGGCGGGGTCGGAGATCGGCGTGGTCGTCGCCGACAATGACGACGAGCCGACGGCGCAGGAACTGGTGAAGGCCCTTACGCGGGAACTGAAGCTCCCAATCCGCTATCGCCATGCGCCGGCGCGCAACATCTCCATCGCCCGCAACGCTTGCCTCGATGCCAGCGTCTCGGACTTCGTCGCGTTCATCGACGACGACGAGACGGCCTCGGCCGCCTGGCTGGTTGAATTGATGGCGGCGGCCGACGCCAAGGGCGCCACCGCCGTGCTCGGGCCGGTCCGCGCGCATTATCGCCAGGATGCGCCGGCCTGGATGCAGAAGGGCGATTTCCATTCGACCTTGCCGGTCTGGGTGCGCGGCGAGATCCGCACCGGCTACACCTGCAATGTCCTGTTGCGGATGGCGGATTCCAGCCTGCGTAGCCGGCGCTTCAGCCTGGCGCGCGGCCAGACCGGCGGCGAGGACACCGAATTCTTCGATGCCATGGTGAAAGCTGGCGGCCGCATCGCCTTCGCGCCGGAGGCGTACGTCGACGAAGTCGTACCGCGCGCGCGGGCGGCGTTCGACTGGCTGCGCCGCCGCCGTTTCCGCTTCGGCCAGACACATGGCCATCTGATCGGACACAACACGCCTGGCTTGCGCCGCGTCGGCCAGGTCTGCCTCGCCTCGGCCAAGGCTGCCTATTGCTTCGGCATGGCTGTGCTGACCGCGGTCAGCCCGGTGCGCCGGAACCGCAGCGTGCTGCGCGGCATCATGCATGTCGGTGTCGTCAGCGGTTTGGTCGGGGTCCGCGAAATCCGCCAATACGGCCTTGCGCCGCAAGAGGGGGACAAGCGTGCAGCCTGACGTCAGCTTCGTCATCGCGGCCTACAATGCCGAGGCGACCCTTGACCGGGCGATCGCCGGCGCAATCGCGCAGCGCGGCGTCAGCGTCGAGATCATCGTCGTCGACGACCAGTCGCGCGACCGCACGCTGGAGGTGGCGCGCGCCTATCCGCAAGATATCGTGAAGGTGGTGGCTCTGCCCGCCAATCGCGGTCCGGGCGGCGCCCGCAATGCCGGCCTCGACATGGCCAGTGGCCGCTGGGTCGCCGTGCTCGATTCCGACGATGCCGTGCTGCCCGACCGCCTGGCGGCGATGATCGCCCGCGCCGAAGCGGCGGGGGCCAAGATCGCGGTCGACAACGTCCAGGTCGTGCGCGAGGACGGTACGCCCGACAACACCATGTTCCCGGCAAGCTACCTGGAAGCCTTAAGCGAAATCACGCTCGCCGATTACATTGCCGGCAACCTGGTCTTCGAATCCCGCTTCAACCTCGGCTATCTGAAGCCGATCTTCCAACGCCGTTTCCTTGACGAGAACCGGCTGCGCTACGACGAGAAGCTGCGCATCGGCGAAGACTACATTCTTCTCGCGAGCGCCTTGGCCAGGGGTGGAAGCTGCGTCGTCGAGCCGAGCGTCGGCTACATCTACCACATCCGCACCGGCTCGATTTCGCGCGTGCTCGAACTGCACCATGTCGAAGCGATGGCCCGTGCCGACGCGGCCTTTGCCGCGCAACATTCGATGGACGACAAGGCCAAGGCCGCCTTCGCCCTGCGCGGCCGCAGCCTGCGCAAGGCGGCGTCCTTCCTGTCGCTGGTTAAGCACATCAAGGCGCGCGCGCCGCTCAAGGCGATAGGCACGGCGCTCAGGGATCCGGCCGCGGTCAGGCATATGGGAATGCCGATCGCGGTCCGGCTGCGCAGGGTTGCGGCTCAGTTCGCCGTGGGGACGGGGAGATGAAGCATGCCGGCCATTTTGGATAGCCAGCGTTAGATTGAAATCTTTTGTCTCAGAAGGAATAGCAGATGCAGAAAGTCAGGAAGGCAGTGATCCCGGTGGCGGGGCTCGGAACGCGGTTTTTGCCGGCGACCAAGTCGATGCCCAAGGAAATGCTGCCCGTGGTCGACAAGCCTGTCGTGCAATATGCCGTCGACGAGGCGTTCGAGGCCGGCATCGAGCACATCGTCTTCGTCACCGGCCGCAACAAGGCCGTCATCGAGGACTATTTCGACCTGCATCCTGAATTGATCGGCACGCTGGAGCAGACCGGCAAGAAGGCGCAACTGCAATCGCTGGAAAGCCTGCTGCCCGTCGCCGGCGCCACCAGCTTCATCCGCCAGCAATCGCCGCAGGGTCTTGGCCACGCTGTCTGGTGCGCGCGCGACGTGATCGGCAACGAGCCTTTCGCGCTGCTTTTGCCCGACATGGTGTCGTTCGGCGCCCGCGGCTGCCTCGCCGAGACGGTCGATCTCTACGAGCGTACCGGCGGCAACGTCATCGCCGTCGAGCGCTGCGACCCGGCCGAGACCAGCAAATACGGCATTGTCGCGCGCGGCAACGACGTCGGCTCGGGCTTTGAGGTGACCGCCATGGTCGAAAAGCCGGCGCCGGCAGAAGCGCCGTCGAACTTCTACATCAACGGCCGCTATGTGCTGCAGCCGGAGATCTTCGCGCTGCTCGGCAACCAGCAGCGCGGCGCCGGCAACGAGATCCAGCTCACCGACGCCATGGTGCGTCTGGCTGAAAGCCAGTCTTTCTATGCCCAGCCTTTCGGCGGCCGCATGTTCGATTGCGGCTCCAAGGAAGGCTTCATCGAGGCGACCATCGCTTTCGCCTTGGCGCGCGACGACATGAAGGGACCAGTGTTTGAGATGCTGCAGCAATTCGTCCGGTCGCATGAGCGCCGGGAAGTAGCCGCATAATGCCCAAATTTTGGGTGCATATGCGCAATCGCGATGGCGCGACAGCCACGCCGGCGCTTGGCCTGCAAGGCCTCGCGCCGCGTGGCATGAATGTTGCGTGGTCTTTTCTGGTCATGACGCCGATTTACGAAGGCCGATAGCGCCTGCAACCTGGAATTGGACCGAAGATGAACTATGCCAACTTCCCTCTCGACAAGAGGACGCCGTTGCCCAGCGCCGATCAGGAAAAGGGTGAGGACTTCATCGACGTCGAGCGTCTGCTTGGCATGGCGGCCCGGCAGGCCAAGGTGGTGGCGGTCTGCGCCATCATCGGCCTGTTCCTGGGCGTTATCTATCTGCAGACCACGCCCAAGCAGTATATGTCGGTCGCCAGCGTGCTGATCGACGAAGGGCTGAACAAGGTGGTCGACGACATTTCGGCGGCCTCGGCCACCATGCAGACCGATTCTTCGATGCTCAGCCAGATCGAAATCCTGAGTTCCGCGCGGCTGGCATCGGTGGTGGTCGACAAGCTGAAGCTCGACCAGAACCCGGCCTTCATGAACCCGCCGCAATCGGCTTTGGTCAAGGGCATCGGCTTCCTGCGCGGCGTGGTCGGCTATTTCCGCAGCAGCTCTGCCGACGAGATCCCCGGGATGGAGAATGTCGACGAGGCGACGCGCGAGGCCATGATCAAGACGGCCACGCATGACTATGCCGTCTTGAAGCTGCAGAGCGAGGTGCTGGCGCAGCGCAACGGCCGCAGCTACGTGATTTCCATCGGCTATCAGGCGGCCGATCCCGGCTTGGCCACGGCCATCACCAAGGCCTATGCCGACGCCTATCTTGCCGACCAGCTCAACGCCAGCTTCGACGCCACGGAGCGTGCGGCGGTCTGGCTGCAAGGCAGAATCTCGGAGCTTCGCCAGAGCTCGCAGGACGCCGCCCTTGCCGTCGAGAAGTTCAGGGCCGAGCACGGGCTTTCCGCCAACAGCGACGGCCAGCTGATGAGCGACAAGCAGCTTTCCGACCTCAACGCCCAGCTGATCGTGGCGCAGGCCGATACGGCGCGCGCCAGCGCCCGCTACCAGCAGTACAAGGCGATCGTCGATAGCGGTTCCGAAAGCGCCTTCAACGATTCGGCCGTCGGCGCCGACCAGCCGAGCAGCTCGGTGATCATCGCGCTCAAGACGCGCTATCTCGCGATCGCCAAGCGCCTGCAGGATGTCGAGACGAATTTCGGCAAGGATCATCCGCAGGCAGTCGCCCTGGCAAAGGAGAAGGCCGATGTCTCTGCGCAGATATTCGGCCAGTTGAAGCAGCTCACCGAAAGCTATCGCAACGACTATGAGGTGGCACAGGCGCGCGAAACCGCGCTGCGCGACAAGATCTCCACGGCCGCCGGCAAGAGCTCGATCGACAACCAGTCGCAGGTGAAGCTGAAGGAAATGGACCAACAGGCGCAGGCGCTCGCCACGCTGTACCAGACCTTCCTCAGCCGCTACGAGGAAGCTTCGCAGCAGCAGTCCTTCCCGGTCGGCAAGGTTCGTATCATATCCGACGCGTCGATGCCGCTTACCGCTTCAAGCCCGCGCACCTTGCGCGTGATGGCGCTGTCGCTGGTGCTCGGCCTGATGCTCGGTGCCGGCTTCGGCGGCCTCAACGAGTTCAACGAGCGCTTCTTCAGGACCGGCGAGGACATTCGCGATCGCGTCGGCCTGAAATTCCTCGGCTACCTGCCGACCATCGGCGGTGGCAGGGCCAAGGAAGCCAAGTCTGATGAAATGCCGGCCGACGGCAAGGTGGCGAGCCTCTCGGCAGCTGAGAAAAGGGCGCGCATGCGCGTCAGCATCGACGCGCCGGCCTCGATGTTCGCCGAGACGCTGCGCAATGCCAAGATCGCTTTCGACGTCGTTATGGAAGACCGCGGCTGCCGGGTGATCGGCGTCGTCTCGGTGCTGCCCGGCGAAGGCAAGTCGACGGTGGCTGCCAATCTTGCCGGCCTGCTTGCCGCCAACGGCGCCAAGACGCTGCTCATCGATGGCGACTTGCGCAATCCGGGCCTCAGCCGCAGCCTCGGCATGGAAGCCGAACAAGGCCTGATGGAAGCGGTGGTCAACGGCCAGACCTGGCAGTCGGTCGGCAAGGTCGACCGCCAGACCAAGCTTGCCATCATTCCCGCAGTCTTGCGCGGCCAGTTCTCGCACACCAGCGAGCTTCTGGGGTCGGCCGGCATGCGGCGCTTCATCGAGAACGCCAAGGAGACGTTCGAATACATCATCGTCGATCTGCCGCCGCTTGGCCCCGTCGTCGACGCCAAGGCTTTCGCGCCGCTGGTCGACGGCTTCGTGCTGGTCGCCGAATGGGGCCGCACGCCGCGCAACATGGTGCGTTCGATGCTGGAATCGGAGCCTTACATCGCCAACAAGGTCGTCGGCGCGGTGCTGAACAAGGTCGACCTGAAGAAGCTGGCGAAATATGGCTCGCTCGGCGGCTCGGAACGCTTCTTCGACCGATACTCGACCTATTATCTGGAGAAGTCGGAAGCGCGCGCCAAGCAGGCTGCCTGAGGCGGGTTTGCGCGCAGAAAAACCGAGATATGGGGCGGCTCAGCCTGAAGCGGCGAGCCGCCCTAACCTTGTGAAGACAGCAGTCGGCCGTATTTGCCGACGATCCTGAGCGCGGTCAGCCGCCCGGTCTGGAAGGCGCCGGTGTCGATGTCGATCCGGCGTCCTTCGCGTTGCGGGGCGTCGACGATCGTGTGCCCATGCACCACCCAGCGGTCGAGGCGGTGCGCCGCCCGGAAGAACTCCTCGCGTATGTTGAGGAGGTCGGTCTCGTCCTGCGCCTCGAGCGAGACGCCGGGCCGGATGCCGGCATGGACGAAGACCCATTCGTCGGAGCAGACCATCACCGGCAGCGTGCGCAGGAAGTCGATATGGCTGGAGGGTATCGCCTCGCGGATGCGCCTGTCGGTCTCGTCGCTCGACCCGTAGAGGCTTGCCAGGCGGTCGGGATCGACGCCGTAGGAGAACAACGTCTCGCGCCCGCCATAACCGAGCCAAGGCTCGCGCGACAGATAGCCGTCGAGATAGGCAAGCAGCGCCACCTCGTGGTTGCCGGCGAGGCAGACGCGCAGAAAATCTTTCGGCGGCGGCGCCATCAGATGCTCGACCACGCGCCGCGAGTTCGGCCCGCGGTCGACATAGTCGCCGAGCATGATGATGATCTTGCGACCGCTGAACCGCTGCGCGTCGCGGACGATCTTGTCTTCCAGCGCCCTCAACTCGTCGAGGCAGCCATGCACGTCGCCGATCGCGTAGACCACGGTGCCGCGCATATCCATGACCAGCCGTTCGCGCGGCGCGGGTCGGGGTCGTCTCGATCGCAGGAACAGGCTCACGGATTGAGGCTCGGGTACTAACACTGGACTGCGCCTCGAATATCACGCCGAATGCAAACAATTCCACACCGGGCGGTTAACCATTTCACCGAAATGGCGACCTGCTCTATCTCTCTGTTTTTCAAGCAATTCCAAAAGGTAAACCGCTTCACCCCTTTCCTTGGATTGCTCTGGCCCGGCGTCAGGCGGCCTTCAGCCGGTAACGAAACAGCGTGTGGTCAAGCGCCAACCGGATGCGCGGTTCGGCCTCGGCCGCGATCAGCCAACTCGCCGCGATCATCGCCGCGGTAACGACCGGGACCGCCGCAAGATAGGGCAGGCCGGTCCGCATCAGCGCGCCCAGCATCGCCGCGCCCACCACATCGTGGATGAGGTAAAGCGGATAGGTCATCAGCCCGATCCGCCGCCAGCCGCTCCAGGAAAGATCGAGGCGCAGCGACCACGCCATCAGCGCCACCGCAATCAGGAAGATCGCAATGGGCGGTGCGTAGGGCATCGCGACCTCGACCTTGATGCTGTGCACGTCGACCGAACTGACGATCTCGAGCACGCCGCCGAAGAGGAACAATCCGCAGAAAGCCAAGCGCGGCACGGTTGTTGCCTTGAAGCGCATCAGCCATAGAAGCACGCCGACGGCGAAGAAGGCGCCGTGATGCACCAGCGTCAATTGCAGCCAGCGTGTTTCGGCGAGATCGGTCCAGCCGAAGGTGAAATAGGCACACCAGAACAGCGTGCTGACGAGGCCGATGATGACTGCGACGGTCTCCATCAGGTCGAAGCGGCCGAGCCTGAGCAGGGTCCAGACGATGGCGTAGAAGGCGATCTCGATGCCAAGCGTCCAGTAGACGCTGTCCACCCACGGATCGAACGGTACGAACAGGCCGGTGCGGACAAGCCGGATCATGGCATCCGTCGGCCAGGACAGGCCGACCATCAAAAGCACGATCGCCGAGATCGGAGCGCAGACCCAGACCGCCGGGGCCAGCCGCCGGAAGCGCGCCTCGAAGAATCTCAGCGGCGTCGAATTCTCGGCGCTGAAGGCGATGACGAAGCCGCTGATGACGAAGAATATCTGTACGCCTACCCAGCCGGAGCCGAGGAAGGCCATTTCGGGGTGTGGCGAAACACCGCCGGTGGCGCGCGCCGAAATGCCGTCGGGATACGCCCAGACCCAGAAGCCATAGTGATAGACCATCACCATGACGGCAGCGAGGAATCGCAGGATGTCGACGCCGCCGAATGTCGTCTTGTGCTGAGCCATGCCGTGCCTTCGGTATGGCCCCCCACGCGAAGTTTAAGGGCTATTGCTGCATTGCACAACAGACGATTGCGCTGCGCAACATGAATTCATGCTGCGCAGCATAGAGCGCTTTGATTTGGCGCAATTCCGGACGGAGGGCGACGGCGAAGTCGCCGCGCCTTACCGCGTCACACTTTTCCTGGAATTGCTGCGGGCGATCTATACGCCAATGCCGCGTCCCTTCAGCGCCGCGGTGATCTCGTCGAGGATGACGGGATCGTCGATCGTCGCCGGCATCGTCCAGTCTTCCTTGTCGGCGATCTTCTGCATGGTGCCGCGCAGGATCTTGCCGGAGCGCGTCTTGGGCAGGCGTTTGATCGTCACCACCGTCTTGAAGGCGGCGACAGGGCCGATCCGCTCGCGCACCAGGCCGACGACCTCGCTCTCGATGGCGCTTGTGTCGCGCGCCACGCCGGCGTTGAGCACGACGAAGCCGAGCGGAATCTGGCCCTTCATGGCGTCGGCGATGCCGATGACCGCGCATTCGGCGACATCCGGGTGAGCGGCCAGCACCTCTTCCATGGCGCCTGTCGACAGCCGGTGGCCGGCGACGTTGATGATGTCGTCGGTGCGCGCCATGACATAGAGATAGCCGTCTTCGTCCATCAGGCCGGCGTCTGCCGTTTTGTAGTAGCCGGGGAACTCTTCGAGATAGGCCTCGCGGAACCGGGCGTCGGCATTCCACAGCGTCGGCAGGCAACCCGCCGGCAGCGGCAGCTTGACCACGACATTGCCCAGCGTGCCGCGCGGCACCTCGTGGCCGGCATCGTCAAGGATGCGGATGTCGTAGCCTGGCATCGGCACGCCGGGCGAGCCGTATTTCACCGGCAGCAGCCCGAGCCCCGCTGGATTGATGGTCATCGGCGAGCCGGTCTCGGTCTGCCACCAATGGTCGACGACCGGGCGGTCGAGCTTTTGCTCGGCCCATTTGATGGTTTCGGGGTCGGCGCGCTCGCCGGCCAGGAACAGGGTGCGGAATTTCGATAGGTCGTATTTCGGCACGAACTCGCCCTTGGGGTCTTGGCCCTTGATGGCGCGGAAGGCCGTCGGCGCGGTGAACAGCGCCACCACGCCATGCTCCGCGATCACCCGCCAATAAGTCCCGGCGTCCGGCGTGCCGACCGGCTTGCCCTCGAACAGGATGCTCGTGCAGCCATGCAAAAGCGGCCCGTAGACGATGTAGGAATGGCCGACCACCCAGCCAACATCGGACGCCGCCCAGAACACTTCGCCGGGCTTGACGCCGAACTCGTTGTCCATCGTCCATTTCAGCGCGACCATATGGCCGCCATTGTCGCGCACGATGCCCTTCGGCTGGCCGGTCGTGCCGGAGGTGTAGATGATGTAGAGCGGGTCGGTGGCCAGCACCGGCACGCAGTCGACATTGGCGCCGGCCGCGCGTTCGCGCGCCACGGCATCGGCATAGTCGAAATCGTAATTGTCCTTCATGTCGCAGCGCAGCTGCTCGCGCTGCAGGATCAGGCAGGCGTCCGGCTTGTGTTTCGACATTTCGATCGCCTTGTCGAGCAACGGCTTGTAGGCGACGACGCGTCCGGGCTCCAGTCCGCAGGAGGCGGTGATGATCAGCTTCGGCTTGGCGTCGTCGATGCGGGTGGCGAGCTCATGCGAGGCGAAGCCGCCGAACACCACCGAATGCACGGCGCCCAGTCTCGAACAGGCGAGCATGGCGATCGCCGCTTCGGCCACCATCGGCATGTAGATGATGACGCGGTCGCCCTTGCCGATGCCGCGATGCCGGATCACCGAAGCCAGCGCGATCACCTCGTGTTTGAGCTCGGCATAGGTGAATTTGCGCACCGTGCCGGTGATGGCGCTGTCATGGATCAGCGCCAACTGGTCGGCGCGGCCGCCCGCGACATGGCGGTCGAGCGCATTGTAGCAGGTGTTGCAGGAGGCGCCGACGAACCAGCGGCCATAGACGCCGGCCCCCGGGTCGAAGACCTTGTCGGCCGACTTATACCAGTCGATCGCCTTTGCCGCCTCGGCCCAGAACCCTACGGGGTCGCGTTTCCAGCCCGCATAGACTTCATGATAGCGTGAGGCCATCCGGCTTTCCTCCCCAGGAGTATCTCATCTCCCGGGAAATAGCCTAAGTCGGTTCCGCCGGCCATGTCTTCCTGCAATTTGGTCGACATCGCGCCAAATACCTTGCTGCGGCGCATCCGGTCCAACGCGCCGTCCAATCGTGTCCTGAATTTACAGCCGGCTTAGAGCGGCAATGCCGCCAGCATCAGCCCAACACCGCCGGCGATCAGAATAGCAGCCGCCAGTGCCTTCCGATGGCGCTCGAACGCCGTCGGAGCCCGTTCCCAATTGTAACGCATAACAGAACAACTCCCCAAAGCCCGGCGGAGTCATAGCTTACTTGGGGGAAGTATGGCAACCCTGGGACGAGTGCGCCTTGACAGCGGGTACAACCACCCGTCATCCTTCCGCCGTGGATTTGTTTTTTGGGGGATTTTGATGAAGAGCATTTACGAAAAGCCGATGCTGGTAAAGCGTGAGAAGCTGTCGACCGTCGTTGCCGGGGCGCCAAGCGGCCCGACCGGTCCGAAGGGTTGAAGCATCGTTGCCTGCTATGGACGACGCCTTGATGCCGCGCTAATTGCTCTGCGGCTAAAAAAGCAATTCCTGGAGATGCGTGAGCTGTTCCGTCCAGAATTGCGTTGAAGCAAAGAGATAGGGCGGGCACATGGCTGAGATAGTCTCGGATACGGTTCTGCGCATGGCGGACGACGCCTCGGTGCAGCATGTCGGCGACGGCGCCGTCGTGCTTCTGGCGCGCAGCGGCCAGCTCTACACTTGCAACGACACCACCGAAGCCTTTCTCGACAAGGTCGATGGCGCGCGCAGCCTCGACGAGATCGTCGGCCTGTTGTCGGACGAATTCGAGATCGACAAGGCGACGCTCGACGAGGATATGACGGCTTTGGCAGTCGAGCTGGTTGCCGAAGGCATCCTTGCCGACCCAGGCGCGTGATGACCGACGGACCGTTCCTGCGCGCCCTGTTCCGGACCCATTTGTGGTTGAGCGCGCGGCTGATGCCGGCGCTTGTCGGCCGCCGCGATTTCGAAGGGGTGTTGAAGCTGGCGCCGCTGCGATCACCGACGCCCTATCGCGACCTGCCCTGGACCTACATCGTGCACCGCGTCAACCGTACGGTGCGCCACCCCTGGTTCATGCGCGACCGCAGGTGCCTGCGTGAGGGCCTGCTCGGCTTCCGCTTCCTGCGAATGGCCGGGCTCGATCCCGATCTGCGGTTCGGCGTCGATGCCAAATCGATGCACAAGCCACGCTTGTCGGCGCATTGCTGGGTCTGCCTCGACGGCAGGCCGGTGGTCAGCGACAGCCAGCCCGGCATGGTGGAGATCTATCGTCATCCCTCCAGCGCAAAGGCGCCTGCCGCTTGACCGATCAGACCTTCAGCTACGATCTCAAGGGCCAGGTCATCAGCATAACCGCCCCGCGCGACGATCTCTGGCCGGGATTCGACCTGATGCTCGGCACCCTGCGCGTCGACGACGCCGAGCCCGGGTTTCGCGTCAACATCGTCGAGACCGCGGAACTCGACGAGGACCCCGCGGGAAAGCTTGCTTTCGACGGCGACGTGCCGGTGGATGGCTATTGCCGGATGATCGACGCCGGCGACGTCTTCCATCTGATCTTTCCCGGTCAGCAGACGGTTGCGGTCCACGACAGGGAAGGTTGGGCCGAGATCCGCGTTCATCCCGACAGCAAGATCAAATGGACGCTTGCCATGATGGTGATCGACTCCGCGCTCGATGCCGGCGGCCAGCACATGCTGCACACGGCCGGCCTGACGCTGCCCGGTACGGATGCGCTGGTGCTCATCCATGCGCCGAGCGGCACCGGCAAGTCGACGACGTCGCTGGCGCTGGCATCGCGCGGCTACGGCCTCTGCTCGGATGACGTCATGATCCTCGGCGCGGTGCCCCAGGGTGTCGCGGCCTGGGGCATGCCGCGCAAGGTGAAGATCCACCGCAACACAGCGTCCATGCTGCCCTTCGTGGCGCCCTTGCTTCGCGACAAATGGGACGCCGAGGGCGAGCAGGCCGTATCGCTCGAACGCCTCGCCGAGGTGATCCGCGTCGAGGACGTCCGCATTCGGCCGATCGCGGCGCTGCTGAATCTTGCCCGCTCCGCCGATGGCGAGAACCGGCTTTTGCCTCTGGCCAGAACCGACGCCATGGTGGCCCTGGCCACCGACAATGTGCGGACCGGCATGACCGGCTTGATGCCGCTTCAGAAGCGCCGCATGGCCACCATCGCGACGCTGGTCAAGACGGTGCCGACCTTCACGCTGGAGGTCGGCAGAACGCCTGCGGATGCGGCCAGCCTGATCCAGGCGGCGCTGCCGGCTGACGCAATTCCAGGAAAAGTGTGAAGCGGTAAGGCGCGGCGACTTCGCCGTCGCCCTCCGCCCGGAATTGCGTCAAAACAAAGAGATAGCACTGTCAGTCCGTCGCGCCGAAACGTACAATCTCGAAGGATCGCGGCCCCTGTCGGGCCCTCCGGCGTCTCGACTGCCATCGCAGCAGCCGGCGGGAAAATCCGTTATAGGCCAGATGGACGACGCGCGCGTCGGCGCAGTCGAACTCCACCAGCCCCCATCGGCTTTTCGCCGCTTCGCCGGTGGGCGGTCCGAGGCGCCGGACAGGCTGACCCAGCCGGACCGGCTCGCCCCTTACCAGGACGTTCACGGGAAAACTCGACCCGACGATGCGGCACAGCCGGGCGACGTGCTCGGCGGACGATTGCCCGCTGACGATCAATGGATCGCGATCGAGACGCGCCCAGACATAGGTGCCGTCCGGCTGCGGTGATCCGGCAAGCTTGCCGTGGCAAAATTCGGGGACTACATCCGCCACCAGCGCGGCCATCCCATCGGCCAGAGCCTGGGCCACCGTTCCAGCCGAATGCCAATCCGCCTTGGCAAGTTCCACCTGCGCGAGGATGTCGCCTTCATCGAAGCCCGAGGTCATCTTGTGCAAGGTCACGCCGCCATGGCTTTCATGCACCTGATCGACAACGAGCCGATAGATCGGATTGGGGCCGCGATAATGCGGCAGAAGGGCAGGATGCAAGTTGAGGCCGCCCTGCGGAAACAGCTCGAGCGCGCTCCGGGGGATCAGGTTTTTGAAGGCGAAGCAGATCAGAAGGTCGGCCCCGAGCGTGCCGATTTCTCGCCCAAGCGCGTCCCAGTCATAGGGTTGGCTGAATTCGATCAGGCGCGTGTGCCGAAGCCGGGACCCCAGCGCAGCCCTTCGCCGCAGGCGGCGGCGCAAGGTGCTGAAACTGAAGCGTTTGCCGGGACGTGGACCCGGCACGACGATCGCGGCGATGCGGTGGCCCTTGTCGACCCAACTGCCAAGCATGGGCGCGGTGACGTATGAAACCTCGGTGACGAAGACGGCTGACAGAGGCGTTTCCATGCCGCGCTCAGGCCGGATAAGGTCTCGGCCGCGCCAGCCTCTGCACCCAGCGGAAGGCGTCGCGGCTGAGGCGCGAGCGCATCTTGTCGCGCGAGTTGACGCGCAAAAGCATCTTGCCGGTGATCAGCCATTTGGCGAGCCGGATCGAAAGGTCCGGCTTGATGCGGTCGGCAAGCTCGATCGCGCGCGCCGCGCCGAACAGGCGTCCGGTGACGTTGAGCACCGTGGCCAGTTCCAGTTCGATGCCGGTCATCCGAGCGGCCTCGAGCAGCCGGGCTTCCTCTTCCGGCGATTTCAACGCCCGCAACCCCTGCAGCACGTCGACGCACAATTGCAACCGGTGGAATTTGTGGCCGCCGGCGGCGTGGACGATGGCAATGGTAAGCAGCGCCGCCGGCGTATCCGTCTGGCCGCCGTCGATCGTCTGCAGCTCGCGGAAGCCAAGCGACAGGCGCCTGCGCATGCCGGTGTCATGCACCAGATTGCCGTGCAATTCGATCAGCAGGCTGGAGTTCTCTTTCTCCAGCCATTTGTATTCCTGCAGCTCGCGCGACTCGGCCTCGTTGCTGCCGAGCTCGAAGCCGCATTGGGCAATCGTCCTGTTGGCTTCGTCAATGCTGGCGGGATCGACAAGGATGTCGATGTCGGTGAACGGCCGGTCGGCGACCTGGCGGTAAAGCTTGCGCGCGAACACCGGGCCTTTGACGATCCGGGCCGGAACGCTCTTCGCCGCCAGTGCCTTCATGATGCGGTCGCCGTGGTACTGCAGCAGCATCGACTGGCCGGTCGCCGTCGTCGCCTGGTCGCGCAATTCGGCGAGTTTTTGCGGCAGGCCGGCGTCTTTCGGCAAATTGGCGTCGCCGCGCTCGCGAAACTTGCGCAGCACGATCGGCAGCACGCCATGGAATTCGGCATTCGCCAGCAGCGCCATCAGGCTTGCCCCGGAGACATCGTTGCCCCAATCGGCGGCGGCCTCGGGATCGGCGAGGCGGATAAGGAGTTTCTCTTGCGCGGGCGAAAGATCAGGCAGCATCAGGGTCAGTAATCAGTTTCTGCCGACATGGTTGCCAGAAAAGCCCGATCGATACCAGCGCTCGACTACATCCCCCAGCGAAGCGCCGCCGTATGCACCGGTGCGTCCCAGAGCGCGGTCATCTCATCGTCGAGCATGGTCAGCGTGATCGAGCATCCGGCCATGTCTAGCGAGGTGACATACGATCCGACCAATGAACGGGTCACAAGGATGCCCTGCTTTTCGAAGATTTTGCGGGCGCTGTTGTACATCAAATAGAGCTCCATCGACGGCGTGCCGCCGAAGCCGTTGACCAAAAGCAGCGCCGGCCCGCTGGCGCCCGCGCCGAGGTCGCCCGCGATCGCCGCGCAGACCTCCTCGGCGATGGCGTCCGCGCTCTTCAGCCGGTCGCGCCGGCGGCCGGGCTCGCCATGGATGCCGACGCCGAATTCCATCTCGCCGTCGCCGATCTCGAAGGTCGGCTTGCCGGCCGCCGGCACCGTGCCGCTGGTCAGCGCCACGCCCATCGAGCGCGTCGCGGCGTTGACTCGATCGCCGAGCGCCTTGAGCTCGGGCAAGGCCATGCCTTGCTCGGCGGCCGCGCCGACGATCTTTTCCACCACCAGCGTGCCGGCCACCCCGCGCCGACCCGTCGTATACGACGAATTCTCGACCGCGACGTCGTCATTGGTCACCACTTGCAGCACGCCGTCCGCCATCTCGGCCGCCATGTCGAAATTCATCACATCGCCTTCGTAGTTTTTGACGATGAACAGGCAGCCGGCGCCGGTATCGACGGCCTCAACGGCCGCCAGCATCTGGTCCGGCGTCGGCGAGGTGAAGACCTGGCCGGGGCAGGCGGCGTCGAGCATGCCGTGGCCGACCAGCCCGCCATGCAGCGGCTCGTGGCCGGAGCCGCCGCCCGAGATCAGCGCCACCTTGCCGGGCTTCAACTCCCTGCGGCGGATGAATTTGTGCTCGTCACCCAGCACCAGGATATCGGCATGGGCGGCCGCGAAACCGTCGAGGCTTTCGGTCAGCACCGTATCGACCGAATTCAGGAACTTCTTCATGTGTCCTCCCGACACAGCCTTACGCGATATGGATCAGCCGCCACTCTTGCCGGTGATGCTGGTAATCTTCTGGATGAAATCGTTGATCGCCCGGTCGAGCGCGGCGTTCTGCTTGTCGTCGCCGAAATCGGGCACGATCACCGAGACATGCCTGGTCTTGCGCATGCCTGCCGCGACCGACATCTTGCCAGGATGCGCCAGATGGTAGGCGGCGAGGAACTGGTCGCGCTCGGCCTGGCTGAAATGGCAGACGGAAAAGATCGCCGGCAAATGTTTTGACGGGATCGGGATCGTGTAGGCGGGACTGGAGATCTGTGTGACGAAGCTGCGGTGCTTGCCGAGCGCATCGGCCAGGCGCTGGCGCATGCCGGACGGGCGCTGGTCGATGACATGCGACAGAATTGTCTTATAGGCGCGGATCGCCTCTTCGGATCCCGGCTCGACCATTTTGGCGGCTTTGGCCATGCGATGCTTACACCGATACGTCGGCAATGGCGGCCTTGGCCATTGCGAGTTGAGCAGGTGCAACCGAGAGGTCACGCAAGCCGGCTTCGAGCAAAGCCGGGATGGTTGCCGGATCGCCGCCCGCATCGCCGCACAGGCTGACCGGTATGCCCTTGCCGCGCCCGAACTCGGCGACGGCAGCGATCAGCCGCAGCACCGCCGGGTTCCGGACGGAGTTGAGATGCGCGACCGCCGCATTGTCGCGCGCCGCCGCCATCACATACTGCGTCAGGTCGTTGGAGCCGATCGAGAAGAAGGCGACGTCGGCGAAACTCTCCGGCGCCAGCGCCACCGAGGGCACCTCGACCATGATGCCAAGCGGCGGCAGCTTGTGCGCCACGCCTTGCGCGGCAAGGACGGCCTGCTCCTCCGCGAACAGCGCGACGGCTTGGCCGTATTCCTCAGGCGTGGCGATCATCGGGAACATCACCTTCAGATTGCCGTGGATGGCGGCGCGCAGCAATGCCCGGATCTGCACGCGAAAAATGTCGCGCCGCTTGAGCGACAGCCTTATGCCGCGCAGGCCCAGGAACGGATTGGTCTCCTCGACGGTGAAGCCGGGTATCGGCTTGTCGCCGCCGGCGTCGACTGTACGGATCGTCACCGGCTTGTCGCCGGCCCATTCCAGCACCTTGCGGTAGGCCTGATACTGCGTCTCCTCATCCGGCAGCGTCTTTCCGAACAAGAATTCCGTGCGCATCAGCCCGACGCCGTCGCAGGTCGCGATATCGATGCCGTCGACGTCGGATGGATAGGCGATGTTGACCTGCACGCGCACGGCTGCCCCTGCTTTGGTTATCGCCTGCCGGGTCAGGAAGGTTTGCGCCGCGCCCTGGCGGTCCGCGAAAGACAAGGCCGATCTGCGGAAGGTTTCGATATCGGCTGGTGACGGCGAGAAGACGATCCCGCCGCGTTCCGCGTCGAGCAAGGCAAATCCTCCCACCTTTTCCGCAGAGCCGCCGAGACCGACCACCATCGGTACGCCGCGCGAACGCGCCAGCATGGCGACATGGCTGGCGGTGCTGCCGGCTTTCAGCGCAATGCCGCCGCCCGCGCTCCAGTCGGTTTCGAGAAAGCGCGTCGGCGCGATATCCTCGCCATAAAGGATGGCGCCGGGCGCCGCTGCGGCCTCGCCGTCCTGGCTCAGCGCCCGCAGCACCTGGTCGCGGATGTCGCGCAAATCCGCTGCGCGAGCGCGGAAATAGTCCTGGTCCGAAGCCTCGTAACCGGCGATTTCGCTGTCGAGCGCTGCCCGCCAGGCGGCATCCGCCAGCTGTCCCGAACCGATCGAGGCGAAGGCCGGGCCGCTCAGCGCATCGTCCTCCAGCATGGCGATATGGAATTCGAGGATGCCGGCAGCATCGGCGTCGGCGGCATCGGCCAGCGTCGTCAGCCGGTTGACGGCCTTGCCGATCGCCAGTTCCAGCGCGGCTTTTTCTTCACCGACGCTCGCCTTGGCCCTGTAGCCGGCGGGCGGCCGGTCGAGGTCGAACAGCAGACCTTCAGCATAGCCGGGAGACGCTGGGATGCCCTCAAGCCGCATGATCCGCGATCCTCCGGGCCACGGGACCGGGATGACCGGCGTCAAGCGGACCGAGCATGGTCCGCATCCTCGTCGAAGTCGCGCTGCACCAGATCGACCAGCGCTTTGACGGCGGCGCCGGCGCCGTCGCCCGTGGCGCGGATGTGCAGCAGCGTGCCCTTCGGCGCCTTGGCCGCCATCACCTTGACGATGCTCTTGGCGTCGAGCCAAGGGCCGTTGGCCGCCACCGCCACTTCCACCTCGGCCGCGAATGACTTGGCGAGCTTGGTGAACTTCACCGAAGGCCGCGCATGCAGGCCCACCGCATGGGTGATCAGAACGGTTGCTTCGGCGGATGCGGACATTCAGTCGGTTCCCGTTCGTTCACGCCGGCGACAATTCATGCGCCGTCGCCACCACTTCCTTGAGCGAGGCGCCGCCGGAGGATTCGGTCGCCGCCATCACCGCGCCTTCGACGATCGGCGCGTTGCAGACGATGATCCTGTGCGAGCGCGGCTCGCCGATCATCTCGACCGCCATCTCCGAGTTGGTTTCGGCGCCGCCGAGATCGACTAGTATGGCGACGCCCGCTTCCGACCAGGCCTTGTCGATCGCCGCCATGATCGCCTCGACGCTGGTGCCGAGCCCGCCATGGCCGTTGCCGCCGCACCATGCAAGCGGCACTTCGTCTCCGACCATCTGGCGCACCATGTCGGCCGTGCCCTCGGCAACCAAGGGCGAATGCGACACGATGACGATCCCGACATTGCTCATCAATGACCCTCTATCGCTTCCGCGACCGCGCGCACCAAGAGCGCGGTCGAGCGCGCTCCGGCATCCATATGCCCGACCGAGCGCTCCCCCAGGAAGGAGGCGCGCCCGCGCAGGGCTTTCATCGGCACCGTCGCCTCGGCCGCCTCGTCGGCGGCATCGGCGATTTCATTGGCCGTCTTGCCTTGCGCCAGCGCCTCATACACCGGCTGCAGCACGTCGAGCATGGTTTTTTGGCCCGGCTGCGATTTGCCGCGCGCGGCCACCGCCTCGATTGCCTTGTTAAACGCCGCCGTAAGCCCGGCGCGGTCGGGGGCTGCCGACAATTCCTTGCCCAATGCCATGAACAGCGTGCCGAACAACGGGCCGGAGGCGCCGCCGACGGTCATTACCAGCTTGGTGCCGACCGCCTTCAGCGCATCCGGCAGCGGCTTGGCCGCAAAACCGTCCGCTTCGGCGCGCACCGCCTCGAAGCCGCGCTTCATGTTCAGCCCGTGGTCGCCGTCGCCGATCGCCTGGTCGAGCGCGGTGAGTTCCTCGGCATGCGCCGCGATCGTGTCGGCCGCCGCCGCGATCAATCGGGAGAAATGGGCTGCGGCCATTTTCTGTCCTTCAAGCCGGGGCGAACAGCGCCGCCACGGCCGCGAAGACTTCGGCGACCGCAAAGGCGCCGGGATCCGCTACGTCGAGCTGCCGGCCGATATAGGCCGAGCGTCCAGCTTTCGCCTTTTGCATCGCGGTTGTCGAGTCGGCCCCCTGCCGCGCCGCCCTGGCCGCCGCCTCCAGCCCGCTCACATCGAGGGCTTTGAGCGCCGGTTCCAGCGCATCGACCATGGTGCGGTCGCCGACCTTGGCGCCGCCGTAGAAAGTCATCCGGTCGAGCCCGGCGAGCAGGGCTTTGCTCAGCGATGCGCCGGCGCCGAGCGACTGCGAGGCGGCGGTGAAGAAGATCGACAACAGCACGCCGCTGGACCCGCCCATCGAAGTGCCCAGCGTCTCGCCGATCGCGGCAAGCGTTGCGGCCTTTTCGGCAAGCGGCAGCGTATCGATGCGCTCAAGCACGCTGCGCGCGCCCGTCGCCACGGTCGAGCCGGTATCGCCGTCGCCGGCCTTGGCGTCGAGCGTGTTGAGCGGCTCTTCCAGCGCGATCAGTTTTTGGCAGACGGCGGTGATCAGCCGCTCGGCGGCCGCATCGCGGCTGGCCGCCTTCGCTTCACGGCCGGCGGGCTTGGCCATCGCCACGACAACCGGCGCGCGCACCGGCTTCGCCGGCAGCCAGGCATGCGGGCCGACGGGCGCCAGCAGCGCCGCTTCGCGTGCCGGGTCGAGCCTGATCAGTGACAGGGAAAAGCCGTTCATGTTGAGCGCGGTCATCAGATGTCCGGGACCGATTGTCAGCGTCACCGCCTTGGCGAGCGAGGAGGACAACACCGCATTGGCGATCAGCGACATTTCGACCGGCGGCACCGAACCGAGATTGTTGATCAGCAAGGCGTAGCGGCTGCCGGGATCGAGCCGCGCGGCGAGGCGCTCCGCCATGATGCCGACCAGCGCGCCCGCGCTCTGCAACGCGATGCGCTCGACGCCGGGCTCGCCGTGGATGCCGAGGCCGAGCTCGCCGTCATTCGCGCCGAAGCGGTCCTCATGCGCCTGTCCGGGGATCGAGCAAGACGAGAGCGAGATGCCGAGCGAGAAAATATCCTTCGCCGCCGCGCGCGCCGCCGCCGCGACCGAGGTCAGATCCTGGCCGGTTTCGGAAAGGTAGCCGGCGATCTTGTGCACGAACAGCGTACCGGCAACGCCGCGCGGCTGCGCGATGTCAGGCAGGGCGATGTCGTCGCCGACGATCACCATCTCGACCGCAAGACCTTCGGCGCGCGCCTTCTCGGCGGCAAGGCCGAAATTGAGCCGGTCGCCGGTGTAGTTCTTGACGATCAGCAGGCAGCCGGCCGCACCGGTCGTCGCACGGATCGCCGCCAGCACCGCCTCGACGCTCGGCGAAGCGAAGATCTCGCCGGAGACGGCCGCCGTCAGCATGCCGGCGCCGACGAAGCCGGCATGCGAAGGCTCATGCCCGGCGCCGCCGCCCGAAACGACGGCGACCTTGGTCTTGTCCCAATCGGCGCGCAGCACGACCTTGATCTCGGGATAGCCGTCGAGCCGCGCCAGCGTGCCCGATCCCGCCGTGGCCAGGAAGCCGTCCAGCGCTTCGGTGACGATCGTCTCTTTGCGGTTGAAAAAGTGCTTCATGGATATCGTCCAGTCCGTGCTCGTCAAACAGTGCAAATCCGCGGCGGTTACATCAATCTTTGCCCATCCGGGCCAAAATAAAGCGGCGAGCGATAGCGGATCGTCACTCTGTCGCCCTTGCCGAGCAGCGTGTCGGGATCGGTCAGCGTCACCAGCTTCTTCGCTCCCACCGTCACATGCAGGTGGTTCTGGTCGCCGAGATGCTCGACCCAGTCGACGACGCCGTCGGCATGGCCGTTCGCCGCCTTCTCGATCGCCAGATGTTCGGTGCGGGCGCCGATCGTCGTCGTGCCGGCCGGCGCGCCGCCGTCGGGCAGGAGCCCCGCCGGCAGAAGATTGATCGCCGGCTGGCCAAGGCGAGCCGCGACATGCAGGTTTGCCGGCTCGGAATAGATCGTCCGCGGCGTGCCGATCTGCACCAGCACGCCGTCGGCGAGGATGCCAATCCGGTCGGCCATCGTCATCGCCTCGATCTGATCATGCGTGACATAGAGCATGGTGGCGCCGAGCTCGGACTGGATGCGCTTCAATTCGAGCCTGAGATCGGCGCGCAGCTTGGCGTCGAGCGACGACAGCGGCTCGTCCATCAGATAGATCGCCGGCTTGCGCACCAGCGCCCGGCCGATGGCGACACGCTGCATCTCGCCGCCCGACAGTTTGGTCGAGCGGTTGTCGAGCTTGTGGTCGATGCGCACCATGCGCGCCACTTCCTCGACGCGGCGGCGCACCGCCTCTTCCGGAAACCGCCGCGCCGGCGAGCGCAGCGGAAAGGCGAGGTTGTCGAACACCGAAAGATGCGGATAGAGCGAATATTGCTGGAAGACGAAGGCGGTGTCGCGTTCGGCCGGCGACAGCGTCGTCGCGTCATGGCCGCCGATATGGATCGTGCCCCTGTCCGGCCGCTCCAGCCCGGCGATCAGCCTGAGCGTCGTCGTCTTGCCGGCGCCGGTCGGGCCGAGCAGCACGACGAATTCGCCGTCCTTGATCGCGAGGTCGAGATCGTCGACCGCGACGGTGTCGCCAAAACTCTTGGTCACGCCCTGGATATGGACATCAGCCATGGCGCGCCTCCGCTGCCTGATCATACATGGCGGTCCTGACCGCGCGCCCGGAACTCTTTTCGAACAGCGACAGCCGCGCGCTGCTCAGCGCCAGCCCGACCTGTTCGCCGGGGTTGAGCGGGATGCCGGCCGGCACCCGCGCCTTGATGATGCCGTCAGCGGTCTCCACCGCGACGATCTGCGTGGTGCCGAGATATTCGGTGCCGTAGATCGCGCCGCGCAGCTTCGAGGCGTCGTCGAAGCGGATGTGCTCGGGCCGGATACCCAGCGCCATGTCGGCCGGCGCGATATCCTCGCGCACTTCCGGCACCGACACTTTAGCGCCCTGCACGACGATCTCCTTCGCGCCTTTGGCGAGCCCGCCGCCGAAGCGCAGGAAATTCATCGGCGGCGAGCCGATGAAATCGGCGACGAACATCGTCGCCGGGCGGTCGTAGATCTCGCGCGGCGTGCCGAACTGCTCGATGACGCCGTGGTTCATCACCGCTATCTTGTCGGCCATCGACATCGCTTCCATCTGGTCGTGCGTGACGTAGACCGTCGTGGCGTGGATGCGGTTGTGCAGTTCGCGCAGTTCGTGGACCATCAGATCGCGGAACTCGGTGTCGAGCGTGCCGAGCGGCTCGTCCATGAGGAAGCATTTCGGCCGCCGCACGATGGCGCGGCCGAGCGCGACGCGCTGGCGGTCGCCGCCGGCAAGGCCGGAGACCGATTTGTCGAGCAGGTGGTCGATACGCAAGAGCCTCGCGGTCTCCTCGACGCGGCTGCGGATCTCGGCCGATGCCATGCCCTGCGCCAGCAGCGGGAAGCCGATGTTTTTGCGCACGTTCATATGCGGATAGAGCGCGAACAGCTGAAACACGAACGCGATGTCGCGCTCGCGCGCCCGGCGCATTGTGACGTCCTCGCCGCCGAGCAGGATCTGGCCGCCGGTCGGCAGTTCGAGCCCGGCGATCATGCGCAGCGTCGTCGTCTTGCCGCAGCCGGAGGGCCCCAGCATGACGAAGAATTCGCCGTCCTCGACGACGAAGTTGGAGTCCTGCACGGCGACGAATGCGCCGAAGGCCTTCCTCAGGTTCTGAACTCGGATCTCGGCCATATTTATTCCGGGAATTTCGAGACGATGATGAACATGACCGTGCCGGCGAGCATGGTGATGAAGGAATAGGTGTAGAGCGACAGCGCGAAGGGCTGGAACAACATCAGGAAGCCGATGGCGATGATCGCGGTGGCGATGTTTTCCATCAGGCCACGCCTTGCCCAGCGCGGCCAGGAAGAGCGCTTGGAGACAACAGTGCGGCTCATGCGGCACCCCCTTCCTTCTCCCCGTTTACGGGGAGAAGGTGGCCCGAAGGGTCGGATGAGGGGCGGCGCAAACGCCCCCGATTAAGGCAGATGTCGGCGCTGCCCCTCATCTGCCTGCCGGCATCTTCTCCCCGTGAACGGGGAGAAGGGACGCTGCGCCACCGCTGGTTCCATACTTGCTGACCGTTCATCATTTGCGCACCGCGCCGAAGGTGATGCCGCGCAGCAATTGCTTGCGGAGCAGGATGGTGAAGACCAGGATCGGCACCAGGAAGATTGTCGTGCCCGCCGCCACTGCCGGCCAGTCCTGGCCGCCTTCGCCAATGATGGTCGGGATGAAGGGCGGCGCGGTCTGCGCCGTGCCGGAGGTGAGAAGTGCTGCGAACGCATATTCGTTCCAGGCAAAGATCAAGCAGAAGATCGCCGTCGCCGCGATGCCGGTCGTCGCTTGCGGCAACACGGTGCGCCAGAAGGCCTGGAGCCGCGTATAGCCGTCGATCATCGCGGCCTCTTCGTACTCGCGTGGGATCTCGTCGATGAATCCCTTGAGCAGCCAGACCGCGAGCGAGACGTTGACCGCCGTATAGAGCAGGATCATGCCGAGCGCGGTGTCGGAAAGGCCGAGCTCGCGGTACATCAAGTAGATTGGGATCGCCACCGCGATCGGCGGCATGAAGCGCGTCGACAGGATGAAGAACAGAAGATCGTCGGCCAGCGGTACCTTGAAGCGCGAGAAGCCATAGGCCGACAGCGTGCCGAGAAACACCGCGCAGAAGGTCGAGCCGAAGGCGATGATCAGCGAGTTGACGAAGCGCGGCAGGAAGTTCGACGGCCCGGCGATCACCATATTGCGCTTGCGCACCGTCTCGTCGCAAAAGCCGGTCGCCGGGCCGAGCGAGTTGATGTATTCCGGCGTCTGCCGGGTCCGGGTCGTGAACAGGTTGCAATAACCCTCGATGCTCGGCTGGAAGACGATCTTGGGCGGATAGGCGATCGAATCCGGCGGCGTCTTGAAGCTGGTGGCGAAGATCCACAGAAGCGGCACGATCGAGATCAGCGCATAGGCGACGATGATGACGCCGGCGATCCGCTTCGAGTTTGCCGAAGGTGCGACGACGGAATGGGCGGTGGTCAGGCTCATCTCTGCTTCACCTTGTTGAGCGCCTTGACGTAGATGTTGGCCAAGCCGAACACCGCGACGAACAGGATGATGGCGAAGGCCGAGGAATAGCCGGTGCGCCAGCTCTCGAAGGCCTGCCGCTTCAGCGTGATCGAGGCGACCTCGGTGGTCGAGCCAGGCCCGCCGCCGGTAAGCAGGTTGACCATGTCGAACATCTTGAAGTTCTCGATGCCGCGAAACAGCACCGCCAGCATGATGAAGGGCAGCGCCATCGGCAGCGTGATCGACCAGAATTGCCGCCAGTTGGAGGCGCGGTCGACCTCGGCCGCCTCATAGATGTATTCCGGGATCGAACGCAGGCCGGCGAGGCAGATCAGCATCACGTAGGGCGTCCACATCCAGGTATCGACGATGATGATCGACCATGGCGCCAGCTCGACATTGGACAGCATCTGCACATTCGTCGGCGGAATGCCGGTGACGAAGGAGATGACGTAGGAGAAGAGCCCGATCTGCGGCTCGTAGAGAAAGCGCCAGAAATTGCCGACCACCGCCGGCGACAGCATCATCGGCACCAGGATGATGGTGGTCCAGAAGGCGTGGCCGCGAAACTTGCGATCGATCAGCCAGGCCAGCGTGAAGCCGATCACCGTCTGCAGCAGGATCGTCCAGAACACGAAATGCGCGGTCGTCTGCATGGCGATCCAGATGTCCTGGTCGCCGAGGATGCGCTGGTAGTTGGCGAAGCCGAGGTTCTTCACCACCTCGTTCGGCCGGTTGGCGCGGTAGTTGGTGAAGGAAAGATAGATCGCCCAGAACAGCGGGAAGATGTTGATGGCGAGCAACAGAAGGATCGTCGGCGAGATGAAGAGCCAGGCAAGGCCCTTGTCGCTTATGCCCCGGATCTTCTTGGCCAACGGCTCCGGTGTCGCCCGGGCAACGTTGTCCGCAGTCCGATTGAGCATGGTTAGTCCTGCTTCGGTCACGTCAAGTCTCGACAATGGAATTTATCTGAACTGCGTCCCGTGCCAAGGGCGGCACGGGACGCTCGGGTCGGGCTCGGGAGGAGCCTTACATCTTGCCGTCGTCCTGGAAGACCTGCGTCCAGTCCTTGACCAGGCCGTCGAGCGCATCCTTGGCTGAGCCCTGGCCGGCGACGACATAGTCGTGGAAGCGCTTCTGCGACGCCTGCAGCAGCGGCGCGTAGCTCGGCTCGGCCCAGAAGTCCTTCACGATCGCCATGGAGTCGAGGAAGGTCTGCGCATAGGGCTGGCTGGCCGGGAACTTCGGATCCTTGACCACGGCGTTCAGGCAGGAATAGCCGCCGAGCGACCACCACTTGGCCTGCACGTCCTTGTTGGCGAACCACTTGATGTATTTCAGCGCAGATTCCTGCTTGTCGGAATAGGACACCACCGAAATGCCCTGGCCGCCGAGCTGCGCGAACTGGTCGCCGTCGGGACCCTTCGGATTGACGAAATAGCCGATCTTGTCGCCGCCGACATTCTCGTCCTTCTGCAGGCCGGGCCAGGTGAAGGCGAAGTTCATATGCATGGCCACCTGGCCGGATTTGAAGGCGTCGACGCCTTCGCCCATATAGCTGTTGGAAGCGCCGGGCGGCGTGCAGCAATCATAGAGCGCCTTGTAGAATTCCAGCCCCTTCACCGATTTCTCGGAGTTGACGTAGCCTTCCATCTCATAGGGCTTCTTCGGGTTCTCATACTGGAAGCCATAGCTGTAGAGCACGTCCATGGCGCCCATGGTGATGCCTTCCGAGCCGCGCTCGGTATAGATCGAGGCGCCATAGACAGTCTTGCCGTCGATCTGCCGCTTCTGGAAGAACTCGGCGACCTGCTTCAACTGGTCGAAGGTCTGCGGCGGGCCGAGATCCCAGCCATACTTGTCCTTGAATTCCTTCTGCAGCTCGGGCCTGGAGAACCAGTCCTTGCGGTAGGTCCAGCCGACGACGTCGCCCATCGCCGGTAGCGCCCAGTAGTTGGGCGTGTTCTTCGGCCATTCCGAATAGCCGACCACGGTCGCCGGCACGAAGTCATCCATGCTGATCTTCTCCTTGTCGAAGAAGTCGTTCAGCTTGACGTAATGGCCGTTCTCGGCCGCGCCGCCGATCCACTGGCTGTCGCCGATGATCAGGTCGCAGAGCTTGCCGTGCGAGTTGAGCTCGTTGAGGAAGCGGTCGGCGTAGTTGGTCCACGGCACGAACTCGAACTTCATGCCGATGCCGGTTTCCTTGGTGAAGTCCTTGGACAGTTCCACGAGCGCGTTGGCCGGATCCCAGGCCGCCCAGCACAGCGTCAGGTCTTCCGCATGCGCGACGTTCGAGACGGCTGTCGACGCAAAGATCGCCGAGGCCAGTCCCAACGCCAGTTTCAAGGTCGATTTCATGCCTTACCTCCCATTTGCGAAACGCGTCCGGATGACGGTTTCAAGAGCCCTCTAACCCTCGCTCCTCCGAGGGGTTGAACAAGGCGCGCTGTCGCGTCGCCATCGCGCGCAGTGCGCCGGTGATGTTTAGTAATTTGTTTAGTGATGCAATTTTTACTAAACAAGGCAAGCGAATTCGTTGCTGCGCCGCAGCATGGCGAAACGGGTCATTGAATTCGTTGGGAAATGACCGCCGGAGGCCTCGTCCGGACAGCCCGTCAGTTGTCTTTGCTGACCGGGCTCGCCATCACCGGCCGAACCGGCGGCGCCGGCGGCAGCAGCGCGCGTATGTCGGCGAAGGGGAAGGTCGGCTCGAAGCGGAAGGCCTCGGCCAGCGCGCCGGACACGCCATTGCATTGGCCTGCGCGAAACTCGTTCTGGAGGCGCGCTCTTTCGACATAGTGCTCCGGGCCTTGCGAGCGATGCGCGCGGATCGCTTGCGCCTTGATATCCCAGTGAGGCGAGATCTCGACATAATGCGTTGGCGAAAAACCGGTGCCGCCGAGCGTGTCGGCATGCAGCACCGGCACTGCGAAGGACGCCGCGATACGCACCCCGTCGGACAAAGCGCGATGGTCGCCATGATAGTCATAGGGCGCGTGGGTGATGACAAGGTCGGGCTTCACCTCGCCGATCAACGCCTTCAACGCCGAAATCAGCGCCGCGTCGGCAATCAGTTCGCCGTCGGGGAAGTCGAGGAAACGCGGCTCGACGCCGAGCAGGCTCGCCGCCGCGCTCGCTTCCTGGCGCCGCGTCCTGGCGAGCGCCACCGGATCGCCCTTGCCGCCCTTGGCGCCATCCGTGGCTATCGCAAAAGTCAGCTCTGCGCCTAGCGCCGCATAGGCGGCAAGCGTACCGAACATGAATATCTCGATGTCGTCGGGATGTGCCCCCAGCGCCAATACCTTCAAGTCTGCTCTCCCGGAATGGAACTGTGCCGAACGGAATCCTGCTCGCCCTGATCGCCTATGCAAGCTATTCGTTCAGCGACGCCGTCATCAAGAGCCTGGGCGGGCAGTTCACCGTCTTCGAGATCGGCTTTTTCTCGACATTGTTTGCCGGCTGCTTTTTGTTCTTCACCAAGCCGAGCGACGAGCGTTGGCGCGACGCCTGGCGCACCAAACGGCCTTGGGCGGTCCAAGCGCGCGCCTTGGCCGGCATCGCGTCAGGCGTGCTCAGTGTCTTTGCCTTCACCACCATTCCGCTGGCGGAAGTTTATGCGCTGATCTTCCTGGCGCCGCTGCTGGTCACCATCCTGTCGACGATCGTCCTGAAGGAGCGGGTCGGTCCCTGGCGCTGGCTGGCCGTGGTCGCCGGCTTTGTCGGCGTCATGCTGGTGGTGCGTCCGGGCTTTCGCGAACTGCATCTCGGCCATCTCGCCGCCTTCGCCAATGCTTTCCTTGCCGCCACCAGCGTCGTCCTGATGCGCTCGCTCGCCCAGCAGGAGAAGCGCACGACGATCCTCGGCGCGCTGGTCGGCTATGGCCTGGTCTTCAATGGGGTGGGTGCCGCCGCAACCTCCTTCACGCTTCCCGGCCTCGGGCAATTGGTCTGGCTGATGCTGGCCGGGATGTTCACCGCCGGCGGTCAGCTGCTGCAGCTGCTTGCGGTCAAATACGCGCCGGCCAACCGCATCGCCCCGACGCATTATTCGCAGATCGTCTGGGCGGTCATCCTCGGCGCGCTGTTCTTCAAGGAATATCCCGACTGGCTGTCATTGGTCGGCTTGGCGGTGGTCGGCGGCTCCGGCTTGCTGACCATGGTGCGCGAGGAGGTGAGGCTGGGCACCGTGCGCTGGAACCCGTTTTCGCGCACAAGGCTTTGAATAGGCACGTTGCATAGCGGCTGCGACCGCTGATATGCGGGCGCGATGACGACGAAATCCCTGCCGGAACTTCCGGTTACCGCCGTGCTGCCGGCTTTGGGCGAGGCACTTGCCCAGCGCAGCAGCACCGTGCTGGTGGCCCCGCCCGGCGCCGGCAAGACGACGCTGGTGCCGCTGGCGCTGCTCGACGCGCCCTGGCTGGGGCAGGGCCGGATCGTGCTGCTCGAACCGCGCCGGCTGGCCGCTCGCGCCGCCGCCCGCCGCATGGCCGAATTGCTCGGCGAGGAGCCCGGCGACACGGTCGGCTATGCCATGCGCATGGAAAACCGCACCTCGGCGCGGACGAAAATCCTGGTCGTCACCGAAGGCGTCCTCTCGCGCATGATCCTCGACGATCCGGAACTGCCGGGCGTCTCGGCGGTGATTTTCGACGAATTCCACGAGCGCTCGCTCGACGGCGATTTCGGCCTGGCGCTGGCGCTCGATGTGCAGGGCGCGCTCAGGCCCGATCTGCGCCTGCTGGTCATGTCGGCGACGCTCGACGGCGCGCGCGTGGCAAGACTTCTGGCCGGGGCGCCGGTGATCGAAAGCGAGGGCCGCGCCTTTCCGGTCGAGATCCGCTACGACGAACGGCCGGCCGGCGTGGCGATCGAGGATGCGATGGCCAAGGCTGTCCGTTCGGCGCTCGCGGCGGAGCCCGGCAGCGTGCTCGCCTTCCTGCCCGGGCAACGCGAGATCGAACGCACCGCCGAAAGGCTTCAAGGCAATGTCGGCGCGGATACCGACATCGTCCCGCTCTACGGCCAGCTCGACAACCGGGCGCAGGACCAGGCGATCAGGCCGGCGCCGGACGGCCGCCGCAAGGTGGTGCTGGCGACGTCGATCGCCGAGACCTCGATCACCATCGACGGCGTGCGCGTCGTCATCGATTCCGGCCTGTCGCGCCTGCCGCGCTATGAGCCGGCGAGCGGCCTGACTCGGCTGGAAACCGTGCGCGTCAGCAGGGCCTCGGCCGACCAGCGCGCCGGCCGCGCCGGGCGCACGCAACCAGGCGTCGCCACCCGCCTGTGGCGCGCTGAGCAGACCGCCGCGCTCCCTGCCTTCACCCCGCCGGAAATCCTCGAGGCCGACCTCTCCGGCCTGCTGCTCGACTGCGCAGCCTTCGGCGTCGCCGATCCGTCGAGCCTGTCCTTCCTCGATCCACCGCCGACGCCGGCGCTCAACGAGGCGCGCGCGTTGCTCGAGGCGCTGCATGCCATCGATGATGCCGGCCGGTTGACGGAAGCGGGCGCCGCCATGCGCAAGCTCGCTTTGCCGGTGCGGCTCGCGCATATGGTGGCCGAGGCCGCGAAGGGCGGGCATGCGTTCGAAGCGGCGACGCTCGCCGTGCTTTTGACCGAGCGCGGATTGGGAGGCGACAGCGCCGATCTGGAGCGACGGTTGATCCGCTTTCGCGGCGAGAAATCGCCGCGCGCCAACGCCGCCCGCCAGCTCGCCGAACGTTTGGCCAGGCAGGCCGGCGATGGGCAGGGCGGCGAGGCGGCCTCTGCCGGCGCGCTCCTAATCCATGCCTGGCCGGACCGCGTCGCGAGGGCGCGCGGCGAGCGCGGTCGCTTCGTGCTCGCCAATGGCTCTGGCGCCATGGTCGACGCTGCCGATCCGCTGGCCGGCGAGACCTGGCTGGTCGTCGCCGACCTGCAGGGCAAGGCGCAGAATGCCCGCATCACCGCCGCTACTCCGGTCGACGAGGCCGACATCCGCGCCGCGCTTGCCGACCGCATCGAGACCAGGCGCGAGACCAGCTTCGACCGCGAGCGCCGCGCCGTTCGTGTGCGCGAGACCGCCCGGCTTGGAGCCGTCACGCTCGCCGAGCGCATGCTGCCCGCGCCTTCAGGCGCCGATGCCGATCGGGCCATAACGGACGCCCTGCGCGAGCACGGCCTGTCGCTGATCGACTGGGGAAAGGAAGCCGAGACGTTGCGGCAGCGGCTCGGCTGGCTGCATCGCGGCCTCGGCGAACCCTGGCCGGATGTCTCGGATACCGCTCTCATCGATCGCCTCGACGACTGGCTCGTGCCGTTTCTTGCCGGCGACGCCTCTTTCGCCGCCATCAAACCGGGCACGCTCTCGGCGGCGCTGCTTTCGCTGGTCCCGCACGACTTGCAGCGCAATGTCGACGCGCTGGCGCCGACCCATTTCGACGCCCCATCCGGCAGCCACGTGCCGATCCGCTATGACGGCGAGTGGCCGGTGCTGGCGATCCGCGTGCAGGAGCTGTTCGGCCTCGATCGTCACCCCTCCATCGCCAATGGGACGGTGCCGCTGACGCTGGAGTTGCTTTCGCCGGCGCACCGCCCGATCCAAACCACCCGCGACCTGCCCGGCTTCTGGCGCGGCTCCTGGGCGGATGTGCGCACCGACATGCGCGGCCGCTATCCCAGGCATGTCTGGCCGGAAAACCCGCTGCACGCCGCAGCCACCAGCCGCGCCAAGCCGCGTGGGACGTAGGATCGTGCCGCTTCGGCGGGCCATTCGCGTTAGTGTGCAATGTAGGTTGGCGATTGGCGCAAAACGCCCTACCACGTCGTCATCCACGGGCGGAGCAAGGAGCGAAGCGACGCGCGCAGACCCGAGGATCCATGCCGTGACGCTAAGGCGTTGCAACGGTTCAGAATTCTGCCCAGCTGCATTCTACGGTCAAGGTAACGGAATGGATCCTCGGGTCTGCGCTCCGCTTCGCGTCGCTCCGCCCGTGGATGACGAAATCGCGGGGGCCTCGGCCAATCACCAAGCGATGAAACACCGGCCGCCAACCGGTCAAGCCGCCCCTACAGCCCTACTAGCGCTTACCCTCCCGCGGTTATAATCGTAAGTCGATGATCAACATCCTGCACGCGCCCGATTCCCAGCAAAGCCAGCGGTTGCGGCTCAACACGCTGATCCGCCTGCGCTGGCTCGCCATCGTCGGTCAGAGCCTGGCGGTGCTGGTCGTCGCCTATGGCCTGAAATTCCCGCTGCCGGTGTCGGTATGCTTCGCCCTGATCGCCTGCTCGGCCTGGATGAATCTGTGGCTGACCTTCCGCTATCCGGCGGCCCACCGACTGACGCCGCTCTCTGCTTTTGCGATCCTGACCTTCGACGGCATTCAGCTCACCGGCCTGCTCTACATGACCGGCGGCCTGACCAATCCTTTCTCTGTGCTTCTGTCCGTGCCGGTCGTCATCTCGGCGGCGTCGCTGCCGCTGCGCCTCACCGCTATCCTGGGCGCGCTGGTGATGATCGCCGCCACGCTGCTCGTCTTCTTCCACGAGCCGCTGCCCTGGTATGAAGGCTCGCCTTTGGAGATGCCCTTCATCTATGTCGCCGGCATGTGGATGGCGGTCTTTGCCTCGATCGCCTTTACCGCCATCTATGCCTTCCGTGTCGCCGCCGAAGCGCGTCTGCTCGCCAATGCGCTTGCCGCCACCGAACTGGTGCTGCAGCGCGAGCAGCATCTCTCGGCGCTGGACGGTCTGGCGGCCGCCGCCGCGCATGAACTCGGCACGCCTTTGGCCACCATCACCGTCGTCGCCAAGGAAATGGAAAAGGCGCTCGGCAAGGATCCGAAATATGGCGAGGACGTCAAGCTCCTGCGCTCGCAGAGCGAGCGTTGCCGCGAGATCCTGAAGCGGTTGACCAGCCTGTCCTCGGAGGGCGAGGCGCATCTGTCGCGCCTGCCGCTCACCTCGCTGGTCGAGGAGGTGACGGCGCCGCATCGCGATTTCGGCATCTCGATCCGGCTGCGGCCTGGCGAGCGCATCGGCCCGGAGCCGGTCGGCCAGCGCAGCCCCGGCGTCATCTATGGACTCGGCAATCTGGTCGAGAACGCCGTCGATTTCGCCAAGAAGACCGTCACCGTGAGCTGGACCTGGGACAATGAGGAAGTCACCTTCTCCATCACCGACGACGGTCCGGGCTTTCCGCCCGAGATCATCGACCGCATCGGCGAGCCCTATATGTCGACGCGCCAGGGCACCGAGGCCGGCGGCGGCCTCGGGCTCGGCCTGTTCATCGCCAAGACCTTGCTCGAGCGCTCCGGCGCCACCATCGATTTCCGCAATTCGAGCGGACTCGGCGAAGGCGCGGTGGTGAACATTTCCTGGCCGCGCGGTCTCTTTCTCAACCCGGATCAAGCTTCGGCCACCATGTTCGACAATGCGTAACCCTTGCAATCACTGCATGGCAGCTCTGTTGCCGGCTGTAAAAATTGGACATTGCCGCCACAGGACTGTATCTGCGTAAAAGTGAGGCATATCATCCGAAATCGTGCAGCTTTTTTGGGAAACGACATGCCCGGAAACAAGGACTTAAGGTGCGTTCGCTAGAATTCGTTTCGTAGCGAAGTGCTTTGGTCAGCAGGATGCCGATAGATGAGCGCAGACGAAACGACTGGGGCAATGGTTGAGGGCGAGGACACCTCGCTGCTCATCGTCGAGGACGACAAGCCTTTCCTCACCCGGCTCGCCCGGGCCATGGAAACGAGGGGCTTTGTCGTCGAGACGGCCGAGAGCGTGGAAGAGGCGGTCGCCAAGGCGCGCGCCCATCCGCCGGCCTATGCGGTGGTCGACATGCGGCTGGGCGACGGCAACGGCCTCGACGTCGTCGCCGCCATCCGCGAAAAGCGCGACGACGCCCGCGCCATCATCCTGACCGGCTACGGCAACATCGCCACCGCGGTGACGGCCGTGAAGCTCGGCGCCGTCGACTATCTGTCCAAGCCGGCCGACGCCGACGACGTGTTTGCCGCGCTGACCCGCACCTCGGGCGAACGCGCCGCTCCGCCGGAAAACCCGATGTCGGCCGACCGTGTCCGCTGGGAGCATATCCAGCGCGTCTACGAAATGTGCGACCGCAACGTCTCCGAGACGGCGCGCCGGCTGAACATGCATCGCCGCACGCTGCAGCGGATACTGGCCAAGCGGGCGCCGCGGTAAGCATCGCTGAGCGCGGCGTTATGCGCCTCGGGCCTGCCTTAAGCCGGCTTGTAGTGAAGACGCCAACCGCCGAAGTCGGCGCTGCCCCTCATCGCCCTGCCGGGCACTTCTCCCCGTATAGTGACGGGGAGAAGGGGCTGGTGGCAACGCCGGCTCCTATCCGCAAACGCTGGATATTGGCGAAATCCTGCGCGACAGCCCCCTTCTCCCCGTTCACGGGGAGAAGATGCCGGCAGGCAGATGAGGGGCGGCGCCGGCCTTCGCAAATTGTGACTCTTGCCCAGCCATAGAGCATTGCGCATCATCGCGAGAATGCCGGCCGAGAAACCAGGCAACGGAGAGCACATGCAAGACCAGCGCCCGAAATCGATCCTGCGCGAATTCCTCGACGGCGAGGCGGCCGGCGGCATCATCCTGATGGTGGCGGCCGCTCTGGCTTTGATCGTCGCCAATTCGCCGCTGGCGGGCACCTATTTCGCCGTGCTCCATGCCTATCTCGGGCCGCTCAGCGTCTCGCACTGGATCAATGACGGGCTGATGGCGGTGTTCTTCCTGCTGGTCGGGCTGGAGATCAAGCGCGAGGTGCTGGACGGCCAGCTCTCCACCTGGCCGCGCCGCGTGCTGCCCGGCATCGCCGCCGCGGGCGGCATGATTTTTCCGGCGCTGATCTATGTCGCCATCAACCGCGGCAATCCGGCAGCACTCTCCGGCTGGGCGATCCCCACCGCCACCGACATCGCCTTTGCGCTCGGCGTCTTGTCGCTGCTCGGCAACCGCGTGCCGGCCTCGCTGAAAGTCTTCCTCACCGCCTTGGCCATCATCGACGATCTCGGCGCCGTCATCATCATCGCGCTGTTCTACACGACCGGCCTGTCGCTCGCCTATCTGGCGGCGGCCTTTGCCGTCATCGCCGTGCTGATCGTGCTCAACCGCATGCGGGTGATGAACCTCGTCCCATACCTCGTCCTGGGCGTCGTGCTCTGGGTGCTGGTGCTGAAATCGGGCGTGCATGCCACCCTTGCCGGCGTAGCACTCGCGCTGACCATCCCGCTGGAGCGCACGCCGGGGATAAGCCATGACACCGAACATTCGCCGTTGCACCGACTGGAGCACGGCCTGCATAAGCTCGTCCCCTTCATCGTCATCCCGATCTTCGGCTTCGCCAATGCCGGCGTCTCGCTCGGCGGCCTGAGCTTCGCCGCCCTGGTCGAGCCGCTGACCTTGGGCGTCGCCGCCGGCCTGGTGCTCGGCAAGCTGGTCGGCGTCTTCGGCTCCTCGGCTCTGGCCATAAGGCTCGGCCTGGCCGACCTGCCGCTCAATGCCGGCTGGATGCATATGGTCGGCATTTCGCTGCTCTGCGGCATCGGCTTCACCATGAGCCTGTTCATCGGCCTGCTCGCCTTCGCCAGCGATGCGGCGCTGCAGGACGCGGTCAAGGTCGGCATCCTTGCTGGATCGCTGATCGCCGCGCTGATTGGCGCCGCCGTGCTGCTGATGGCGCCGGCGGCTGGCGGCGTTGAGGAAGAAGCGGAGTAGGCGCTGCCCGCAACGCGCATTTCCTCGCCCCCGCGAAGGCGGGGGAGAGGTGGCCCGGCGAAGCCGGCACGGAGCGGGGGACGCCCTCCGCGAAGCCAGAGCCGATGCAGGACCAGGCGCAAGATCAGCAGAGCCAATGGTGCTTAACTTCCAAACGCCGCGCTGGCCCCTCTCCGTCCCGGCTTCGCCGGGCCACCTCTCCCCACTGCGTGAGGCGAGGAACCCGAGCTACTCGCTCTCGCCATCCAGCACCGGCACCGCCACGCCCGCCAACTCCGCCGCAAGCAGCCGCGCGGCGCCTGCGCGCGCGATCCGCAGCATCAGCGCCTTGCGCGTCGCCGCTGCCATGCGGTGCTCCGGCGCATCGCGCAGGATCTCCGCGCCATAGCCGTCGGAAAGGATGAAGCCGCATTCCTCCGGAAAAATCTCCGCAGGCACGCCGGGATGCGTGGCGAAGAAGAAACGATCGGAATGCAGCCGGTAGTCGGGCCATTTGCGGTCAACCCTAAAATCCTCGATCGAGGATTTGATCTCGATGATCCAGATGTCGCCCTGCCGCGTCAGCGCCACGAGATCGGCCCGGCGCCCGGTGGCGAGGGACAATTCCGGCAGCACATGCGCGCCCATTTCCATGAGCAGCCGCTGCACACCGCGCCGCACCAGCATGGCGCGCTCAGACTGGCGGCCGTCGATCAAGGGGTTGAGGGGAATCGGGGAGATGAGAGGCATGGCGGGCACCATGCCAGACTTTGTTCACGGTTTGAACCCGATTAGTCAATCTTCGTTCAGCTAAGTGTTAGCCATTGCTAAATATGGCTCTTGGCAGCAATCTCGGGCTAGGAGCCGCTCATAGGCTGGATTTTGCGTGGAGGATGCCATGACCCGTGATCAGATGCTCGCCCATCTCCGATCCGCCGACGCCGTTGCCCGCGAGGCGGCGGCGCATGGGCATCATCCGTTCGGCTGCGTGCTGGTCGGGCCGGACGACAAGGTGCTGATGCGGCAGGGCAATCTCGACACGGTGCGCCATGCCGAGACCGAACTGGCGCGGCGCGCAGCTGCGGCCTATGAGCCGGAGTTCCTATGGCAATGCACGCTTGTCACGACCGGCGAGCCCTGCGCGATGTGCGCCGGCACTATGTATTGGGCCAATATCGGGCGGCTGGTCTACGGCTTCGAGGAGAGCGAGCTATTGGCGCTCACCGGGGATCATGCTGAGAATCCGACGATGAGCCTGCCTTCGCGCACCGTCTTCGCCTCCGGCCAGAAGAAGATCGAGGTCTTTGGCCCGTTCCCTGAAATCGCCGACGAGATGCTCGCCCCGCACCGCGATTTCTGGAAGCGCTGAGGCCATCCGGCCTTACGCCACCCCAGCCATGTCATCCAGGATCGGACAGTCCGGCCGCTCGTCGCCGTGGCAGGCATGGATCAGCTTCTGCAGCGTCGAACGCATCGACTGCAATTCGCGCACCTTTTCCTCGATTGCCTTGACATGGGCGCTGGCGATTTCGCGCACGTCGTGGCTGGCGCGGCCGCGGTCCTGATAGAGCGCCATCAGCTGCCTGCAATCGTCGATTGAGAAGCCGAGATTGCGTGCCCGGCGCAGGAAGGCGAGCCGATGGATGTCCTCGCCGGAGTAGTCGCGATAACCGTTGTCGGCCCGCGACGGGCGGATCAGGCCGATCTCCTCATAGTAGCGGATAGTCTTGGCCGGCAGGCCGGAACGCTCGGCGGCATCACCGACATTCATGGCGCTCTCCTACGATCCTTAGGGCAGCTCGGGACAGGCCCATTGATTTTGCTTCACAATCCTGTGACGCCTGTTGCCGAAATGCCGCAGTTCGCGACTTACCGGCAGGGAAGGTCTTGCATATAGGCAGTGTCCGCTTGGCAAGCAAAAGAAATGCCAGCATGAATGATGGCAACAAGGCGGCCGACTCGTGCCGCCAGCATCGAGACGGGGCGTCGGACTTATTCATGCGCTTGAAGTCGTTTGCAATCTTTGCCGCACTTGCGCTGTCGACCGCGGTCAGCGGCTGCAGCACCATCGGCGGTCAGTTGTTCACCAACAACTATGGCGCGATGACCGACGCCGGCTATCAGCTGCCGCGCATCCCGATCGAAAAGGTCCCGGCCAGGTATCATCGCCAGGAAGTGCGCTACGACAGCTCGGAAAAGCCGGGCACAATCATCGTCGATACCCAGAACAAGTTCCTCTATTTCATCGAGGGCGACGGCATGGCGATGCGCTACGGCATTGGCGTCGGCCGCCAGGGTTTTGAGTGGCATGGCACCGCCCATATCGCGCTGAAGCGCGAATGGCCGACCTGGACGCCGCCGCGCGAGATGATCAAGCGCCAGCCGGAGCTTGCCAAATTCGCCAACGGCATGGAGCCGGGTTTGATGAACCCGCTCGGCGCGCGCGCCATGTACCTGTTCAACAAGGGCGGCGACATGGGTTACCGGCTGCATGGCAGCCCGGAATGGTTCTCGATCGGCAAGGCGATGTCCTCGGGCTGCATCCGGCTGATGAACCAGGACATTATCGACCTCTACGACCGCACCTCGGTCGGGGCCAAGGTCATCGTTATGTAAGAACCATGATCCCGAAAAGTGGAAGCCGGTTTTCGGAAAAGATCATGGTCAACTAAAGAGTTTCGCAGGCGGACCGTCTAGGCAACAACAAGACGTCCTGAAAACAGAAAACCGGGCTGTTGGGGCCCGGTTTTTTGTTTTTGCGGTTTGCTGCGTGTTGCAACGCGACGCCCTTTGAGAGTTCGCCCTGCTGAATCCATATGGTTTGGTTTTCGAGAACCGGAGCGGAGCGTACATTTAAGTACGTGAGCACCGGAAGCGCAGGAAACCGAGCCAGATGGTCAGCAGGGTAGAACTATCAACGGGCGTCAGGCGACCTGTTCGACCTGCTGCACTTCCGGCACAAAGTGGCGGAGCAGGTTCTGGATGCCGTGTTTGAGCGTCGCGGTCGAGGACGGGCAGCCGGCGCAGGCGCCCTTCATGTGCAGGAACACGGTGCCGTTCTCGAAACCGCGGAAGGTGATGTCGCCGCCATCCTGGGCGACCGCCGGACGCACGCGCGTGTCGAGCAGTTCCTTGATGGTGATGACCAGCTCCTCGTCGGCCTTGTCGTAGAATTCGCCGGTCTCGCCAGCGTCCGTCGCCGCAGCCGCCGAAGCCATCACCGGGGCGCCGGACATGAAGTGCTCCATGATGGCGCCGAGGATCGCCGGCTTCAGATGCTGCCAGTCGGGGCCGTCCTTGGTCACGGTGATGAAGTCATAGCCGAAGAAGACGCCGGTGACGCCCGGGATCTCGAACAGCCGGCCGGCCAGCGGCGAGGCCTCAGTCGCCGCATCGGCGTTGCGGAAATCGGCGGTGCCTTCGCGCAGCACTTCCTTGCCGGGAAGAAACTTCAACGTCGCCGGGTTCGGCGTCGATTCGGTCTGGATGAACATGGGTATCTCCAGGCCCCTCGGGGCCGATAGTTTGGAATAGTTCTAAATAGGCTCTATCGGCTGGACATTCAAGCGAAACACGTCGCCTGAATGGCTGGCTGGGTGGAATGTTTTTACAGCTTCTATCGCAGACGTCGAGGTGTATCGAGATTTCGGTCAGGCCGAGTCGAAAATGGTGGATTTCGAGAACCGGAGCGGAGCGTACTTTTTCGTACGTGAGCACCGGAAGCGCAGGAAGCCGTCATTTGCAGACCGGCCTCACCGGAATATCGATACACCTCAAGCCAAGCTGTCGATTTCCTCGTCGGACAGATTCTGCGGCACGACAGTGACCGGAATGGGGAAGGCGGCGCCGCGGCCGGCGACCGCGCTGACCAGCGGTCCCGGGCCTTCCTTGCCGGCGCCGGCCGCCAGCACCAGGATGGCGATGTCCTGGTCGTCCTCGATCAGCTTGTGGATCTCCTCGGTCGGCTTGCCCTCGCGCACCACCAGTTCCGGCTCGATGCCGACATTCTGGCGCACCTTGTTGGCGTAGCCGTCGAGCGCGCCGCGCGCGGTGGCGTTTGCTTCCTCGCGCATTATCTTCTCGACGCCCAGCCAGTGCTGGAAATCGTCCGGCTCGATGACATAGAGCAGCACCAGCACGCCGCTGGTGTGCTCCGCCCGCTTCGAGGCGTAGGCAACGGCGCGCTCGCATTCCGGCGTATCGTCGATGATCGCCAGGAACTTGCGGCGATGGCCGGCTTCGCGGCTGAGGCGTTTGGAGACCATGTCTATCTGCTCGGTATCAATTCGGCCGCAATCTGCCACCGCCACGGACCGGCGGCAAGCCGCCGGCGTGGCGATGCCTCCGGACCGGCGCAAGGTGCCGGCCGGCATGGTGATGAAAAGTCAACGAGGCAGGGGGGCGATCAGTCCTGCAGCAGGCCGATGATGTCGCGCACCGTCTTCATCGTGCCCTCGGCAATGGCGCGCGCGCGGTCGCCGCCATCCTTGAGCACGGCGTCGACATAGGCGCGATCGCCCTCGATGCGGCGCATCTCGGAAGCGATCGGCGCGAGCTTTTCCACCGCAAGGTCGGCAAGCGCCGGCTTGAACACGGAAAACTGCTGGCCGCCATATTCTCTCAGCACGTCTTCCTTCGAGATTTCGGCCAGCCCGGCATAGATGCCGACCAGGTTTTCCGCTTCCGGCCGGCTTGCCAGCCCGTCGATCTCGCTCGGCAAGGCTTCCGGATCGGTCTTGGCCTTGCGGATCTTCTTCGAGATCGTGTCGGCGTCGTCGGTCAAATTGATGCGCGACAGATCCGACGGATCCGACTTCGACATCTTCTTCGAGCCGTCGCGCAGGCTCATGATGCGCGCGGCCGGGCCGCCGATCACCGGCTCGGTGATCGGGAAATAGCCGTTCACGGTCTCCTCGCCGACCTGCATCTCGACGCCGACGCCGAGCGCGGCGATCTTCTCGGAGAAGTCGTTGTTGAACTTCTGCGCGATGTCGCGGGTCAGCTCCAGATGCTGCTTCTGGTCCTCGCCCACCGGCACGTGGGTAGCGCGGTAGAGCAGGATGTCGGCGGCCATCAGGCTCGGATAGGCGAGCAGGCCGAGCGAGGCGTTCTCGCGGTCCTTGCCGGCCTTGTCCTTGAACTGCGTCATCCGGTACATCCAGCCGATGCGCGCCACGCAGTTGAAGATCCAGGCGAGCTCGGCATGCTGGATGACCCGCGACTGGTTGAAGACGATGTGCTTCTTCGGGTCGATGCCGGAGGCCAGGAACGCCGCGGTGATCGAGCGCGTCTGGTCGCCGAGATCCTGATGGACCAGTTGCGCCGTCAGCGAATGCAGGTCGACGACGCAATAGATGCAGTCGGACTGTGCTTGAAGCGCGACGAATTTCTTGATGGCGCCGAGATAGTTGCCGAGATGCAGATTGCCGGTCGGCTGGACGCCCGAAAAGACGAGTGGCTTGAAGGCGGACATGAGTTCCTCATGGCTTGTGGAGGGCCGTTTCGCACGCGGCGAAAGTCTTTCGACGGGCGCGCTTATGGCCGAAGGGGACAACAGGATCAAGAGGCAGCCGGCTTGGCGCCTGCAATCTTCCCATCTTGGATTGATTGGCCCCGCGCTTATCCCCGTCCCGGGTGTCTATCATTGATCTAACTCATACAGTTTGCTACATTGTATGAGCTACATAGAGAAATGTAGGTGCGCGATGACCATCAACATCAACAACAAGGAAGCGGACAGCCTGACTCGCACCTTGGCGAGAATCGAGGGCGTCGGCATCACCGAGGCCATCGTGATCGCCATGCGCGAAGCCTTGGAGCGGCGGCGCAATCGCGAGACGCCGTTGCAGACGGCTGCTCGGCTCAGGGCCGAATTTGGAATTGAGTTGAGCGAGCAGGCGCGCAAGCCGTTGCCGCGCTCGATCTATGATGAACTGTCTGGCGAAGACTGATGTTCGTCGATGCAGCCGCTATTGTCGCGATGCTGAGCAATGAAGCTGAGGCCGGACGCTGTGCGCGAGCGGTCGTGGACGCCTCGGCTCCATTCACCTCGGCAATCGCTGTCTGGGAAGCGTCAATGGCACTATCTCGGCCAGAAAAGCTGGCAATACCGGTTGCCAGAAGCGCTGAGATTGTGAGCCGTTTTCTTGAAGAGCGCGCAATTGCCTTGCGCGAGCTTCCGCCGGCGCCAGAGGCTGCATCGCTATCCATCGAGGCCGCGTCCCGGTTTCGCAACAACGCCATCCGACTGAACCTGGCGGATTGCTTCCACTACGCTTGCGCGCGCCACTACGCCGTTCCGATGCTTTCCACGGCCGACGAATTCAGGCTCACGGATCTGGAGACTGTTCCGTAGTTGGTGGTGGCGCTGCTTTACCCGAACCGCGCTTCACATTCCTGCGGATCATGCCGAAGTCCGCGCCGCCGGTGGCGAAGGCGGCGATGAAATAGAGCGCCGCACCGCCGCCGACCAGCGCGAATAACGTCGTCGCTTTGACCACCAGTGGCGAGCCAGGCCCGATCTGCGTGGCAAAATGGCGCTCGGCGAAGTAGAGCGCCGTGGCCATGATCACCGCCGACAGCACCAGCCGCGGAATGCGCTTCAAGAGCGGGATGTCGCGGCCCCAATGTCCGCGCTTGATCAGCATGGCGAGAAGCATCAGCGCGTTAACCCAGCCGGCAATCGCCGAAGCCACCGCGATGCCGGGCGCGCCCATCGAGGGAAACAGGCTGAGCGCCGTGACGACGTTTACGCCGACCGAGAGGGCGGCGAAGATCATCGGCGTGCGCGTGTCCTCGCGCGCGAAATAGCCGGGCGTGAAGGCCTTGATCAGCACGAAGGCCGGCAGGCCTAGGCCGAAGATCGCCAGGATCGAGGCGACGATCGGCGTCGAGTGGTTGGCGGCGAAGGCGCCGCGCTCATAGACCAGCCGCACGATCGGCTCCGACATCACCCAAAGTGCTGCCGCCGCCGGCAGCGTCATGAACAAGGTGAACTCGACCGAGCGATTCTGCAGGTTTGCGGCCTCTTTCAAATTGCCCGATTTCAGCGCCCGCGACAGTTCCGGCAACAGCACGATCGCCACCGCCACGCCGACGACGCCGAGCGGCAGCTGGTAGATGCGGTCGGCATAGGCCAGCGACGACACGGCGCTGTTTTGCGCGGAAGCGATCGCCGTGCCGATCAGCTGGTTGATCTGGGTGATACCGCCGGTGATCGCCGCCGGCAGCGCCAGGATCAAGAGCCGCTTGACGTTGGGCGTCATCTTCGGCCGGCGGAAACCGATCGAGATGCCGGCATTGCGCACCGCGATCCAGACGATGGCAAGCTGCACGATGCCGGCCGCCAGCACGCCCCAGGACAGGCCGAAGCCGACATCATGCGCGTCGAGCCCGTGATACCAGGCATAGCCGAGCACGCTGATCAGGATGATGTTGAGGAAGGCCGGCGCGATCGCCGCGGCGAAATAGCGGCGCAGCGAGTTCAGCATGCCGGCCATCATGGCGGCGAGTGACATGCAGATCAGGTAGGGGAACATGATCGTCGCGAGCCGGACGGTCGTCTCGAACTTGCCCGGAATGCCCGCAAAGCCCGGCGCCACCAGGTAGCGCACGATCAGCGGCATCGCCAGTTCCATGGCGATGGTCAGCGCCAGAAGCGCCGAGAACAGCACGCCGAACACTTCCTCCGAAAAGCGCTTGGCGCCCTCATTGCCGTGCTGCTCGATCTCCTTGGCGAAGAGCGGCACGAAGGCGGCGTTGAAGGCGCCTTCGGCGAACAGCCGGCGGAATGTGTTGGGGAACTGGAAGGCGGCGTTGAAGGCGTCGGCGACCGGCCCGGTGCCGAGGGCCGCCGCCATCAGCATCTCCCGGCCGAATCCCAGCGCGCGGCTCATCAGCGTGCCGGAGGCGACGGTGGCGAATTTCTTGACAAGGCTCATGCGGGGAATGACTGCCGGAAAGATTGCGTCAAATGGATGGTCACTCGGCCGCCACCTTGGCCTTGCCGTTGCGTTCGGACGAATTGCCTTCGAGCGTATCGATCAGTCGCTTGTGGATGGTGGCGGTGCGCGTCGGGCTGTCGATCTTCTGTCCCGTCAGGTCGGTGACATAGAAGGTGTCGATGACCTTCTCGCCGAAGGTGGTGATGTGCGCCGATGCGATGTCGAGCGACAGGTCCGACAGTGTTCCGGTGATCTCCGACAGAAGACCCGGACGGTCCAGCCCCTCGACCTCGATCACCGAAAAACGATTCGACAGCGTGTTGCGGATCTCGGCGCGCGGCTGGATGCGGAACGCCTTGGCGCCGCGCTTCGGCTTGGTGCGCTTCTCGATCATCTCGGGCAGCCAGCTCTTGCCGGACAGCACGTCCTCGATCAGCCGGCCGACGCGCTCGGCGCGGCGGCGCTCGTCCTCGTCGAGGTCGAATTCCCGCGAGATCAGGATGGTGTCCAGCGCCCGCCCGTCCGAGGTGGTGAAAATCTGCGCATCGACGATGTTGCCGCCGGCGGCCGCGCAGGCGCCGGCAATGATCGAGAGCAGGCGCGGATGGTCCGGCGCCAGCACGGTGATCTCGGTCACCGCCTCGAACTCATGCGTCTTGACCATGGTGGCGAGCTTCTTCCCGGTCGCGTCCGCCTCGCGGATGAATTCGGCATGGCGCAGTTGATCGGACAGATCGACGGTCAAAAGGTAATTGTCATAGTGCAGGCCGGCATAGCGCTTGCGCTCCTTGGCCGGCCAGGCCGACAGCGCCTCAAGCAGCCGCTCGCGCGCCGCCGCCGTGCGTTGCGCCCGCGACACTTCCGAAAAGCCGCCGGTCAAGAGCAGTTCGGTCTCGTAGTAGAGCGTGCGCAAGAGCTGCCCCTTCCAGCCGTTCCACACGCCCGGGCCGACGCCGCGAATATCGCAGACGGTGAGGATGAGCAGCAGCTTCAGGCGTTCGACCGACTGCGCGATGGAGGCAAAATCCTCGATCGTCTTGCGGTCGTTGAGGTCGCGCGTCTGTGCCGTCATCGACATCACGAGATGGTTCTCGACCAGCCAGGAGACGGTCTCGGTGTCGGCCGCCGACAGCCCCATATGTGGGCAGATCCGCCGCGCGATCTTGGCGCCGGCTTCCGAATGGTCTTCCGGCCGGCCTTTGGCGATGTCGTGCAGCAGCACGGCGACATAGAGCGCCTCGCGGCTCTTCTTCAGCCCGGGCATCAGCGTATGTGACAAAGGATGGACTTTTTCGCCGTCGCCGCGCTCGATCTCGGCCAGCACGCCGATGCAGCGGATCAGATGCTCGTCCACCGTATAATGGTGGTACATCGAGAACTGCATCATGGCGACGATCTTGCCGAAGTCGGGGATCAGCCGGCCGAGCAGCCCGGCCTCGTTCATGCGCCTGAGATTGAGCTCGGCGTTGCGGTCCGAGGTCAGGATGTCGAGGAACAGCCGGTTGGCTTCCTCGTCGCGCCTGAGCGACTTGTTGACCAGCCAGAGCGAACGGGTGAGCAGCTTCAGCGCGTCCGGGTGGAATTCCAGCCCGTGCTTGTCGGCAAACCAGAACAACCTCAGCAGGTTGACCGGGTCGCGCTCGAACACGCCGTCATCGGCGACGTTGATGCGATGATTGTCGACGATGAAGTCGGAGGTGCCGGCAAGCTTGCGCTTGCGGCGCTGGAAGGTGAGGAAGATGCGGTTGAAGCCGGGCACATGCTTGGCCTGCTCTTCCTCGAGCGCCGCGCAGAAGATGCGGGTCAGGTCGCCGACATCCTTGGCGACGAGGAAATAGTGCTTCATGAAGCGCTCGACCGCCGACAGGCCGGGATGCGTCGTGTAGCCGAGACGCTCGGCGATCTCGCGCTGGATGTCGAAATGCAGCCGCTCTTCCGCCTTGCCGGTCAGGAAATGCATGTGGCAGCGCACCGCCCACAGGAAATCCTCGGCCTTCTGGAACTCGCGATATTCGGCCTCGGTGAAGACGCCTTTCTCGACCAGTTCCTCGCCGGTGCGAACGCGATAAAAGTATTTGCCGATCCAGAACAAGGTCTGCAGGTCGCGCAGCCCGCCCTTGCCGTCCTTGACGTTGGGCTCGACCAGATAGCGGCTCTCGCCGGCCTTGGCGTGGCGCTCGTCGCGCTCGGCGAGCTTGGCCTGCACATATTCCGGCCCGGTGGTGCGCACCACTTCGTGGTCGAAGCGCGTCAGCAACTCGTCATAGAGCTTCTGCTCGCCCCACAGGAAACGGGCTTCGAGGATCGAGGTGCGGATGGTGATGTCGCTGCGTGACAGCCTGAGGCACTCATCGATGTTGCGGGTGGCGTGGCCGACCTTCAGCCCCATGTCCCACAGCATATAGAGCATGTATTCGACGATCTGCTCGCCCCAGGGCGTCTGCTTGTAGGGCAACAGGAAAAGCAGGTCGATGTCGGAACCCGGCGCCAGCGTGCCGCGGCCGTAACCGCCGACAGCGACCACCGCCATGCGTTCGGCCGCCGAGCGGTTCTTTACCCGGTAGACATGGGTCGCGGCGAAATCGTAGAGCGCGCGGATCAGCTCATCCATCAGATGCGACAGCCGCTCGGCGCAGGCGCTGCCGCCGCCATCCTCCATCAGCATGGCCTCGGCGACCTTGCGGCCCTCGGCAAGCCTAGCCTTGAGCAGTTGGAGAACGGCTGCTCGAACCGCCGGCCCTGAGCCGTCGCCGGCGCTTGCCGCCGTCAGCGTGGTCAGGTCGCGGCGCAGAGCGTCGCCATCGATGATTTCGTCGAGTTTCAGGGAGATCTTTGCCATTCGGCGGCGTCTATAGCGCGTTTTATGCGCGCTGTGTATGGGGGCGGGCGGAGCGCTTTGCGATGGCGGATAACCGACGGCTGGTGATCTATTTTCCGAAAGTCCGATCCGGCCCTTGACCTTCCAGTTACTGGAAGCACTACCTCCGCCTCAATTCGAGAATTCCGAGGCATAAAGCATGAGCCATTCCGAGCATCATCACCATCATGCGCATGGCGCTTCCTGCTGTTCGGCGAAAAACACCGCGCCGGCCGCCGAGGCGGTGATTCGCGACCCGGTCTGCGGCATGACGGTCGACCCGGCCGCCGGCAAGCCGACGGCCGAGCATGGCGGCCGGACATTTCACTTCTGCAGCGAGCGCTGCCGCGGGAGATTCGTTGCCGATCCGCAAAACTACCTGACGGCGACCGATCCCGTCTGCGGCATGAGCGTCGACCGGGCGAGCGCGAAGCACTTCCTGCGCCATGAAGGGCAAGGCTTCTATTTCTGCTCCTCCGGCTGCAAGGCCAAGTTCGAGGCCGACCCGGCAAAATACCTCGCCGGCCGGCCGGAGCCGCAGGAGATGCCCAAAGGCACGCAATACACCTGCCCGATGCATCCCGAGATCGTCCGCGACAAGCCGGGCTCCTGCCCGATCTGCGGCATGGCGCTGGAGCCGATGGGCGTGCCGACCGGCGACGAGGGTCCGAACCCGGAGCTTGTCGATTTCACCCGCCGCTTCTGGGTCAGCGCCGTGCTTTCCGTGCCGCTGCTGGTCATCGCTATGGCGCCGATGCTGGGCTTCAGCTTCGAAAACCTCATCGACGGCCGCACCAAGACCTGGGTTGAACTGGCGCTGGCGAGCCCCGTCGTGCTGTGGGCGGCGTTTCCGTTCTTCCATCGCGGCTGGGACTCGATCCTCAACCGCAGCCCCAACATGTGGACGCTGATTTCGCTGGGTGTCGGTGCGGCCTATCTGTTCAGCCTGGTCGCGACGCTGTTTCCGGATGTCTTTCCGCACCAGTTCCGTGGCCATGACGGCACTGTCCCGGTCTATTTCGAGGCCGCCGCCGTCATCGTCGCGCTGGTGTTCCTCGGCCAGGTGCTGGAACTCAAGGCGCGCGAGCGCACGGGCTCGGCCATCCGCGCGCTGCTTGACCTTGCGCCGAAGACGGCGCGGCTGATCGGCGCCGACGGTTCCGAGAAGGACGTGCCGCTCGACAGCGTGAAGTCCGGAGATCGGCTGCGCGTCCGCCCCGGCGACGCCGTGCCGGTCGACGGCATCGTGCTGGAGGGCCGCTCGGCAATCGACGAATCGATGATCACCGGCGAGCCGCTGCCGGTCGAAAAGACCGAAGGCGACGCTCTTACCGGCGGCACACTGAACAAGAACGGCTCGCTGGTCATGCGCGCCGAAAAGGTCGGCGCCGAGACGACGCTGTCGCGCATCGTCGAGCTGGTCGCCAAGGCGCAGCGCTCACGCGCGCCGATTCAAGGGTTGGCCGACCGCGTTTCCTTCTATTTCGTCCCGGCAGTCGTTCTGGTCGCCGTTCTGGCCTTCGCCGCCTGGGCGGTCTTTGGTCCCGAACCAAGCCTGATCTTTGCAATCGTCTCGGCGGTGTCGGTGCTGATCATCGCTTGTCCCTGCGCGCTGGGTCTCGCCACGCCGATGTCGATCATGACCGCGACCGGTCGCGGCGCGCACGCCGGTGTGCTGATCAAGGAAGCGGCTGCGCTCGAGCGTTTTGCATCGGTCGACACGCTGATCGTCGACAAGACCGGCACGCTGACGGAAGGCAAGCCGCGGCTGACCGATGTCGTTGCGGCCGGGGGCATCGACGAGAATGAGTTGCTTGCGCTTGCCTCGGCGCTCGAAAAGGGTTCGGAACATCCGCTGGCCGAGGCGATTCTCGCGGGCGCGGCCACGCGCGGCCTGAAGCTGGCTGAGGCGTTCGATTTCGCCGCCGTCACCGGCAAGGGCGTCTCCGGCGCAGTGTCGGGCAGGAAGGTTGCGCTCGGCAATGCGGCGATGATGGCCGACCTCGGCGTCGAAACGCCGGCGGCCGGTGCCGAGGCGATGCAGGCCGAGGGCAAGACGGCCATGTTCGTCGCCGTCGACGGCAGATTCGCCGGCATCGTCGCCGTCGCCGATCCGGTCAAGGCAACGACGGCCGAGGCGATCAAGGCCCTGCACGACAAGGGCCTCAAGATCGTCATGGCGACCGGCGACAACGAGCGCACTGCCCAGGCCATCGCCAGGAAACTCGGCATTGACGAGGTGCGCGCCGGCCTGCTGCCGGAAGAGAAGGCGGCGCTGGTCGAGAGCCTCCGCGCCAAGGGCGCCGGCATTGCTATGGCCGGTGACGGCGTCAACGACGCGCCGGCGCTGGCCGGCGCCGATGTCGGCATCGCCATGGGCACCGGCGCCGATGTCGCCGTCGAAAGCGCCGGCATCACGCTGGTCAAGGGCGATCTCAACGGCATCGTCAGGGCTCGTACATTGGCTCAGGCAACCATCCGCAACATCCGCCAGAACCTGTTCTTCGCCTTCCTTTACAACGTGCTCGGCGTGCCGGTCGCGGCCGGCGTGCTCTATCCGCTCACCGGCACGCTTTTGTCGCCGATGCTGGCGGCCGCGGCGATGAGCCTGTCCTCGGTGTCTGTCATCGCCAATGCCTTGCGGCTGAGAACATTGAAACTCTGAGCAAAACCCCCAGATACGAAACCAACCACAAGGAGACCTGAATGACCCTGGCCAAGAAGATCGTGTTGCTGCTGATGGCGGCGGGAATGCTGCTTGCCGTCTTCCTGGAAAGCGTACCGGCTTCGTCGGAGGAGATGAAGCACGACATGTCCAAGATGGCGATGGGCGCGCAGAGCCCGGCCACCGTCGGCTACGAGAAGGCGATGAAGAAGATGCACAAGGACATGATGATCAAATACACCGGCAATGCCGATGTCGATTTCGTCCGCGGCATGATCCCGCATCATGAGGGCGCCATCGCCATGGCCAAGGTGGTGATCGCCAACGGCAAGGATCCGGAAATCCGCAAGCTCGCCGAAGGCGTGGTCACGGCGCAGGAAGCCGAAATCAAGGAAATGCAGGACTGGCTCGCCAAGCATCCGGCGAACTAGCCCAATCCGGAAATCCGGACGACCAGGAGCGTTCGGTCTGGATTTCCGACTTTGGCTGTGCTGCGATCCGCCGGCAGGAGGAGCAAGCCATGCCGTCATCCGTCAGAACCTTGAAGCTGCCGTCCGGCGAAGCCGTGCCAGTGCTGGGCCAGGGCACCTGGAAGATGGGCGAGGACCGGCGCCGCCATGCCGATGAGGTCGCGGCGCTCAAGCTCGGGCTGGACCTCGGCATCACGCTGATCGACACGGCCGAGATGTATGCCAGCGGTGGCGCCGAAGAGGTGGTGGCGGAGGCCATCGCCGGGCGCCGCGACGAGACGTTTCTGGTCTCCAAGGTGCTGCCCTCCAACGCTTCGCGCGCCGGCGTCAAGCGGGCCTGCGAGAACAGCCTGAAGCGGCTTTCCACCGATCGCATCGATCTCTATCTGCTGCACTGGCCGGGCAGCGTGCCCTTGTCGGAAACCGTCGAGGCCTTCGAGGCCTGAAGGCGGAAGGCAAGATTCGCCACTGGGGCGTCAGCAATTTCGACACCGACGAGATGGAGGACCTTGTCGGCCTGCCCTCCGGCGGCAACGTCCAGACCAACCAGGTGCTCTACAACCTGTCGCGGCGTGGTCCCGAATTCGATCTCTCGCCATGGTGCGCTGAGCGCGGCATTCCGCTGATGGCCTATTCGCCGGTCGAGCAGGGCGCGTTGGCGCGCAACGCCAGACTGGAAGCCGTGGCCGCGCGCCACAATGCGACCGCCGCGCAGGTCGCGCTTGCCTGGGTCATGGCGCAGCCGGGCGTCATCGCCATCCCCAAGGCCAGCCGGCAGGAGCATGTCCGCCAAAATTCCGCCGCGCTCGACATAAAGCTTACGCCGCAGGACATCGCCGATCTCGACCGCGCCTTTCCGCCACCGACCCGCAAGCGCGGCCTGGAGATGATCTGAAAGCAGCGATGGCGCCTGGCTTATCTTCCGGGTCACTCGCATGACATGACCCGGAAGGAACGAAGCAATGCCGCTTGTGCGTATCTCAATCCCGGCCAGCAAGGGCGATGCCTTTGCAAAGGCGGTCTCGGAAAGCGTGCATGACGCGATGGTCGCCACCATCGACGCGCCGCAGACCGATCGTTTTCAGATCGTCACCGAGCACGCGCCGGGATGGCTGATCCTCGACCCGACCTATCTCGGCGTCGACCGCAGCGCCGACGCGCTGATCGTCCACATCACCCTGCGTGCCGGCCGCTCGGACGACAAGAAACGCGCGCTCTACCGGACGATCGCGGAGAACCTCCATGCAAGGCTTGGGGTCAGAAAGCAGGACATCATGATCGTTCTCGCCGAGAACGCGTCGATAGACTGGTCTTTCGGCAACGGCGAGGCGCAATACGCGAAAGATTGATCCGTCATCGCGCCGCAAGCGGCTCCGAGTCTGTCGGCAACCCAAATCGCATGCGCAGTCGCCGCAGCGCCCGCGAAAACACGCTGGCGTCGGCGGCGGCGCGGGCGAGCGTCAGCGCGCCCTGGATGCTTGCCACGGCGTCCTCGGCAAGCTCGGCCGCCTCGGCCTCTGTGTGCCCGGAGCGCGCCAGCGCATCGGCGAGATGCCTGACCCACCGGCCGAAATAATCCTTGATCTGGCCAGCGAAGAGATCGCGCGATTCCTCCAGCGCGAAGGCGCCGATGAGACACACCCGGCGCCCCGAGCGGAAATAGCTGTCCGTCGCCTCGAGCATCTGTCCGATCCCGGCTCGCGGGTCGGCGCTATCGCGCAGCGGCGCAAAGACGTTGTCCTCGAACCAGCCGTCGATATGGGCGATCACGGCCCCTGCCATCTCTTCCTTGCCGCCGGGAAAGAAGTGGTAGAGGCTTCCCTTGCCGAGCCCCGTCGCCGCGCCGATCAAGGCCAGGCTCGCGCCTTCATAGCCATGTTCGCGAAAAACCTCGCCGATCATGGCCAATAGGCCGTCGCGATCGGATGCGATGCGCCGCACCGGTCCTAAAGCCCGAGTTCCGAAAGTCCGGGATGATCGTCCGGCCGGCGGCCGAGCGGCCAGTGATACTTGCGCTCGGCCTCAGCGATCGGCAGGTCGTTGATGCTCGCCACACGCCGCCGCATCAGCCCGGCTTCGTCGAACTCCCAGTTCTCGTTGCCGTAGGAACGGAACCAGTGGCCGCTGTCGTCGCGCCATTCATAAGCGAAGCGCACCGCGATGCGGTTGTCGTTCCAGGTCCAGACCTCCTTGATCAGGCGATAGTCCAGCTCGCGCGCCCATTTGCGCGTCAGGAAGCCGACGATCTCGCCGCGACCGGAAATGAACTCGGCCCGGTTCCGCCAGGCACTGTCCTCGGTATAGGCAAGAGAAACCCGTTCCGGGTCGCGGCTGTTCCAGGCGTCTTCGGCCAGCCGCGCCTTCTGCGCGGCGGTCTCGGCCGTGAAGGGCGGTAAAGGCGGACGGCTCATGGGATCTCCTGTCGGTCAGGCATCTGACCGGGAGTATTGTACCGAACGGTACAATGAGTCAACAGAGGGCAGACTCAGGGCTTGGTTGCCAGCCCCTTCAGCCGATAGAGCGCGTCCAGCGCCTCGCGCGGCGTCATCTCGTCGGGATTGATTGCCCCCAGCGCCTCGCCGAGCGCATCGCTCTTCACCGGCTTCGGCGCCTCGCGCTTCAACGCCACCGAAAACAGCGGCAGGTCGTCGACCAGCCGGTTGGTCTTGCCGGAAACTTCGCCTTCCTCCAGCTGGTGCAGCACTTCCTTGGCTCGCGCCACCACGGCTTCCGGCAGGCCGGCGAGCCGCGCCACCTGCACGCCATAGGAGCGGTCGGCCGCACCCTTGCCGACCTCGTGCAGGAAGACGACCTCGCCCTCCCATTCCTTGACCCGCATGGTGACGTTAGAGAGCCGGGAGAGCTTGCCGGCCAGCACCGTCATCTCGTGGAAATGTGTGGCAAAGATCGCCCGGCAGCGGTTCTTCTCATGCAGATATTCGACCGCCGCCCAGGCGATCGACAACCCGTCGAAAGTCGCGGTGCCGCGGCCGATTTCATCCAGGATGACCAGCGCCCGCTCGCCGGCCTGATTGAGGATCGCCGCCGTCTCCACCATCTCGACCATGAAGGTGGAACGTCCGCGCGCCAGGTCGTCCGAGGCGCCGACGCGCGAAAACAGCCGGTCGACGACGCCGATATGGGCGCTCTCGGCCGGCACGAAGGAGCCGGTCTGCGCCAGGATGGCGATCAGCGCGTTTTGCCTGAGGAACGTCGACTTACCGCCCATGTTCGGGCCGGTGAGCAGCCAGATCGCGCCGGTCCTGGCGCCGCCTTCCGGCGACAGGTCGCAATCATTGGCGACGAAAGGGCCTTCGCCCGAACGCCGCAGTGCCTGCTCGACCACCGGGTGCCGCCCGCCGGAAATCTCGAAGGCGAGGCTGGCGTCGACCACCGGCCGGCACCATGCCTCGCTTTCGGAAAGGAGCGCCAGTGCCGCCGACACGTCGAGCACCGCAAGCGCTTCGGCGCCGGCGCGGATGCTGTCGGCTTCGCTCACCACTTCGGCGGTGAGCCGGTCGAAGGTGGCGAGTTCGATGCCGAGCGCCTTGTCGGCGGCGTTGGCGATCTTCGATTCCAGCTCCGCCAGCTCCGTCGTGGTGAAGCGCATTGCGTTGGCCATGGTCTGGCGATGGATGAAGCGCGCCTTGGCGGCATCGCTGCCGGTCATGATCGCGTGATGATTGGCGGTCACCTCTATGTAGTAACCCAGCACATTGTTGTGCCGGATCTTCAGCGAGCGGATGCCGGTTTCCTCGATCAGCGAGCGCTCCAGCCCGGCGATCACCTTTCGCGATTCGTCGCGCAGCGCCCGCATCTCGTCGAGCTCGGCGTGATAGCCGGAACGCACGAAACCGCCGTCGCGCTTGATCAGTGGCAGCTCGTCGTCCAGCGCCTCGCTGAGGTGCCGGGCGAGCGCTTCCGGCAGGGCATTGATCGCAGCCAAAGCTGCCGCCAACTCGGCGGGCAGGGCCGTTGCCACCAGCAGGCCGGCGATGGCGCCGGCGGCTTCGAAGCCGGCGCGCAGCGCGCCGAGGTCGCGCGGCCCGCCGCGGTTGAGCGCCAGTCGGGACAATGCCCTCGGCATATCGGCGACGCTCTTCAGGCTGGTCCGCAAGCCCTGGCAGAGCCTTGTCTCGGTGCGGAAGAACGATACAGAGTCCAGCCTCGCCGCGATTGCCGCCGGGTCGGTCAGCGGCGCCATCAGCCGGTCGGCCAGCATGCGCGCGCCGCCGCCGGTCACCGTGCGGTCGATCGCCTTGAACAGCGAGCCGTCGCGGCTGCCGGAAAGCGTGCGCAACAGTTCCAGATTGGCGCGCGTCGCCGGGTCGATGAACAGCGTCGAGCCGGCCTCCTCGCGCTCGGGGCGCGACAGCGGCGGCCGTTCGGCCTTCTGGGTCTTTTCGACATAGGCAATAGCGCCCGAGATCGCCGACAGCTCGGCGCGCGAAAACGTGCCGAAACTGTCCGGCGTCGCCACCTCGAAGAAGCGCGCGATGCGGCCCGTCGCCGATGCCGAATCGAACAGCGACGGCGGCTGCGGATTGGCCACCCGGCCGAGCACGTCGAAGACGGGTCGCAATTCTGGGTCGTGGAACACCGGCTCGGCGACGATCAGCTCGCGCGGATCGACGCGGAAGATGTCGGCGAGCAGCCGCTCGGCGCTCGTCTCGGCGACGCGGAAGGCGCCGGTCGAGATGTCGATCCAGGCCAGCGCGAAGCTGCCTTGGGCGGTGCTTCCGGTCTTCACCCGGCCCAGCGCCATCAGGAAGCTCGATTCCGACGGCGCGAGCAATTTGTCCTCGGTGATGGTTCCGGGCGTCACCAGCCGCACCACGTCGCGGCGCACCACCGATTTCGAGCCACGCTTCTTGGCTTCGGCCGGGTCCTCGATCTGCTCGCAGACGGCGACGCGGAAACCTTGCGCGATCAGCTTCTGCAGATAGTCGTCCGCCGCATGCACCGGCACGCCGCACATCGGGATGTCGTGGCCCTGGTGCTTGCCGCGCTTGGTCAAAACGATGCCGAGCGCCTGGCTGGCCTTCTCCGCATCGTCGAAGAACAACTCGTAGAAATCGCCCATGCGGTAGAACAGGAGCGAATCCGGGTTCGCCGCCTTGATCTCGATGAACTGCTCCATCATCGGCGTGACGCCGCCCGTGGCGGGCGCCGTGGTCGTTGTTTCCGGGGTGTCGGGATCGGTCGGCATGTGCATGTTCATCAAGGAACGCTAGCAGATCGGCCAGCCGGGTTTAATGCCGGCCGCTCGAAAAGCGGGGGAAAGCTTGGACGTGATGCTGCCAACTGGTGTCGCCGTGCCGTGCCTTCGGCAACCTCATTCGCATTGAATGAGCTTTGCCGCGCTTGGCGGTTTACAGCGGCCGCCTCTGGCCTTAGTCGTGGAAGCCCATAAGGAAGCACCCGTCCAAGCGGTGCCGTGCCAAGGCGAGGAAATCAAAAGCATCATGGCCAGGAAAACCGAAAACAGCGGGCCCTCCGTCAGTCCCGAGGAGGCGCTGGAATTCCACGCCATGGGACGGCCCGGCAAGCTGGAGATCGTCGCCACCAAGCCGATGGCGACGCAGCGCGATCTGAGCCTCGCCTATTCGCCGGGCGTCGCCGTTCCGGTGCGCGCCATCGCCGAGGACCCGAGCCGCGCCTTCGACTATACGACGCGCGGCAACATGGTCGCCGTCATCTCCAACGGCACCGCCATCCTTGGCCTCGGCAATCTCGGCGCGCTGGCCTCCAAGCCGGTGATGGAAGGCAAGTCGGTGCTGTTCAAGCGCTTTGCCGATGTCGATTCCATCGACCTCGAGGTCGATACCGAGGACGCCGACGAGTTCATCAACTGCGTGCGCTTCCTGGGGCCCTCCTTCGGCGGCATCAATCTGGAAGACATCAAGGCGCCGGAATGCTTCATCATCGAGCAGCGGCTGCGCGAATTGATGGACATCCCGGTCTTCCACGACGACCAGCACGGCACGGCCATCATCTCGGCCGCAGGGCTGATCAACGCGCTGGAAATCACCGGCCGCGACATGAAGACCACCAAGATGGTCTGCAATGGCGCGGGTGCTGCCGGCATCGCCTGCATCGAACTGATGAAGGCGATGGGCTTTGCGCCCGAAAACATCATCCTGTGCGACACCAAGGGCGTGGTCTATCAGGGCCGCACCGAAGGCATGAACCAGTGGAAGTCGGCGCATGCGGTCAAGACCGAGGCGAGGAGCCTTGCCGAGGCGCTCGAGGGTTGCGACGTCTTCCTCGGCCTCTCCGCCAAGGGCGCGCTGACCACCGCCATGGTGCAGTCGATGGCCAAGAACCCGATCATCTTCGCCATGGCCAATCCCGATCCGGAGATCACGCCGGAGGAAGTGGCCGAGATCCGCACCGACGCCATCATGGCGACCGGCCGTTCGGACTATCCGAACCAGGTCAACAATGTGCTGGGTTTCCCTTACATCTTCCGCGGCGCGCTGGATGTCAGGGCCACCACCATCAATGACGACATGAAGATCGCCGCGGCCCGCGCGCTGGCCGAGCTGGCGCGCCAGGACGTCCCGGACGATGTCGCCGCCGCCTATCAGGGCAACCGGCCGAAATTCGGCCCCAACTACATCATTCCGGTGCCGTTCGATCCGCGCCTGATCTCGGCGATCCCGCTGGCGGTGGCGAAGGCCGCGATGGATTCCGGCGTCGCCCGCAAGCCGATCCTCGACCTCGACCGCTACGCGCAGGAATTGTCCGCTCGCCGCGATCCGATCGCCTCGACGCTGCAGCGCATCTACGACCGCGTGCGCCGCCAGCCCAAGCGCATCGTCTTCGCCGAAGGCGAGGAGGAGCAGGTGATGCGCGCCGCCGTCTCCTATGTGAACCAGCGGCTTGGCACCGCGATCCTGCTCGGCCGCGACGACGTCATCAAGGACAATGCCCGCAACGCCGGCATTGATCTCAACAAGCAGGGCATCGAGATCATCAACGCCCGCCTGTCGCGCCGCAACAGCATCTACACCGACTATCTCTACGAGCGCATGCAGCGCAAGGGCTTCCTGTTCCGCGACTGCCATCGGCTGATCAACAACGACCGCAACCATTTCGCCGCCTGCATGGTGGCGCTGGGCGATGCCGACGGCATGGTCACCGGCGTCACCCGCAACTATTCAACCGCGCTCGACGACGTGCGCCGCATCATCGACGCCAAGCCCGGCCACCGCGTCATTGGCGTCTCGATCGTGCTCGCGCGGGGTCGCACCGTTCTCGTCGCCGACACCGCCGTGCATGACATGCCCAACGCCGAGCAGATCGCCGACATCGCCGAGGAAGCCGCCGGCTTTGCCCGCCGCATGGGCTACGAGCCGCGGCTCGCCATGCTCGCCTATTCCACCTTCGGCCATCCGCAGGGCGAGCGCTCGGAGCGCGTGCAGGAAGCGGTGCGCATCCTCGACAAGCGCCGCGTCGATTTCGAGTATGACGGCGAGATGGCCGCCGACGTGGCGCTCAACCCGCGCGCTATGGCGCAATATCCGTTCATCCGCCTGACCGGTCCGGCCAATGTGCTGATCATGCCGGCATTCCACTCGGCCTCGATCTCGACCAAGATGCTGCAGGAGCTCGGCGGCTCGACCGTTATCGGCCCGCTGCTGGTCGGCCTGAACAAGCCTGTCCAGATCGTCTCGCTCAACGCCAAGGATTCCGACATCGTGAACATGGCGGCGATCGCGGCCTATACGGCGGGGACGTGACAAGTGCCCGGCGTCAGGCTGCGTTCGGGCTATAAGAGATTGATAATATTCGGCTGATATAGAAAACCTCTTGCCGACTTGCCGCTACGGCAACTACGGCGCGCTCAGACCGCTAACGGGGGTGCGGCCATGCAGCATGACGGGGTTTCTGCATCCACGGTCGGCCAGGGGGTCTACCAAGACGAGCGTCTGGACGCGCTGCTCAGCATCACCGGCCGCATGGACGGTTATCTCTACCGTTGCCGCAATGATGCGTCCTATACGATGCTCTATATCAGCGACGGCATCTTCACCGTCAGCGGTTATCGGCCGAGCGATTTCATCCAGAATGCGGTGCGGGACTATGTCTCTGCGATCCACCCGGATGACCTCGCTTCGGTCTATGCGGCGGTCGACGCGGCCCTCGAGGCGCGCCGCAACTGGAACATCGACTATCGCATCGTGCCGGCCATCGGCGAACCGCTCTGGGTGCGCGAGATCGGCGGTGGCGTCTGGGATAGTGCCGGCGAGCTCGAATTCCTCGAAGGCTTCGTCGTCGACATCAGCGACCGCAAGGTCGTCGAGGACCTCAACGCCCAGCTGCTGCTCGATCTCAAGGTCGCCAATGAGGAGCTTTCGGCGCAAAAGCGCGAGATCGAGCTCGCCAAGCAGCAGAGCGACCATTCCGCCCACCACGATCAGTTGACCGACCTGCCCAACCGGCGCGCCTTCCACAATGAACTGAAATCGGTGCTCGCGCGCTGCGCCGGCAGTGGCGACGCGGCAGGTCTTCTGTTCATCGATCTCGACCGCTTCAAGGACGTCAACGACACGCTTGGCCACGAGGCCGGCGATGCGCTGCTGCAGCGCGTGTCGAACCACCTTCGCTCCGTTTTGCGCAGCGACGATTTCGTCGCGCGGCTCGGCGGCGACGAGTTCGCTTTCCTGTTTTCGGGAAAAGCCGAGCAGGCGAGGGAGAAAGCCGTGCGCGTGGCAGAGCGCGTGCTGGAGAGGCTGCGCATCAAGGTTCCCGCCCTCGGCGGTGACATCCAGGTCGGCTGCACCGTCGGCGTCGCGATCTACCCGACGGAAGCCACGGATCCGGACGCGCTGGTCGCGCTCGCCGACCGGCTCATGTATGTCGGCAAGAAGAACGGCCGCGGCCAGTTGGTCACCGCTGATGCCCTGGAGCCGCCAACCGGCGGGCATCGCCGCACCGCCTGAGTGCGGCGCAGGCCAGGCTGGGCTGAAAATAGAAAAGGCCCTCGGCGTCGCCGCGGGCCTTTCCGTTGACATCGCAGGTTCAATCAGAAATTGCGCTGGAAGCGGACGATGCCGCCAACACTGTTCTTCTTGTCGGCGTGCGCCCAGTTGAAATCGTCGGCATCGCCGAACTTGCCGTCGTGGGCATAGTCGACTTCGCTCGTGATCGTGAAGCCGGGAACGATCGTGTAGGCGACGTTCGCCGCAACGGCGACGTTCTTGGCGTCATCAGCCGAGACCTGGAGGTTGAAAGCAGTCTTCTCGTTGAACTTGTAGGTGCCGCCACCCCAGACAGCCCAATTGCCGCCCCAAGGCTTGTACTGGCCACGGCCATTCGCGTTGATGAAATTGCCGGCATCCTTGAAGTTGCCGTCGGTGCCGTAGCCACCCATGACGAACAGCGACAGTTCCTTGGTCACGTTGACGTCCAGGCGGACCTTGCCGGCAACTTCTTCGTAGTTGCTGTCATAGGCGACAACACCGGTTATCGCACCCCAATCGCCCTTATACTTCAAGCCGCCGACGACGTGCGGAACGTAGCTGTCAATGGTACCGTGGATCGCCGTGGCACCCGTGGTGTCGGTACCTTCTTCGAGCGAGACCACGCCCGTGATGCCGTTGCCAGCGTCGAAATTGTACTGGACGACGTTGGTGTCCTTGATGCCGTACGGGATGATCGTGTCCTGGATGACGGCGCCTGCATATCCGATGAACTGGTCGTATGCCGTCTCATCCTTACCGATGCGCAGGCCGCCGAGCTGGATCCAGGCGAAGTTGAGGGTGACCGCCTTGTTGCCAGCCTGCCAGCCCGAACCGCTAACCCCGTAGTCGCCGGAGGAGTTGCCGAACTGGAAGCGGGTCTCGGTGAACGTCTTCAACGTGCCGAGCTCGGTTTCCTGGCCGGTATAAGTCCGCAGCGCGAAACGCATGTTCTTGTAATAGGTATCGTGGTCGCGGCCATTCATATGGTCCGGGACGTTGTTGACGCCGTCCAGCGTGCCGCTGTCGCCCGCGCCCATGTCGTAGCGCAGATAGCCGCCGATGCGCAGGCAGGTCTCGGTGCCGGGGATGTAGAAGTACCCCGAACCATAGACGTCGCAGATCTTGACGTATTCGGCCGGTTCCGGCTCAGCGACGGTGACCGCGTCGGCGGCGCGGGCGCCCGAAACTGCGATCAGGGCCGCAGCGGAGCCGAGTAGAAGGCTCTTGATGTTCATTTTCTTGAATCTCCAGTCAAAGGTTCAAGACAGGTTTCGGCAGGCCTCTTGGGCTCTCCTGCCACCCCGTCCCCATCGTTGAAAAAGCACGCGCACCGGCGCCGCTTCTTCGCCTTGGACATGGCCTAATCGCCGGTCTTTCACAACAGAGATTGTGTCTGAAAGGCGACTTTCCGAATCTTATGAAAGTCTTGTTGCTCAAATATCACGTCACATAACTGAAAGAATGACACATATGGCACAATATATACAATCGAGACGAATGAAGATCTTGTATATGTGCCAAATGTGCCATTATTACATTTGTATGACAGGTTATTAATCGGCTAAATTAGTGGTCACGCGGATGGGTGAGGCGCGGACGTGGGGATCGAGATCAGGGCAGGGTGCGAGCGGCGCGCACCACATCCTCGACGAGGTCTTCGCGCAGCATCTCGACCGGCACACGGCCGCCGAGTTCCGGCGAGGGCCGCGTCAGCCAGAACCAGGCCAGCCTGGGATTGGCGATCGCCGACAACACCTCGCCGATGCCCGGAACCGGCCTGCCGTCGATGAACTGCGCCAGCGGGAAGACATGCTTGCGGCCGCCCTTGCGAAGCGCAACGACCTCGCCCCGCCGCTGCCAGCGATGCAGCGTCGAGCGCGGAATGCGCAGCTTCTCTTCCAGATAAGTCGACCCGGCGACCTCGCCGGCCCAATCCTCGATCAGCATCGACTGCAGCGCGGTGGCGCGCTCGGCTAGAGGCCTTCCTGCTTCCGGTTTTGGCGCTGCACTTTCGGAAGTCTGGCTGGACGCGGCTGGGCGATCGCTGGCGATCCTGTCCGCGACGGTACGGAAGAAATCGGCGACAAGCCCGGTCCAGTCGCCCTTGAAGGATGCGACCGCAAGGCGCTGCGCCTGCGGCAAGAAGGGAAGGGCGGCGGCAACGCTACCGGCGATGATGCTGGCCGAGGCCAAGGCCTCCGCATCCAGCACCACGCCGTGCTGCATCAGCGCCTGCTGCACTGCGTCGGTCAACAGGCCTGCCAGGGCCTGTTGCGAAATCCCGTCGGACGGATTCTGGAATCTGGTCATGCATCTGTCTTGCTGGCTGCGTGCGCCCCTCCCTGGCTACGGCCGGTTGTTGGACGGCTATAGCGGAAAGCACAAATCGCAACGACAACAGATGCAGCGACCCGAAAGGTTGCTGGCTTGCATCATCACACCCCTGGATGGGCATTCCAAAATGTCAGTCCCGGAATGCCTCAGCCTGCATGTAGGATCGCTCTGTGACAGACGCGCGACAAAGGGCCAGTTTGAGAACGTCGCAGGCAATGACGCAGCGGCACCAACTCGGCATGCGTTAAAGCAGCCCCACCTTCTGCGCCTCATGCCGCAGGTTCTGCCGTGGCCGCGGGCCGATCTGCTGGATCACCAGCCCGGCCGCCAGCGAGCCGAGATCGCCGCAGTCCTTGAGGTTGCGCCCGGTCGTGTAGCCGTAGAGGAAGCCGGCGGCGTAGAGATCGCCGGCGCCGGTCGTGTCGACCAGTTCCTTGATCGTCGTCGCCTCTATGGTGACGGTCTCGTTGCCACGCACGATCACCGAGCCTTTTTCGGAACGGGTGACGGCGGCTATTCTGCAGTCCTGGCGGATGGCGGCCAGCGCATCCTCGAAGGACGAAGTCTGGTAGAGCGACTTGATCTCATGGCTGTTGGCGAACACGATATCGACGGTGCCTGAGCGCATCAGATCGAGGAATTCGTCGCGATAGCGGTCGACGCAGAAGGAATCCGAGAGCGTCATCGACACTTCGCGCCCGGCGGCATGCGCCAGCTTCGCCGTCTGCCGGATCGCCTCCTTGGCGCGCGGCGGATCCCACAGATAACCCTCGAAATAGGTGACCTTGGCGCCGGCCGCCTTGTCGGCCTCGACGTCCTCCGGGCCGAGCTCGACACAGGCGCCGAGATAGGTGTTCATCGAGCGCTCGCCGTCCGGCGTGACGAAGATCATCGAGCGCGCTGTCGGCGGCTGCCCGGTGAGCGGCTTGGTGTCGAAGGCGACGCCCTGGGCTTGGATGTCGTGCGTGTAGATTTCGCCCAGCGCATCGTTCGACACCTTGCCGAAGAAGGCGGCGCGCCCGCCGAGGCTGGCGACGCCCGCCGCCGTGTTGCCGGCGCTGCCGCCGGAAGCCTCGATCGCCGGCCCCATGCGGCTGTAGAGCAGTTCGGCGCGCTGGGTGTCGATGAGATTCATCGCGCCCTTGATGATGCCGTTGGTTTGAAGGAACGCCTCGTCGCATTGCGCGATGATGTCGACAATGGCATTGCCGATGCAAAGCACGTCATATTCCGGCATCAATGTCTCCGCCAAGAAACCACCCCGGCTTTCTGCCATGCCGGCCGGGCGCGGGTCTAGCGGGTCGCAACCGCTTTGCCTACCCGGAAAATCGGCGGTGTTTGCCGCCTGGCCGACCTGATGCGCGATTGTTCGCCGGCTGCGGCAGCATTCGCATCCAACTGGCCCATCTCAATTGAAGTGCCGACGGCTATCTTTCCACCACGATCGAAACATTTGCGCCTCGCCCAGCGCTAGAAGCGGATCGTTCCAGGCTGAAGGCGCCAACCATCAATGTCCGAGAAGACCGAACTCACCACCGAACTGGCGCTGCTCGGCTTCCTGGCTCTGCTTTGGGGCGCCTCCTACACCTTCATCAAGATCGGCGTCGAAACGATCCCGCCGATCAGCTTCATCGCCGGCCGCACCCTGATCGCCGGCGGCATCCTTCTGGCCATCATCCGCTGGCGCGGCCTCGCCATGCCGCGCGACGCGCTGAACTGGCGCCGCTTCATGTTCCAGGCCTGCCTGAACAGCGTCATCCCGTTCACGCTGATCGCCGCCGCTGAGCGCTCCATCGATGCCGGCCTCACTACCATCCTCAACGCGACATCGCCGATCTTCACCTTCCTGCTGACGGCGCTGATCACCCGCCATGAGCCGGTCACGTCGCGCAAGCTGGTCGGCGTCGGCGCCGGCATCGCCGGCATATGCCTGATCGTCGGCACCGAGGCGCTGGGCGGCATCGGCCATCAATTATGGGCGCAGCTTGCTGTCGTCGCCGCCACGATCTGCTATGCGGGCGCTGCCATATTCGGCCGCAACTTCAAGGGACTGGACCCGATGGTGCCTGCGGCCGGTTCGATGATCTGCGGCGCCGCGATCCTGATTCCGCTCAGCCTGATCTTCGAGAGGCCGTGGACATTGGCGTCGTCGGGCGCCTCGATCCTGGCATTGCTCGGCCTGTCGATCTTTTCCACCGCGCTCGCCTTCTCGATCTTCTTTCGCCTGATCCACACGCTGGGCTCGGTCGGCACCACTTCGCAAGCCTATCTGCGCGTGCCGATCGGCGTCGGCATCGGCGCGCTCTTTCTCGGCGAAAGTCTGGGCCCGGCCGCATGGCTCGGCATGGCGTTTGTCGTTGCCGGCGTTGCGGCCATGACCATTCCGGCGCGGCAGACCAGAGCAATTCCAGGAAAAATGTGAAGCGGTTTTTCGTCCGGAATTGCGCCAAAAAGGGATAGAGCGGTTCACCGTTCCTTGAATACGGGGAAACGCTCTGAACTGGCGCAATAGGCGCAACAGTTGCGCTAGCCTTCGGCTCCGCCTATCTCGGAAAGGTTGTTTCTCGATGAGGGCTTGGACCTGCCGTGATCCTCGACGCCGCCCGCGCCGCCGCCAGTCAGCTGTTCTCGCCCGAATTCCGTGCCGTCTTCCTGAAGACGCTGGGGCTCACGCTGCTGGCCCTGCTGGGGCTTTGGGTCGGTCTCCAGAGCCTGCTCGAATGGCTGGCCTGGCCGTGGCTCGAGACATTTTTGCCCGGGCTGCCGTCCTGGGCCGGCTGGCTCAGCGCCATCGTCGCCGGTATCGTTCTGGCGGTGGGGATGGCGCTGCTCGTCGCGCCGGTGACGGCGATCATCGCCGGCCTGTTCCTCGACGACGTTGCCGCGGTGGTCGAGCGCACCGATTACCCCGGCGATCCGCCCGGAAGCCCGGTGCCGGCGTTGCGCTCGCTGGTGCTGGCGGTCAAGTTCTTCGGTGTGGTCATTGTCGGTAACATCGTCGCTTTGCTCTTGCTTCTGGTGCCGGGCATCAACATTGCCGCCTTCTTCATCGTCAACGGCTACCTGCTCGGGCGCGAGTTCTTCGAATTCGCCGCCATGCGCTTCCGCCCGGAGGCGGAGGCAAAGGCGCTGCGCCGCAGATATGCCGGCACCGTGTTCCTGGCCGGGCTTGTGATCTCCGTCGTGCTCGCCGTGCCGTTGCTCAATCTTCTGACGCCGCTCTTCGCGGCCGCCATGATGGTGCACCTGTACAAGGCGGTGTCGGCACGGGAACCGGGTTAGCCTACTCGTTGCCTTCCCCGAACAGCGCCTGCAGCTTGCCGAACGGCATGGCGGCGCGGGTGAAGCCGAACGTGCCGTCCTGCTGGATCTCGCGCGCCGCCGTCTCCATCATGCCGAAGGCGAAATTGGTCAGCCACGGCCCGAGCGAGATGCGCTTGACGCCGGCCATGGCAAGGTCGGCGACGGTGAAGCCCGGCCGCGCCATCACATTGACCGGCTTCGACACCGACGCGCAGATCGTACGCACCATCTCGACGTCGCCGATGCCCGGCGCGTAGAGCACGTCGGCGCCAGCCTTCTCGAAGGCCTGCAGCCGCTTGATCGTGTCGTCGAGATCGTTCCTGCCCCACAGGAAATTCTCGGCCCGCGCGGTGAAGACGAAATCATGCTTGAGCGCGCGCGACGCCTCTACAGCCGCGGCGACGCGTTCGACCGCGTGCGAGAAGTCGTAGATCGGGTTGTCCGCGTCGCCCGAATGATCCTCGATCGAGCAGCCGGCAAGCCCCGCGGCTTCCGCCGCGAAAATGGTTTCGGCCGCCTGCTCCGGGCTATCGCCCTTGCCGCGCTCGAGATCGGCCGAAACCGGCAGGTCGGTCGCGGCGGTCACCTCGCGGCAATGGTGGATCATCGCCTCGAAACTCACGCCGCCGTCCGGCAGGCCGCGCGAGAAGGCAAAGCCGGCGCTGGTCGTCGCCAGCGCCTTGAAGCCGAAGGAGGAGAGAAGCTTGGTCGTGCCGATATCCCACGGGTTCGGCATGACGAAAGTGGAGGCATGCAGGTCGCGAAAAATCTTGCCCTTGTCCATGGCGGATCCTCGATCATGAGCGGCGGTCGTGAAGGGAATTTACCGCGACCATTCCGGCCGGGCAAACGAATGCGGACGGTTCAGAAGCGTTTCTCGTTCTCTGCTGACAAACGCTTGAGGGCGTCCGAATTCGCCACATAGCGCGACGCCTTCTTGTCCCAGCGGTAGGTGGTGGAGATGTGCTCCGCCGACGCCTTGGGCGGAGCTTCGTCGCAGCTTTCACCGCTCGGTATCGTGGCGTCTGTCACCGTCACCTTGATGGCTGCATGCGGCTGGCCGTCGGCGATGGTCTTGAAGGCGATGTCCTGCTTGCGGCTGTAGGTGCAAAGCCTCTCATCGAAGGTGTAGATCATGTCGATCAGTTCGAATTTGTCGTTGCGCACCATGATCAGCGGCGTGATCACATAGCCCTGACTCGAATTGAAATGCGTGCTCATGGTGATGAGGATGTCGTCGCCGGCACCGATCGACAGCTTGTTCGGGTCGCGGAAATAGGTGCTGCGGTCGACGGCGACATTGACCGCGTCGAGCAGCGCCGGCTTGCCGGTCAGATCGTAAAGCGCCAGCACCGCATAGCCCTCGGCGCTGTCGGGCGAGTCGCCGAGATCGAACAGCATGGTCAGCCGGTCCTTGCCGGCGGCCTTGATCGGAAGCACGGCGGCGTTGGGCAGGCTCGACGTCTCGGGCGGGGAGCCGCCGCCGTCCGGGCCTTCGATGTGGCGCATCTCGATCGGCAAACCGCCGTGGTAGAAGCCATCGGCATTCGAGGCCAGATCGGGGATGACCATCCTGGCGAGGTCGAGGTAGGTGACGTCCTTATGGCCCGGGATGGCGCTGGCGAAATCCGGAAAGCTGACATTCTCCGCGCTCGCCGGGCCCCAGAGCCATGGCAGAAACACGAGAGCAAGGACGAGGCGAAGCAGGGTGGATGTCATCGATGGGAGCCGCCGGCTGTCTGGCGGCTGCACGCTAGAGCAATTCCAGGAAAAGTGTGAGCGGTTTTCCGTCCGGAATTGCGTAAAAACAAAGAGATAGAGTGGTTCGCCGTTTCCATGAAACGGTGAAACGCTTTAGCACGGGAGATTTCCCCGCACAGCAGCTTTCCCGATCAAGGAATCGGCACAAGCCCAGCCAGTTCGCGCATGTCGTCGAACAGGATGCCGCCGGCCGCCGCCAGGCCATGGCGATCCGAAAGCGGATCGGCGTGGTACGAGAAGACGCGCATGCCGGCGGCGATGCCGGCCTCGGTACCCGCCACGCTGTCCTCGATGACGATGGAGTCGGCCGGTGCGAAGCCCATCGTCTTCGCGGCGTGCAGGAAAAGGTCCGGGAATGGCTTGCCACGCGTAACCATGGTGGCGGAGAACATCGCCTGCTCGAACAGCGGCAAAAACCCGGTTTGCCCGAGCGTGATGTGCATCTTCGACACACGCGCCGAGGAAGCGACGCAATAGGCGATGCCGGCCGCGCGCACCTTCTCGATGAAGTCGCGCACATAAGGGATCGCCTCGACGCCATGCGAGAACAGGTCAGGCAGGCCGGCATTCCAGCGGTCGACGAAATCGGCGCCGAGCCGCACCTCGGTCGACGCTTCGATCTCCTTCTGCACCGAAGCCATGCTGCGGCCTGAAAAATGCTTGCGGCAATATTCGAAGGTGGTTTGAAAACCGGCCGCAGTCAGCCATTCGGCGAGGCGCCTGTTGGCAAGGTTCTCGGTATCGACCAGGACCCCGTCGCAGTCGAAAATGACCAGCTTTGGGAGGGGGCGTGTTTTAGTCATATTGAAGCAATTCTGTCGGACGGAATTCGGGTCAAGGTCGAGCCCTTCGGCGCAGGTCGTGCTGGTAGCACGGCCAAGTCCGAAGGGCGAAGGATTTGGCTCGAATTCACCCGGCAGAATGGTTCAATATGACCAAAACACGGCCCAAGCATTACGCCGTGCCGGTCGACCCGAAACCGCCGGCGCCGCGCGTCGTGCCGCCGGCGAGCGCGCGTTCCTCGCCGGCAACTTGCGTCACCGACGCGAACACGATTTGGGCGATGCGCATGCCGCGCGTCACGGCGAAATCCTCGTCGCCGAGATTGACCAGCAGCACCTTCACCTCGCCGCGATAGTCGCTGTCGACGGTGCCGGGCGAGTTGAGCACGGTCAGCCCATGCTTGAAGGCTAGGCCCGAACGCGGCCGCACCTGGCCTTCCATGCCCTCGGGGATTTCCAGGATCAGCCCGGTCGGCACCAGCATGCGTTTGCCGGGGAGGATCAGCAGCGGCCGGTCTTCCGGCACCGCGGCCCGCAGGTCCATGCCGGCGGCGCCGGCGCTCTCGTAAGCCGGCAGCGGCAGGCCTTCACCATGCGGAAGCCTGACGAAACCGACGGTGGGGCCGATGACGGATGAAGGATAGACAGCGGTGCGCATGAGCCCATTCCTATCGGCGCGAGTGCCGATTCGGTCAACCCGCAGCCAAGCCTATCAACGGCTTTCTTTCGCGTCCGGTTCCGTCTTATCGGAGCTCGACCGGCACCACCGTCGTCTCCTTGATCTCCTCCATGACGAAAGAGGCCGAGACATCCGATAGCGCCACCTTGGCGATCAATCGCTGATAGAGCCGGTCATAGGCCTTCACGTCGGCGACCCGGGCCCTCAGCACATAGTCGAGGTCGCCCGACATGCGGTAGACGCCGGTGATCTCGGCAAAGCCGGTCACCGCCGCGCGGAATTTCTGCAGCCAGTCCGGGTCGTGGTTGGACGTGCGGATCAGGATGAAGACGGAAAGCCCGAGTCCAAGCTTGTCGGCGTCGACCAGCGCCACGCGGCCGGTGATGACGCCGTCTTCCTCCAGACGCTTGACGCGGCGCCAGCAGGCGTTGCGCGACAGGCCCACCCGCTCCGACAGCTGGTCGACCGAAAGCGTGCCGTCGCGCTGCAGTTCGGCCAGCAATCTTCGATCGATTTCATCGATATCAAGCGCCATATTGGGATGAATGTCCCACCAAAGAGCAAAATGCAAGGATAATTTGGGACCGATGAACCGAAGCGATGTGGCACGATACACAATATCGGGGCTTATCCCGGCTGGAGGGATCACCATGACGACCAGGCTGACCGCGCTTTTCACCTCGCACCCGGAGAAGGTCGGCGAGACCTATTTCGGTCATATGGCCTTCGCCGCCTGGTTCTGCTCGCGCCTGTCGATGGCCGCGGGCGCCGCGCTCGTTCACGCTTTCTTGCCATTTGTCTTCGAGACTACGGCAAGCCGAATCGTCCGCGAGCTCTATGAGCGGACGCACAACAGAGGCTCGCATGCGGTCAAGGAGCCGGTGGCTCTGATGGATCGCGCGTAACGACGGAAGAAGCGAATGTGCCGGTGGGCGGCCTATCTTGGTGAAGCGGTCTTCCTTGAAGACATCATCACCGCGCCCTGCCACTCGCTGATTGCCCAGAGCCATTGCGCCCAGGAAGCCAAGTCGCCGACCAATGGCGACGGCTTCGGCCTCGCCTGGTATGGCGACAGGCCGGAGCCCGGCCTCTACCGCGATATCCTGCCGGCCTGGTCGGACCCTAATCTGAAAAGTCTCTGCCGGCAGATCAGGTCCGGCCTGTTCCTCGCCCATGTGCGCGCCTCGACCGGCGGCGCCACCAGCCGCATGAACTGCCATCCTTTCATCTCCGGCCGTTGGTCGTTCATGCACAACGGCCAGATAGGCGGCTTCGAAAAGATCCGCCGCGCGCTGGAAAACTCGCTCTGCGACGCCGTTTTCGACCAGCGTGAGGGCACCACCGATTCCGAGCTTTTCTTTCTCCTCATGATCGACGAAGGGCTTTGCGACGACCCGCAAGGCGCCGTCTCGCGCGCCACCGCCCGCGTCGTCGAGGCCTCCCGCCGCGCCGGCATCGAGCCGGCTTTGAAACTGACGGCCGCCTTTTCGGACGGACAGGCGCTCTACGCCGTGCGCTACGCCACCGACGACCATGCGCCGACGCTCTACACCTCCGTGTTTCGCAATGGCGGCCGCTGCATCGTCTCCGAGCCGTTCGACCGCGAAGGCGGCGAGTGGCAGGCAATCCCTCCCGCCAGCTTTGTGACCATGACGAGGGACGCAATCGCGATCCGCCCGTTTGCCCCCGCGGCAAACAAGCTCGCTTTGGTCGGCTGAAGCGAAATCCCGAGCTGCCATGTTCGGCTAAGATCAGCAAAACGTAAGCGCGGCGTAAGGACGCCAAAGCGCGCCCCTGTCATCTGTAGCGCCCGACGAGCCGCGAATGGAGATCATTTCGCGCGCTCAAAACGCTTCAACAGAGGATGACAGGACAATGTGCAGGTGGGCTGCCTATCTTGGCGACGCGATCTTCCTGGAAGACGTCATCGCCGCACCCTCCCATTCGCTGATCGTGCAGAGCCGCGAGGCGCGTGAGGCGAGATCCGCGACCAATGCCGACGGCTTCGGGGTTGCGTGGTATGGCGACCGGCCGGAACCCGGTCTTTATCGCGACATTCTGCCGGCCTGGTCGGATGCCAATCTCAGCAGCCTTGGCCGGCAGATAAAATCCGGTCTGTTCCTGGCACATGTGCGCGCCTCGACCGGCGGCTCCACCAGCCGCATGAACTGCCATCCCTTCGTCTCGGGTCGTTGGTCGTTCATGCATAACGGTCAGATCGGCGGCTTTGAAAGGATCCGCCGTTCGCTCGAGAACGCACTCTCCGATCCGTTGTTCGACCAGCTCGCGGGGACCACGGATTCCGAACTCTTTTTCCTGCTCATGGTCGACGAAGGGCTGGCGCGGGATCCGCAAGGCGCGGTGTCGCGCGCGACCCATCGTGTGATCGAGGCTTCGCGCCGCGCCGGCATCGAGCCGTCCCTGAAACTGACCGCCGCCTTCAGCGACGGAAAGGCGCTCCATGCCGTTCGTTACGCCACCGACGATCATGCCCCGACGCTCTATACCGCCGCCTTCGCCAAGGGCGTCGGCCGCTGCATCGTCTCCGAACCGTTCGATCGCGATGGCCGCGCCTGGCACGCTATCCCGCCGTCCAGTTTCGTGACCATGACCAGGGACAGCATGAGCATCCGGCCCTTCGCGCCTGCGGCAGCCGAACTGGCGCTGGCAAGCTGAGGACACTTCACCGGCAGTATCCGCCGTCGATGGCGCTACTGAGCGAACCGTTCCAGCCCGTATGGCGCGAGCAGCACATTGCGTTCGCCTTGCAGGATTTCCCGGGTGGCGAACAGGCCGACCGCTGCGGCAAGCGTGATGCCGGAATGCATGACGGCGATGTAAAGACCGCCGAGATCCCTGGGCCGGCCGATGACCGGAAAACCGTCGATCGGCGTCGGGCGGTAGCCGATGGTGTGAAAATCGAGCTCCAGCCCCTCGGCACCGCGCAAGGCCGCCTTCGCCGCCGCGAACACGTCGCGCGCCGTCGCGTCCGGGTTCTCACCTGGATCGCCGCCGGCGAAATCGGAACCGGCGATGATGCGGCCCTCTTCCGTCTGGCGCAGATGCAGCTCGCCATGCACCAGCCCGTTGAGCAGCTTTTTGTATGGCCGCGAATGCACGATGAGGCCCGGCGGCGTCTCCATCGGCAGCACAATACCGGCGGTGGCGACGATGGCCGGGGCGCCTGTACCCGCCGCGACGACGATTTCGTCGGCGCCGATGGTTTCGCCCGAAACGACCACGCCTGTGACCTTGCCGTCGCCGAAGGTCAGCCTCTCGACCGTCCCGGTCGCCACCCGCGCGCCGAGCCGTTCGGCATCGGCCAGCAGCGCCTTGGCGGTCGCCACCGGCTCGGCGACGCCTTCTTCCGCTACATGGACGGCGAAGGCGGGCGGCGCGACGAGATTGGGCTCGATTTCCGCCGCCCGCCTGGCGTCGACCCGTTCGATGCCGTAGCCCCATGACGAATGCTCGGCTGCGAAGGCTTCGAGCCTGTCCGGCGGCAGGTCGAAGCACAGCCCGCCGCACCAGGCGACCGGCAGCCCGGGCAGCTCGCCTGCCAAGCGCTTCCATTCGGCCATGGCGCGCATGCGCAGCCGGAAATAGATCTCCGGGTTGCCCCAGCTGGCGTTGATCCAGGCGAAGGAATTGGGCGTGGCGACGCCGCCGGCGCCGCTTTCCGAGACGACCGTCACCCGCGCCCCGGCCTTCGCCAGGTGCCAGGCGATCGAGGCGCCGATAATGCCGGCGCCGATGACGATGACTTGCTTTGGACTGCTCATGTCTTGCCTAATGACTGAAAGGTAGGGGGAGATCGTGCTCGGTCAGCACGACCTTGTAGTGATTGAGATAAGCCCACAAACTGTTTCGCAATTCGTTGGCCTCTTCAAAACCTGGATGTCCTCGTCCGATCGCCGCGCAGGCGTCATCCGCTTTCCGGCAAAGGATGTAGAGCGAGTCGCCCTGAATGAGGACTCCAGGGAAACGACGACCCGGATGCCGCATGATGGCCGCGTTGGTCTGGTCCGAATATATTTCTACCGACTCGCTATGCACTTATTCGTCCCCTGTCTAATTACACGCCGTCACCTGATCATGGCACAGGCTCGACAATGGGGAGAAGCGGCTACGCGCTGCCCAACGCTGCCCTCCGCGCGCCGCCAAGTAGGGCCGTCAGCTCTTCGCAGCGCCGCATGAGCCGTGACGAGTCGACCTTTCTCGCACAAGCCAGGGCGCTGCCAAGCTCGAGTTCCGCGCCGGTTCGATCGCCGAGCTGGATGAGAAGCGCCGCGAGCGAAAGCCTGGCGTCCGCGCAACTGGTCGGCGAGCCGATGTCGGCCCAGTGCGAGCATGCGATCTGCAGCTCCAGCACCGCTTCGGTGAAGCGATTTTCCCGCATAAACAGTTCCGCCTTGGCCTCGGCGGCCAGCGCCCGGATCGAGGCCATCGGCCAGCGCTGCGGATCGCTTTCCAGTTCGGCAATCACCTGCTTCGCGCGCTCCAGCCGGTCGGTCCGCGCCGCCACCTTGGCGAGCGTGGCAAGCACCATGCCGCGCCGCTGCAGGGTTGGCCAGCGGCTCCCAACCAGGGACCGCTCGAGCGCGCTGAAAGCGGCCTCTGCCTGCCCCTGCTCGAGCTGCAGCAGCGCAAGGCCAGGCTGTGGGTCCCAGCCCGCGGCGTGGGACGCGCGATAGGCTGTTTCCGCCTCAGCGAAATCGCCGGCGGCAAGGTGAATGTCACCCAGGACGCGCAGCGCATCGCCCGTGGCCCAAGGCGCGTCGAGCGCAAGTTGGTCGAGCGCCGCACGCACCAGCGTCTCCGCTTCTTTCAGCGTGCCATGAACGCCGAGCACCTCGGCCCGATGCAGCCGGCACGAGCCTGTGAGTTCCTCCAGCCCGTGTCCTCTGCACCAGCCCTCATAGCTGAGGGTCCATTGGTTGGCTCTCGTCCAGTCGCCGAAATTTCGGCAGGCCCAGAGAATGTTGCAATAGAGAATTCCGCCGACGATCGGGTCGACATCGCTGGAGAGCCCAAGCGCCGCAGCAAAATCCTGGTCTTCCTGCCCGGATTTTGTTTCCCCAAGGCAAAGCTTGAAGAAGCCGCGATAGATGAGGCCGAGCGACTCGACAACCGGGTCTTCGAGGTTCTTGCCGACCTCGAAAGCTTGCTCGGCAAGGGCAAGCGCACGCTCCGGCTCGGCATCCGCGCCCATGATGCGCGCGCCCATCCAGCACCAGAGGCCATGCTCCCTGCTCTCGGTTGCTTTGTCGATCAGCTGCGCGGCGCGCTTGTGCCAACCCTTGGCCGCGGCAAGCTCTCCTCTTTCCAGATGGATCATGGCAAGGGTGATTGCCGGGGAAGCCGCGCGCAGGCGTTCGCCGGCGACGCCGTATTCCGTCACTGCGCGCGTCAGGAGCGGGATTGCTTCTGACGGCCGCCCCATGCATTCCAGCGCCAGTGCCCATTCTTCGAGATCGGCCGTCAGCAACTCGTTGGTGGCGTCTGCTTCGGCGAAGGAGGCCGCGGCCTCACGCCATTTTCGGGCTGCAACGGCCGCGCGTGCCAATAGGATTGGCGAGCCGGGGCTCGAAGACTTGCTCACCTCGCCGGGCGGAGCGGCCTTGTTTTCCGAGACTGCCGGCTGATCGAGGCAAATCCGGTAGCCGAACCGCGGCAGGTTACGCAGCGCCGTCTCCAGGCCGCCCCGGCGAAGGACGCTGCGGGCAAGGCTCGCGACCCGCTGCAAGGAGGCCTCGGTCACCGTCACGTCCGGCCACAGCGTTTCGAACAATTCGTCCTTGCTCAGGGCGCGGTCCTGGTGCCGCAGCAGAACGGCGAGAAAATCGAAGACCAGGGGCTGCACCTCGATCTCCCTTCCGGCGAGACGAAGCGCGCGGGTATCCTCGCTAAGTTCGAAGTTGCCGAAGCAATAGAGTCCCATCGGCTGCAATTCCTGTAACGACAATCGGGCAAAAGATCAGAACAAGATAAGGTCGGCGTAAGGACTGTCGGCCGCCTCTTCCGTAATTCTCCACCTGCCTGGCGAGCCAAGCTGCAGTTTAGCTCAGCGGCACCGGGCATGTCACCGGCACCGATCTGGTGCCGGGGCATTGAACCCCAGGTCAAGGAGATTGCGACATGCATAAGTACATCATCGAAAGGGAAATTCCTAAGGTCGGCACCTTCGAGCGCGAGCAGCTTCGCGATGCGTCCAAGGCCTCGAACGCCGTCCTGGCCGAGCTCGGCCCCGACATCCAGTGGGTCGAATCCTTTGTTACGGACGACAAGACCTTCTGCGTCTACCTCGCCAAGGACGAAGCGATCATCCAGCGCCACGCCAAGATGAGCGGCTTCCCGGCGACCAAGGTCACCGAGGTCAAGCGCCTGTTCGATCCGACGACGGCCTACGCCGCCGCCTGACCGGGCGCAGACCTTCAAGAAACCGCTTGGGAGGGCCACTCAACGGCTCTCCCGATATCATCGTTCAAACCAATGGGAGATATGACCATGACCATCCTCGAACAGGAACTTGTCGCCGATCGGTCGGCGCTTGGGCGCTTCTTCGCCGTGGCCATCGAAATCTGCCGCCACGGCATAGGCAGCATCGCGCGAATCCTCCGCATTCGCAGGGACCGGGCCAGGCTGGACGAATTCCCGGACCATCTGTTGCGCGACATCGGCATCGGGCGCGGCGAGATACGGTCGATCACCAGGTTCGGCCGCGGCGGGCACGGCGACGCCTGAATGTCGGCAGGCGCCTGGTCATTGGCGGCGACCATGCCTGCCGGCCGAGCCGATCTGCCCGAAACTGTCGACATGCCGGGTAAGCGCTGCTAGAAGCCCGCGCCACAGACAGGATTCCGGAAATTGGCAGAAGACATCGAACAGGCGGTATCGCGCCGCCGCACCTTCGCGATCATCGCCCACCCCGACGCCGGCAAGACGACGCTGACCGAAAAGCTTCTGCTGTTCGGCGGCGCCATCCAGCTTGCCGGCGAGGTCAAGGCCAAGAAGGACCGTATCCAGACGCGCTCCGACTGGATGAAGATCGAGCGCGAGCGCGGCATCTCGGTCGTCACCTCGGTGATGACCTTCGAATATGAAGGCAATGTCTTCAACCTGCTCGACACGCCTGGACACGAAGATTTCGCCGACGACACCTACCGCACATTGTCGGCGGTGGATTCGGCCGTCATGGTCATCGACGCCGCCAAGGGCATCGAGCCGCGCACGCTGAAGCTGTTCGAGGTCTGCCGTCTGCGCGACATCCCGATCATCACCTTCGTCAACAAGATGGACCGCGAGAGCCGCGATCCGTTTGAAATCCTCGACGAGATCGAACAGAAGCTGGCGCTGGACACCGCGCCCATCACCTGGCCGATCGGCCGCGGCAGGACTTTTTCCGGCACCTACCATCTGGCGCTCAACGCGGTGCGCAGGGGCGACGAGGAACAGGAACGCACGCCGGTCAACGGCCCCGATTCCAACCGCGTTGCCGGGCTTTTGCCGGCCAATGAGCGCGAAGCCTTCATCGAGGAACTGGAACTCGCGCGGGAAGCTTGCCGCCCTCTCGATGTCGACGCTTTCCGAGAGGGCCATCTGACACCGGTCTATTTCGGCTCGGCGCTGCGCAATTTCGGCGTGCGCGACCTGATCGAGGCTTTGGGCGCCTACGGCCCGCCGCCGCGCGCGCAGGAGGCCGACACCCGCACGGTGGAAGCGACGGAGGAGAAGATGACCTCCTTCGTCTTCAAGATCCAGGCCAACATGGACCCCAACCATCGCGATCGCATCGCCTTCGTGCGCGTCTGCTCGGGCACGCTGGAGCGCGGCATGAAGGCCAAGCTGGTGCGCACCGGCAAGCCGATGTCGCTCTCGGCGCCGCAATTCTTCTTCGCACGCACTCGCGTCACCGCCGACGAAGCCTATGCCGGCGATGTCGTCGGCATTCCCAACCACGGCACGCTGCGCATCGGCGACACGCTGACCGAGGGCGAGGAGATTCTTTTCAGGGGCGTGCCGAATTTCGCGCCGGAAATCCTGCGCCGCGTCCGCTTGGGCGACGCGATGAAGGCCAAGAAACTGAAGGAAGCCCTGCACCAGATGGCCGAGGAAGGCGTCGTGCAGCTGTTCTCGCCCGAGGACGGCTCGCCGGCCATCGTCGGCGTCGTCGGCGCGCTGCAGCTCGACGTGCTGAAGGAGCGGCTGAACTTCGAGTACACGCTTCCGGTGGATTTCGAGATGTCGCGCTTTTCGGTCTGCCGCTGGATATCGGCAGACGACAAGGCGGAAGTGCAGCGCTTCATCGAGGCGCATCGCGGCGACATCGCCCGCGACCTCGACAACGACCCGGTGTTCCTCGCGCAACACGCCTTCTCGCTCAACTACGAAGCCGAGCGCTGGAAGGCGATCCGCTTCGCCACCGTCAAGGACTACCAGGTCCGCGACAAGGCAGCATGAGCGACAGCCCGCAAGAGAGTGTCGATCTCGCGGGCTATGAGAAATGGCGCCAGGAGAGGCTTGCCGAAAGAATGCAGACGCCGCAGGCCATTGGCTTGTGGAATCACCTTATCACCGTGGTCGTCGTCGATACGCGAGAGGCCGGCGCGCAGGCGCTCACAGAAACGCTCGCGTCGCTCAACGCTCAGAACTATCGCAATATCGAGATCATCGTCACAGGGGCCGATGCCGCCCAATTGCCGGATGCTGACGACTTCCTCGGCCTCCGGGGCCTGTTCTTAGAACCGGCGCTCGAGGCTCTGACGGTTCTGTCGGAGGCCGGCGCGGACCATCTCTGGCGCGGCAGCCATGTGGTTTTCGCTTCCGCCGGGACAACCTTCGATCCGGATGCGTTCGCCTTGCTCAATGGCCAGCTCTCGGCGATCGAGCAGCCTGACCTGATCGTTTGCGATCATGACCGCCGCGTCGGCCCAGACGGCATGGGCGTACCTTGTTTCCTGCCAGGGTGGGACCCAGATCTGATCGAGCAAATGGACTATATCGCAACAGCCTTCATGGCTTCGCGGCAACTTGTTCTGCGTCGGCGACCGGCGGGGCCGCTAGCTTCGCTCCATGATTGGCTGTGCGCGTTGGCGAACGACTCTCTGACGGTCGCCCACCTGACCGAGCCGATCATGCATCTGCTGGCACCAATGCCAGAGCCTTCGGCGGCTGGCGGCACGGCCTTGCCACTGACAGCCTCAGTTGCAGTCATCATCCCAAATCGCGATCAGCCCGAGCTTTTGCGGCGGTGTGTGCGCTTTCTGGATTTTTTCCAGGGACCGGACCCAGAAGTGGTGATCGTGGATCACGACAGCACGCATGCGGAGACCTTGGCGACCTACGCCGATCTTCAGAAGAAGCATCGCGCCCGTCTGGTGAAAGTGAAAGGCCCCTTCAACTTCGCTCGCATGGTCAATCTGGGCGTGGCGGCGACCACGGCAGATGTTGTCATTTTGATCAACAATGATGTTGAGATCACGCGACCCGGAGAGGTCGAAAAGATGGTTGCAAACGCCGTGCGGCCCGAGGTTGGCGTCGTCGGCGCGCGCCTGCTGTATCCGGACGGAACGGTGCAACATGCCGGAATGGCTCTCACTTGGCCCGCCGAAGGTACTGCCCAGCACGCCTGGCGTGGCGCTGGCGGAGATTCCAAGGGTTATCTTCACGCCTTGATCACGCGACGCAACGTCCAAGTCGTCACCGGCGCGCTGATGGCCACGCGCCGGGATGTCTTCGATGCGGCCGAAGGTTTCGATGAGATCAGTCTGCCGATCGAGCAGAACGATGTCGACTATTGCCTCCGCGTTCGTTCTATGGGCCTGCGGGTCATAGTCGTGCCGACCGACGGAATTATTCATCGTGAATCGTCCACCAGAGGCTTGGAGACAACGCCCGAGATCTTGGCAACCCGCCGCGCGGATGCGCGCTTTATGCAGGCACGTTGGGGCAAGCAACGCGATCTATTTTGCAATCCGCATATCGAGACGACAGACGCTCAAAGCGTTCTTTTTCCATGGAGCCAGCCCAAGCGGTGACGACCGAACGTGATATGAGCCCATCGCCCATGCGCCATCTTCTCGGCGTTGAGGAGTGGTCGCGTCGGTTGAAGAGCGGGTTTCGCCGGTGGAGGCTTCGCGATCTCCAGATTTTTGCTGAAACAGCAGGATTGTTCGATGCAGCATGGTACCGGGAGATCCTGGCCGATGAATTGATGCCGGGCAGCGACCCTTTTGTCCACTACATGCGCCGCGGCTGGCGGGTTCAAATACCGCCGGCTGAACGCATCGAAATCGAGTCAGTCGCGGCAAGGTATCCGGGCTTTCGGCTGGGCGTGGACAATCCGATACGCTTTTTGTTTGTCAGACGGAGCGCAAGCTCGCTCTCTGCAGAAAGCCGCGCCTCGCCTGCCATGCGCGTGGAGGCGCGCCTGCCGAGAACGCTTGCTGATGGGTTATGCGTAACTGGCTACCTGCGCTCCGAGATCGGCTTGGGGCAGGCAGCACGCAATCTCGTGCGCGCCTGCGATGCGGTGCGCCTTCCCGTGTCATGCCGCGCGTTGAGGCTCCCTGGATTGGAAAACGAGAGGGAATTTGAAAGCAAATGCGTTCCAGTCGCTGACCGCAAGGCCAATCTGATTGTCGGCGGTCTGCCGAGCGTTGAAATATTTCTGCGTGAAGCCGCCCCCGGCAGGTTGAATATTTTCTACCCTTTCTGGGAGGTCGACACTATTCGACCCGAATGGAACCGCGACATCCGCGCATTCGACGAGATCTGGGCGCCATCGCGTTTTGTCGCTTCGCTCTTTCGCGACCTTGCTGGGGTCACGGTTCGTTTCGTGCCTCAGCCGGTGCGTCTGCGGGCACAGGTGCCGCAATCGCGCCCCGACCGCTCCACATTGCGTTTCTTTACATTCCTGGACTATGCCTCCTACGCCGCGCGCAAGAACCCTGAAGCGGCGGTCAACGCTTTCCGCGCTGCTTTCCCGCCTGCCCGGAGAGATGTCGAACTTGTCGTCAAGACGCGTGGAGAACGCGACAGCGGCCGACGACGCTGGCTGATGGAGGCAGCCTCGCAAGACGACAGAATTCGCGTGATGGACCAGACCGTTGATCGCATGGGGATGGATGCGCTGATGCGGGATTGCGATGCCTTCATATCCCTGCATCGGTCAGAAGGGTTCGGCTTTGGCCCCGCCGAGGCGCTCGCCGCCGGCAAGGCCGTGGTGGCAACCGACTATGGCGGCACGACTGATTTCATCAGCGAGGCGACCGGATATCCGGTCGCCTATGAAATGGTGCCGGTTGGACCCGAAGAGTATCCCGGGGCCGAAGGGCACGTCTGGGCATCACCCAGCCACGAAGCCGCGGTCGCTGCCTTGCGCGCCATCGACGCCGATTTCAGCGGAGCTGAGGCGCGGGCGCGATGCGGGTTTGAGCGCCTTCGAAGCAGTCATTCGCCCGTCGTGGTCGGCAGTCTGATCGCCGATATTCTGGCCGGACACGGATTGGTCCGGCCATGGCCATTCAGCCACTGAACAAGCGGGGCGATACACGGTCAACCCTTCGCCGCTTCCTCGATCTTGCCAATCTCGATCTTGCCCATCTTCATCATCGCGTCCATCACGCGCCCGGCCTTGGCCCGGTCCGGATCCTGGAGCAGGCGTGGCAGCTGCTCCGGCACGACCTGCCAGGAAACGCCGAACTTGTCTTTCAGCCAGCCGCAGGGGCCGGGCTCGCCGCCTTCGCCGAGCTTGCTCCAGAAATGATCGACCTCTTCCTGCGTCTTGCAGTCGATCGACTGCGACATCGCCTCGTTGAACTTGAACTCCGGTCCGCCATTGAGCGCCTGGAACGGCACTCCGTCGAGCTCGAACGTGGTCACCAGCACCTTGCCCTCATCGCGATGGCCCTTGGGCCAGCGCATGACGCTCAGCACCTTCGAGTTCTTGAAGATGGAAATGTAATGGTTCATCGCCTCTTCGGCCTGGCCGTCGAACCACAGGCAAGTGGTGATCTTTTGCATGCGTCTGTCCTCCGAATGCTTCTTTTGCGGTTACGGTCAAACGGCTGACTGGGGGAATTGTGCCATGCCGTCTGCCCAAGGACGGCTGTGCGGCCCGCGATCCGACACCGGCCTGGTGTTTTTTCGGGAGAATCTGGCGCAGTGCAAAATGGTGGTCATGCCGGGCTATGGCCGCTATAACCGCTGCCGACTAAAATTTGAGCGCCGCCCGCCGCGCATCGGCGTGGCCGCCAAGCCAAGGACAATCCGATGCCTGCCTATCGTTCCCGCACCACCACCCATGGCCGCAACATGGCCGGCGCCCGCGGCCTGTGGCGCGCCACCGGCATGAAGGACTCGGATTTCGGCAAGCCGATCATTGCGGTGGTCAATTCCTTCACCCAGTTCGTGCCTGGACACGTGCATCTGAAGGACCTTGGCCAGCTGGTGGCGCGCGAGATCGAGAAGGCCGGCGGCGTCGCCAAGGAGTTCAACACCATCGCCGTCGATGACGGCATCGCCATGGGCCATGACGGCATGCTCTATTCGCTGCCGTCGCGCGAGCTGATCGCCGATTCCGTCGAATACATGGTCAACGCCCATTGCGCCGACGCCATGGTCTGCATCTCCAATTGCGACAAGATCACCCCCGGCATGCTGATGGCTTCGCTGCGCCTCAACATCCCGAGCGTCTTCGTCTCCGGCGGCCCGATGGAGGCCGGCAAGGTGGTGCTGGCCGGCAAGACCCAGGCGCTCGACCTCGTCGACGCCATGGTGGCCGCCGCCGACGACCGCATCTCCGACGAGGACGTCAAGGTCATCGAGCGCTCGGCCTGCCCGACCTGCGGCTCCTGCTCCGGCATGTTCACCGCCAACTCCATGAACTGCCTGACCGAGGCGCTCGGCCTGTCGCTGCCCGGCAACGGCTCGACGCTCGCCACCCATGCCGACCGCAAGCGCTTGTTCGTCGAGGCCGGCCATCTCGTCGTCGATCTCGCCCAGCGCTATTACGAGCAGGATGACGAGACAGCACTGCCGCGCAGCATCGCCTCCAAGGGCGCCTTCGAGAACGCCATGGCCCTCGACATCGCCATGGGCGGCTCGACCAACACGGTGCTGCACATCCTGGCCGCTGCGCATGAGGGCGAGGTCGATTTCACCATGGAAGACATCGACCGGCTGTCGCGCAAGGTGCCGGTGCTCTGCAAGGTGGCCCCGGCCAAGTCCGACGTGCACATGGAAGACGTCCACCGCGCCGGCGGCATCATGGCGATCCTTGGCCAGCTCGACGAGGCCGGCCTGATCAACCGCGACCTGCCGACCGTGCACACGGCGACGCTCGGCGAAGCGCTCGACCATTGGGATATTTCGCGTACCTCCAGCCAGAATGTCCGCGACTTCTTCCTCGCTGCCCCCGGCGGCGTGCCGACCCAGGTCGCCTTCAGCCAGGACCGCCGTTGGGACGATCTCGACACCAACCGCGAGACAGGCGTCATCCGCTCGGCGAAAACGCCGTTCTCAAAGGATGGCGGCCTTGCCGTGCTAAAGGGCAATCTGGCGCTCGACGGCTGCATCGTGAAGACCGCCGGCGTCGATGAATCGATCCTGAAGTTCACCGGTCCGGCCCGCGTCTTCGAAAGCCAGGATGCTTCCGTAAAGGCGATCCTGGCCAACGAGGTCAAGGCCGGCGACATCGTCGTCATCCGCTATGAGGGGCCCCGCGGCGGCCCGGGCATGCAGGAGATGCTTTATCCGACCAGCTATCTGAAGTCGAAGGGCCTCGGCAAAGCCTGCGCGCTGATCACGGACGGCCGCTTCTCAGGCGGCACTTCCGGATTGTCGATCGGCCACGTTTCGCCGGAAGCCGCCGAAGGTGGCGCGATCGGCCTGGTCGAGGAGGGCGATACGATCGAGATCGACATTCCCAACCGCACCATCCGACTCGCCATCAGCGATGCCGAGCTCGACGCGCGCCGCGCGGCGATGAACGCCAAGGGCCCGGATGCCTGGAAGCCGGCGGAAAAGCGCAAGCGCAAGGTGACGACGGCGCTGCGCGCCTACGCCGCCTTCGCCACCAGCGCCGACAAGGGCGCGGTGCGCAAAGTGCCGGAATAGCGCGGTTTTACCTTCTCCCTTTGCGGGAGACTACAGCGCTGGTCGACCCCCACTCCGTCTCGGCGCTGCGCGCCGGGCCACCTCTCCCCCGATCGACGGGGTAGAGGAAGGGCGCCAGGCTCTTTGCCATCAACGCGCTTATTAAGGCTCCCTTCCTTTCCCTCCGGAGGGGGGAAAGGTGGCGCTGCGAAGCAGCGACGGATTGGGGGAACCACCTGGCAATCAAGCGCTTCGGCCCGATCGGCCACGCCGGTCACGGAAGATGCGTGCATTGCGTAGCTGCGGGAGAAGGTGAAGCCCGCCCTACGGCATCAGCTGATATTCATAAAGCTTCTGGTACAGCCCGCCTTGCCTGAGCAGGGTCTTGTGCGGGCCGCTTTCCTGCACCTGGCCTTTTTCCAGCACCACGATCGTGTCGGCCTGGTGCACGGTCGACAGCCGGTGCGCAATGACGATCGTCGTGCGCCCGACGGTAAGCTGCTGCAGCGCGTCGCGGAACAGCGCTTCGGATTCGGCGTCGAGCGCGCTGGTCGCCTCATCCAGAAGCAGGATCTCGGCATTGCGCAGCATGGCGCGGGCGATCGAGATGCGCTGGCGCTGGCCACCGGAGAGCAGCGAGCCGTTCTCGCCGACGTCCGTGTCGTAGCCCTTGGCCATGGCGCTGATGAAGTCATGCGCGTTGGCGGCCTTGGCGGCGGCGATCACCTCCTGGTCGGTCGCGTCCTCGCGGCCAAGCCGGATATTGTGCATTACGGTGCCGGCGAACAGGAACGTGTCCTGGCTGACATAGGCGATCTTTTGCCGAAGCGAATCGAGCGTCGCGTAGGAGATGTCCTGGCCGTCGAACTCCACCTTGCCGACCTGCGGGTCGTACATGCGCATGATCAGGTTGAGGATCGTCGACTTGCCGCTGCCCGACGGCCCGACCAGCGCCGTCATCTTGCCGGCCTTGAGCGTCAGGTCGAAGCCTTCGAACACCGGCGCGCTCTCCGGATAGGCGAAGGTCACGTCCTTGAAGCGGATTTCGCCCGGCCCCCGCTTGAGCGGCGTGGCGCCGGGCCTTTCGGCGAGCGTCAACGGCCGGTCGGCGAGTTCGAACATCATGCGAACACCGACAATGCCGCTCTCCAGCGATATGCGCACGCGGGCCAGGCGCTTTGCCGGCTCGTAGGCCAGCAGCAGCGCCGCGATGAAGGCCATGATGTTGCCGGGCATCTGGCCGCCTTGCAGCACCAGGAATCCGCTGACGAACACGGCGCCGGCGATCGCCAGGCCGGCAAGCGTCTCCATCACCGGGCTGGTGGCCGCTTCCAGCGTGGCGATATTGTTGGCGCGGTTCTCGACGTCGGAGACAGCCTTGTACATGCGCTTGCGCATCGCGCCTTCGAGGTTGAAGGATTTGACGACGCGCACGCCGATCGCCGTCTCCTGCATGACGTGAACGATCTGGCCGAGCGAGCGGAACTCCATGGCGGCGATGCTGCGCACGCGCTTCAGGATGCGGTTGACGCCGTAGACCGCGATCGGCCCGACGACGAAGCAGATCAGCGACAGCGCCGGCTGCTGCCAGACCATGAGCGCCACCAAGACGACCAATGTCACCAGGTCGCGCACATAGGAGGTGACGACAAGGTCGAGCACGCTGCGCGCGGCCTGCGCATTGTTGGTCATGCGGGTGATCAGGTCCGACGAAGAGGTGGAATGATAGAATTCGATGCCTTGCGCGAGGATCTGGTCGTAGATCTTGCGCTGCCGGTCGGCAATGATGGCATTGCCGACACGGCTCATGAAATAGCTCTGGACGAAGGTTGCGAGACCTTTGACGACAAAGATCGTGGCCACCCCCGCGGCAATCAGGTTGACGCGGTCGATCCTCTTGTAGATCACGAACTCGTTGGTGATCTCCTTCAGGATCCAGGCGCTGGCGCCCGTCATGACGGCCACCACCAGCATCGACAATATGGCCGCGCCATAGCCGAATTTATGTTCGTGGAACGACTCCCTCACCAGCCTCGCTATAAGGCGCTGGTTTTCCGTTGAGCGGAAGAAGCGAAACAACGGCCGATCCTATGCCTGGCTGTGAGAACTTCGGATTCGCCGCAGGGACGAGAGGCGGCTTATAGAGCGAGTTGCAGCGGAGTGGAACCTTTCGGCGGCCGAGGGAAAGAAATGGCTGCGGCAGGCTGTCTTTTCGGTCACGATGAAGGCCGATTCTTGGGAAGAGGATGACGAAAGATGGATTTCGACCTCATCGTGCGCGGCGGCACGCTGCCGGACGGCAGGATCGCCGACATCGGCATTTCCGGCGAGACCATCCGCGCGGTCGAGCAGAACCTGGCTGGTTCCGCGCCGGCCGAGATCGACGCGCGCGGCAATCTGGTGTCGCCGCCCTTCGTCGATCCGCATTTCCATATGGATGCGACACTGTCTTACGGCATTCCGCGCATCAACGCCTCCGGCACGCTGCTCGAGGGCATTGCGCTGTGGGGCGAGCTGAAGCCGCTTTTGACGCATGAGGCGGTGCGCGACCGCGCGCTCGCCTATTGCGACTGGGCTGTGTCGATGGGCCTGCTTGCCATCCGCACGCATGTCGATGTCTGCGACGACCGGCTGCTTGCGGTCGAGGCGCTGCTCGACGTCAAGAAGACGGTCGCGCCTTATATCGACCTGCAATTGGTCGCCTTCCCGCAGGACGGGCTCTATCGCTCGCCGACGGCGCTTGAAAACACCATCCGCGCGCTCGACATGGGCGTCGACATCGTCGGCGGCATCCCGCATTTCGAGCGCACCATGGCCGACGGCGCCCGCTCGGTTACGGAACTGTGCGAGATCGCGGCCAAACGCGGCCTGATGGTCGACCTGCATTGCGACGAGACCGACGATCCGCTGTCGCGCCACATCGAGCAACTTGCCTATGAAACGCAACGCCTTGGCCTGCAGGGCAGGGTGGCCGGATCGCACCTCACTTCCATGCATTCGATGGACAATTACTACGTCTCCAAGCTTTTGCCGCTGATCGCCGAGGCCGGCGTGTCGGCCATTCCCAACCCGCTGATCAACATCATGCTGCAGGGCCGCCACGACACGTTTCCAAAGCGGCGCGGCCTGACCCGGGTCAAGGAAATGCTGGCGCTCGGCATCCGCGTCGGCTGGGGCCAGGATTGCGTGCTCGACCCCTGGTATTCGCTCGGCACCGCCGATATGCTCGACGTCGCCTTCATGGGGCTGCATGTCGCGCAGATGTCGAGCCCGGCCGACATGGCGCGCTGCTTCGACATGGTCACCAACGTCAACGCCGCCATCATGGGCCTCGATCATCTGGGACTAGCCGTCGGCAAGCGCGCCAGCCTCGTCGTGCTCGACGCCGGCGATCCGATCGAGGCCGTGCGCCTGCGCCCCGAACGCCTATGTGTCATCGCCAGGGGCAAGGTCGTAGCCGAACGGACGCAGCAGGAAACCCGGCTTTCGATCGCGGGCAGGCCGCAAAGGGTCAACCGGCGGCATAAGACAGCTTAGGTCTCTGCGCGTCCGCCAATTGGCCGGAACGCCCTTGATTTCGTCATTCTATGGCGAAGCAAGGAGCGAAGCGACGCGGCGCAGACCATAGAATCCATGCCGTTACCTGCAGGCGTTACGGCGGTGCAGAACGACCTTTGTCCTGCACCGCCTTTACCCTTCGCGCGAGGTCACGGCATGGATACTCGGGTCTGCGCGTCCGCTTCGCCTGTGGATGACGAAGTTTCCGCGCCTCGGCCAACCTCGATTCCCGCCGCTGGTCTTACGGATTTTTCTCGTCAAATCGCCAGCTTGTGGCTAGGACGCCGCCATGGCTCAGTCTCTCGCCCGCGGCCTCACGATCAAGAACATGCTTCTGGCCGGCATCCTGCTGATGCTGGCCGGCGATTTCATGTTCGCGCTGAACGATGCGATGGGCAAATGGCTGGTCGCCTCGTTCTCGGTCGGACAGGTGGTGCTGATCCGTTCGATCGGTGCCTTCATCGTGCTCGGTCCGATGATCGCCAACCAAGGCACGGGCAAGCTGTTCCAGATGGAGCGGCCGCTGCTGCAGGTCCTGCGCGTCGTGGCGACCACGGTCGATACCGGGTTCTTCTACGCCGCAGTCGTCTATATGCCGCTCGCCGACGTGATGAGCTTCTACATGGCTGGTCCGATCTACGTCGCGGCGCTGTCGCACCTGCTGCTCGGCGAGAAGGTCGGCTGGCGCCGCTGGCTGGCCATCCTGGTCGGCTTCTGCGGGGTGCTGATCATCCTGAAGCCGTCCTCGGCCGCCTTCTCCATGTCTTCCGGCTTTGCGCTGATCGGCAGCATCGCCTTCGGCTTCGCCATCATCCTCGGCCGTCGCCTGCGCGCCACCAGCGACACCACCTTGGTCACTTGGCAGACCGTCGGCACGCTGATTGTCGGCGGCGTGCTTGCCATCGGCGCCTGGCGCATGCCGTCGGCGCTCGATTTTGGCGCCATGCTTCTGCTCGGCGTGGTCTCCTGCACCGCGCATCTGTTGATCACCAGGGCGCTGAAGCTGGCGCCGGCCTCGACGCTGGCGCCGCTGCACTACAGCCTGCTTTTGTGGGCCATCGTCTTCGGCCTGGTCTTCTTCGGCGACGTGCCGAGCCCGCGCATCCTGATCGGCTCGGCGATCGTCGTGCTTGCCGGCATCTTCATCTTCCATCGCCAGAAGGTGGTGGAAACGGTGGTGCCGCCGGAGAATGTGCCGAAGGGCGTGAACTAATGCATCTCGCCCAGGAAGTGCGCCGCGGTTTCCAGGACAATGCGATGAGCCAAAATCAGGACTTGAAGCGCGTCGCCTGAACTCGTTTCAGCGTGACGCGCATTACAGTGATTTCACGATATCATTTTACGGTGCAAATCGCCTGCGGCGCGCAATCGGTGGTTGATTCTCGGCGGCACAGGTTGAATATCTGTAGCCTGGAAAACCGGATTATTGGGGGGTAATTATGGGTAGTTTTTCCATTTGGCATTGGCTTATCGTTCTGGTCCTTCTCGGCCTGCCATTGCTGTTTGTTTTAAGAGCGCCGCCGGCCGGCGCCAATCGTTTCGGCGACACATCGCTCCCGATGGGCTTTGGTGAAGCTACCTCAAGTTTCTTCCGGAATTATGCGAATTTTTCCGGCAGGGCCAGCCGCTCGGCGTTCTGGTATGCCTACCTATTCCTGTTTATCGTCGGCATCGTCATGGTCGTGATCGATGCTGTTGTCGGCAATGAAATCATCTCATCGATCTGGAATCTTGCCGTCCTGGTGCCGTCATTGGCCATCACCGCTCGCCGGCTGCATGACATCAACAGAAGCGGCTGGCATCAACTTCTTGCGCCATTGTTTCCCATCGGCACCATCGCGTTGCTCATCTGGTATTGCAAAAAGTCCGATCAGACCGGTTCGCTGAACGAAATACAGAATGTTTTCAGATAGGGCGGCCGGAAAAATCGGGAACCGATCTATGCGAGGCGCACGGCCGCCAGGTGGCGTGAAAACGCTGGGCTCTCCATCAGCGCCTTGCAGCGGGCGAAACGCCCGTCGGCATAGGCGCGGAAATCGTCGGCCGGGTTGTTGTTGGCAAGCTGGATCAGCCCCCACAGCGTCCACAAAAGGTCGCACATCGCCTTGTAGATGACGACGCGGCCGCGCTCGGCCGGCTTTGCTTCGCCGCCGAAATAGGCGCGCATCAGTTCCTCATCCTGGGTGGCATCGAACCCGCCTTCGACGGAGAGGTCGCCGAGGTCCCACAGCGGATCGTTCATGCCGGAATATTCCCAGTCGACGATCCACATCCGCTCGCCCGTATCGAGGAAGTTCTCGCACAGCGGATCGCAATGGCAGGCGGCGAGCCGGATGGGGTGCGCGGTCAGTGCGGCCCGCACGCTGCCCGCCTCGCGCACCACGTCGTGGTAGCCGGCGGGCAAGGCGACATCCTTGGTCGACAGCACCTTGAGATAGTCGTCGATCATCGCGAACAGTTCGAAGCGGAAAGGAAAGACCGCACCGGACGAATGCAACTTACGGAAAGCCGCGCCGGCCCGGGCCGGGCTGCCCGGCCGCGCCTTGAACTTCTCTGGCGACATCGTCTCGGCGCCGGCGACGAAACGCGTCGCCATCACCCCCGATGACGGATCGGCATAAAGCACCTCAGGGCTGACGCCGGCTTTCGCCGCCTCGCGCGCCGCCACCGCCTCGTTGGCGCGGTTGATATATTCCTCGGTACCCTTTCCCGGTATGCGCAGGCAGATCTCGCCGGCCCTATAGACCCTGTTGGTGAGGCCGCCGAGCCGCTCCAGTGGCCCGTCATAGCCGGCCAGCGCCGGAATGGCGGCCAATGCCGCGCGCAGCTCTTCCATTGAATTCCCCCTTTTTAACCTTCACATCATGTTTACGCTCGGACGGTTCCACAGTTTTCGTTGCTTGGCTATCATCACCCAAAAAGGATTCGGCTTTGGGAGAGACGATGACGGAAGGCAAGCACAGCGGCGCGCTGAGCGCGGCCTATGCGGCGAAGCGGCCGGAGGATGTCGCGGCTATCTATGACGACTGGTCGGAGACCTATGATGCCGACATGTCGGCCGCCGGCTACCGCCATCCGACGATCTGCCTGGCGCTGCTTGCCCGCCACCTGCCGCGCGGCGCCGAACCCGTGCTCGACGCCGGCGCCGGCACAGGCCTGATCGGCGAGTGGCTGGTCATCACCGGCTATCCGAAGGTCGAGGCGCTCGATATCTCGCAAGGCATGCTGGACAAGGCGGCGGCCAAGGGCGTCTATACGGCGCTGCACAAACTCGCGATGGGCGGGCCATTACCCTTCGCCGACAATGCCTATGCCGGCATCGTCTCGGCCGGCGTCTTCACCTCCGGCCATGTCGGAGCCGAGGGCCTGGACGAATTGATCCGCATCTGCCGCCCCGGCGGCGTCATCGTGCTGACGGTCAAGAACACGCTTTGGCAGGCGGGCTTTGCCGAACGCGTCGCCGCGCTGGAAGCCGAAGGCAAGCTGACGCGTGTCGAGGAAACGAAGCCCTATGCCTCGATGCCCGGCGAGGTCGACACGGTGCCGAGCCGCGGCTTGGTGCTGCGCGTCAACTGATCAGGCCTTTATCCTTGCCCCGGCCGGATCGTACATCGGCTCGAGATGGATCTTTGCCGGCTTGCGTTGCATCGCCACCACCAGCTCATACTCGCCCGAGGCGAGGAAATCGTCGCTGACGCCGTCGGCGTTGCGCACATAGCCGTAGCCGACGCTTTTATCCAGCGTGTAGCCGTAGCCGCCGCTGGTGAGATAGCCCACCGGCTCGCCGTTGCGCAGGATCGTCTCGCGTCCGACCAGCACTGTCTCGGCATCGTCGACCGTGAAGCCGGCAAAGCGTTTGACCAGCAGCTTGCCGTCCGCCTTTTCCAACGCCCGGCGTCCGACGAAATCGGTGTTCTTGCGAAGCTTTACTGCCCAGCCGAGCCCCGCCTCCAGCGGCGTGTCGTTCGGCGTGATGTCCGAGCCCCAGGCGCGGTAGCCCTTTTCCAACCTCAGCGATTCCAGCGCCCGGTAGCCGACCGGGCGAATGCCGTGCGGCTTGCCCGCAGCCATCAGCGCGTCGAAGACGTCGCCGGTGGCGGCGATCGGCACATGCAGCTCCCAGCCGAGTTCGCCGACATAGGTAACGCGCAGTGCCTTCACGATATGGCCGGCAATGCCGATTTCGCGCGCATGGCCGAACGGGAAGGCGGCGTTCGAAACGTCGGCCTTCGTCACCGCCGAAAGCACTTCGCGGGCGCGCGGCCCCATCAGCGACAGCGTGCCGTAATCCTCGGTGACGTCTTTCAGTGTCGCATCGAGCCTATGGCCGATATGGTCGCCGATCCAGGACAGGTCGTGCGTGCGGAAACCGGTGCCGGTGACGATGTAGAACCTGTCCTCGCCGAGCCGCGATATGGTCAGGTCCGCCTCGATGCCGCCGCGCGTGTTGAGGAGCTGCGTATAGATCAGCCGCCCGACCGGCTTGGCGACATCGTTGGCGCAAATCCAGTCGAGCGCCTTCAAGGCATCGGCGCCGGTCAGATCGTATTTGGCGAAGGAGGACTGATCGAAGATGCCGACCTTCTCGCGCACATGCCGGTGCTCGTCACCGACCGGGTCGAACCAGTTCTGCCGGCCCATCGAATAGACGTCCTCGGCCGGGGCGCCATCGGGCGCGAACCAGTTCGGCCGCTCCCAGCCGAGCTTGGAGCCGAACACGGCGCGGTGCGCCTTCAGCCGCTCATAGAGCGGCGAGACGATGCGCGGCCGCCCCGACAGATATTCCTCATGCGGGAAGCCGATCGTGTAATGCTTGCCGTAGGCTTCCAGCGTGCGGTCGCGCACCCAGTCGCGGTCGCGATGCAGGTTTGAAAAGCGCCTGATATCGACCACCCACAGATCGAGCGGCGCCTCGCCGTCGACCACCCATTGCGCCAGCACCCAGCCAGCGCCGCCGCCCGACGCGATGCCGAACGCGTTGAAGCCGGCGCCGACGAACATGTTCGAACATTCCGGCGCCACGCCGAGAATGAAATTGCCGTCCGGCGTGAAGCTTTCCGGACCGTTGATCATCTGCTTCACGCCGACGGTCTCCAGGGCGGGAACGCGCGCGATCGCCTGGGCCATATGCTGTTCGAAATGGTCGTAATCGTCGTCGAACAGGCGGAATTCCCAGTCGTTGGGGACGTCGCCTGTCGTCCAGGCCTGCGGATTGGGTTCATAGCCGCCCATCACCAGCCCGCCGACCTCTTCCTTGAAATAGGTGCGGCGGTCCGGGTCGCGGATCGTCGGCGCGTCGTTGGCGAGCCCGGGAATCTTTTCGGTGATTATATACTGATGCTTGACCGGCTGCAGCGGCACGTTGATGCCGGCCATTGCGCCGACCTGCCTTGCCCATTGCCCGGCGCAGTTCACCACTTTGTCGCAGGCGATGTCGCCCTTGTCGGTCTTCACCGCGGTGATGCGGCCGTCTTTCATCGCAAAGCCGGTGACGCGCACGTCTTCGAACAATTTCGCGCCATGCATGCGCGCGCCCTTGGCGAGCGATTGCGTGATGTCGGACGGGCTGGCCTGGCCGTCGGTGGGCAGCCACGAAGCGCCGACAAGATCGTCAGTTTCCATCAGCGGCCACATGCGTTTGACTTCGGTCGGCGACAGCAACTGCATGTCCATGCCGAAGCTCTTCGCCGTCGTCGCCAGCCGCTGGAACTCGGTCCAGCGGTCGGCATTGGTCGCCAGCCGCAGGCAGCCGGTCATTTTCCAGCCGGTCGCAAGACCGGTCTCGGCTTCGAGCCCCTTGTAGAGCTCGACCGAATATTTGAGCACGCGCGTGATCGAGGCCGAGGAGCGCAACTGCCCGACCAGCCCGGCCGCGTGCCAGGTCGAGCCCGACGTCAGCTTGCCCTGTTCCAGAAGCACGACATCCGCCTTGTGGTCGCGGGCCAGGTGATAGGCGGTCGAGCAGCCGATGATGCCGCCGCCGATGACGACGATGCCGGCATGGCTGGGAAGGGTCATGGCTTGGTTCCGTATTTGGTCCGGTAGTTGTCCAGCGCCGCGTCGAGCCGCGTCAGGTTCTCTTCCGTATAGGCGACGTAGTCGATGCCGGGCGCGTCGAGATAGAGCTCGGAAACCATGCTCCACATCGCCTCGCGCAGCAGTGAGGCGCATTGCATGGCGGCGTGCGAGCGGCGGATTTCACTGTCCGGCTCCTTCATGAAATAGGCGGTCAGGAAGGCGAAGGATTCATCGTCGCTCAACCCGGCATTGGAGGCGGCGCCGGCGAGATCGAACATCGCCGTGTTGAAGCCGGCATATTCGAAGTCGATCAGCCACAGCCGCTTGCCGTCGTCCAGGATATTGGCCGGCAAAAGATCGTTGTGGCCGAAAACGATCGGCAGCAATTTCTGCGCCCGCTCGAGTTCGTCGGCCAGAGCCAGATAGCGCGGCAACTCGCCCTTCTTGCGGCTGCCGCCTTCGTCCAGCGTGCGCGCATAGTCGCGGATGACGTGGAACACCCAGAACATGAAGCCGGCGCCGGAGACATGGTTCGGCATCTCGCGATGGAAGGAGCGCAGCAACGCCGCCACCCGGCCGAGATTGGCGCGCACGTCTTCGCCGACAAAGGTCTTCGCTCCGAGAAACGCCGTCACCAATATGCCGGGCTCGGAATAATGCACGGCCGGGGCGAAACCGGCGGCCTCTGCCGCTCGCGCCGTCATCACCTCGCGTTCGCGAAAGACATGGTGGAACGGGAAATCCTGGCCGAAGCGCACGACATGCCGCCCGGCGGCGTCCGTCACCACGAAGTTGGAATTGCTCAAGCCCCCCGGCAGCGGCTCGATGTCGATCGGGCCGGTCCAGCAGGGCAGGGCACGGATGCGGTCTTCGGCGCTCACGGGTTCGATCCTGCTCCAGCCGTTTTTTGACAAGGCGATGATGGGAGACAACAAAAAAGTCTCGTCGGTGCGAGACGCCGGGATCGGTATCCCGCACCGCACCGACGAGCCCCTTGGCCAGGTTTGTGACCCCGGCATCCGCCCCCGCGGATTTGAAAAAAGCTCGCGTCTGAAAGCTTCCAGACGGTCTGGTCACCAGGCTCTGCCATCACTCTCCTGTGACAGTTCCGAGCCTGACACGACATCGATCACACGCCTGCGGCCTTCAACTGTCAATCAAAATGCTGTGACTTTTTTTGGGTGTTTTGCCCGGAAACTATAAGCAAATCCTTTAAAAGCGTCAGGATTGCCCTACAAACGGTCAAAATCCCGGACTTCCAGATGATCCATTCGAAACGCCACGGCGAGATCCTGCGGCTCCTCAACGAGGAAGGCACGATCAGCATTGCCAGCCTCGCCGAACGTCTCGGTGTCTCGTTGGAAACCGTGCGGCGCGACGTCAAGCCGCTCGCCGATGACGGGGCGCTGCTGAAGATGCACGGCGCCGTCGGCCTTGCCTCGATGGTGGGCGAGGCGCCGTTCGAGCGCCGCATGCGCGAGAATGCCGAGGCCAAGCGGCTGATCGCCCGCATGGTCGCCGCCACCATCCGCGACGGCGAGTCGGTCATGCTCGACACCGGCACGACGACCTCCTTCCTGGCGCGCGAATTGCTGGGTCACCGCCGGCTGACGGTGGTCACCAATTCGTCGGACATCGCCCGCACGCTGGCCACCGTCAACGGCAACAAGGTCTATATGGCGGGCGGCGAGTTGCGCAGCGATTCAGGTGCTGCCTTCGGCAATTCGGCGATCGAGTTCGTCAGCCGCTTCTCGGTCGATCACGCGGTGATCTCGATAGGCGCCGTCGATACGGTTGCCGGTCTCACTGACTATGCGCTGGACGAGGCGGAATTCGCCCGCATGGTGCTGTCGCGCGGCCAGCGCTCGCTGGTCATCACCGACCACACCAAATTCGGGCGGCAAGGACTGGTGCGGGTCTGCGGCTTCGATGCTTTTGCCGAACTCGCTACCGACCAGCCGCCGCCGCGCGACATTGCCGCGGCGCTGAACCAGGCAGGCGCGCGCCTGAGCATCGCTGCCGGCTGAGACAGGATCGGTTGGCCGATAACGGCGATCGACAGGCGGGCACTTCCCACGGCAGCACCGCCAGTGTTTAGTCCGGCCATGGCCTTCACCATTCGCCAATTGCAGTTCTTCGTCGCCGTTGCCGAGCAGGGCACGGTTTCGGGCGCCGCGCAGAACCTCTCCATCTCGCAATCCTCGGTCACCGAGGCGATCAAGGAACTGGAGAGCGATCTCGGCGTCGAGCTGTTCGAGCGCCATCCGCGCGGCCTGAACATTACCCACAAGGGCCACCAGTTCCTGCGCCACGCGACCAAGATCCTGGCCGACGTCTCCGATGCGCGCCGCTCCTTTTCCGCCGAGCAGGCCGTCGCCGGCGGCCGTCTCCAGCTCGGCGTCACCTCGCTGGTCGCCGGCTATGTGCTGTCCGATCTGCTCGCCCGCTACCGCCGCGCCTATCCGGGCGTGGAGGTTTCGGCCATCGAGGACAATGGCGACTATCTCGAGCACCTTCTGGTCGGCGGCAAGCTCGACATTGCGGTGATGGTGACGTCCAACCTACGCGACCGCACCGCGCTGCAATCCGAAATCCTCGAGGTCTCGGCCTATCGGCTATGGGTACCGCTTAGCCACAGGCTGGCCAGCGCCGACATCATCTCGATCGGCGACATCGCCTCCGAACCTCTGATCATGCTGACCGTCGACGAGATCGAGGAGAACACCGGCAAACTGCTGTCGGCACTCGGCGCGAGGCCCCATGTCGCCTTCCGCACGCGTTCAGTCGAGGCCGTGCGCAGCCTGGTCGCCACCGGCGCCGGCGTGGCGCTGCTGCCCGACCTCGTCTACCGGCCCTGGTCGCTGGAAGGCGACCGCATCGAATCGCGCGATATTTCCGGGTCCTTGCCGGTCGTCCAGGTCGGCATGGTCTGGCGCCGCGGTTCCAGCCTGCCGCAGGCCGCGCGCGACTTCATCGGCCTTGCCCAGTCGCAGCGCACGGTCCGTCAGCGGGTTTGACAGGCGGACCAAATACATATCGGAAAAACCGATACCGGCTTTCTGATAAATGAATTTGCGAAACCGGATTTTTCACAGCACTTTTTGCCAAGGGAACAAAGCCGCGCCCTGAGAGCGCTGCCCCTAGCAATGGGAGAGTCGATGATGAATGCATTCCTGAAGTCGTGCACGGCGCTGACGGTCGCGCTGACTTTTTCCGGCCAGGCGATGGCCCAGGTCAAGGAACTCGGCAAGGGCGAGGGCGAGGTCAACATCGTTGCCTGGCCGGGCTACATCGAGCGCGGCGAGACCGACAAGGGTTACGACTGGGTGACGGCTTTCGAAAAGGAAAGCGGCTGCAAGGTCAACGTCAAGACCGCCAACACCTCGGACGAGATGGTCTCGCTGATGAATGAGGGCGGCTTCGATCTCGTCACCGCGTCGGGCGATGCCTCGCTGCGCCTCGTCGCCGGCAAACGCGTGCAGCCGATCAACACCGATCTCGTCCCGAGCTGGAAGACGGTCGACGACCGCCTCAAGGATGCGCCCTGGTTCACCGTCGACAAGGTGCATTACGGCGTCCCCTACCAGTGGGGGCCGAACATCCTGATGTACAACACCGATGTCTTCAAGGAAGCGCCCAAGAGCTGGAACGTCGTCTTCGAGGAAATGAAGCTGCCCGATGGCAAGTCTAACAAGGGCCGCGTCCAGGCCTATGACGGCCCGATCCACATCGCCGACGCCGCCAATTACTTGATGTTCCACAAGCCGGAACTCGGCATCAAGGATCCTTACGAACTCAACGAGGACCAGTACAAGGCGGCGCTCGATCTGTTGCGCACGCAGCGCACGCTGGTCGGCCGCTACTGGCATGACGCCGCCATCCAGGTCGACGACTTCCAGAACGAAGGCGTGGTCGCTTCCGGTTCTTGGCCGTATCAGGTCAACACGCTGGTCGCCGCCAAGAAGCCGGTCGCCTCGACCGTGCCGGAAGAAGGCGTCACCGGCTGGGCCGACACCACCATGATGGAGGCCGACGCCGCCCATCCGAACTGCGCCTATATGTGGCTCGAGCATTCGCTCTCGCCGAAGGTTCAGGGCGACGTCTCGGCCTGGTTCGGTTCGCTCCCCGTCGTGCCCGCCGCCTGCAAGGGCAACGAGTTGCTCGGCGACGAAGGCTGCAAGACCAACGGCTACGACAATTTCGACAAGATCAAGTTCTGGAAGACGCCGGTTTCGAAATGCGCCAGCCAGAACAACCAGTGCGTGCCTTATTACCGCTGGGTGTCGGACTATATCGGCGTCATCGGCGGGCGGTGATTGATAGGGGCGAGGCAGGAAATCTTGCCTCGCACCCACCTCTCATCCGACCGAGCTCCGCTCGGCCACCTTCTCCCACAAGGCGAGAAGGAAGGTCGCGGCACTGCCGCCTTTCATAAGCTCCACCGTCGGTGGTTTGCGGCGACCTTTGCGCAGGACTTCCCTTCTCCCCTTGTGGGAGAAGGTGGCCTCGCGAAGCGAGGTCGGATGAGGGGTAATCGCGATAACCTGTAACTGAAAAGCGACCATGACCGCAGCCGTTTCCTTCAAACAAGTCTCGCGCCATTTCGGCAGCGTGCGCGCGGTCGACGCCGTCGATCTCGACATCGTGCCGGGCGAATTCTTCGCCATGCTCGGCCCGTCCGGCTCCGGCAAGACGACGTGTCTCAGGCTGATTGCCGGCTTCGAGCAGCCGACGGCCGGATCGATCTCCATCTTCGGCGAGCGCGCCGAAGGCGTCCCGCCCTATCGCCGCAACGTCAACACCGTCTTCCAGGACTATGCGCTGTTCCCGCATCTGAATGTGCTGGACAACGTCGCTTACGGCCTGATGGTCAAGGGCGTCGGCAAGGCCGAGCGCCTCAAGGCGGCGGAAGAGGCGCTTTCCCTTGTAAGGCTCCCGGGCTATGGCGCGCGCCGCCCCGGCCAGCTCTCCGGCGGCCAGCGCCAGCGCGTCGCGCTCGCCCGCGCCCTGGTCAACCAGCCCAAGGTGCTGTTGCTCGACGAGCCGCTCGGCGCGCTCGACCTCAAGCTGCGCGAGAACATGCAGGAAGAATTGAAGTCGCTGCAGAAGGTGCTGGGCATCACCTTCGTCTTCGTCACCCACGACCAGGGCGAGGCGCTGTCGATGGCCGACCGCGTCGCCGTCTTCAACGACGGCAGGATCATGCAGGTCGGCACGCCGGAAGATATCTACCAGCGGCCAAAGACCCGCTTCGTCGCCGATTTCGTCGGCTCATCCAACGTGCTGCCGCCCGATTTCGTCCAGCGCTATGCCGGCCAGCATCGCTGGGGCAGCCTGCGCCCCGAGTCCATCCGCGTCTCCACCGCGACCAGCGGCGACGGCGTCGCCGCGCGACTGGTCGGCACGAACTATCTAGGTGCCACGACCAGGCTGGCGCTCGACGCTGACGGGTTGAGGCTGCACGCCATGGTGCCGGCGGGAACGGCGCTGCCTGCGGAAGGCGAGGCGGTGATGCTCACCTTCAACCGCGACAGCCTGCACCTGATGGACGAGCCGGCATGACCATCGCCGCTGTTCAATCCAATCCCGCACCCGCCATCCTTCCCGGCAGCGGCGGTCTGCGTGGTGCCTTGTCCGACCTCTTCTGGCGCCGACCGAAATTCCTGCTTCTGTTGATGCTAGCTCCACCGCTGCTGTGGCTCGGCATCGTCTATATCGGCTCGCTGTTCGCGCTCTTGGCGCAGAGCTTTTTCTCCATCGACGAGTTCTCCGGCCTCATCAACCGCGAGTTCACGCTGAAGACCTATGGCGACCTGTTCCAGGCCGCCAATCTCGACATCATTCTGCGTACCATTACGATGGCCGCGCTGGTCACGCTCGCCTCCGCGGTCGTCGCTTTTCCCATCGCCTATTACGCGGCGCGTTATGCGCGCGGCCGCTGGAAGGCGCTGTTCTATCTCGGCATCATGCTGCCGCTGTGGTCGAGCTACCTGGTCAAGATCTATGCCTGGAAACTGATCCTCGCCAAGGAAGGCATCCTCACCTGGCTGTTGGCCAAGCTGCACCTGCTCTGGCTGCTCGACGCCTGGCTGTCGCTGCCCGTCGTTGGCGGCAATTCGCTGTCGGTCTCCTTCACCGGCACCTTCATCGTCTTCGTCTATGTCTGGCTGCCCTTCATGATCCTGCCTGTGCAGGCGGCGCTCGAGCGGGTGCCCGGCAATCTGGTCGAGGCCTCATCCGATCTCGGCGCCTCGCCCGGCCAAACCTTCCGCAACGTTTTGTTCCCGCTGGCGCTGCCCGGCATCGTCGCCGGCTCGATCTTCACCTTCTCGCTGACGCTGGGCGACTACATCATCCCGCAGATCATCGGCACCTCGCGCCTGTTTATCGGCCAGGCCGTCTATTCGCAGCAGGGCACCGCCGGCAACATTCCCCTGGCCGCCGCCTTCACCGTGGTGCCCATCGTCATCATGGGTTTCTACCTCTGGGGCGCCAAGCGCATGGGGGCCTTCGATGCGCTCTGATCGTGGCCAATCCGCTCCGCTCGGCCTGAAGATCGCCGCTGGCTGCGGCCTGCTCTTCCTGCATCTGCCGATCCTCTTGATCTTCGTCTACGCTTTCACCACCGAGGAGAAGAGCTTCGTCTGGCCGCCCCCCGGCCTCACTCTGCAGTGGTTCGCCGTCACCTGGAACCGCCCGGATGTCTGGGAAGCGCTTTCGCTGTCGGTCCGTGTCGCCGCCATCTCGACGGCGATCGCGTTGGTGCTCGGCACGCTCTGTGCGGCGGCCGTCTCGCAGACGCGCTTCTTCGGCCGCGAGGCCATTTCGCTCTTGGTCATCCTGCCGATCGCGCTGCCCGGCATCATCACCGGCATCGCGCTGCGTTCGGCCTTCTCGCTCGCCGACATCCCGTTCTCGTTCTGGACGATCGTGCTCGGCCACGCCACCTTCTGCGTGGTCGTCGTCTACAACAATGCGGTGGCCCGCTTCCGCCGCACCTCCGGCTCGATGATCGAGGCCTCGATGGACCTCGGCGCCGACGGTTTTCAGACCTTCCGCCATGTCGTGCTGCCGAACATCGCCACCGCGCTGCTTGCAGGCGGCATGCTCGCCTTCGCGCTGTCCTTCGACGAGGTCATCGTCACCACCTTCACCGCCGGCCAGCAGCAGACCGTGCCGATCTGGATGCTGGAGGAACTGATCCGCCCGCGCCAGCGCCCGGTCACCAATGTCGTGGCCATGGTCGTCGTGCTGGTGACGCTGCTGCCGATCCTCTTTGCCTATTACCTGACCCGCGACGGCGACCAGATCGCCGGTTCGGGCAAATAACCAAATTCATAAGGGAGTGATGTCCATGGACACCCAGATGCTGATCGGCTCGAAATTCGACAAGGGCACCGAGACCGAGGAGCCGATCCTCAATCCGAAGACCGGGGCGACCATTCTCAACCTGCCGGAGGCGAGCCCGGCGCAGATCGAGGCTGCTGTGGCCGCCGCCGAACAGGCGTTCGTCAGCTGGTCGCGCACCACGCCGGCGCAGCGCTCCGGCTATCTGCTCAAGATCGCCGACCGCATCGAGGCGGAAGCCAAGGAATTCGCGGCGCTCGAAGCGCTGAACTGCGGCAAGCCGATCAATGCCGTGCTCAATGACGAGATCCCGGCGATCGTCGACTGCTACCGTTTCTTCGCCGGCGCGGTGCGCTCGATGCCCGGCCAGGTGGCGGGCGAATATCTGCCCGGCCACACCTCGATGGTCAGGCGCGATCCGATCGGCATCGTCGCCTCGATCGCGCCGTGGAACTATCCGCTGATGATGATGGCCTGGAAGCTGGCGCCGGCCATCGGCGGCGGCAACACAGTGGTCTTCAAGCCTTCCGAACAGACGCCACTGACGGCGCTCAAGCTGGCGAAGATCCTCGCCGATGTCCTGCCCGAGGGCGTCGTCAACGTCGTGCTCGGCCGCGGCGACAGTGTCGGCAACACGCTGATCAACCACCCCAAGGTCAACATGATCTCGATCACCGGCGATGTCGCAACCGGCAAGAAGGTGCTGCAGGCGGCCGCCAAGTCGGTCAAGCGCACGCATCTCGAGCTCGGCGGCAAGGCGCCGGTCATCGTCTTCGACGACGCCGACCTCGGCGCCGTGGTCAACGGCCTGCGCGCATTCGGCTACTACAATGCCGGCCAGGACTGCACCGCCGCCTGCCGCATCTATGCCGGCAAGAAGATCTACGACAAGTTGGTCGCCGATCTCTCCTCGGCCGTTTCGACCATCAAGTTCAACCAGCCCGACGACACCGAAAACGAGATCGGCCCGCTGATCTCGCGCCGCCAGCGCGACCGCGTGTCGAGTTTCGTCGAGCGCGCCTCGGAGCTCAAGCACATCGAGATCACCACCGGCGGCAAGCCGGGCGAGGGCTCGGGCTTCTACTACCAGCCGACCGTCGTCGCCGGCGCGCTGCAGGAAGACGAGATCGTGCGCCGCGAAGTGTTCGGCCCGGTCGTCTCGGTCACCCGCTTCTCGGACGTCGACGAAGCGGTGAACTGGGCGAACGACAGCGACTATGGGCTGGCTTCCTCGGTGTGGACCAGGGACGTCTCGCGCGCCATGGCCACCGCCGCCCGACTGCAATATGGCTGCACCTGGATCAACACCCATTTCATGCTGACCAACGAGATGCCGCATGGCGGCCTGAAACAGTCCGGCTACGGCAAGGACATGTCGCTCTATGCCTTGGAAGACTACACCGCCGTCCGCCACGTAATGGTGGCGCACGGGTAGAAATCTCCTTCTCCCCGTTTACGGGGAGAAGGTGCCCGAAGGGCGGATGAGGGGCAGCGCCAACCTCGGCAATTTCAGACCCAAAACTACGGCAAAACAAATAGATAGCGGACGCTGGCGCCGCCCCTCATCTGCCTGCCGGCTCTTCTCCCCGTAAACGGGGAGAAGAGCGAAAGCCGCTACCCGACAATCCGGTAAATGTTCCAAAGGCTGGTGCCCGAAACCACATAGGGCTCCAGCTCTTTGCCCCATTTGGCATGCGCGTCGATCTTGGCGATCTTGGCGAAGAATGCCTCCAACTGGGCCAAGCTCTCGACCTCGTGATGAGACTCGATCGTCGCTTCGCGTGCGCCGATCGAGCCCGTCATGAGCCGGAAATTCAGATCGGCGAGCCCGACCTGCGAGCCGATCTCGCGCTCCCATTTCCGCATCAGCTCGAGTGCGGTCTGCTTGTGCCCGAACTTGGCGTCGATCTGCCATCTGGCGCTGAACATCTTCCACTCTCCTGCGTGATTAAGGTTGATTCATCCGAGGTTGAATTACTCGTCCCAGGCCTGCACGACCGTCTGCCGCGCGATCAGACCGTTCTTCAGCTCCACCATCGCGGCACACAAAACCTTGGTGCCGTCCGGATAGGCGCAGGCCTGCATGAAGGCGAGGTTGTCGCCGTCGGCGATGGTGGTGTCGACCTTATGGGTCATCGCCCGGCTGCAGATGTCGTCCCAGAAGGTACTGATCGCCGCGCGGCCGCGGATTTCGCGCGGCTTGCTTGGTGGGTTGTTGCGGTCGACGACCCGCACCAGCGCGTCGTCGTTGTAGAAGCTCGACAGCAGCTTGCCGTCCCGGCCCTCGATCGCCTTCTTGATCGCCGCGCCGTCCACTGCTTTGGTCTTGGTCAACATGTCATCCTCCATGTGCCCGTCTTTCTGATCGGGCGGTTGACGAGAAAATGCTGCCCGGCGCTCATCGCCGGGCGGGGATTTCGTCACTGCGACTTCGCCTTGACGGCCGCGAACACGTCGTCCGTCTGCTTCTTGAAGGTGGCGAGGTCGACCTGGCTGCCGTTGAGCATCGTCGACCAGTGCCGCACGATCGCAGACATCGCGATCGCCTCCTTGATCTCCTCGTCCGATGCGCCGTTGAGCCTGGCCGCTTCGGTGTGGAAATAGATGCAGTACTGGCAAGGGATCTGCGCGGCGACCGCGAGCCCCATCAGCTCCTTGGTCTTGCCGTCCAGCGCGGTCTTGGGATTGAGCTGCACGGCCTTGATCTCGGCCCAGGCGCCGGCCACCGCGACGTCCGGCAGCGTCTTGAACATGTCGGGCACCGAGCCCAGCGTGGCCTGGATGTCCTTGTAGGCGGCGGTGGCCGAGGCGTCTTCGGCTCGCGCCATGGAGATGGCCAGCAATGCGCCTGCCGCAAATGCCAGCAATCCGATCTTGCGATTGAGCTTCAGCATTTCATCCTCCATTCGCAGGGCCGTCGCGGCGATATCGCCTGGCCTGCATGGGAGAAGTGATACCGCTTAACCTGCCTTCGCCGCTTCGCCCGAAAGCGCCATGGCTCTTATGGCCCGTCCGGGCCAGTGTTCCTCGCGGAAAAAGCCGCCGCAGCCGCTCGAGAGGGCAGGTCGAGCTTGAGCAATATGTTGGCGACGTGGCGCTTGACCGTGTGCTCGCTGAGGCTGAGTTCGGCGGCGATGGCGGCATTGCTCTTGCCGTCGGCGATCAGGCTCACCACCTCGCTTTCGCGCGCCGACAGCGTGGCCGGTTCCGCGGGTTTGGGCTTGGGACGGCAGGCCGGTTCCAGATGCTGTTCGGCCGTCACCTGAACCAGTGCCAGCGGCTCGTCCAGCTCGTCGAGGCCGACGCGCCCGGCGTCGACGAAATGCAAGCCGGAACCGGCCGCCAGGTCTGCGACCAGCCGTGAGGCGAGGATGTGGCCGCGTTCGGCATGGGCGGCAAGCTGGATGGTCACACGCGCTGTCAGTCCAGTCGGGGGCCCACGCACCTCGACCTCGCCGACATGCACCCCTTGCGCGCTTGCCACGCCTATCTCCTGCGCCGCTTCGCGCAGCAACGCCGCGCAGCGTACGGCACGCGCCGGGCCGTCGAAGCGCGAGATCATGAGTTCGCCATGCGTTCCGGCGACGCGCCCGCCGTGACGACCGACCAGCATTCGCCAGTTCTCCTGGAAGCGCAGGCTGCGTTCGCTCCACAACCGGTCTCCAAGCCGCGCAGTGTCATAGATGCGCGTCACCAGCAGCGCGGCAAGCACGCGCTCGGTATCGACCACGGCCGGCTGTCCGGTGAGGTATTCCTCGATCAGGTCGGCGACGCGGTCGACATCGCCGGTCCAGATCGGGTGGTCGCGTCCAGGGATCTCGGCCAGCCGGGCGTTCGGAATTTTCTTCGCCAGGAAGCGGCTGGCGTCGGGATCGACACGGACGTCGTTGCGGCGATGGATGAGCAGCGTCGGCGCGCGGATCATCGAAAGAATGCCGCGCACGTCGATCCCGGCATTCATGCGGGCAAGGGCCGCCGCCGCGGTCGGGCTGGCCGACAGTCGCTCGAAGCGCCCCCACCATTGCGTGAAATGCGCATCGTCGACCCGGCCCGGCGCGAAATTGGGCAGCGTGGCGCCGGTGCCCCAGGCCGTCTCCGCCGCATCGATGAAGGCCTGCAGCCGCTCCGGCGGCATCACCCATTTGTGGAAATGCGCATAGCCGCCATAGAGCACCAGCGAGCGCGTGCGCTCAGGATAGGTGGCGGCAAACAGCATCGCCATCGGCGCGCCTTCCGAGGCGCCGAGGATCGCCGCGCGGCCGCTGCCTGTGGCATCCATCACCGCACGCACGTCGTCCATACGGGTCTCGAGGCTGGGCAGGTGGTGACTGTCGACGCGGTCCGACAGGCCGGTGCCGCGCTTGTCGAACAGGATCAGCCGCGAGAAGGCCGAAAGCCGCTTCAACAGTCGGCTGTAGCCTTCATCCTCCCAGTGCAAGTCGAGATTGGAGATGAAGCCGGGCACGAAGACCAGATCGAACGAACCCTGGCCGACCACCTGATAGGCGATCCGCACATCCCCGCTACGGGCGTATCTGGTCTCTATGGGCCTCACGCAAGCTACCCCGCCCAGCCAGACGATTTTCGTCCGATGGTAGCAGAAATATGCCGCAACGGCAGCCGAACTTTAGCAGGCGGAAATGTAGGACCTTTGACGTCGCGAGGCCACTATTTCTGCGGGACGGCACCTTCGGCATCTGCAGCCGTGGTGTAGCCAATGGTTGCATCGGCCTGCGCGTCGGTCCTTGGCCGCTTGATCCTGGCGGAAGCCGCCACCACCAGCTCGTTGAAATGCTCGGTGCCGCCGTCCAGCATTTCGAAGAGCTGCCGCCGCATCCTCGGCTCCCAGAACTTATTGATGTGCTCGGCGACGCCGGCAATGCCTTCCTCGCGCGGCTTGGAATCGAAGAATGTGGCGATCTGGTTTGCCATGCGCACCAGCTTTTCCCGGGTGCTGGTGATGTGTTCTTCGTCATGCAACATGCTGGGAAACTCCGGAAGCCACCCGTTCCGGGTGGGTGAAAATGTCGAATTCGTCGCCGCGCACCAGCGCCACCAGCGTCATGCCGGCGGCGTCGGCAGTGCGGATGGCGAGCGCGGTCGGGGCGGACACGGCCATAATGATCGAAGCGCCGATCGAGGCGGTCTTCTGCACCATCTCGACCGAAACGCGCGAGGTCACCACCACGGCGCCTGTCGCGCCATCGATGCCGGCCTTGGCCAGCGCACCGGCCAGCTTGTCCAGCGCGTTGTGCCTACCGACATCCTCGCGCGCCATGACGATGCCCTTGCCTGGCACATAGAAGCCCGCGGCGTGCACCGCGCCGGTCTCGGCATGCAGCGGCTGCACCTTGGAAAGCAGCCGCACGGCGCTCGTGATGTCGTTGGCGCCAAGTGTAAGTTTTGACGCACCGACCGCATCGACCGAGCGCATCGCCTCCTCAATGGATTCGATACCGCACAACCCGCAGCCGACCGGTCCGGCCAGCCGGCGCCGCCTGGCCTGGAAGCGCGTATTGGCCTGGTCCTTCAGCCTGATCTGGATGTCGATGCCGGCGCCGAGGTCCTCGACCTCGATCGCCTCGATCTCGGCCGGATCGGCAATGATGCCTTCGGTCAGCGAGAAGCCGAGCGCGAAATCCTCGAAATCGGCCGGGCTCGCCATCATCACCGCATGGGTGGTGCCGGCGAAGGAGAACGCCACCGGCGTCTCCTCGGGCACCATGCGGTTCGCGGCAGCAGTTCCGCCGGCGCGATGCGCCAGCCGCGAGATTTGCGTCGTCGCTTTGCGGCGCGCGGCCAAGGCTACTCCGCCGCCGCCAGCGGTGCGATGCGGCGGCTCCGCTCAGCCTGCTCGTTATAGTCCTTCTGCCAGTCGCTCGGCCCGTTGGACGGCGCCACCTGCACGGCAGTGACCTTGTATTCCGGACAGTTGGTCGCCCAGTCCGAGAAGTCGGTGGTGATCACATTGGCCTGCGTGTCCGGGTGGTGGAAGGTCGTGTAGACGACGCCGGGCGAGACGCGATCGGTGATCAGCGCGCGCAGCGTGGTCTCGCCGGAGCGGCTGGCCAGCCGCACCCAGTCGCCCTCGCGGACGCCACGGACTTCAGCGTCGTGCGGATGGATCTCCAGCCGGTCCTCAGCGTGCCACATCACATTCTCGGTACGCCTGGTCTGCGCGCCGACATTGTATTGCGAGAGAATCCGGCCAGTGGTGAGAAGCAGCGGATAGCGCGGTCCAGTCCGCTCGTCCGTCGCCACATATTCGGTGCGGATGAACTTGCCCTTGCCGCGCACGAAGCCGTCGACATGCATGATCGGCGTGCCGAGCGGCGCCTTGTCGTTGCAGGGCCACTGCACCGAGCCGACGCGGTCGAGCAGGTCGAAGGAGACATTGGCGAAGCTCGGCGTCGTCTTGGCGATCTCGTCCATGATCTGCGACGGATGCGTGTAGTTCCAGTCGAGCCCGATGGCGCGGGCAAGCTCCTGCGTCGCTTCCCAGTCGGCATAGCGCGCCTTCGGCTCCAACACCTTGCGCACCATGTTGATGCGGCGCTCGGCGTTGGTGAAGGTGCCGTCCTTCTCGAGGAAGGTCGAGCCCGGCAGGAAGACATGCGCGTAATTCGCCGTCTCGTTGAGGAAGAGGTCGTGCACGACCACGCATTCCATCGCGGCGAGGCCGCCGGCGACATGCTTGGTGTCGGGGTCGGACTGCAGGATGTCCTCGCCCTGGATGTAGATGCCCTTGAACGAGCCGTCGACGGCGGCGTCCAGCATGTTGGGGATGCGCAGACCCGGTTCGTCGTCGAGCTTCACGCCCCACAGGCTCTCATAGATGTCGCGCACCGCGTCGCCCGAGATGTGGCGATAGCCCGGCAATTCATGCGGGAAGGAGCCCATGTCGCACGAGCCCTGCACGTTGTTCTGGCCGCGCAGCGGGTTCACGCCGACGCCCGGACGGCCGATATTGCCGGTCGCCATGGCGAGGTTGGCGATCGCCATCACCGTGGTCGAGCCCTGGCTGTGTTCCGTGACGCCGAGGCCGTAATAGATCGCGCCATTGCCGCCCTTGGCATAGAGGCGCGCGGCACCCCGGATCAGTTCGGGATCGACGCCGGACAGTTTGCCGATGGTTTCCGGGCTGTTTTCCGGCAGCGCGACGAAAGACGCCCAGTCCTGGAACTCGGCCCAGTCGCAACGCTCGCGGATGAAGGCTTCGTCGAATAGCCCTTCGGTGACGATGACATGCGCCAGCGACGTCAATACCGCCACATTGGTGCCAGGCTTCAACGGCAGGTGATAGTCGGCCTGGATATGCGCCGACTTGACCATCTCGGTGCGGCGCGGATCGAGCACGATCAGCTTGGCGCCCTGGCGCAGCCGCTTCTTCAGCCGCGAGGCGAACACCGGATGAGCCGAAACCGGATTGGCGCCGATGATGACGGCAACGTCGGTGAATTCGACCGAATCGAAATCCTGCGTACCGGCCGAGGTGCCGTAGGTCTGGCCGAGACCGTAGCCGGTCGGCGAGTGGCAGACGCGCGCGCAGGTGTCGACATTGTTGTTGCGAAAACCTTGCCGCACCAGCTTCTGGACGAGATAGGTCTCCTCGTTCGTGCAGCGCGACGAGGTGATGCCGCCGATCGCGGTGCGTCCGTACTGGTACTGGATGCGGCGGAATTCCTTGGCAGTATGAGCGATCGCCTCTTCCCAGGAGACTTCGCGCCACGGGTCCGAGATCTTCTCGCGGATCATCGGCGAGAGAATCCGGTCCTTATGCGTGGCGTAGCCATAGGCGAAACGGCCCTTGACGCAGCTATGACCGTGGTTCGCCTTGCCGTCCTTGTAAGGCAGCATGCGGATGACCTCGTCGTCCTTAACCTCGGCCTTGAACGAGCAGCCGACGCCGCAATAGGCGCAGGTGGTGACGGCCGAGCGCTCCGGCATGCCCTTTTCGAGCACGGTCTTTTCGCGCAGCGCGTCGGTCGGGCAGGCCTGAACGCAGGCGCCGCAGGACACGCATTCGGACGCGATGAAGTCCTCATGCATGCCGGCGACCATGCGCGATTCGAAGCCGCGGCCCTCGATGGTCAGCGCGAAGGTGCCCTGGACCTCTTCGCAGGCGCGCACGCAGCGCGAGCAGACGATGCACTGCGCCGGGTCGTAGGTGAAATAGGGGTTGGATTCGTCGCGGGCGATGTAGTCGACGGCCAAAGAACCATGGCCTGGCGCGACGCCGCCCTCTTCCTTGACGTGGTTGCGGCCTTCGGTGCCGTAGCGGTTTTCGTTCAGCCCGACCGACTTCGCCACCGCATCGAACTCGCTGGCGCCGGTGCCGGCCTTTTCGTTCCAGCCGGTCGGATGGTCGGAGACATAGAGTTCCATGACGCCGCGGCGGATGGCGTCGAGCCGGTCCGACTGCGTGCGCACCACCATGCCTTCGCCGACCGGCGTCGTGCAGGAGGCCGGCGTGCCGCCGCGGCCCTCGATCTCGACCAGGCAGACGCGGCAGGAGCCGAAGGAGTCCAGCATGTCGGTGGCGCAGAGTTTCGGGATCTCGACCCCGCCATCCATTGCCGCGCGCATGATCGAGGTGCCTTCCGGCACGGTGATGCTCTGCCCGTCGACAGTGAGGGTGATCTGCTTCGTCGCTTTCGACTCCGGCGTTCCGTAGTCGATCTCTTCGATGAGGGTGGGGAAGTCGGCCTTGATGTTCATCTGCCAGCTCCTATTCAGCCGCCACGCGCGCCGGCGCGGGCTTGAAGTCGTCGGGGAAATGCGTGATCGAGCTCATCACCGGGTAGGGCGTGAAGCCGCCCAGAGCGCAGAGCGAGCCGAACTTCATCGTGTTGCAGAGGTCGGTGACCAGAGCGAGGTTCTTCTCCGCCTCGATGCCGGCCGCGACCTTGTCGAGAACCTCGACGCCACGTGTCGAGCCGATGCGGCAGGGCGTGCACTTGCCGCAGCTTTCGATGGCGCAGAATTCCATGGCGAAGCGCGCCTGCTTCAGCATGTCGGCGGTGTCGTCGAACACCGTGATGCCGGCATGGCCGATCAGCCCGTCGCGCTTGGCGAATTCCTCATAGTCGAACGGCGTGTCGAACAGTCCGCGGGGAAAATAAGCGCCCAAGGGACCCCCGACCTGCACCGCCTTGACCGGGCGTCCCGTCGAGGTGCCGCCGCCGATGTCGTCGACGATCTCGCCCAGCGTCAGGCCGAAGGCCGTCTCGAACAGGCCGCCATTTTTCACGTTGCCGGCGATCTGGATCGGGATCGTGCCGCGCGAGCGGCCCATGCCGAAATCCTTGTAGTAGGCCGCACCTCTGTCCATAATGATCGGCACGGAAGCCAGCGAGATCACATTGTTGATCACCGTCGGCTTGCCGAACAAGCCCTGGATGGCCGGCAGCGGCGGCTTGGCGCGCACCACGCCGCGCTTGCCTTCGAGCGAGTTAAGCAGCGAGGTTTCCTCGCCGCAGACATAGGCGCCCGCGCCGACGCGGATTTCCATGTCGAAGGCGTTGGCGGAACCCAGCACATTGACGCCGAGCACGCCGTGCTTGCGGGCGATCTCGACCGCCTTGTTCATCGTCGCCACCGCATGCGGATATTCCGAGCGGATATAGACGAAGCCCTTGGTCGCGCCGGTGGCGATGCCGGCGATCGCCATGCCTTCGATCAGCACGAAGGGGTCGCCTTCCATGATCATGCGGTCGGCGAAGGTGGCGCTGTCGCCCTCATCGGCGTTGCAGACGATGTATTTGCGCTCGCCCGCCGTTTCCAGCACCGTCTTCCACTTGATGCCGGTCGGGAAGCCGGCGCCGCCGCGGCCGCGCAGGCCGGATTCGGTCACCTGCTTGACGATGTCGGCCGGCGTCATGGCGACGGCGTTCTCGAGGCCCTTCAGCCCGCCATGCGCCTTGTAATTGTCGAGCGACAGCGGATCGATGACGCCGCAGCGCGCGAAGGTCAGCCGGGTCTGCTTGGCCAGGAACGGGATCTTGTCGGGAGAGCCCAGCCAGCGCTTGTGTGGGGCGCCTTTCAGGAAGCCGCTGTCGAACAGGCTCTTCACGTCCGACGGCTTGACCGGCCCGTAGGCGACGCGGCCCGTATCCGTGGCCACCTCGACCATCGGCTCGAGGAAATAGGCGCCGCGCGAGCCGTTGCGTACGATCTTGGCCTCGATGCCGCGCTCGGCAAGCTCCTTGGCGATGGCCTTGGCGACCTTCTCAGCACCCAGCGCGATCGCGCCGGAATCACCGGGAATGTAGATGCGCGGGATCATGAGCGCACCTCCGCGACGATCTCTTCGATCTTCTCGTCGTCGAGCCGGCCGATCACTTCGCCGTCGAGCATGGCCGATGGCGAGCAGGCGCAAAGCCCGAGGCAGTAGACCGGTTCCAGTGTAACCGATCCGTCGCGGGTGGTCTCGTGGAAACCGATGCCGAGCAGATGCTTGATCTTTGCCGCGACGGCGTCCGAACCCATCGACTGGCAGGCCTCCGCCTGGCAGAGCTTCAGCACATGCCGGCCGGCCGGCCGGGCGCGGAAATCATGATAGAAGGTGACGACGCCGTGCACCTCGGCGCGAGAGAGGTTCAACCCATCGGCAATGACCGGCAGCGCCGCCTGCGGCACATGGCCGAACTCTTCCTGTATCTCGTGCAGGATCGGCAACAGCGGACCTTCGAGGTCCTTCAACTCGTCGATGATCGCGGCCGTGCGCGATGCGATCTCGGTACCTGCGGGCTGCATGGTCAAGCAGCGCCCTCCCTGGTCGTGGCGGCCTGATGTATGCCACCCCGCAATATAGAGCGATTTCGGGGCAACGACATGCATGAGGCGCAATATCGCTAAGTCCTTAGGAAATCAGAGGAAACCTCTGAAATCAATAAAGCCGATCCGTCGCTTGATAGAAATTTTCTATCAATCAAAACCGGCCCGGACTGTCTAAATCACTTGTGCGACCGGAAATCGTCCGCCAGCGCCATCGCCTCGTCCAGCAGCGCCTGCACCAAAGGTGTGTGCGGCTCGCGCGGCGCTGCCACCAGGCCGACGGTGTGGCTGGCATCGGGCTCGACGATCGGAATGGCCCGGATCGGCTCGGAAAAGCCGAATGTTTCCGCAAGGTTGAGCGGCATGATCGACGACCATTTGCCGGTACGGATGTGCGAGAACAGCACGATCATCGAATTGGATTCCAGCGTCGGCCGCACCTGCACGCCGGCCTCCGCCAGATGCTGGTCGATGATGCGCCGGTTCTGCATGTCCGGCGTCAGCAGGCAGAGCGGCAGCTGGCTGATCTCGGCCCACGTCACTTTGTCGCGGTCCGAAAATGGGTTCCCGATGGCCGTGATCAACTGGTAGCGCTCGTCATAGAGCGGCACGCTGGTAACCCGCCCGAGAGGCTCGTTGTCGAGATAGGTGATGCCGGCGTCGACGTCGAAATTGCCGAGCAGCGTCAGCACCTCGATCGAGGTGCGCGACAGCACCGAAAAGGTCACGCCCGGGTGCTTGTCGCGGAACGGCGTGGTCAGCCGCGCCACCATGGCAAGCGCGGTGGGGATGGCGGCGATGCGGATGCGGCCGGACAGGCCGTGCCGCGCCGCGCGCATCTCCTCGCGCATCGTGCGTGAATCGCCGACGATGCGGCGCGCCCAACTGAGCACCTGCTTGCCTTCCGGCGTCAGCCCCTGGAAGCGCGAGCCGCGCAGCACCAGCATGACGCCGAGCAGCTCCTCGAGCTGCTTGATGCCGGCCGACAGCGTCGGCTGGGTGACACCGCACACCTCCGCCGCCCGGCCGAAATGCTCTTCCTTGGCGAGAGCGATGAAGAATTCCAGCTTGTCGATCATGCCGTCCGATCCCCACGGGTCAGGCCAAGGTCGAGGAAATCGCTCTGCCGCGCAAGACGCGGGCGCAAACTAGTCTCGTCCACATTTTTGAGCCGGCTCACCTGTTTTCCCGCGCCGCGCATGGCGCTATGTGGGGTAAGCGGAAGCAGGGAGGACGACATGCTGGGTTGGTTTCGCAAGCTGTTGCCGCGCGAAGATCGCTTCTTCGATCTGTTCGAGCGGCACTCGCGCACCGTGGTAGGCGGCGCCGAAGCCCTCGAGCAGCTTCTCCAGGGCAAGGAGATCGACCGCTGGTGTCAGAAGATCGTCGATCTCGAAAACGAGGCGGACGGCATCACGGCCGAGGTTCTGCTTGCCGTCAGGCGCTCCTTCATCACACCCTTCGACCGCGGCGACATCAAGGATCTGATCCAGTCGATGGATGACGCGATCGACATGATGCACAAGACCGTCAAGACGGTGAAGTTGTTCGAGGTGCGGGAGTTCGATCCGCTGATGCGGGAAATGGGCGAGGTCATCGTCCAGGCCGCCCGGCTGGTGGCGGAGGCGATCCCGCTGCTGGGCAAGGTCGGCGCGAATGCCGCGCGCCTCAACGCCGTCGCCGAGGAGGTCATGCGCGTCGAAGGCCGCGCCGACGACCTGCACGAACAGGGCCTCAAGGACCTTTTCAAGCGGCATGGCCGCAGCGATCCCATGGCCTATCTGATCGGCTCGGAGATCTATGGCCAGCTGGAAAAGGTGGTCGACCGGTTTGAGGACGTCGCCAATGAGATCAGCGGCATCGTGATCGAGAACGTTTAGGCGATGGACGCCACGATCGCTTTTCCCCTGCTGATCGGCCTCGTTGCCGTGGCGCTGTTCTTCGATTTCCTCAACGGGTTGCACGATGCCGCCAATTCGATCGCGACCATCGTCTCCACCCGCGTGCTCCGGCCGCATTATGCGGTGTTCTGGGCAGCTTTCTTCAATTTCATCGCCTTTATGTTCTTCGGCCTGCATGTCGCCGAGACCGTGGGCAAGGGCATTGTCGATGCCAGCATCGTCACGCCGGCGGTCATCTTTGCGGCACTTGTCGGCGCCATCGTCTGGAACATCGTCACCTGGATCGCCGGCATTCCGTCGAGCAGCTCGCACGCGCTGATCGGCGGGCTGGTCGGCGCGGGCGTCGCCAAGGCCGGAACGGGCGCCATCGTCTGGTCGGGGCTCGGCAAGACGGTCGCGGCCATCGCTCTGTCGCCGGCGACGGGATTCGTGCTCGCGCTCCTGCTTATTCTCATCGTTTCCTGGCTGTTCGTGCGCCAGACGCCGTTCGCGGTCGACAACACATTTCGCGTGCTGCAGTTCGTTTCCGCATCGCTATACTCGCTGGGACATGGCGGCAATGACGCGCAGAAGACCATGGGCATCATCGCCGTGCTGCTCTATTCCCAGGGCATGCTCGGCCAGAGCTTCTACGTGCCGCTCTGGGTGGTCCTCACCTGCCAGTCGGCGCTGGCGCTGGGCACGCTGTTCGGCGGCTGGCGCATCGTCCACACCATGGGCTCGAAGATCACGCGGCTGAACCCCATGCAGGGTTTTTGCGCTGAAACCGGCGGCGCCATAACGCTGTTTGCCGCCACCTGGCTTGGTGTTCCGGTCTCGACCACGCATACGATCACCGGTGCCATCATCGGCGTCGGCGCTGCGCGCCGCGTCTCGGCTGTGCGCTGGGGCATCGCCGGCAACATCGTCGTCGCCTGGGTGGTCACCTTGCCGGCCACAGCCGCCATTTCGGCGCTTACCTTTTTCGTCACGCGGCTGATCGGCTGACGCAGTGCTCAGCCCATCATGAAATCTATTTGTCGACCAGGTTCAGAATATTGCCGTCGGGGTCCTTGAACCATGCGACCTTCATGCCGTGGCCGACATGGATATCGCCCTCGAGCGCCAGACCGGGCATCTCATAGTGCTCGAAGGCGACGCCCTTCGATCTCAGCGACTTGACGATCGGCTCGATCCGGTCGCCGACAGCCCAAGTCACCGCCGTTGCCTTGTTGGTGCCGGCGAACTGCGAATGATAGACATTGATGAGCGTGTCGCCACTTTTGTAGACGACCAGTTCGCCGCCCATGTCGTGCACTTGGCTGAGGCCCAGCGTGCCTTCATAGAAGGCCTTTGCCTTCGCCAGGTCCTTTACCGCGAGATTGGCCGTCGCATTGCTGTTCTCGAGCATGACCGTCTCCTTCCCGGGATTGTCGTGGCCGATCAGGTAACTGAAGCAGGGCGTATGTGTTCCACCGCCAAATCCGACCTGCGCCGTCGTTTTCCGTGGCACGTCGGGCAAGCCTTTGCGCCACGGCTTGGTTCTGGCGGGAAACTGCACTATCTGGATCGCCAAACGCCGAGGAAAGAACCATGTCCGTCAGCAAGGAAAACGTCATCGAGCGGCTGAAGACGGTCAACGGGCCGGACTTCACCGGCAACATCGTCGACCTCGGCATGGTCTCCGATATCTTCATCGCCGATTCCAAGGTCTTCTTTTCCATCACCGTGCCGGCCGCCCGCGCGCAGGAGATGGAGCCGCTGCGCGCCGCCGCCGAACGCGTGGTCAAATCTATTCCCGGCGTCGCCAGCGCCATGGTCGCGCTGACGGCCGAGAAGAAGGGCGGCGGCATGGAAGCACCGGTCCCGCCGCGCCCTGCAGCGCCCAAGCCCGCCGCTCCGCAGCCGGCGCCGCAGCGTCCTGCGCCGCAGGCGCCTGCTTCGCACAGCCACGGCAAGCGCGGCGTGCCCGGCATCGATGCCATCATCGCGGTCGCCTCCGGCAAGGGCGGCGTCGGCAAGTCGACCACCGCCGTCAACCTGGCGCTCGGTCTCGCCGCCAACGGGTTGAAGGTCGGCGTGCTCGATGCCGACATATATGGCCCGTCGATGCCGCGGCTGCTCGACATCCATGGCCGGCCGCAGACCGTCGACGGCAAGATCCTCAAGCCGATGCAGAATTATGGGCTCAACGTGATGTCGATGGGCTTCCTCGTCGATGAGGAGACGCCGATGATCTGGCGCGGCCCGATGGTGATGTCGGCGCTGACGCAGATGCTGCGCGAGGTCGAATGGGGTCCGCTCGACGTGCTGGTCGTCGACATGCCGCCCGGCACCGGCGACGCCCAGCTCACCATGGCCCAGCAGGTGCCGCTCGCCGGCGCCGTCATCGTCTCGACGCCGCAGGACCTGGCCCTGATCGATGCCCGCAAGGGCTTGAACATGTTCAAGAAAGTCGACGTGCCGCTGCTCGGCATCGTCGAGAATATGAGCTATTTCCTCGCCCCCGACACCGGCAAACGCTACGACATCTTCGGCCATGGCGGCGCCAGACGTGAAGCCGAGCGCCTCGGCGTGACGTTCCTCGGCGAGGTGCCGCTGGAGATGGGCATCCGCGAAAGCTCCGACGCCGGCGCGCCTGTGGTCGTCTCCAAGCCGGACGGCGCCGAGGCCAAAATTTATCGCGAGATCGCTTCGAAAGTTTGGGACAGGGTCAACGAAGAACGCGGCGCGGCCGAGGCTTCCGTGCCTTCAATCGTGTTTGAATAATTGCTTTAGTTAGCGCTGCCCCTCATTGCCCTGCCGGGCATTTCTCCCCGTATAGTGACGGGGAGAAAGAAGCCCGCGCCGAGGATTTCGCCAATCGCCAGCGTCGCTACGCTGCCTTCTCCCCGTTCACGGGGAGAAGGTGCCCGAAGGGCGGATGAGGGGCGGCGCCGGCGCTCGATAAACCAGGTGCTGTTCAGGCGAAGCACAACCTAAGCTGCCCCCACCTTCTCGCCAAAGTTCGAGAAGAACTGAGCCGCAAGCTTCTTCGACGTCGAGTCGATCAGCCGGCTGCCGAGTTGCGCGATTTTGCCGCCGACTTCCGCCTTGGCGGCATATTTCAGCACCGTGGCATTCGGCCCGTCCTCCGTCAGCGTCACGTCGGCGCCCCCCTTGGCGAAGCCCGCTATGCCGCCCTTGCCTTCGCCCTGGATGGTGTAGGAGTGCGGCGGCTTGAGATTTTTCAGCGTCACCGCGCCGTTGAAGGTCGCCTTGATCGGTCCGATCTTCAGTACCACGGTCGCCGCCATCTCGGTCGGCGAGTTCATCTCCAGGCTCTGGCAGCCGGGAATGGCCTCCTTCAGGATTTCCGGATCGTTGAGGGCTTGCCACACTTTCGAGATAGGTGCGGCAATGTGTTCCTCGCCTTCCATCACCAACGCCATCGACACCTCCCAAGCGCTATTCCAAAAAGGCCTAACGCAGCGCCCGATGCATGTCTATCGCACCAAAGTCTGGTTTCAGGGCCCTCATGCTCTTGCCTGCACGGGCGCGTTGTCTTATCGATTTGTCATACAAATACGGAGTCCACCATGGCAGGCGCCCCCACCAAGAAGAAGAAGTTTCGCTCGCAGGAGTGGTTCGACAATCCCGACAACCCGGGCATGACGGCGCTCTATCTGGAACGTTACCTGAACTACGGCCTGACCCGCGCCGAATTGATGTCGGGCAAGCCGCTGATCGGCATCGCCCAGACCGGATCCGACCTATCGCCCTGCAACCGTCACCACATCGAGCTCGCCAAGCGCGTGCGCGAAGGCATCGTTTCGATGGGCGGCATTCCGTTCGAATTCCCCTGTCATCCGATCCAGGAAACTGGCAAGCGGCCGACCGCGGCGCTCGACCGCAACCTCGCATATCTCAGCCTCGTCGAGGTGCTCTACGGCTATCCGCTCGACGGCGTCGTGCTGACCATCGGCTGCGACAAGACCACGCCGGCGCTGCTGATGGCAGCGGCCACCGTCAACATCCCGGCGATCGCGCTGTCGGTCGGCCCGATGCTCAATGGCTGGCATCACGGCAAGCGCACCGGCTCCGGCACCATCGTCTGGGAATCCCGTCAAAGGCTCTCGGCCGGCGAGATCGGCTATGACGAATTCATGGACATCGTCGCTTCCTCGGCGCCGTCGACCGGCTATTGCAACACCATGGGCACCGCCACGACGATGAACTCGCTGGCCGAGGCGCTCGGCATGCAATTGCCGGGTTCCGCCGCCATTCCGGCGCCCTATCGCGAGCGCGGCCAGATTTCGTACGAGACCGGCAAGCGCATCGTCGAGATGGTGCATGAGGATCTGAAGCCGTCCGACATCATGACGCGCCAGGCCTTCGAGAACGCCATCGTAGTAAACTCGGCCATCGGCGGCTCGACCAATGCGCCGATCCACCTCAACGCCGTCGCCCGCCATCTCGGCGTACCGCTCGACAATGACGACTGGCAGAAGATCGGCCTCAACGTGCCGCTGATCGTCAATTTGCAGCCGACGGGCGAATATCTCGGCGAGGATTACCACCGTGCCGGCGGCGTGCCGGCGGTGGTGGCCGAACTGATGAAGGCCGGGCTTCTGCCGCATCCCGATGCGGTTACCGCCAACGGCAAGTCGATCGGCGACAATTGCCGCGACGCAGCCAACGAGAACCACGATGTCATCCGCAGCGCCGACAAGCCGCTCAAGGCGAATGCCGGCTTCATCAACCTCAAGGGCAATCTGTTCGATTCCGCCATCATGAAGACCAGCGGCGTCTCGGCGGAATTCCGCGAGCGCTATCTCTCCAATCCGAACGATCCGGAAGCCTTCGAGGGCAAGGCCATCGTCTTCGACGGACCGGAGGATTACCACGCCCGCATCGACGATCCGGCGCAAGGCATCGACGAGCACACCATCCTGTTCATGCGCGGCGCCGGCCCGATCGGCTATCCGGGCGGCGCCGAGGTGGTCAACATGCAGCCGCCGGCCTACCTGATCAAGAAGGGCATCCATGCGCTGGCATGCATCGGTGACGGCCGCCAGTCCGGTACGTCCGGTTCGCCGTCGATCCTCAATGCCTCGCCGGAAGCCGCGATCGGCGGCGGCCTGGCGCTGCTCAAGACCGGCGACCGCGTGCGCATCGACCTGAAGAAAGGCACCGCCAACATCCTCATCAGTGACGAGGAACTCGCCAGCCGCCGCGCGGCGATCAACGGCAATGGCGGTTACCACTATCCGCAGCATCAGACGCCGTGGCAGGAGATTCAGCGCGGCATGGTCGACCAGTTCGACCAGGGAATGGTGCTGAAGCCGGCGGTGAAATATCAGGACGTCGCGCACACCAGGGGCGTGCCGCGCGACAATCACTGATCGCGTATTCGGTCCAATCAAAGGGGCGGCTTGCCGACGGCAGGCCGCCCTTTTTCATGCCCTTGTTTCGGCCGCTCGGAACCTACAGATAAGCCCTGTATCGGCAGGTTCCGCGAACGGGAGGCAATCCATGGCGAAAAGGCGTTCTTCCCTGGGCTTCCTCGGCATGTTCGGCCGCTCAAGCGACCTGCGCCAGCTGGACGACGCCCTGCGCGCCGCCGACCTGCATCCGGCCCTGGTGCCGGAAGGGGTGAAACTCACCATCGTCAACCTGATGAACGACCGCTGGCCGGACGAGCCGCCGGCGCAGGCCTATACGTCGGTAGCGCAGCTCTGCGGCTACTGCGTTGCTGGTCCGGACGTGTTCGAGCGGGCCAATGGCAAGGAGCGCACGCTGGAGGTGGAGCGCCGCATCGAGGCGGCGCTGGAAACCGGCGACAGCTTCGACGCGCAGATCGTGCTGATGACGCTGCACGCCAAGCTGATCAACGCCGAAGTGGTCGAGCGCTACGGACTGAGCGCCGAGTGATCCGCGGAATAGGACGCGTTGAGATTCCGGTCAGGCCGTGTCGGAGTCGAAGACGGGCGCGAAGCGACCAAACAAGGTGGTTTCCGAGAACCGGAGCGGAGCGTACTTAAGTACGTGAGCACCGGAAGCGCAGAAAAATATCGTTTGCAGACCGGCCTCACCGGATATCGATGCGTCCTAGCCGCCCATGCCGCTGCGCGGCAGCTTAATCATCTCGCCGAAGCGGGCGCGCAGCTTGTCGTCGAGCAGGCGCGACACGTGGCGCGGGAAACGCTCGGCCAGCACGCGCTTCTTCTCAGCGATGGCCCTGGACAGGATGTCGGGCCGGCCCTTCTCGTTCCACTCCTTGGGCGAGAAACGGTCGCCGACGGCAGGATAGAAGTATTCGGTCTGCATCAGCCTCAGCGTCTGCTCGTTGCCGAGATAGTGGCCGGGACCGTTCAGGCAGACTTCGGCGATGGTGTCGATCGACAGCGCCTCGTCGGTCACCTCGATGCCGCGCACGCAGCGCAGGCAATGTCCAAGCATGTCGTTGTCGATGATCAGGCTTTCCAGGCAGAAACCGAGCAGCGAGGCATGCATGCCGGCCGATTCATAGACGAGGTTCAGCCCGGCAAGACCGGCCATCACGTCGGTGATGCCCTTTTCATAGCCGGACTGGATGTCGGGCAGTTTCGAATCCGTCATGCCGGCGGCCGAGCCGCCCGGCAGGTCGTAAAATTGCGCCATCTGCGCGCAAGCGGCAGTCAGCACCGCTTGCTCGGCCGAGCCGCCCGACATGGCGCCGGTCCTGAGGTCGGAGACGAACGGCCAGGTGCCGAAGATCGCCGGATGTCCGGGTTTTATCGCGTTGACATAGACCAGGCCCATCAGCACTTCGGCCACCGCTTGGACGACTGCGCCGGCAATCGCCGCGGGCGCCGTGGCGCCGGCCTGACCGGCCGACAAAAGCAGGATCGGAATGCCGCCCTCGACGCAGGCTTCGAGCACGCCGCAGGCGTCCTCGGCGAATTTCATCGGCGGCACGACGAAGCAGTTGGAGTTGGAAACGAAGGGACGCGCCCGGAAATTCTCCTCGCCGCCGGCAATCGCATAAAGCATCTCCAGCGCCGGCTTGACGTTCTCGCGCACGGTGAACGAGGTGCCGACATGCTTGGAGGTCCCCATCACGCAGGCATAGAGCGTGTTGAAATCCATATCGAGCGGATCGGGGATGTCGCGCGGCACCATGGTGCGCTGGAAGAAATGGATGTTGTCCAACCCGTCGACGATGCGGGCGGCGTCATAGAGGTCCTGCAGCAGCGATTCGCGGTATTCACGCTTCTCGACGTCGACCAGATGCACCGCCGCGCCCGCCGTGCCGAAATGCACGCGCTTGCCCTGGATCAGCATGTCGTGCTTCGGATCCTGGCCGTAGAGGGTGAAATTGCGCGCCGCTTGTCTGATCGTGTCCAGCACCAGGGCGCGCGGCAGGCGGATGCGGCCGTCATCGCCATAGGTGCCGCCGATCCGGACCAGCGCCTCGATACAGGACGGGATGGCGTTGGCGAAGCCGACCGTCTCCAGCAGTGTCAGCACCGCTTCGTGGATGCGCTCCTTGTCGTTCTGGCTCAACGGGCCGTAGCTGCCGCCCTCCAGGCCAGCCCGCACTGGCCGGATGTCGTCGGCCAAGGGCGCTGCCCGCATTGCACGGCGCGCTTCGCGCCCGCCGGACCGCCGCGAACGCTGGTCCGACGACGCTTCCTGCTTCTCGAGAGCCACTGACATGGGATGCACTCCACCTTTGATTTTTATCGGTCAGGGCGCAGCGGTTGGTCCACCATCGGCCTGCCTAGTCCCCTTCTGGCCCCGACTATGCTACCGGCATTGGTACAGAATATGGGCCAGGAATCGCCGTCGAGTATACCAGGCGCTGGAGCGGCGGTCGGCCCAAAACGAAAGGAGCCGGCACGAGGCCGGCTCCTTTCGGAAAAGTTCTTTCGATGATCAGGCCGCCGCCGGTCTGCGCCCCGCGGCGGTCGCGAGCTCGCGGATGCCAGGCTCGATATGCTGCAGCGAGATCGAGGAGATGCCCAAGCGCATGAAACGCGAGGGCTTTTCGCTGCGGTCGAAGAAGCGGTCGCCGGGTTCGATGATCACGCTGCGCGAGGCTGCCGCTTCGGCCAAACCGCGCGAGTCGGTGCCGCGCGGCCCTTCGAGCCAGAGCGAGGTGCCGCCCGCCGAGTCGGTCGAGCGCCATTCTGGCAGGAAAGCGGAAATCGCATGGACCAGACGCTTGCGCCGCTCGTCGAAGGCGGCCGACAGCCTGCGCACCAGCGCCTCGTGGTGGCCGAGCGACAGGAACAGCGCCACCGCGCGCTGGTTGTTCGCCGGCGGGTGCCTGAGCATGAAGCGGCGCAGCGCGCGCAGCTCGGCGATCAGCCCGGCCGAGGCGACGATGTAGCCAAGCCGCAGGCCCGGAGCGAGCGTCTTCGACATCGAGCCGACATAGATGACGCGGCCCGAGCGATCGAGGCTCTTCAGCGCCTGCTGCGGCGCCTCGTCGAGAAGCTGGCTGTCATAGCCGTCCTCGATGATGATCTGGTTGTTGCGGTTGGCCCGCGCCAAGAGATCCTGCCTGCGCTCCGCCGACAGCGGCACCATGGTCGGGCAATGGTGGCTCGGCGTGACGAAGACGAAGCCGGAATCGCTCGGGATCGACGACGTGACGATGCCCGACTGGTCGACCGGAACCGGCTGGATATCGGCCCCGGCCAGCCGGAAGATCGAGCGAGCATCCGGATAGCCCGGATCCTCCATCGCGACTTTCGAGCCCTTGGTCATCAGCAGCGTCGCCAGCATGTAGAGCGCGTTCTGCGCGCCCAGCGTCACGATGATCTCGTCCGGATTGGCGAAGATGCCGCGGCGCGGCAGAAGCCTGGCCTGGATCTGCTCGATCAGCAGCGGATCGTCGCGATCGACCATGTCGGACGCCCAGTTGCGGATCTCCAGCACCGCGAGCGCCATACGGTTGCATTCGCGCCATTCGGCGGTCGGGAACAGTGCCGGATCGAACTGGCCGTAGACGAACGGGTAGGACGACTTGATCCAGTTGTCGTGCTTGGCCGGCGGCGGCATGTCGCTGGCGGCGATCTGCCGGCGCGCCTTCCAGTCGATCTCGTTCTGCTGGTCCGGCGCCTTCTGGTGCGGCTTGGCGGGGGTGGCCAGCACGTCGGGGTTGACGAAATGGCCGCGCCGCTCGCGCGCCACGAGAAAACCCTGGTCGACCAGTTGCTGGAACGCCAGCACCACCGTGCCGCGGGCAACGCCAAGTTTTTCCGCGAGAATTCGGCACGACGGCAGCGGCATCGAAGCGGCGATCTGTCGGTCGAGAATGGCCGCGACGATCGCCTGGCGGATCTGTGCCTGGAGGGTTTGGCCGGATTCGGCGGAAATACGGAACAGGCCGGACCATATGGCCGTGTCATTGCGCTGTGGCATGGAGAATCATCCTCGGATGGCCAGCTGTTTTCATTTGGCTGGACCAGTTGAGTGTATGGGTGGCATAAGGGGTTGCGCCAATCAATTTTTCTGATCGCAGGGATTTATGCCAGTGATCTATCAGGCGCGACGCGCAGCGTCGTCGCCGGCGCGATTAAGCGCGATGCGAAGCATCGTCGCGGCACCATCCAAGGCGCGAAGCGACAGCATCATCACCCTCCCGCCCAGCATCGTCACCGCGAAATTCTCGCCCCTCACCGTCAAATACCACGCCTCATCAAAGCGTGATGCGGTGCGGCAAAGCCGCGCTTGAACGAAATGGAAATCGCATCAATAGAATGACGCGCCGACACGCGCCGGAAACATCCGGCCTGTTAAAATGGTCCAAAAACCCGCCAGGAGCCCGCCAGTGGATCAGTCTTCTTTCGACAAGCAACTTGCCGCCTTGCGCGACCAGCGCGCGGCGGCCAAGGGTACGATGCGCGAAGCTTTCGCCGCCGATCCAAAGCGCTTCGAGAAATTTTCCGCCACCGATGGCGACCTTCTGCTCGACTGGTCGAAATGCGCCATCGATGCCGACACCATGGCGATGCTGGAGAAGCTCGCCGGCGCCGCCGACCTGGCTGGCCGCCGCGCCGCCATGTTCGAAGGCAAGAAGATCAACATCACCGAAAACCGCGCCGTGCTGCACACCGCGCTGCGCAACCTCACGGGTAAAAGCGTCATCGTCGACGGGCAGGACACCAAGGCCGACGTCATTGCCGTGCTCGACGCCATGGGCGCCTTCGCCGACGCCATCCGGTCCGGCAAGGCCACCGGCGCCACCGGCAAGAAGATCACCGACATCGTCAACATCGGCATCGGCGGCTCGGATCTCGGCCCGGCCATGGTGACGCTGGCGCTCGCCCCCTACCATGACGGGCCGCGCGCGCATTACGTCTCCAATGTCGACGGCGCCCATATCCACGACACTCTGAAGGGACTTTCGGCCGAAACGACGCTGTTCATCATCGCCTCGAAAACCTTCACCACGGTCGAGACGATGACCAATGCGCAGACGGCGCGCGACTGGGTGCAGAAGGCGCTTGGCGAGAAAGCGGTCGGCAAGCATTTCGCCGCCGTCTCGACGGCCCTCGATCTCGTGGCCAAGTTCGGCATCGAAAAGGACCGCGTCTTCGGCTTTTGGGACTGGGTCGGCGGCCGCTATTCGGTCTGGAGCGCCATTGGCCTGCCGGTGATGATTTCCGTCGGTCCGCGCAACTTCCGCGCCTTCCTCGACGGCGCGCATGAGATGGATGAGCATTTCCGCTCGGCGCCGCTGCAGAAGAACCTGCCGGTTCTTCTCGGCCTGATCGGCTGGTGGCACCGGGTCGTCTGCAAATATCCGGCCCGCGCGGTCATCCCTTACGACCAGCGCCTGTCACGCCTGCCGGCCTATCTCCAGCAGCTCGACATGGAATCGAATGGCAAGAGCGTGACGCTGGACGGCACCGCGGTAGCCACGCCGACCGGCCCGCTGGTCTGGGGCGAGCCCGGCACCAATGGCCAGCACGCCTTCTTCCAACTGCTGCATCAGGGCACCGATTTCATCCCGGTCGAGTTCCTCGCCGCCGCGGTCGGTCACGAACCCGAGCTGAAGCATCAGCACGACCTTCTGCTCGCCAATTGCCTGGCGCAGTCGGAAGCCTTCATGAAGGGCCGCACGCTGGAGGAGGCGCGCGCGCAGATGCTGGCCAAGGGCATGAAATCAGCCGATGTAGACAAGATAGCGCCGCATCGCGTCTTCTCGGGCAACCGCCCGTCGCTGACCATTCTTTACAGGAAGCTCGATCCGCGCACGCTCGGCCGGATCATCGCGCTTTATGAACATCGCGTCTTCGTCGAAGGCACGCTGTTTAACATCAATTCCTTCGACCAGTGGGGTGTCGAACTCGGCAAGGAATTGGCGACAGGCCTGTTGCCTGTCGTTGAGGGCAAGGAGCCTGCCGCAAAACGCGACGCCTCGACTGCCGGTCTGGTGGGACACATCCACCAATTGCGTAGCGTGGAGTAAAAGCATTGGCGGATATCAAAGGAATTCTGTTCGACAAGGACGGCACGCTTGTCGACTTCAACACAACCTGGCTCGGCATTGCCGATTTCATGGCCATGGACGCCGCTGAGGGCGATCGCTGGAAGGCCGATCGCCTGCTCGCCGCCGCCGGCTTCGACTTCGTCACCAAGCGCTTCAAGCCCGATTCGATCTTTGCTTCCGGCTCCAACATGGACGTCGTCGAGCTCTGGTTCCCGCGTCTGTCCGACGAGGACCAGATGCTTGCGGTCTCCCGCTTCAACGAGATCACCTCGGTGCAGGGCTCATCGATGGCCGTCGCGTTACCCGGCATCATCGAGTCGCTGCGGACCTTGCACCAACGATCCTTCCGGATGGGCGTCGCCACCAACGATTCGACCAGCGGCGCCGAAAAGACGCTGGCGACGCTCGGCATCGCGCAGCTCTTCGATGCCGCCTTCGGCTATGACGCCGTGGCCAACTCCAAGCCGGCGCCCGACACGGTGGTCGCGTTCTGCGATCTGACCGGGTTGAAAGCAAACGAGATCGCCATGGTCGGCGACAACCGCCACGATCTCGAAATGGCGCGCGCCGGCGGCTGCGGCCTGGCGGTGGGCGTGCTCTCCGGCACCGGCACGCGCGATTCGCTGGCGCCGCTGGCCGACGTCATCCTGGATTCGGTCGCCGACCTGCCGGATTTCTTGGCGGCAAGGGTCAAGGAGACGATCTGACCGGGAAGGCTTGGGCAAAAAAGCACGTTGCCCTCAACCGCCGAGATTGGGCCACAAGCGGACCGGCTGGTCCGCAGAGGCTCTTCCGAAAGAAGACGCCTATCTTGCTAATCCGGGAGCCGTACTTCGCATTGTCGCATGAGCCAGGGGTCGCCATGGGCGATGAGCTTTCCCTGATCGACAAGGGCAACGATACGGGTCAGCAGCATCAGGTCGCCGACCTGGGTATATGGCTCCATATTGTGTCCCATAGTCTCGGCGATGACGCGTGCAACCTTGCGCCAATCTTTGCTGGCCCGCTCGAGAAGAAGCGCGTCGAAAACATCCGCAGGCGCCGAGACCAGCCCAGAATCTGCGACGATACGGAACGGTGCGTTTTCGGATTTCAACGTTCGCCAGCGTCGCGCGGCATCCTCTCGTTCCTGGCTCGTCAACGCGCGTTGCGTGCCAAACAACGAGGCGAGCTCCGTCTCGCTCATCAGCGAAACGGCCTGTTTGGGGCTCGATAATCGCGGCTTGCCGTCGGGCCGTGTCAACGGCATCTGCAGCCCGGTGACATCGATGATGTCGTAGGGGCGGTCGCCAAGGCGATCCACCAGGGCCAGGAAGAAAGCATGCTCCTGGGCGCTATGGCGTCCGACCCAGACGACGAGACGGTCCGAGGTCGACATGATTTGCTTCCAGAAACCGTCGAGATCGACGTCGTGCCGCTCGTACTCGTCGTATATCGACGCCCACCAGCGCACTCGCGCAGAGGGCTCTTCGGAATCAATTGGGCCGCAGCTGAGATCGTCGCGATAATTGATCACATCGTCGGTACGCCCGCTCGTGCGGACCGCCCGGCGAAGCGAACCGCCCGCCGAATGGCCGGGCGCGATGTGCAGGATGCCGCTGCGCCACCTCTGCGTCCCGTCCGGGTTCAGATCTCTCTTGAAATAGTCGGTGTCGGAAACCGTGAAATGCACGACCAGCCGTCCGTCCGACAGCAGAAGCCGGTATGTGGTGGTTTTGCCGGATGACCAATGGGAAGCGAAGCGGACTTCGTCATTCCCATAGATCAGGTCCTGGATTTCCGCTCGTTCGCCGTTGGAGCCATCGATGGCGCACACGACGAGGTGGCCATCGACAATCTTGATCTCGATCGTCGTGGTCGTGTGCCAGTCGTTTCCAGCGATCCAGCGACCAACAAAATCCTCCATCGGTCTTAATCCTCGCCATTGCTCATACACAGATTAGATCAGCCGTCTCGCCGATGCACCTCGCGTCCGTGTCGGTCGAGAGAGACAACTCTTGCAGCGACCGGAATTAGGCGCAAAGAGTCGTTTGGTGAGTCGAAACCGGCCACTCAGCGATCGCGCTCTTTCTCCAATGAAAACACTCCACTTGGCCGAACCACAGCACCCTTCGCGTCGCCGAAATCCGGCACCTGATATTCGTCGAGCAACCGCAACCGCGATCTGGGCAGCCAAGCGCGGCCGGGATCGCCGACCAGCACCTCGATGCCGGCGGCGAGGCAGCGATCGAGGAAGGGCATCATGCGCAGCCCCACCTCCTGCGCGTAGAAGACGTCCCCGGCCAGCACCAGATCGACGGCCGGCGGCAGACCGGCGGTGATGTCTTTGTCGACGATATCGATGGCAACGCCATTGGCCGCTGCGTTGAGGCGGAGCGCCGCGATGCCGTTGCGGTCGATCTCGGCCGCGATGACTTCGCGCGCGCCGGCCTTGGCCGCAGCCATGCCGACCAGCCCCGAGCCGGCGCCGAGATCGAGCATCCGTCTTCCGGCGACGACCGACGGCTTGTCGAGAATGTAGCGCGCCAGCACGGCGCCGCCGGCCCAGGCATAGGCCCAGTAGGGCGGCTGCGGCTCGGCCTTGCTGTCGTCGTCCGGTTCGAGCAAACGCCTCAGCCCGCTGCCGGGATGGGCAAGGTAGAGCTGGATCTCCGGCAACGAAGGCACCAGCATAAGCCGCATGTTCGCCTGGATGAACGCGGCGGGATCGAGCCTCTGGGCAGGCTCCCGCGTTGCGTTTCCGGACGCTTCGCTCAAGCCGGGTCCCGCAGCGCGCGCCGCAGGATCTTGCCGACCGGCGTCTTCGGCAGTTCGGTGCGGAACTCGATGAATTTCGGCCGCTTGTAGCCGGTCAGGTTCTCGCGGCAATAGGCCATCAGCGTCTCGACGGTGAGCGCCGGGTCCTTCTTCACCACGAACAGTTTAGGCACTTCGCCCGAATGCTCGTCCGGCACCCCGATCGCCGCAACTTCCAGCACGCCGGGGTGATGCGCCACCACTTCTTCCAATTCGTTCGGGTAGACGTTGAAGCCCGAGACCAGGATCATGTCCTTCTTGCGGTCGACGATCTTGGTGTAGCCGCGCTCGTCCATGAAGCCCATGTCGCCGGATTTGAAGAAGCCGCCCTTGGTCATCACCTTGGCGGTCTCGTCGGGCCGGTTCCAATAGCCGGCCATCACCTGCGGTCCCTTGATGCAGATCTCGCCGACTTCGCCCAGCGGGACGTTGTTGCCGTCGTCGTCGCGGATGGCGATCTCGGTCGAGGGCAGCGGCAGGCCAATCGTGCCGGTGAATTCACTGGCGCTGAACTTGTTGGCGGTGGCCACGGGCGAGGTCTCGGACAGGCCGTAGCCTTCGCTGACCGCGCAGCCGGTCAGCGCCTTCCAGCGCTCGGCCACGCCCTTCTGCACCGCCATGCCGCCGCCCAGCGTCAGGATCAGCGGCTTGAAGTCGAGCTTGCGGAACTCCTCATTGTTGAGCAGCGCGTTGAACAGCGTGTTGAGGCCGGGGAAGATATGCGCCGGATATTTGCCGAGCTCCTTGACGAAGCCCGGAATGTCGCGCGGATTGGGGATCAGCACATTCTGCGCACCCTGCTGCATGCCCATCAGCGCGTTCACCGTCAGCGCGAAGATATGATAGAGCGGCAGCGCGCAAATGAAGTTGAGATGCGCCGGCTTCGGCTTCACCGTATAGGCATCCTCCACCCACAGCGAATTCTGCACGACGTTGGACAGCACGTTGCTGTGCAAAAGCACCGCGCCCTTCGAGATGCCGGTGGTGCCGCCGGTATATTGCAGGAAGGCGATGGCGTCGCCCGAAACCGCCGGTGGCTTGAAGGCGATCGTGGCGCCGGTCTTGAGCGCGGCGTTGAACTTCACATGGCCGGGCAGCGACCAGGCCGGCACCATCTTCTTCACCCGCCGCACGACCAGATTGACGATAGCGCCCTTGAGCCCGCCCAGCAGGTCGCCCATGGCGGCCACCACCACATGCTTGACGGGCGTCCTGGCGACCACCGCCTGCAGCGTGCCGGCGAAGTTTTCCAGGATGACGATCGCCTGCGCGCCGGAATCCTTCAGCTGATGCTCGAGCTCGCGCGGCGTGTAGAGCGGGTTGACGTTGACCACCGTGTAACCGGCGCGAAGCACCGCCATCATCGCCACCGGATATTGCAGCACGTTGGGCATCATCAATGCCACGCGCGCGCCCTTCTCCAGGCCCTTCGACTGCAGATAGGCGCCGAAGGCGGCCGACAGCCGCTCCAACTCGGCATAGGTGATCGACTTGCCCATGCAGACATAGGCCGGCTGGCTGGCGAATTGCTTGCAGGCGCCGACGAGGAAGTCGCCGATCGAATTGTAGGGCAGGGTGCCGATCTCGGCCGGCATGTTCTTCGGGTAGCTCTTCAGCCACGGCTTTTCCGGCAGCCCGGCAGTCAGCGCGGTGATCGCTTTCGGCAGGCGCTTGGAGGCGGATTTCGCGGCGTCCTTCGTAGGAGCGGCTTTCGCGGCGGCTGCCTTTGCGGTCGCAGGCTTGGCCTTCGCGGCAGTCGATTTGGCGGCGGCTTTCGCCTTGGGCGCGGCGGCGGCTTTGGCGGGCTTCGGCGCGTCGCTCGCGGCGGCAGGCTTGGCTTTTGCTTTCGCCGGCGCTGTCGTCTTTGCTGCTTTTGCCACCCTGTCTCTCCCTGTCGCCTTCGCTGTGGCGCACGCTCTTGAAACAAGCGTCCTCCGCGCCGGTCGGGGATTCCCCCAGGAAATCCGCCAGCATCTATGTATTGCCTCTATCGGCGGCGGTGCAAGTCTTGCCCCAGCGGCAAGGCGAGGAAAGATTTGCCGTCGAAATCCTCGTCTTCGGCCGCCCGGCATCGGGTTTGAGCAGCAGCTTGACTTTCGCCATTCGCGCCGCGCCAAAGCCATTCCGAATGGCGGCATATCAATAAAAAAATGGCGTCGTTAACATTGTCGTGAGCGGAAAAAACTGCTCATTTTTTCTCCATTCTGAGCAAAGACTAGATTCTTTTCCTGCTTCCCATGGGGTACGCAAACGAGGTGTTCCAAAGCCGAGGAAACGGTGCTTATATGCGCCCTTCACCGGCCTGATAGAGGGGCTTGGGAGAACATCAGGGAGTGCTCAATGAAAAAGACAATGACTTTTGCAGCCGCGTTGCTGGCTGCAAGCGTCCTCAGCGGCATGGCCAGCGCAAAGACGCTTGTCTACTGCTCGGAAGCGTCGCCCGCGAACTTCGATCCGGGTACGACCACCGGCGGTAACGACTTCGACGCGTCCTCGCGCACGGTCTATTCGCGACTGGTCGAGTTCAAGCATGGCGGCACCGAGATCGAGCCCGGTCTCGCCGACAAGTGGGAAATCTCCGACGACGGCCTGGTCTATACGTTCCACCTGCATCCGGGCGTGAAGTTCCAGACCACCGACTATTTCAAGCCGACGCGCGACCTCAATGCCGACGACGTCGTCTTCTCCTTCGACCGCCAGTTCAACAAGCAGAATCCGTGGAACGGCGACAAGTATCTGCCGAACCTCACCTGGGACTATTACACCGGCATGGACATGCCGAAATACGTCGCCAAGTGGGAGAAGGTCGACGACCTCACCGTCAAGCTGACGCTGACTGAGCCGAACGCGCCGATGCTGGCCAATCTCGGCATGGACTTCGCCTCGATCGTGTCCAAGGAATATGCCGACCAGCTCGAGAAGGACGGCAAGATGGCCGACTTCTCGACCAAGCCGATCGGCACCGGCCCGTTCCAGTTCGTCGACTACCAGCTGGATTCGGTCATCCGCTACGCGGCCAACCCCGACTATTTCAAGGGCAAGGAAAAGATCGACGATCTGGTCTTCGCCATCACGCCTGACGCCACTGCCCGCATCCAGAAAGTGCTGGCGGGCGAATGCGACATCGCGCCCTATCCGAACCCGGCCGACATCGCCACCATCAAGGCCAACAATGACGTGACCCTGATGGATCAGGCCGGCCTGAACATCGGCTATATGAGCTACAACACGACGATCCCGCCGCTCGACAAGCCGGAAGTGCGCCATGCGCTCAACCAGGCGATCGACCGGGAAGCGCTGATCAAGTCGCTGTTCCAGGATGCCGGCGCGACGCCTGCCGAGAACCTGATCCCGCCGACCATGTGGTCGTGGGACAAGGACGTGAAGTCCGACGCCTACAATCCGGATGAGGCCAAGAAGGTGCTCGAGGCGGCCGGCTTGAAGGAAATCCAGCTCTGGGCTTCCGACCGCGTCCGTCCGTACAACCCGAACTTCCAGCGCGCTGCCGAACTGATCCAGGCCGACTGGGCCAAGGTCGGCGTCAAGGCCGAGATCGTCAACTACGAGTGGACGAAGTACCGCGAGGAAGGCAAGAAGAAGGACCGTCCCGGCGCGTTCCAGATCGGCTGGACCGGCGACAATGGCGATCCGGACAACTTCTTCGCCACCCTTTTCGCCTGCTCGGCCATCGGCGTCTCGAACTACTCAAGCTGGTGCGACAAGGACTTCGAGGACCTGATCCAGAAGGCCAAGAAGACCAGCGACCAGGCCGAGCGCACCAAGCTCTATGAGCAGGCGCAGGTGATCTTCGCCAAGCAGGCTCCGGCTTTCCTTTTGGCCCACAGCCAGGTCTATGCGGTCGTTCGCAAGAATGTCAGCGGCTTCATGATGGACCCGCTCGGCATTCATCGCTTCGACGGCGTTGACAAAGCCGAATAAGATTGCGAACGGGGCGGCGTAAACCTTAACGCCGCCCCATTCCACTCGACGATGCTCCGTTATCTTCTCAACAAGATCGCCCTCCTGATCCCGACGCTCGTCGGCATCACCATCTGCGCCTTCGCCTTCGTGCGGCTGCTGCCCGGCGACCCGATCCTCGCCATGGCCGGCGAGCATGGCGTCGCGCCCGCCCGCTACGAAGAGCTGAAGGAAAAGTTCGGCTACAATCTGCCGATCTGGCAGCAATATGCGCGCTATGTCGGCGAGGTCGCCACCGGCGATTTCGGCGTGTCTATTTCCTCCAAGCGCCCGGTTCTCGAGGAATTCAAGACGCTCTTCCCGGCAACGCTGGAGCTGTCCTTCTTCGCCATGGTCTTCGCCATGGTCATCGGCATTCCGGCCGGCATCTTCGCCGCCGTCAAACGCGGCTCCTGGTTCGACCAATCGCTGATGGGCACGGCCCTTGTCGGCTATTCCATGCCGATCTTCTGGTGGGGCCTTCTGCTCATCATCTTCTTTTCCGGCTATCTCGGCTGGACGCCGGTTTCGGGCCGCATCGGCCTGCAATTCTTCTTCAAGCCGATCACCGGCTTCATGACCATCGACAGCCTGCTCTACGGCAAATGGGACGCGTTCCGCTCGGCGCTCAGCCATCTCGTCCTGCCGGCGATCGTGCTCGGCACCATCCCGCTTGCGGTCATCGCACGCCAGACGCGCTCGGCGATGCTCGAGGTGCTGGGCGAGGATTACGTCCGCACCGCCCGCGCCAAAGGCCTCTCGGCGGCCCGCGTCGTCGGCGTGCATGCCTTGCGCAACGCGCTGATCCCGGTCGTCACCACCATCGGCCTGCAGGTCGGCACGCTGCTCGCCGGCGCCATCCTCACCGAAACCATCTTCGCCTGGCCCGGCATCGGCAAGTGGATGGTCGATTCCATCTTCAAGCGCGACTATGTCGTCGTGCAGTCGGGCCTGCTGTTGATCGCGTTGATCGTCATGGCGGTGAACCTCATCGTCGATGTGCTTTACGCCGTCATCAACCCACGCATCAGGGCGGCATAAATGAGCCAGACCGAAATCGCCCCGATGGCCGCCGGCAATCCGGATCGCCTCACCGGCCTGAAAACCTTCTGGCACTATTTCTCGGTGAACCGCGGCGCCGTCATCGGCCTGTTCGTCTTCATCCTTTTGGTGCTGGCGGCCCTATTCGCGCCGCTGCTCGCGCCTTATGCGCCTGATGTCCAGGACAAGACCGCGTTTCTGCGGCCTCCCGCGTGGCAGGCCGGCGGCTCGACGCAATTTCTGCTCGGCACCGATCCGGTCGGCCGCGACATCCTCTCGCGCCTGCTCTACGGCGCGCGCTTCTCGCTGCTGATCGGCGCCGTCGTCGTCACGCTGGCGCTGACCGGCGGCATCACGCTCGGCCTTCTCGCCGGCTATTTCCGCGGCTGGGTCGATGTCGCGATCATGCGCGTCATGGACCTGATCCTGGCCTTCCCGTCGCTTCTTCTGGCGCTGGTGCTGGTCACCATCCTCGGCCCCGGCCTGTTCAACGCGATGCTGGCGATCGCGCTGGTGCTGCAGCCGCATTTCGCCCGTCTCGTGCGCGCCGCCGTGATGGCCGAGAAGAGCCGCGAATATGTCGTGGCCGCCAAGGTCGCCGGGGCCGGGCATCTCAGGCTGATGCTCGCCACCATCCTGCCCAACTGCCTGGCGCCGCTGATCGTCCAGGGCACGCTGTCCTTCTCCAACGCCATCCTCGAGGCAGCCGCCCTCGGCTTCCTCGGCCTCGGCGCCCAGCCGCCGACGCCGGAATGGGGCACCATGCTGGCCTCGGCGCGCGAGTTCATCCTGCGCGCCTGGTGGGTGGTGACCTTCCCCGGTCTCGCCATCCTCATCACCGTGCTTGCCATCAACCTGGTCGGCGACGGCCTGCGCGATGCGCTCGATCCCAAGCTCAGGAGGTCGTGATGGCGCTGCTCGACATCCAGAATCTCGTCGTTGAGTTCCAGACCGCGTCCGGTCCGTTCCGCGCCGTCGACGGCGTCTCGCTCCATGTCGACGAGCGCGAGGTGCTCGCCATCGTCGGCGAATCCGGCTCCGGCAAATCGGTGTCGATGCTGGCCGTGATGGGCCTCTTGCCCTGGACAGCCACCGTCACCGCCGACCGCATGACCTTCAACGGCCGCGACTTGTTGAAGATCAGCCCCGCCGACCGTCGCAAGATCATCGGCAAGGACATCGCCATGATCTTCCAGGAGCCGATCGCCAGCCTGAACCCGTGCTTCACCGTCGGCTTCCAGATCGAGGAAGTGCTGCGCTTCCATATGGGCATGGACAAGGCCGAGCGACGGGCACGCGCCATCGAGCTTTTCAAGCAGGTCGGCATTCCCGATCCGGCCGATCGGCTCAATTCCTTCCCGCACCAGATGTCGGGCGGCCAGTGCCAGCGCGTCATGATCGCGATGGCGATCGCCTGCAATCCAAAGCTTCTGATTGCCGACGAGCCGACGACCGCGCTCGATGTCACCATCCAGAAGCAGATCCTCGACCTGCTGGTCTCGCTGCAGGCCAAATACGGCATGGGCCTGATCATGATCACCCACAATATGGGCGTGGTGGCCGAGACCGCCGACCGCGTCATCGTCCAGTACAAGGGCCGCAAGATGGAAGAGGCCGACGTGCTGTCACTGTTCGAAAGCCCGAAGAGCAACTACACGCGCGCGCTGCTTTCGGCGCTGCCGGACAACGCCGTCGGCGACCGGCTGCCGACCGTCTCCGACATGCTTTTCGAGGCCGCACCTTCAGGAGCCGGCGCATGACCAAGGTCGTCGAAGGCAAGAACATCAAGCGCGACTATCATGTCGGCGGTGGCCTGTTCCGCGGCGCGCGCACCGTGCATGCGGTGAAGGGCGTCTCCTTCAGCGTCGACAAGGGCAAGACGCTGGCGATCGTGGGCGAATCGGGCTGCGGCAAGTCCACGCTCGCGCGCATCATCACACTGATCGATCCGGCGACATCGGGCGAACTCTTCATCGACGGCAACAAGGTCGACATCGCCAGGGACGGGCTCTCCAAGGAAATGCGCCGCAAGGTGCAGATCGTCTTCCAGAACCCCTATGGCTCGCTCAACCCGCGCCAGAAGATCGGCGACGTGCTCGGCGAGCCGCTGCTCATTAACACCGACAAGTCGGCCGAGGAGCGGCGCGACCTGGCGATGAAGATGCTGAAGAAGGTCGGGCTCGGACCCGAGCACTACAACCGCTATCCGCACATGTTCTCGGGCGGCCAGCGCCAGCGCATCGCCATCGCCCGCGCGCTGATGCTGAACCCGAGCCTGCTTGTGCTCGACGAGCCGGTCTCGGCGCTCGACCTGTCGGTGCAGGCGCAGGTACTCAACCTGCTCGCCGACCTGCAGGACGAGTTCCAGCTGACCTATGTCTTCATCAGCCACGATCTCTCGGTGGTACGCTACATCGCTGATGAGGTGATGGTGATGTATTTCGGCGAAGCGGTCGAATACGGCTCGCGCGACGAGGTCTTTTCCAACCCCAGGCACGCCTACACCAAGACGCTGTTCGCCGCGACGCCGCGCGCCGACGTGGCGAGCATCAAGGCGAGGCTCGCGAAGAAGAAGGCGGCTTAAGCCGCGGGTCGCCGTTCTAGAGGTCGTCATCCTAGGGCGGAGCGACGCGAAGCGGCGCGCAGACCCTAGGATCCATTCCGTTACCTCGGCCGAAAAATGCAGCGGAGCAGAATTCTGCACCGTGAGCGGCGCTCGCATGTCACGGAATGGATCCTCGGGTCTGCGCCGCGTCGCTTCGCTCCTTGCTCCGCCCGTGGATGACGACGCGGAGGTAGCCGTTCCGATGACCTATGCAGGCTCGGACCAGAGGTCGTTAGATCACGCCAGCTTCGCGATCACCGCCCGCAGCGCTTCGCCGAATTTGCGCACTTCCTCCACCGTGTTGTAATGCACCAGCGAGGCGCGGATGGCGCCGCTGTCCATGGCGAGGTTGAGCCGCTTCATCAGCCGCGGCGCGTACATGTGGCCGTCGCGGATGCCGATCTGCATGGCGGCCATCTCCTCGACGATCCGCTGCGGCGACAGCTTGCCGATGTTGAAGCAGAAGGTCGGCACGCGCTCGTGGATGCGCGCCTCGTCGGCGACGCCGTAGATGGTGGCGCCGCAATCCTTCAGCACCTTCATCATCTCGCGCGCCAGCATCAGTTCGTAGTCGCGGATGGCGTTCATGCCGGCCACGATGTTGTCGCGCCGCGAGCGATTGTTTTCCGGCAGGAAATTGCGGCCGATCGATTCCAGGTAGCGCACCGCCGCGTCCATGCCCGAGACGTTCTCGTAGATGAAGGTGCCGGCCTCGACCTTGTAGGGCGGCTCGTCCGGAATGAAGTCCTCGCGGAAGGTCGGCAGCCGCTTCAGCGTGTCGAAGCGGCCCCAGAGGAAGCCCATATGCGGCGAGAAATTCTTGTAGCCGGAGCAGACGAGATAGTCGCAGCCCCAGGCCTGCACGTCCATCAGCCCGTGCGGGCCGTAATGCACGCAGTCGAGGAACACTTCGGCGCCGGCGACATGCGCGATCTGCGCCACCGAGGCGACATCGACGATCGAGCCGATCGAATGCGCCGTCACCGTGCAGGCGACGAGGCGTGTGCGCTCCGACACCAGCGGCTTGAGGTCGTCGACATGGAGATTGCCGTCCTCGCGCATACGCCACCATTTGAACTTGGCGCCGGCGGATTCCAGCGCCAGCCAGGTGGCGATGTTGGCGTCGTGGTCCATGTCGGTGATGACGATCTCGTCGCGCTCTTGAAGCATCTGGCCGATGCCGAGGCTGACCAGCCGGATGAACGAGGTGGCGTTCATGCCGAAGCAGATTTCGAATGGGCTGTAGGCGTTGATCAAGAGCGCCACGCTCTCGCGCGCGGTCGCGACCGACTGGTCGACGATGACGCTGCGGCCATAGCGGCCGCCGCGCTGCACATTGTGCGAAACCAGATGGTTGGTGACCGCGTCGAGCACGCTTTGCGGGATCTGGGCGCCGGCGGCATTGTCCATGAAGATGAAGTCGCCGGCCTGGGTGAGCGCCGGGAACATGGCCCGGATTTTCTCGACCGGGAATGTGCCGGCTTTGTCGGTCTGATGCTTGTTCACGGGGATACGCTCCTGCGGGGGACTTGGATGATTGGTTGGTGAAACTCAGCGCGTCTTCTCGGTCTGGAAGCGTCGCTCGAGCAGGCTGACCAGGCGCACCATCGGCCAGAGGAAGATGAGATAGACCAGCGCTGCGCCGATCAGCGGCGAGGGGTTGGCGTAGAGCGACTGCGCGTTGGTCGCTTCCTTCAAGAGCTCGGGCAGCGCCACGGTCGAGGCGAGCGACGTGTCCTTGAACATCGACACGCAATTGCTGGTCATCGGCGGAATGACGACGCGGATCGCCTGCGGCAGCACCACCTTGCGCAAGGTCAGCATGAAGGGAAGGCCGAGCGCCTGCGCCGCTTCGAACTGGCCCTTCGGAATGCTTTCGATGCCGGAACGGAACACCTCGGCCGAATAGGCCGACATGATGATGGCGAACGCCGTCACGGCGGAAGCCCAGGACGACAGGCGTATGCCGAGGAAGGGCAGGGCGTAGTAGATCAGGATCAGCACCACCAGCACCGGCAGGGCGCGGAAGATGTCAGTATAGCCGATGGCGAGCCAGCGCAGCGGCTTCGGCGCATAGAGCCGCACCAGGCTGATCGCCAGCCCGACGGCGATGCCGATGACGATGCTCATGATGCCGAGCAGCAGCGTGTTGAGGAAACCCCGCAGCAGCGCCGGCAGGCTGGACGCAATGACGTCGGGATTGAAGAAAGTGTCGATCAGCGACATGGGAGCGTTCCCGAACCGTACCGGAGCAATTCCAGGAAAAGTGTGACGCGGTTTTCCGTCCGGAATTGCTCAAAAACAAGGACAGAGGCCCGGAAACTTACATCTGCGCTGCGGTTCCGGGAGAAAGGAAACGAGCCGTGCAGGCTGGACGCCGGCACGGCTCGCTTTTGGTCAGTCCGCTCAGGCCTTGGGCAGCGGCATTTCCTTGACCGTAGAGGAATCGGCCGGCGCGTCGGTGCCGAACCACTTCTTGTGGATCGCGGCCAGCGTGCCGTCCTTCTTCATCGAGGTGATCGCGTCGTTGAGCTTGCCGAGCAGCGGATGGTCCTTGGTCATCATCAGCCCGTACTGCTCGCCGGTCTTGATGCGTTCCTTGACCACGAGGTCCTTCATCTTCTGGAAGGAGTACTGCATGCCGGGAATGTCGCTGACGGCGGCGTCGACGCGGCCGGCGCTGAGATCGAGCAGAAGGTTCTGCTGCGTGTCGTAGCCCTTCACGTCGCTGAAGCCGTCGGCCGCCTGGTGGTCCTTGACCCACGTCTCGCCGGTCGAACCGGACAGCACGCCGACCACCTTACCCTTGAGATCGGCTTCCTTGTTGATCGCGCTGTCGGTCTTGGTGGCGATGCCCATGTCGGAATCATAATAGGGCTGGGTGAAGGACTGCGACTTCAGCCGCTCGGCCGTGATCGTGATCGAGGAGATGGCGACGTCGATACGCTTCGAGGTGGTAGCGGCGAACAGCGCCTGGAAGCCGAGATCGGCGATATCGGTGGTCATGCCGATGCGCTTGGCCGCTTCGTTGACGATGTCGACCTCGAAACCCTCGAACGTGCCGCTCTCGTTCTTGTATTCGAAGGGCGGATTGGTCGGGTAGGCGCCGACATTGAGCACATCGGCGGCATAGGCCGAGGCCGGGCCGGCGGCGATGCCGATGGCGGCGGCCAGAACAAGCAGATTGCGACGCGTAAAGCTCATTTGGTTTTCCCTCTGGGTCTTCCCTCTGTTGTCGATCGGGCGGGGCTCGCCCCGCACGGTTTGTTGCCGTCCCGCCTCCCAGCGGGGCGTCAATTCATGGCGGCGACCATGCGCTCGAGCGCGGTCGCGATCTGGTCGCGGTCGCGGCAGACGCACATGCGCAGGAACGGCGTCGCCGCGCTGCCGAAGAGATGGCCGGGCGCCAGTCCGACGCGCGCCGTCTCCAGGATTTTTGCGCAGGCCTGCCTCGCGTCGCTCTCGCCCTCCACGGCGAAGAACACATACATGCCGCCGCGCGGTTTGGTCGGCAGGATAACGCCCGGGATCTGCGCCAGCCGGTCATAGGCAAGGTCGAGGCCGGTTTTGATGCGCTGCCGGATTTCTTCCACCAGCGGCTCGCCCTGGCGGATGGCGGCAACGGCGCCGGCCTGGATCGGCGCCGCGGTGCCGCTGTTGATATATTGCGTCATGGCGCCGAGCTGGTCGGCCACGCCCGACGGATGCGTCAGCCAGCCGATGCGCCAGCCGGTCATCGCCCAGGCCTTCGAGAAACTGTTGACCGACAGCACCCGGTCGCCGTCCTCGGCGATCTGCAGGATGGACGGCGCGACATCGCCGTCGAAACAGAGCCGGCCATAGACCTCGTCGGAGATGATCCAGATGCCGGTGCGCCGGCTGAAGTCGAGCAGCGCCTGCATTTCTTCGCGCGATGCGGTCCAGCCGGTCGGGTTGGACGGCGTCGACAGGAAGATGGCGCGGGTGCGTGCGTCGCAGGTGGCGAAAAGCCGGTCGAGGTCGAGCCGCCAGTCGCCCTTGAAGTCGAGCGAGAATGGCCGCGGCTCGCCGCCGATCAGATGGATGGCGTTGTGGATGTTCGGCCATTGCGGCGCGACATAGACGACATTGGTGCCGGTATCGACCAAGAGCTCCAGCGCGAGGTACAGCGCCTGCATGCCGCCCGGCGTGACTGTCGTGCGCGCGATCGGGATCGGGCGGCCATGGATGCGCGTCTGGTACTCCGACAGCGCCTCGTTCAGCGGGGCGTGCCCGCGCATGTTGGGGACGTAGAAGGTGAGGCCCTCATCGAAAGCGGCCTTGGCCGCGTCGCGGATGAAGGCGGGCGTGACCATGTCGCCTTCGCCGTACCAGAGCGCGATGACGTCGCCCAGTTCGCGAGCCCGCACGGCAAGGTTGGCGATGTTTTCCGTGTGCAGGTCGCGGATCTGGGCGCGCACGCCGTCGAAAGCGTAGCGCGCGCTGGACGATGTCTGGGGCAACACAAACGACAAGGACTGAAACCCTTCCCACCCGGAGCACCATGGCAGCTGACCGAAAACGCCCTCCGCCACGGCAGCTACCATCAAGGATGCTATCCAAAGCGCGGAGCTTTTCAAGGCAAAAGTTTTAAGCTTAAAAAGTTTGGCGCGGTTGTTGCCCTACTGATACCCCCTTGGTCGCGTCCGGTTACGCCAACTCATCGCGCGCGGCGGCGTTGTTGGCAGCGGCGCCAGCGCCAAGGAACATCGTGTCGCTGGCCAGCACGAAGAAACTGGCGCCGCTTGGCGCCCATCGGCCGACATTCTGCGGGCTGGCGCAGAAAATGCCGGCGGCTTTGCCGTGCGCAAGCGTCGCGCTGATGATGGTCTTGATCGCCGCATTGAGCCTATCCGCGCCTGCCGGGCCGATCGCGTCGATCGACACCGAAAGATCGCCGGGGCCAACGAAGATCAGGTCGACGCCGTCGACAGCCGCGATCGCCTCGATGTTGGCCAGCCCTTCCGAAGTCTCGACCTGGACCGCCACGACGATCCGCTCATTGGCGGCGGCAAGATATTCGGGAATGCGGTAGCCATAGCCGGCCGCCCGTCCAGGCCCGACGCCGCGTTCGCCCAGCGGCGGATAGCGCGAGGCCTTCACGGCAAAAGCGGCCTGCGCGGCGGTCGAGACGCGCGGGATCAGCACGCCCTGCGCGCCGCTGTCGAGCGCCGCCTGGACCGCCTCAGGCGCATGTCCAGGAACCCGCACCATCGCCGGCACGCGATGCACGTCGGCCGCGCGCACCATGGCCTCGATCGTCTCGCGCGACATCTGCGCATGCTCCCAGTCGATGCAGAGGAAATCCAGCCCGGACGACGCCATCACCTCGACCGCGACGGGGTGGGGAATGGCCGCAAAGGAACCAACCAGGTTCGTCCTGCCGATGCATTTCTGGCGGAATTCGCTCATGCCGATGCCCTTTCCTGTCGCCGCAATTCATAGTCGCAAAAGCCGGCGAGGCGAAGCTATTTCAGGCTTGAAATATTTTTAGCGAAGCCTAGCGTGTGGGCGTCCTGCCCGTGAGTTTCCAAGATGATCAAAGTCCACCCCCTGCACGGCCCAAACCGACTGAAGCTTGGCGTCTTTTCGACCAATGCGGATGGCGGGCTTGCCATCACCGACGTGCCGGAACGCTGGACAGCGAACTGGCAGGACAATCTGACGGCTGCCCAGATCGCCGACCGCGCCGGGCTGGAATTCATGCTGCCGATCGCGCGCTGGCGCGGTTTTGGCGGCCGCAACAAGGTGCGTGAATTCTCCTTCGAGACCTTCACATGGGCCGCCGCCCTTGCCGCCGCGACCGACAGGATCGGCCTGTTCATGACCGTGCATGTGCCGCTTGTGCATCCGCTCTATGCCGCCAAGGCGCTGGCCACGGTCGACCATATCAGTCAGGGCCGCGCGGGGCTCAACATTGTCTGCGGCTGGAACCCGAAAGAGTTCGGCATGTTCGGCACGCCGCTGGTCGAGAAGGGCTACGACCAGGCGGCCGAGTGGATCGAAATCCTGGAGCGGCTTTATGCCTCGAACGAGCCTCTCGACTATGAAGGCACCTACTACCGGCTGAAGGAAGCGGTGAGCCGGCCGGCGAGCCTGCAGGCCCTCCGGCCGGTGACGATGAACGCCGCCTTCGGCGATCCGGGCCGCGATTTCGCCGCCGGCCGATGCGATTACCTGTTCACGACCTTTTCCGAGATGAGCGATGCCGGCAAGCATGTCGCAGACATAGGCGAGCGCGCGGCGAAGGCGGGCCGCGATGTCGGCGTCTACACCGTGGCGCATGTCGTCTGCCGCCCGACCATGGAGGAGGCGCAGGCCTATTACACGCGTTATGCTGTCGACATGGCCGACCACGAAGCGGTCGACGCGCATATGGCCGGCAAGAAGGAATTCTCGCAGTCGCACGATCCGCATGCCTATGACCGCTACCGCCAGCGTTTCGCCGGCGGCGCCGGCACCTATCCGCTGGTCGGGACGCCTGAAACGATCGCCGCCGACATGGCGGCCATTGCCGCGCATGGCTACCAGGGCATCGCCTTGTCCTTCGTCAACTACACGCAGGAACTGCCCTATTTCTGCGACCACGTGCTGCCGCTGCTGAGGCAGGCGGGGCTTCGCGGGTAAACTATTCGGGAATGACGGCCGTCGCCTGAATCTCGATCTTGGCGCGGTCTTCGACCAGCGCCACCACCTGCATCGCCGCCATCGCCGGAAAATGCCGGCCGATCACGGCGCGATAGGCCTCGCCGATACCTTTGAGGTTGCCGACATACTCGGCCTTGTCGGTAAAATACCAGGTCATCGAGGTGATGTGCCGAGGCTCGCCGCCGGCCTCGGCCAATACCGCGACGATGTTCGCCAGCGTTTGGCGCACCTGGCCGACAAAGTCGTCGGTCTCGAACTGGCACTGCCCGTTCCAGCCGACCTGGCCGCCGACAAAGACAAGCCGGCCGCGCGCGGCCACGCCGTTGGCATAGCCGATCGGTTTGGCCCAGCCCTCCGGCTGCAGAATGGTGTGCATGTCCAGTTCCCCCACTTCACGCCGCTCCCATGATCTGCCTGGCGATCACCACCTTCTGCACGTCGGACGCGCCCTCATAGATGCGCAGCGCCCTTATCTCGCGATAGAGGCTCTCGACGATATGGCCTTTGCGCACGCCGTCGCCGCCATGCAGTTGCACCGCCTTGTCGATGACCTCTTGTGCCTTGTCGGTGGCGAACAGTTTCGCCATCGCTGCTTCGCGCGTCACCCGCGCGGCGCCCATGTCCTTTGTCCAGGCGGCGCGGTAGACCAGCAGCGCCGCGGCATCGACATCCAGCGCCATGTCGGCGATGTGGCCTTGCACCATCTGCAATTCCGCCATCGGCGCGCCGAACAGTTTGCGCGCGGCGGCGCGCTTCACGCTCTCGTCCAGCGCGCGCCGCGCAAAGCCGAGCGCCGCCGCGCCGACCGTCGAGCGGAACACGTCGAGCACCGACATGGCGATGCGGAACCCGTCGCCGGGCTTGCCGATCAGCGAAGAAGCGGGAACACGCGCATTGTCGAACGAAAGCCGCGCCAGAGGATGCGGCGCGATCGTTTCCAGCCGCTCGGCAATGCTGAGGCCCTGGGTTTCTGCCGGCACGATGAAAGCGGAAATCCCCTTGGCGCCCGGCGCCTCGCCGGTGCGCGCAAAGACGATGTAGAGGTCGGCGATGCCGCCATTGGAGATCCAGGTCTTTTCGCCCGACAGCACATAGTCGCTACCGTCGCGCGTGGCCGTCATTTCCATGTTGGCGACATCCGAGCCCGAGCGCGGTTCCGACAGCGCGAAGGCCGAGATCGCTTGCCCGGCCCGGGTTTTCGCCAGCCAATGCTGCTGGTCCGGTGTGCCAAACAGGCTGAGCGCACCGGTGCCGAGCCCTTGCATGGCAAAGGCGAAGTCCGCGAGTCCGTCATGACGTGCGAGCGTCTCGCGCGTGATGCAGAGCGTGCGCACATCGAGCGGCGCCGGGCTGTCGGGGTCGAGCGCCGTCGGCTTCAGCCAGCCATCGCGGCCGAGTTTCGCCACCAGATCGCGGCAGGCGGCGTCGACATCGTGATGGTCGACGGGAAGATTCCTCGCGCACCAGGCGTCGAGGTTTTCGGCAAGCTGGCGATGGCGGTCCTCGAAAAAGGGCCAGTTGAGGAAAGTGCGGTCAGACATTAGTTCCCCTCGAACACCGGCTTCTCTTTCGCTACGAACGCCTTGTACGCGCGCTCGAAGTCGCCGGTCTGCATGCAGATCGCCTGCGCCTGCGCTTCGGCCTCGATCGCCTGGTCGAGGCCCATGGACCATTCCTGGTTGAGCTGCGTCTTGGTGATGCCATGCGCGAAGGTCGGGCCGGAGACGATGCGCGTCGCCATGTCGAGTGCATCGGCTTCCAAAGCAACTGCATCGACCAGCCGGTTGTAGAATCCCCAGCGCTCGCCCTCGGCCGCCGTCATGGTCCGGCCGGTATAGAGCAGCTCGGCGGCGCGGCCCTGGCCGATGATGCGCGGCAGGATCGCGCAGGCGCCCATGTCGCAGCCGGCCAGCCCGACACGGGTGAACAGGAAGGCGGTCTTGGCTTCCGGCGTGGCGATACGGATGTCGGAGCTCATGGCGATGATGGCGCCGGCGCCGACCGCGACGCCGTCGACGGCGGAGATGATCGGCTTGCCGCAATTGAGCATCGCCTTTACGAAATCGCCGGTCATGCGCGTGAAGGCGAGCAACTGCTTCATGTTCATTTTCACCAACGGCCCGATGATGTCGTGGACATCGCCGCCCGAGGAGAAATTGCCGCCATTGGGCAGGAACACGACTGCGTCGACATCGTCGGCATAGACGAGGTCGCGAAACGTGTCGCGCAGCTCGGCATAGCTGTCGAAGGTCAGCGGGTTCTTGCGCTCGGGGCGGTCGAGCCGAATTTTCGCAACCCGGCCTTCGACCTCCCACAAGAAATGCTTCGGCTTCAAGCTGGCCATGGCGCTCATTCGCGTCCCTCCCAATTGCTGCGGAACGATTTCAGCATTCCCGTCAACCGCCGCGCCTCGTCCTCGCTGACGGTGCCGAGCAATTCGCCGACCCAGCCCTCATGCGCCGCGGCAATTGCCGCGAAAGACTTCGAGCCGTCCTCAGTCAGCCGCACCATCGAAGTGCGGCGGTCGCCATTGCGGCGCGCCCGGGTGACCAGGCCTTCCGAAACCAGCCGGTCGACGATGCCGGTGACATTGCCGTTGGATACCAAAAGGAAGCGCGACAGGTCGCTCATCAGCATGCCTTCCGGCACGCGATAGAGCGCCGCCATCACGTCGAAGCGCGGCAGCGTCGTGTCGAACTCCTTCTTCAGCCGCTCGCGCAGCTCCGCCTCGATGGTGCGCGAGGCGCGCAGCAGGCGGATCCACAGCCGCAGCCTGTCCTTGCCCGGCCCGGCGGATGTCGGTCCCGCTACCATGTCTCGCCTCCGGAAATAGAGATCGCCTGTCCGGTGATCGACCGCGCGGCATCGCTGCAGAGCCACAGCACCGCGTCGGCGACCTCGTCCGGCTGGATAAAGCGCCCTTGCGGGTTCGTCGCCGACAGGCTCAGCCGCGCTTCCTCCGCAGAGCGGCCCGTTTTCGCGACGATACGCTGGACGGACTCTTGCAACATGTCTGTCTCGACGAAGCCCGGACAGACGGCGTTCACCGTCACGCCCGACTTTGCGGTCTCGGCGGCCAGAGCCCGCATCAGCCCGACGACGCCGTGCTTGGCCGCCACATAGGGCGCGACATAGGCATAGCCTTTCAGCCCGGCCGTGGAGGCTACGAAGACGATGCGGCCTGTCTTGCGAGAAAGCATGCCGGCCAGCGCCGGCTGCACTGTCAGGAAGGCGCCGGTGAGATTGACGTCGAGCGTGCGTTGCCAGTCGGTCACAGATGTCTTGTGCGCCGGCGCGCTGCCCGCCATGCCGGCATTGGCGACGACGATATCGAATGGCCCGCGCGCCGCCTCCGCTTGCTGAAAGAGGGCTGCCATCGAGGCCTCGTCGGTGACATCGGCGGCGATGCCGAAGATGCGCTCGCTTTCGCCGGCCACCTTGGCAAGCTCCGCCTCGCGCCGCCCGCAAATGGTGACATTCACCCCGGCTTCCGCCAGCGTCTGCGCAATCGCGCGGCCGACGCCGGAGCCGCCGCCGGTGACCAGCGCATGTCTGCCGGAGATTGCCTGCGTCGCGCTCATACTTTGAGCCCCGCTGCCGCGTCGCGTTCGGCCAGGCGATAGATCTGATCGCGGCCAGGCAGATAGGGATCCGGCCATTTGACGCCACGGTCGCCGAGCGTCACCGCCGCGTGCAGCGTCCAATAGGGATCGGCAAGATGTGGCCTGGCCAGCGCCACCAGATCGGCGCGTCCGGCCATCAGGATCGAATTGGCATGGTCCGGCTCGTAGATGTTGCCGACCGCCATCGTCGCCATGCCGACCTCGTTGCGGATGCGATCGGAAAACGGCGTCTGGAACATGCGGCCATAGACCGGTTTTGCGGCGATGGAAGTCTGTCCGGCCGATACGTCGCAAAGGTCGACGCCGGCCGCATGCAGCATCCTGGCGATCTCCACCGCATCCGCGGGCGTCACACCTTCGATGCCGACCCAGTCATTGGCCGAAATGCGCATCGAGATCGGCTTGTGCGCTGGCCAGGCGGCGCGCACCGCATGGAAGATTTCCAGCGGGTAGCGCATACGGTTTTCCAGCGAGCCGCCATACGCATCAGTGCGGCGGTTGGTCAGCGGCGTGATGAACGCCGACAGCAGATAGCCATGCGCGGCATGGATCTCCAGCATGTCGAAGCCGCAGCGTTCGGCCATTTCTGCCGAGGCGACGAACTGGTCGCGAACCATGTCCATATCGGCGTGGGTCATCGCCTTCGGCACCTGGTTCTGCGGCGACCATGGCACGGCGGACGGCGCCATTACCGGCCAGTTGCCGTCCGCCAGCGGCACGTCGGTTCCTTCCCAGCCGACCCGGGTCGAGCCCTTGGCGCCGGAATGGCCGATCTGCGCGCAAATCTTGGCTTCGGTCTCGGCATGGACGAAATCGACCAGCCGTTTCCACGCGACTTCGTGCTCGGGCTTGTAGAAGCCGGGGCATCCGGGCGTGATGCGCCCTTCGGGACTGACGCAGGTCATCTCGATATAGACGAGCCCGGCGCCGCCCTTGGCGCGCTCGGCATAGTGGGCAAAATGCCAGTCGGTCGGGCAGCCGTCGACTGCCTTGTACTGCGCCATCGGAGACACGACGATGCGGTTGGTTAAAGCCATGTCGCGCAGCTTGAACGGCGCGAACATCGGCGCGCGGCGCAGCCTGTTGCCGCCGGCCCCGGCCTTGCGCTGGAACCACTCCTCGGCACCGGCCAGCCATTCGGCGTCGCGCAGGCGAAGGTTCTCGTGGCTGATGCGCTGCGAGCGGGTGAGCAGCGAATAGTTGAACTGAACTGGATCCAACCCGAGATATCGTTCGACTTCCTCGAACCATTCCAGCGAATTGCGCGCCGCCGATTGCAGTTTCAGCACTTCGGTGCGCCGCGCATCCTCATATTTGCGGAAGGCCGCTTCGAGATCGGGTTCGGACTCGACATAGTCGGCCAGTGCCACGGCGCTTTCGAGCGCCAGCTTGGTGCCGGAGCCGATCGAGAAATGCGCCGAGGCGGCCGCGTCGCCCATCAGCGCCAGGTTCTTGTACGACCAGCGCTCGCACAGCACCCGCGGGAAATTGATCCACGCAGAACCCCTGATGTGGTTGGCATTGGTCATCAGCGCATGGCCGCCGAGATGCTTTTGGAAAATGCGCTCGCAGACCGCGATCGATTCCTGCTGCGTCATCTGGCCGAAGCCGAAGGCGTCCCAGGTCTCTTCGCTGCATTCGACGATGAAGGTCGCCGTCTCGCTGTCGAACTGGTAGGCGTGCGCCCAAACCCAGCCATGCTGAGTTTTTTCGAAGATGAAGGTGAAGGCGTCGTCGAATTTCTGCGTCGTGCCGAGCCACACGAACTTGCACTTTCGCGTGTCAATGTCGGGCCTGAAGACATCCGCGAAGGTCGCGCGCGATTTTGAGTTTAAGCCATCGGCCGCGACCACCAGGTCATGCGTCTCCATGAAGGGTCGCGGATCGGCGATATCGGTCTCGAACTTCAGGTTGATATTGAGCTCGCGCGCCCTGCGCTGCAGCAGGATCAGCAGCCGCTTGCGGCCGATCCCGCAGAAGCCGTGGCCGGAGGAGACGGTGCGTACGCCGTCATGGATGACGGCGATATCGTCCCAATAGGCGAAATGCTTTCTGATCCAGACGGCGCTGACCGGATCGTTCTTGGTCAGGTTCTCCAGTGTTTCGGCCGACAGTACGACGCCCCAGCCGAACGTGTCGTCCGGACGGTTGCGCTCATAGACCGTCACCTCATGCGCGGCGTCGCGCAGCTTGAGCGAGATGGCAAAGTAGAGCCCGGCCGGTCCGCCGCCGAGAACCGCAACCTTCATGTCTTGCGATCTCCTCTTCGCTTAAGGAGCCGCCGGCAAAACCGGCGATCCCCAATGGTCAGTATCGCGCCCGACAGAAATTATTTCAAGCTTAAAGTTTTATAATTGAACGACTGTCAGGCGCTTGGCGCACCAGATCACTTGCCGGGGTCCTTGGGGCTCCACAGTACGGTTTCTGCGCCCTTCTCATAGGCCATGCCTTGCGGGTAGCTGATCGCCTCCAACTGCAACCCCCAGGGCGCCTGGAAATAGAGGATTGTCTGGCCGGCGGCCGGCCCTTCCTTGACCGGCAGCGGTCCCATCCTGGTCTTCACGCCCTTGCCCTCGAGATAGGTCTTCGCGGCGGCGACGTCGTCGACATAGAAGGCGATGTGGAAGCCGCCGATGTCGCTGTTCTTCGGCGTCAGGTCCTTCTGGTCGGGCGCGGTGTATTTGAACAATTCGATGTTCGATCCATAGCCGCAGCGGACCATGGTGATCTCCTCGATCACCGCCTTCGGATCGACGCCGAGCAGGTCCTGCATGAAGGTGCCCTTGTCGTCGGCGAACGGGCCGAAGGCCATCGCCTTCTTGCAGCCGACGACATTGGTGAAGAAGTCTACCGCCTGCTTCATGTCGGGCACGGTGATGCCCGTATGGTCATGCCCGCGCATGCCGGGGATAGAATCCGCCGAGGCCGCTCCCATTGCGCCGAACAGAATTGCCGCGGCCATGGCGCCGCGCGTTGCGTATTTCATGTCACCCTCCATCGGCGGGCTGACTCGTTCACCGCGCACATCCGAGGCCCGCTGTTCGGCGTGCGGTTCGTCAAGCTCTCCTCATGCCGGCGACGCTGGCTGCAGCCAGTCCGCGTCGATCTCGGGAAGTGGAATGGCGGCGAGCAAGTCGCGCGTGTAGGCCTGCTTTGGATTGTCGAACAGCGCGTCGGTGGCGCTCATTTCGACGATCTTGCCTTCGCGCATGACGATGACCTGCTGGCAAAGCCGCCGGATCACCGACAGATCGTGGCTGATGAAGGCGACGGTCAACCCCATCTCGGCCGCCAGCTTTTCCAGCAGCGTCAGGATCTGCGCCTGCGTCGACACGTCGAGGCCGGAGACGATTTCGTCGGCCAGCACGAATTTCGGCGACAGCGCCAGTGCCCGCGCGATGCCGACGCGCTGGCGCTGGCCGCCCGACAATTCGTGCCGGTAGCGGCTGGCGAAACTCTGCGGCAGGCCGACGCGCTGCAGGGCATCCGCCACGCGCTCCTTCAGCCGGTCGCCAAGCCCGTTCTGCCGCAAGGGCGCGGCGATGATGCTGAAGATCGTATGCCGCGGATTGAGCGACGACATCGGGTCCTGGAAGATCATCTGCAGGTCGCGGCGTAGGGGCCGAAGCTCGGCTTCCGAAAGATGGGCGATGTCGCGCCCCTGGAGGCTGATCGATCCTTCGCTCGGCTCAAGCAGCCGCACCAGCGCCCGGCCGAGCGTCGACTTGCCCGAACCGGATTCGCCGACGATGCCGGTCACCGATCCCTTGGGCAGGTCGAAGTCGAGCCCTTTGAGGATTTCGGCCAGCGGCGCGCGGCCGATCAGCGGCTTGCGCGTCATGTCGGGCAGCGCCACCTTCAGCCCGCGCACGGAAAACAGCGGCTCAGCCATGGCCCGGCCTCCAGGACTGGTCCGCCGCCGCGATCTCCGCGGCCAACCCCGCAAGAACGGCTTCGTCCACCGGCTTCAGCGAGGCGTAGGGATCGGTGTAGCGCGGCGTCGCCGCGATCAGCGCCCGGGTGTAAGCGTGCTGGGGAGCGGCGAAGAGCTGCGCGGTGTCGGCTTCCTCGACAACCTTGCCGGCATAGAGCACGGACACTTTCTGGCTGATCTTGGCGACGACGCCGAGGTCGTGGGTCACGAACAGGATCGCCGTTCCATGGTCGCGCTGCAGTTGCGCGATCAGCCGCAGGATCTGCTTCTGCACGGTCACGTCCAGCGCCGTGGTCGGCTCGTCGGCGACGATCAGCCTGGGCTCGGCGGCGAACGCCGCCGCGATCAGCACGCGTTGGCGCATGCCGCCGCTGAGCTCATGCGGATAGCTTTTCAAAACCCGCTCGGGATCGCGGATCTGCACCTCGTCGAGCAATTGCCGGATGCGCTTGTCGGCTCTCTCGCCGCTCCAGCGCAGGATACGCACCAGCCGGTCGGTCATCTGCGGGCCGATGCGACGCGACGGGTTGAGCGCGGTCAGCGGATCCTGCGGGATCAGCGCCGTGCGTGCGCCGATCAGGTTGCGCCGCGCCTTTTCGCCCAGACGGCCGAGGTCTTCGCCTTCGATCAGCATTTCGCCTTCGACGATGCGCACGCTTTTCGGTAGCACGCCGAGTACCGCCTTGCCGATCATCGTCTTGCCGGCGCCGCTCTCGCCGACCAGCGCGCGCACCTCGCCCGGCTGGACGCTGAGCGAGACCGAACGCAGCACGCGCTGGCCGTTGGGCAGCACGGCGCTAAGCGAGCGGATGTCGAGACATGGTTCCATATTGGCGCTCATCGCAGCACCGGATCGAAGCGCGCCTTCAGCGCTTCGCCGAACTGGCTGAAGGAAAGCACCGTGAGGATCAGCGTGATCAGCGGGAACACCAGCACCCACCAGGCCTGGTGGATCGACAGGCGGCCCTCGGCGATGATGCTGCCCCAGGTCGGATCGTCGGTCGAGATCGACAGGTTGACGAAGGACAGGATCGCCTCGACGATCACGGCGATACCCATCTCCAGCGACAAAAGCGCCACGACCGACGGCAGCACATTGGGCAGCACTTCGCGCAGCATGATGCCGATGCGGCCATAGCCGGCGATGCGCGCGCTTTCGACATAGTCCATGCGCGCCTGGCTCATCGCCTCGGCGCGGATCACCCGGCAGAAACGCGTCCAGTCGATGATTGCGATGGCCAAAATGACCGAGCTCAGCCCTGTGCCCAGCACCGCGACCAGCAGGATCGCGAACAGCACCGGCGGGAACGCCATCCAGACATCGACGATGCGCGAGATGATGCGGTCGGCCCAGCCGCCGAAATAGCCGGCGATCAGCCCCAGCGCCGAACCGAGGAGGCAGGCGGAGGTCGCCGCCGCAAAGGCGACGATGAAGGCGATGCGGCCGCCGAAGATCAGCCGCGACAAGAGATCGCGTCCCAGACTGTCGGTGCCCAGCCAATAGCCGGGCTCGGCGCCGTCGAGCCAGAAGGGCGGCAGGCGCTCCAGCATCAAATCCTGCGCCAGCGGATCCTGCGGCGCGACCAGCGGCGCGAAGATGGCGGCAAGCAAGGCAACCAGCAGCCAGCCGCCGGCCAGCCACAGCTTCGGGCTCAAGCCGCGCCGGGAAATGCGCGCGTCATCCATGGCGCAGCCTCGGATTGAGCAGCGCATACATCATGTCGACGGCGAGGTTGATCAGCACGAAGAGCAGCGCGAACACCAGCACGATGCCCTGGATCAGCGGCAGGTCGCGGTTGATGACGGCGTCGATCGCCATGTTGCCGAGGCCCTCATAGGAAAACAGCCGCTCGACGATCACCGTGCCGCCGATGAGGAAGGTGAACTGCACGCCGACCAGCGTCAGCGTCGGCAGCGCCGCGTTCTTCAGCGCCTCGCGCAGGATTACCTGCGTCTCCGAAAAACCCTTCACGCGGGCGAGCACGACATAGTCGAGATCGAGTACTTCCTTCAGCGATTGTTTGAGCAACTGCGCGATGATCGCCGCCAGCGGCAGCGCCAAGGCCACGGCCGGCATCAGCATGTGCTTGAGCAGGTCCCAGGTGAGATCGAAGCGGAGCCGTAGGATGCTCTCGACCAGATAGAACTGGGTGACGAAAGGCAGGTCGAGTTCCGGCGACACACGGCCAGAAATGTCGAACACGGGGACAAGCACGCCGAACAAAAGGATCAGCACCAGCCCCCATAGGAAGTCGGGGATGGAGAGAGTCGCGCCGCTGGCGATGTCGATGCCGGCCTCGACCGCCGTGCCGCGCTTGCGCGCGCCGAGGATTGCCATGGGCACCCCGATGGCGATCGCCATCAGCAGCGCGAAACTCGCCAGCTCCAGCGTCGCCGGCAGCCGGTTGAAAACCAGGCCAAGCACATCCTGGCGCAGCGAGATCGAGGTGCCGAAATCGCCATGCAGCACGCCGCCGAGCCAGATGAAGAACTGCTGCACGATAGTCCGGTCCAGCCCATACAGCGCGCGCAGCCGCGCGATATCGTCATCGCTGGCGCCGGGCGGCAGCATCATGGCGATCGGGTCGCCGGGCGCGACGCGGATGACGACGAAGACGACGATGGCGACGCCGAACAGCGTCACCAGCATCGTCAGCAGACGAACGAGGAATCTCTGCAGCAGCATCTGCCCATGAGCCTGGATGAAAAAGCGGGCCGTCTTGCGGACGGCGCGCGTGGCAATGGAAGGCCGACGATCAGGCCGGAGTCATCAGCGCCGGCAGCAGAGCGCCGGAGATGTGCTGCACGACATTGACCTTCTTCGAATGCACGATCGGCTGCGCATACTGGATCAGCGGCAGCACATAGGCCTGCTCGGCGATATACTTGTCGACCGCCTTCCAGCCGGCGATGCGCTTGGCCTCGTCCTTCTCGCCCCACAGCGGGCCGATCTTGGCATCGAGGTCGTCGGTCTTCCACGACGAATGCGGCGACGGGCCGAACATGGCGAAGCCGGTCGAGGTGGTCGGATCGCCGATAGAATTGCCCCAGTTGTAGAAGGCGGCCGGCGCCAGCTTGTGCGCGGCGCGCAACTCGTAGTGCTTGGCGATCTCGTAGACCTCGATCTCGGCCTCGATGCCGACCTTGCGCCACATGCCGACGATCGCCTGCACCATCTCGTAGTCCTTGGGCTTGAAGCCCTTGGTCGTCTGGATGGTGAACTTGGCCGGCTTCTTGGTCGAATAGCCGGAAGCGGCGAGCAGTTCCTTGGCCTTTTCCGGATTGTGCTCGACCTTGATCGACGGATCGAAGGCGGCATATTCCGGCGTCTCCAGCGTGTCGATCGGCTGGCCGTAGCCGCGCAGCAGCCGCTTGACCAAAAGCTCCTTGTCCACCGCCATCACGGCCGCCTGGCGGACGTTCTTGTCCAGCATGGCGTCCTTGTTGTTGAAGAAGATCATGCCGATGTCGGAGACATTCTTGATCGAGCCGGCCAGCCCGCTCTTCTTGATGAGGCGGTCATATTCCTCATAGGGAATTTCGAGCGTCACATGCGAGGAGCCGGACTCGATTTCGGCGACGCGGCTCGCCGCGTCGGTGACGAACTTGATCGTCACATTCTCGAAGGCCGGCTTCGTGCCCCAGTAATTCGGATTGGCCTTCAGCCGCAGGAAGGCGTTGCGCTCGAACTTGTCGACCATATAGGGGCCGGTGCCGATAGGCGCCTTTTCGAAGCCCTCCGCGCCGACCTTCTCGTAATAGGCCTTGGGCAGGATGTAGCCGGTCAGGAACGACATCCACTTGAAATAGACCGGGTCGAACTGCACGACGTCGCCGGTGATCTTGTTGCCGTCGATCTTGAAATTGTTGACGTTCTTCCAGACGAACTGGATCGGGTTGCCGGTCTTCTCGTCGCCGGCGCGGGTCAGCGACCAGACGACGTCTTCCGGCGTGAAGGGCGAGCCGTCATGCCATTTCACGCCCTCGCGCACCGTCATCGTCACCTTGGTGCGATCGTCGTTCCAGCCCCATTCGGTGAGCAGTCCAGGCGTGAAGGAGAGGTCCGGCTTCTGGCCGATGATCTGGTCGAACACCGACTGGTAGAGGCCCTGGATGGTCGGGTTGACGGCCGAGGGGCCGGTCGTCGGGTCCCAAGAGGGCAGGTTGACGTTGTAGGCGATGGTGAGTTCGTCGGCGGCGGCCTTGGCTATTCTCGGCAGGCCAATAGCGGCCACGCCAAGTGCTGCTGCACTGTATCCAAGCAATTCGCGTCTGTTGATTGTCATGGTCGTTCCCCTTGTTGGTTATTCTCTTTGCGCGGCACTATCCGTTCATTGGTTCAGGCTTCGTGGGCAGCAGCGCCTTGCCTCTCGTCGCCTCGATAAACTCGTTGGAGCTACCTCCCGCCAAGCTGTTGCGCGAGCATGAAGCCCGATCCCGCGCCCGTGCCGGCGCCTGGCCATGTCGCGGCCCCGGTGAGGTAGAGGTTCGAGACCGGCGTGTTCCAGCGCGCGTGGCCGCGCGCCGGGCGGAACAGGAAATTCTGCGCCAGATGGTGGCTGCCGCAGATCTGGTCGCCGCCGACGAGGTTCGGATTCTCGCGTTCGAGGTCGAGCGGCGAAAAAACAGCACGGCCGAGGATCTTTTTGCGCAACCCTGGCGCATAGCTTTCGATGATGTCGAGCACGCGCTCGGCATAGGCGTCCTTCACGGCATCCCAGTGCGCGGGCGCGATCTTGCCGGCGGCGTCCCCGAGGATCTCCGCCGGCAGCATGCGCACTTGCACCCACAGCACATGCTTGCCCGCCGGCGCGCGCGAAGGGTCGACAGCCGTCGGCTGGCCGACGACGAGCACCGGCTGGTCCGGCAGTATGCCGGCCATCGCCTGCTGATAGGTCCGCGACATCGCGTCGAGCGACGGCGCCAGATGCACATAGGCGAACTGACGAAGCTCCGCAGCGGCGCTCCAGTCCGGCAAATCGTCCAGCGCCAGATGGATCATCATCGTGCCCGGCGCGTAACGGAACTTTTGCATCGCCGTGTCGAACGCCGCATCGCCGGAGCCATCGGGCAGAAGCTTGCCTGTAAGGGCCTTTGGCGCAACGCCGGCAATGACGGCCTTGCTGGCGATGTGGAAATCGCCGGATGCCAGCCGCACACCTGTCGCCCGTCCGCCGGCAACGGTGATCTCCGCGACATCCGCGCCGGTTACGATCTGGCCGCCGGCAGCGGTCACCATGCCGGCCAGCGCGCGGATTATGGTATCGGCGCCGCCTTTGCCCAGCACCATGCCGAAACTCTGGTTGGCCATCGATTCCAGATAGGGGAAGACGGCGCCGCCGGCGATGTCGGGCGCGAAGTCGAGATGCATGCCCCAGGCGGCGAGCGCGGTGCGCACATGCGGCGTCTCGAAATTCTCTTCCAGCCATGCGCGGGGCGAGGAGAGCAGCAGCCGGCCCGTATCCAGCGCGCCGGCAAGGCCCTTCTTGCGCCAGATATTCCAGCCCGTGCCGGCCAGCGCCCGCGCGCTCATCGGCGATCCGAGCAGCCGGAACAGATGCTCGGCCTCACCCGGGAAGGCGCCGACCAGCCGGCGCCACGTGGCGGCATCGGCCGCCGAGAAAGCCGCCAGCCGCAATGTGGTCCTTTCAAGGTCGTTGCTGACGCCGAACCACTTTCCATCCGGGAACGCGCTGGCGAAACAATCGGCCACCGGGGCGAAGTCCAACCCGTGGGTTTTCAATTCATTTGCATATTTCCGGTGGAAGGCCGAGCCGGCGAACAGGCTCAGATTCATCGCGCCGAAATCGTGGCGGAAACCGGGAAGCGTGTATTCGGCCGTGCGGACGGCGCCGCCGATCGTCTGGCTGCGCTCGAAAACCGCTGTTTTCCAACCTTTGAGCGCCAAATGCGCCGCACAAGCCAAGCTGTTGTGGCCCGCCCCGACAAAGATGGCGTCAAACTCGCTCACCCGCCCATCCCAAAATCCTTTATGCTTAAAGATAATTGCAGATGCATATGTTTTCGTCTAGTAGGATATTAAGGGCCGAAACGAGCCTTGATGATCACGGACAAGAGGGAACAAAGACCATGGACACGCAGAAACTCCTCGGCGAGGTCGCCGGCCAGCTGCTTTCGGGCGCCATCAAGGTGGTCGACCTGTCGGCGCCGCTCGGGCCCAACACGCCGCTGATCAAGCTGCCGCCGGAACTCGCCGTCGACACCCCGAAGGTCGAAATCCATCAAATCTCCAAATACGACAAGAACGGTCCGTGGTGGGCCTGGAACTGGCTGAAGCTCGGCGAGCATTCCGGCACCCATTTCGACGCCCCGCAACACTGGATCACCGGCAAGGACTATCCGGACGGCGCCACCGACACCATTCCGGCGCAGAATTTCGTCGGTCCGGTCAACGTCATCGACTGCTCGAAAGAGTCCGCCGCCGACCACGACTTCCTGCTCACCGTCGACCACATCAAGGCCTGGGAGGCCAAGCACGGCGCCATCAACCCCGGCGAATGGGTGGTGATGCGCACCGACTGGTATAAGCGCAACGGCTCCGAGGCCGAGTTCCTCAACGCCAATGAGACCGGCCCGCACACGCCTGGACCGACGGCGGAAGCCATCCAGTTCCTGATTGCCAAGGACATCAAGGGCTGGGGCTCGGAGACCATCGGCACCGACGCCGGCAAGGCCGGCGGCATGGAGCCGCCATTTCCGGCGCACACGCTGATGCACAAGGCCAACCGCTACGGCCTGGCCAGCCTCTGCAATCTCGACCAGCTGCCGCCGAAAGGCGCGATCCTGATCGCCGCCCCGCTCAAGATCGAGCACGGCACCGGCAGCCCGATCCGCGCTTTGGCGCTGGTGCCGCGGGGTTAACGCCAAGGCCACGACGATGAGCGACGTCGATCACATCATCGTCGGCAGCGGCATCAACGCCTTGGTCTGCGCTACGATGCTTGGCGCCAAGGGCGCCAGGGTGCTGGTGCTCGAGCGCAACGACCGAATCGGCGGCTGCATGCGCACCGAGGAGATCACGGCGCCGGGCTTCGTCCACGATGTTATGGCGACGACCTTTGTGCTGTTCATCACCTCGCCGGCCTTTGCCGCATTGGGCAAGGACCTGGCGCGGCATGGCCTGGAGTTCTGCCACACGGCGACGCCGACCGGCGTGCTTACGCCGGACGGCAGCCATGCCGTGCTCACCACAGACCGCGCCGCCAACATCGCGGCGCTGAACCGGATCGCGTCCGGCGACGGCGACCGCCATGGCGGCGATGTCGGCGACATCGAGCGCAACGCTGGGCTGCTCTTCGGCCTGCTCGGCGGCGCGCTCTGGTCCTATCCGACGACGAAGCTCATGGCCGGCGAAGCCTGGCGGCGCGGTCCGCGCAATCTTGCCGCCTTCCTGGGCGAGGCGCTGGTGCCGGCCCGCGGCTGGCTTGAGACGACCTACACATCCGATACGGTCCGCGCGCTTTGGGCGCCCTGGGTGCTGCATGCCGGGCTCGGCCCGGAAGACGCTTTTTCCGGCCAGATCGCCAAGGTCATCGCCTTCGCGCTGGAAGCCGCCGGCGCGCCGATCGTCAAGGGGGGCGCGAAGAACCTGCTCGCCGCCTTCGAGGCGCTGATCAAGGAACGCGGCGGCGAAATCCGCGTCAATGCCGACGTCGCCGCGATCGTCCAGTCGGGCGGCCGCGCCACCGGCGTGCGGCTCGCTTCCGGCGAAACGCTGACCGCTACGAAGAGCGTCGTCTGCTCGGTCACCCCGACGCAGCTTTACGGCCGCCTGCTTGGCAAGGACGCGCCCGAGGCGGCGGCGAAAGCCACGCAGTCCTATCGTTACGGCAAAGGCAATTTCCAGATCCACTACGCGCTCGATAAGCCGCCGTCATGGCGCGGCGAGGGGCTGGACAAGGTGGCGCTGCTGCATCTGACGCCGGGGCTCGACGGCGTGTCGAAGGCCTGCAACGAAGCCGTGCGCGGTCTGCTGCCGGACGTGCCGACCATCTGCGTCGGCCAGCCGCACGCACTCGACCCGTCGCGCTGTCCGGAAGGCAAGGCGATCCTGTGGCTGCAGTTGCCGGAGGCGCCGCGCCACATCAAGGGCGATGCCGCCGGCAAGCTGGACGTTCCCGCAGATGGCCGGTGGACCGAGACCCTGCGCGAGGCCTACGCCGACCGCGTAGAGGCGATCCTTGCCCACCACATCGACGGCTTCCGCGACACGGTGATTGCGCGCCGCGCCTATTCGCCGGCCGATCTCGAAGCGATGAACATCAACCTGGTCGGCGGCGATCCCTATGGCGGGTCATCGACCATCGACCAGGCCTTCCTGTGGCGGCCGTTCAAATCAAGCCGCAACCACGAGACCGGCATCAAGGGCCTCTATCATATCGGCGCCTCGACCCACTCGGGCGCTGGCCTTGGCGGCGGTTCCGGCTTCCTGCTGGCTGGGAGGATCTGATGGAACAGAACGCCCCGCGCCAGCGCATCTCGACGCTCGGCCAGATCGGGTTGCAGCAATTCGCGCCCTATCTGATGAACCGCATCATGGGCCGCTACAATGCCACTTTGCGCGTGGATTTCCGCAAGCAGGGCCTGACCATTCCGCAGGTGCGCACGCTGGCCGTGCTCTCGGTCACCGATGGCGTCACCGTCAACGACCTCTCTGTTTACACGGTGATCGAGCAGTCGACCTTGAGCCGTACGCTCGACGCGCTGGAAGGGCAGGGCTTGGTGCGGCGCGAGCAGGGCGTCAGCGACAGCCGTATCCGCCATGTGTTCCTGACCGATGATGGCCGCGCGCTGTTCACCCGCGCCTGGCCGGCCATGCACGACGCCTTCGAGGCGATGTTCGAGGATGTCGACGATGCCGAATATGCTGCGCTGATCGCGATCCTGCAGAAGATGCTGAAGAACATCCGCAAGCACGACATCTGAATTTGACGTACGCGCCGCCCCCAAATTGGCAACGGGAGGGCGGCAACGGAAGGAGGCAGACATGGCCGAACGGTCTTTTGCCAAGGAAGTCGAAAAGCTGAGACTGGGCGCCGGTGAGGAATTTGCCGGCGAGGGCATTCTCGCCATCACCAAGGCGCTGCTGCAATGCGGCGTCGGCTATGTCGGCGGCTATCAGGGCGCGCCGATCAGCCATCTGATGGACGTGCTCGCCGACGCGCAGGACATCCTTGGCGAGCTCGGCGTGCATTTCGAGGCCAGCGCCTCGGAAGCCACCGCCACCGCCATGCTCGCCGCTTCCGTGCATTATCCGATCCGCGGTGCCGCCACCTTCAAGTCGACCGTCGGCACCAATGTCGCGTCGGATGCGCTGGCCAATCTGGCGTCCGGCGGCGTCACCGGCGGCGCGCTGATCATCGTCGGCGAGGATTATGGCGAGGGCTCCTCCATCATGCAGGAGCGCAGCCACGCCTTCGCCATGAAGAGCCAGGTCTGGCTGCTCGACCCGCGTCCGAACCTGCCCTCGATCGTCAAGACGGTCGAGGACGGCTTCGAATTGTCGGAGGTCTCCAACACGCCGGTGATGCTGCAGGTGCGCATCCGCTGCTGCCACGTCCACGGCCACTTCACCGCCAAGGACAACAAGCGCCCGCCAATGACGGTGGCCGACGCGCTGTCGGCGCCGCGCCGCGACACCGGCCGCATCGTGCTGCCGCCGGCCTCCTTCCTGCATGAGAAGGAGAAGGTCGCCAAGCGCTGGCCGGCTGCCGTGAATTTCATTCGCGAGCGCGAGATCAACGAGATGTTCGGGCCGGATCACGGCTCGGTCGGCATCGTCATGCAGGGCGGCATGTATAATTCGGTTATCCGCGCCCTGCAGCGGCTCGGCCTTGCCGACACCTATGGCGACACCGACGTCCCGCTTTATGTGCTGAACGCCGTCTACCCGCTGGTCGATGACGAGTTCCTCGCCTTCTGCGAAGGCAAGCAGGCGGTGCTGGTCGTGGAGGAAGGCCAGCCCAACTACATCGAACAGGCCTTTGCCGCCATGCTGCACAAGGCCGGCCGCGGCACGAAGCTGGTCGGCAAGGAGCATCTGCCGATAGCCGGCGAGTATACCGGACAGGTCATGCTCGACGGCATCGGCTCCTTCCTGCGCGCCAACGCGCCGCATCTGCTGCCGGGCGAGGTGCGGGCGCCGAACAAGCTGGGCGAGGGCGTCGACACCGCCGACCTCATCAATGTCGTTCCCGGCCGCCCGCCGGGTTTCTGCATCGGCTGCCCCGAGCGGCCGATCTTCGCCGCGACCAAGCTCGTCGAGCAGGAACTCGGCAAGCACCACATCGCCTCCGACATCGGCTGCCATCTGTTCTCGATCATGCCGCCCTTCGAGCTCGGCGCCACCACCATGGGCTACGGGCTGGGTCCCGCCTCGGCCTCCGCCTTCAACTCGCCCGATGCCAAGCGCCGTTCGATCTCCTTCGTCGGCGACGGCGGCTTCTGGCACAACGGCCTTACCTCCTCGATCGGCAACGCAGTCTTCAACAAGAATGACGGCGTCATCGTCATCGTCGACAATTTTTACTCGGCCGCCACCGGCGGCCAGGACATCCTGTCGTCGCGCGCCTCGAACCGCACCAAGTCGACGAAACACCCGATCACCGAGGCGGTGAAGGGCATGGGCGTCAAATGGCTGCGCCACATCGACCGCACCTATGATGTCGGCAAGATGCAGGCGACCTTGCGCGAAGCGCTGACCACCGAGGAGAAAGGGCCGAAGGTCATCGTCGCCTCGTCCGAATGCATGCTGAACCGCCAGCGCCGCGAAAAACCGTTGGTCGACAAGGCGATCAAGGGCGGCGAGCGCATGGTGAAGCCGAAGTTCGGCGTCGACGAGGACATCTGCACCGGCGACCATGCCTGCATGCGGCTTTCCGGCTGCCCGTCACTGTCGGTGAAGACGCTCGACGATCCGCTGCGCGACGATCCGGTGGCCTCGATCGACCAGAACTGCGTCGGCTGCGGCAATTGCGGCGAGGTGGCCGATGCCGCCGTGCTTTGCCCGTCCTTCTACCGCGCCGATGTCGTCCACAATCCCAGTGGCTGGGATCGCTTCCTCGAAAAAGCGCGTCGCGCCGTCATCGGCCTGCTGCAGCGGCGCCGCGAGAGCCGTCGTTTGACGTTCGCCGATGCTTGACCCCAGCGCAGCGCTGCGCCCGAAGATGGGCGCTTCTGATGACGAGCGGGTGATAAAACTCGCCGTGCTCGCCGTCGGCGGCCAGGGCGGCGGCGTGCTCGCCGACTGGATCACCGATGTCGCCGAGCGCAGCGGCTATATCGCCCAGTCGACCTCGGTCGCTGGCGTCGCCCAGCGCACCGGCGCCACGATCTACTACATCGAGATGGCGCGTGACACCGGCCGGCTGCCGGTCTTCGCCCTGTCGCCCTCGCAAGGCGACGTCGACATATTGATCGCAGCCGAATTGATGGAAGCCGGCCGCGCTATCATCCGCGGCTTCGTCACGCCCGAACGCACGACGCTGATCACCTCCTCGCACCGCATCGCCGCCGTCTCGGAAAAGATCGAGCCGGGTGACGGCCGCGCTTCGTCGGAAAAGGTCCATGCGACGGCACAAGCCGCCGCAAAACGCTTCATTGCCTTCGACATGGAAAAGATCGCCGCCGAGAACGGCACCATGATCTCGGCCAGCCTGCTCGGTGCGCTGGCCGGTTCCGATGCGCTGCCTTTCGTCCGCGAAAACTATGAGCAGGCGATCGGCGCCGGTGGCCGTGGCGTGAAAGCCAGCCTCGCCGCCTTTGGCGCTGCCTATGATCGGGCGCGGGGCGTCGCGGCCGCGCCGGCGGGCGGCAAGGCATCGACGCCCGCCGCCCCCGAAGTCCAGCCAGCGCCAAAAGTCAGCGGCCCGGAAACCCTGCTGAAGGGCTGGCAGGGTCTTGCTGACCGTGTCGCGGCGTTGCCGGACCCGCTGCGCGACATGGCCGAACGCGGCCTGAAGAAAGTCGTCGACTATCAGGACGTCGCTTATGGCAGCGAATACCTCGACCGGCTGGACAAGGCCGCCGTGCTGGAGAGTGAGATGCTCGGCTACGCGCTGTCGATCGCCGCGGCAAAACATCTCGCCAACGCCATGTGCTATGACGACATGATCCGCGTCGCCGATCTCAAGACGCGCTCGACCCGCGACCGGCGCGTGCGCAACGAGGTGGGCGTCAAGCAAGGTTCGGTCCTGCAGGTGACCGAATATTTCCATCCGCGCATCGAGGAGTTTTGCGGCACGCTGCCGGCGGGCCTCGGCAGCTACATCGAGGACCGGCCGAAACTCGCCGCTTTTCTCGACCGACGCATCAACCGCGGCCGCCACATCCGCACCGACAGTTTCACCGGCTTCGCCATGCTGTGGTTCATCGGCGGCCTGCGCCGCTGGCGGCGGCGCCTGCTGCGCCACAAAGTCGAAACCGAGCATCTTGAACGGTGGTACCAGCTGGCGCTCGGCAACGTGCAACAGGACTACGCCTTGGCCACCGAGATCTTGAACTGCCGCCGCCTGATCAAGGGCTACAGCGACACCCACGCCCGCGCCCAGTCGAAATTCGACCGCGTGCTGTCGGCGCTGCCAATGCTGAAGGGTAGGGAAGATGCGGCCGACTGGCTCCGCCGCCTGCGCGAGGCGGCGCTGAAGGACGAGAAGGGCGACATGCTGGACGGCGCGCTGAAGACGGTGGCGACGCTCAACGAAAGTCCGGGCCGATAACGAAAACGTGATCCGCGCCGCTGCGACGGAATTCGCCCCCATCCTCCGTTTCACGGCGGTAGGGATGATTTGAGGAGACAACGCATGTTTACAAAATACTTGCTACCCGTTGCCTTGGCTGCCGGCACGTTGATGCTGTCCGCCGCCGGCTCCGAGGCCATGCCTGTGGTCAAGCCAAGCGCATCCTCGCTGCCGGTCGAAACCGTCGGCTGGCGCTGCGGTCCCGGCTGGCACGTTAACCGCTGGGGCAGATGCGTGCCGAACCGGCGCGTGATCATCGGGCCGGTGCATGTGCGCCATTGGCATCCAGGCTTCTGGTATCACGGCCGCTGGCACGCTGGTTTTTGGAGCTGGTGATCGCTCCTGTGAGGATCAGACGCCCGCGCTGGCAACGGCGCGGGCGTTTTCTTTATCAGGCCCTCGCGCAAGGGCTCATTTCGCTGACTTCACGCCAGCGCTCGTGATTGGCCGAGGCCTCTGCGACTTCGTCATCCTCGGGTCTCCGCGTCCGCTTCGCTCCTTGCTTCGCCCGTGGATGACGAATGATGGGCGCCGGCGCCCATCACCGATGGAGAAAGGCGTCGCTCACGCCACCAGATCCCGCATCGGCTTCACCGCCGCCGACTCCGGAAACACCTTGTCGCCGAGCACCGCGGCCGAGAGCCCGAACTGATCCGCCAGCAATCCCTTGAGCACGCCGCGCACATCGCTGGTCGGCGCAAGATCGCGCTGTTGATAGAGCTGCGTCGGCTTCAGCCCCGGCCAGTCGGCGATGATGCGGCCGCCCTTGATCGCACCGCCGGCCAGAAGCACCACCGTGCCGGTGCCGTGATCGGTGCCGACCGTGCCGTTGATGCGCGCCGTGCGGCCGAACTCGGTGATGGCGACGATTGCCGTGTCCTTCCAGCGCTCGCCGAGCCCCTTCTCGAATTCGTCGAAGGCGCCGTCGAGGCCGCCGAGCAGGTTGGCGAGCCGGCCTGTGGCGCCGCCTTCGTTGACATGCGTGTCCCAGCCGTCGAAGGCGAGCGCGGCGATGCGCGGTCCGTCGTCGGCCGCCATCAGCCTGGCGGCGCCCTGCGCCGACTGGCGCATGCCGGCGGCATTGTCGAGGCCGCCCTTCGGCTTCATCGTCTTGCCGTCGAGCTGGTCGCCCATTGCCATGCGGTCGGCGTCGAGGCCTTTCTGCAGCGCCGCCGCCAGCACCGGGTCGCGGTGGTTGTAGAGGTCGAGCACACGCTCGGCCAACGCATCGCCGGGTGTCGGCAACGCCTGCGGCGCCCAGCCGAGCACGGGTGCTGCGCCTCGGATCACCAGCGGCGTCGACGGTCCGACCGCGAGCCCGCCCGCCCGGGCGATCCGGTCGCCGGCCGGAAGGCTGGCGATCGCCCGGTTGAGCCAGCCGGTCGTGGCGTTGCCGGGGCCGGGCAGGCCGCTTTCCAGCACGTCCTGGCCGTCGAAATGCGAGCGGTCGCGATAGCCGGTCGCCGCCGCATGCACGACGGCCGCCTGCCCCGCCTTGAACAGGCGCGCAAACACCGGCATCGCCGGGTTGACCGCGAAGAAACCGTCGAGCGGCAATGCCGGGGTGGCGCCTGAGAGCGAAAGCGCGATGTCGCCATGCAGGCCGGCATAGTCCGGGTCGCCGACCGGCCCGACCGTCGACAGCCCGTCCAGCGCGCCGCGCAGCACGATGACGATCAGGCGCGGATCGCGATTGTCGGCAGCGCGGGCGAAGCGCGGCAGATAGGCCCAGGCAAACAGCGCACCGCCGGTCATCAGCACGGTGCGGCGCGACAGGTTCGGGGTTTCGCACAAAAGCCTCATGGTCGCACCTCCTTGCCGTTCACCGGCGCTGGAATTCGGGCGCCATCAACAGCAGCGCCAGCCCCTGCTGCTTGGATTCGGCGCGCGAAATCGCCGCCCGCGTCTCGTCGGAGACGGATGGGCCGATCAGGGATGCCAGCATCTGGTTGGGATTGCCGATGTCGTTGGCCTGCCTGGCGGCCTGCCAGGCGATGTCGAGACGGGTCTTCATGCCTTCGGCCGACGCCCAGGCATCGGTGCTGTCGGGAAAGCCGTTCGGTCCGGGCGGCTCCCAGAGCGGCTGGCCGAGCGCCATCAGCCAGTGCAGCGTCCGCTGCGGCTCGTTGCCGGCCGATGCAGCTATAGCGCGGCGCAGGGCCATCACATAGTCGAAGGGCGAGCGCAGCTTGGCCAAGGGCGTCGACCACGTCTCCGGCATATCGATCAGCGTCACTGCCAGCGCCCGCAAATCGCCGTCGGTCTTAGCGAAGACTCTCGCCAAGCGGGCGACCGCCGCCGGCGGCGGGTCGTCGGCGATGAAATGGCGGGCGAGCTTGGTGGCGATGTGCTGCGCGGTCGCAGGCTGGCCGGCAATGTCGTTGAGCGCCGCCTCCGCCTGACCCATGCCGCCGTCCGGATAGGTCTTGCCGAGCAGCACCGCCTGGCCCGGCTGGTGCGCATTGGCGTTGAAGACGAAGGTGCCGGGCTCGCCCAGCCGTCCCTCGCGCCCGGCCATCGTCCAACCGGTCAGCATGCCTGCAAAGCTAGTCACGTCGGTTTGGCTGTAGCCGCTGCCGACGCCGAGCGTATGCAATTCCATGATCTCTCGGGCGAGGTTCTCGTTGAGGCCGCGGCCGCGCCTTTTGCCGGCGCGTGAGTCGGGCCCGATCGATTGCTGGTTGTCGAGATAGAACAGCATCGCCGGGTGGTGCTCGACGGCAAGCAGCATGTCGGCGAAGCGGCCGAGCACGAAGGGGCGGATCGCCTCGCGCTCGAAAGCACCGGCGCTCGCCCGCACGATCTGGCCCTTGGCGACGGAAACGCAGAAATGGTTCGACCAGAAGCCGACCAGCCTCTCGACGAAGCCGGCGTCGGCGCCGAGCGCCTTGTCGAAGCGGGCTTGCGCTTCGGCGCGGTAGATGTCGGCCTCCACCGGTTGGACGGCAGGCTTGGCCTTGGCGTTAGGGCTGGCGTTGGCGTCGGCTTTGCTCGGGGCCGGGTCGGCTGGCTTGTCCATGGCGGCCGGCTGCATGGCGGCGGCCGCGGCTTTTTCGTCCCGCGCCGTCTTGCGCTCCATGGCCGCCGCCATGCTGGCCTCGATCGCGGCGGTGCTGTCCAGAAGCCCGGCATTGGTCCGCTCGTCGACCGAAACGAGCGCGATGTCCTGCTGCTTAAGTTCGGCCTTGAGGTAGTTGCGCGCGTCCTTGGCAATCTTGCCGAGATCGCTGTCCGGCTTCGCGCCGAGCCCGAAGCGGTTGAGCGCGACCAACGCCGGATCCGGCGCCAAGGAATTCGAAACGGGTGCGGCCAACGGAGCCTCCGTCTGAAGCCGACGCCGTTCGCGTCGGCCGGCAAATTTTATCGATAGCAAGGTCTCACGATGCCGGCCGCAGCACCGGCATCATGAGGCGGCCCTTACCAGCGGCGCCAGTGGTGCCAGCGGTGATACGGATGCCAGGCCGGGCCGATATAGATGGAAGGCCCGCCCCAATAGTAGCCCGGATAGTAGACGCGCCGATAGGGAACGCAGCGGCCCCAGTAATTGGGATGCCAGCCCGGGCCGCACCCCCAGGCGACATGCTCGACCACTGCCGGCGCGGTGACCGGCGCGGTCGGCATGGCCGAGGCGGCGCCTGCCGCGACCGTGCCGCCGATAGCAAGGGCGGCCGCGACCGAATATTTCGTCAGATTGTTCATGGGAAACTCCTCAAAGTTCGCGAGGTTGAAGACAACCTGCCCCGCATCGAGCGGCCGCAGGCCTGTCCCTCCTTTCTTGAACGGCGCGGGCTCGCCCTTTCCGTCGCTGCCTATGGCGATTTTTTTGCGGGCGCCGGTGGCTGCCTGGTGGCGCGCCGCAACAGGCCGTCGGCCAGCAACTGGCGGTCTTCGAGCGAGCCCGATGCGGCGAATTCGACGATGCGCTGTTCCAGCCGCGTGCGCACGGTGACATCGGCATTGCGCGCCCGCTCGAGCGCCGCTGCCAGCGCCGCCGTGTCGAGGGTCGGCTGCTGCAATAGGTTCGCCGCCTCGCGCCTCGCGGCCTGTCCGTCGAGGATCACGTCCCGCGATTCCCGCCGAACCTCGCGTAGCGCCTGGCGGAACACCTTGCGGTCCGCGGCCGGCAGCCTGCCGCCGGCCGATTCCAGCGAATAGACCGGATTGGACTTGCCGATCAGCCAGCCCGCCCCGCCGGCCGCCGCGCCGATCAGAAAGACGTTGAGCACAAGCGACGCCGCGACAAGACGGGGATTCATAAATCCTCCTCTGCCTGGTCGGCGTCGGGGCCGGCATCGCCGAACGACGTCGCATTGGCATCCATGACATAGCGGTCGGAAGGAAGCTCCGGACTGACCACGGTCACCAGCGCCAGGCCGGCCACGGCGCCCGCGAGGCCGATGCCGGCCAGTCCGAAGCCCAGCCACCAGAGACGCCGGCGGCGCACCTGCCTGACCTCGCCAGTCGCCCTGGCGACGATCGTGCCATAGAGCGCCGGGCTGGGCTGCTCGACGCGATGCCGGTCGAGCATGGCGTCGAGCCGGCCGGCGGCCGCCAGGATGGCGCGGCCTTCTTCGGTCTCGGCAAACAGCAGCGCCGCAGGCTGTTCGTCCCGGGGCCAGCGATGCAAGGCGCCGCCATAGGCGTCGGCCACCGCGGCGAAACGCTTCGCATCCATCGGCCCTTCCCTTGTCTTCTCAGCCATTTCGTTCCCCCTTCCACTTTTTCGGCGTGGCCCCCCACGCTGTTCCCCGCAGAACCGGCAAATCCTTCACGAGCTCAATCATCGCCATCGTCTCCGACGAGGATCGCCTGCAGCGAGCGGCGGCCGCGCGCCAGCAGGCTTTCCAGCGCATCGACGCTGACCTGCATGGCGCTGGCTGCCTCGATGTTGGACAGGTCCTGATAATAGACCAGCACGATCGCTTCGCGCTGGCGCGGCGCGATGCGCTGCAGCGCCCGGCCGACCCGCCGCTCGTCATCGCCCGGCATGGCATCGGGAAGCGGCGCTTCATCGGCCACCTCCGGCAATTCGTCCGTGGTCCATTCGCGGCGCCTGCGCAGCCGGTCGTAGCAGAGGTTCAAGGCCACGCGATGCACCCAGGTGTCGAAGCGCGCGCGCTCCTGGCGCCAGCCCGCGGCATGGCGCCAGATGCGCACGAAGGTTTCCTGGGCGACGTCCTCTGCCTCGGCCGCATCGCCGAGCATGCGGGCGGCCAGGGCCAGGATGCGCGGCAGCTTGCGCGCTACCATCGCCTGCACGGCGGCGGGGTCGCCGGCGCCGATGCGGCGTACCAGTTCCTCGTCCGTATCGGCGCCCATCAACGCGGGCGCTCAGGTCTGTCATTGCGCGGCATAACCTCGTGGTCATTGCTCCTCATTGGCAGCGGATTTGTGGCCTGGCCGCTCGTCGTCGCTGAGCACGCCGTCGCCGTTCTTGTCGAGTTTCGCGAAACGTTTGGCCAGGAAAGCGTCGAGCTCAGCCTTGTCGACAAAGCCGTCCTTGTTGGTGTCCATCCGCGCGAAGGATTTCGCCGGATCGCCCTTGGCCTTGCGCGCGGTCTGGAAGGCGGTCCACTCAGCCAGGCTCACCTTGCCGTCATTGTCGGTGTCGGCCCGCATGAAGGCCTTTTCCCGCCGGGCCTCGAACTGCTCCAGCGTGATGCCGGGCTTGGCGGCCGGGGTGGTCGGCGCCGCCGGCGCGGGGGCAGGGGTCGGCGTCGTCGTCTGGGCCACCGCCGCGCTGGCGGTCAGCAGGCCAAGGGCAACGGCAAATAGCGAATGGCGGATCATGCGTCGTCTCCGGTTGCGCACGGCCATTGGCGGCCACGCTTCAACCGTTGAACGCGGTCATCGACGAAATCCGTCGGTCCTTTCGAAAAGACAATAAACCAACCGATCCGGCGCCGCCGGACCGGGGCCGTCCAGCGCGGAAGCAGCGGCGGCTATTTCGGGTGATCGACCACGACCAACTGATCCGGCTTGAAGCCGGCATGCTGCGGCGTCCAGACATCGCCGTCGCGGTTGAACCAGTGGCACAGATACGTGCCGGAGGCCGCGCCGTCGCTGACGGTCATTTCCGGGCCTCCGGACTTCAGCTTGACGACGTCTCCGGTCTTGAAACTACTGGGCATTTCGACCTCCCATGCTGACAAAGGGAGTTTTCCACCAAAGCTGAGTCGCGACAATGGTCGATATGCTTCGACTGCTTGGCGCAGGAAACGGGAGTTGAAAAACTGGTGCCGCTTGCGTGACTCGAACACGCGACCCCATCATTACGAATGATGTGCTCTACCAACTGAGCTAAAGCGGCCCGGGAAGCGGTGCGCTTCCAGAATGGGCTGCGTGATAGACTCAACCGGCCGCTAATTCAAGATGGTGAGCGGTGAATTCAGGCCTTGCGGCCGCCAATTCCTGCCCCGGACCGCCGCGCGAGGCGGTCGGCGGCCGGTCATCCGGCCGTCCTGCCTATGCCGCCAGCCTCTCGCCGATCCGGCCGGAACGACGAAAATTGTTGATTCTCAAGCAAAAAATGCCGAAATGGCCTGGGATGCGCCGGCAAGGCAGCCACCCCACCGTTGATTGATCGTTCGGCTGCGGCTAACGATCAGGGGAGCGAACGCTGAGAGGGAGCTTGCTTGGACGCCATCGAGAAAGCGATCCGCAATGCCTTCGAGAAAGGCAATGCCGAGGATAGGGCGTTCCGCGAAAGGGTCTATCGATCCGCCTTCGCCGCGCTCGATCGCGTCTTGCAGGCCAATCCCAACATCACCGTCGAAGCCGCCATCAGCCGCCGCAAGGCGGTGCAGGCCAAGATCACCGAAATCGAATCCGAATTCCTGCCTGCCGTCCCGGACGTGACCCTGCCGCCGGAAAATGTCGCGTCGCCGGGCAATGGCGCGCCAGCCCCGCGCGTCGAGGTTTCGGCCGCTTCCGCCGCGCCGTCGGTCGACGCGCCGCAGCCGGCGGCCGAGGCCGCGCCTTCGCCCGATATCACCGTCGATGGTCCGGTGCAGCCGGACGATCAGCCGCGCTCGCGCGTGCTGCCGGTCGTTCCCGACATCATGCCGGACGAGCTTCCCGATGCGCCGTCGCTCGACGATTCGCCTGGCGCGCCCGTCGGCAACGGCGCCCAGGTGGCGCCCGACCGCGACGAGCGCCGCATCCGGGGCCGGCGCCTGCCGCTCACCGCGATCTTCGTCGTTGCGACATTGATCGCGGCGGCCGGGATCGGCCTTTATTTCGCCAAGCAGACCGGTGTCTTCAAGACGGCGGCCGAGCTCAACACCGGCCCGCCCGAACCGACGCCGACGCTGGATGACGAGGACTCGTCCTCATCGTCGCAGCCGCCCGAACCCGGCTCGCCGCAGAAGCCGGGCGAGGCGGATCAGGCGAAAAACTGGATCAACGTCTTTTCGCCCAGCGACCCGACCCATGTCAGCACGCCGTCGGATGCCGCCGCCGAGGTCATGAAGGACGATACCGGCCAGTTCCTGCGCATCCGCTCCGGCGCGTCCGGCTCGGCCGTCGCCTTCGATGTCGGCCAGGGCGTGTTGGAAAAGCTCGCCGGCAAGCACGCCATGTTCGACATTGTCGCCCGCTCGGAAGAGGGCAAGGAAACGCAGATCTCGGTCGACTGCAATTTCGGCGACCTCGGCGATTGCGGCCGCAAGCGCTACGCGGTCGGCCATGAGCGCAACGAATATCTGTTCGACGTCCAGTTCCCCGACAAGCATCCGGGCGCGGCCGGCACCATCGCGGTCAACTCCGACTTCGACAAGCAGGGCAAGTCGGTCGACATCTACGAGATCCGCGTTTCGATCGCGGAATAGGATCAACGGTCCAGCATCGTCTGCAGCGTCTCGATCCGGTCGGCCTCGGCCGACGGCTTGTCCCAGCGCAGCCGCGAAATGCGCGGAAACCGCATGGCGACGCCGGATTTATGCCTGGTCGAGCGGTTGAGCCCTTCGAACGCCACTTCCAGCACCAGCCCGTTCTTGCGGTCGGCGCGCACCGAGCGCACCGGGCCGAAGCGCTCGATGGTGTTGTCGCGCACATATTTGTCGATCTCTTTCAGCTCCTCGTCGGTGAAGCCGAAATAGGCCTTGCCGACCGGCACCAGTTCTTCGGCGCCCTCCGGCCCCGACCAGACGCCGAACGTGTAGTCGGAATAGAAGCTGGAGCGCTTGCCGTGGCCGCGCTGCGCATACATCAGCACCGCGTCGATCGTGTGCGGGTCGCGCTTCCACTTGAACCACGGGCCTTTCGGCCGTCCGGCGAGATAGGGCGAATCCCAACGCTTCAGCATAACGCCCTCGATGATTGGATGCGGCGGCGCTGCGCGCAGCTTCTCCAGCGTCTCCCAGTCGGAGAAGGTGACGAAGGGCGAGAGGTCGAAGCGGCTTGGATCGAGCGTGCTCACGAAGGCTTCGAGCCGCTTGCGGCGTTCGCCGAAGGGCAGCGCGCGCAGATCATCGCCGTTTATCTGCAGCGCGTCGTAGCAGCGCATGAAGGCGGGGTATTGCTGCTGGATCTTTGGCGACACGCTCTTGCGGTTCAGCCGCTTCTGCAGGTCGGAGAAGGTGCCGGTCGCCTCGCGCGGATCGCCGACCAGAAGCTCGCCGTCGAGCGCGGCCTCGAAATGCATCGCCGCGGCAAGGTCGGGAAAGGCGCCGGAGACATCGTCGCCGGTGCGCGAATAGAGCCGGCGTACGCCGCCTTCGCAGACCGCTTGCACGCGGATGCCGTCCCATTTCCATTCCGCCGCATAGTCGGCCGGATCGAGCTTTGCCAGATCGCCGTCGTCGACGGCGTTGGCAAGCATCACCGGCCGAAACAGCGCGAGTGCCGCACTTTTCGGCTTCTCCGCCCGGCCTTCCAGCCAGGCGAACAATTCGGTGTAGGGCGGCGTCAGCCCGTGCCACAGTTCCTCGATCTCGGCGACGTCGACCTGGCCGAGATCGGCCAGCGCCTGTTTGGCCAGCCGCGCCGACACGCCGATGCGCAACCCCCCGGTGACCAGCTTGATGATTGCGAAGCGCGCCGAGATGCTGGCGTCGTCGAGCAGCCGCGCCAGCACCTTCGGTCCGTCGGAACGGCTCGCCGTCTGCAATTTGCCGACCACTTCGGCCAGCGTCGGCACGCGGTTGGCGATGTGCCCTTGCGGCTGCGGCCAGACCAGCGACACGGTCTCGGCAAGGTCGCCGACATAGTCGTAGGAATAGCCGAACAGCACCGGGTCCATGCGTTCGACTACCAGCGCGCGCAGCATCGCCGGCTTCACCGCGGCGATGTTGAGGTCGCCGGTGATCGCCGCCAGCGCCAGCCCGCGGTCTGGGTCCTCGACGCTGCGGAAATAATCGGTCAATAGCGTCAGCTTGCCGTTGCGCGACGGCGTCAGCACGAGACGGTCGAGGAGTTCGGCGAAGCGGTTCACCTCAATCGCCCTCGTCCTCATACCCCACCAGATGCAGCGGCTTCGCCGCGATGCCCTCCAACTCGCACCAGCGCACCAAGGCCTCCTCGCGGCCATGCGTCACCCAGATTTCCTGAGCCCCGGTCTCCTTGATCGTGGCGGTCAGTTCGTCCCAGTCGGCATGGTCGGAGATGATCAGCGGCAGCTCGACGCCGCCTTGCTTGGCGCGCTGGCGGATGCGCATCCAGCCCGACGCAAAGCACGAAATCGGATCGGGAAAACGCCTTGCCCAGCGGTCGGCGAAGGCCGATGGCGGGCCGACCACGATGGCCCCAGTGAAATCCGCCTTGGCGCCGCTCTCCACCGTGCCCGGCTCCAGCTTGCCGAGATCGATGCCCTGGCTCTGATAGTACTCGCTGAGCTTGGCCAGTGCGCCATGGATGTAGATCGGCCGGTCGTAGCCGGCATCGCGCAACAGCCGCATCACGCGCTGCGCCTTGCCGAGCGCATAGGCGCCGATCAGGTGCGAGCGCTCGGGAAACTGCGCCGCCGATTTCAGCACGCGCGCGATTTCTTCATGGTCCGGCGGATGGCGGAACACCGGCAGGCCGAAGGTCGCCTCGGTGATGAACACGTCGCATCGGATGGGCTCGAAGGGCAGGCAGGTGGCGTCCTTGTGGCGCTTGTAGTCGCCCGACGCGACGATGCGCATACCCCGGTGCTCGACCGCGATCTGCGCCGAACCCAGCACGTGCCCCGCGGGGTGGAAGGTGACGGCCACGCCATTGACATCGACTGTCTGGCCGAGAGCCGCGGCCTGCGTTGTCCCGGCAAAATCCTCGCCGTAACGCAGCCCCATGATGTCGAGCGTCTCTTGCGTCGCCAGCACCGATCGGTGGCCGGCGCGCGCGTGGTCGGAATGGCCGTGGGTGATCAGCGCGCGCTCCACCGGCCGCACCGGATCGATGAAGAAATCGCCGGGCGGGCAATAAAGGCCTTCCGGCCGGGATTTGAGCAGGTCGCTGGCGCGCATGCCTCGAAGATAGTGGCTAAATTCGCGCCGGGAAGCCTGTTGCAACACACTACTGACTCGTCCTACAGCCGTCCGCCGGTTCGAATGCCGGTAGGATTCTTCGCGCATGAAACCGCTCCAGGCCTCGTCCGGCGACTTGACCGCCGACCGCCGCGCCGATTTCGCCGAGATGCTCGCGGCCTCCGGCGAGCCGGCGCAGGCGGCGGAGCTTCTGCTCGGCGCGCTGGAGCTGACGCCGCAATGGGCCGCCGGCTGGTTCCGCCTCGGCGAGATGCAGGAGGCGGCAGGCCTGCTCGATCAGGCTGCGCAGGCCTGGGCGATGGCGCTGAAGCTCGAACCCGCCGACCGGCTGGGCGCCGCGCTGAAGCTGCAACTGATCGGCCATGCGCCGGCAACCGCGGCGCCGCCCAGCGCCTTCGTCGAAACCCTGTTCGACCACTACGCCGACAGTTTCGAGGATTCGCTCGTCGGAAAACTCGGCTACGGACTGCCGGACGTTCTGTGCCGGGCGATCCGCGCGGCAAGGCCGGAGCGTTTCCAACTGGCGCTCGACCTCGGCTGTGGCACCGGCCTAGTGGGCGAAAGGCTGCGCCCGTTCGTCGACCGGCTGGAGGGCTACGACATCTCGGCCGCCATGCTGAGGAAGGCGCGTGCCAAGGGCCTTTACGACCGGCTCGCGAAAACCGACCTTCAGCATTTTGCCTATGACCGCGCCAAGGCCGATCTCGTGGTCGCGGCCGACGTGTTCATCTACATCGGCGCGCTCCAAGGCATCGTCGGCGCGGTGGCAGGCACGCTTGCCAAGGACGGCCTGTTCGCCTTCTCGGTCGAGACGCTTGCCGGCGGCGATGATTTCGCCTTGCAGCCGTCACGGCGCTACGCCCATTCCGAGGCCTATGCGCGGCGCGTGCTTTCCGCCAGCGAGTTAGCGATCCTGTCGCTGGAAACTACGGTAATCCGGCACGACCGGCGCGATCCGGTCGAAGGCCTTGCCATTGTGGCTGGCTTCCTGGCTTCGACTGCTTCGGAGAAGAATTCGCCAACCGGATGAACCCGTGCTTGCTGCGAAAAAGCCTGAATGGCATGGTCGGGGTGGCGCGGGCAGACATCACGAGGAGAAATCCATGCGCTGGACCATGGTTGCGTTAGCGTCCTGCCTGACGGTTGCCGGCTGTGTCGGCGGCACGTCGATGGCCGAGCGTCAGGACGAGGATGTGCAATCCGCGCTGCAATATGACGACGTGCCCTGCGACCAACTCATCGCCCAGCGCAACGCGCTGGCGCAGCAAAGCAACCTTCCGGTCACCGCCAAGACGACCTTCTCCAATCCGGCGATGGGCTTCGGCCCGTTCATGCCGGATACGCGCTCCAAGGCCGAGCGCGACAGGAACAAGGCGAGCGGCCAGATCGACGCCATGAACCGCTCGATCGAGCGCCGCGACTGCGGCAAGCCGAAGAAAAAGGAAAGTTTCGGGCTGCCCGGCTCGAAACTGTCCTGAGAATTCGCTATCCGGTATCCCGCTTCGGGATCGATCGGATCGACGAGCTTCCCCTGCGCCTGAAAGCCCACCCGATGCACCTCTCGGATCTCGGCGATCGCATCTGTATCCTCGGGCCGTCCAACAGCGGCAAGTCTACGCTCGCCAACGCGATCGCCCGCAAGCGCGGTCTGGAAGCCGTCCATCTCGATCTGCTTTTTCACCTGCCCAACACGGATTGGGTGCAGCGCCCGAAGGCGGAGTTCATTGCCTTGCATGATGCCGCGATCGCCGGCGAGCGCTGGGTGATGGACGGCAACTACTCGGTCTGCATGCCGCAGCGGTTCAAGCGGGCGACGGGTTTGATCCTGCTGGATGTCTCAACGCCCGCAAGTTTGCTGCGCTATTTTCGCAGGACGCTGTTCGAGACCGGCAGAGTTGGCGCCCTCGAAGGCGGCCGAGACAGCGTCAAATGGGACATGATCCGCCACATCGCCGTTACCACGCCGCGAAATCGCCAGCGTTACCGGACGATGTTCGACGGGCTCGACCTGCCGAAGCTGCATCTGTCCTCCGTGAAAGCAATCAAGCAGCGCTTCCGCGAATGTGGCTTGAGCCTGAGTTAGTATCCGGCCTTGCGATCCACCAGGTTTTCAAGCTTTTCGCCGCGCTCGAAGGCCATCATCTGGCGAAGCATCGGCGGCACAAGGTGGGTGGGGTCCGACGTTGCCGCCGCATGTGGCGTCACGAACACTTTCGGATGGCTCCACAGCGGGCTGGTCTTCGGCAGCGGCTCGACCTCGAACACGTCGAGGCTCGCCTCCTTCAGCGTGCCATCCTCCAGCGCGCGCAATATATCGGCGTCCTTCTGCAGCCGTCCGCGCCCGGCATTGATCAGCACCGCGCCGCCAAGGCCGTTGCGCTTGCGCAGTTCCTTGAGCAGCCCGTAATTGACGATCCCTTGGGTTTGCGGCGTCAGCGGCAAAAGCACGACCAGGATATCGGTGGCATTGAGGAACGGGATCAGCCCTGCTTCGCCGGAATAGGTCGAAACACCTTTCATCGGTCGGTCGGTGCGTGACCAGCCATTGACGGCAAAGCCGAGCGACTTGAGCGCCGAAGCCGCGGCGCGACCGAGACTGCCAAGCCCCATGATGCCGACGGAAATGTCGCCGGCCACCCGTTGCGGCGGCTCGTGCCAGGTTTTCTTCGGCTGCTGCGCCCGGTAGAGCATGCCTTGGCGATGATGGTCGAGCACCCGCCAGACCACATATTCGACCATGTGCTGGGTGAGATTGTCGGCGACGATCTTGACGATCGGCACGTCGGGCAGGCCGGGATCGGCGAAGATATGGTCGACGCCGGCGCCGATCGAAAAGATGACGCGCAGATTGGGCAGAGACTTGAGAAGGTTGGGCTTCTGCTTCCACACCACCGCGTAGGTGATCGACGGATCGTCGGCACCGTTCGGCTCCAGCACGACCTCGCGCTCGGCCGAGAGCAACTCATGCCATCGCTGCGGGTGGATGCCGGTGAGGGCAAGCAGGATTTTGCCTTTTTCCATGCGAGGATTTTTCTTCCCTGTTTGTCGGTCCCGGTGCAATTCCGGGAAAGTGTAGCGGTTTTTCGTCGGGACTTGCGCGAAATAGATAACTATTCGCTGACCACGCCGGTCGGCGCCGTCTCGATCTTGAAGGCTGCGGCCATCAGCGCCCGCGTATAGTCGGTCTGCGGACTGCTGAAAATCTGTTCTGAGGGGCCGGCCTCGACGATCTGGCCATTGCGCATGACGATGACGTCATTGGCAAGCGCGCGCACGACCTTCAGATCGTGGCTGATGAAGAGATAGGCAAGATTGTGCTTGGCCTGCAGATTGCGCAAAAGGTCCACCACCTGCGCCTGCACGCTCATGTCGAGCGCCGAGGTCGGTTCGTCGAGCATGACGAAGCGTGGGTTGAGCACCATGGCGCGGGCTATCGCCACGCGCTGGCGCTGGCCGCCAGAAAACTCATGCGGATAGCGATGCCGCGTTTCCGGATCGAGGCCGACCTCCTTGAGCACCGCGACCACCTTGTCGTCGCGCTCGTCGGGAGAAAGTTTCGGCTCGTGGATCTTCAAGCCTTCCTCGATGATTTCGGACACCGATAGGCGCGGGCTGAGCGACCCGAACGGATCCTGGAAGACGATCTGCAGCTCGCGCCTCAGCGGACGCATGGCGCCGAAGGAGAGCTGGTTGATGTCGCGCCCGTCGAAATTGATCGTGCCCTTCGAGGAGATCATCCGGGCCAGCGCCAGCCCGAGCGTCGTCTTGCCCGAGCCGGATTCGCCGACGACGCCCAGCGTCTGCCCGGCGCGCACGGTGACGTCGATGCCGTCCACCGCCTTCACATGGTCGACCGTGGTGCGGAAGAAGCCCTTCTTGATCGGGAACCACACCTTGATGTCCTTGCCGGCCATCACCGCCTTGGCGCCCGGATCGGCCGCCGGCGGCTTCCCCTTCGGCTCCGCCGCCAGGAGATGCTTGGTATAGGCATGCTGCGGGTTGGCGAAGATCTCCTTGGTCGGTCCGCTCTCGACGATCTTGCCCTTGGTCATCACGCAGACGCGGTCGGCGATACGGCGCACGATGCCGAGGTCGTGCGTGATGAACAACAGTGACATGCCCTTGCGGGCCTTCAGCTTGGCAAGCAGTTCGAGGATCTGTGCCTGCACGGTGACGTCGAGGGCCGTCGTCGGCTCGTCGGCGATCAGCAGCTCCGGCTCGTTGGCCAAAGCCATGGCGATCATGACGCGCTGGCGTTGGCCGCCGGACAACTGGTGCGGGTAGGCGTCGAGGCGCTTTTGCGGATCGCGGATGCCGACTTCGTTGAGCAGCTCCAGCGTGCGCGCCCGGGCCGGCGCGTCGCGCATGCCCTGATGCAGCTGCAGCACCTCGACGATCTGCTGCTCGATCGTGTGCAGCGGGTTGAGCGAGGTCATCGGCTCCTGGAAGATCATGGTGATCTTGTTGCCGCGCACTTGGCGAAGCTGTTTCTCGTTCATGGCGAGCAGATCGGCGCCGTTGAACAGGATCCTGCCCGACGGATGGCTGGCGGCGGGGTAGGGCAGGAGCTTCAGCACCGATAGCGCCGAGACCGATTTGCCCGAGCCGGATTCACCGACCAGGGCGACGGTTTCGCCCTTGGCGATATCGAAGGAGATACGGTCGACGGCGATCGACTGCTTGCCGCCTTGCGCGAAGGCGACGCTCAGGTCTTGGACGGACAGCAGGGCTTCGCTCATTTGAACGTCTTGCGCGGATCGAAGGCGTCGCGCGTCGCCTCGCCGATGAAAACCAACAGGGACAGCATCACCGAGATCACGACGAAGCCCGAAATGCCGAGCCATGGCGCGTTGAGGTTGCGCTGCGCCTGCTTCAGCAACTCGCCGAGCGAGGCCGAGCCGGGCGGCAGGCCGAAGCCGAGATAGTCGAGCGAGGTAAGCGTCGAGATCGAGCCGCTGAGTATAAAGGGCAGGAAGGTCAGCGTCGCCACCATGGCGTTGGGCAACAGATGCCGGAACATGATTGTGAGGTTGGGCACACCGAGTGCGCGGGCCGCGTTGACATATTCGAAGTTGCGGGCGCGCAGGAATTCCGCCCGCACCACGCCGACCAGCGCCACCCATGAAAACAACAGCATCAAGCCGAGCAGGATGAAGAAGCCCGGCGGCAGGATGGCCGAGACGATAAGCAGCAGATAGAGAACCGGGATAGCCGACCAGATCTCGATGAAGCGCTGGAACAGAAGGTCGGTCCAGCCGCCGAAATAGCCTTGCGCTGCGCCGGTTGCGATGCCGATCAAGGATGAACCGATCGTCAGGATAAGGCCGAACAAAACAGAAATCCGGAAGCCGTAGAGCACGCGCGCCAAGACATCGCGCGCCTGGTCGTCGGTGCCGAGCCAGTTCCAGTTGCCGACGATGCAGTTGGCATCGGCCTCGCCCTGCGGATACTGGCTGCAGCGCGCCTTCTTGTCGTAGAGCCAGGACGGTTTTGCCGGCGCCGGTTCCGGAATGGAATTGTTGACCGTCTGATAGGAGTAGCGGACCGGCGGCCAGATCATCCAGCCATTGGCATTGATCTCGTCCTGGATGACCGGATCGCGATAATCGGTGACGGCATAGAAACCGCCGAACTTCTCCTCCGGATAGGCGACCAGGACCGGAAACAGGATCTCGCCCTTGTATGAAGCGATGATCGGCTTGTCATTGGCGATCAGCTCGGAAAACAGCGACAGTACGAACAGGAACAGGAAGATCCAGAGCGACCAGTAGCCGCGCCGGTTCGCCTTGAAGTTCTGCAGACGGCGCTGGTTGAGCGGCGAAAGCCGCGGCTTTCGAGGCCGTGCCGGTGCGCTTTCGATCGCGGCTTCGGCCATCAGACGTCTCTCCGCTCAAAGTCGATGCGCGGGTCGACCCAGGTGTAGATGAGGTCGGACAACAGGTTCACGAACAGTCCGAGCAGCGAGAAGATATAGAGGGTCGCGAACACCACCGGATAATCGCGGTCGATCACCGACTTGAAGCCGAGCAGGCCAAGGCCGTCGAGCGAGAAGATGTTCTCGATCAGCAGCGAGCCGGTGAAGAAGGCCGAGATGAAGGCGCCGGGAAAGCCGGCAATGACGATCAGCATGGCATTGCGGAAGACGTGGCCGTAGAGCACCTTGCGCTCCGACAGGCCCTTGGCGCGCGCCGTCACCACATATTGCTTGCGGATTTCTTCGAGGAAGGAGTTCTTGGTGAGCAGGGTGGTCGTTGCGAAGGCCGACAGGACGAGCGCCGTCAGCGGCAGCGTCATGTGCCAGAAATAATCGGCAATCTTGTCCGGCCAGGAGAGTTGATCCCAATTGTCGGAAACGATGCCGCGCAGCGGAAACCAGTCCCAGAACGAGCCGCCCGCGAACAGCACCATGAGCATGATGCCGAACAGGAACCCCGGGATGGCATAGCCGACGATGACGACGCCACTGGTCCAGACGTCGAAGGTCGAGCCATCCTTGACCGCCTTGCGGATGCCGAGCGGGATCGAGATCAGATAAGACAGCAGCGTGATCCACAGGCCGATGGAGATCGAGACCGGCATCTTCTCCAGGATCAGGTTCAGCACCGAGATGTCACGGAAATAGCTGTCGCCGAAATCGAAGCGGATGTAGTTCCACAGCATCATGCCGAAGCGTTCGAGCGGCGGCTTGTCGAAGCCGAACTGTTTCTCCAGCTTCTTGATGAATTCGGGGTCCAGCCCCTGAGCGCCGCGATATTTCGAGCTGACATCGCCGGCGATGTCGAAATTGGCCGTGTTGGCGCCGGGATCGCCGCCGCCGCCGCCCAGACGATCGTTGCCGCCCTGGTTGGTGAGCCGGGCGATCACCTGCTCAACCGGGCCACCCGGCGCGAACTGGATGACGGCGAAGGAAATCGCCATGATGCCGAACAGCGTCGGGATCATCAAAAGGATACGTCGCAGGATGTAGGCGCCCATCAGGCAGCCGGCCCTGCGCGAACAGTCATGTCAGGCTTTGCCAATCTTTGCCGCCTTGCCCTTGTCGACCCACCACAGCGCTTCGACCGGAAAGCCGAAATCGGGTTTCTGCTCGAGGAAGCCGAACATGTCCCAATAGGCGCTTCGGTGATTCGCCAGATACCAACTTGGAATCCAATCGCGCCGTGCGCGCAAGACCCGGTCGAGCGCGCGCATGGCTGTCGTCAGGCTGTCGCGGTCCTTGGCGGCGCCGACAGCATCGATCAGCGCATCGATCCCGGGGCTTGCGATGCCCGGCAGGTTGCGCGAACCCGATATGGTCGCGGTTCGCGATTGGAAGAAGGTCTCGAGATCGTCTCGGGTTGGCGTGGCGCTGAAGTTGAAGGCGGCGGAGATCAGATCGAAATCGAACGTGTTTTGTCGCAACTGATACTGGGCGGCATCGACCAGCCGTATGGAGGCATCGATTCCGACAGCCTTCATATTGTCGACCCAGGGCGAATAGATCTGAACGAACGCTTCGTCATCGACGAGGATTTCGGCCGTTAGCCGACTGCCCTTGTCGTTCGCGACAAACTCGCCGGAGCGCTTCCAGCCAGCATCGACGAGAAGCTTCGCCGCCTTGCCCAACAATTGGCGGTCGCGACCGGAACCGTTCGACACGGCTTGGGTCACCGCTTCACCAAAAGTCTCGGGCGGGATTTGGTCCCGCAGCGGCTCCAACAGCGTCAGTTCTTGGGCCGACGGCATGCCTTCGGCGCGATAGTCCGATTTCTCGAAGCAGGACTGCGAGCGCTCATAGGAACCGTAGAAGAAATTGCGCCGCGTCCATTCGAAATCGAAGCAGAGCCCGATCGCCTGCCGCACTCGGGAGTCTCGAAATTGTTCGCGCCTCTGGTTTACGGCGGTGGCCTGCATGGAAGGCACCTTTTCCGCGGGGAACTCGTGCTTCACAACCTTGCCGCCCGTGACCGCCGGAAAATCGTAACCCTTTGCCCAGACACGGGACACGGATTCCTCCCTGTAGAGGATCTCGCCTTTCTTGAAAGCCTCGAACGCGGCATTGCGGTTCTGGTAGAACTCGATGCGGATGCGCTGGAAGTTGTTCTGGCCGCGATTGACCGGGAGATCGTCGCCCCAATAGTCGGCCACCCGCTCATATTCGATCCAGGCCCCGGCCGACCATCGGCCGACCTTGTAGGCACTGGAGCCCAACGGAGGGTTCATCTGCGAGGAATCGAAGGGGTTGGCCGTATAGAAGGCTTTCGACAGGATCGGCATCTGGACGACGTTCAGGATCGTGCGAGATGCCTGCTTGCCCGAGAATTTGAGCTCAAGCGTGCGGGCGTCTACCGCTACGGCATCCTGCATATGCGTCAGTGAAAGCGAGAAGTCCGGGTGCCCCTTGTCCTTCAACAGCTTGAAGGTAAAGGCCGCATCCTCGGCCGTCAGCGGCGTGCCGTCATGGAAGCGCGCCTGCGGGCGCAGCGCGAATGTGAAGCTGTTGCGGTCCTGCGAAATCGTCACGCTTTCGGCGACCAACCCATAGACCGCGTCCGGCTCGTCGAGCGCCCTCGCCATCAACTGGTCGAAGCACATTTCCATGCGCTGCGGCGCATCGCCTTTGGGGACGAACGAATTCAACGTGCTGAAAGTCAGCGGGGTCTGGTTGGCAACCCAGTTGAACGGTTGGAAGTTGAAGGTCCCGCCCCTGGGCGCATCGACATTGACATAGTCGAAATGGGTGAAGTCGGGCTTGTATTTCAGGTCGCCGAAGGCCGACAGGCCGTGCAGCTTGACGCCGGTGGGCGTTTCCGCAAATGCCCGGCCGGGCAACAACGCGGCGGCTGCTGCCGCGCCACCGAGCACCAGGAAATCGCGACGGGGAAGCATCGGTCGCCGCCGCATCAGTTGCCGCCCTTGTATTTGGCGGCGAGCGCCTTTTCTTTCTCGGTTTCGATCCACCAGGAATCGATATCGGCACCCCGGTAGCTGGGCTGCTTTTGCGGCATGCCGAACTTGTTCCAGTAGGCCAGCCACACCACCGCGCGATAGAATTGCGGCACCACGTAGTAGTTCCACAGAAGCACGCGATCGAGCGCATGGGTGGCGGCGACGAGGTCGTCGCGGTCGGTGGCGAAGATGATGCGGTCGACAAGCGCATCGACGACCGGGTCCTTGATGCCGGAATAGTTGCGCGAGCCGGGTGAATCTGCGGCCTTGGAACTCCAGAAGTCGCGCTGTTCGTTACCGGGCGACTCCGACTGTTGCAGCAGGTTGGTGATGACGTCGTAATCGAAATTGTTGACGCGGTTGACGTACTGGCTGGTATCGATGATGCGCAGCGTTGCATCGACGCCGATCTTGCGCAGATTGGCGATATAGTTGCCGGAAAGGATCTGGTCGGTGTCCGACGTGCCGAGGATCTCGAATTTGAACGGCGCGCCGGTCTTGGCGTTCACCATCTTGCCGCCCTTGATCACCCAGCCAGCCTGGGCGAAGAGGTCGACCGCCTGCTTCAGATATTTGCGCTCGGCCTGCGGTGAGTCGTAGACCGGCAGCTTGAATTCCTGAGTGAACAGTTCAGGTGGCAGCTTGTCGCGATACTTCTCCAGGATTTCGAGTTCCTTGCCTTGCGGCAGCCCGCTCGACGCGAGTTCCGTGCCCTGGAAATAGCTCTGGGTGCGCGTGTTGGAATTGAAGAACAGCGTGCGGTTCATCGTCTCGAAATCATAGGGGTAGGTCAGCGCCTCACGCACCCGGCGATCCTGGAACAGCGGTCGACGCTGGTTGAGCATGAACGCCTGCATGGGCTCGGGCGAGGTGGTCTTGAATTCTTGCTTGATCACATCGCCGGCCTTGATTGCCGGGAAATCATAAAACGTCGCCCAGCGTCGCGAGCTGTTTTCCGGCTTGATGTCGTCAAGCCCACCCTTCTTGAACGCCTCCCAGGCGGCATTGTCGTCGAGGATGTAGGTGAAGCGCTGGGTATCGAAATTCTCGCGGCCGATCTTCACCGGCATCTTGGCCGCCCAATAGTCGGGCACGCGCTGCCAGACGATCTCCGAGCCCGGCTTGAAGCTGGCGATCTTGTAGGCGGCCGATCCTAGCGGCGGCTCGAGCGTCGGCTTGGTGATGTCGCGCTTCTTGCCGCTGGCGTCGGTGCCTTCCCACCAGTGCTTCGGCAGGACGACGAGATCGCCGATGATCTTGGGCAACTCGCGGTTGCCCTTCTGGTTGAAATGGAACTCGACTTCACGATCCGAGATCGCCACCGCGTCGGTGACGTTCTCGAAATAGCGGTTGTATTGCGGCGCGTTGGCCTTCAGCACCTGGAAGGACCAGATCACATCGTCGACGGTGATCGGCTGGCCGTCATGCCATTTTGCGCGTGGGTCGAGCCTGTAGGTCGCCGATGAATAGTCCGAAGGGTATTTGTAGGCCTCGGCGACCAGCGGGTGGCTGACACTGCCTTCGTCTTGCGCCTGATCCATCAGCGTGTCGTAGAGCAGCCCGCCGCCGAAGCCGGCCAGTCCCGCGGCCGGCGATCCCGCCACGATGTAGGGGTTAAAGCTGTCGTAGGTGCCGACAACAACGGAATTGTATGTTCCGCCCTTCGGCGCGTCCGGATTGACGTAGTCGTAGCGCTGGAAATTCTCGCCATACTTGGAGGGGCCGATCAGCGAGGAGGTGGTGTGCCATTCGTCGGCGAAGCTGGCCTGGAGGCTGGCGGCGAAGGCGAGCGCGAGCACCGATGCGAAAACTGCGCGGAAGCGGCCAACCTTCATGCGTTCTCCTCGTCGCGAACCTTTGTTTGACGCAATTCCGGACGGAAAACCGCGTCGCACTTTTCCTGGAATTGCTCGCCACCCGCAATCTAGATCATTTGACGCCGGTGAAAACCGCAAGGACGGGCTTTGTCGCCGCCCATCAGGATTTCCTAACAGAAAAGCCGGGACGAACCCGGCTTTTCTGAGGATATCTCTATTACAATTTGTTTATTGAGCCGGCGCCGCGGGCTTCGCCGGGGCAGTGCCTTCGGCCGGCTTGGCGGGAGCGGCCCCTTCCGCGGGCTTCGCGGCCTCGGCCGGCTTTGCCGAGGCATCGGCGGCGGCGCCCGGTGTCGGCAGCGGCTTCGGATTGTCAGACAGCGTGCGCAGATAGGCGATGACGTTGGCGCGGTCCTCATCCTTCGGCAGGCCGGCAAAGCCCATCGCCGTGCCCTTCACGAACTTCTTCGGCGAGGTGATGAAGTGGTTGAGGTTATCGTAGGTCCAATGCTCCTGGCCGCCTTTGGAGAAATCCTTCATGCCGGCCGAATAGGCGAAGCCCTCATGCTCGGCGACCGGGCGGTCGACGATGTCCCACAGATCCGGACCGACCTTGTTCGGGCCGCCCTTTTCGCCGGAATGGCAGGCCTGGCACTTCTTGAAAATGGCGGCGCCCGCATCGGCGCTGGCGGTGGTCAGAAGATCGGCGATCGGCTTGGCTTCGGCGGCGGGCGCGGCCGGACCGCCTTCGGTCGGTTCGGTCGCCTCGATGATGAAGCCGGGTTTTTCAGGCGCCGGCGAGGCATAGAGCCCGTCCGAGATCAGGCCTATCGAGAAGACGACGAAGCAGGTTCCCAGAAATCCGCCGAGCAGCTTGTTGACTTCGTTGGAATCCATGCGCCCCTTGCTCCCTTTTCCGGCGGACCGTCCCGTCCACTCCGTCCGTCGGTATCGCGAACTGCCTCGGAAGGCCAGTCAAATCGGGCGGAAACTAGGTCTTTTGCTCCGGCGTTGCAACACATATAAGGGCGCTTCCAGTGAGACCTTTTGCCACTTTTCCATCCGCTTTTTCCGGCCGCTTGAAAATCCGATGTCGACCCTGATCCTGATCCCCGCCCGCATGGCCTCGACGCGCCTGCCGGGCAAGCCGCTGGCCGACATTGCCGGCGCGCCGATGATCGTCCATGTCGCCCGCCGCGGTGCCGAGGCCGGGCTTGGTCGCGTGGTGGTGGCGACCGACACCGAAGCCGTCGCCGAGGCCGTGCGGGCGCATGGTTTTGAGGCGGTCATGACCCGCACGGACCACGAATCCGGATCCGACCGCATCTTCGAGGCGCTGACAGCGCTCGATCCGGACAGGAAGGTCGAAACCATCGTCAATGTGCAGGGTGACCTGCCGACCATCGATCCCGAGATCATCGGCGCCTCGCTGCGCCCGTTCGCGGACGCCTCGGTCGACATCGCCACGCTCGGTGTCGAGATCGTGCGCGACGAGGAAAAGACCAATCCGAACGTGGTCAAGATCGTCGGCTCGCCGTTGTCGGCGACGCGGCTCAGGGCGCTCTATTTCACCCGCGCCACCGCTCCCTGGGGCGAGGGGCCGCTCTACCATCACATTGGCCTATACGCCTATCGCCGCTCAGCACTTGAGCGCTTCGTGGCGCTGAAACCGTCGCCGCTCGAACGCCGCGAGCGGCTGGAGCAGTTGCGCGCGGTCGAAGCCGGCATGCGCATCGACGCCGAGATCGTGCAGTCGCTCCCGCTCGGCGTCGACACGCCGCACGACCTCGATCGCGCCAGGCAGATCCTTTCAAACTGAGACAGCAAGCATGACCGCCAAGACCAACCGAATTTCCTTCCAGGGCGAGCCCGGCGCCAATTCCGACACCGCCTGCCGCAACATGTTCCCGTCGATGGAGCCGTTGCCTTGCCCGACCTTCGAGGACGCTTTCAACGCGGTCGAGACCGGCAAGGCCGAGCTCGCCATGATCCCGATCGAGAACACCATCGCCGGCCGGGTCGCCGACATCCATCATCTGTTGCCGGAATCGAAGCTGCACATCGTCGGCGAATATTTTCTGCCGATCCACTTCCAGCTCATGGTGCTTCCGGGCGTGAAGCGCGAAGAGATCAAGACCGTTCACAGCCACATCCATGCGCTGGGACAGTGCCGCAAATACATCCGCAAGAACGGCTGGAAGCCGGTGATCGCCGGCGACACCGCGGGTTCGGCCAAGATGGTCTCCGAGGTCAAGGACCGCACCATGGCCTCGCTGGCGCCGGCCCTGGCCGCCGAGTTCTATGGCCTCGACATCATCGAGAGGAATGTCGAGGACACCGATTCCAACGTCACCCGCTTCGTCGTCCTGACCAAGAACAAGCAGTGGGTGGAGCGCCCAGCGCCGGACGCCAAGATGATGACCACCTTCATGTTCCGCGTCCGCAACGTGCCGGCGGCGCTCTACAAGGCCATGGGCGGCTTCGCCACCAACGGCGTCAACATGACCAAGCTGGAAAGCTACCAGCTCGGCGCCTTTACCGCGACGCTGTTCTACGCCGACATCGAGGGTCACCCTGACGATCCGCTGGTCAAGCTCGCGCTCGACGAGCTGCGCTTCTTCTCGCGCGAGATGCGCATCCTCGGCGTCTATCCGGCCAGCGCCTCGCGCGACGAGTGGAAGGTGGCGGATTAGTCTAGCGCCAAGGATATCGAGCTACGGCATCACGAAAGGTCTACCGGTTGGGCATGTTCCGTGCGGGGCTGAACCGGCAGGTCAGTGTCGCCTGCTTCCGGCGCAGCCAGCATGTCACCGAGCGACCGCGTTTTACCGGTGAGCCGTTTATATTCATCGAACGACATGAGGACATGCATTGGTCGCCCCCTGTAGGTGATGATCACGGTCGTCCTTGGCAGCGCGTTTTGCGCGGCCAAGACCCTGATTGAGTTCGCGGCCTGAAAGCGTGGTGATCACATCAATTTCGCAAAAAGTGGTTGCATAACCACACTAATCCGTTTGAGCAGGAATTGCGAGGTTTGAGCGCATGAATGGCGACCCATCGCAAGTCCGCGATAGGGTTGCTTCGCAGTGTTAGCCATGGGCTTCGCCACTGACGGCATCGTCTCCCGGCAAGCGCCTCGCGCGATGAATGGAAGGTCGCGGATTAGGGCAAACTCACCCGAGGTTAGCCGAGACGCTCGTGCTTCGTCATCCACGGGCGAAGCAAGGAGCGAAGCGACGCGCGCAGACCCGAGGATCCATTCCGTTACGCTGAAGCGCCGCCCAACGGTGCAGAATTCTGCTCCGCCGCGCCCTCGATTAGGGTCACGGCATGGATTCCAGGGTCTTCGCTTCGCTCCGCCCTGGAATGACGAGGTCGCGGAGGTTCGCGCTAATCTCTGACGTCGGCACCGGGCGGAATCTCAACCAAAGCCTAGCGGCACATAGTCGATCTCCAAGAACTTCTCGACCTCCGGCACCCAGCGGTCGCGCACGAAGGCGACGTGGTCGGGATGCTCGTTGTAGCGCGTATAGGCGGCCTGGTCGGCGAACTCCATCGAGAAGCCGTACTGGAAGTCGTTCTTCGGGCTGACCTGGCGCAACTGCTCGAAATGCGTGACGCCTTTGATCCCGGTGAGGATCTTCTTCGCATCATGCAGGAAGCGCTTCGTCTCCAGCGAATGCGGTTCATGCTTCAAGGTGAACACGACGGTGTGACGGATCATTTGCTGCTCCTATTCGCTGTCGACCCAGGCGCGGATAAGGTGGTGCGCGATCGCCCCCTTGGGCGGCGTGATCAGGCCGCCATCATGCGTCCTTTCCAGCATCCTGCGCACCTCGTCGCGAAAAAACCAGCGGCAGTCTTCCAGCTCGTTGAGATCGGCCTGGATGTCCTCGTTGAGCGGCTCGCCGAAGCAGCCGATCATCAGCGAATAGGGAAACGGCCAGGGCTGGCTGGCGTGGTAGACGACGCGGCCGAGCCTGATGCCGGCCTCTTCCAGCGTCTCGCGCCGCACCGCCGCCTCGATCGTCTCGCCGGGCTCGATGAAGCCGGCAAGTGCGGAATACATGCCCGGCGCGAAATGCCGGCCGCGCCCGAGCAGGCATTTTTCGCGCGTCGCGGTCAGCATGATCGCCACCGGATCGGTGCGCGGGAAATGGTCGGTGCCGCAGGCCGGGCAGTGCCGCCGGTAGCCGCCCGCCCGCATTTCCGAGCGGTTGCCGCATTTCGAGCAGAAGGCGTGGCTGGCATGCCAGGCAAGCAATGCCGCTCCCTGCGCCAGCGCGCCGGCCGCCGCCTCGTCGATCAGCCCTTGCATATAGACGGACCGGTAGTCGATCGCCTTGATCGTCTCCGGAAGCTTCTCCGGCTCGACGCCGGCCGGAACGGCAAGCACCGGCCCGCCATCGACAAAGCCGAGCAGCACGCCCTGATCGAGCGACACCTCGAAGGGCTGGCTTTCGGTCGCGGTGAACCAGGGGTCGAACTTGCCGTCGTCGAGCTTCAAATAAAGCCGGCCGGCATGCATCAGCATCAGCCGGGCCGCCGGGTCCGCCAGCGCCTTATCCACCGCGTCGTCGGCGCGGTTCTCCGATTGCCGGTCGATCCGGTTGCCGGCGAAACCGACGAACTGGCTCGGCTCGCGCAAAGGCGCGTCAAACAGGCGAAAGCTCATGGGGGACTCAAAGGGATGCAGGTGGACACTGTTGAGCTTATAGCGCCGCCTTGATCGTTTGGGCAAACCGCCGGATGTCGGCGCGCTGGTAGGGTTCGCGCATGCCGTGCCCCCAGACCGGCCCCGGCCAGGCCGGATCGCCCTCGCTGCGGGCGATGACATGGACGTGCAACTGGCGCACGATGTTGCCCAAAGCGCCGGTGTTGATCTTGGTGCAGCCGGTCACCCGTTTCAGCGCCTGCGCCACCATATTGGTCTCGAAGGTGAGCATCGCCTGGTCGAGCGGCGTCATCTCATGGATTTCTTCCATGCCCGGACGCTGCGGCACCAGCACCAGCCACGGCCAGCGCCGGTCGTTCATCAGCCTGAGTTCGCAAAGACCGAGCCACATAAGCTGCTCGCTGTCCGCCTCAAGCCGGGCGTCCAGCGTGAATCCGGCCTTGAGGCCAGGCAGCATGGGCGTTTCCTCGTTTTTATAGTCTTCTTCAAACCCGAGACGCTAGAGCGGCGGCAAGGTGGCTGCAAGCGAATCATTGGCCGTTCTTGGCGATTTGAGGGAGTTTCCGTTCCCGATGTCGCTGCCATCATCCGCTCCGCCCTTGCATTTCGTCGCCGAATTGCCGATATGGAGCGCGGGAGGTTGGTGGTGGACGATCCACTCGCCAACCGGGTCAGGTCCGGAAGGAAGCAGCCCTAACGAGCCCGGAACGGGTCATTGTTCCAGCCTCCCGCCTCTTCGCCTTTCTCCCGCGACATTGACGGCGCCAAGCCGTGCGGGCGAGACTATGCGCAGGAATCGGCCGCCCGCGGTCCTTGGAGCTTTTGACGGCGAATGAGCGAAGCCGGAAATTTCGGGCCAGCAAGCGCGGAGACAGGAAAGACCGGCGCCTATCGCGTGCTGGCGCGCAAATACCGCCCCTCGAATTTTTCCGAGCTGATCGGCCAGGAGCCGATGGTCCGCACGCTGACCAACGCCTTCGCCACCGGCCGCATCGCCCAGGCCTGGATGCTGACCGGCGTGCGCGGGGTCGGCAAGACGACGACGGCGCGCATCCTGGCGCGGGCGCTCAACTACAAGACCGCCGCCGTCGACCAGCCTTCCGTCGATCTGTCCATCCCCGGCGAGCATTGCCAGGCGATCATGGAAGGTCGGCATGTCGACGTCATCGAGATGGACGCCGCCTCGCATACCGGCATCGACGACATTCGCGACATCATCGACCGCGTGCGCTATGCGCCGGTCTCGGCCCGCTACAAGGTCTATATCATCGACGAAGTGCACATGCTGTCGACGCAGGCCTTCAACGGCCTGCTGAAGACGCTGGAAGAGCCGCCACCGCACGTCAAATTCATCTTCGCCACCACCGAGATCCGCAAGGTCCCGATCACGGTCCTGTCGCGCTGCCAGCGCTTCGACCTGCGCCGCATCGATGCCGGCGCGCTGGTCGCGCATCTGTCTTCGATCGCCGCCAAGGAAGGCATTTCGGTCGACGATGACGCGCTGGCGATGATCGCGCGCGCCGCCGAGGGCTCGGCGCGCGATTCGCTTTCCATCCTCGACCAGGCGATCGCCCATGGCAGCGGCACGGTCAGTGCCGAAGCGGTGAGGGCGATGCTCGGCCTTGCCGACCGCGCCCGCATCATCGACCTGTTCGAATACGTCATGAAGGGCGACGTCGCGGCGGCCTTGGCCGAGTTCCGCGCCCAGTATGACACTGGCGCCGACCCGGCCGCCGTGCTCACCGACCTTGCCGAATTCAACCACCTCGTCACCCGCCTGCGTTTCGTGCCGACCGCGGCGGACGACGCTTCGCTCTCCGAGGACGAGCGCCGGCGCGGCGCCGAATTCGCCAACACGCTGTCGGTCAGGGTGCTGTCGCGAAGCTGGCAGATGCTGTTGAAGGGCATCCCCGAGGTGCAGTCCTCCAACCGTCCGGTCAGCGCCGGCGAGATGGTGCTGATCCGGCTGGCGCATGCCGCCGACCTGCCGACGCTGGACGAAGCGCTGAAATCGCTGGAAGGCGCAGGCCCCGTGCCGAACGGCGCGCCGCGCTCGAACGGAGCGCCGGCCAACGGGTCGCCGGCGGGCGGCGGCGCCAGCGCGGTCGCGCAGGCGCGCATGCCCGCTTCGAATGGCGGCGCGCAGACCATGCGGCTGGTCGAGGCGCAGCCAGCGCCTGTGGCCTTCACGCCAGCGCCCGAGCCTGTCGTCGAGACGCCGGCCGTTCCGGTCAAATCCCTGGCCGACATCGTCGCGCTTGCCGATGCCAATCGCGACATAGCCTTCAAGGTGCTGTTGAAACGCTGCGTGCGGCCGGTCCGCATCGAGACCGGTCGTCTCGACGTCACCCTTACCGATGACGCACCCAAGATGCTGCTCAACGACCTGACTTCAAAGCTGCGCGCCTGGACGGGCCGCAACTGGCTGGTGTCGCTGTCCAAGGAAGAGGGCGGCCAGACGCTTGCCGAGATGGAGACGACCAAGCGCGAGAACGCTTTCTCCGACGCCAAGAGCGATCCCACCGTCGCTGCCATTCTCGCGCGCTTCCCCGGCGCCAAGATCATCGACGTGCGCATTCCGGACGTGCCGGACGTGGAAGAGGCCGAGGCCGAAGTGCCGGTCGAGCCGGCCGCGGATGATGATGAAATCTAGAGCGTGATCCATGGGCCGGTTACCGGTCGGACCATAATCGCTAACGGACAAAACAAAGAGGACATTTGGATGAAAGATCTTCTCGGCCTGATGGGCAAGGCGAAGGAAATGCAGGCCAAGTTCCAGGCCATGCAGGACGAGATCGCCACGCTCGAAGCCACCGGACAGTCGGGCGGCGGCCTGGTCAGCATCACGCTGACCGGCAAGTTCGAGATGAAGGCGCTGAAGATCGATCCCTCGCTGATCAAGGCGGACGAGGCCGAGATCCTGGAAGACCTCATTTTGGCGGCCCACAATGACGCCAAAAATAAGGTCGAGCAGATCATGCAGGAGAAGACCAAGGCGCTTACGGCAGGCTTGCCGATTCCTCCGGGCATGAAATTGCCGTTTTGAGCCGGCTTGCGCCAGTTAATTGATTATGAACGGAAATTGAGCGCTGGCGGCGTTATTAACCATTTCTACGGCGATGCTCACGCGCTCATTTCGCGGCTTTCATAAAGTTTTACCCAAGTCCAGATTTTGCTAACCCTCTAGCCATCTTTTTGCCCGAAAGAGTCTCATTCTTGCCACATCTCGGGGCGGGCTGGCATCTGGACATGAGGCTTTTTTGTTGATCGCGACGCGATGGAAGACGCCGCTGCTGCTTATCGGCATCGCCGCTTCCCCCTTGCTCCTGGCCGGCTGCAGCCAGACCACGTCCTCGCACGGCATGTCGGTGGCGAGCCTGACGAATGCCATCACGCCGAGCTTCCTAACCACACGCTCCTACGGCGCTTCGATGAAGGACAAGGAGTGCCTGCAAAGGGCGATGTTCTTCGAATCCAACCGGTCGAGCCGCGACGGCATGATCGCCGTCGGCACGGTGGTGATGAACCGACTGCGCTCGGGCCAGCACGGCAGCACCATCTGCGAGGTCGTCGGTGAGAAGGGCCAGTTCGCGCCAGGCGTGCTGACACGTCCGATGAATTCCAAGGCACTGCCCGACGTCGAAGAAGCCGCCGACGCGGTGCTGAGGGGCGAGCGCAAGTCCAAGCTCAAGAACACGATGTTCTTTCACACTGCCGGCCTGCGCTTCCCTTACAAGAACATGCACTACACGATGGTGGCCGGCGGCAATGCCTTCTACGAGAAGCGCGGCCGCAACTGGCAGCCGCTGCCGGATGAGCCGATGGTCGCCATGAATTCGGATGGCCCGCAAAAGCCGGCTCAGGCAGCGCCGGTGCTGCTCGCCTCCGCCGAGCCGATGGAACCGGTGGTAAAGACGATCGTGCGTCCTGACCCGACCAAGCAGACCTATATGACGGCGGCCGTCGAGCCGGCATCTCCGGCCAAGAAGGCCAAAACCGTTGCCGCCGACCAGACTTACATGACCGCCTCGGTGACGCCGTCTCAGAAGGGCGGCCGCGTCGCCCAGAAGCAGATTGCCCAGAAGCAGACGCCCCAGAAAGAGACTGTTGTGGCGATGCAGGAGCCAATGGCCGAGCCGGACGCCTCGCGTTTCGGCGGCGCTTTGAAGCCCAAATACATCACCTCGGTGCAGGGCGCGCCGCAGGAAGCGGCGATGGGCTTCCAGTCGACGCCTGAGAACACCGACGCCATCGGCGCGATGATCGCCAGCCAGGAACGGCCGCTCGAAACCAACTGAACCCGATTGCATTCGACGCAAGACCCGCCATGGCAGCATGACGCCTCTTGTGTTGTTGGGGCTGTTCCAAACCGCGCTGAAAAATCCTAGATCAAGGCGATGTCGAAGAGAATCGCCGGTCCCGAGATCGAACGCCTGATCCAGCTCCTGGCCAAGGTGCCGGGGCTTGGGCCCCGCTCGGCCCGCCGCGCCGCGCTGCATCTCATCAAGAAGAAGGAGCAGCTGCTCGAGCCTTTGGCCGCCGCCATGGGCGAAGCGGTCGACAAGGTGCGCATCTGTTCGACCTGCGGCAATGTCGACACCTCCGATCCTTGCATGATCTGCACCGATCCGCGCCGCGACGCCGGCACGCTGATCGTCGTCGAGGACGTCTCCGATCTCTGGGCGCTGGAGCGCGCGGCGGCTATGAACGTGCGCTACCATGTGCTCGGCGGCACGCTGTCGCCGCTCGACGGCATCGGGCCGGATCAATTGAACATCCGCTCGCTGGTCGATCGCGTCGCCGTCGGCGAGGTGAAGGAAGTGATCCTTGCCGTCAACGCCACCGTCGAGGGGCAGACGACCGCGCATTATCTCACCGATCAGCTTTCAGGCTTCGAGGTGAAGGTGACCCGGCTGGCGCATGGCGTCCCGGTTGGCGGCGAGCTGGACTATCTCGACGAAGGCACGCTGGCGGCGGCCCTGCGGTCGCGGACGGCGTTTTGAGGTTATGGGGGGCAATTTGGAAATGACGACAAAACGCGGCCTTTCCATTCTTCTGCTCGCACTATTCTGTGTCTTCGTCTCTCTCCCCACCCACGCCGCCCCCGTCGACGACCAGTTCCGCTCCTGGCTGCAGACCGACCTCTGGCCGGAGGCCAAATCCAAAGGAATCTCCAAAAAAACCTTCGACGAGGCCTTCCTCGGCGTGAAGCCGAACCTCAAGCTGCCTGACCTCGTCATGCCCGGCGAAGAACCGACGACGCCGCAAAAGCAGCACCAGGCCGAGTTCGGGCCGCCCGCCAACTATTTTGCCGAGAGTATCGTCCGCGCCGTCACCTCGGGCGGCCGCACGCGCGAGAGCGCCAATTCCAGGGTGCTGGGCCTGATCGAGAAGCGCTACGGAGTGCCGAGCGAGATCGTGCTGGCGATCTGGGGTCGCGAGACCGGCTTTGGCGCGGCCAAGATGCCTTACGACGCCTTCGAGGTGCTGGGCACCAAGGCCTTCATGTCGACCAAGAAGGATTTCTTCCGCACCGAGCTGCTGGCCGCGCTCGATATCGTCGAGCGTGGGCTAGCCCCCGTCAATGCCATGAAGTCGTCCTGGGCCGGCGCGCTCGGCCAGCCGCAATTCATGCCGACATCGTTCTTGAAGCACGCCGTCGATTTCGACGGCGACGGCCATCCCGACATCTGGAATTCGACGCCGGACGTGCTGGCCTCCATCGCCAACTATCTCGTCCATTACGGCTGGGCGAGGGGGCGTGGCTGGGGCGTCGAGGTGACCGTGCCGACGAACGTCTCTTGCGCGCTGGAAGGTCCCGACCAGGGCAAGAAGATTTCCGACTGGGTGGCGATGGGCATCCGGCGCGCCGACAACAAGGCGTTTCAGGCAAGCGAGCTGAAGGCACAAAGCTCGCTGCTCATGCCGGCCGGACGCAGCGGCCCGGCCTTCCTCGTCACGCCGAACTTTTATGTGATCAAGCAATACAACAACAGCGACCTCTACGGCCTGTTCATCGGCCATGCCGCCGACCGCATCGCCAAGGGCGACTTCACCTTCACCGGCGGTTGGGGGCCGGTCGGCGATCTGCACCGCTCCGACATTGCCGCCCTGCAGCGGGCGCTGGAAGCCAAGGGCTACGATGTCGGCACCGCCGATGGCTTGCCCGGCTTCAAGACGCGCCGTTCGATCGGCGTGTGGCAGGCCAAGAACGGCAAGGCGCCGACCTGCTTTCCCGATGCGAGCCTAGTCGCCGCTCTGAAATAAGCCGCCGAATTAGGTCATCGTTTCCGATCGGCGCCGCCGGTTGGCCGGCTTGTGCTTCGACTGGCCTTGGCCCTCCCTGGTCCAATACGCCGCCTTGCAAATGCTCGTTGCCGGGTCGATCGCTGCTCGTTATGGTGTTGACCAACTGGACAAAAACCGCTGCGATAACGGGTCCGGGGGCCGTCATTCGGCCGGCAAGAAAGTGCCACAGCCTGAGCCGGGAACTCAGGTCAACAAAACAGGGAACGATCACCATGATGCTGGAAAACTTTGCTTTGCGCTCGCGTGCCTTGCTTGTAGGCGTGGCCATGTCGGCGCTGTTTACGGCGCCCGCCTTTGCGGTTACGCCTGCCGATACGCTGGTCGAGGGTTTCGCTATCGACGACATCATCTCCATGGATCCGGGCGAAGCGTTCGAACTGTCGACCGCCGAAGTCACCGGCAACACCTATGATCTACTGGTCCGCCTCGACCTCAGCGACACCTCCAAGGTCAAGCCTGACCTCGCCGAGAGCTGGAGCGTTTCCGACGACGGCCTGACCTATACCTTCAAGCTCAAGCCCGGCATGAAGTTCGCGTCCGGCAACCCGATCACCGCGGCCGACGTCGCTTATTCCTTCGAACGCGCCATCAAGCTCGACAAGAGCCCGGCCTTCATCATCAACCAATTCGGCATCAGCGGCGACAACGTCGCCGAAAAGGCCAAGGCCGTCGACGACACCACCTTCCAGTTCGTGGTCGACAAGCCTTATGCGCCGAGCTTCGTGCTGAACTGCCTCTCGGCGACGGTCGCTTCGGTCGTCGACGCCAAGCTGGTCAAGGAGCATGTCGCCGCCGTCACGCCGAGCGCCGACTACAAATGGGACAATGATTTCGGCAATGCCTGGCTGAAGACCGGCTATGCCGGTTCCGGTCAATACAAGCTGCGCGAATGGCGCGCCAACGAAGCGGTCGTGCTGGAGCGCAACGACAACTACAACGGCGAGAAGGCCAAGCTCGCCCGCGTCATCTACCGCAACATGAAGGAAAGCTCGGCGCAGCGCCTGGCGCTGGAAGCCGGCGACATCGATGTCGCCCGCAATCTCGAACCGAACGATCTCGACGCCATCGCCAAGAACGCCGATCTCACCACCACCAGCGCGCCGAAGGGCACAGTCTATTATATCAGCCTCAACCAGAAGAATGCGACGCTCGCCAAGCCCGAGGTCCGCCAGGCATTCAAATATCTGATCGACTATGATGCGCTGAGCACCACCATCCTCAAGGGAATCGGCGAGATCCACCAGTCCTTCCTGCCCAAGGGCGACCTTGGCGCCATCGACAACAATCCCTTCAAGCTCGACGTCGCCAAGGCCAAGGGACTGCTCGCCAAGGCCGGCGTGCCGGACGGCTTCAAGGTGACCATGGACGTGCGCGTCGGCCAGCCGACCACCGGCATGGCGGAATCGATCCAGCAGACGCTCGGCCAGGCCGGCATCCAGCTGGAGATCATTCCGGGCGATGGTAAGCAGACGCTGACCAAGTATCGCGCCCGCAACCACGACATCTATATCGGCAATTGGGGCCAGGATTATTTCGATCCGAACTCCAACGCCCAGACCTTCGCCTCTAACCCGGACAATTCCGACGCCGCCAAGATCAAGACGCTGGCCTGGCGCAACGCCTGGGACATTCCGGACCTGACCAAGCAGACCGAGGCGGCGCTGCTGGAGAAGGATTCGGCCAAGCGCGCCGACATCTACAAGGACCTCCAGCAGAAGATCCTCGACACCAGCCCCTTCGTCATCATCCATCAGCAGCTCGAAGTGGCTGGCCTGCGCAAGAACCTCAAGGGCTTCGCGCTCGGCCCGAGCTTCGACACCAACTTCGTCTGGCCGGTCTCGAAGGAATAGTGCCGGCGGCGACGCGTGAGCGTGGCTGACAATCAGGCGGCGGTGGGGCGCGGCGGCGCCCGCGCCGTCGCCATTCTATCGTCGCTTGGCCGTTTCCTGGTTATCGCTGTGACGACCTATCTCGGTCTGCTCGCGGTGACCTTCTTCATCGGTCGCGTCATTCCGATCGATCCGGTGCTGGCCGTGCTCGGCGACCGCGCGCCGACGGCCGTGGTGGAACGCACGCGCCGCGAGATGGGTCTCGACCTGCCCTGGATCGAGCAGTTCTACCTCTACGTCAAAGCAGCGCTCAGCGGCGACTTCGGCACCTCGGTGCTGACCACCAATCCGGTCATGACCGACATCCGACGCGTCTTTCCGGCGACCATCGAGCTCGCCACGCTCGGCACGCTGATCGGCGCCGTCATCGGCGTGCCGCTCGGCGTGCTGGCCGCCGTCAAGCGTGGCAGTTTGATCGACCAGATCGCCCGTATCATCGGCCTGATCGGCTATTCCGTGCCGATCTTCTGGCTGGGCTTGCTCGGGCTCGTGCTGTTCTACGCCAAGCTTCAATGGGTGGCGTTTCCGGCGCGGCTCGACGTCGTCTACGAATACACCTTCACGCCGATCACCGGCTTCTATCTGCTGGACGCCGCTATCCAGGGGCAGTGGGACGTCTTCTACGACGCCTGGCGCCACATCGTCCTGCCGGCCGGGCTGCTCGGCTATTTCGCGCTTGCCTATATCAGCCGCATGACGCGCTCCTTCATGCTGAACGAACTGGCGCAGGAATACATCGTTGCCGCGCGCGCCAAGGGCCTGTCGGAAACGCGCATCATCTGGGGCCACGCGCTGCGCAACGCCGCCGTGCCGATGGTCACCGTGATCGCGCTGTCCTATGCCAGCCTGCTCGAAGGCTCGGTGCTGACCGAGACCGTCTTCTCCTGGCCGGGCATCGGTCTTTACATCACCAATTCGCTGACCAACGCCGACATGAACGCCGTGCTCGGCGGCACCATCGTCATCGGCTCGGTCTTCATCGCCATCAACCTTTTGTCCGACCTGCTCTACCGGTTGCTCGATCCAAGGACCAAGGTCGGATGAGCGTGGCAACCATCCAGTCGCGGCGTGAATGGCTGCTCAGCGACCGCCCGGCCTCGCGCCTGCAGGCGAGGCTCGGCCGCGCCTATGTCGCCTGGCGGCGCTTCTCGGCCAACCGTTTGGCGCTGGTCGGCATGCTCATCATCATTGGGCTCCTGGTGGTCGCCGCCCTTGCCGACGTGCTGGCGCCCTATTCGCCGACCTTCGGCGATCTGAAGAACGCCCGCTTGCTGGCCCCCAGCGCCGCGCATTGGTTCGGCACCGACGACCTCGGCCGCGACATCTATTCGCGCATCGTCTACGGCGCCCGCTGGACGCTTTATGTGGTGATCCTGGTCGCCATCATCGCCGCGCCCATCGGCCTACTGGTCGGCGCCGTCGCCGGCTATGCCGGCGGCTGGACCGATACGATCCTGATGCGCATCACCGACATCTTTCTCGCTTTTCCCAAGCTGGTGCTGGCGCTGGCCTTCGTCGCCGCGCTTGGCCCCGGCATCGAGAATGCGGTGCTGGCGATCGCCATCACGTCGTGGCCGCCTTACGCGCGTATCGCGCGCGCCGAGACGCTGACCGTGCGTAACTCCGACTACATCAAGGCGGTGCAATTGATGGGCGCCTCGCCCTTCCGCATCGTGCTGCGCCACATCATGCCGATGTGCATCTCCTCGCTGATCATCCGCGTCACCCTCGACATGGCGGGCATCATCCTGACCGCCGCCGGCCTCGGCTTCCTCGGCCTCGGCGCGCAGCCGCCGCTGCCCGAATGGGGCGCGATGATCGCATCCGGCCGCCGCTTCATCCTCGACCAGTGGTGGGTGGCCGCCGCGCCCGGCGCCGCCATCCTCATCGTCAGCTTGGGCTTCAACCTGCTCGGCGACGGCCTGCGCGACGCGCTCGATCCCCGGAGCGGCGACCAATGAGCGGCGACACGCTTCTCGACGTCGACGATCTGCGCGTCACCTTCCCGACCCGCACCGGCCTCGTGCAGGCCGTGCGCGGCGTCTCCTTCTCGCTCGGCCGCGAGCGCCTCGGCATCGTCGGCGAGAGCGGCTCGGGCAAGTCGCAGACTGGCCGCGCCATCATGGGCCTCACCCCGCCGCAGGCCCAGGTGTCGGCGAAGAAGCTCGCCTTCGACGGCATGGATCTGCTTTCCATGTCGCCTCGTCAGCGCCGCGCGCTACGCGGAAACCGCATCGCCATGATCCTGCAGGATCCGAAATATTCGCTCGACCCGGTGATGAGCATCGGCCGCCAGATCGCCGAGACGCTGCGCACGCATGAAAAGGTCTCCAAGGCCGAGGCGCGCGAGCGGGCGCTGGCCATGCTGCAGGCGGTGCAGATCCGCGACCCGGCCCGCGTCTTCGATCTCTACCCGCATGAGGTCTCGGGCGGCATGGGCCAGCGCGCCATGATCGCCATGATGCTGATCACCGGACCCGAGCTGATGATCGCCGACGAGCCGACCTCGGCGCTCGACGTCACCGTGCAGCTCGATGTGCTCAACATCCTCGACAAGCTGGTGGCCGAGCGTGGCATGGGGCTGATCTTCATCTCGCACGATCTGCGCCTGGTTTCCTCCTTCTGCGACCGGGTTGTCGTCATGTATGCCGGCAAGGTCGTCGAGCAGATCAAGGCGTCCGAGCTGCGCGACGCCCGGCACCCCTACACGCGCGGTCTGCTCAACTGCATGCCGAGAATCGGCTTCGAGCGCCATCCGCTTCCGGTGCTTGAGCGCAAGCCGGAGTGGTCGGCATGACGGCCGCGATCGCCATCGACGGGCTGGAGGTGATCTTCGACCGGTTTCGCGCGCTGAAGGGCGTCAGCCTGGAAGTCAAGGAAGGCGAGTCCTACGGCCTGGTCGGCGAAAGCGGCTCTGGCAAGTCGACGCTGCTCAGGGCCATCACCGGCCTTGCGCCGGTTGCGGCGGGCGCCATCACCGTGAACGGCAAGAGGCTCGGCAAGACCCGCGACAAGGCCTTTTACCGCGACGTTCAGATGGTCTTCCAGGATCCGTACGGCTCGCTGCATCCGCGCCAGACGGTCGACCGCCTGTTGCAGGAGCCGCTGGCCATCCACGGCATCGCCGACGGCGAAAAACGCATCGAGCGCGCGCTGGACGAGGTCGGTCTCGGCACCGGCTTCCGCTTCCGCTACGCGCACCAGCTCTCCGGCGGCCAGCGCCAGCGCGTCGCGATCGCTCGCGCGCTGATCCTCGAACCTTCGATCCTGCTGCTCGACGAGCCGACCTCGGCGCTCGACGCCTCGGTGCAGGCGGAGGTGCTGAACCTCCTGGAAGAGGTGCGGCGCCGCCGCAAGCTCACCTTCCTGATGGTCAGCCACGACCTCGCCATCATCACCCATATGTGCGAGCGGTTGATGGTGATGCAGAACGGCGAGGCCGTGGAGACGCTGACCGCGAGCCAACTGATCGGCCATCGCGTGAGCGCGGATTACACGCGCAATCTGCTGAGGGCCAGCGAAGGGTTTGTGAGAACGGCGTGAATTCGTTCTTCCGTGCTCGGGCCAATCTACTTGGGGAATTCCATGAAAGAATGGAAATTCACAGATCCACCCAATGTCGCGGTGCTATCGGACAAGAGTATATTTAAGTCTGATGATTGGATCGCATACGTTGTGCACGAAGCTGACGACGACGATGCCAATAATGATGAAGGTGGCAGTTGGCAGTTTCACAGCAGCGACACACGAGATTGGGATGAACGCGAGATAATGATCGTCGGCCTCGAACAGGTGGTTCGGCTGGATGAGAGTATCCTTGAACTGGCCGATTTGCCCAAAGGCTGGCATGCTTGGCGAGCTTCAAAATTGTCGCCTTGGCAGCGCGCCAAATCACTCCCCGTGCCCTCCAACGACAACGAGTGATCCAGTGGGGCCCTAAGTCGAGCTGTTCTGCGGATCGGATGCTTCATCTCCTTGCTTCGGCTCCTTGATCCTGAACCACGTCACGTAAAGCGCCGGCAGGAACAGCAGTGTGATAGCCGTGCCGGCGATGATGCCGCCCATCATCGCATAGGCCATCGGTCCCCAGAACACTTCGCGCGCGATCGGGATCAGCGCGAGGCTGGCCGCCGCCGCCGTCAGCGCGATCGGCCGCATGCGATGCTCGGTCGCCTCGATCACCGCCGCCCAGCGGTCCTTGCCTTCCCTCACCAGGTCCTCGATCTGCACGATCAGGATGACCGAGTTGCGGATCAGGATGCCGATCAGCGCCAGCACGCCGAGGATGGCGACGAAGCCGAGCGGCGCGCCGCTGGGCACCAGCGCCGCCACCACGCCGATCAGGCCGAGCGGCGCCACCGCAACCACCAGGAACAGGCGCTGGAAGCTCTGCAGCTGGATCATCAGGATGGTCGCCATGACGAACAGCATCAACGGCACCACGGCCGCGATCGGCCCCTGGCTCTTGGCGCTTTCCTCGACGGAGCCTGCGGTCTCGATCGAATAGCCCGGCGGCAGCTTGGCGATGAAGGCGTCGACCGATGGTTTCAGCTCGTTGACGACGGTCGCCGGCAGCACGTCGCCGACCAGGCCGGCGCGCACGGTGATCGTCGGGATGCGGTCGCGCCGCCACACTGTCGGCTGTTCGAGGTCGTAGCGGAAATTGGCGACCGCCGCGAGCGGGATCGATTCGCCATTGCCGGTTGGCAGCTGCATGTTCTGCAGCGTCTCGATCGAGCCGCGCTCGGCCTCGCGAGAGCGCGCCACGACATTGATCAGGTAGGTCGCGTCGCGTATCTGCGTGATCGTCGAGCCGCCGACCGTGCTGTTCAGTGTGCTGGCGATGTCGGACGAGGTGATGCCGAGTTGGCGGGCCTTGTCCTGCAGCACGTCGACCCGCAGCACACGCTGCGGCTCGTTCCAGTCGAAGGTCGGCGCGGCGAGCTTCGGATTGGCCGAGATCACGCCGGCGAATTGCTGCGCCAGTTCCCGCACCGTCTGGATGTCCGGACCGCCGACGCGATATTGCACGGGACGGCCGACCGGCGGGCCGAGCTCGAGCAGCTTCACGAACGCGTCGGTGCCGACAAACTCGTCGCGCAGCAGCTTCTCCAGCGCCGGCTTCACCCGGTTGCGTGCCTCGATGTTCTTGGTGACGATGACGGTCTGGCCGAAATAGGGATTGGCCGGCTGCACGTCATAGGCCAGCACGAAGCGCACCGCGCCCTGGCCGATATAGGACGAGAAGTGGTCGATGTCGGGATTGCCGACCAGCGCCCGCTGCTCGAAGCGCTCCATCTGGTCGCGCGTCTCGGTGATCGAGGAATTCTGCGGCAGGTTCCAGTCGACGATCAGCTCCGGCCGGTCGGATGGCGGGAAGAACTGCTGCTGGACGAGGCCGAAGCCGGCGATCGAGCCGGCAAACAGAAGCACCGTCACGATGATCGTCAGCCAGTGCCGGCGAACGGAAAGGACCAGGATGCGCCTGAACAGCGAGGTGAAGCGCCCGGGCTGGTCATGGTGCTTGGTCTTCATCGTCGACGGCAGGATGGTGACGCCGAGCAGCGGCGCGAACAGCACCGCCACGATCCATGACACCAGAAGCGATACGGCGATGACGACGAACAGCGTGAAGGTGTATTCACCGGCCGCGCTTGAATTGAGCCCGATCGGGATGAAGCCGGCGACCGTCACCAGCGTTCCCGTCAGCATCGGGAAGGCAGTCGAAGTATAGACATAGGTCGCGGCCTTGCGCAGATTGTCGCCGACCTCCAGCCGCGCCACCATCATCTCGACGGCGATCATCGCATCGTCGACCAGAAGCCCGAGCGCGATGATCAGCGCGCCGAGCGAAATGCGCTGCAGCGATATGCCGAGATACTCCATGACCGTGAAGGTGATGGCCAGCACCAGCGGGATCGACAGCGCAACGACGAAGCCGGCGCGCATGCCGAGGCTGATGAAAGAGACGGCGAGCACGATGGCGACGGCCTCGAACAGCGCGCGGGTGAAGCCTGACACCGCCTCTTCGACGATCACCGGCTGGTCGGCCACCAGATGCACGCCGACGCCTGCCGGCAGGTCGGCCAGCACCTTCTGCATCTCCTCATGCAGCGCCTCGCCGAATTTGAGTAGATTGGCATTGGGTTTCATGCCGATGGCAAGGCCGATCGCATCTTGGCCGTTGAAGCGGAACAAAGCCGTCGGCGGGTCGACATAGCCGCGCCTGATCGTCGCCACGTCGCTCAGCCGGAAGAAGCGGTCGTTGACGCGCAGGTTGATGGCGCGCAGGCTTTCCTCGGAGGTGAACTGGCCGCCGACGCGCACGCTGATGCGCTCCGGGCCGGACTGGATGACGCCGGACGGCGTGATGGCATTCTGCGCCTGCAGGCTGGCGACGATCTGCTGCTGGTTGAGGCCCAGCGCCGCGATCTGGCGCGTCGAGAATTCGAGATAGATCGCCTCGTCCTGCGCGCCGACCAGGTCGACCTTGCCGGCATTCGGCACCGTCAGGATTTTCGTGCGGACATCCTCGACATAGTCGCGCAGCTGGCGCGGCGTCAGCCCGTCGGCGGTGAAGGCGTAGATATTGCCGTAGACGTCGCCGAAGCGGTCGTTGAAGAACGGTCCCTGCACGCCTTGCGGGAACTGCGCCTTGATGTCGTTGACCATGTTGCGTACCTGAAGCCAGTTCGGCACGACGTCTCGCGCCTTGGTGGTGTCCTTCAGGTTGACGAAGATGACGGTCTGGCCGGCGGTGGTGACGGAGCGGGTGAAGTCGAGGCTGTCGAGTTCCTCGAGCTTCTTCTCGACGCGGTCGGTCACCTGCTGCACCGTCTCCCTGACCGAAGCGCCCGGCCAGTTTGCCTGGATGATCATGGTCTTGATGGTGAAGGCGGGGTCTTCCTCGCGGCCGAGATTGAGATAGGAGAAGACGCCGGCCACGACGAAGACCAGCATGAAATACCAGACCATCGAGCGGTGGCTGAGCGCCCAGTCGGAGAGGTTGAAGCCCTTCATCAGACGCCGCCCTCCAGCACTTTGACCTTCTGGCCTTCGGCGAGGCTGTGCACGCCGGCGGTGACGACGCGCATGCCGGCATCGAGCCCCTCGGCAACCGTGAAGGTGGCGCCGTTCTTTGCGGCGATCTTGATCTCGCGCGTGCTGACGCTAGAGGACGTCGGATCGACGATCCACACTTTGGCGGCACCGTTCTTTTCGAGCAGCGCCGACATCGGCAGCTCGATCGTGGGCGCCACCTTGGTCATGCGCGTCGCCGTGATCGTCGAGCCCAGCCGGAATGCCGTCGGCGGATCGACGAGTGTCAGCTTTACCCGGCGCGTGCGGGTGGCGCCTTCGGACTGCGGCGCGATCTCACGCAGCCTGGCCGCGGTTTTGATCGTCGGCAGCGATTGCAGGACGATGTCGAAGGGCATGCCAACGGTGAGGTCGCCGATCAACTGATCCGGGATGTCGACCACCGCCTCGCGCGGGTCGGTGCGCGCCACGGTGACGACGGTCTGCCCGGCCGAAACCGTCTGGCCGACCTCGGCGCCGGTCGCGGTCACAACACCGTCGAAGTCGGAGAACAGCCGGGCGTAGCCGAGCTGCTCTTGCGACTTGGCCAAAGCGGCGTTGGCGCGCTCGACGCCGGCTTCGGCGGCTTGTCTGGCCTGTTTTGCCGCATCGAAAGTCGCCTGCGACGTGTTGGCGGCTGCAAGCAGCTGGCGCTGGCGATCCTCGCTTGCCGCGGTGTTGGCGAACTGCGCCTGGGCGTTCGACAGATCCGCTTTCGACACTTGCACGGCCAGCTCCAGCGCTGTCGGATCGAGCGCGGCGATCGTCGTGCCCTTGGCGACGAGATCGCCGACCTTGACGTCGCGTGAGACGATGCGGCCAAGCAGGCGGAAGGCGAGGTCGGCGCTGTATTGCGGCTGTATCGTGCCGGCGAAGCCGAAGGTCTCGACGGTCTTCGGCTCGATGACCATCGACAGCACCGGCCGGATGACCTCCGGCGGCTTCTCCTCGGAACGCGAGCAGGCGCCGAGCGAGAGAAGCAGGATGAGGGGAGCTATCCGTGTCAACCGGCTCATTGGCTGGCCCCCGCGATCTCGACCGTCTGTCCGGGGCTGAGCAATTGCCCTCCCGCGGTGACGACGCTCTGGCCCTCCTGCAAGCCCTTGTCGACGGCGACGATGCCGGAATCGAAGGCAAGCACTTCGACAGGCGCCGACGTCACCGTCTTGCTTGACGGATCGACGAGCCAGACGGCGGGCTTACCGCCGGCCGAGGTCAGCGCCTGCCAGGGCAACAGGATCGCTTTCACCGACCGGGCGCTGACCGTGCCGATGACGGCCGCGCCCAGCGGCATCCCGGCCGGCGTATCGGCTATGCCGATCTTGACCCGGATCGATCCCGAGGCGGTATCGACCGCCGGCGAGATCTCGCGCACCTTGCCGACCGCCCTGATCTGCGGGTCGCCAAGCAGCGTGATTGTTACCGCCGGAGAAGGCGGCGTCTGGACCACCAGCGTTTCATGCACGTTGAAGACGGCGTCGCGGTCGCCGTCCTCGGCGACGGTGAAGACAGTCTGCGCCGCCTGCACCACCTGTCCGGCCTCGACCTGGCGCGCAGTGATGACGCCGGCGGCGCCAGCCTTGAGCTCGGTATAGGAAAGGTTTTCCTTGGCGTTGGCCAAAGCGCTTTTCGCCGCATCAAGGCTGCCTTGAGCCACCTTCAGTGTTTGGTTGGCGGTATCGAACTCCCGCCTTGTCGTGAAGCCGCGGGCCAGCAGGGTCTTTTGCCGTTCATAGATAGCCGCGGCCTGCGTCAACTGCGCTTGCGCGGCATCGAGGTCGGCCTGCGCCGAGCGCAGGTCCGATTGCTGCTCCTGCGGATCGATGCGCGCCAGCACCTCGCCCTGGTCGATATGCTGGCCGACATCGACCAGCCTTTCGGCGACCCGGCCGCCGACGCGGAAGGAGAGGTTGTTGAGCGTGCGCGCGGCGATGACGCCGGTCAGCGAGGTTCGCGGCGCATAGTCGGCAAGCGCCACTTTCTGCGTCGTCACCATCACCGGCAGCTTCTTTTCCGCCGCCTGTTGTTTCTGGCATCCGGCGACGAGTAGCGCCGCCGAGGCGAGGCAGGCGATCAGCAAAACACGCGGACGAGACGAAGGGCGAAGCGGCGACGGCGCCAAGGCGGACGATGCAGCGTTTCTGCTCATGGTTCCCCCCGGTTCGCGCCGGCCAATGGCGGCGGTCGCGGATGAGGCAAGGATAATCGATCCCGGCGAAAAGGAAACCGTTCTCGCACGCGTGCCGCTCTGCTGGTTAAGATCGTTCCGCGCCATCCGGCAGGCCCAATCGACTGGGCCATGGTGCCGACTTGAGCAAAACGTGAAATAAGGTCAGAAGACAAGTGATCAAACGGAACGGGCCCTGCGCCCGATGAGGGATGAGATGAAGAATTCAGCGATTTCCGAACGCAAGAACCAGTCGATCTCGCGTGGCGTCGGCATGACGACGCAGATCTATGCCGATCGCGCCGAGAATTCGGAAATCTGGGATGTCGAGGGGCGCCGCTACATTGACTTTTCGTCCGGCATCGCCGTCGTCAACACCGGCCATCGCCACCCCAAGGTGATCGAGGCGGTCAAGGCGCAGCTCGACCGCTTCACCCACACCTGCCATCAGGTCGTGCCCTATGAAAGCTATGTGCGGCTGGCCGAGCGCCTGAACGGCATGCTGCCCGGCAAGTTCGAGAAGAAGACCGTCTTCGTCACCACCGGCGCCGAGGCGGTCGAGAACGCGATCAAGATCGCCCGCAACGCCACCGGCCGCCAGGCGGTCATCGCCTTTTCCGGCGGCTTCCACGGCCGCACCTTCATGGGCATGGCGCTGACCGGCAAGGTCGTGCCCTACAAGGTCGGCTTCGGCGCCATGCCTGGCGACGTCTTCCACGCGCCGTTCCCGGTCGCCCTGCATGGCGTTTCGGTCGCCGACTCGCTCGCCGCGCTCGACAAGCTGTTCAAGGCCGATGTCGATCCGAACCGCGTCGCCGCCATCATCGTCGAGCCGGTGCAGGGCGAGGGCGGTTTCTACGAGGCGCCGCGCGATTTCATGGCGGCCCTGCGCAAGATCTGCGACCAATATGGCATCCTGCTCGTCGCCGACGAGGTGCAGACCGGCTTTGCCCGTACCGGCAAGATGTTCGCCATGGACCATCATGACGTGGCGCCCGACCTCACCACCATGGCCAAGAGCCTTGCCGGCGGCTTCCCGCTGTCGGCCGTCACCGGCCGCGCCGAGATCATGGATGCGCCCGGCCCCGGCGGCCTCGGCGGCACCTATGGCGGCAGCCCGATCGGCGTCGCCGCCGCGCACGCCGTGCTCGACGTCATCGAGGAGGAAAAGCTCTGCGACCGCGCCAATACGCTGGGCGCCAGGCTGAAGCAGCGGCTGGAATCGCTGCGCGACGACGTGCCGGAGATCGTCGACATCCGCGGCCCGGGCTTCATGAACGCCGTCGAGTTCAACGATGTGAAGAAGAGCCTGCCGTCGGCCGAGTTCGCCAATGCGGTCAGGCTGAAGGCGCTCGACAAGGGCCTGATCCTGCTCACCTGCGGCGTCTACGGCAACGTCATCCGCTTCCTGTCGCCGATCACCATCCAGGACGGCGTCATGAATGAGGCGCTGGATATCCTGGAGACCTCGATCCGCGACGCGCGGGCGGCTTAACCAGCGGCTCTTACCGGCTCGCTTTCACTGAAGGCTGCAAGCGCCGCCTTCAGCGCATCCGGCCCGCCCGCTGCCGTTTCCGGCGCCGGCGAGAATCCGGCGCCGAGCATCTTGCGGCCGAGCATGTGGTCGGCCGGGCGGTTGACGGATTCGATGCCGAGCAGCCGGTTGCCGGCATAGTGGTAGATCGAGAACTTGTTCTCGGCGGGATCGCCGAGCACCACATGGTGATCGCCGCCTTGCGTCAGGCCGACCATCTGCAGCTTCATGTCGCCGATATCCGACCAGAACCACGGCACGGCCGCAAAAGGCTCGGCATGGCCGAGGATGGTGCGCGCGGCCAGCCGCGCCTGGTCGGTGGCATTCTGCACCGATTCCAGCCGCACGTCGCCGCCGGTGAACCAATGGCGGTAGGAAGCCGCGTCGCCGATGGCGAGGATTTCGGGAATGGAGCTCCGCATATGCTGGTCGACACGGATGCCGTTGGCAATCGCGATACCGGCGGCTTCCGCCAGTTCGACATTCGGCACCACGCCGATGCCGATGATCACCATCTGCGCCGGCAGGCGTTCGCCGGTGGAGGTGATCGCGGCCGAGACACGGCCGTTTTCGCCCTCCAGGCGGGCGACCGTGGTGCCGGTCAGGATGCGCACGCCGATCGCCTCCAGGCGCTGGCGCACATGCGCGGCGATGACCGGCGCGACGGCGCGGCCGAGCAGCCGGTCCACGGCCTCGACGACGGTGACGTTGCGGCCGGCGGCCCTCAAGGTCGCCGCGATCTCCAGACCGATGAAGCCGCCGCCGAGGATGACGACATCCTCGGTCTGTGCGCTGAGCTCGCGGATAAGCCGTGCGTCGGCGATCGAGCGCAGCGAGACCACGCCGGCAAGGTCGGTGCCGTCGAGCTTGAGCAAGCGCGGCCGCGATCCGGTCGCCAGGATCAGCCGGTCGAAGCCGAGCGTTGCGCCGCCGGCGATGGTCAACCGGCCCGCGCGGGCGTCGATGCCGTCGATCCACACGCCCGGGCGGTAGTCTATGGCGTTGCCGGTATAAAAAGCCTCGCCGCGCAACGGTTGCGGCTTGGCTTCGGCATCCTTGATGAAGGTCTTGGACAAAGGCGGCTTGTGATAGGGCAGTTCCTGCTCGTCGCCGATCAACACGACGGGGCCGTCATAGCCCTCCTCGCGCAGGCTGGCGGCTGCCTGCACGCCGGCATGACCGGCACCGACAATCACAACCCCGTTCGTCATCGCAATCCTTTTTTGCTTAGAGCCGGATGATTTCAGGTCGGTTCGACCTGAAATCTGAATCCGTCTCTAGATCAAAGAGATAGAGCATGGTGTCGTCCAAAAAACCGCCTCACACTTTTCGGCATCATGCTCTAGAAATCTAGGCTCTTGCGCGAGATGGCGATTGTCTGCCGCCGCCGCAAGGACCGTTGCCCGGGTCGCACCCAGGATGGCCGCCTGTCAACCGTAGCACCATGGGAAGCAGCAGCTCTAAAGTTGATAGTTGTAGTTTAGAATAATTCTAAACTGTTGTTTCAATTGAATTTTCTCGGCCGTACCAGTTGACTTCCGGCCCCTCCATCGCTTTATGGAGAGCTGCGCGCAAAGCGCATTCCTTTGATGTCTGGGCCTTGAACCCTTTCGATTGGAGGCAAGTGGATGACTTTTTATCGCGAACCGCGCATCGGCGCGGCCACCATTTTTTCTGGCATGTTCATGCCTCGGCGCCGGTGGACGCATGCGCCTTTTGTTGAATTTCCAAGGAACTGGAGAAAGATAATGACGGCACGTAATGGCAGCAGGCTGGCTGCGATCTGCGCCACGGCTGCACTGACGGCGGCGGTTTTCGTGTTGCCGGCGAAAGCCGAGACCGACGCCAAGGCAGTGATCAAGACCTATGCCGATATCGCGCTGGCCAAATATGAGGATTCGCTGACCACGGCGCAGGCCCTGGACAAGGCGGTCGACGCGCTCATCGCCAGCCCCTCGGCCGACACATTGAGCGCCGCGCGCGAGGCGTGGAAGGCAGCGCGCATCCCCTACCAGCAAACTGAGGTCTATCGCTTCGGCAACAAGATCGTCGACGACTGGGAAGGCAAGGTGAATTCCTGGCCGCTGGACGAAGGGCTGATCGACTATGTCGCCAAGAGCTACGGCACCGAGTCCGACGAGAACGCGCTCTATACGGCCAATGTCATTGCCAACAAGGAAATCGAGATCAACGGCAAGAAGGTCGATGCCTCGAAGCTGACGCCGGAATTCCTGTCGGGCACGCTGCAGGGGGCCGGCGGCGTCGAGGCCAATGTCGCGACCGGCTATCACGCCATCGAATTCCTGCTCTGGGGCCAGGATCTGCACGGCACCGGTCCGGGCGCCGGCGAGCGGCCCTACACCGACTACGACCTCAAGAACTGCACCAACGGCAATTGCGACCGCCGCGCCGAATATCTTAAGTCGGCGAGCGATCTCCTGGTCTCCGACCTGCAGGAAATGGTCGGCAACTGGAAGGAAGACGGCGCTGCGCGCAAGGCCCTCACCGATGGCGAGCCGAACACCGCCATCTCCACCATCTTCACCGGCATGGGCTCGCTGTCCTATGGCGAACTGGCAGGCGAGCGCATGAAGCTCGGCCTTCTGCTGCATGATCCGGAAGAGGAGCATGACTGCTTCTCCGACAACACCTATATCTCGCATCTCTATGACGCGATCGGCATCCGCGCTGCCTACGTTGCCAGCTATACGCGCCTCGACGGCACCGTCGTTGCGGGTCCGTCGGTGCACGACATGGTCAAGGCCGCCGATCCGGCGATCGACAAGGAACTGTCGGACAAGCTCGATGTCTCCGTCGCCAAGATGGAAGCCATCAAGGCGCGCGCGCTGGCCGGCGAGGCCTATGACCAGCAGATCGCCGAGGGCAACACTGAAGGCAACGCCACGGTGCAGGCGGCGATCGACGCGCTGGTCGACCAGACCAAGTCGATCGAGCGCGCCGTCGGCACGCTGAAGCTCAACGCCATCGCCTTCGAAGGCTCCGATAGCCTCGACGCGCCCGACAAGGTGTTCAAATAGGCCGTAGAGCCCAATACCAAGCCAAGCGGCGCCGGACCGGCGCCGCCAGCCAGAGCAAGCAAATGCTGATCTGCCATTGCAACATCATTACCGAAAAGGAGATCGAGCAGACGATCGTCGGCCTGCTGGATGAAGATCCATGGCAGCTGATCGTGCCCGCGAAGGTCTATCATGCGATGCGCAAGCGTGGTCGCTGTTGCGGCTGCTTCCCAAATGTGGTGGAAACGATCATTCGGGTCACCGAGAACTACCACGCGCGCTCAGAGGTGGGCGACGTGGACATCGTTTCACACCTGGACCGCGTGAGAGGTTTGCGCGTCCAATACGGGAGCAGAACCCATGAAAGGCGAACCGCAGATCATCGAGCGGCTTAACGAAGCTCTGTTTCTGGAGCTTGGAGCCGTCAACCAGTACTGGGTGCACTATCGCCTGCTCGAGGACTGGGGCTACACCAAGCTGGCCAAGAAGGAGCGGGCCGAATCGATCGAGGAGATGCATCACGCCGACCGGCTGATCGCCCGCATCATCTTCCTCGAAGGTCATCCGAACCTGCAGTCCGTGGCGCCGCTGCGCATCGGCCAGAACGTCAAGGAAGTGCTGGAATCCGATCTTGCCGGCGAATATGACGCCCGCACCGCCTACAAGCGCTCGCGCGAGATCTGCCACGACGCCGGCGATTTCGTTTCGATGAAGCTGTTCGAGGAGCTTTTGACCGACGAGGAAGGCCATATCGATTTCCTGGAGACGCAACTCGACCTGCTTGCCTCGATCGGCGAGGAAAAGTACGGCCAGCTCAACGCCGACTCGGCCAACGAGGCGGAGTAAGGACATGCGGGCATGCGGCGCCCCGTAGATTTTTCGCGCCGCAAGCGGGCCGCAACTGGCGGCCTGCCATCCCTGAAGAGCCCGCGATCCAGGATCTGTCGCGGGGCTTCGCTTTTTCTGGCGATCGCACTTTCCACGCCCGCTTGGGCCGGCGATCCCCCCGGGCTGCCGACCAGCCGCACCGATCTGACGCCGAAAGACCAGGCGCGGGTGTTGGCCGTCACCAAGCCAACGAGCGACTTCACCAAGCCCGAACCGTTCGAGCTGATGCAGGGCGGCGCAAGCACCTCGCGCAAGGAGGTCAACCGCGATGCCTTCTCGCAGTCCTCGGCAAACATCACTTTCGAGGAAGAGGGCACCTTCAAGCTCGGCAATGCGCTGTTCCGCAAGAACTGGGTGTCGTCGCCGTCCTCGACCCAGGCCTCCGACGGCCTCGGCCCGCTGTTCAACGAGCGCGCCTGCCAGAACTGCCATCTGAAGGACGGCCGCGGACGTCCGCCGGAAGGATCCGGCACCACCTCGATGTTCCTGCGGCTCGCGCGTGACGCAAGCAGCGCCGAGGAAAAGGCGGCACTCGACGACCACCAGGCGTTGAACTTCCCCGATCCGGTCTACGGCACGCAGCTGCAGGAACTGGCGGTTCCCGGCCTCAAGGGCGAAGGCCGCATGCGCGTCGACTATTCCGAAGAGAAGGTGACGCTTGGCGACGGCACAGTCGCCTCGCTGCGCAAGCCAACCTATTCCGTCGAAAATCCCGGCTACGGCCCGCTCGATCCGCGCACCACGCTGTCGCCTCGGCTGACGCCGCCGATGATCGGGCTAGGCCTGATCGAGCAGATCGCGCCGGCTGATATCCTGGCTCATGCCGATCCGGACGACCGCGACGGCGATGGTATTTCGGGCAGGCCCAACATCGTGCGCGACGAGCTGAGCGGCAAGGTGACGCTCGGCCGCTTCGGCTGGAAGGCGCAGACCGCCTCGATCCGCCAGCAGGCGGCCGACGCCTTTGCCGGCGACATCGGCATCTCGACGCCGGAAATGCCGAAGCACTGGGGCGACTGCACGGAGGCCGAGAAGGCGTGCCTTTCCCTGCCGAACGGCGTGCAGCAGCGCCTCGGCGCGGCGGAAGCACCGCCGCCGGTGATGGACCTCGTCACCTTCTATTCGCAGAACCTGGCCGTGCCGGCGCGCCGCGACCTCGACAAGCCGGATGTCCTTGCCGGCAAGAAGCAGTTTTACGCAATGGGCTGCATTGCCTGCCACACGCCGAAATTCGTCACCCTGCGCGGCACGCCCAATAAGGCACAGGCCTTCCAATTGATCTGGCCTTATTCCGACTTCCTGCTGCACGATATGGGAGAAGGGCTGGCTGACGGGCAACGGGTCGGTGAAGCCACGGGCAGCGAATGGCGCACGCCGCCGCTCTGGGGCATCGGGCTGACCGCGACGGTCAACGGCAACACATTCTACCTGCATGACGGACGTGCCCGCACGCTTGCCGAGGCAATCCTGTGGCATGGCGGCGAGGGCCGGAAGGCGCGCGACCGCTTCGTCGGCGCCGCCGCGGCCGACCGTGACGCGCTGATCAAATTCCTGGAGTCTCTTTGATGTCGAAACGCGTCCCTCTGATGTCGAAACGCCTGGCCCTTGCTCTTCCGCTTATGCTCGCTGCCGTCCTGCCGGCGTCGGCGGCGGTGAAAGCCTCCGATGTCATCGGCCGCGCCATCGACGGTTTCGTCCGCCCGGCCTATGCCGCCCTCGACGACCATGCTGCCGGCCTGACCAAGGCGATGCACCAGCTCTGCGAGACGCCTTCCGAGCAGAACCTCGAGGCGGCGCGTTCCGAATTTTCCGGCACGGTCGAGGCCTGGTCGGTCGCCGAGATCATCGCCTTCGGCCCGATCAAGGAGAACAACCGGCTGGAGCGCATGCTCTATTGGCCGGACCGCAAGAGCATCGGCCTGCGCCAGGTACAGGCCGCGCTCGCCGCGAAGGATCCGGCAACGGCCGATCCGGCGCAGTTGGCGCAAAAGAGCGTCGCCATGCAGGGGTTTGGCGCGCTCGAATATGTGCTTTACGGCGACGGCGCGGAGACGCTCGCCAAAAAGGACGATCCCTATCGCTGCGCCTATGGCGCGGCGGTGGCCGGCAACATCGAGACGATCGCCGCCGAGGTGCGCGACGCCTGGCAAAAGCCGGACGGTTTTGCATCGCTCTGGGCCAATCCCGGTCCGAACAACCCGCTCTATCGCGACGGCACCGAAGCGGTGACGGAGCTGGTCGGCGTCTTCATCAACGAGCTGGAAATGATCCGCGACGTACGCCTCAAGGGGTTTCTCGGCGCGAAGCCCGATGCTGATAAGCCGAAGCAGGCGATCTACTGGCGTTCGCAGAACACCAGCGCGTCGCTGGCCGGCAATCTGTCCGGCATCGACCAACTGTTCCAGGCCTCAAAGCTTGGCGACGCGCTGCCCGCCGACGCTCGGTGGATGGCCGAATCCATCCACATCCAGCTCGCCAACGGCGTGGCAACGGCGAAATCGGTCGACGGCCCGATCGACAGGGCGCTCGCCGACCCGGCGCTGCGCGACAAGCTCGAGCATTTCGCGCTGATCACCTCCAGCCTCTCGACCCTGATCGGCACCAGATTGACCGCCGAGTTCGGCTTGACCGCCGGCTTTTCCTCGCTGGATGGGGACTGAGCGATGATCGCGGAAAAGGGGCGGGTTTTGAAGGATCATTCCTGGCGGAGAGGTTTTCGTCATTCGAACATTGCTGCTTTGGGGGACCGCCTGCTTTCGAGGTTGGCCGAGACACCCCTCCCATCGTCATCCACGGGCGGAGCAAGGAGCGTAGCGACGCAGCGCAGACCCGAGGATCCATTCCGTGACATCAAAGCGGTGCAACGGTGCAGAATTCTGCTCCGTTGCGCCCTCCGGCGAAGGTCACGGCATGGATCCTTGGGTCTCCGCGACGGAGCTGCGCTCCTGCTTCGCCCAAGGATGACGAAGTTCTGGTGGCTTCCGCCAACCGCCAACGTCCGCGATCACCCACCCCAACTGTCGGTAGGTGCCTGTTCGTTCCGACCCGTCGGAATTGCCGTGTCTTGCAACGAGCCAACGCAAGAGAGGGCCATCTCTTGAAGACGCCCCTCATCGATCGCCGCGATTTCCTGCGCGCCGCTGGCGCCGGCTTCGCCTCCGCCATGGCGCCGCGCACCTGGGCGGACACGCTTGCGACCGACGCGATCTTCGCCACGGCCTTCGTCAAACGCGACGGCGGCTTCGGCGCCGCGGTGCTTTCTGAAGCGGGCAAGATCCTGCACACGATCGATCTGCCGGATCGCGGCCATGACGTCACCTTCGATCCGGTGTCGAAACGTTCGGTCGTCTTTGCCCGCCAGCCAGGCACTTTCGCTGTCGTCTTCGACCATGCCGGGCGCGACAAGCCATTGACCATCGCCAGCATCGCTGGCCGGCATTTCTTCGGCCATGGCGTGTTCTCGCCCGACGGCGCCCTGCTCTATGCGACCGAGAACGACTTCGACAATGCCGCCGGTGTCGTCGGAATCTATGATGCGCGCTCGAAATTCAACCGCATCGGCGAGTTCCCGACCTATGGCATGGGGCCGCACGAGCTGCTCCTGCTCGGCGATGGCCGCACGCTGGCGATCGCCAATGGCGGCATCGAAACCCATCCTGATTTCGGCCGCGCCGAGCTCAACATCGCGACCATGAAGCCGTCCTACACGCTGGTCGACCGCATCACCGGCGACCTGATCGAGAAGCACGAATTGCCGCCGGCGCTGCACCAGCTGTCGATCCGCCACATGGACCGCGACCGGGCCGGCACCGTCTGGTTCGGCTGCCAGTACCGGGGACCGGCGACCGACCGACCGGCGCTGGTCGGGCGCGCCACGCGCGGCAAGGAGCTCGAACTGCTGGAGCTACCGCAGGACGTGCTCTCCGGCTTCCGTAACTATATCGGCTCGGTCGCCGCCAATGCCGCGACCGGCACCGTTGCGGTCACCTCGCCGGAGGGCAATTCTTTCGCCGTGATCGATGCCGCCAGCGGCCGTGTCGTCGCAACAAAATCGCTGGTCGAAGTCTGCGGTCTCGCGCCCGACGGCCCCGGCTTCATGGCGACCACGGGCGCCGGCCAGATCGTCGGCGACGCCGGCGTGACGCGTTCCGAGCCCGACTATGTCTGGGACAATCACATGCTGCGCATCGCCGCCTCAGCCTGACGTTCTGCCTGATCGGCAGTGTTGCGCGGAACCGAAGCCGCTTAACTTTTTGCGTGCTGGCCCTTGCGGCGGCGGGCCATGCCGGGCAGAGGGAATTGTGTTTCGATCCAGCTCGTTAACGGCCATATGAAGCTGCCCGTATGAATATCCTTGCCATCGACTGCGCCGCCAGTCTCTGCGCCGCCTGCGTCTATGACGCGGACGCCGGCAAGGAGCTCGGCCGGCAGGTGCTCGACCTCGGCAAGGGGCATGCCGAACATCTGATGGCCGTCATCGAGGCGGCTCTTGCCCATGGCGGGCTTGCCTATCGCGATCTCGGCGCGATCGCCGTCTCGATCGGCCCGGGCTCCTTCACCGGCCTTCGCGTCGGCGTCTCGACGGCGCGCGGCCTGGCACTTGCGCTGAAGATCCCGGCGATCGGTGTGACGACGCTGGAAGCGCTGGCGGCCGAGGCCGCCACAAACTTTCCGGGCCGTACGGTGCTCGCAGCGCTCGATGCCGGCCGCGAGGAAATCCATGCGGCGCTCTACGATAAAGCGTTAGCGTTGACTTACGGACCGGCCGTGACGGATCTTACCGAGGCCACGGCCATCGCGCAGCGCGAAGACCCTGTCCTTGCCGGCACGGCCGCGCCGCAAATCACCACGTCGTCGGCACGCGCCTTCGACACCGGGCCGGTCGGCGCGACCGCCGACATCGCCACCTATGCCAGGCTGGCTGCCGCCAGGCGGTCCGGCGACAGGCCGAAACCGCTCTATCTGCGCGGCGCCGATGCCAAGCCGCAGGCCGGCTTCATCCTGCCGAGACAGGACCCGGGAGAGAAAAAACCCTGATGCGGATACCTTTCTTCCAACCGCGCCGCAGGGACTATGCGCTCGAACCGCTGACCGTTGCGGACAGTGCCGCCGTTTCGGCCTTGCATGAGGAAGATTTCGTTCGGCCCTGGACCGACAGCGAGTTCGCGGCGCTGCTCGAGCAGGACACCGTGTTCGGCTACGCCGCCCGCGAGACCGGGCAGGGCGCAAAACCGCCGGTCGGCTTCGTGCTGGCGCGGCTTGCGGCCGGCGAGGGCGAAATCCTGACCGTGGCGGTCGCCCGCTCGCATCGCCGCCAGGGGCTCGGCTGGCAGTTGATGGACGCGGTGTTGCGCGAACTGCATGCGCAGCGCGCCGAGGCGCTTTTCCTCGAGGTCGACGAGACCAACGCGCCGGCCATCGCACTTTACCGCCGGCTCGGCTTCAACCAGGTCGGCCACAGGCTGAACTATTACCGCTCGACCGAGCACGGTCCGACCGGCGCGCTTGTCATGCGCCGCGATCTTCGCTAGCGACAGGCCGGTTAGGGCGGAGCGAATGATCAAGAAATTGCGGATTTTCCTGGCGTTCGCCTATGTCGTCGTCTGCTCGCTGGTGCTGGTGCCGCTGCAGATCCTGTCGATGAAGACCGGGCTGTGGCCCGAAACTTTCATCCTGAAAATCTGGCACAGCATGATCCTGAGGGCGCTGGGGATGCGCGTGCATGTCAAGGGCACGCTGGCCAAGGACCGGCCGCTGCTGGTCGCCGCCAACCACATTTCCTGGACCGACATCATGGTGCTCGGCTCCTTCGTCGATGTTAAATTCATCGCCAGGGCCGACATGGAGGGCTGGCCGCTGATAGGCATGCTGTCCAAGCTGCAGCGCACCGTTTTCATCGAGCGCGAGCGCAAGCGCACCTCCGGCGACCAGGCGAGCGAGATCGCCAGGCGCATGGCCAAGGGCGACGCCATGGTGCTGTTCGCGGAGGGCTCGACCGCTGACGGCAATATTGTGCTGCCGTTCAAGAGCACTTTGTTCGGCGCCGCTTCAATGGCGATCTCGGAAGGCGCGGCGGACAAAGTCTTCATCCAGCCGGTGGCGATCGCTTACACGCGGCTCCACGGCGTGCCGATGGGCCGGCGCCACCGGCCGATTTCAGCCTGGATCGGCGACCAGGATCTGATGCCGCATCTGAAAACCCTGCTTGCCGAAGGCGCACTCGACGCCGAGGTGCATTTCGGCGAGCCGGTGGCGTTCTCCAAGGGCTCGAACCGCAAGGAAACGGCAAGGCTGATGGAAGTCCGGGTACGCGACATGATGCAGGCCGCCCTCGCCGACCCGGCGCCTAGCCGATAGCTCAGCCAGAATCGTCTGTTTTTTGTCACCAAAAGGCGGTAGAAGCCGCCCGATGGAACTGAACACGATTGAAAGCCACGACATCGGCATTGCGGCCGAGCCTTCGGCAGGCACTGGCCCGACGGCGAAAAAGGTCTTCGTAAAGACCTATGGCTGCCAGATGAATGTCTACGATTCCCAGCGCATGACCGATGCGCTGGCCGCCGACGGCTATGTCGCCACCGACGCCGTCGAGGACGCCGATCTGGTGCTGCTCAACACCTGCCATATCCGCGAGAAGGCGGCCGAAAAGGTCTATTCCGAGCTCGGCCGCATTCGCGACATGAAGGCCGAGCGCGCCGAGGCCGGCCGCGAGCTTCTGATCGGCGTTGCCGGTTGCGTGGCCCAGGCCGAGGGCGCCGAGATCATCCGCCGCTCGCCTGCGGTCGATCTGGTTATCGGTCCACAGACCTATCACCGGCTTCCCGATGTTCTGGCGCGCGTTCGCGGCGGCAAGAAGGTCGTCGAGACCGAATACGCCATCGAGGACAAGTTCGAGCATCTGCCGCAGCCCAAGCGCGCCGAACTGGCAAAACGCGGCGTCACCGCTTTCCTGACGGTCCAGGAAGGCTGCGACAAGTTCTGCACCTTTTGCGTCGTGCCTTATACGCGCGGCTCCGAAGTGTCGCGCCCTGTGGCGCAGATCGTTGCCGAGGCCGAGCGCCTTGCTGAGGCCGGCGTGCGCGAAGTGACGCTGCTTGGCCAGAACGTCAACGCTTGGCACGGTCTGGGCGAGAACGGCGAGGAATGGGGCCTCGGCCGCCTGCTGTTCCGCCTGGCGGAAATCCCTGGCCTGGCGCGGCTGCGTTACACCACCAGCCATCCGCGCGACATGGATGAGGAACTTATCGCCGCGCATCGCGACCTGCCGGCGCTGATGCCCTATCTGCATCTGCCGGTGCAGTCCGGCTCCGATCGCATTCTCAAGGCAATGAACCGCCGGCATACGGCGCGCGATTATCTGGCGCTGATCGAGCGCATCCGCGCCGCCCGGACCGATATCGCCATGTCCGGCGACTTCATCGTCGGTTTCCCCGGCGAGACCGATGCCGACTTCGAGGCCACGCTGGAGCTTGTGCGCGAGGTGAACTATGCCTCGGCCTTCTCGTTCAAATATTCGCCGCGTCCCGGCACGCCGGGCGCCGAAATGGATGGCCATGTCGCGGAAGCGGTGAAGGACGAGCGGCTGCAGCGGCTTCAAGGATTGCTCCTTAAGCAGCAGCAGGATTTCGGCTTGAGCCTGGTCGGCAAGACCATCGATACGCTGATCGAGAAGCCTGGCCGGCAGGCCGGCCAGAAAGTTGGCCGTTCGCCCTGGCTGCAGCCGGTTATTGTTGACGACAAGGCCGGCGGAATCGGTGACATTATCGACGTACGAATCACAAGGACCGGCTACAACAGCCTGTTCGCCGAGTTGGTCTGATGCATGTCGCTGGAAATGTGCCCGCGGTTTTGGGACAACGAGATGCATAGCCACAAGCCTCGGCAGATGAGGAGAGACGGTTGAGCGCTGCTGAACTGAAGAATCCGCCCCAGAACCAGGCGTCCGGGGCTTCCGACATGGCGCACATCGTACTGACCTTCGACAACAACAAGCTTGCCAGCTCGCTCTACGGCCAGTTCGACGAGAACCTGGCCCGGCTCGAGCAGAAGCTCGGCGTCGACATCCGCTCGCGCGGCAACCAGCTGACGATCAAGGGCTCGGCGACTGCCGCAGAACAGGCGCGCCGCGCGTTGGACAGCCTCTACGGCATCCTGCAGAAGGGCGCCGATATCGGCCAGTCGGACGTCGACGGCGCGGTCCGCATGGCGATCGCCGCCGACGACCAGCTGACCCTGCCGACCATGGAGCGCAAGGGCAAGGTCTCGGCGGCGCAGATCGCGACGCGCAAGAAGACGATCTATGCCCGCTCGCTCAACCAGGACGCCTATATGCGGGCGCTGGAACGCTCCGAGATGGTGTTCGGCATCGGTCCCGCCGGCACCGGCAAGACCTATCTGGCGGTGGCGCATGCGGCGATGCTGCTCGAGCGCGGCATGGTCGAGCGCATCATCCTGTCGCGCCCGGCCGTCGAGGCCGGCGAGCGGCTGGGCTTCCTGCCCGGCGACATGAAGGAGAAAGTCGACCCGTATCTGCGGCCCCTCTACGACGCGCTCTACGACATGATGCCGGCCGACAAGGTCGAGCGCGCGATCGCCGCCGAGGTGATCGAGATCGCGCCTTTGGCCTTCATGCGCGGCCGTACGCTCGCGCATGCGGCGGTGATCCTCGACGAGGCGCAGAACACCACGCCGATGCAGATGAAGATGTTCCTGACCCGTCTCGGCGAGAACTCGCGCATGATCGTCACCGGTGATCCGACGCAGATCGACCTGCCGCCCAACACCAAGTCGGGCCTGGTCGAAGCGCTGCGCGTGCTCGACGGCGTGCCCGGCATCGTCACCGTCCGCTTCAACGAGGGCGACGTGGTCCGCCACCCGCTGGTCGCCGAGATCGTCAAGGCCTATGACCGCGACGGCAAGCTCTCCAGGGGCCTCGGCGCCGAAAGCTGATCAAAGCTAGATGGCTGAAATTCCAGGATTCAGCGGCCAAACGCCGGTCGATATCGATATTTTTGTCGAGGCCGGCGATTGGCCGGCGGAAGCCGAGCTGGCGCGTCTGGTCGATGGCGCCGTCGCCGCTGCTTTCGCCGAAAGCGACGTGAACGGCGCTTCCGAGCTCAGCATCGTTTTTTCCGACGACGCCCATATCCGCACGCTCAATGCCGAATGGCGGGGCAAGGACAAGCCCACCAACGTCTTGTCTTTCCCGGCTTTTTCCTTCGCCGAGGGCGATCCGCTGCCGCCGATGCTTGGCGACATCGTGCTGGCTTCCGAGACGGTGGCGCGCGAGGCGGCACTGGAAGACAAGCCGATTGTGAACCATATCACCCATCTCGTCATCCATGGCCTGCTACATCTCCTGGGTCATGATCACGAGACCGACGCTGAGGCCGAGGAGATGGAAGCGATCGAGCGCAGGGCGCTCGCAAGGCTTGCCATTCCCGATCCCTACGCGTAACAAAAAAGCTCAATTGACCTGATGGCGATGAACGACAAACCAGAAACTGCCGCCCGTCCGGACGCCGGCAGTGCGGCCCAGCCTTCCGAAAAGTCGGAAGAGGGTTCGAGTCCGAGTATTCCGACCGGCAGCGCGGCCGCTGATGCGCCGCATGCCGGTCCTTCCCCTGTCGCCGGTTCAGTTGCCGCCGGCCCCTCCCTTGTCGAACGCGTGCTCGGCCTGTTTAGGCACCGCAACGGCACCAATCTGCGCGAGGAGATCGCCGGCGCGCTGGCCGAGACGGCGAGCGACGTGGAATCCTTCTCGCCCGGCGAACGCGCCATGCTCAACAACATCCTGCGCCTGCGCGAAGTGCGCGTCGAGGATGTGATGGTGCCGCGCGCCGATATCGAGGCTGTCGAGATCAACACCAAGCTCGGCGATCTGCTTGGCCTGTTCGAGGAGTCCGGCCATTCGCGCATGCCGGTCTATTCCGAGACGCTCGACGATCCGCGCGGCATGGTCCACATCCGCGACGTGCTCGCCCACATCACCAAGCTCGCCCGCGTCAAGAAGGGCCGCGCCAGGGCGAAGACGCCGGCAACCCCGGCTCTGGCGGCGCTCGATCTCGCCCAGGTCGATCTTGCGCGCACCATCGGCGACCTCAACCTGATCCGACCGGTGCTGTTCGTCCCGCCGTCCATGCTCGCCTCCGACCTGATGGGCCGCATGCAGACCAACCGCACCCAGATGGCGCTGGTCATCGACGAATATGGCGGCACCGACGGCCTTGCCTCGCTGGAAGACATCGTCGAGATGGTCGTCGGCGACATCGAGGACGAGCATGACGACGACGAGCCGATGATCACCCAGACCGGCGACGGCGTGTTCGTCGTCGACGGAAAGGCCGAGATCGACGAGGTCGCCAAGATGATCGGCGAGGATTTCGCCGCCGGCGAGCATGGCGAATATGTCGACACCATTGGCGGCATGATCTTCAACACGCTGGGCCGGGTGCCTGCCCGCGGCGAAGTGGTGCAGGCCATCCCGGGCTTCGAATTCCACGTGCTCGACGCCGACCCGCGCCGCGTCAAGCGCGTGCGCATCGTGCAGAGCCAGAAGGGCGAGCGCCAGCGCCGCCGCGCCGCGCGCACCGAGCAGGCCTGAGATCGCGGACCGATGGCGGTCGACGATCCGTTCAAGCATGCCGTTCTCGGTTCCGGCGTCTTCTATCAGGATCCACGCGCAGCCCTGACTTGGCTCCAGGCGGCCTTCGGCTTCGAGCCGAGCATGCTGGTCAGCGACGCGGGCGGGCGGCTCGTCCATGCCGAAATGCGCTTCGGCGACGGCTACATCATCGTCGATTCCGAATGGGCCGATCACATCGCCAGTCCTGCCTCGATCGGCGGCAGAAACACCCAGGCCGTCTATATCCGCCTGAAGGATGGCATCGACGCCCATTGCGAGCAGGCGAGGGCGGCAGGCGCGGAAATCGTCCAGGAGCCCGCCGATCAGTTCTACGGGGAGCGGCAATACCGCGCCCGCGATCCGGAAGGCCATGTCTGGACCTTCAGCCAGACTATCGGCGTGGTGTCGAACGAAGAGGCCGAACGGCTAAGCGGCCTCCGCATCGAAGGCTGGCATCGATAGCGCAGCCGTGAATTAGATACCGCTCATCCGGGTTTGGAGCAGGCGGCGCGGCCTGTTAAATCTTGGGCTCCCTGATTCGCGCGACTTGGGAAGCTGAATGCAGCGCTTGGCCGGCCGGATAATTCTGCTTTGGGGGTGGCGGCGGGCGCTGGTGGCGTTTGTCGCCGGCGCGTTCGCCGTTCTCGCCCAGGCGCCTTACGACTTCTTCGCCGTCGGCTTCGTCTCGTTTCCGGTCCTGGTCTGGCTGCTCGACGGCGCCACAGGCGAAGCGTCCGACGGCTGGCTGAGACGCCTGAAGCCGGCTTTCGCCACCGGCTGGTGGTTCGGTTTCGGCTATTTTCTCGCCGGTCTCTGGTGGATCGGCCAGGCATTTCTGGTCGAGGCCGATACGTTCGCCTGGGCGCTTCCCTTCGCCGTCGTCGGAATTCCCTTCGCGCTCGCCTTCTTCTACGGCTTCGCCACCGTCGCGGCACGACTTTTCTGGAGCAACGACATCGGCCGGATCGCCGCTCTTGCCTTCGGTTTCGGCCTCGCCGAATGGCTGCGCGAGTTCCTATTCAGCGGCTTTCCGTGGAATGCCGTCGGCTACGCTGCGATGCCCGTGCCGCTCCTGATGCAGAGCGTGTCGGTGACCGGCATGATCGGCATGAACGCGCTCGCGGTCTTCGTCTTTTCGCTGCCGGCGCTTCTTGCCGCGCGGCGCCATCTCAGGCTCGGCCTCGCTCTGTTCGTCATCCTGGTGGTTGGTCATGTCGGCTTCGGCTATTTCCGGCTCGCCATGCCCGCCGAGCCCGCCAAGCGTTCGATCGACGTTCGCATCGTGCAGCCGGCAGTCGACCTCGGCGAGAAATGGGACGCTTCCGTGCGCGATCGCATCTTCGCAACTTTGCTGGGAATGTCCGGGAAGGCGCCGGAAGAGGGCCACGCCAAGCCGCAGCTCATCGTCTGGCCCGAAACCTCGGTGCCGTTCCTGTTCACCGAACGTCCCGAAGCGCTGACGGCGCTGGGCGACATGCTCGGCGACGGCCAGATGCTGATCGCCGGCATCGTGCGCGAGGAGGGTGGCGCGGTCGCCAATGCCGACAGCCGCTATTACAATTCCGTGGTGGCGATCAACGACAAGGGTGAGATCGTCGACGCCGTCGACAAGGTGCATCTGGTGCCGTTCGGTGAATATCTGCCTCTCGCCGAGTTGTTCGAACGGTTGGGAGTCGGGCAACTCGTCGCCGGGCCGATGAACTTTGCCGCCGGCAACGAGCGTCATCCGCTGATGCTGCCGGACGGTCTGCGCGCCGTTCCGTTCATCTGCTACGAGGTCATCTTTCCCGACCTCGTAGCTGTTGACGCAGCGTCATCCGACCTTATTGTGAATGTCACCAACGACGCCTGGTTTGGCGACACGCCGGGCCCGTACCAGCACTTCCGGCAGGCGCAGATACGCGCCGTGGAGAATGGCATGCCTCTGTTGCGTGCGGCTAACAATGGCATTTCCGCCGTCGTCGATTCACGGGGGCGCATAGTCGATGCGCTGGCCGTCAACGCGCGTGGCGCCATCGATGCGCATGTTCCGGTTTCCGGCCACGCCCTGCTCTCGGCCGGCCAGCGGCGCATTAACGGATTGCTGATCATGTTGGCGTTTGCGCTGGTGGCCTTCACGTTGAATGTAAGGCAACGGCTACGGGTGAATTGACAGTCGGCACATTAGAAACTCATACTGTAAAGCCTAAAATTTTCTCGAAGTCGGTTGGGGGTTCTGTTGGGGCAGGTGGCTCCGGCTTCATTTGGGCGGAACAAAAATAGAAAAAGCCGGAAAAATTCGGCGAGGAAAAAATGACAGAAGAGAACAAGAAGAAGCCGAATCCGATCGACATCCATGTCGGGAGTCGCATTCGGCTGCGTCGTAATATGCTTGGAATGAGCCAGGAAAAGCTGGGCGAAAATCTCGGCATTACCTTCCAGCAGATCCAGAAGTATGAAAAGGGGACGAACAGGGTCGGTGCCAGCCGTTTGCAGGCGATCGCCTCCATCCTGAGCGTTCCCGTCGCCTTCTTCTTCGAGGATGCTCCGGGCGAGGACGCCGGCGGCGGCAATCGAGGATTTGCCGAAGATTCTTCCATGGCGTTCGCCATCGAATTCTGTGGCAGCCCGGAAGGACTTCAGCTCAACCGCGCCTTCGTCAAGATAGCCGACGTCAAGGTGCGGCGCAGGATCATCGACCTGGTGAAGGCGCTCGCCGCCGACGACGCCGATTGATTTTTCGCCTGTGGCACCGGTGGCGCCCTGTCGCCGGTGGCACAAGCCGATCTTGTCGACATTCATGCCAGAACCGACGCGCCGCTTGACGAGCGGCGCCCGGCACCGCTAACACGTGGCGCGCCAAAATCGGCAGCCTGCCGATCTTTTCAAGAGGGGACACCCGTGACGCGGCAGAATTATCTCTTCACCTCGGAATCCGTCTCCGAGGGTCATCCCGACAAAGTCTGCGACCGTATCTCGGACGAGATAGTCGATCTGGTTTATCGTGAAGCCAAGAAGACGGGCATGGACCCATGGAAGGTTCGCGTCGCCTGCGAGACGCTGGCCACCACCAACCGCGTCGTCATTGCCGGCGAGGTCCGCGTTCCCGAAACGCTTTTGAAGAAGGACAAGGCGGGCAAGATCCTGCATGACGCGTCCGGCCATCCCGTCGTCAACCCGGCCAAGTTCAAGTCGGTCGCCCGCAAGGCGATCCGCGAGATCGGCTACGAGCAGTCCGGCTTCCACTGGAAGACGGCCAAGATCGACGTGCTGCTGCACGGCCAGTCGCCGGACATCGGCCAGGGCGTCGACAACGCCGCCGACCGCCAGGGCGAAGAAGGTGCCGGCGACCAGGGCATCATGTTCGGCTACGCCTGCCGCGAGACGCCGGACCTGATGCCGGCGCCGATCTACTACAGCCACAAGATTCTGGAACTGCTGGCTGCCGCGCGCCATGAAGGCGATGGCGAGGCCGGCAAGCTCGGCCCGGATGCCAAGAGCCAGGTCACTGTGCGCTATGCCGACGGCAAGGCCGCGGAAGTCACCCAGATCGTGCTCTCCACCCAGCACCTCGATTCGAGCTGGGATTCCAAGAAGGTCCGCAAGGTCGTCGAACCTTACATCCGCGAGGCGCTGGGCGACTTGAAGATCGCCGACGACTGCAACTGGTATATCAACCCGACCGGCAAGTTCGTCATCGGCGGCCCGGACGGCGACGCCGGCCTCACCGGCCGCAAGATCATCGTCGACACCTATGGTGGCGCCGCGCCGCATGGCGGCGGCGCTTTCTCCGGCAAGGACACCACCAAGGTCGACCGTTCGGCGGCCTATGCGGCGCGCTACCTCGCCAAGAACGTCGTGGCGGCCAAGCTTGCCGACCGCTGTACCATCCAGCTCTCCTACGCCATCGGCGTTGCCCAGCCGCTGTCGGTCTATGTCGACCTGCACGGCACCGGCAAGGTCGAGGAAGCGAGGCTGGAAGAGGCGCTGCGCAAGGTGATGGACCTGTCGCCGTCAGGCATCCGTCGCCATCTCGACTTGAACAAGCCGATCTACGCGAAGACCTCGTCCTACGGCCATTTCGGCCGCAAGGCCGGCCGCGACGGGTCTTTCTCGTGGGAAAAGACCGATCTCGCCAAGGCGCTCAAGGACGCCGTCGCCGCCTGACGCCAGCCGACTTCAAAGATCGCCCGAGCCGCGCGACCGAGGGTTTCTTCGGCCGCCGGCACGGCAAGACGATCCGGCCGCAGCAGGCGGCCGCCCTCGAAAGCGGCCTGCGCGCCCACCGGATCGATCTGACGGCCCAGCCGCCCGCGGAGCTCGCCACGCTGTTCAAGGCGGACGTCTCGGCGCTCCAGCTCGAAATCGGCTTCGGCGGCGGCGAGCATCTCTTGCATCGCGCGGCCGAATCGCCGGCCACCGGCTTCATCGGCGTCGAGCCTTTCGTCAACGGCATGGCCAAGATGATGACGGCGCTGAGCAAGGCGCCGCTCGCCAATCTGAAAGTCTATGACGACGACGCCACGCGCCTGCTCGACTGGCTGCCGCCGGCTTCGCTCGACGGCATCGACCTGCTTTATCCCGACCCCTGGCCGAAGAAGAAGCACTGGAAGCGGCGTTTCGTCGGCCCGGCCAATCTAGGCCGCTTCGCCCGCGTCCTCAAAGCCGGCGGCAGGTTCCGCTTTGCTTCCGACATCGACAGCTATGTCAACTGGACGCTGCTTGCCTGCCGCGCCCACGGCGGCTTCGAATGGCAGGCGCGCGACGCCGCCGACTGGCATCGCCCCTATGCCGGCTGGCCCGGCACCCGCTACGAGGCAAAGGCCATCCGCGAAGGGCGCCGGCCGGCCTACCTGACGTTCATCCGGAAATAGGGGCGCGGGTGCGGTCGAACCGGGGCGGATCGCTTCACGTATTGCATTTTGCGCTACAAGTCGCCATATTGACGGCGAGGAGACGATCATGGCCGCCAAGGTTGAACGCAAGGAATACCCGATCTCGATGCGCCTGCCGGAAGCGGACGTGGCGATGATCGATCGCGCCGCCAGCCTCCGCGGCCGGTCCCGGACCGACTTCGTGCGCGACGCCGCCGTGCGCGCGGCCGAGGATGTGTTGATGGATAGCCGCCTTATCCGCATGAGCCCGGAAGGGTTCGCGGAGTTCATGGAGGTTCTATCGGCCCCGGCCGCTTCGGTTCCCGACATGGTGGAATTGGCAAAGCGGCGTGCGCCATGGGAACCTGGCTACACGGCGAAGCGCTAGTCCGTGGCCTTATCGGCTCCCGAACCGCTTACCGCGCTCCACGACGTTTCCGGATTTTCCTGCGGCAAACCTGTGCTGGATCACTGGCTGAAGACCCGCGCGCTCTCCAACCAAGAAAAGGGCTTCACGGCCGTTCTCGTCGTCCATGACGCGGGCCGCGTGGTCGGATATTCTGGCCTAGCGCCGACGGCTGTCGTGCCGTCGATCCTGCCTCGGTCGATCCGCACCGGCCAACCTCCGGATCCGGTGCCCTGTCTTCTGCTCGGCCAGCTTGCCACCGACGCCCAATGGAGCGGGCGCGGCATTGGTGTTGGCTTGGTGAAGCACGCGCTTCAGCGCTGCGTCCAGGCTGCGGAACTGATTGGCGGACGCGCGCTCATGGTCAATGCAATCGATGATGAAGCCGCGCAATTCTGGCAGCGGCGGGGATTTCTCCCCACCAGGGAAGACCCGCTTCTGTTGTTCCGTTCGATCGCGGCAATTGCCGCGTCGCTCATGGAAGCCGAGAAATAAGGCGCCGTTCGAGACCGCTCTAGAATCGGCCGATCCTGTCGAAGGCGGCCGGATCGATGCCGAGCTTCTTCAAGTCGTTCCGGCGCGGCTTGCGTCCCGCCTCGACAGCCCGCGCCGCGGCTGCCGCGCTGCCGAACGTGCTGAAAAAGTCGCCGATCACGAAAAACAATCCACGGTCCATTGCAATCACTTGTCGCACGCCACCGCGCGCGTCCTTTCTCTTTTGCGTCGCATCATAGGTGGGTGTGACATGCGAAGATTCACAGGGCCATCGCCAACATGGCCGCTATGCGTCTTGCGCAATGCAATTGTCGTTCAAGGCAGCGCCAGGAGAAGAAGGTCACATGGTTGACGAACCAGATTGGTTCCACCACATTCAACATGAACCAGAATGGAGACGCCCTATGGCCGCCTTTACCGTACGCCTCTCCGATGAGGCGGCGGCCAAGCTTGACCGCTTGGCCGGGAAAGTAGACCGCTCCCGTTCCTATGTCGCGGCTCAGGCGATCGAGGACTATATCGCCAGGGAGGAGTGGCAGCTTGCCGAGATCGAGGCCGGGTTGGCCGAGGCTGACCAAGGGAAGTTTGCCAGCGAGAAAGAGCTGGCCGACGTGGTAGCGAAATACGTCAGGCCATCTCTCGGACGATGAACCGGGTCCGCTGGACAAATCGTGCCCTGCGGCGGCTCGATCAGATTGGCGCCTATATCGAAAAGGATAATCCTGCCGCGGCCGCGCGGGTCGTTGCCCGCCTTGTTTCTGCTGCGGACAATCTTGCCGAGCATCCGGCGATGGGCCGCGTCGGGCGAATAAGAGGTACGCGGGAACTGGTTTTGGCGGACATCCCCTACCTTATTCCTTATCGGGTCGTCGGCCGCGAGATCGAGATCATCACCGTGATGCATGCGGCTCAGAAATGGCCGCGGCAGCTGTGAGCACCAGCCCTCGGGGTCGACACTGCATCCAGGCTTGAAACGCCGTCGCGGATCGTCTATATCAGCCTCAAATTCTTGGTCGGTATGACGAAGAGTGGGTCCTCCCGGTCCCGCTCTTTTTTATTACCTGCCGGCCGGAAGCGACAAGGCGACAGGGATCTGATGACTGCAGCGGCAAGCGAAGCCGACGACCGTATCATCCGCGAAAGCGGCATCGATGCGCGCATTGCGCTGATCGTGCAGCCGGTGCTGAAGGCCATCGGCTTCCGCCTCGTGCGGGTGCAACTGACCGGCCAGAACGGGCTGACATTGCAAATCATGGCCGAGCGCGAAGACGGCACCATGACCGTCGAGGATTGCGAAGAGGTCAGCCGCGCTGTGTCGCCGGCGCTCGATGTCGATGATCCGATCGAAAAGGCGTATCATCTCGAAGTCTCGTCGCCCGGCATCGACCGGCCGCTGGTGCGCAAGGTGGATTTCACCACCTGGACCGGCCATCTGGTCAAGCTCGAAACCGCGGTGCTGGTGGCCGACCGCAAGCGCTTCAAGGGCAAGATCGCCGAGGCCGATGCCGACGGCATCCTGATCGAGCGCGACAAGGCGGCCTATGGCGAGGAGCCGACGGTGCGCGTGCCTTACGACGCCATCGCCGAGGCCAGGCTGGTGCTGACCGACGATCTGATCCGCGATGCACTGTCCAAGGACAACCGGGCGCGCAAGGAAGCAAAGAAACGCCGAGGCGAAGCGGAAGACGCCGCCGAGGAAAACGAAACCGAACAGGAAAGTTGATTGAGTAGCCGGGCTCGCTGTCCGGCGCGAAATCGGGAGAAAGACAATGGTTGTAAGCGCCAACAGGCTTGAACTGCTGCAGATCGCCGATGCGGTCGCGCGTGAAAAGTCGATCGACAAGTCGATCGTCATTGCCGCCATGGCCGATGCGATCCAGAAGGCGGCGCGCTCGCGTTACGGCCAGGAGACCAACATCCGCGCCGACATCAATCCCAATACCGGCGAGATGAAGCTGCAGCGGCTGATGGAAGTGGTCGAGGGGGTCGAGGACTATGCGACGCAGATCGCGCTTTCCACGGCCCGCGAGCGCAATCCCGACGCCCAGGTCGGCGACTTCATCGCCGAGCAGCTGCCGCCGATGGATTTCGGCCGCATCGCCGCTCAGTCGGCCAAGCAGGTCATCGTGCAGAAGGTGCGCGAGGCCGAGCGCGACCGCCAGTATGACGAATACAAAGACCGCATCGGCGAGATCGTCAACGGCACGGTCAAGCGCGTCGAATACGGCAACGTCATCGTCGATCTCGGCCGCGGCGAAGCGATCATCCGCCGCGACGAGCTGATCCCGCGCGAGAACTACAAATATGGCGACCGCGTCCGCGCCTATGTCTATGACGTGCGCCGCGAGCAGCGCGGCCCGCAGATCTTCCTGTCGCGCACCCATCCGCAGTTCATGGCCAAGCTCTTCACCATGGAAGTGCCGGAAATCTACGACGGCATCATCGAGATCAAGTCCGTCGCCCGCGATCCGGGTTCGCGCGCCAAGATCGCCGTCATCTCGCGCGATTCCTCGATCGACCCGGTCGGCGCCTGCGTCGGCATGCGCGGCAGCCGCGTCCAGGCGGTGGTCGGCGAATTGCAGGGCGAGAAGATCGACATCATCCCGTGGTCGCCTTCGGCCGCCTCCTTCATCGTCAACGCGCTGCAGCCGGCCGAAGTCGCCAAGGTGGTGCTCGACGAGGATGCCGAGCGCATCGAGGTGGTGGTTCCCGACGACCAGCTGTCGCTGGCCATCGGCCGCCGCGGCCAGAACGTGCGCCTTGCCTCGCAGCTCACCGGCTGGGACATCGACATCCTGACCGAGCAGGAAGAGAGCGAGCGCCGCCAGAAGGAATTCGTCGAGCGCTCGGCCCTGTTCATGGAAGCTCTCGACGTCGACGAGATGGTCGGCCAGGTGCTCGCCTCCGAAGGCTTCACCAGCGTCGAGGAAGTGGCTTACGTCGATTCCGGCGAAATCGCCTCGATCGACGGCTTCGACGAGGACACCGCTTCGGAAATCCAGACTCGCGCCCGCGAATATCTGGAAAAGATCGAGGCCGAGCACGACGAGAAGCGCAAGGCGCTCGGCGTCAAGGACGAGCTGCGCGAGATCCCCGGCGTCACCACCGCCATGATGGTGACGCTCGGCGAGGACGGCGTGAAGACGATCGAGGACTTCGCCGGTTATGCCGCCGACGACCTTACCGGCTGGAAGGAACGCAAGGACGGCGAGACGAAGGTTTACCCCGGCGTGCTCGCGCCCCATGGCGTCTCGCGCGCCGACGCCGAGGAAATGGTGCTTGCCGCCCGCAAAAGGGCCGGCTGGATCACCGAAGACGAGCTTGCGGCCGAAGAAGCATCGGCTGACGAAGCCGTCGGTGCGTGAGGTGAAACCGCATCGCACACAACCCGCCCCAGGACGAGATGAACGATCGCACTTGCATCGTTACGCGCAGGCAGGCCGAAGCGGATGAGCTGATCCGCTTCGTCGTCGGCCCGGATTCGGCCGTCGTCCCGGACATCAAGAGAAATCTGCCCGGCCGTGGTTGCTGGGTCACCGCCGACCGCCTACATATCGACAAGGCAGCGGCGAAGAACCTGTTTGCCCGCGCCTTCAAGGCGCAGGTAGCCGTCCCCGCCGATCTCGGCGGCATGGTCGACGGGCTGCTTGTCCGATCCGCTCTGGGCATGATCGGCCTTGCTCGCAAGGCCGGCGCCGTCGTTCTAGGCGCCGCCAAGGTCGAGGCCGCGGTGCGTGACGGCGAGGCGCTTCTCGTGCTGCACGCCACCGAGGCGGCCGACGACGGCGTCCGCAAGATCAGTCAGGCGCGGCGCGCGACCGTCCATCTCGGCGGCCCCGCCACCCTTGCCTACAAACTTTTCTCCGAGGCCGAGTTGAGCTTGGCATTGGGGGGTACAAATGTGATACATGCTGCCGTTCTCGCGCAGGACGCGGGGCAGGCGGTTGAGAAGCGCGTTGTTGCGCTCGACCGATATCGGGGCGGTACCCCGAACGATCTGGCAATGCTTGCGGCCGTTGCTGACGAAGATGATGCCGCAGAGGATATGGAATGAGCGATACGAAATCGGGCGACGACAAGACGTTGAGCGTTACGCCGAAGAAGACCTTGACGCTGAAGCGCCCCGGTACCGAGCAGGGCACCGTGCGCCAGAATTTTTCGCATGGCCGCACCAAGCAGGTCCAGGTCGAGATCAAGAAGCGTAAGTTCTCCATGCCCGGCGACAAGCCGGAGCCGGTGGCGCCGCAGGTCTTCACGCCGAAGCCCGCCGCTGCCGTGGCGCCCGCCGCGCCGGTCGTGCGCGAAGCGCCGAAGGCGCCGCCGCCCCAGCCGGAGCGCTCCGGCATGGTGCTGAACGAATTGTCGCGCGGCGAGATGGAAGCGCGCCGCAGGGCGCTCGAAGGCTCCAAGGCCCGCGAGGTCGAGGATCGCCAGCGCGCCCAGGAAGAGGCCAAGCGCCGCACCGAGGAAGAAGAACGCCGCAAGCGCGAGCGTGAGGATTCCGCGCGCCGTCAGGCCGAGGAGGAAGCCCGCCTGCAGGCGGAAGCCGAATCGCGGCGTCGCGCCGAGGAAGAAGCGCGCCGCCGCGCGCCGCAGGCCGCCGAGCTTGCCACGGCCGATGACGAGGAGGAGGTCAAGCCACGGCGTCCTGGTGGCGCTGGCGCCGGTGCGCCGGTGCGCCGCCTGGCGACGCCCGAAGTGGCGCGTCCGGCCAAGCCGACCAAGGGCGAGGAAGATCGCCGCCGTGGCAAGCTGACGCTGAATTCGGCGCTGTCGGACGAAGATGCGCGCGGACGCTCGCTGTCGTCGATGCGCCGCCGCCAGGAGAAGTTCAAACGCGCGCTGCACAATGAGCCGCGCGAGAAAGTCATGCGCGAAGTGATCCTGCCGGAAACCATCACCATCCAGGAACTGGCGCAGCGCATGTCCGAGCGCGCCGTGGATGTGGTCAAGTTCTTCATGAAGCAGGGCCAGATCCTGAAGCCGGGCGACGTCATCGACGCCGACACGGCCGAGCTGGTCGCCACCGAATTCGGTCACACGGTGCGCCGCGTCGCCGAGTCCGACATCGAGGAAGGCCTGTTCAACATCGCCGATCGTGCGGAAGATTTGGTGTCGCGCCCGCCTGTCGTGACCATCATGGGCCACGTCGATCACGGCAAGACCTCGCTGCTCGACGCCATCCGCAACGCCAATGTCGTCTCCGGCGAAGCGGGCGGCATCACCCAGCATATCGGCGCCTATCAGATCGAGAAGAACGGTCAGAAGATCACCTTCATCGACACGCCCGGCCACGCCGCCTTCACGGCGATGCGCGCCCGTGGCGCGCAGGTCACCGACATCGCCGTGCTGGTGGTGGCGGCCGACGACGCCGTCATGCCGCAGACGATCGAATCGATCAGCCACGCCAAGGCGGCCAGCGTGCCGATCATCGTGGCCATCAACAAGATCGACAAGCGCGACGCCGACCCGCAAAAGGTGCGGACCGAGTTGCTGCGCCACGAAGTGTTCGTCGAATCGATGGGCGGCGAGGTGCTGGACGTCGAGGTTTCGGCGACCAAGGGCACCAATCTCGACAAGCTGCTCGAAGCGATCCTGCTGCAGGCCGAAATCCTCGACCTCAAGGCCAACCCGGACCGCACCGCCGAAGGCGCGGTCATCGAGGCGCAACTGGACAAGGGCCGCGGTCCGGTCGCCACCGTGCTGGTGCAGACCGGCACGCTGATGCCGGGCGACATCCTCGTCGCCGGCAACGAGTGGGGCCGCGTCCGTGCGCTGGTCAACGATCGCGGCGAGCATGTCCCGGAAGCGCCGCCCTCCATGCCGGTCGAGGTTCTCGGCCTGCAGGGTACGCCGCAGGCGGGCGACCGCTTTGCCGTCGTCAACAACGAGGCGCGCGCCCGCGAGATCACCGAGTACCGTCAGCGCCTGGCGCGCGAGAAGGCGGTGGCCAAGCATGCCGGCCAGCGCGGCTCGCTGGAGCAGATGATGTCGCAGTTGCAGACGAGCGGGCTGAAGGAATTCCCGCTGGTCATCAAGGGCGACGTGCAGGGTTCGATCGAGGCGATCAATGCCGCGCTGGAGAAGCTCGGCAACGACGAGGTCCGCGTGCGCATCGTCCATTCGGGCGCCGGCGGCATCACCGAAAGCGATGTCTCGCTCGCCGAGACGTCCGGAGCGGCGATCATCGGCTTCAACGTCCGCGCCAATGCGCAGGCGCGCACCGCCGCGGCCGCCGCCGACATCGAGATCCGCTACTACTCGATCATCTATAACCTCGTCGACGACGTGAAGGCTGCCCTTTCCGGCATGCTTTCGCCGGAGCGGCGCGAGACCTTCATCGGCAATGCCGAGATCCTCGAGATCTTCGACATCTCCAAGATCGGCAAGATCGCCGGCTGCCGCGTTACCGAAGGCAAGGTCGAGCGTGGCGCGGGAGTGCGCCTGATCCGCGACAACGTCGTGGTGCATGAAGGCACGCTGAAGACGCTGAAGCGCTTCAAGGACGAGGTTGCCGAAGTGCCGGGCGGCCAGGAATGCGGCATGGCCTTCCAGAACTACGAGGACATGCGCGTCGGCGACGTCATCGAGTGCTTCCGCGTCGAGATGGTGAGCAGGACGCTCTAAAGTCGGCTATACTGCCGAAATGATCCGGGCGGCAGCCAAGAAGGCTGCCGTCTGAACTCTTGCCCATTTGAGACATGCGGCGCGGTCCCATCCCGCGCTTCACGATTTCAGGACCGAAGAAATGTCCCGTTCGACAACATCAGGCCCCTCCCAGCGCATGCTGCGCGTCGGCGAGCAAGTGCGCCACGCCCTTTCCGAAACCTTGCAGCGCGGCGAGATCATCGATCCGGTGATCGAAAACAGCGTCGTCTCGGTCTCCGAGGTGCGCATGTCGCCGGACCTCAAGATCGCCACCGCCTTCGTCTCGCCGCTCGGAGCGGGTGACACCGATGCCGTGGTCGAGGCGCTCAACAAGCACGCGAAATTCATCCGCGGCCGCGTCTCCGGCGCGCTGAGACAAATGAAATACATGCCGGAATTCCGCTTCCGGCTCGATACGTCCTTCGACAATTTCGCCAGGATCAACGAGTTGCTGAAGTCGCCAGAGGTCGCGCGCGACCTCCACCCCGACGACGAGAACAAGAAAGACGAGGACGAACGATAGTGGCGCGTCGCGGCAAGAAGAAAGGCCGGCCGGTCTCCGGGTGGGTGGTGCTGGACAAGCCGGTCGGCATGGGCTCGACCGAGGCCGTCTCCAAGATCAAATGGCTGTTCCAGGCCGAGAAGGCCGGCCATGCCGGCACGCTCGATCCGCTGGCTTCCGGCATGTTGCCGATCGCGCTGGGCGAAGCGACCAAGACAGTGCCTTACGTGCAAGACGGGGCCAAGGTCTACCGCTTCACCGTCGCCTGGGGCGAGGAACGCTCGACCGACGACCTCGAAGGCCCGGTGACCAACAGTTCCGACCGTCGCCCGGCGGAAGCCGAAGTACGGGCGCTCTTGCCGAAATACACCGGCGTCATCATGCAGACCCCGCCTCAGTTTTCGGCCATCAAGATCGCCGGCGAGCGCGCCTATGATCTCGCCCGCGACGGCGAGACGGTCGAGATTCCGGCCCGCGAGATCGAGATCGGCCGCCTGGACATTGTCGAGCACGGCGCCGACAGGACGATTTTCGAGGTCGAATGCGGCAAGGGCACCTATGTGCGTTCGCTGGCGCGCGATATGGGCCGCGATCTCGGCTGCTTCGGCCACATAGCCGAGTTGCGCCGTGTCGAGGTCGAGCCGTTTACGCAGGAGGATTTCGTTACGGTTGCCGAACTGGAAGCGGCTCGCTTCGGCGAAAAGAGCGACGACAGCGCGGACGAAACGGACGCTCCGATCGACTTCAGCGCCATAGACGACCTCCTGGTTGAAACCGCCGTCGCGCTCGACTGCCTGCCGCAGGTCGCCGTCAGCGACGATGCCGCGACCAAGATCCGGCTCGGCAATCCGGTTATCATCCGCGGCCGCGACGCGCCGGTCGAGGCGGAGGAAGCCTGCGCCACCGCGCGCGGCAAGCTCGTCGCCATCGGCGCCATCGAGCAGGGCATGTTCAAGCCCAAGCGGGTCTTTGTCGGGTAACGGCGCTAGGCTAGGCTTGTTTGCGCCCGAGGGATTCGTTGTCGGCGGAAATCATGGCAAAGGCTGATACAGACAAGACGCGGGGACCGCTCAGGATGCGGCGGCCGCCGGTAGGCGCATCGCCCGGCACGCTCATCGCCGACCCGGCGGCACGGCGTAGCGAACTCCGGCTGACGCTGATCGCGCCGGAGAAATTCAAGACCATCGACAACGCCTCGATCGACGATCTCAACACCCACTGCGAGAAATGGCCGGTCGTCTGGCTGGATTGCACAGGCCTCGCCAACATCCCGCTGATCGAGGAGATCGGCCGCATCTTCAACCTGCATCCGCTGGCGCTGGAGGATGTCGTCAATACCGGGCAGCGGCCGAAGGTGGATTTCTTCGAGGATCATGCCTTTGTCGTCATGCGCATGATCGACGATGTCACCGCGCATCGCTACGAGCAGATATCGCTGTTTTTCGGAGGGAATTTCGTCGTCACTTTTCAGGAACGCGAAGGCGATCCGTTCGATCCGGTGCGCAAGCGCATCGCCGGCGCCATGCCCAACCGGCTGCGCTCGCGCGGCTCCGATTATCTCGCCTACGCGCTGATCGACGCCATCGTCGACAGCTACTTTCCGCCGATCGAGGCGGCGAGCGAACAGGTCGACGGCATCGAGGACCAGATGCTCAGCATGCCGCACAAGCACCAGATGCGGCAGCTGCATGAGTTGCGGCGCGACGCCGGCGTGCTGAAGGGCGTGCTGTGGCCGATGCGCGATGCGTTGGCGACGCTGATCCGCAACGACGTGCCCTTCGTCAAGGCCGAGACCAAGATCTTCTTCAACGACACGCTCGACCATTCGCTGCGGCTGATCGAGCTGGTGGAGAACCAGCGCGACATGCTGACCGGCCTGATCGAAATGCATGTGTCGCTGACCCAGGCGCGCACCAACGACGTCATCTCCTATCTGACGATCGTCTCGGTGATCTTCATGCCGCTGACGTTCCTGGTTGGCGTCTGGGGCATGAATTTCGACCCCGAAAGCTCGCCCTGGAACATGCCGGAGCTCAAGGCCCACTACGGCTATCCGGTGGCGTTGCTGTTCATGCTGGCGGTCGCGCTCGGGCTGGTCGCTTTCTTCAAATGGAAGAAGTGGCTGTAGCGCTTGAACTATTCCGATTGCGCAACCGGAGCCTGCGACAAGCCGGCTTGACAATTGGGCTGGTGTTTTTCCCGGAATTGCCCTATATGCGCCGCAGCTTCGCGCCCTGACGCGTTGCTTGCACTGGCCCCTGCTGGACGACATCCCGGCTGTGGGCGTCCCGTTTCCTCCAACAGATAAGGAAAAGCACGATGTCGATCACTGCCGATCGCAAGAAGGAATTGATGACTGAATTCGCAACCGCCAAGGGCGACACCGGTTCCCCGGAAGTCCAGGTTGCCATCCTTTCCGAGCGCATCAAGAACCTGACCGAGCACTTCAAGGACCACAAGAAGGATAACCATTCCCGCCGTGGCCTGCTTGCTCTGGTCTCCCAGCGCCGCAGCCTGCTTGACTATCTCAAGCGCAAGGATGATGCGCGCTACCAGACGCTGATCGACAAGCTCGGCCTGCGTCGCTGACGAATTGACCGGCGGGCTCTCCAAAGGAGCCCGCCGGTCGCGCATTGGCGCATCGGAAGGGTCCGCTGCGAAAATGCTGGAATTTGCATTCGCGCGGGACGCGTTCCGGAAACAACGGTTTTCGGCGTCATGCGCGCAAAGGCCGGACGACAAGTCGGCCAACCGGTTCCGGACGAGCAGAGGGCCATTCGGAACCGCCCATGGACGGTCATGGGGCAGGATTGCAGGATGCTCGCTCGGCGATATGCCGGACTATCGAGCTTCCCGTTGTCTTGCCCGTGGCTGCCCGAAGGAAGCCAGGGAAGGGGTGACCCGTGACCGTCAAGACGGCGCGGCCCTTTCCGCATATGAAGGACAAGATATGTTCAATCATCACAAAGTGGAAATCGAATGGGGCGGCCGTCCGCTCATCCTCGAGACCGGCAAGATTGCGCGCCAGGCTGACGGCGCCGTGCTCGCCACCTATGGCGAGACCGTGGTGCTCGCCACCGTCGTTTCGATGAAGGAGCCGAAGCCCGGCCTCGATTTCTTCCCGCTGACCGTCAACTACCAGGAAAAGACCTATGCCGCCGGCAAGATCCCGGGCGGTTATTTCAAGCGCGAGGGCCGTCCGAGCGAGAAGGAAACGCTGGTTTCCCGCCTGATCGACCGCCCGATCCGTCCGCTCTTCGCCGACGGCTACAAGAACGACACCCAGATCGTCGTCACCGTTGTCCAGCATGACCTGGAGAACGATCCGGACATCCTGTCGATCGTCGCCACCTCCGCCGCCCTGACGCTGTCTGGCGTGCCGTTCATGGGCCCGATCGGCGGCGCTCGCGTCGGCTACATCAACGGCGAATATGTGCTCAACCCGCATATCGACGAGATGCAGGAATCCAAGCTCGACCTCGTCGTCGCTGGTACCGCCGACGCCGTGCTGATGGTCGAATCCGAAGCCAAGGAACTCTCCGAGGACCTGATGCTCGGCGCCGTCGTGTTCGGCCACAAGAGCTTCCAGCCGGTGATCGACGCCATCATCAAGCTGGCCGAGGTTGCCGCCAAGGAGCCGCGCGACTTCACCGCGCCGGACTATTCCGCGCTCGAAGGCGAGATGCTCAAGATCGTCGGCGACGAGCTTCGCGAGGCCTACAAGAACGTCGACAAGCAGAAGCGTTATGCAGCCGTCGACGCCGTCAAGGCCAAGGTCAAGGCCGCGTTCGCTCCGGCCGAGGGCGAGGAAGCCAAGTACACCTCCGAGCAGATCGGCTCCGTGTTCAAGGAGCTCCAGGCCAAGGTCGTGCGCTGGAACATCCTCGACACCAGCTCGCGCATCGACGGCCGTGACCTCAAGACCGTCCGCAAGATCGTCTCCGAGGTCGGCGTCCTGCCGCGCACCCATGGTTCGGCGCTGTTCACCCGCGGCGAGACCCAGGCGCTGGTCGTCGCCACGCTCGGCACCGGCGAGGACGAGCAGTATGTCGATTCGCTGACCGGCATGTACAAGGAGAAGTTCCTTCTCCACTACAACTTCCCGCCCTACTCGGTCGGCGAGACCGGCCGCATGGGCTCGCCGGGCCGCCGCGAGATCGGCCACGGCAAGCTGGCCTGGCGCGCCATCCATCCGATGCTGCCTTCGGCGGACCAGTTCCCCTACACGCTGCGCATCGTCTCCGAGATCACCGAATCCAACGGTTCGTCCTCGATGGCGACCGTCTGCGGCACCTCACTGGCGCTGATGGATGCCGGCGTGCCGCTGGCGAAGCCCGTCGCCGGCATCGCCATGGGCCTCATCAAGGAAGGCGAGCGCTTCGCGGTGCTCTCCGACATCCTCGGTGACGAGGACCATCTCGGCGACATGGACTTCAAGGTCGCCGGCACCGCCAACGGCATCACCTCGCTGCAGATGGACATCAAGATCGATGGCATCACCGAGGAGATCATGGGCATTGCGCTCGCCCAGGCCAAGGACGGCCGCCTGCACATCCTCGGCGAAATGGCGCATGCCATCTCCGGCGCCCGCGCCGAGCTTGGCGAGTTCGCGCCGCGCATCGAGGTCATGCACATCCCGACCGACAAGATCCGCGACGTCATCGGCTCCGGCGGCAAGGTGATCCGCGAGATCGTCGAGAAGACCGGTGCCAAGATCAACATCGAGGACGACGGCACGGTCAAGATCGCTTCTGCGAACGCCAAGGAGATCGAGGCGGCCAAGAAGTGGATCCACACCATCGTCGCCGAGCCGGAAGTCGGCGAGATCTACGAAGGCACCGTCGTCAAGACCGCCGACTTCGGCGCTTTCGTCAACTTCTTCGGCCCTCGCGACGGTCTCGTCCACATCTCGCAGCTCGCCAATGAGCGCGTTGCCAAGACCTCGGACGTCGTCAAGGAAGGCGACAAGGTCTGGGTCAAGCTGATGGGCTTCGACGAGCGCGGCAAGGTCCGCCTGTCGATGAAGGTCGTCGACCAGGCGACCGGCAAGGAAATCGTGCGCGAGAAGAAGGCAGACGGCGAGGAAGACGCCGCCTGATCGACCTGAACAGTTAGATCGAAACGGGCGCGCCGTGAGGTCGCGCCCGTTTTGTTTGAGGGGTCCACCAAATGGCCGCGGAGCCGCTGAAGACGCTGTTCTATCCCTTCGAGGCCGAGGCATTGCCTTTGCCGCGACAGGATGCCCGCGTGCTGTTTCTGGGCGCCGAGCCCGGGTTTCGCCTGCCCGGCGGCTTCGATGCGGCGCTGCATTGCGTGCAAGGTTTCCGGCCGCATTTTCGCGCCTTGCAGGCGTCAGGCCATGCGGTCATGCCGAGGGTCGAGGGATCCGGCTTCGACATTACCCTGGTGCTTGCCGGTCGCCATCGCGGCCAGAACGAGCTGCGTATCGCCGAGGCGATCGAGCGCGTGGCGCCGGGCGGGCTGATCGTGGTGGCGGGCGGCAAGGAGGACGGCATCGATAGCCTGCGCAAGCGCATCGACGCGCTGGCGCCGCTCGGGGGCCGTTTGCCGAAGCATCACGGCCTGGCCTTTTGGTTGCGTCCAACGACCAGCGATGCGGCAGCGGCCCTTCGGGCCGCAAATCCCGGTCTCGTGGTCGAGGGGCGCTTCAGGACTGCGCCGGGCATGTTCTCCTTCGATCGCATCGACGCCGGCTCGAAACTGCTCGTGGCGAACCTGCCTGGCGATCTGAAAGGCAACGTCGCCGATTTCTGCGCCGGCTGGGGCTATCTGGCGGCCGAGGTTGCGGAACGCTCATCGGGGCTCACGGGCCTCGACCTCTACGAGGCCGATTTCGAGGCCCTGGAAGCGGCGAAGGCAAATGTCCGTGCCGCGGTCGAACCGCGCTTCTTCTGGACGGACCTGCTGACGGAGGCCGTCGAGCGGCGCTACGACGCGATCGTCATGAACCCGCCCTTCCACAGCGGGCGGGCAACTGAGCCTGAAATCGGCGTCGGCATGATCCGAACCGCGTCGAAGGCACTGAAGCCGGGCGGTCGCCTCTTCATGGTCGCCAATCGCCAGCTTCCTTACGAGCAAGTACTGTCGGCGGTCCTTGCCAGCCATGCCGAGATCGCCCGCGATGGCATGTTCAAGGTGTTTTCGGCGCGCCGTTGAAATGCCTTGGTGCAGGCCGCTTTAATGCATGCTGACGATGCGCGCCGGCTCGCGCGTCTCGAAGGCTGGGCGCGCCTCGCCGAGTTCGACCTTGAGCGGCGCCGGCCGGCCGAACAGATAACCTTGCACCACCTCGCAGCCGGCGGCCCGAAGCAGCGTCGCCTGGTTCTCGGTCTCGACGCCCTCGGCGATGATGCCGACGCCGAGTGCCCGCGACAGTCCCACGATGGTCGACACGATCGCGCCGGAGCTGGAATCGGTATCGATGCGGCTGACGAAGGAGCGGTCGATCTTCAGCTTGCCGAAGGAGAAATCGATCAGATAGCTGAGGTTGGAATAGCCCGTGCCGAAATCGTCGACGGCCACAGAAATACCCATCTCGGCGAGCTGCTCGAGGATCGCGGCCGCGCGGTCGCGGTCCTGCATCATCGCCGTTTCGGTGACCTCGAGCTCCAGCCTGGACGGCTTGATCCCGGTCGATGCCATCGTCTCGCGCACGATGCCGACAAAATCCTTGGTCATGAACTGTACCGGCGAGATGTTGACGGCGACGAAGCAATCTTCCGGCAGGTGTTTGGCGTCGCTGCAGGCCTTGCGCAGCACCCATTCGCCGATCGGGTTGATCATGCCGGTCTCCTCGGCGATCGGAATGAACTCCATCGGCGGGATCATGCCGCGCTCCGGATGCTTCCAGCGGATCAGCGCTTCGTAGCCGATGATCCGGCCGCTCGGCAGGTTGAGCTGCGGCTGGTAATGCAGGCTGAAATCGCCGCGATCGAAGGCGATCTTCAGCTCGGATTCGATCCACTGGCGATAATCCGCCACCCGTCCCATATCGGCATGGAACACCGACCAGTTGCCGACGCCGCTGGCGCGCGCGTTCTGCAGCGCAAGATTCGAGCGGCGCAGGACAAGAACCGGGTCGACGCCGTCCTTGGGCATCGCCACGATGCCGACCGACAGGCTGACCGACTGCATATGCGTCTGCAGCTGGTAGGGTTCCATCATCTCGTTGATCAGCCTTTCGATGAGCCGCTCGATCGACCCCCTGATCTCGCGATCCGGCAAAAGCACGGCGAATTCGCCGGCGCCGATGCGCCCGATCACAGCATCCTTTGGCATGCTGTCCCTCAGTCTGCCGGTGAAGGCCCGGATCAGTTCGTCGCCGTGACTGTAGCCGATTGCGTCGTTGATCTGCTTGAAGCGATCGATGTCGATGTCGATCAGAAACACCGGCTCGCCGTTTCGAACGGTCTCGGCGGCGGCATCGGCTATCTTGCCGACCATGGCCGGGCGCGACAGCAGGCCGGTCAGCTTGTCGAAATGCGTTTCCTTGAAGACATACTCGGCCGATTCATCGACACCGGCGAAAAACGACAGCGCGGCGCCGCCAGCCGCAAGCGCGCAAAGCGCGGCGATGATGCCGCCCATGGTTTCCGCGGGCAATCCGGCCATGCCGTCGCCGAAACCGAATTTGAGCCCCCACAGCCCGAGAATGAAGCTGCCCATCGCCGAGCTGGAGATGGTGATCAGCCTAAACAGCGGTGTCCGCTTCGGGTTGCTGACTGCAGGCATGCAAGGTCCCTAGATTACAGGACCTTTTAGCGGATATCTCCTTAAAATGAGTTTCCGCCAATACGTTCAATTTTACTGGTAGGTTACGCTTTGCGCCGATGAACTATTCGCGGGCATCGTCGTTCTGCTTCAACTCCTCGAGCGCCGGCATCGAAACGATGTGATAGCCGGAGTCCACATAGTGGATCTCGCCGGTGACTCCGGACGACAGGTCGGACAAAAGGTAGAGCGCCGAACCGCCGACTTCTTCGAGGGTGACAGTGCGCCTGAGCGGCGAATTGCGCTGCTGGTAGGAGAACATGTGGCGAGCGTCCGAAACGCCGGACCCTGCGAGCGTGCGCACCGGCCCCGCCGAGAGGCCGTTGACCCTTATGCCGCGCGGGCCGTAATCATTGGCGAGATATCGCACGCTGGCCTCGAGGCCTGCCTTGGCGACGCCCATGACGTTGTAGTTGGGCATGACCCTGACCGAGCCGGCATAGGTCAGCGTGATCATCGAGCCGCCATTCCCCATCAGCGCGGCGGCGTTCCGGGCGATCTCGGTGAAGGAATAGCAGGAGATCACCATGGTGCGCACGAAATTGTCGCGGCTGGTGTCGGCGTAGAGCCCCTTGAGCTCGTTCTTGTCGGAAAAGCCGATGGCGTGCACAACGAAATCAAGACCGCCCCAGGCCTTGCCGAGCGTCTCGAAAGTCGCGGTGACCGAGGCGCTGTCCTCGACGTCGCAGGGCACCACAAGCGAGGCGCCGACCTTCTCGGCCAGCGGCTTGACGCGCCGCCCGAAGGCGTCGCCCTGATAGGTGAAAGCCAGCTCCGCCCCATGTTCGGACAGCTTCCTGGCAATGCCCCAGGCGATCGAATGATCGTTGGCGACACCCATGACAAGCCCGCGCTTGCCCTTCATCAACCCGTCCATGCAAGGCAATCCTTATAAAGCGCTGGTCTCACGCGGAATAACGCTGGAAAATCAGCGTCGCATTGGTGCCGCCGAAACCAAAGGAGTTGGACAGGACGGTGTCGATCTTGGCGTTGTCGATGCGCTTACGCACGATCGGCATGCCCTCGAATTCCGGATCGAGCTCCTCGATATGGGCGCTCTCGCCGATGAAGCCGCCCTGCATCATCAGGATCGAATAGATCGATTCCTGGACGCCGGCCGCGCCCAGCGAATGGCCGGTCAGCGACTTGGTCGAGGTGATGTAAGGCATCTTGTCGCCGAACACCTCACGGATGGCGCCCATTTCCTTGGAATCGCCAACCGGCGTCGAGGTTCCATGGGTGTTGATGTAGTCGACCGGCGAGGTCACGGTCGCTAAAGCCTGGCGCATGCAGCGCACCGCGCCTTCGCCCGACGGCGCCACCATGTCGTAGCCGTCGGAGGTCGCGCCATAGCCGACGATCTCGGCATAGATCTTGGCCCCACGCGCCTTGGCGTGCTCCAGCTCCTCCAGGATCAGCACTCCTGCGCCGCCGGCGATGACGAAGCCGTCGCGGTTGACGTCATAGGCACGGGAAGCGGCCGAAGCTCTGTCGTTATACTTCGACGACATCGCGCCCATGGCGTCGAACAGGTCCGACATCGTCCAGTCGAGGTCCTCATGGCCGCCGGCGAACACCACGTCCTGCTTGCCCCACTGGATAAGCTCATAGGCGTTGCCGATGCAGTGCGCGGAGGTCGAGCAGGCCGACGAGATCGAATAATTGACGCCGTGGATCTTGAACCAGGTGGCCAAGGTGGCCGAGGCCGTCGACGACATCGCCTTCGGCACCGCGAACGGGCCGATGCGCTTCGGGCTGTTGTTCTTCAGCGTCGTTTCGGCGGCCTCGACGATGGTCCGAGTCGACGGGCCGCCGGATCCCATGACGATGCCGGTCCGCTCGTTGGTGATGTCGTTCTCGCCCAGACCGGCATCCGCGATCGCCTGATCCATGGCGACATGGTTCCAGGCCGCGCCCTGGCTGAGGAAACGCATGGCGCGGCGGTCGATCATGGCCGTCGGATCGAGCGTCGGCGCGCCCCAGACCTGGCAGCGGAAACCGTGCTCGGCGAAGGAGTTGGAAAAGCTGATGCCGGATTTGGCATCGTATAGCGAACTCTGCACCTCGTTGGCGTTGTTGCCGATCGACGACACAATGCCGAGGCCTGTCACTACGACCCGTCTCATTCGCAACTCCTTCCGGCGTCTTGCCCGAGGACCGTGGTTGGTTTCGGCCCGGGATCATAACGCAAATCAACTGCTCAAGCGCCCGTCGGATACGCAGGCGCCGTGGCGAAAAACGGTCAGGCGGCCGACTGTTTGGACAGGCCGACCTTCAGATCCGTCGCCGCGTATATGGGTTCGCCGTCCGCCTTGAGCCAGCCATCGGCGATGCCGAGCACCAGGCGGCCACGCATCACGCGCTTGAAATCGATGCCGTATTCGACCTTCTTGACCGAGGGCGTCACCATGCCCTTGAACTTCACCTCGCCGGTCGACAGCGCCATGCCCTTGCCGGGCTCGCCGAGCCAGCCGAGGAAGAAGCCGGTCAACTGCCACATGGCGTCGAGGCCGAGGCAGCCCGGCATGATCGGATTGCCGATGAAATGGCAGGCGAAGAACCAAAGGTCCGGCTTGATGTCGAATTCGGCGCGGATGAAGCCCTTGTCGAAGGCGCCGCCCGTCTCGCTGATCTCGGTGATGCGGTCGAACATCAGCATCGGCGGGTAGGGCAGCTGGGCATTGCCTGGCCCGAACAGGTCGCCGCGGGCGCAGGCGAGCAGTTCCTCGTAATCGTAGCTGGACTTTTGATCCGCCATCAAATTTCCGTCCCCGTGTTCTTCGCGGGCGCCAGCGCGCCCTTGTCGTTGGTTTCCTAACACACTCTGTTTGCGGCCGGAAACCGGCGTTTGCGCTTAACCCGTGCGCCTGCCCGGGTCAATGCGCGCTATTGATCGCATTCGGACTACGGAATATATGTCGATCGATGTCCGGTTTTGGCTTTTGACGTCTTTTTGCCATTCTGGACCTGTTGATGGGCTGGGCAACAAGCTTCGAAGCGAAGATGGATTCGGGCTACCGGAAGGAAAATGTCGCTGTGGACAAGCGGGTTCGCGAAGCCGGCCTGAGGCCGACGCGTCAGCGCATTGCGCTGGCCGACCTGCTTTTCGCCAAGGGCGACCGCCACCTTTCGGCCGAGGAACTGCACGAAGAGGCGGTCGCTGCCGGCGTGCCGGTGTCGCTGGCGACGGTCTACAACGCGCTGCACCAGTTCACCCAGGCCGGCCTGCTGCGCATCCTCGCGGTCGAAGGCTCGAAGACCTATTTCGACACCAACACCTCCGACCACCACCATTTCTACATCGAAGGCGAGAACCGCATCTTCGATATCGAGAGCGGCCCGGTGACCGTCTCCAACCTGCCGGAGCCTCCGGAAGGCATGGAGATCGCCAATGTCGACATCGTGGTGAGGCTGCGCCCCAAGCGCGGCGTCTGAACCGCCCGCGATGCGGCAAGTCGACCTGATTGTCCGGTTTGAATGGGTGACAGTCGCCGCGTTGGCCATCATTTGCTATGCGATGTCCGGCTTTTCCTGGTGGCTGTTCGTGCTGCTCATCCTGGCGCCTGATCTGTCGATGCTGGGCTACCTCGCCGGGCCGCGTGTCGGAGCCGTCACCTACAACGCCCTGCATGTCCTGATTGCCCCGCTCGTCCTTCTGGTCGCGGGCGCGTTGCTAGCCGGCCGGGTCACGACCGCCGTGGCGCTGATCTGGATCGCGCATATCGCCATCGATCGTGCGCTTGGCTACGGCCTCAAGCTGCCGACGGGTTTTCAGGACACGCATCTCGGCCGCATCGGCCACGATCGCAATCACGCGGCCGGTTAGGCTGTGTCGATATTCAGGTCAGGCCGGCATCACCTGAACATCGACATGCCCTAGTTCTTGAACTTCTCGCCGGGATATGCGCCCCAGACCTGCGACTGGGCCATCCAGCCGGTATGGCCGTCGAAGGTCATCTCGCACCATTGGCCGTCGCATTTCTTGATCGAGCCGATCACGCCCGGCTCGATGATCGCGACGACGCCGGCATCCTTTTCCGGCTCGTTGAGCAGGTTGATTTGTCCGCCCTTGCCGCGCTGCCAGGGCGCGACGATCGCGGTGCGGCGGCCGGACAGCAGCGACTGGTTGATCCAGCCTTCCGACCCGTCGGCGTCGCGTACGCGCCGCCAGGTGTCGAATTCCTGGATCACCTCCATCGGCAGCCCGGCCTTCAGGTACATCCAGTTGACGGAATAGTTGGCGCCGGGTCCGACGCGCGAGTTAACGCGAGCCGGCTTTAGGCTGACGAAACGCGGCAGCGGCAGGCCGCTGGGTCCGAGCGTTATGGTCTGGGCGGGTGCCGCGGCGCTTTGCGCCTGAGCCTGCGGCGCGCAAAGCAAGGCGCCGAGAAAGGCTGCGCTGAGAGCCAGGCGAAGCGACGCGAAACCAGACACTTTCGTTCCTTTCGGCGCCGGTCCGTCCGGATGGGCGCCCCTTTTTCTTTGTCTTCGGCGGCACCGCTTGTTACAGGAGTGGGCTGATGCCGCGACCGGTTACAAGTTTCGCCGGTCTTGGTTAAAGAGGTCTCAACGAGATCGATTTCGAGAGCATGATCCCGAAAAGTGGGAGCCGGTTTTCGGGAAAGATCACGCTCCAACAAAGAGTAGGATCAGGGTGACGATTCGACGAAACGTCGTCCTGATCGAGCAAGCTTCGGGGATAACATGGCAGGCAAAAAACGGCCCCTCGTCGTCATCACGCGCAAGCTGCCCGATCCGGTCGAAACCCGCATGCGCGAACTGTTCGACGCTAGGCTGAATGTCGAAGACCGGCCGATGACGCAGCCCGAGTTGGTCGCGGCGGTCAAGGAAGCCGACGTTCTGGTCCCGACCATCACCGACCATATCGATGCCGCGCTGATCGCCCAGGCCGGCGAGAACCTGAAGCTCATCGCCAATTTCGGCAATGGCGTCGACAAGATCGACGTCGCCGCCGCCGCCAAGAAAGGCATCACCGTCACCAACACGCCGAACGTGCTGACCGAAGATACGGCCGACATGACCATGGCGCTGATGTTGGCCGTACCGCGCAGGCTCGCCGAAGGCGCCAATGTGCTGACCGGCGACAAGAGCTGGCCCGGCTGGTCGCCGACCTGGATGCTCGGCCGGCGCATCTGGGGCAAGCGTCTGGGCATTGTCGGCATGGGCCGCATCGGCACGGCCGTCGCCAGGCGCGCCAAGGCCTTCGGCCTGTCGATCCACTATCACAACCGCCATCGCGTACTGCCGGCGGTCGAGGACGAATTGGAGGCGACCTACTGGGAAAGCCTCGACCAGATGCTCGCCCGCATGGACATCATCTCGGTCAACTGCCCGTCGACGCCGGCGACCTTCCATCTGTTGTCGGCGCGGCGGCTGGCGCTGATGCAGCCGACGGCCTATCTCGTCAACACCGCGCGCGGCGACATCATCGACGAGGAATCGCTGGTCAAGCTCATCCAGGACGGCAAGATCGCCGGCGCCGGCCTCGACGTCTACGAGCACGAGCCGGCGCTGAACAACAAGCTGTTGAAGCTCGCCGCCAAGGGCAAGGTGGTGCTTTTGCCGCATATGGGATCGGCCACGCTCGAAGGCCGCATCGACATGGGCGAGAAGGTGATCATCAACATCCGCGCCTTCTTCGACGGTCACCGCCCGCCGGACCGTGTACTGCCGCTGAAGACTTGAAAGGCGCTGGCTAAAGGTCCCGCTTCATCATCACCCATTCGCGCGGGCCGCTCCTGCCGCCGTAGGCGACCCATGGAAGCCTGTCCGCGACGAGAAACCCAGCCTTTTGGTAGACCGAGATGGCGGGGAGATTGGTGTCCTCGGCGATCAGGCACAGCCCCTTCGCTCCGGCTGCGAGGGCCAGTTCGGCGGCGTGCAAAAGTAGTCGCTTCGCCAGCCCCTTGCCGCGAAACTCGGTATAGGTCGCTATCGCCGAGATCGACCAGTAGCCGACGGCTCGCTTTTCCAAACTGACGAGCGGCAGGATGGCCGGCGGGACCTGCTCAGCGTGGTCCTCGTTTTGTGCAAGCAACTCGCCAACCAGTCCGCCTGCGACCATACCGTCGACCTCGACGAGACTTGCCTTGGAAAGATGATAAGGCGAGCCGGCGTCGGCGGATGCTGCCCTGCGCGCAGCTTCCATTAGAGCATGGTCCTCTCCGCTGTCCCGCTGCCAGTTTTCCAGCTCGATGCCATGCCCGGCGATATCGACGATGGCGGCGACATGCAGCGCGTCGTTCCTCGACGCCGGGCGAATGGTCGTGATGCTCATGATGCACTGTCTTCTTTGCTGATGCGCAAGACGATCGACCCGTCCGCATTGACGACGGCCAGCTTGCCCCGAATGGAATCGAACTTGTCACTGCCCAGCCGCACCGCCATAGGTGTCTGCCAGCCCATTTCCCTGGCGACGATCAGGCCGAGCAGGAGGATCGCATCTGGTTCATGCAGGACAAGTGCGGCCGGCGCCCGGCCGTTATGCACCAACTCCATCAGCACCGCCGACGCGGAAGACGATCCTATCGTGCCCGGCAGGAACAGCACGCGCCCTGATATGCTCTGCCCATGCTGAGGGTGGCGCACGTCGGTGATGCGGCCGGTTTTCGGATCGACACCGCCCCAGAAGCTGATCGGCGCCGTCAGCACCAGCGCTTCGCCTTCGCCGGTCTTGCCCGGCACCAGGATTTCGGCGGCGTTCATGCGGCGATATCCGTGAAGACGGGCTTGCCGAGCACGGCGCTTTCGACGCAGTCGGCGAGCGAGGCGTAGAGCACCGCATAGCCGGTGTTGCCGGGCGCGTAATGCGCGAATTTGCCGGAATTGGTCATCAGCACGCCGCCTGAAAGCTGCGGCATGATCGGCGTCACCACCACGCAGGTGTCGGCAACGATGACGACACCGCTTGCCTCCAGCGCTTTGCGCCGGCCGTTCCGCTCCAGCGCGGCAAGCGCATGGCGGCCGGTGCAGGCATAGATCGGCACGGCAAGCCGCCGCCCCGCGATCGAGCGCTCCAAAAGGTCGAACTCGTCATCCGACAGATGCGGGCTGCCGATGGCGACCGCATCGATGCTTGCGTGGTCCGTGGCCGTCGACAGGCCGGCGCGGGCTTTCGCGGCCATCTGCGGCGTGACGCGGATCACCGTTTCCGGTGCATGCCCGGACAGGATGGTCTCGGCGTCGGGGGCTTCGGGCGTGACGCCGGCGATATGGAACAGGCCGACCGCGCCGGATGAAGCGGCGGCGGCGCCGAACGCCTTCAACGCGTCCTCGCCGGGATGGTTGGCGATGCCGGTGACGACGCCGATCGCGTTGCCGACCTCGCGGCCATAGAGGCTGCCCAGAACCGGCCAGGCGATCTCCGAGGCAAGGAAGGACGCCGATAGGCCTGACACGTCGAAGACAAGCCACGCGCGGCGGTTCTCGGGCCGATGCAGGCCATAGTCGGGCGCGCGGCCGACAATGGCGCAGGCGATGTCGAGAAAGTCGCCATAGCGGTTGGTGCGCGCGCCCAGCACCGAATTGCAGAACACCACGGCGTTGGACTCGCCCCAGGCGACGTCGCTGCCTTGCTCCGGCCGGTGCCCGGCCTGATAGGGCGCACAGGTCCAGCTCTGCTCGCAGCCCAGCTTGCGATAGGCCTCCATCATCCGCCGGGCCATGCCGCGCTGCGGCTCTTCCAGGCGTATGCGCGAGCAGCCCATCAGGTCGAGCGCGCCGACATTCAATGTCGAGCGCACCGCGACCTTGGCACCGCCCTCGACCAGCCGCTCGGCGAACAAAGTACCGGAATCGCCGTGATAGAGCGCGCCGTCGATATGGGTGGAAGCGATCGGGATCAGCCGCGGCGCGCCGAGCAGTCGGGCGCTTTCGGCGACGATGCGCATCGCCATCGCCGCGCCGTCATGGCCGGCGGCGATCGCCTGTTCTTCCGGGCTGAGTACGAGGCTCATGTCAGCACCTTGCGCATGGTGATAGAGGTCGGCCGGTCGTAGCCCTCATGCGCCGTACGTTCGGTCTCGCGAAAGCCGAAACGTGCAAAGGCCGCATGGTTTGCAGTGAGCTCGATGCGGGTCTGCAACTCGATGGCCTCCTTGCCGCCCTCACGGGCAAGCCGTTCCACAGCTTGCATCAAGCGGGATCCGATGCCCTGGCGCTGGCGCTCCGGGTCGACGGCCAATTTGCCGACATAGAAATCTCGGGCTCTCCCCAGGGCGAACACGCACCCGATGATGCGGCCGTTCTCGATGGCGAGGAAAGCCGTCTCGCGCTTCGCCTTCTCGCTCAGCGTCTTGGCCGTCAAAAGATGCGCCGAGGAGGGCGGATCGATGACGCCGTCCATAGAGGCGAAGGCGCGCATGATCAGTGCCAGCAATTCGTCCCATCGGGCAAAGTCCGGCGCGATCCTGGTGATGAAGATGTCCACCCGCTGATCCATGCGCTCACGCTGCCCTGTAGCGAATGGTCTCGAAGCGCGCTGTCAGCGCATCGTAGAGCAGCAGCCGGCCGATCAGCGGTTCGCCGATGCCGGCGATCAGCTTGATCGTTTCCATGGCCTGCAATGTGCCGATGACGCCAGTCAGCGCGCCGACGATGCCGGCCACCGCGCAGGACGGCACCAGGCCTTCCGGCGGCGCTTCCGGGAAAAGGTCGCGATAGCTTGGATTGCGCTTGCCGTCGGCGCCTGTCTCGAACGGCTTCAGCACGGTGAGCGAGCCGTCGAAACGGCCGACAGCGGCATGCACCAGCGGCTTTCGCTCCGCCGCGCAGGCATCGGCCACGGCATAACGCGTGTCGAAATTGTCCGAGCCGTCGACGACGACATCGTAGCGCGCGACGAGGGTAGGGGCGCTTTCGGCCGTCAGCCTGAAATGGTGCAGCTCGACCGCGACATTGGGGTTGATGCGCCTGATAGCCGCCGCGGCGCTGTCGGTCTTGGCCATGCCGATCGCGTCCGTGCCGTGGATGACCTGCCGCTGCAGGTTGGAAAGCGACACCGTGTCGTCGTCGACGATGCCGAGCGTGCCGACGCCGGCCGCGGCGAGATATTCGAGCACCGGGGCGCCGAGCCCGCCGGCGCCGATGACCAGCACACGCGCCCGCTTCAGCTTCTGCTGGCCGGCGCCGCCGACCTCCGGCAGCACGATATGGCGCGCATAGCGTTCGAGCTCTTCGTCGGAGAGGGCGGCATTGGTCATGGCCGAGACCTTATCGCTGGCGCAAGGCGTTGTCAGCCGGTCGGCCCGACGCTGCCGTGATCGACCGTCAGGAACTGCGCGCGGCCCTCGAGGCTGGAAAACAGCGCCGCGTCCGTGCCGGTCATGAACGCCTGGCAATTCAGCTCCTCGAGGATGGAGAACAGCGCAGCGCGGCGGCCGGCGTCGAGATGTGCGGCAATCTCGTCGAGCAGCAGGATCGGCGTCAGGCCCGACATCTCGCCGGTCAGCCTCGCATGCGACACCACGATCCCGACCAGCAGCGCTTTCTGTTCGCCGGTCGAGCACAGTTCCGCCGGCATCGACTTCGGTCGGTGCCGCACCACCAGATCGGAGCGGTGCGGGCCGTCCAGCGTGCGGCCGGCGGCGCGGTCGCGCTCGCGGCCATTGGCAAGCATCGCCCGGAAGCGCTCCTCGACATCGACGGCTGGCGCTTGAGCTACCGCGCTTTCCAGATCGCCGGAAAGGCTGATGTCGGCCTGCGGGAACGGGCCGCTGCCGGGCAGCCTGTCGATCATCGCGGCAAGCAGCCGCACCAGTTCGGCCCGCGCCGCGGCGATCGCGACACCGGTCTCGGCCATCTGAGTCTCGATCGCATCGAACCAGGCGCCATCGCGCGAGCCTTCGGTAAGCAAACGGTTACGGCCGCGCATCGCCTTCTCATAGTCGAGTGCGCGTTGGCCATGGCCGGGGTCGATCGCCAGCACCAACCGGTCCAGGAAGCGGCGGCGGTCGGCGGCCGGGCCGGGAAACAGCCCGTCCATCGTCGGCGTCAGCCACACGACACGCAGCCATTCCAGCATCTCTTCGGCCGATCGCGCCGCAGCACCATTGATGCGCACGCGCCTGCCGCCTTCGCCGGCCACATCGCCGCCGGAAATGCCGGTGCCGATCTCGACTTCGCCTTCCGGCCCCTCGATCCGGGCATGCAGCGCAAAGCCGCCGTCGCCGCCCTCGCGGGCCACGTCGCCATAGGGCGCGCGGCGCAGGCCGCGGCCCGGCGTCAGCAATGAAATCGCTTCCAGGAGATTGGTCTTGCCGGCGCCATTGTCGCCTGACAGAACGACCGCGCCAGGCGCAAGGTCGAGCGACAACGCCGCATAGTTGCGGAAATTGGTAAGTGTCAGCTTACTTATGTGGCTTTGCTGCCGAAGCTGTTTGGCATCCTCGATCACGGCGACATGGCAGCCTGCTCAGGCCTAGACGCGCATCGGCATCAGCACGTAGAGCGCGGTCTCGTCGGCCATATCGTGGATCAGCGTCGGCGATCCGGCGTCGGCCAGCATGAACTTGGCTTCCGTGCCGGTGAGTTGCGCTGCGACATCGAGCAGGTATTTCGCGTTGAAGCCGATCTCGATCGGGTCCGACGAATAATCCGCCGCCAGTTCCTCGGTGGCGCTGCCCGAATCCGGATTGTTGACGGCAAGCGTAAGCTGGCCGTCATTGATCGAAAGCTTGACCGCCCGGCCGCGCTCCGACGAAATGGTCGACACGCGGTCGACGGCCGCGGCAAAAGTTTGGCGGTCGATGATCAGCTTCTTGTCGTTGCCGGTCGGAATGACGCGCTGATAGTCGGGGAAGGTGCCGTCAATCAGCTTCGAGGTCAAAACCACGCTGCCGATGGTGAAGCGGATCTTGGTGTCGGACAGTTCCGTCGTCACCGCCACATCCGGATCGTCGACGAGCTTCTGCAGCTCGCTCACCGTCTTGCGCGGAATGATGATGCCGGGCATGCCTTCGGAGCCCGCCGGCGCGTCGATCTCGGCGCGCGCCAGGCGATGTCCGTCGGTCGCCACCGAGCGCAGCTTGAGCTTGCCGCCGGCTTCATGCGTGTGCAGGAAGATGCCGTTGAGATAGTAGCGCGTCTCTTCGGTCGAGATGGCGAACTGGGTCTTGTCGATCAATCCCTTGAGAGCCGCCGATTCCAGCCGGAAAATATGCGAGAACGAGCCGGCCGAAAGCTCCGGGAAGTCGGACTGCGGCAGGCATTGCAGCCGGAAGCTGGAGCGGCCGGAGGTGACGGTCATGGCGTTGCCGTCCTCGTCGGTCTTCAGCATCACCTCGGCGCCGTCGGAAAGCTTGCGCACGATGTCGTAGAGCAGATGCGCCGGCACTGTCGTGGCGCCGCCGCGCTCGACCTTGGCGGGCGTGGCCTCCGTCACTTCGAGGTCGAGGTCGGTGGCCTTCATCTCGAGGCTGGCGCCCTCGGCGCTGAGCAGCACGTTGGACAGGATCGGTATGGTGTTGCGCCGCTCGACCACGCGATGGACGTGGTTGAGGGACTTCAGGAGATTTGACCGTTCCAGGATAACACGCATGACGAAACAGGCTCGCTTCAATGAATGAGCGGGTCACCAAGAGGCGGCACTCCCGCGAAAGCTCTGAAAGGCTTCAGAATCTCTGCAAGCTGACAGTAAAAAGCCCGCAAACGCAAGCCCGCGGCACCGGTTCCGGCCGGCAGCGCGGGCTTTCTGGGGATAAAGCCGGCGAAGCGCGCCGCCGGCCGTTTTCGTGCCGCCTCAGGCCTGGTCGTTGATCAGCCTTCTGAGCAGCTCCAACTCCTGCGCCAGCGTGTTGTCGGCCCCCGAGAGATCTTCGATTTTGCGCACGGCGTGCAATACGGTCGTGTGGTCCCGGCCGCCGAAACGCCGCCCGATCTCAGGCAGCGAGCGCGGCGTCATCACCTTCGACAGATACATCGCCACCTGCCGCGGCTTGACGATGGTGCGCGTGCGCCGGTTGGACAGAAGCTCCGTCTTCGACACGTTGTAGTGGCGCGCCACGATGCGCTGGATGTCTTCGATGCGCACCCGCTTCGGCTCGCCGGAGCGGTAGATATGGCCGAGGATCTCGTCGATGCGGTCGATGGTGATCTGCGGCTCGAACGACTGGCGGAACAGTAGCTGGTTGAAGGCGCCTTCGAGTTCGCGCCCGCTGCCCGTCACTGTGCGCGCCACATGGTCGAGGATCTCGTCGGAGATGTCGAGCGAGGCGTCATCATTCTTGGCGGTGGCGCGTCGCAGCTTGAGCATGCCGAGCCGCATGGCGAAGTCCGGCGCCGACATTTCCAGCGCCACGCCGCCATTGAGGCGCGAGCGAACGCGCGGCTCCAGCGATTCCAGTTCCGACGGCGGCCGGTCGGCGGCGACCACCACCTGTTTGGCGCTGTCGAGCAGCATGTTGATGAGATGGCAGAACTCGTGCTGGATCGACTTACCCTGCAGGAACTGCATGTCGTCGATGATCAAGAGGTCGATGTCGCGCAGCTGCTCCTTTAGCGTCAGCGCATTGTTGTCGCGGATCGCGGTAGCGAAGCGCCACATGAAATATTCCGCCGTCAGATAGACGACGCGCGACTTCGGGTTGTGCCGCAGCGATTCCGCGGCGATGGCCTGCAACAGATGCGTCTTGCCGAGCCCGACGGTCGCGTGAAGGAACAGCGGGTTGAAGCGCACCGCGCTCGACTGCGATTCCGCCACAGCTCTCGCTGCCGCGAAGGCGACCCGGTTCGACGGACCTTCGATGAAGGAGTTGAACGTGTAGCGCGGGTCGAGTGGCGAGCCGAGCACGTTGTGGCGGAACTCCGGCTCCGCGGGCACGCCCTGGCGGGGCGTCGGCGCCCGTTCCACCCGCCCGGCGGCCACGGTGCCGGCGGCCAGGGCGGTCTGCGTCTGCTTGGTCATCTTGCGTGCCGGCGCGATCTCCGGCTCGACAGCATTGCGGCCCTGCCGGGTCGCGGTGCGTACGACAATCTCGATCTTGAGGACGTCCGGATCCTCATGCTTCCACAGCTCGGCAATCAGGTCGAGATAGTGGCCGTTGATCCACGACCGCAGGAACGCCGTGGGCACGGAGATACGGACAATGCCGCGAGAGGCCTCGGCCACCTTCATGCGGCCGAACCAGCTTGAATAGACCTCGGCCCCTAGACGCGCCTTCAGCTGGGTCTTGACCCGCTCGAACTTCTGTTCCGCGTCGTTGGATGCCACCATGTCGTTCCCCCCGACAAAAGTTGCTGGAAATGGCAGTTCGCCCGTTAGCTCCCGTTCAATGCCGCTTTGCATATCGAGTCCTTCGCTCTCGTACCCTTCTTTCCGCCGGGGGTGCGCCTCCTGCACCCTTGGTCCGACGATCCCGTTCGTTGCTTCGCCACCGCCGCGGTGGCTGACAACGTCGCGCAAGGGACCAACACTGGCTCCCACAAGCCAGCTTGCTGACAAGGTCAGGACAATACGATACCGTCCGGCGAAATCGCCGGCGCGACGTCGACTGCCATGTACAATTACGCCAGTCCCCTACCCGCACCGAAGAGACAAACCAAGCCGTGCGCGGAATTGCTCCGCGTCATGAATTCTGCCATTTTGTGCTGGCCGATCCAGGCTGGGTCAGGGGCAAGTGCCCGTCCCTTCGATGAGTGGACATTACCGAAATCGCTGTGGATAGGGCAAGGCCACCTCTAACGGATTTTTAACGAATCTGGTTACCGAACAGGGCCTGAAATCGGGTGCCGCAGCGGCACGTTTTGACAAAGCCATTGTGATTCAAAACCTTTTCCGGCGAATATGAAAAAGGCCGCCCGAAACGAAATATTCTGAAATAATTCTCTTGACAGCTACTTCTCCCCCATTGCTCGTCCGTGAGTTGAACAAGCTGTGGATGACCGGCTGTAAGCAGCTGAAATATATAGGGAATTTGTGACAGGCTAGATTAAGGCCTTCGCCGCATCGCGGGCGCTTCGACATTAGTGAGCGCGTATGTGCCGGCAAAATATTCGCAGCTCTGAAATCCAGCCGCAAGAGAGGTTTGGAGGCATTCTTTTAAGTGCTTGCCGGCAAACGAAAAAACCCGGCCTATTCGGCCGGGTTCGAAGAAGATTGCGGAAGGCCTTAAGTCGATCAGGCCGACAGAGTCTTGACCCTCTGGGCGAGCCGCGAAACCTTGCGCGACGCCGTGTTCTTGTGGACCACGCCCTTGCTGGCGGCGCGCATCAATTCCGGCTCGGCAGCCTTGAAGGCTTCGACCGCAGCGGCCTTGTCGCCGGCGGCCAGCGCCTCTTCGACCTTGCGGACATAGGTGCGGACGCGCGAGCGGCGATTCTTGTTGACCGCGGCGCGGCGGGCGATCTTGCGCGTTGCCTTTTTGGCCGAGGAAGTATTGGCCATGATGCCTCTCTTCTGATCTGGTGGGCGCCAGCGGTTGCTGCTAGGCGCAAAAAACAAACGGGCAGCCACAGGGCCGCCTCGGTTGGTGCGGCTTATAGTTCAGCTTTTCCGGCGCGTCAACGCCACTTGGTCGTCTTTTTGAAAGGCTCCAATGGATGTCGCCCAAAATTGTGCATCAATAAAAAAGGCTGAAATGCGTTGCCGCTATATGTATCCGCGCAAGGCATTTCAGCGATTGCTGAAATTCGGCTTCCGCTTCTCGACAAAGGCGGCCATGCCTTCCTTCTGGTCGTCGAGGGCGAACAGCGAGTGGAATAGCCGGCGCTCGAACCGCAATCCCTCTGCAAGCGTTGTCTCGTAAGCACGGTTCACCGCTTCCTTGGTCATCATGACCGATGGCAGCGAGAACGCCGCGATCTTCGCCGCCGCCTTCAGCGCTTCCTCGACCAAATCCGCGGCAGGCACCACCCGCGAAACGAGCCCGCAGCGCTCGGCTTCGGCTGCATCCATCATCCGGCCGGTCAGGCACATGTCCATGGCTTTCGACTTGCCGACGAAACGCGTCAGCCGCTGCGACCCGCCCATACCCGGCATGACGCCGAGCGTGATTTCAGGCTGGCCGAATTTGGCGCTGTCGGCGGCGATGATGAAGTCGCACATCATCGCCAGTTCGCAGCCGCCGCCGAGCGCATAGCCCGCCACGGCGGCGATGATGGGCTTGCGCGCGCGGGTGAGTTCCTCCCAGCCGACGAAGAAGTCCTGCGTATAGGCATCCACAAAGGCGATCGCCTGCATTTGCTTGATGTCGGCGCCGGCGGCAAACGCCTTTTCCGAGCCGGTAAGCACCATTGCGCCGATGCCGGGATCGGCGCTGAAAGCGTTCACCGCGGCCACGACTTCCGCCATCACCTGCGAATTCAGCGCATTGAGCGCCTGCGGCCGGTTCAGCGTGATCAGGCCGACCTTGCCACGCGTCTCGACGATGATGGTTTCATAGGCCATGGCTGCGTCTCCTCGTTCCGATTGAGGAGATCGGTCTAACTCACCGCTGACAGGTCCGGCAATAGAAGGTCGAGCGGCCCGATTGCACGATGCGTTCGATATGGCCGCGACAGCCGGGCTTCGGGCAGGACTCGCCCTCGCGATCATAGACCGCGAAGGAATGCTGGAAATAGCCGAGCGATCCGTCGGTATGGACATAGTCGCGCAGCGAGGATCCGCCGGCGGCGATCGCGTCGGCGATCACCGAGCGAATCGCTTGCGCCAGATCTTCGCTTTGCTGCTTCGCCTTTTTGGTCGAGCCGGCAATGGTGCCGGCCTCGCGTAGCGGTGACAGGCCGGCGCGCCACAGCGCCTCCGAGACATAGATGTTGCCGAGCCCGGCGATGAGCCGCTGGTCGAGTAGGGCGGCCTTGAGCGGCGATCTACGGTCCTTGAGCAGCGAAGCGAGCATGGCCCCGTCAAGCGCATTGCCGGTCGGTTCGACGCCGAGCCCGGCAAGCATCGGATGCGTGTCCGGCGCGCCTTCGGCAAACAGCATGAAACCGAAGCGGCGCGGGTCGTTGAAGACGACGCGGGCGCGTTCGCCCTTGGCCGAGACGACGTCGAACACGACATGGTCGTGCGCCGCGCTTTTCGAACGCTCGTGATGGAAAGCGCCGGGCACGTCGTCGGCATCGGCGGTCTCGATGCGGAAAGAACCCGACATGCCGAGATGGCAGATCAATACCGGGCCTTCATCCATATGCATGGTCAGGTATTTTGCCCGCCGCCCGAGCGCCGTTACGGTCCGGCCGGTCAGGCGCTTCGCAAAGCGTTCCGGAAAGGGAAAGCGCAGGTCGGGCCGGCGCGCCTCGACATGGACCAGTCGCGCGCCTTCCAGGACCGGCTGCAGTCCGCGTCGGACCGTCTCGACTTCGGGCAATTCAGGCATGGTCACCTATCGTCGCAAGGCCACCTATAGCTGTAAGGAAGGAGGCGCCGTTGCGGCCGGGCGCCAGCCCGAGATGTTCGGCGACCGTTTCCCCCATATCCGCGAAAGTCGGACGCAGCCCGATGTCGCCGCCCCTCAGGCCGGGCGCGATGCCGATGATCGGAACGCGCTCGCGCGTGTGGTCGGTGCCGCGCCAGGTTGGATCGTTGCCGTGGTCGGCGGTGAGCATCAGAAGGTCGCCCGGCCGGAGGCGGGCAAGCGCCTCCGGCAGCCGCCGGTCGAATTCTTCCAGCGCCGCCGCGTAACCGGCGACATCGCGCCGGTGGCCGAATTCGGTGTCGAAATCGACGAAATTGGCAAAGACCAGGTCGCCTTCGCCGGCATCGTCCATGGCGCCGAGCGCCTTGTCGAACATCGCCATGTTGCCGCCCGCCTTGCGGACTTCCGAGATGCCGCGATGGGCGAATATGTCGCCGATCTTGCCGACGGCGATCACCTTGCTGCCGCGTTCCGTCAGCCGGTCGAGCAGGGTCGGCTCCGGCGGCGGCACGGCGTAGTCGCGGCGGTTGTGGGTGCGCTGGAATGTGGGCAGCGTCTCGCCGACGAAGGGCCGTGCGATCACCCGCCCGATTTTCAGCGGGTCGACCAGCCGGCGCACCGTCAGGCAGAGCTCGTAAAGCCGCTCCAGCCCGAAATGCGTTTCATGCGCGGCGATCTGCAGCACGGAATCGACCGACGTATAGCAGATCGGCTTGCCTGTCAGGATATGCTCCTCGCCGAAGCGCTCGATGATCTCGGTTCCCGGCGCGTGGCAATCGCCGAGGATGCCCGGCACCTTGCCTTGGCGGATGATCGCTTGCGTCAGGTCGGCGGGGAAGGCCGGCACCGTGTCGGGAAAATAGCCCCAGTCGAAACGCACCGGCAGGCCAGCGATCTCCCAGTGGCCGGAAGGCGTATCCTTGCCGCTCGACACTTCCTGGGCCGCGCCTTGGAAGGAAGAAGCGAGCAACGGCGCATCGATGTCGGGCTTCGATCCTGTTGCAGCCTGCGACGCCCGGCCAAGCCCGAGCGACATCATGTTGGGCACGGCAAGCGGTCCTTCGCGCAGGCCCTCCCGATCGGCGCGTCCCTCGGCGCAGGCTCGCAGGATGTGCCCGAAAGTGTCGGCTCCGGCATCGCCGTAACGCTCGGCATCGGCCGCGCCGCCGATGCCGAAGGAATCGAGAACGAACAGGAAAGCGCGCGCCATTTTGTGTCATCGTTGCCAGTCTGGAGAGCCAGACATAAGGTTCGCCGGCGGCATTGGCAAATCGGAAACCAAACCGCAACGGCTTGGCTTCATATTGGGCCGCAACCGATCTTGGCTGGAGCGACGGATGGCGGGACGCGGCAAAACCGCGGCAGTAAAGGGTTGCGCGGCGGCGCTCGCCGTCCTGGCGGCATGCTGGCCGGCGCGTGCCGACTGGCGCGAAGACATCGGCGTCTTCCGCATCGGCATCGTTGCGGAGCCGGGCGGCGGCAACACGGTCCCGGGTCTGGCGCGCCTGACGGAGGCCTATACCAACGCGCTCGGCATGAAGGTCGAATTCGTCGTTGCCCGCGACTATGCGACATTGATCGAGGCGCAGGCGAGCGGCCGCGTGCAATATGCGATCTATACGGCGCTCGCTTATGCGACGGCCTTGGAACGCTGCGGTTGCGTCGAGCCGCTGGTCGCGCCGGTCGATGCCGACGGCGCCGTCGGCATCCGCTCCGTGCTGGTGACCCGCGACGGCAGGCTGCCGGACCTTGGCGCCATGGCCGCACATCGGATCGCGATCGCCCCCGTCGAGAATGTCGGCGGGGCGCTGCTGCCGCTCACCGGGCTGTCGGCCGAAGGCGTCAAGATAGCGGAAGGATCGCCGTTCCTGGCGCGCGCCGCCACCGCCACCGCAGCCGAGACGATGCTGGGCGACGGCGAGGCCGACGCTCTGTTCGGCTGGGAACCCGCCAATGCGGATGGTCAGCCAACTGGTTCGGGTGGCACCATCGCAAGGTTGGAAGCTTTCGGCATCCCGAACACGTCGCTGCGCGTGCTATGGACCTCGGGCCTGCTGCGCTACGGCCCGCATGCTGTCCGCAGCGATCTCGATCCCGAGGCAAAGCGCCGGTTGACCGTCTTCCTGACCAATCTCAAATCCCAGACGCCTGACGTCTACGATCTGCTGGAGGCGGCGCATTCCGGAGGCTTTGTGCCGGCCGCGCCCAGCGATTACGCCATGGCCCTTGCCATTGTTCAGCGCGCATCTGGCGGCTAAGGCAATTCCAAGAAAAGTGTGAGTGGTTTTCCGTCGGTGGTTGTGTCAGTTCGCCGTTTCCGTGAGGCGGCGAATTTCACCACCCGGGAATGACCGTCAGCAGTCGCTACAGGGTATCGTCGTGCTACGGCGAGGCCTGAGATAATAAGTCTCGCTCATCGATATGTTGCTGAAGGTCGACAGCAATCCAAGCGCTTTCTGCTGGTTGGACTGCCCGTCCCAGGCGATGACCGGCGTGTAGGCAAGGTCGCTTTCCACGCGGATCAGGAAAGTGTTGCGAATGTTGAGCGTCGACGGAACGGTTGTCGTGGTGCCGGCCGCGGCATCGACGCTGTAGGTGCTGCCCACCAGCTTGCGCGACCATGCGACCAGAACTCTCGGCGCCGTCTCGTCCGTGATCTGAATCGCGGTGATGATGATCTTCGGCGTCGAGCGGTTGTAGGGCAGAAGCGTCGTGGACCCGATCTTCATCATCGCTTCGAGGTTCGCCTTCACGACGGTCTGCTGTTGCGTGACCAGGTCGGCCACCATGCTGCCGATTCGGCTGACCTTCTTGCTTGTTTCGATGGCCTGCGAGGCTTCCATCGTGATGAAATACATGACGAGCAGCACAGGCACGATGAACGCAAACTCGATGGCCGCGACGCCGCGGCGATCGTGGCCAAATCGCCGCGCTCTCGCGACAATGGCCGAAAATCCCGAATGTGCCCCCGCACGATACATCCTAATCCTCCGGGCCGCTGTCGCGGCCGTCCACCGGTATCAATTGTCGTTGAATGGTTCGCTCTGCCAGGTCACGGAGGCAAAATGCAGCGTGGTACCGTCCGGGAAACTCTGCATCTGCTTTTCCAGGATGTTCGTCATCACCGGCCACTTGTAGAACACCCTCAGCATGTTGATGGATTCCGCCAACCCTGGTTTGGCCTGGAAGGTCATGTTGCTCCCACCTTGCGTCAACTGGATATTGTTGCCCACAATCGTGAAGCCTGCGGTGGCGGCGTCGGCAAAACTCGTATACTCGCGCAAATCGACGAACAGACCGGGACAGCCATTGGCGACTATGATCTGCAGGCGGTTGCAGATCGCCGTTTTGATCGAGTCCATATTGACGTTGTTCTGCTGGAGCTGCCCGGTCCGCAACTGACGGGCCACGTCATCGGTCGCATTGGCCATCACCTCCTGGCCTGCAAACGAGATGCAGCTTTCGAGGATGGCGAATACGAGCAGCGCGAACGGGATGGCCAGCAACCCGAATTCAATAGCCGTGCCGCCGCGTTTGTCGCTGAAGAAGCCAGGGCGGGGTTTCAGGGGTGCCCTGTTGCCTATGCCTTCGCCGGATGTCGGGTCCATGCTCATTTTGCGTTCCTGCCGATCGCTTTGCAGTACCGGCGGCAACGTTAGCGAAAACCAATTGAGTTCCGGTTTGGATGATCGTTAAATTCGTCGAACGTCATTTAACCTGTCTTTAACACCCGCAGGATTGGCAGCGTGTTTTGCTCGAAGCGCGTCGTGTTGAAGCGGGTTCGGAACAGCTGCGCACTTCCGAGCGACATGCACCAGGGCGCGATCCCGATCTAGTGGGAAGTGTTCATTTCGGTTTCGGACGCTTTCTCGGCTTCGGTCTTGTACGCGCTTTCGCAATAGGGCGTGCAGGACATCGTCTGGACGTCGGCGCGCCTGTAGATGCGAATGGAAGACGCCGCCTGTCGTACCACGGTCACCTGTTCGTCGATGATCGGGCTGCCGTCCGTGTCGAGCACCACCAGATTGGTGACGCCAAAGCCCTTTCCGGTAAGAACGATCGTCGAGGCATCCTGCACCGAAGCGTCGGCGATGGCCGGATTGCCGACGACGACCGTGTCGGCCGCGCGTGACAATTTGACGATCTTTGCCTGATTCATGGTGACTTCGATGCCCGCGCCGGCCTTGGCTGGCATGACGAGGGCAGCGGTCGCCAGCAGCATGGCAACTGGAAATCTCGACAGGGTCATTGAGGCGCTCCGGACGGCAGATTCTTCAACGGAACATGAACGAGATTGGTGAACCAACGGTTAAGCCATACGTAGCCTCGATAAGGATCTGTCTCGCCTCGCGCGTCATTCGTCAGCGCACATGCCATTTTAGCAATATTGCACGATGCGGCGGTTTCCCGGGTTTCCTGCCCAATCGTCGGCATTTAGGCGGTAGTTAACCACGCAAAGGGTTCGCCACGGGAAAGGAATCGGTAAGGCTGTTTATTAAGCCGATTGAAACGGCTTCTCCCTAGATTGGCTGTATTCCGATCAACCGCAAGAGAAGTTGACGGAAGTGCTGTAACACGTGGAGTAGGAGCTCTCGAATGTCTAATCTCGTTGCACGTTTCGTGAAGGACGAATCCGGCGCGACCGCCATCGAATACGGTCTGATCGCCGCTCTCATCGCGCTCGCCATCATGGTCGGCGCCAGCGCGCTCGGCACTGCCCTGAACGCCAAGTTCCAGAACATTGCCAATACCCTCAACGGCGCTGGCGGCTAAGCGCGGTAGGCAAGTCGCCTATTTAAACAATGAAGGGCCGCCATCGAGCGGCCCTTCTGTATTTTGGACGGAGCCGGACGGACGCATCTCCAAAGCGGTAGAATGTTTCCCGGGGTCCATTCCGTCAACGGCGACCAACCTCATCAATCGTTAATCGAACCTGGCTAATCTGACGGCCGGATTTTATCGCAGGCGCCGCGTCCATGATCGAAGCTGTCATCTTCGTCGTCTTCCCTTTCTGCATGCTGTATGCGGCTATCTCCGACACGCTTTCGATGACGATCGCCAACCGCGTGCCCGTACTGTTGCTGGCGACCTTTGCCGTGGTCGCCCCGCTTACCGGCATGGATTGGGGGAGCTACGGCTGGCACTTCGCGGCCGGCGGTCTTGTGCTTGCCGTGACATTCGGCCTTTTTGCGCTGGGCGGCATGGGCGGCGGCGATGCCAAGCTTCTGGCCGCCACGGCCGTCTGGATGGGTCTCAACGTCAACCTTCTCGGATATCTGGTGATGTCGACCTTCATCGGCGGCATGCTCACCCTTGCAATTCTTGTTTACAGGAAATCGCCGCTGTCGGTTTACACCGGCCACAGCCGCTTCCTGCGCCATTTTGCCGACGAGAAGGTCGGCGTCCCCTATGGCATAGCGCTCGGGCTCGGCGGACTGATCACCTTTCCGGATTCGCCGCTGATGATCTGGGCGCTGGAACGGCTCGCCGCCTAGCGCACGGCAATATCCTATCTGGCGGTCCTGCAAGGCGGCGGTGCCGCCTTTTTCGTTGGCAGCGGGCCGTTCCATCGAATTTGAGTAAACCTTAAATTAATCACGATCGTAAGCATTGCATTAACCTTGTTTTGACGATTGCAGCTGCAAAGTCCGGCCTGGCGAGGTGGTTTGCCACGAGGCGAAGGGTTTCGGACGAATGCCAGCATCCCGATTGATCATTCTAAGCGTGGCTGCGGTCGCGGCGGGCGGCGCAGGCTATGTTGCGAAGAACATGGTCGTGGCGCCGCCACCCCAGGTGGTCGTCAATGCGCCCGCGCAGCCGGCAATCGCCCTGCAGGACGTGCTGGTGCTTTCCGGCGACGTGCCGATGGGCAGTCAGCTGGGCTCCAACATCAGTTGGGAGCAATGGCCGGCCGAGGGGGTCAACGCCAATTTCATCACCCGTGCCGCAGAGCCCGACGCGGTCGAAAAGCTCAAGGGCTCCGTGGCGCGCGTTGCGATGTACACCGGCGAGCCGTTGCGGCGCTCCAAGCTGGTCGGCGAAGGGCAGAGCTTCATGTCGTCGATCCTGCCTTCGGGAATGCGCGCCGTCGCCACCGCGATCTCGGCCGACACTTCCGCCGGCGGATTCATCCTGCCCAACGATTTCGTCGACGTCATCATGACCCGGCGCGCCGACACCGGCAACGGCGGCAGCGGCTTCAACACCGAGACCATCCTCAAGAATATCCGCGTCCTGGCCATCGACCAGACCATCCAGGAAGACGAGGAAGGCAAGAAGACCAGGGTCGGCCAGACGGCGACGCTGGAGCTGACGCCGCAGCAGGCCGAAATCATCACCGTGGCGCAGCAGATGGCGGACCGCCTGACGCTGGCCCTGCGGCCGATCACGGACATTCATGAGAAGAATCTCGGCGAGGCCGACTATCTGGTCAGCGGCAACGGTCGCCGCGGCACGGTGCGGTTGATCAAGTCGGGCGAGGTTTCCGAGGTGGGAGCAAGGAAATGAGGCTGAACGGTAAACTGGCCTTCCTGGCGGCCGCGGCGATCGGCCTGTTCCTGATCGGCGCCGACGCGCCTGGCCCTGTTGAGGCCAAGGCGGCAAGCGCGGGCGTTTCGGCTTCCGTTGCCTCGCAGCGCGTCAAGCTCGGCCTTAACAAGTCGGTGGTCATCGACCTGCCGAGCGACGCCTATGACATCCTTGTCGCCAATCCGGCGGTCGCCGATGCGGTCACCAGGACGGCAAGGCGCATCTATCTGTTCGGCAAGGCGGTCGGCGAGACCAACATCTTCGTTTTTGGCCCCAATGGCGAACAGATCGTCAGCCTGGACCTGGCGGTCGAACGCGACGTCGCCGGGCTGGAAGATTATTTGAAGCGCTACATCCCGTCCTCTGAGATCAAGGTCGAGCTGCTCAACGACAACGTTGTCCTGACAGGCACGGTCGACACGCCGCTCGATGCCAAGCGCGCCGTCGACCTCGCGACCATCTTCGTGTCCGGCGGTGAAGCGACGACGGGCCAGTACTCGCAGACTGCGGCCGGCGGTTCGGTAAATGGCGGCGTCGACATCAACAACCCCGACCAGGAACGCCGCACCTCCAAGATCGTCAACCTCTTGCAGATCATTGGCGACGACCAGGTTACACTCAAGGTGACCGTAGCCGAAGTCAGCCGTTCGGTAATGAAGCAGCTCGGCGTCAACATGGTTGGCAACGGCGGCAGCAACGGCATCAGCTATGGCGCGATCAGCGACAATTTCACGGGGCTGGGCAAACAGCTGTCGAATTCAGGCCTGAACATCGGCAACTCATCCCTGACGGCCTACATCAACGCAATGGAAGAGTCCGGGGTCATGAAGACGCTGGCCGAACCGACCCTGACCGCCGTTTCCGGCGAGAAGGCCACGTTCAAGGTAGGCGGCGAATACAACCTGGTCAGCGGCGTCACCAGCAACGTGTCGACCGACAACCAGACGGGTCAGAAGACCTTTACCGTCGACAAGATCGAGTATGGCATCGGCCTGGAGTTCCAGCCGGTGGTGCTGTCGCCGGGACGCATCAGCCTGAAGGTCAGAACCGCGGTTTCCGAGCCGACAACCGAAGGATCCGTGTCGCTTTCCTCTGGCGTAACGAGCCCCGGTACCAATGTCCTGTCGCTGCGCAAACGCCTTGCGGACACCACGGTCGAACTGCCCTCGGGTGGTTCCATGATGATCGCCGGCCTGGTTCGCGACGATGTCAGACAGGCTGTCGCGGGCTTGCCCGGCCTGACCAAGATCCCCGTGCTCGGCACGCTGTTCCGAAGCCGCGATTTCGTGCGCAACGAGAGCGAGCTCGTCATCATCATCACGCCCTATCTGACGCGGCCGGTGGCGCGCAACGACCTGGCCAAGCCGGACGACAACTTCAATCCTGCGAGCGACGGCGCCGGCATGTTCCTCGGCAAGGTCAATCGCGTCTACGGCACCATGCAGACCGACAAGCCGGCCGGTCGCTACCACGGCGTCGTCGGCTTCATCTACAAGTGAGCGGGAATCCGGATATGTCCAAGTCTCCATCGAAGCACATGACGGTCCGGGCTCCAGCCGGCATCGCAAGGATCCGCCGGTCTGCGGTTCCGGTACTGGCGATCGCCGTCACGGCCTTGCTCGCCGGTTGCGCGAATCGCGACAGCATCACCGTCGGATCGGTCCCGGACGACTACCGCACGACCCATCCGATCGTCATTGCCGAAAAGAATCAGAAGATCGATCTGCCGGTCGGCGCCGGCGACCGCGGCATGACCGGCGCCCAGCGCGATGCGCTGCTCGGCTTTCTCGACGGCTATGACAAGAGCGCCGCGCCTGCTTTGACGATTGCGATGCCGGCCGGATCGGCCAACGAAGCGGCCGCCCGGGCCGCGGGTCGTGATTTCGCCAGGCTCGCCATGGCCGCCGGCGTCAAGCGCAACCGTATCGTCATGACGTCCTATCAGTCGGCCGTGCCCGAGGCGTCCGCGCCGGTGCGCGTCGCCTTTGTCGCGGTGCGCGCCCAGACCGACAAATGCGGGCGTTGGCCCGATGATCTGACCGACACGTCGGAGAACAAGCACTATGCCGACTTCGGCTGCTCCTATCAGAACAACCTTGCGGCTCAGGTGGCCAATCCGAACGATCTGATCGGGCCGCGCAAGCAGTCCGAGATCGACGCCGAGAATCGCGGCGCGGTGATCGACGTCTACCGTGCAAGGGGCATTTCGAACGAGTTCCTCGGCAATTCGGAAGTGACTTACTGAAGCCGCGTCGAATGAGGGAAACAAGGGTCACGGGAAGAGCATGACGATGAGCAATCTTGCCTACGACACGCCTGCGGATACCGGCGAGATATCGCAGCAGGACATTGCCGCCATGCAGGCGCTGCGTCCGGTGCCGCGCATTTCGATCCAGGCCTTCTGCGAGACCGAGGGCGTCGCCAATCCTGTCGAGCGCGCCGGCGAGGACCGCCGCATGGCTAAGGCGCATCTCAAGGTACATATGGGCGGCATCCCGACGGCGATCGAGTTCTACCAGACCGCGCCGACACCGAACCTGATCCTGCTGGAATCGCGCAGCGAGCCGAAGCAGTTGCTTGAACAGCTTACTCAGCTGTCGGAATATTGCGATCCGTCCTCCAAAGTGGTGGTCATCGGCCACTACAATGACGTCGGCCTGTACCGCGAGCTTATCCGTTCCGGCATTTCCGAGTATGTCATTGCCCCGGTCTCGATGACCGACATCGTCAGCGTCGTGTCGTCGATCTTCGTCGATCCGGAATCGGAGCCGATCGGCCGCTCCATCGCCTTCATCGGCGCCAAGGGCGGCGTCGGTTCTTCGACCATCGCTCACAACGTTGCCTGGGCGATGTCTTCGCTGTTCAAGTCCGAGGTCGTCATCGCCGATCTCGACCTCGCTTTCGGCACCGCCAACATCAATTTCGACCAGGACCCGGCGCAAGGCATCGCCGAAGCGGTGTTTTCGCCTGAGCGGGTCGACGAGGTCTATCTCGACCGGTTGCTGGCGCAATGCGCCGAGCACCTGTCGCTGCTTGCCGCGCCCTCGACGCTGGAGCGGGTCTATGATTTCGACTCCGAGGCCTTCTCGCAGATCATCGAGACGGCGCAGCGCAGCGCGCCCCTGCTCGTGCTCGATGTGCCGCATGTCTGGAGCGGATGGACCAAGAGCACGCTGATCAAGGCCGACGAGGTCGTCATCACGGCCACGCCCGAGCTAGCCAATCTTCGCAACACCAAGAACATGGTCGATATGCTGAAGCGGCTGCGTCCGAACGACCCGCCGCCGAAGCTGGTCATCAACCAGGCCGGCGTGCCGAAACGGCCCGAGATCGCGTCTTCGGATTTCGCCGAGCCGCTCGGCATCACGCCGATGGCGGTGATCAACTTCGAACCGCTGCTGTTCGGCAATGCGGCCAACAACGGCCGCATGCTCAGCGAAATGGATGCCAAGAACCCGGTCGTCGCCACCATCAACGAGATTGCGCATGTGCTGACCGGGCGCAGCGAGATCAAGGCTAAGAAAAAAGCAGGCCTGGGCTCGATCCTCGGCAAGCTCTCACGCAACAAGAAATGACGCTGATCGAGCGGCATCGGGTAGTCGATCATGTTTGGTAGAAGAGGCACCGACGACGGCAACCGGGCAACGCCCGAATTCCGTCCGCCAGCATCCGCTCCCGCCGCCGCGACGATCGCGCCCGAGCGGCCCGCCACGCCATCGCCCGGCGCGCCTGCCGCCGCGCCGCCGGCCCGTCGTCCGGTCGAGGCGCCGCCCATGGCGCCCGAACCGCCGAGAAGGGTTCAGCGCGAACGCTCGGAGACCTACTACGACACCAAGAGCCAGGTCTTTTCGGCGCTCATCGACACGATCGACCTGTCGCAGCTTGCAAAGCTCGATCCCGAGAGCGCGCGCGAGGAAATCCGCGACATCGTCAACGACATCATCGCGATTAAGAATTTCGCGATGTCGATTTCCGAGCAGGAGGAACTGCTCGAGGATATCTGCAACGACGTGCTCGGCTACGGGCCGCTGGAGCCTTTGCTCGCCCGCGACGATATCGCCGACATCATGGTCAACGGCTCCAAGAACGTCTACATCGAAGTCAACGGCAAGGTCGAACAGACCGGCATCCGTTTCCGCGACAACCAGCAACTGCTCAACATCTGCCAGCGCATCGTCAGCCAGGTCGGCCGCCGCGTCGATGAATCGAGCCCAATCTGCGATGCGCGCCTTCCCGACGGCTCGCGCGTCAACGTCATCGCGCCGCCGCTTTCCATCGACGGCACCGCGCTCACCATCCGCAAGTTCAAGAAGGACAAGCTGACGCTCGATCAGCTGGTCAAATTCGGCGCCATCTCGACGCAGGGCGCCGACATTCTCAAGATCATCGGTCGCGTCCGCTGCAATATCGTCATCTCGGGCGGCACCGGCTCCGGCAAGACGACGCTGCTCAACTGCCTGACCAACTACATCGACCGCGAGGAGCGCATCATCACCTGCGAGGACTCGGCGGAACTGCAATTGCAGCAGCCGCATGTGGTCCGTCTCGAAACCCGGCCGCCCAATCTCGAGGGCGAGGGCGAGGTCACCATGCGCGACCTGGTCAAGAACTGCCTGCGCATGCGGCCCGAGCGGATCATCGTCGGCGAAGTGCGCGGACCCGAGGTGTTCGACCTGTTGCAGGCGATGAACACCGGCCATGACGGCTCGATGGGCACGATCCACTCGAACAGCCCGCGCGAATGCCTCAACCGTATGGAATCGATGATCGCCATGGGCGGCTATTCGTTGCCGCAGCGCACGGTGCGCGAAATCATCGTCGGCTCGATCGACGTGATCATCCAGGCCGCCCGCCTGCGCGACGGATCGCGCCGCATCACCCACATCACCGAGGTGATCGGCATGGAAGGCGACGTGATCATCACCCAGGACCTCGTCCTCTACAACATCAAGGGCGAGGACGCGGGCGGCCGGCTGGTCGGCGAGCATGTGTCGACAGGCATCGGCCGACCGCACTTCTGGGACCGCGCCCGCTACTATGGCGAGGAGCAGCGCCTTGCCAACGCGCTCGAAGCCATGGAGAAGCGCGCTGACTGACGCAGGGGCACCGGTCGATGTTCGGAATTGAAACCACCGTACTGGCTTTTGTCGTGCTGGCCGGCTTCAGCGCCGGCGCGGTGGCCTATGCTTTCCTGTTCAATCGTATCGACAACGAAAAGCAGGCCGGCAAGCGGCTCCAGACCGTCAAGACGGCCGAGACCGACCGGTCGGTGGTCAAGGCCACGCGCGACCGCGCCGCAGAAGCGGTAAAGCGGCGCAAGAACGTCCAGGACTCGTTGAAGCAGCTCGACGAGAAGCAGAAGAACACCGACCGCAACATGCGCAAACCGCCGCTGAAGGTTCAGATCCGCCAGGCCGGTATGCAAGTTTCGATCGAGCGGTTCTACATCTATTCGGCTGTCTGCGGCATCGTGCTGACGTTTCTTCTCTATTTCGTCAAGGCGCCCTTGTGGGTTCTGCCGGGCGCCCTGTTGGTGGGCGGGCTCGGCGTGCCGCGCTGGTTCGTCTCGTTTCGCCGCAAACGCCGGGTGAAGGCGTTCCTGGAAGAGTTTCCGAATGCGCTCGATATCATCGTGCGCGCGGTCAAGTCCGGCCTGCCTCTGAACGACGCGATCCGCCTGATCGCCAATGAATCGCCGGAGCCGGTCCGGTCCGAGTTCCGCCGCATCGTCGATTCCCAGCAACTCGGCATGTCGGTACCCGACGCCGCCATGCGCATGTCCGAGACCATGCCATGCACGGAGGCCGGCTTCTTCGGCATCGTCATCCAGATCCAGTCGCAGGCCGGCGGCAATCTGTCGGAGGCTCTGGGCAACCTGTCGCGCGTGCTGCGCGACCGCAAGAAGATGAAGGCCAAGGTGGCGGCGCTGTCGATGGAAGCCAAGGCATCCGCCATCATCATCGGCGCCTTGCCTTTCGTCGTCGCCTTCCTGGTCTATCTGTCCAGTCCGAACTACATCATGCCGCTGTTCACCACCAACGTCGGCAACCTGATCCTCGGCTGCGCTGGCGTCTGGATGTCGATTGGCATCCTGGTGATGCGCAAGATGATGAACTTCGAAGTCTAGGGCGCGGAACCAATGACAGACCAGGTCATCAAAACCCTCACCGACCCTTCCTTTCTGATCGCGCTTCTGGTCGGCATCGCTGTGTTCGCGACCGTTTTCACGGTCATGCCGGCGCTCGGCGGCGATTCGCTCAAGGCGCGCATGAAAAGCGTGGCGCTGGAGCGCGACGAGCTGCGCGCCAAGCAGCGTCAACGTTTGGCCAACGAGGCCGACAATCGGCGCAGGGGTCTGCGCGAGCAGCAGTCGGTCGGCATGCGCAACATCGTCGATCGTCTGGATCTGAGGCGTGCGCTTGCCGATGAAAGCACGCTGCAAAAGCTCAAGGTGGCCGGTTTCCGCGGTCAGAATCCGCTGACGCGTTTCCTGTTCTTCCGCCTGATCCTGCCATTCGTTGGCTTTGCGCTCGCGGCCGTCTATCTGTTCCTGCTCGGCGGCCTGCCGCTGCAGCCGGCCTTCGTCAAGCTCTTCGTCTGCGTCGTCGTCGCCTATGGCGGCTTCTACGCGCCGATCATCTACGTCAACAACCGCGCGTCCAAGCGTAAGCAATCGATCCAGATGGCATGGCCGGATGCGCTAGACCTGATGCTGATCTGCGTCGAATCCGGCATGTCGGTGGAAGCGGCACTTCGCAGGGTCGCCGACGAGATCGGCGCGCAGTCGGTGGCGCTCGCGGAAGAGTTCGTGCTCACCAACGCCGAGCTCTCCTACCTGCAGGACCGCAAGGTCGCCTATGAAAACCTGGCGAGCCGCACCGGCCTGGAATCGGTGCGGTCGGTATCCCAGGCGCTGGTCCAGGCCGAGCGCTACGGCACGCCGGTGGCGCATGCGCTGCGCGTGCTCGCCTCGGAAAGCCGCGACATGCGCATGAACGCGGCCGAGAAGAAGGCCGCCGCGTTGCCGCCGAAGCTCACCGTGCCGATGATCCTGTTCTTCCTGCCGGTCCTGTTCGCCATCATCCTTGGCCCGGCCGGCATCCAGGTCAGCCAGCGCGGCATCTTCGGCGATCAGCACAGTTCGTCGAGCCAATAGGCGGCCCTGTCCGCATCAAACCAATGCATGTCGCCCAGAAGTGTGTAGCGGTTCTAGGACAACGAGATGCATCAAAGCAAAGATTAAAGCCGCGCGGCGACGGCCGCGCGGCTTTCTGGTTCGTTGGAATTCGATCGTCTCGCTCAGTTGGTCGCGGTCTTCGCCTTGCTCTTGTCCTGATCCTTGAGCTGGTTCCAGGCGTTCTGCTGGGCAAGCATCTGGCGCAGATAGGCGACATTGGCCTGCGCCTGCTCGGGCGAAAGCTCCTGCGCGGCGATCTTCTCGGCCTCGTCGAACCGGCCCTGCAGGCCGACGACCAGAGCCAGGTTCTGCCGCACGCGGCTGTCGGCATTGGGTTGCTGCACGGCGGTGCGCATATAGGTCTCGGCGGTGCGCAGATCGCCCTCGAGCACATAGGACATGCCAAGATTGGACAGCACCGAGGGTTCGTTCGGCTTGAGCTCCAGCGCCTTGCGGTAGTCCTGGCGTGCCTCGTCCTTCTGCCCCATCTGGTCGAGGATCGCGGCTTCCGCCGACACCAGCCTCCAGTCCGGATACTCCGGCGTCTGCGCGCGGCGCACGGCGTCCAGCGCCGGCTCGAACTGGCCGTTGGCGGCAAGCGCCTTGCCATAGGCGGCAAGCACGTCGCGATCCTTCGGATAAGCGATCGCCAGCTTGCGCATCACGGCGAGCGACTGGTCGGCATCGCCATCCATCTGCAGCGCCGCCGCGAAATTCATCGCCAGCCGCTTGTCGTTGGGGTTCCTGGCGTAGGACTCTCCGAGCCTCGTCGTGGCGGTGTGCAGCTCGGTGGCCGACATCGTCTCCAGCGGCCTGCTGTCGGAGCGGGAGATGGAACCGGTGGTCATGCTGCTGGTACTGCCGCAGCCCGCGACACTGGCGGCAAGTGCCGCTATAAAAGCCGTGGTGATCAGACGCTTGCTCGTGAAGGTCAAAGCTTTGGACGGCATCGCAACCGGTCTCCATTCCTGCGCGGCCATTGGCTGGCCGTCTTCCCTCCCGCAGAAATATTCTGTTAACCCTAACGGACCGTTAAGAAGCGCCGACTCGAAGCTCGGCTGGAGACCATCGAATGCCTGTGGAACTCGTTGAACAGAAGCCGCAAGCCGCCTTGCCGGTCTACCTTGTGGGAAAGGACGGCCTGAACGGTCTCCCCCTTTCATCGACCGCAATGGGGTGGGCGACCGCCAATGGGTTTTCGGGCGAAGCCGGACGCACGCTGCTGCTGCCAGGCGACAATGGCGCGATCGCCGGCGCTTTGTTCGGCATCGGCGATGGCGACGGCGTTCTCGGCACGGGCACTCTCGCAAGGGCTTTGCCGGAAGGCGACTGGCATTTCGCCTCCGAGGCGCGGCAGCCCGACCTTGCGGCGCTCGCGCTGGTGCTCGGCGGTTATGTCTTCACTCGATACGGCAAGAAGCCCGGCAAGGTCTTGCGCTTCGCGCTTCCGGAAGGCGCCGACGGCGCCCATGTCGGCCGAATCGCCGACGGGGTCTTCCTGGTTCGCGATCTCGTCAACACGCCGACCAACGACATGGGGCCGGACGAACTGGAGGAAGCAGCCCGGAAACTTTCCGCCGCGCACGATGCCGATATCTCGGTGATCCGCGGCGACGATCTCCTGGCGCGTAATTTCCCGATGATCCACGCGGTCGGCCGCGCCTCCACCGACGCGCCGCGGCTGGTCGACATCAACTGGGGGCCGGCCGATGCGCCGAAAGTGACGCTGGTCGGTAAGGGCGTCTGCTTCGACACCGGCGGTCTCGACATCAAGCCGTCGTCGGGCATGCTGTTGATGAAGAAGGACATGGGCGGCGCCGCCAATGTGCTGGGCCTCGCCTCGATGATCATGGCCGCGAAATCGAATGTCCGGCTGCGCGTGCTGATCCCTGCAGTCGAGAACTCGATCGCCGGCAATGCCTTCCGTCCGGGCGATGTGCTGAGAAGCCGCAAGGGCATCACCGTCGAGATAGGCAACACCGACGCCGAAGGGCGGCTGATCCTCGCCGACGCGCTGGCGCTGGCGGACGAGGAACAGCCGGCGCTGCTCATCGACATGGCGACGCTAACCGGCGCCGCCCGCGTTGCGCTGGGTCCCGACCTGCCGCCCTTTTACACGAACGACGAGGCGCTGGCGTCCGAACTGGCGACCGCTTCCGTTGCGGTAGAGGACCCGTTGTGGCGCATGCCGTTGTGGCACCCTTACGACGCGAAGCTCTCCTCCAAGGTCGCCGAGATCAACAACGTCACCACCGACGGCTTTGCCGGATCGATTACCGCCGCGCTTTTCCTCAAACGCTTCGTCGAGAAGACCCCTGGCTGGGCGCATTTCGACATCTTCGCCTGGAACCCCGCCGACCGTCCTTACGGCCCGACCGGCGGCGAGGCGCAAGGCATCCGTGCGCTGGAACGAGTTATCGCGGGGCGTTTCGGCGCATAGCGGCCAAACCTCGCCACTGAAACGGAACCGAAACAATTTGCCGGCATGCTTATGCGCATGTCGATCTCGATGCGACCGAGCCAGGCCTTGCGACTGTGGCAGCAGGTGATGCTGAGCCAGGTGCGCGACGGCGCGCCCGATCTCACCATGCGCCAGACGACGATCCTGTTCACAATCTATCTCGACCCGCCGCCGCACACGGTGCGCGGGCTGGCGGCCAAGCTCAACGTCACCAAGCCGGTCATCACCCGCGCGCTCGACACGATGGGCGCGCTGAAGCTGGTCTCGCGCCACCGCGACGAGCTCGACAAGCGCAACGTGCTCATCAGACGCACGGTCGAAGGCGCGCTCTTTGTCGAGCGCTTCGGCGATGGTATCGTTGCCCGGGCGCATGACCTGCCCATCTGACCGACTGCCAACAACTGGATTTTCGATTTGACCGCCAGGGATGCCCGCCTTCACGCCTTCCGTTCCGACCTCGCCGACGCCAGGCTGAAGGGCGAGGTGACGGCCGAGCGTTTCGTTGCCGGCCGTCCGGCGCGCATCACCACTTCCGTCGCCGACCTGCGCAAGGCGCCGCGCCCCGATGCCGGCGTCAACACGCAGGCGCTGTTCGGCGACGACGTGCTGGTATTCGAGGATGCCGAGGGCTGGGCCTGGGTGCAGGCCGAACGCGACGGCTATGTCGGCTATGTCGCCGACAATCTGCTGAGCGCAAGGGAGCACGCGCCCACCCACATCGTCTCGGTGCCGCGCACCTTCCTCTATCCGGGACCCGACCTGCGCTTTCCGATCGTCGGGCAGCTGTCGATGGGCTCGACGGTAACGGTCACCGGCTCGGCCGAAACGCGCGGCACACATTATGCGCTGCTACCCTCCGGCCAGGCGATCATCGCCGGCCATCTGCGGCCAGTCGCCGAATTGGCCGACGACTACGTCACGGTCGCGGAAAGCTTCCTCGGAACGCCCTATCTCTGGGGTGGAAACTCCGGCTTCGGCATCGACTGCTCCGGCCTGGTGCAATTGGCGATGCGCATGACCGGCAAGGATGTGCTGCGCGATTCCGACATGCAGGCGGCGAGCATCGGAGCGCCGCTCGAGCCGGGTCCTGACTATTCCGGCCTGCGGCGCGGTGACCTCGTCTTCTGGAAGGGCCATGTCGCCATCATGACCGACGCCCACGAGATGATCCACGCCAACGGCCACACCATGCTGGTCTCGCGCGAAGGGCTGAAAGAGGCGGTCGAACGTATAGGGTATCTCTACGGTGGGCCGACGGGGTTTCGGAGGCCGTAGCGCCCCCTACCTCTCCCCTTGTGGGAGAGGTCGGATTGCCCCGATTTGTTCTTCACAAATCGGATGGCAATCCGGGTGAGGGGTAGCTTGGCGCCAAGCTGGAACACCCCTCATCCGTCTCGGCGCTGCGCGCCGATCCACCTTCTCCCACAAGGGGAGAAGGGAAGAGCGATCCCCTTTTGTTCCGATTTTCCTTGGCGATTGCGCGCCGCCGCGCTACCTCTTGCGGGTGACCGAGCAGCCGCGCCTTGCCGAGGAAAATGCCGCCGTCCTGCTGCCCGAACCATTCGTCAGATGGTTCGCCGCGAAAGGCTGGTCGCCGCGCGCCCATCAGCTCGATCTTCTGGCCAAGGCTCGAGCCGGCCAATCCGTGCTGCTGATCGCGCCGACCGGCGCCGGCAAGACGCTGGCCGGCTTCCTGCCATCGCTTACCGAACTGGCCAACCGACCCAAGCGCAAGCCGGGGCAGGCGCATCGCGGCATCCACACGCTCTACATCTCGCCGCTGAAAGCGCTGGCTGTCGACATCGAGCGCAATCTCGGCAAGCCGGTCGAGGAGATCGGCCTGCCGTTGACCATCGAGACGCGCACCGGCGACACGCCTTCGCACAAGCGCCAGCGCCAGAAGCTGGCGCCGCCCGACATCCTGCTCACCACGCCCGAGCAGCTTGCGCTGCTGATCGCCTCGAACGACGCGAAGCGCTTCTTCGAGGATCTGCGCTATGTCGTGCTCGACGAACTGCATTCGCTGGTCATCTCCAAGCGCGGGCATCTCTTGGCGCTCGGCCTGGCGCGGCTGCGCGCCTTCGTTCCGGACCTGCAGACCATCGGCCTGTCGGCCACCGTGGCCGAGCCCGACGAATTGCGGCGCTGGCTGGTCGAGCAGAACCAGCCCGAAGGTTCAAAAAGCCCTGATATGGCCGGGCTGATCACGGTCGTCGGCGGCGCCAAGCCCGACATCTCCATCCTCGATTCGCAGGAGCGCGTGCCGTGGTCGGGACATTCGGCCCGTTACGCCATTCCCGAGATCTATGAGGCGATCAGGAAGCACCGCACGACGCTGCTTTTCGTCAACACCCGCAGTCAGGCCGAGCTTTTGTTCCAGGAACTGTGGCGGGCCAACGAGGACTCGCTGCCGATCGCGCTGCATCACGGCTCGCTCGATGTCGGCCAGCGCCGGCGTGTCGAGAAGGCGATGGCCGACAATGCGCTGCGCGCCATCGTCGCCACCTCGACGCTCGATCTCGGCATCGACTGGGGCGATGTCGACCTGGTCGTGCATGTCGGCGCGCCGAAGGGCGCCAGCCGGCTGGCGCAGCGCATCGGCCGCGCCAACCACCGCATGGACGAGCCGTCGAAGGCGATCCTCATCCCGGCCAACCGCTTCGAGGTGCTGGAATGCCGCGCCGCGCTCGACGCCAACTATCTCGGCGCGCAGGACACGCCGCCGCTGATCAAGGGCGCGCTTGACGTGCTGTCGCAGCATGTGCTGGGCGTCGCTTGTGGCGGGCCGTTCGACGCGGATCTTCTGTTTGAGGAAGTGCGCCGCGCTGCCCCTTACGCAGGCCTCGACCGCGAGACCTTCGACCGCGTCATCGATTTCGTCGCCACCGGCGGCTACGCGCTGCGGAATTACGAGCGCTATGCCCGCATCCGCCGCAACAAGGACGGGCTCTGGCGCATCTCGCATCCGAGCGTCGCCCAGCAATATCGGTTGAATGTCGGCACCATCGTCGAGATGCCGGAATTGAACGTCCGCTATGTCCGGCAGGGGCGGGGCATGGCCGGCCGCGGCGGGCCGGTGCTCGGCAAGATCGAGGAGTATTTCGCCGAGACGCTGCGCCCGGGTGACAATTTCCTGTTTGCCGGCAAGGTGCTGCGCTTCGAAGGCATCCGCGAGAATGAATGCGTCGTCTCCAACGGCGCCGGCGCCAACATCATCGTGCCGTCCTATGCCGGCGGCAAATTCCCGCTGTCGACTTACCTAGCCGAGCAGGTGCGCGGCATGCTAGCCGACAGCGACCGCTGGAAGCTCCTGCCGGAGCAGGTGGCCGACTGGCTTCGCATCCAGGAAGACAAGTCGGTGCTGCCGAAGCGCGGCGAGCTTCTGGTCGAGACCTTTCCGCGCGGCAACCGCCATTACATGGTCGCCTACCCTTTCGAGGGCCGGCTGGCGCATCAGACGCTGGGCATGCTCCTGACACGCCGGCTGGAGCGCGCTCATGCCAGGCCGCTCGGCTTCGTCGCCACCGACTATTCTCTGGCCGTCTGGGCGCTCGACGATATGGCGGCGCTGTTCAAGGCCAGGAAGCCCTCGCTTGGCCAGCTCTTCGACGAGGACATGCTGGGCGACGATCTGGAGGACTGGCTGAACGAGAGCTGGATGCTGAAGCGCACGTTTCGCACCTGCGCCGTCATCGCCGGATTGATCGAGAAACGTTTTCCGGGCCAGGAGAAAAGCGGGCGGCAGGTCACCGTCTCGGCCGACCTGATCTATGACGTGCTGCGCAGCCACGAGCCGGACCATATCCTGCTGCAGGCGACACGCACCGACGCCTCGGCCGGCCTGCTCGATGTCAGCAGACTTGGCGAGATGCTCTCGCGTGTGCGCGGTCGAATCATGCATAAGCATCTCGACCAGATCTCGCCGCTGGCGGTGCCGGTGATGCTGGAGATCGGCAAGGAATCGGTCAATGGCGGCGCCAACGACACGCTGTTGATGGAAGCCGCCGACCTGGTCGAAGAAGCGATGGGCCGAAGTTAGACGAGCTGAGAGTGCAGAGGGGATGAATTTTTCGCTGTCGCGCGCAACGCTGGTCGCCGAGGCCGACCTTGTCGGCATCGCCGGCGAGCGCGCGGTGTGCGACCGGCGCGGCGTGCTCTATTTCCCCGATCTGCGCCTGCTGGCGGTGTCCGACCTGCATCTGGAAAAAGGCTCGTCCTTCGCCAGGCGCGGCGCGCTGATCCCGCCCTACGACACCGGCGCGACCTTGCTGCAATTGCAGTCGGTCATAACCGATTACCAGCCGCGCATCGTCGTCAGCCTGGGCGATTCCTTTCACGATGGCGGCGGCGCCGAGCGCATGCATCAGAGTTTCCGCGAACAGCTGGAAGCGATGATGGCCGCCCGCGACTGGTTCTGGGTCGCCGGCAACCACGATCCCGACGCTCCTGCCGATCTGCCCGGCGACACGGTGAAGGAACTTGCCATCGGCTCCCTGGTCTTCCGCCATGAACCGTCGAAGATACGCATCGAAGGCGAGATATCGGGGCATCTCCACCCTTGCGCGCGCATCGTCCAGCGCGGCCGCTCGGTCAGGCGGCGCTGCTTCGCGGCAGATGGCGGCCGCATGATCATGCCGGCCTTCGGCGCCTATACCGGCTCGCTTAATGTGCTCGACCGCGCCTATGCCGGCTTGTTCCGGCTGGAAACGCTGGTTGCCTATATGCTCGGCGCCGAGCGCATCTTCGCCATCTCAGGATCGATGCTGCGGCCGGGCTGAGGCGCTACTCCAGTCCATAGTAGAGCGTGACCGTGTGCTTCGCCTCGGCGAAGAACAGCCAGCGCTCGACCAGCACGCCGGCGAATTGCACGATCGCCGCCAGCGCGGACGACAATGCCGCCAAAGGCCATGGCGCCACGAAGACGAGGACAAGCAGGACAAGAGGCACAACGAAAGCCAGCGCCTGCGCGATCAGCCGCAGCTTGGCGCTGTGCTTGCGCGCGATGCGAAAGCCCATTTCCTTGAGCAGATAGTTTTCTTCCGTATGCGGCCATTCGATCGACCGGACAAGGCCGCCGGCAAGGCCCGTCGCCGTGTTTGCGGTGGTCGAGATCTCCAGGCGGTCATTGTATCGCCAGGTCGCCAGCTTCCAGCCCCAGCCGGCAAGCGTGGCAAGTAGCGCCAAGATCAGCATCGCATTCGAACCGACGTTGAAGCCTTGCAGAAGGGCATTCCCCAGAACGCTGCCGGTCATCGCCGCGAAGATCAGATAGGCCGGCAACGTATAGCGGCTGTGCCATTGCGCGATCGGCTTCAGCGAGGCGTAGATCATGCCGGTCGTGCAGACCGTTACCGCCGCGCCTATAGCTGCCAGCAGGCCGGCGATGGCCACCCAACCGCCGCTGCGGCCGAGAAACACCCAGCCGATGCCGAAGATGCAAGCCGGTATGAAAGTCGCGACCGAGGCCACGCCTTCGCGCGACAGCCAGGAACTGCGCCATTGCGAGAAGGCGCGCCAGGCCCGTTCGGGCCGGCCGAGATGGCCTGTCGAGGACAAAAGACCCGCCGCGATCAGGCCGAGCGCAAGCGCCATGCCGACGAGGCCGAGCCAGAAATCGGCCGGGATCAAGCTGAACCCGCCCAGCATGCCGAGCAGCGCCAGCAGGCCGTAGCCGGCGCCGGTCGCTGTGGTGAAGAAGACGACGGAAAAGGCGGGATGCATGATTGCTAGCTCGAAAGCATGCGATCGATCCAGCCGAGGAAACCGCCCTCCGCCTTGATGGGCTCCAGCGCCAGCGCGTCGACCTTCGCGGCGCGTTCGCTGCGCGCGCGTGGCGGCAGATAGCGATTGGTCGGCTTGTAGCCGAGTTCAGGCATCAGCGCGACGCCACCGCGCTCCTCGACCAGTTGCGAGATCGCCGAGGCCGGATCGCCGAGATCGCCGAAATGCCGGGCGCTGGTCGGGCAGGCGGCGACGCAGGCCGGCACGCGGTCCTCCGCCGCCAGATTGTCGTTGTAGATGCGGTCGACGCAGAGCGTGCACTTCTTCATCACGCCGACATCGCTGTCGAACTCGCGCGCGCCATAGGGGCATGCCCAACTGCACAATTTGCAGCCGATGCACTTGCTCTCATCGACCAGCACGATGCCGTCCGATGCGCGCTTGTAGGAAGCGCCGGTCGGGCAGACGGTGACGCAGGCGGGCGTCTCGCAATGCAGGCAGGAGCGCGGGAAGTTGACTGTCCGGCCGCCCAGTTCCGTCGTGTGCTCGTAAGCGTGCACACGGTTGAACCAGACGCCGTCGACATGCCCGCCATAGGGGTCGATGTCGGTCAGCGGCGCCATATGGCCGCCGGTGTTCCACTCCTTGCAGGCGGTGACGCAGGCCTGGCAGCCGACGCAGGTGTCGAGGTCGATGACGAGGCCGAGCTTCTTCTCGGTCCGGGCGGGAAGGCAGGTCATTCGGTGGCTTCCCTCTTTGCATGAAACTCCGCGCCAAAGCGCAGCACCTCGGGCGGAGCTGGAAAATGCGGCGGCTGCCTGAAACGCTCGAACTGCGGCTCGGTGAAACCGGCTTCTTGGGGAGCGCATTTCACGATACGCATGCGCACGTCGAACCATGCTGCCTGTCCGGTGACCGGATCGGAGTTGGAATAGCGCTTGCCGTTGGCGTCGGCCGATGTCTGGTCGCCGATGATGTGGTTGAGCAGGAAGCCGCGATTGCTCTCCGCCGCGTCGTCTTTCAGGCCCCAGCTGCCGCGCCGCTTGCCGATCGCGTTCCAGGTCCACACCGTGTCCGGGTTCACGCCGTCGATCAGCTTGATCTGCCCCTTAACCCGGCCGTTGATGCTCTCGATCCACACCCAGTCGTCGTCAGCAAGGCCAAGCTTGGCGGCGGTCTGGTGATGCACGAACAACCGGTTCTGGCTGGTGATCTGCCTGAGCCAGGCATTCTGCGAGCCCCAGGAATGGTACATATGCATCGGCCGCTGGGTCAGCGCGTGCAGCGGATATCTTTCGAGATCGACGGCGTCGTCCTCGAAGGGCGCGTACCAGAACGGCAAGGGGTCCATATAGGCTTCGATGCGGCTCCGCTCGGCCTCCGGCGGTCGCACCTTGCCGTGGCCGCGCGCGGCGAGCCGAAAACGCTGCATCGGTTCGGAATAAAGCTGGAAGAAGATCGGTTCGGCATTCGGGACAAAACCCATCTCGACGGCGAAATCGAGATAGGAGCGATTGCCCATCTTGTAGTAGCGCTGGTCGGCCGCGAAATCGTGGTGCCAGAAGCCGCCATTGTCGATGTAGCGCTGCAGCTGGTCCGGATTGACGTCGCCTCTGCCGGTCGATCCACCATTCTTGCCGCGCCAGCCGGCCAGCGGGCCGATGCCGGGCGAGCGCTCGTGGTTGACGATATAGTCGGCATAGTCGCGGTATTTCGCCGAGCCGTCCGTGTCGACGAAGCAGGGCAGGCCGAGCCGCGCGCCGAGCTCGATCAGCACCGACTGGAACGGCCGCACGTCGCGGTCCGGCTGGACGACAGGATGGCGGATGGCGTCGCCTGGGCCGTCGGCATGGCTGATCGGCCGGTCGAGCAGGCTGATGCAGTCGTGACGCTCCAGATAGGTGGTGTCGGGCAGCACCAGGTCGGCGAAGGCCACCGTCTCGGAATAATAGGCGTCGGAATAGATTATGAAGGGGATCTTGTAGGCGCCCGACGCATCCTTGTCGGTCAGCATGCGGATCGTCTCGACCGTGTTCATCGAGGAGTTCCATGCCATGTTCGACATGTACATCATCAGCGTGTCGATCGGATAAGGATCGCCGGCCCAGGCGTTGCGGATGACCGTGTGCATCAGGCCGTGCGCGGCGAGGGGCGCTTCCCAGGAATAGGCCTTGTCGATGCGCAGCGGCGTACCGGCCTCGTCGACGAGCAGATCGTCCGGGCCGCAAACGAAGCCCAGCGGCATGCCGTCCAGAGGCGTCATCGGCTGAACATTCCTGCCGGCCGGCTTCGGTCCGGGGGGCGCCTGGCGAGGGTAGGGCGGCTTGAAGCGGAAGCCGCCGGGAACGTCCACGGTGCCGAGCAGCACTTGCAAGAGATGGATGGCGCGGCAGGTGTGGAAACCGTTGGAATGGGCCGAGATGCCGCGCATCGCATGCATCGAGACCGGCCGGCCCTTGATCGTCTCGTGCCGGCGGCCCGCCCAATCGGTCCAGGCGACCGGCAGCTCGATCGTCTGTTCGAAGGCGACATGCGCCAGTTCCGCGGCGATGCGGCGGATGGTGGCGGCGTCGACGCCGCAGCGCTTGGCGACGGCATCCGGCGAATAGCTTTCGTCCAGGTAGCGCTCGGCAATGAGCTGGAACACCGGCACGCAGCGCCGGCCGCCGACATAATAGCTGCCCGTCAGCGCCGGCTTCGCTTGCGGGTCGGCCGCCTTGACCGGCGTATTCGCCACCCTGTCCCATGCCAGCGGATTGCCGTCGATGTCGCGCACAAACAACCCGTCATCGGCAGCGCCCGGCTCCTGCACGACCAGCACCGGCGCGTTGGTGTAGCGCAGGAGATAGTCGAGATCGACGCGGCCGGCCTTGAGCAATTCGTGGACCAGCGCCAGCACGAACAGCCCGTCGGTGCCTGGCCGGATGCCGATCCAGTCGTCGGCGATCGCGTTGTAACCGGTACGGCAAGGATTGATCGAAAGAACCTTGGCGCCGCGCGCCTTGAGCTTGCCCAGCCCGATCTTGATCGGGTTGGAATCATGGTCCTCGGCAACGCCGAACAGCATGAAGTATTTCGTATTGTCCCAGTCGGGCTCGCCGAACTCCCAGAACGAGCCGCCGATCGTGTAGAGCCCGCCGGCTGCCATGTTGACCGAGCAGAAGCCGCCATGCGCGGCGAAGTTGGGCGTGCCGAATTTCGAAGCCCACCAGCCGGTCAGCGACTGCGACTGATCGCGCCCGGTGAAGAAGGCGAGTTTTTTGGGATCGCCATGGCGTATCGCCGAAAGCCGTTCCGTGGCGATGGTCAGCGCCTCTTCCCACTCGATCTCGCGGAACTCGCCCGAGCCGCGCGGGCCCGTGCGCAGCAATGGCTTACGCAGCCGGGCCGGGCTGTAATGCTGCATGATGCCGGAGCTGCCCTTGCCGCAGATCACGCCCCGGTTCACCGGATGGTCTTTGTTGCCGTTGATGTAGCGGACCTTGCCGTCCTTGATGTGGACGTCGATCCCGCAGCGGCAGGCGCACATATAGCAGGTGGTCTTGGCGATGCGGTCGGAGACATGGGGCGAGGTTTCGACGCCGTCGCCTTCATGCGGCGCCCGGCTGTCAGCCAATGGCCGCTGCGAGGGTGCGGAATTGGCGCCGCGCGGCGCGGCTTTGCTCATGATTGGCGAACGCTCTTGCCGTTTGCCAGCTTGGCCTTCGTCTTCGGACCTGGACCGCGCATATAGTGCAGTTCGGGATGATAGCGCTCGCCGGCGAACTGCCGCTTCAGGCGACGGTTCCAATGCGCGAACAGGGATTTGAAGCGCCCGATCATTTCAAACCTTGGCGGCAAGGCAGCCAAATTTTTCCAACTTCCGGCAAAAACTTAGAACGAAGCAATTGATGCGTCTAACAAGCTGCTCTTGTAATTCCGATCGATTTTGCTTCTTAGTTGTCGTATGACACTCGATCAGTTGCGCATCTTCGTCGCGGTCGCCGAGCTCGGCCACATGACCAAGGCCGCCGAACGCCTCGGCATTTCGCAGTCCGCCGCTTCGGCCGCCATCCGCGCGCTCGAAAGCCAGCACGGCGTGCGGCTGTTCAACCGCGTCGGCCGCAACATCGAACTGGCGCAGACCGGCCACCGCTTCCTGCCTGAGGCGAAGGCGGTGCTGGACCGCGCGGCGGCGGCGCGCGGCATGCTGGAGGATGTCTCGCAGACCGTCACCGGCAGCCTGTCGATCGCGGCCAGCCAGACCATCGCCAGCTACTGGCTGCCGCGCCGCCTGGCATCGTTCCACGAGGCTTATCCGGCGGTACGGCTCAGCGTCACCATCGGCAACACCCGCCAGGTTGAGACCAATGTGCTGGACGGCCGGGCCGATTTCGGGCTGGTCGAGGGGCGCACCGAATCCGATCTCCTGCGCCGCGCCAGGGTCGACGAGGATCGCATGATGCTGGTGGTGGCCAAAGCGCATCCCGAGATCCCGCATACGCGGGACGGTCACCTCGACATCGGCGCCTTGCGCTGGATCATCCGCGAGGGCGGTTCGGGCACGCGCGAGGCGCTGGAGGATTTCGCGCGTAAAGAGGGTGTGCCCCCGGCGGAGCTGCAGATATTCCTGGTGCTGCCCAGCAACGAAGCTGTGCGTCAGGCGGTGGAGGCCGGCGCCGGCGCCACCATCATTTCGGAGCTCGTCGTCGCGCGCTCCCTGACGGAAGGCAGCTTGCGGTCCGTTCCGGTCGACTTGCCGAAGCGCGACTTCGCCATGATCACGCACCGCGACCGCCAGGCGAGCCTGGCGCAGATGGCGCTGAAGGCGCATCTGGTGGAGAAGGCGGGCTGACCTCAGAGGGCAGCCGGACTATGTTGTTGGAACACTGATCATCGCAAACGTTCGCGATTAGCCGAGGCCTCCGACCTTCGTCATCCACGGGCGGAGCGACGCGAAGCGGAGCGCAGACCCGAGGATCCATTCCGTGACCTTGGCCGTAGAATGCAGCGGAGCAGAATTCTGCATCGCAGCAGCGCTCGGACGTCACGGCATGGATCCTCGGGTCTGCGCGCGTCGCTTCGCTCCTTGCTCCGCCCGTGGATGACGAAGTAACGGGCGTTTCGGCCAATCTCCTGGGCATACCGCCTACTGCTGGATGCGCTCACTCCCAGCTAACTTGCGCTCACGCGAACTTGCGCCGCGCGTCGAGCGCAAGGCCAAGGCCGACCGAGCCGAACATGTCGCCTTCGATGACCGAGGCCTGGGGCACCAGCGAAAGGATTTCGCGCTTCGCCAGCGGGATGGCGGTCGAGCCGCCGGTGAGGAACACCGCGGTGATGGCGGAGGCATCGATGCCCGCGTCGGCGATCGTCTGCCGCACCGTCGCTGTCACCCGGTCGATGTCGCCATGGATCGTCTCCTCCAGCCCGGCGCGCGTGATCTCGGCGGCGAAGCGGGCGCCGGGCAGCGACACTTTCACATCGGCCGAGGCCTGGTCGGTCAGCGCGATCTTGGCCCTTTCGACAAGTCCCGCCATCGCATGTCCGTAGCGATGCTCGACGACATGGATGAAGCGGTCGACAAGGTCGGCCCGCTCGGCCTCGTAGCGGATTTGCCTCAGGTCCGTCATCGCCTTGGCGGTGTAGACAAGATTGATGCGCTGCCAGGTCGCGAGGTCGATGAAATACGCGGCCGGCAGGTTGCGCTTGTGATCCTTGGTCCGCGTCAGATAGCCGAGTTCGGGCATGACATGGGCAATGCTAAGCAGCCGGTCGAAGTCGGTACCGCCGATATGGATGCCGCGATTGGCGAGGATGTCGGCCTTGCGGTCGCTCGAGCGGGCGCGCTCCGGCGAGACGCGCACGATCGAGAAGTCGGACGTGCCGCCGCCCATGTCGACGATCAGCGCCAGCTCCTCTTGGGCAACATTCTGCTCGTAATCGAGCGCCGCCGCGATCGGCTCGAACTGGAAGGCGATGTGCTTGAAGCCTTGCGCATGGGCGGCCTTCTCCAATTCGCCCTGCGCCTTGGCATCGGCGGCCGCGTCGTCGTCGACGAACTGCACCGGACGCCCGAGCACGACGTTCTCCACCGGAGTGCCGGCGTCTTCCTCGAGCCGCTTCTTCAGATGGCCGACGAACATGCCGACAATGTCGATGAAGCCGATCTGGCGCGCCTTGATGCGCGTCTTCTCGTGTGCGAGCGAACTGCCGAGCACGCTCTTCAGCGACCGCATCAGCCGGCCTTCGATGGCGTCGGTGTAGTCGGCAATTGCGCGCCGGCCGAAATAGGTGTGGCCATCCTCGAAGTTGAAGAACACGGCGCTCGGCAAGGTCGGTTGCTCGCCTTCCAGCGCCACCAGTCGCGCGCGCTCGTTGCGGATCACGCCCACCGTGGAATTGGACGTGCCGAAATCGATGCCGCCGAATGCTGTCTGCATCGCAGCCTCCTATGATTGCTTCGTGGCGGCAGGGCAAACGCATGGCGCGCCGTGATCCGGATGGCCGGAACGTTCTGCCGAATTGATTGTCTGCTAGGCCCTGAGGTTGGGAGGCGGCGATTTATCGCAAAACCGGGAAAAGGGGAACCCCAATTTTTCCCAGCAGCATCAATCCTTGCGGAAGATGAGCCGTCCAAGCCAGCCCGTCAGCATGGCGAGCGATATGGCGAACACGCCATAGAGGAAGGAATAATCATGCGCGACGCGGAAGATCGACTGCTCGAAGCCGGATTTGCGAATTTCGAGCTGCGCCGAGCTTTCCTTGATGAAAAGGCCGCTCTTGAACAGGAAGGCGCGGGCCTTGTGGGTTCCTACGGGCACGTTCGGCGCCAGCCGCACGGTCGCGCGGAACAGGTTCTGCGACAGGAACTGCACGCCGCCGACATTCTCGCTGTAGAGCCCGGTCGCCGCCTTGCGGTCGCGCAGTGCCGCGGTGAATTCCTCGATGGTCGCCGGGGCGTCGGCTTCGTCGACGGGTTTCATGTAGAGGTTCTGGGCGCCGAGCGAGAGCTGTTTGTATTTGGCCGGTTCGGCGATGTCCTGCAGCGGCCGTGTGGTTGCGACCGAATAGGAGACCGGCACGTTCTCGAAGGTCTCCGACTCCAGGTTGATCCAGACGCCGAGCACCCGGTCCTTGCGCCGCACGACGACCGGGCGCGGCGGGCCTTCTAGCACGACGATGACGTCGTAGCGTCCCTGGCGCGCCACCAGCGGGTCGGGGTTTTCCAGCGATCCGAAAATGGTCAGGTCGGCGCCGGAGAAACCGGCCGTGATCGAAATGGCGTCGGTCGACAGGCCGATCTGGATGCTCTCCACGGGCGGCGTCTGCGCTGTCGCCGGGGAAAGGGCAAGGAGCATCGACAGCGATAGGGCGGCCGCAAATGCTTGTCGTGCCGCCATCAGTTGAGGCCCGCGGCGGTCAGCGAATAGCGATTGGGCGGCGTCACGAAGAGATCGATGGCAAGGCGGATGGCGACGGCCAGCACCAGCATCGCCAGCAGCGCCCGCAGCTGTTCGCCGCGCAGCCTCTGGCCGGCCTTGGCGCCGTATTGCGCGCCGGCGACGCCGCCGGCCATCAACAGGAAGGCGAGGATCACGTCGACCGTCTGGTTGGTCGTGGCGTGCACCAGCGTCGTATAGGCCGAGGTGAAGATGATCTGGAACAGCGAGGTTCCGATAACGACATTGGTCGGCACTTTGAGCAGATAGATCAGCGCCGGCACCATGATGAAGCCGCCGCCGACGCCCATGATCGACGACAGGAAGCCGATGCCGGCACCCAGGCCGAGCACCGGGATGACACTGACGAACAGCTTCGAGGCTCGAAAACGCATCTTGAACGGCAGCCGGTGGATCCAGTTGTGCTGGCCGGATTTCTTCAGGACGGGTGCGGCGCCGCTACGCGAGGCGCGCAGCGCATTGATGCTCTCGACCAGCATCAACCCCCCGACGGTGCCGAGCAGCACGACGTAGAGCAGCGAGATGAAGAGATCGAGCTGGCCGACCCGGCGCAACACCGCGAACACATAGATGCCGGCGGTCGAGCCGACGATGCCGCCGGCCAGCAGCACGCCGCCCAGCTTGAAGTCGAGCGTGCCGCGCTTGAAGTGCGACAGCGCGCCCGAGAAGGAGGAGGCGATGACCTGGTTGGCGCCGGTGGCGACCGCGATCGCCGGCGGAATGTTGTAGAAGATCAACAGCGGCGTGATTAGGAAGCCGCCGCCGACCCCGAACATACCCGACAGGAAACCCACCGCCGCGCCCATCGCCAGCAGCACGAAGACATTGACGGAAATTTCCGCGATCGGGAGATAGATGCCCACCCGTCTGTCTCGATCAGTTTGCGTATCGGCGCATGCCGCCGTCCCCAGCAGTGTCGCACCGAAAAGCCAATTTTTTCTTGCGTCGATGCGGCGGCGGTTCAGAGCCCGCCGCCGCGTCGAAACAAAAACCATCTCAATCAGTTAACAGGCAAATGTGTGGCAGGGCGTCGTGGATGCGACGCGCCTGCCGTTATTTCTTCGCCAACAGCGCCTTGACGAGCGGCGCGTCGATCTCGCCGGTCGGCTTCATCTTGTTGTCGGTCTGGAAGGCCATGATGGCGGTCTTGGTCTTGCCGCCCATCACACCGTCGGCGCCGCCGGCATCGTAGCCGTTCTTGTTGAGGATCAGCTGGATGTTCTTGATCGCCTTCTTCATGTCGATGCTGGCGGTGGTCTGCGGCGCGCTGTCCTGCCAGGATTCCGGCACGTCCGCCGAGTTGGCGGCGGCGTTGAGCGGCTTGGCCTTCCACAACTCGGTCGCGGCGCGCGCCCGCTCGAGCTGCTCGGGCCGCAGCGCATTGGCGATCTCGTCGCGCTTGGCGGCGGCGTCCTTGTCGCCGGTCTTGGCGACCAGCGCGAACCACTTGTAGGACTCTTCCAGGTTCTGCTTCATGCCGACGCCCTTGGCGGCCATGATGCCGAGATTGAACTGGCTGTCCTTGACGCCGAGATCGGCGGCTTCCTGGAACCAGCGCGTGGCGGACTCATTGTCGGTCACGCCGTCCGCCGCCATGGCAAACAGCACCGCCAGATTGTGCATGGCGCTGGCGTTGCCCTGCTCGGCGGCGAGCTGGTAGTAGTTCTTGGCCTTCTTGATGTCGCGCGCGACGCCGATGCCCTTCTCGTAGAAATTGCCGATGCGGTATTCGGCCGGCGCGAAGCCGAGCTCGGCCGACTGCTCATACCATTTGGCCGCCGCCTTCATGTCTTCCTTGACGCCGCGCGATTCCGCGTAGCGCGAGCCGATCTCGAACAGCGCCTTGGCGTCGCCGCCGGCGGCAGCGTCGCGCAGCGCGATCGGGCCGATTTCGGAAGGAATGTCGATCTTGGCTCCAGCGGCGGTCGCGGCCTGGTTGTCCGCCGGCGGTACCGTGCCGGTGGTCTCGGCGCCCGTGCCTGCCGGCGTGGCGGCTGCCGCGGGAGTTACTGCTGCCGGTTCCTTGGCGATCGGCTGGGCGTCGCCATCCATATCGGTCGCGGTCGCTGCCATGGGTTCGGACGCCGTCGCCGAGGCCATCGGCGCTGGTGCCGGCTCTGAAGGGGCCGCAAGCGCCACCGGCGCGGACGCCGGTGCAGCGGGCGCCATGGTGGCCGGTGCCTCGGGAATTGACGGTTCAGCCGCGGCCTGTGGTGGCGCGCTATCCTTGCTGGGTTCAGCCTGGCGAACCACGCGCGCCGGTGCGCTGTCCGGCTGGGCGGCATCCGCGTCCATCTTCGGCGCGCTGTTGGCGTTGAGCGAGGCGGTTTCGACCGCCGGCGTGGAGATGACCGGCGCCTCGTCATTGCTGGCGACAGGCGCCGGATCGGCCAGGAACGCCTTGCCGAGCTGCAGGCCGGCCAGCGCCATCATGATCGCCGCGGCGGCCATCAGGATCGGTTTGCGGCGGGCCTTGAGCAGGTCGCCTATTCGGAGCGCCTTCACCGGCCCCTTCATCGTCGATTGCCGCTTCAGCGCATCGGCTTCGGCGGCCGCGGCCTGCGCGGCGCGGCGCGCTGCTGCGATGAAGTCGGACTTTGCGGCGTCGGTCTCGGGGCGCTTGGCCGGCTGGCCGCCGCGCTCGTCGCGCACGCGCTTCATGATGGCGTTGAGGTCCGGCGCGCCCGATCCCGGCTCCAGCGGCCTATTGGCCGCCTTGGGGTCGAGCGGCTCGTCGATGTCGACGCTTGGAATGTCTGCCGACGGCGCCGAGCCGGCAAGCGCTGGCGTCTCGGCGTCCTTCTTGCCCTTGAAGGCCCGGGTCAGCCCGGAAAACATCGATTTCCTGCGGCCCTTGTCGCCCTTCTCGGCGATCGCATCGGGTCCGAGCGCCGCCATGGCGGCCGCCGCCGCGGCCTCGGCCGGCGTGCGCGGCTGGACGGGTTCGTCGCGCATGATGGCGGCGGCGCGACCTTCCAGGTCGGCCATGTCTCCGCTGAGCGGCAGCGGCTGGTCGATGTCCATCGACGGCGCGTCCTGCACCGCGATCTTGCGGCCGCCGCGCATGCCGGCCGGCGCCGGATCCACCAGTTCGCTGACCGCTTCGCTGGTTTCGCTTGTTTCCAGCGAACCCAGCCGGTCGACGATCTTGAGCAGCGTGTCGTGGATCGCTTCGAAGGTCCGCGAATTGCGCTCGTCGGAGCGGCGGGTGAGCGCTTCGAGCGTCTTCAGGTCCTGGGCGAGGCTGGCGACGGCGGTCGCGTTCGACTGGTCCGTGTCGGAGCTAGACCCGGCCAGCGACTTGACCGCGCTCTCGGCCGCCTCGCGCGCTACGGTCAGGATGGAATCGCGCGTGCCGGCCAGCGACTTCTCTATCTCGTTGAGGCGCGGGCTGATGTCCTCGAAGTCCGGCAGCGGCGTGCTCGGCTTGGAAAGATGTTCCGACAGGCCGGCGACCTGGGCTTCCAGGCTGCGGATCAGCGCCGGGTCGATGCCGGCGACCTGCCGCGCCGACGTCTCCAATCGGCTGGAAATGTCCTCGAGCCGGCTTTCCAGGCCGCGGATCGCCATTTCGTTGGCGGGATCGGGCGTGCGCGTCTCGATGCGCTTGGCCAAAGCCGTGAAGCGGGCGTCGATCGCTTCCATGATGCCGGCGCTGTCGTCCTGCCGCATGCGCTGGTCGAGCCGGTCGGCGACTTCGTCCAGACGCTTTTCGAGATCGCGGAACAGCATGTTACCCTGTTCGATCGCGTCGCCCTGGCGGCGCTCGAACAGCATCGACAGCGCGTCGAAGCGTTGCTCAAGGCCATGGAAAATCTGGTCGGCGTCCGGCATCGCCGGCGCGCGGTCCATCTTGTCGGTGATCGAGGCGATCTGCTTGCCCAGCCGCTCCATCGCCTGTTCCGGCAGGTGGGCGCGGCCGGCGAGCTCGTCGACACGGCTAGAGAGAAGGTTGAGGCGGTCGATGACCTCGGCGCCGGGCCGTGCCTGCGCGACCTCCTCGATCTGCACCGCCAGCGAGGCGATGCGCTTCTCGATCCGGCCGAAGCTCTCGGGGTCGAAGGCATTGGCCTGCGCGGCCACCGTCGAGGCGACGATGGCGCGCGAAATCTCGTCCAGCCGCTCGTCGATCATGGCGAGTGTCTCGCCGCCGCGCGCGGTCTGCTGACCGGCGAAACGGTCGACCGCGCCGGCCAGCGTGCGCACCTTCTCTTCCAGCGAGCGCAGCGATAACGATTCCGGCAGGTTGTTGACGGCATTGCCGATCTGTTCGAGCCGGTCCGTCAGCACCGAAAGTCCAGGGCCTTCGGCGCGCTGGCGCTGGTCGGCGTCGACGCGGTCCTCGAAGGCGCTCCAGCGGCGGTCGAAATCGTCCCAGCGGCGGTCGACCTTCTGCAGGCTCTCCTCGCGCGCCAACGTGTCGAGCGCGCCCTTCACCTGCTCCAGCTCGAGCCGCAGCAGGTTTACGCTGCGGTCGTCGCTCTTTTCGGCAAGCGTCTGGATGGCGCCGGAGAGGCGCTCGAATTCGAGGCCGAGCTCGGCGCTGCTCTTGTCCGGCAGGGCGCCCGGGACGGCGCCGCGCTGGCTGTTGGCCTGCATGGCGCGGTCGATATCCTGGCGGAACGTTTCGAATTCGCGCTGCAGCCCGGCGGTCATCTGGTGGCGCAGTTCCTCGCGCAACCCGCGCAGTTCGACGGCGATCTTGCCGACCATGGCGACGCTGTCTTCCTGGCCGCGCACGCGGTCGATGTCGCGGGCGATCGCCTGGTAGTTCTGGCCGAAGGCGGAAGCGGCGGGCGCCGGGCTCTGCGGCGCGCGGCTTTGCGGCACTGGATTCGGCTGGGCCGGATTTTGCGGCCGTTGCGCGGCGTAAGGGTCCTCATACCAGCGCGGCTGGGCGTAAGGCTGCGCCGCGGCATAGCGCGGTTCGACAGCCGGCCGCCGCGGATCGGGGCGCTCGGGCATGTCGGCGCGCGTCTGGTCCAGCCGCTGCTCCAGCGTTTCCAGCGAGCGGTTCAGTTCTTCGAGCGAGGCATGCGGCCGACGCTGCCGGCCGGCGTTGAGTGTATCGAGATAGGACCGCTTGCTGTTCATCGATGCGCCCGTGTTCTGAATGGCCGGCCGATGGCCGGTTTCCCAGTAGCCTGCCGGGAACGAAGCGGAGCGAGCGGTTTTGCCGCGGAGGAAGACGAGCTTCCAGGGTTTTCACCCGCGCTTCGAAAAACCGTGAAAAATTCGCTACAGGATAACCACGGGTGACCGACATGCGCACAATTCGCCCAACGTGGTAAACAAGGCGTTAACCAAGCTTAAGAAGTCGCGCATAAATCGTGAACCGCCTGACACCCCGGGCAACCGGGTGCGGCATAAAGCTCCGTTTCGACAACGCCCTTGCGTCACCCTGCGGCTCTCGGTATAGGATTGACGTAAACGTAAAAGGTGCGAAGCCGTGCCTTTTGTGATTGACTTGTTGCAACCACGATTGGAAGCACGCCCCCGCTTCCACTCAAGCGACGCTTGGTCTTCGACCGCGACGCCACCAGGGGAAAGCCAGTGACCATGAAACTTGTTTCGCCCGGCGAAGCCGCGGCCAATACCAATAGCATTCCGGCCGAGGCCGGCGAGGAACTCGCCCGCATCGGCGAAATGGCCAAGAAGTACGGCGTGACCCTGCGCACGCTGCGTTTTTATGAAGACAAGGGCCTGCTCAATCCGCAGCGCGACGGCTCGACCCGTCTCTACACGCGCCGTGACAAGGCTCGGCTGAAGCTGATCCTGCTCGGCCGCAAGGTCGGTTTCTCGCTGCGCGACGTCAAGCAGATGATGGACCTCTACGATCCGAGCGGCTCCAACACCAAGCAGTTGCGGCTCGCGCTCGACAAGTCGGAGAAGCAGCTTGCCCGCCTGCAGAAGCAGCGGGCGCTGATCGACGACGCCATCAATGAGCTCAGCACCTCGATGACGGCGGTCCGCCAGATGCTGAGCGAGCGCAGCGCGCAACCGCAGGCAAGCGCCGCCGGCTGATCGCGCCGCCATCGAGGACGGCCCCGGAAATGAAAGCCGCGTGGCAGTAGCCGCGCGGCTTTTTTGTCGCCACTATCCGGCCGCGCGCCAAATTTTTTCTGCCTGCGACCTTGTTGACGTTTACGCAAACGTCAATATTTGTTATCGGGGCATCGGAGATTGGCCCGGCCCCCTTCAGGAGTGGATGGGAACTTGCTGGCCGGCCGAGACAAAAAAGGGTGGAGGAAGCCATGACGGTCTACAGGGCGCCGGTCCAGGATACGCTCTTCGTTCTCAACGACGTGCTGGGCTACCAGCGCTATTCGAATCTTCCGGGTTTCTCCGACGCCACGCCCGACGTGCTCGAGGCGATCCTCGCCGAAGGCGCCAAGTTCGCCGAGAACGTCATGCATCCGCTGAACCGCGTTGGCGACATGGAAGGCTGCGTGCGCCATGACGACGGCTCGGTGACGACCCCGAAGGGCTTCAAGGACGCCTATGACCAGTATCGCGAAGGCGGCTGGATGGGGCTTGCCGCGCCTGCCGAGTTCGGCGGCCAGGGCCTGCCTTACGCCGTCCACACCGCGGTCTCCGAATATATGATCTCCGCCAACATGGCTCTGATGATGTATCCGGGCCTGACGCAAGGCGCGATTGCGGCCATCGTCACCCATGGCAGCGACGAGCAGAAGACAACCTGGCTGCCCAGGATGATCGACGGCATCTGGACCGGCACCATGAACCTGACCGAGCCGCATTGCGGCACCGATCTCGGCCTGCTGCGCACCAAGGCCGTTCCCAACGGCAACGGCACCTACAGGATTTCCGGCCAGAAGATCTTCATCTCGGCCGGCGAGCACGACATGTCGGACAACATCGTCCATCTGGTGCTCGCCCGCGCCGAGGGCGCGCCGGAAGGCGTCAAGGGCATCTCACTGTTCATCGTGCCGAAGTTCAAGCTCGACGCTTCCGGCAATCCCGGCGAGAAGAACACGCTCTCCTGCGGCTCGATCGAGGAGAAGATGGGCATTCACGGCAACTCGACCTGCGTCATGAATTATGACGAGGCCGAGGGCACGCTGCTCGGCGAGTTGAACGGCGGCCTCAAGGCCATGTTCACTATGATGAACGAGGCTCGCCTGGGCGTCGGCCTGCAGGGGCTCTCGGTGTCCGAGATCGCCTACCAGAACGCCGTCTCCTACGCCAAGGACCGGCTCCAGGGCCGTTCGCTGTCGGGTGCCAAGGCACCGGACAAGAAAGCCGATCCGATCATCGTCCATCCCGACATCCGCCGCTCGCTGATGACCATGAAGGCCTTCAACGAGGCCGGCCGCGCGCTGGCGCTGTGGACGGCCATCAAGTCGGACGTCGCGCACCGCTCGGGCGACGACAAGGACCGCCAGGCGGCCGACGACTACACCGGTCTGATGACGCCGGTGGTCAAGGGCGTGCTGACCGACAAGGGCTTCGACCACGCCGTGATGGCGCAGCAGGTGTTCGGCGGCCACGGCTATATCGAAGAGCACGGCATGAGCCAGTTCGTGCGCGATGCCCGCATCGCCATGATCTATGAGGGCGCCAACGGCATCCAGGCGCTTGATCTCGTCGGCCGCAAGCTGGCGCAGAATGGCGGCCGCGCCGTTCAGGCCTTCTTCAAGGAGGTCGGTGAATTCTGCGAGGAAAACCGCGCCGACGACAAGATGGCGCCCTTCACCAAGGCGCTGAAGAAAGGCCTCAATGACCTGCAGGCGGCCACCATGTGGCTGCTGCAGAACGCCATGGCCAAGCCCGACAATGGCGGTGCGGCCTCGACCGACTACATGCATCTCTTCGGCCTGGTCGCGCTGGGTTACATGTGGGCGCAGATGGCCAAATCCGCTGAAGCCAAGCTTGCGGAAGGCGCCAACGGCTCGGCGTCCTTCTACGACACCAAGCTGACGACGGCGCGCTTCTTCATGGAGCGCATCATGCCGGAGACCGCGATCCGGCTTGCCCGCATTTCCAGTGGCGCGGACACGCTAATGGCACTGCCGGCGGAAGCGTTCTAGGTTTGGCGGGCCGGCAGCACCGGCCCACACTTGTCGGAACGCGGAGGAAATCGTGGCGACAAATCCAGCCGAAATTCTTGGCCTGCCGAAGCCCGCCTGGGCGGCGGACGAGGTCGGCATGCTCTACGACATGGCGCAGCGCTTCATGTCGGAAGAGATCGCACCGCGCTACGACGAGTTCGAGAAGAACGAGATGGTCGACCGCGAGAGCTGGCTGAAGGCGGGCGCCGCCGGCCTGCTCTGCGCCTCCATGCCGGAGAAATACGGCGGCTCCGGCGGCAGCTTCGCGCATGAGAGCGCCATCATCGAGGCGATCGGCCATGTCGGTGTCGACGGTTTCGGCATCGGCCTGCACAATTCGATCGTCGCGCCCTACATCCTGCATTACGGCTCCGAGGAGCAGAAGCAGAAGTGGCTGCCGAAGCTGGCGACCGGCGAACTAATCGGCGCCATCGCCATGACCGAGCCCGGCGCCGGCTCCGATCTGCAAGGCGTCAAGACCCGCGCCGAGAAGGACGGCAACCAGTACAAGATCAACGGCTCCAAGACCTTCATCACCAACGGCCAGCTCGCCAACTTCATCATCGTCGTCACCAAGACCGATCCCGAAAAGGGCGCCAAGGGCACCTCGCTGATCGTCGTCGAGACCGACGAGGTCGAAGGCTTTCAGCGCGGCCGCAACCTCGACAAGATAGGGCTGAAGGCCAACGATACGTCGGAGCTGTTCTTCAACGACGTGCGCGTGCCGACGTCGAACCTGCTCGGCCATGAAGAGGGCAAGGGCTTCGTCCAACTGATGCAGCAATTGCCGCAGGAGCGGCTGCAGATCGGCACCGGCGCCATTGCCATGATCGAAAGGGCGCTGGCCTTGACCATCGACTACGTCAAGGAGCGCAAGGCCTTCGGCAAGGCCGTCATCGATTTCCAGAACACCCAGTTCAAGCTGGCCGAGCTGAAGACCGAAGCCACCATCGGCCGCGTCTTCTACAATGACTGCGTCGCCCGCCACATCGACGGCGGCCTCGATCCGGTCACCGCTTCGATGGCCAAATACTGGCTGAGCGACCTACAGGGCAAAGTCGTCGACGAATGCCTTCAATTGCATGGCGGCTATGGCTACATGAATGAATATCCGATCGCCCGCATGTATCGCGACGCTCGCGTCCAGCGCATCTATGGCGGCACCAACGAAATCATGAAATTGCTGATCGGGCGCTCTCTCTAAGCGCGACGGCCGGCAAAGCCAAGGAGCACGAAAATGGCTGAAGCTTACGTCTATGACGCCGTGCGCACGCCGCGCGGCAAGGGCAAGAAGGACGGATCGCTGCACGAAGTGCCGGCGGTGCGGCTCGCCGCCAGGACACTGGAGGCGCTGCGCGACCGCAACGGCCTCGACACCGGCACTGTCGACGACATCATCTTCGGCTGCGTCGATCCGGTCGGCGAGGCGGGCTCGGTCATTCCGCGCGCGGCCGCCTTCGAGGCCGGCTACGACACCAAGGCGCCCGGCATGCAGATCTCGCGCTTCTGTGCCTCCGGCCTCGACGCCATCAATTTCGGCGCCGCCAAGATCGCGCAGGGCGCCGACGACATCGTCATCGCCGGCGGCGTCGAATCCATGTCGCGCGTCGGCATGGGCATGTCGGGCGGCGCCTGGTTCATGGATCCCTCCGTCGGCCTGCCCGGCTGGTTCGTGCCGCAGGGCATCTCGGCCGACCTGATCGCCACGAAATACGGCTTTTCCCGTGACGACGTCGACGCCTATGCGGTCGAGAGCCAGAAGCGCGCCGCCAAATCCTGGGCCGATGGCCGCTTCAAGAATTCGGTCATCCCGATCAAGGACCAGAACGGGCTGACGATCCTCGACCATGACGAGCACATGCGGCCTTCGACCGACATGCAGTCGCTGGCTTCGCTCAACCCGTCCTTCGTCATGCCGGGCGAGATGGGCGGCTTCGACGCGGTTGCCGTGCAGAAGCACCCGGAAGTCGAGGAGGTCAACCACGTCCACCATGCCGGCAACTCGTCGGGCATCGTCGACGGCGCCGCCGCCGTTCTGCTTGGCTCGAAGAAGGCCGGCAAGGCCATGGGGCTGAAGCCGCGCGCGCGCATTCGTTCCTTCGCCAATATCGGCTCCGAGCCGGTGCTGATGCTGACCGGTCCGGTCGATGTCACCGAAAAGCTGTTGAAGCGCGCCAAGATGAAGCTGTCGGACATCGATTTGTTCGAGCTCAACGAGGCGTTCGCCTCCGTCGTGCTGCGCTACATGCAGGCTTTCGAGATCCCGCACGACAAGATCAACGTCAATGGCGGCGCAATCGCCATGGGCCATCCGCTGGGCGCCACCGGCGCGATGATCTTCGGCACGGTGCTCGACGAACTCGAGCGCCGCGACCTGAACACCGCGTTGGTCACGCTCTGCATCGGCGCCGGCATGGGCACCGCCACCATCATCGAACGCGTCTGACGGGGAGAGAAAAGATGAGCTACACCAATTTCACCCTCGACACCGACGCCGACGGCATCGCGCTGATCACATGGGACATGCCGGAGCGTTCGATGAACGTCTTCACCGAAGAGGCGATGCGCGAGCTCAACGCCATCGTCGATCAGGTCGTGGCCGACGCCGCCATCAAGGGCGCGGTCATCACCTCCGGCAAGGACACCTTCTCGGGCGGCGCCGACATCACCATGCTGCAAAAGATGCTGGCCGCCTTCGCCGCTGAGAACGGCAAGGATCCGGACAAGGCGATCAAGACGCTGTTCGACAATGCCGGCGCCATGAACGGCCTGTTCCGCAAGATCGAGACGTGCGGCAAGCCGTGGGTCTCCGCCATCAACGGCACCTGCATGGGCGGTGCTTTCGAGATGTCGCTCGCCTGCCATGGCCGCGTCGCCGCCGACAGCGACAAGGTGAAGATGGCGCTTCCCGAGGTGAAGATCGGCATCTTCCCGGGCGCCGGCGGCACCCAGCGCGTGCCGCGCCTGACCGACCAGCAGCAGGCGCTGCAGATGCTGACCACCGGCCAGAACCTGACGCCGCAAAAGGCGAAGCAGATGGGTCTGATCCACGAGATCGCCGAGCCGACGAAGCTCGTCGAGACCGCCAAGGCGATGATCAAGAACGGCCTGAAGCCAGTCGCACCCTGGGACGAGAAGGGCTTCAAGCTGCCCGGCGGCCCGGTCTATTCGGCTGCCGGCGCCAATCTCTGGCCGCCGGCCATCGCCATCCTGCGCCGCGAGACCTACGGCAATTATCCGGCCGCTGCGGCGATCCTGAAATGCGTCTATGAAGGCCTGCTGGTGCCGTTCGACACGGCGCTGAAGATCGAACAGCGCTACTTCACCGAGATCATGCAGGGCAAGGAAGCGGCGGCGATGATCCGCTCGCTGTTCGTCTCGCTGCAGGAATTGAACAAGGGCGCCCGCCGCCCGGCCGGCGTGCCGGACACCAAGTTCAAGAAGATCGGCATCCTCGGCGGCGGCGGCTTCATGGGCGCCGGCATCGGCTATGTCACGGCACGCGCCGGCATTCCGGTCGTTCTGCTCGACCGCGACATGGCCTCGGCCGAGAAGGGCAAGGCGCATTCCGAGAGCCTGATGGCCGACCAGGTCAAGAAGGGCCGCGCCAGGCCGGAGGACAAGGACAAGCTCTTGTCGCTGATCACGCCGACGGCCGACTATGCCGATCTCGCGGGCTGCGACCTCGTCGTCGAAGCGGTGTTCGAGGATTCCGGCGTCAAGAAGGATGCGACCGAGAAGGCCGAAGCGGTGCTGAAGTCGTCGGCGATCTTCGCTTCCAACACCTCGACCATTCCGATCACGGCGCTGGCGAAGAATTCGACGCGGGCGAAGAATTTCATCGGCATCCACTTCTTCTCGCCGGTCGACAAGATGATGCTGGTCGAGATCATCCTCGGCAAGAAGACCGGCGACAAGGCTCTTGCCGTCGCCTTCGACTTCGTGCGCGCCATCAAGAAGACGCCGATCGTCGTCAACGACACGCGCGGCTTCTACGTCAACCGCTGCGTGCTGCGCTACATGTCGGAAGCCTACAAGATGTTGATCGAAGGGGTTCCGGCGCCGATGATCGAGAATGCCGCCAAGGCTGCCGGCATGCCGGTCGGCCCGCTGGCGCTGACCGACGAGACCGCGGTCGACCTTGCCCAGAAGATCATGAAGCAGACCATTCGCGATCTCGGCGAAAAGGCCGTCGATCCAAAGCAGATGGCGCTGATCAACACCATGGTCGACACGCATGGCCGCTTCGGCCGCAAGAACGGCAAGGGCTTTTACGACTATCCGGCCAAGCCCGCGAAGAAGAAGCTGTGGCCGGGCCTCAAGGACCTCTATCCGCAGCTGAACCCCGACAAGGTCGACTATGAGGAGCTGAAACAGCGCCTGCTGGTCACCATCGCGCTGGAAGCGGTGCGGGTGATGGAAGAGGGCATCGTCACCGATCCGCGCGAGGCCGATGTCGGCTCGATCCTGGCCTTCGGCTTCGCGCCCTTCACCGGTGGTGCCTTGTCCTATATCGACGGCATCGGCGCCAAGCGTTTCGTCAAGATCGCCAAGGGCCTGCAGAAGAAATACGGCGCCGAATTCAAGGCGCCGAAGCTCCTGCTCGACATGGCCGAGAAGGACGAGACCTTCTACCAGCGCTTCGACCCCTACCAGAAGGGCGAAGTGAAGCAGGCCGCCTGAAGAACCGGATATGTATGTCTGGGGGCGCATGGCGCGCACGATGGCCACGGCGTCGAGCCGTGGCCCTTATCTTGTCGGCGACGAGAGCCGGCTGGCCTTCCGCTGCCTGCCGATCGACATCGATTTCAACCTGCATCTCAACAATGCGCGCTACATGATGCTGGCCGATCTCGGCCGCATCGACATCTTCCTGCGCATCGGCCTCATCGCATTGGCGCGCAAAAAGGGTTGGGCACCGATGATCGGCGGGCTGCAAGTCGCCTATGTGCGCGAGATCAGGCTGTGGCGGCGCTTCGAGGTGGCGTCGTCGATCGAGACCTGGGAAGGCACTTCCGTCATCGGCAGGCATCGCTTCGTCCTCGACAATGGCGAGACGGCGGCGCTGATCATGACCACCGGCGGCGTCTATGACCGCGGCAACCGCCGCTTCCTCGACATCGACGAGGTCGTCGCGGCGCTTGGCCACTCCGCCACGCCGCGCCCGCCGACAGAGGCCGAACGGGCGTTCATGCTCTCGCACCGCAACCTGCGCGAACTGGCCAAGGCGGCCTGACAATCAAGCCGATTCACTGGCAGGCTGCTTCAATGCTCGGCGCGGAAGGTTTTGTCCAGATCGACTGCGTCGCCGAAGCCAGGACGGCTCGATCACGCGCATCCGGTACGGCTGCGTCAGGCTGATACGCCAAGCAGAAAATCGGTCACCTCGTCGGAAAAGATCTGCAGCCCATCATCGAAGGCGACGGCGGCCCGCCTGCCTTGGGGGGCCGGCCGTCCGGTCGGCATCCCATACGCTACAAGCGCCTCGGCGCAACCCAACCAATCGCCCTCCGGTTCGGGCTCATTGACCGATGCCCAGCCCAGCGTTCCGCGCACATCGCCGCCGAAGCCGTGCCGCTCGCGCCAGTCGGCGCCGTGCTTCAGCAGGAAGCTGGTGAGGTCGACATCGCCGCGAAACACGGCGTGGTTTAGCGCCGAGGCATCCCAGTCGCCGCCGCGAACGGCGATCGGCCAACCCATTGCGACCATCACCTTCACTGCGTCGCCGCAGCCCTCCGCTGCAAGCTCCGGCAGCAACCGCAACTGCTGCTCCGACAGCGAGGCCGGCAGGTCGGGCCGGCGGGTCTTGATCGCTTGCGCCGTCGCCCTTTCGGCGGCCGCGCAGGCGGCGACGAATTGTTCCTCGTCGGGAAGCGGGTCGTCGTCTCCGACCTGGCGCAGCAGCACGGCGACATCCGGCAGGCCGAAGCGCAGCGCGACCTGATAGGCGCTCAGGCCCTCGGGCGTCCGCGCCGAAGGGTCGGCGCCGGCCGCTAGCAGCGCTTCGATATGCGCCGGCGAGCGCCGCCGGCGGATCGCCCACAGCAGCGGCCTGCCCCAATCGGCGGTCGGCTGGCTGCCGGCCGGTTCGTTGGGATCGGCGTCAGGCGCCGCAAGCAGCAGCTTCAATGCCTCCGCGCTGTCGAGATCGAGAACCCGGTAGAGTGCGTTGGACCCGGTGACACGAGCGCCGGCTGCGAGCAGCAGCCGTGTGCAGGCCGGGTTCTCGAGCGAATGGTAGAGCGACTCGCCGTCATTCGGATCAGCGCCAGCGTCGAGCAGCAGTTTCGTCATCACCGGATCATGGTTCTGGCCGGCCGCTCCATAGAGCGCCGAGAGTGGGTATTCGTCCGAAGGTTTTTCCAGCGATGCCGGCGGCCAGCGGCTGCCGGCCGCCTGGTTGGGATCGGCGCCAGCGTCCAGCAGCAATTTTGCCGAGGCGTGAAGCGCGCCGCTAAAGCGCGGCAGCCGCACCAGGCTCGAATGGGTCACCGCGACCAGCGGCGGCAGGTTGAGCGGCCCGCCAGGGCGGTTGACCCAGCCGGCATCGCGGCTGGTCGCCTCCCGCAACATTGCCGAGTCGCCGACCGCGCAGGCCAGATACGCGTCGCCCTGGATCAGCTCGGGATGTTCTTCGATCATGCGCGCGGCGGCATCCGGGCTCGCCCGGTTGGTGCTGCCGCTAATGTCTCCGGCATAGACGAGCCCGGCCCAGTTGCGCATCGCGGAGGCGCGGTCGGCGCCGTAGGCACGCCGCGCGGCAACGAAACTGCTCAGATCGCGCCAGGACGGAAATCCGTACTCGCGCGCCAGGCAGGATTGCGCGTCATGCAGGCGCAGGCCGAGCGCCGCGATCGCCTTGTCGTCTTTGCCCGCCGCCGATGGCAGCCCTTCGCGAAAGCGCGCGAGCGCATCCGGCGCGCCGCGCCTGTAGGCGGCGAGCAGTTCCTTGGCCTGCTTCTTCAGAAGCTCGAGATCGGGACGATTGGGGAGTTGTCTCATGAAAACCTCCGTGCGTTCTTCGCCGAAGGTCCGCAAATCCGGCTGCACAAAGGTTTGGCTGTCAGCTCATCGATGCAAGTGGGTTCAACCCTTCCCGCGGACCCGGATGCGGCCTGCACCGCGCGCGGACGATAAGATCAATCCGCCGCCAAGGTCAATCCGGATGCTGGCTTGATCACGCTTTCGAGAGCATGGCGGCGTCGGCTTCATTGCGATGGGTGCGGATGTTAAATTAGCAATTGCTAACAAAAGAGCTGGAGGGAGCGACTATCATGCGCATGATGCTGAAAATCACCGTTCCAACCGTGGAAGGCAACAAGGCGCTCAAGGACGGCAGCATGGGCAAGTTCATCGAACACAGCCTGTCCGAGCTGAAACCGGAGGCGGCCTATTTCACCGCCGAGAAGGGGCAGCGCACAGCCTATCTGTTCGTCGACGTCAAGGACAGTTCCGACATGCCCTATTATGGCGAGCGCTTCTTCCTCGCCTTCAATGCCGCCGTGGATTTCGTGCCGGTCATGAATGCCGAGGAACTGAAGAAGGGCCTGCCCAGGGCGCTGGCCGGGATCGGATAGGCCCCACGCCGGGGCGCTAATTTTACGAACGGCTGCGTCATGAGCCGCCGGACGCCGGTGGACAATGGGACGGTCGCGCGCTAGACAGGCAGAGGCATTTTTTCCTGTTTCGAAGGAGCGCGGCATTGCTCTCACACGACCGCGTATGGGCCGCCATCGATGCTCTCGCCGAACGCTATTCGCTGTCGGCCTCGGGCCTCGCAAGGCGCGCCGGGCTTGACTCGACCGCCTTCAACAAATCGAAGCGTCTGTCCTCCGATGGCCGGCCGCGCTGGCCGTCCACCGAATCGCTGGCCAAGATCATCGAGGCTACCGGCGCCTCGCTGGAGGAGTTCACCGGGCTGGTCGAGGGACGCGGCTCCCTGTTGGCCCAACAGCGCAGCGCCGTGCCCCTGCTCGGTTTCGCCCAGGCCGGCGCCGGCGGCTTCTTCGACGATGCCGGTTACCCGGCAGGGCAGGGCTGGGACCTTGTCGAGCTTCCCGCGCGGGCGACCGAGACGTCCTATGCGCTGCAGGTGCAGGGCGATTCCATGCTGCCGCTCTACCGCAACGGCGACGTGCTGATCGTCGAGCCCGGAGCGCCAACCAGGAAAGGCGACCGTGTCGTCGTCAAGACGACGGCCGGCGAGGTGATGGCCAAGGTGCTCGACCGCCAGACGGTGAAATCGATCGTTCTGGTGTCGCTCAATCCCGCCCATCCGGATCGAGATATCCCGGCGCGCGAGATCGAATGGGTGGCGCGCATCGTCTGGGCAAGCCAGTAGGTCCGGACCGGTGCGCTTTCTTCAACTCACCCTGGCGGTGCTGGCGGTCCCGGTTATGGCCGCACTTGTGGTGGCCGGGGGGCGCACGCTGAAAGGTCACGAGAGCGTCGTCACGGTCGATCAGATCGATCCGGTTGCCGACACGCTCGCCGGTGGCGATACGGCTCCCGTTTCCGGAGCCGACACCCCGCCGCATGAGTCGGCCACCTCGGCCATATCGGAGCCGCAGCCGCAGAAGCCGGCTGTGCATTCCCGTGCGATCGACCCCGAAATGGTGGCCCCGCCGGACCTCCCGGAGGATGAACTGCAGCGCGTCGAGCCGCGCGCGCCGCTCAGCGATCTGGCGCTGGCCGGCCCGCCCAAGCCGCCCAAGACCAGGATGCCGGGCGACTGGAACGGCACCAAGCTGTTCCAGCCCGTCGCCACCGCCGCCGGTCTGATCGAGGCGAAGGGCTACGCGGTCGCCATCACCGGTATCGATGTCGTCAAGGCGGACGAAACCTGCGGCGACGAAGGCAAGGACTGGGCCTGCGGCGCGCGCGCCAGGACGGCGTTCCGCGCTTTCCTGCGCGGCCGTGCCGTCGCCTGCAAGCTGCCGCCGGAAGGCGGGCGCGACACCATTTCCGCCGAGTGCCATGTCGGCAATCTGGACGTCGGCCAGTGGCTGGTCGAAAACGGCTGGGCGCGCGCCGCCGAGGGCGGTCCCTATGTCGAGGCCGAGAACAAGGCCCGCACGGCAAAGAAGGGCATTTTCGGATCGGCGCCCAACCTTGGCGGCCTGTCGGCGCTGCCGGCAGCACCGCAACCGGCGCCGGTCGCGCCGGACTCCATCCTGCCGGCTGACGACGGCGCCGTTACGCCGCCAGCTGACCAGCCAGCGCCCGCTCAATGAGCGCGCGCGTCTCGGCGATGCCGTAGAGCGCCGCGAAGGAGCCGAAGCGCGGTCCGCGCTCCTGGCCGATCAGCACCTGGTAGATCATCTGGAAGAAGGCGACCGACACGCCGGGCCCGCCTTCCGGGCTCTGCTTGGAATGGTCCTGGTAGCGCTCGATACGGCGCGCGACGTTGAGCGCCGCGTTCTGGATCGCTTCGCCGTCGGCGCCCTGCGGCAATGCGCCGAGCGCGTCCGAAAGCTTGGCCAACGCCTCGCGCTCGACCTCGTCGGCGGCGCGGAAAACCTTGGTCGGCTTCACGAAGTCGTCGAAATAGCGGATGGCGTAGCCGGTCAGCCGGTCGAGCTCCGGATGCGTCTTCGGCGTCACGCCCGGCGCATGGCGCGAGATGAAACCCCACAGCACCGACTTGTCATGCGCGTTGGAGGCGCTGACCAGATTGAGCAGCAGCGCGAAAGGCACCGGCAGGTCGATTGCCGATGGATTGCCGTCATGCATGTGCCAGACCGGATTGCCGAGCCGCTCCTTCCAGTCCTGCCGCGGGTAGGCGCCGAGGAAGGCGTAATATTCGTCCACCGCCTTCGGGATGACGTCGAAATAGAGTTTCTTCGCCTGCCGCGGCCGCTGGTACATATAGAGGCCGAGGCTCTCGGTCGGCGCATAGGTCAGCCATTCGTCGATGGTCAAACCATTGCCTTTCGACTTCGAGATCTTCTGGCCCTCCTCGTCGAGGAACAGCTCATAGACGAAATGCTCCGGCGCGCGGCCGCCGAGGATGTTGCAGATCCGGTCGTAGATCCCGGCATTGGTCTGGTGGTCCTTGCCGAACATCTCGAAATCGACGCCGAGTGCTGCCCAGCGCATGCCGAAATCCGGCTTCCACTGCAGCTTCACATGCCCGCCGGTGACTGGCAGCGTCGTCTCGGTGCCTTCGTCGTCGAAGGTGATGGTGCCGGCCTTGGCGTCGACCTTTTTCATCGGCACATAGAGCACGCGGCCGCTTTTCGGGGAGATCGGCAGGAACGGGCTGTAGGTCGCCTGACGCTCCGGCCCGAGCGTCGGCAGCATCACCGCCATGATCTGGTCATAGCGCTCGGCGGCGCGCAACAGCACTTCGTCGAAGCGGCCGGACTTGTAGTATTGGGTCGCGCTGGCGAACTCGTAGTCGAAGCCGAACGTGTCGAGGAAGCGGCACAGCATCGCGTTGTTGTGGTCGGCGAAGCTCGCATAGTCGCCGCCGAACGGATTGGGCACCGCGGTCAGCGGCATATGCAGATAGGGCTCCAGCGCGGCGCGGTCCGGCACGTTTTCCGGGATCTTGCGCATGCCGTCCATGTCGTCGGAGAAGCACAGAAGCTTGGTCTTGACCTTGTCCTGCGTCAGCACGCGGAAGGCGTGGCGCACCATCGTCGTGCGCGCCACCTCGCCGAACGTGCCGATATGCGGCAGGCCGGACGGGCCGTAGCCGGTCTCGAACAGCACGGTTTCAGGGAAATCCTTGCCCTTGTAGCGCGCGACGATCTTTTTGGCTTCCTCGAACGGCCACGCCTTGCTCTCGGCCGCCGCCGCAAGCATCTCGGGATTGAGATCGATGATGTTTGATCCCGTCATGTCGAAGTTCCAGTCATGTGCCGTCTTTGCGGCGGATAAGGATTTGTCGACCGGTCTCTAGGCGCGCGAGACCGGAGCGTCAACGATTTGCGGCGGTTTTCCTTGCGATGCCACAATGGCCTTCCTACTTTCGAGGCCCATTACCAAGGAGTTTTGAATGCCTTTGCTGACGCCGCATGAAGCCTTGATCCACCTGATGGTGATCACCTCGGCCTCCGATCGCGACATGACCGATGTCGAGCTGGCGCGGATCGGCGACGTCGTCCGCACGTGGCCGGTCTTCGTCGATTTCAACCGGGACCGGCTGGTTGAGGTGGCGCAGGCCTGCCAGAAGGCGCTGCACGACAAGGATGGGCTGGATGGGGTGCTGGCAAACATTGCCGCATCGCTGCCCGAGCGGCTGGGTGACACGGCCTATGCCGCTGCCTTCGAAGTCGCCGCCGTCGATCTCGAAATGCGCATGGAGGAGGTCAGGGTGTTGCAGCTCATCCGCCTCAAGCTCGATCTCGACACGCTGACCGTCGCGGCGATCGCCCGCGCGGCCAAGGCGCGCCTGCGCACGCTGACCTAAAAGAAGCTCACCGGGAAATAGCGCAGGTAGAATTCGGCGAAAGTGCCCTTGATCGAGATCTCCTGCAGCGCGTAGTCGAAGGCCGCTGCCAGCGCCGTATCGCCTTTGCGCGTGGCGATCGCCATGCCCGAGCCCAGATATTCCGGCGCCAGATAGGGGCCGCCGGCGAAGCGGCAGCAGCCGGCCGCGTCCGAGCCGCCCAGCCAGAAGGCGAAGCGCATGCCGTCGCCGAAGGCGGCGTCTACCTTGCCGGCCTTGAGGTCGGCATAGAGATCCTCGGGCTTGTCGAAGGGCACGACCTGGAGGGTGCCGAAATAGTCGCGCAGCATCTTCTCATGCGCCGAGCCGGCGACGACGCCGACCCGCTTGCTGCGCAACTTGTCGAGGATCGGTTCGGCGAAGGCCTTCGCCTTCGGCATGATGAAGCGCGCCGGAAACTGCAGATAGGAGCGCGAGAAGGCATATTTCTCCCGGCTCTCCGGGGTCGCGGCGATGCCTGCGATGATCGCTTCGCCTTCGCCTTTATCGAGCGCGGCGTCCAGCTCGTTCCACGGCAGCGCCTGGATCTGGCACTTTTCGACGATGTCGAGCTCGGCGCAGATCGCCCGCGCCAGATCGATGTGGAAACCCGACAGCCGCCCCGAGCCGTCGAGGAAGTTGAAGGGCGGAAAATCGGTTGTGGTGAGGAATCTGAGACGCGGCAGCGCCGAGAGGTCGGGCTTGGGCAGCCTCTCCTTGGCGTCCCACAGCACCGGCACCTGCGGTTCGGCGGCCCGAGTCGCGCCGGCAAACGGCAGTGCGCCGGCCAAGAGCGACAGCATGGTCAGAACTATCCACCGGATTGTCACTTGAGGCTCCGCCAATCCCTGCCGCACGGTTTTTCGTATGAAAATGATGCCGGCACAACGGTTTTTGATTTCATCCGGCCAAATTGAGCGTATGATTTGTAAAGTTTGCAGGTGATTTCGCTTGCGCCGGGAGGGGGAAGCTTACCGGCGCATGAACGGCCTGCAATCCGGGGTTGATGGCGAAGGGCGGTTCGGTCATCTACCATCGGTAACGAGAAAAACAAGCAACATGGGGTAGATGTTGCGATGGGCATGTTCGACAGAACGCTGGAATACATCGATCAATTGCAACAAGCGGGCACCGCGGCCGCGGTGTGCGAGCGCTTGCTGGGTATCACCTCCAATTTCGGTCTAACGGCGCTGATGGCTGGGACCGTGCCGCAACCGGGCACGCCGCGCGGCCAGCAGAAACAACATGTGCTGCTGTGCGACTGGCCGGGCGACTGGCTGGAGCGCTACGTGGCGCGCAACTATGTCGACCACGATCCGGTCGTCAGCCACATGAAGCAGTTGCAGGCGCCGTTCCAGTGGCGAGAAGCGTCCCAGCACATCGTCATCGACAAGGACAGCGACGAGGTGATGGGCGACGCGCGCGAGTTCAAACTGCGCGACGGACTGGCATTCCCGCTGGTCACGCTCGACGGCCAGATCGTCATGGTTTCGCTCGGCGGCGAATCCGTCGAATTGTCGGACGCGGAATTCGGCATGGTTTCGCTAGCGTCGACCTATGCCATCGGCCGCGCCATGCAGCTGCACACTAAGGCCGACAAGCTTATCGATCACATAGAATTGACGGCTCGCGAGCGGGAATGCCTGCAATGGGCAGCTGTCGGCAAGTCCGAATGGGAGATATCTCAAATTTTAGGCATCTCGGAACATACTTCCGAGAAACATCTTCTTAACGCCAAGAGCAAACTGGGCGCGGCCAACCGCGTGCAAGCTGTCGCGGAGGCCATTAGGCGCGGCTATATTAGCTAGGTCGGCCGTGCCGACCTAGAAATTCTTGCCTGCGCGTTCGCGCAATATTTTAAGGGACATCACGGCCGTATCTTCCTCTAAGCCCAGGAGACGGCTAATGCTTTTTGCCCTTACCACTCAGGAACTTATGGAACGTCCCGACCTCTGGGAGGCCGTTCATCGGCTGCGCTACAGGATCTTCGTCGAGGAGATGGGATGGACCGATCTCGATCGTCCGGACCAGCTCGAGATCGATCAGTTCGACCATGACGAGGCCGAACATCACCTCGTCATCCGCAATGGCGAGCTTGCCGGCTACCAGCGCATGCTGCCGACGACGCGGCCGCATCTTCTGAGCGACGTGCTGTTCGACCTCTGCGAGGGGCCGTCCCCCTCGGGACCGAATGTCTGGGAACTGACCCGCTACGCGGTGGCCCCCGGCTTTCGTGACGGCAAACGCGGCGTCTCGACGGTCGGTACCGAACTTATCGCCGGCTTCGTCGAATGGGGGCTGAAGCGCAACGTCAACCAGGTGATCATCGAGTTCGAGCCGATGTGGGTGCTGCGGGCTCTGCAGCTGCATTTCCTGGCCAAGCCCCTCGGCTACCAGCGCACTTACGGCAACCAGCAGGTCGTGGCGACGCTGCTCACCTTCACCGAGCATACGCTCGATATCGTGCGCCAGCGCCGCAACCACCATCTGCCGGTGTTGACCCGGGGTTATCCCGGTCAGCTCGGCTTGAAGCAAGCATCGTGATGGAGGCGGCCATGAGCTTTCATCCCGAACCCGAACTGCGCGGCCACACGCTGGTCGTCACGGTGTCCTCGCATGACGGAAGGCCGGTGCTCGACCGGCACGCCTATGCGAGCCTTGCCATGACCTTGCACGACGCAGCCGTCAACGACGAGGTCCGCGTCGTCATGCTTCGCGGCCTTGCCGGCTGCTTCTGCCTCGGCGGCGATTTCTCGGAGTTCCTCGACGCCACCAAGCACCGGGAACTGATCGCCGCCGTCACCGACATGTTCCGCATGCTGGCGACCTTCCCCAAGCCGGTGCTTGCCTGCGTCGACGGCGATGCCGTCGGCGTCGGCTGCACCATACTGTTCCACTGCGACATGGTGATCGCTTCCAGGGGCAGCACCTTCAGGGTGCCGTTCGTCGATTTCGGCCTGGTGCCGGACGCGGCGACCAGCATCCTGGCGCCCCAGAAGCTCGGCTATGCCGGCGCCTTCCGCTTCTTCTGCCTGGGCGACACGCTCGGCGTAGACGATGCCAAGGCGCTCGGGCTGGTGGGCGAGATCGTGACGGAAGGCAGCGCGGAGGAGGCGACCTTGGCGAGAGCGAAGCATCTCGCCAAGAAGCCGGTCGCCGCATTGCTGCAGACACGCAGCCTGCTCAAGGGCGACACTGACGTGCTGTGCGACCGCATCGACCATGAGATCACGCTGTTCCAGCAGGCGCTTCAGGACGACACGACCTTGAAGCGGCTGCAGCGGATCGCCCGCCTGGCGGCCTGATCGCCCGGCAATGAAAAACTCAGCGCCGCGCAAGCCGGAAGGCGCGCGGCGCTGTAATATTTCTAATCCTTCAAGAAATCCGGCCCTTCGCCGATGATCTTCTTGTCGGGCTTGCCGATGACGTCGAGGTCGCGTCCATCGTAAGGCAGCGACAAAAGGATGCGCTGGATCACAGCTAGCCGGGCTCGTCGCTTGTCGTTGGCGCGCACGATGATCCACGGTGCGAATTCCTTGTGGGTGCGCTCAACCATCTGGTCGCGCGCCTTGGTGTAGTCGTCCCACTTGTTGATGCCGGCGATGTCGATCGGCGAGAACTTCCAACTCTTCAGCGGCGACCAGCGGCGGTCATGGAACCGCTCGAGCTGCGTTTCGCGGCCGATGTTGAGCCAGAACTTGAAGAAATGGATGCCCTCATTGACGATCATGCGCTCGAAATGCGGCGTTTCGTCGAGGAATTTCTCATGCTGCTCCGGCGTGCAGAAGCCCATGACCGGCTCGACGCCGGCGCGGTTGTACCAAGACCGATCGAAGGTGACGAACTCGCCCGAGGTCGGGAAATGATCGACATAGCGCTGGTAGTACCATTGCCCGGTCTCGGTCGGCGTCGGCTTGGTCAGCGCTACGTTGCGCGCGGTGCGCGGGTTCATGAATTGCCGCAGCACGAAGATCGTGCCGCCCTTACCGGCGGCGTCACGGCCCTCGAAAAGCGCCATCAGCCGGCCGCCGGTCTTCTGCAGCCAGGCTTGCGCCTTGACCAGCTCGATCTGCAGGTGCTCGAGCTCCTTCTCGTAGTCCTCGCTCTTCATCTTCTTGTCGTAAGGATAGCCGCCGGCGGTCAGCTTGTTGTCATCGATCCAGTCTGGCAGCACCGGATCGTCGATGTCGAAGGCGCGTTCCTTGCCGCCGATCTTGATCTTGATCGGTCCCGTGGCCGGCGCCGCCTCCGCCGTTTGCTTGGCATTTTTCATCCAGACGAACCTTTCCAGTTTGCGGACTCATGCTATGGAGCCTCTGCAGCGACATGCGCCCTTTCGGAAGCAAAGTCGCCGTAGCATTTTGATTTTGCGCATGAACTCCTGCGAAAATCGATCCTGATTTTCAGGGGCCTGTGCGCCGGGCCTGTCCAGTCTATCGCTGGCCAGCCGACGGGATGCGGGGTATGGCAGAGGCGAGCGCGGAACAAAACGGCACAGGGCAGGCCCTGGCGGCGCGGCTATGGCGCAGCCGCTGGCTGCTGGCCATCGGCGCCGTTGCGATCCTTGGCGTGTATTTTTTTGCGGGCGCCTCGATCTATGTGCCGCTGCTGGCGCTCGCCGTGCTGGCCGCCGTCACGATGCTTCCCGTCGATGCCGAACGTCAGTCGGCCAATGACGCCGCCGCGATCGAGGCGAGCGGGCTGCAGCGGCTCTCCGGCGAATATCTGGCGGCAGCCGTCGCCGACCCCCTGATCATCTTCGACCAGTCGGCCAATATCGTTCACGCCAATGCCGCCGCCTTCGCGGCCTTTGGCGGTCTGGCGCCGGGCATGTCGCTGTCACTCAAGTTCCGCGCTCCGGAAATGCAGGCGCTGCTCGACGGCATCTTGGCGGGAGAGGTGGCTTCTGACGCCGTCGACTACACCGAAAAGCTGCCGGTGGAGCGGACATATCGGGTCAGCGCCTCCACGGTCGGCCATGCCACCGGCCTTTACGTGCTGGTGTTCAAGGATCAGAGCGAGACGCGCCGCATCGACCGCATGCGCGCCGACTTCATCGCCAATGCCAGCCACGAATTGCGCACGCCGCTCGCCTCGATCGCCGGCTTCATCGAGACCTTGCGCGGGCCGGCCCGCAACGATCCGGCGGCGCGCGACCAGTTCCTGCAGATCATGCAGAATCAGACCGGCCGCATGGCGCGCCTGATCGACGACCTGCTTTCGCTGTCGCGGCTGGAGATGAAACCTTATCTGCGGCCCGGCACCGAGGTGGACCTTCGCCAGACCATCGACAGCGTCATCGACTCGCTTGCGCCGCTGGCCAATGAGAACGGCGTCGTCATCGAGCGCGATTTCGCCGACGGGCCGCTTGTCGTTCCCGGCGACCGCGACGAACTGTTCCAGGTTTTCGAGAACCTTCTGGAAAACGCCTGCAAATATGGCCAGTCGGGCGGGCATGTCACCGTCTCGATTGCCGGCGGCGAGGGCGGCCGGGAGGAGGGTGTCGACGTCACTATCAGGGATTTCGGTCCGGGCATTGCCGAAGAGCATATCCCGCGCATCACCGAACGGTTCTACCGCGTCGATGTCGAGAGCAGCCGCACCCAGAAAGGCACGGGCCTTGGCCTTTCCATCGTCAAGCATATATTGACCCGTCATAATGCAAGATTGTCGATCAGGTCGGAAGTCGGCAAGGGTGCGGCGTTTACGGTTCATTTGCCGGCTCGCTGATCCTGTATGGGTTACCAACCGGCATTTTCGTCTTTCTGTCATGCGGTTCGCGTATCAGCGACGGATTGAGGAAACGAACAAGCCGGTGCGAACCGGGAAGGCATGTCCATGCAGTCCGTGCACATCATGAGTGCCTATGACGAGGAACTGAAGTTCCTCTCCAAACGCATCGCCGCAATGGGCGGGCATGCCGAACGAATGGTGGAGCAGGCGGTTGCCGCTCTGGTCAACGCCGACCATGGCCTTGCCCAGAAGGTCATCCAGGACGATCTCGTCCTCGACGAGGGACAGCGCGAGATCGACGACAGGGCGATCGTCATCATCGCCAGGCGCCAGCCGATGGCGACGGATCTGCGCGAGATCGTCGGCGCCATCCGCATCTCGGCCGACATCGAGCGCGTCGGCGATCTCGGCAAGAATGTCGCCAAGCGCGTCGCCTCTGTCGACGGCCGCCAGCCCAACAGCCTGTTCCGCGGCCTCGAGGCGCTGGCCAATCTGGCGCTGACGCAGCTCAAGGAAGTGCTCGACGTCTACGCTTCGCGCTCGGTCGACAGGATCGGCTTCGTGCGCGATCGCGACGACCAGATCGACGCCATGTACACCTCGCTGTTCCGCGAGCTGTTGACCTACATGATGGAAGATCCGCGCAACATCACCCCCTGCACGCATCTTCTGTTCTGCGCCAAGAACATCGAGCGCATCGGCGACCATGCGACCAACATCGCCGAGACCATCTATTACATCGTCACCGGCGACCAGATGCCGGCCGATCGGCCGAAAAGCGACAAGACCGACAAGGTCGTGCTCCCCGGCATGGCGCCGGTTAAGTGAACAGGCGCCTCTCGAACGGCTTTCTAATTTAGGTTAAGCTCTTCCAGACACAGCGATTTGTCAGTCGCAGTCTCGGGAGGTTTGCGATGGAACAAGTTCGGAACCTGACCCCGGCTCCGCAGCCGACATCGGGCATCATCGCTTCGAGCGTCTATGCCGGCGGCAAACGCGTCGCCGATATCCCGGTCGAAGAGGCCGGCGAATGGGCGGCCAAGCCCGGCCATGTCGTCTGGATCGGCCTGCTCGAGCCCGACCGCAATCTTTTGCTCAGGGTCCAGGCGCAATTCCATCTGCATGACCTAGCGATCGAGGACGCCGAACATCCGCATGCCCGCCCCAAGATCGAGCAATATGGCGATGCGCTGTTCATAGTCGCGCGCACCGCGCAGTTGATCGACGGCCGCGTCACCTTCGGCGAGACGCATCTCTTCGTTGGCACCGGCTACATCGTCAGCGTCCGCCACGGCCCGTCGACCTCCTATGCCGCCGTGCGCCAGCACTGGGAAAGCTGCCCGCATTCGCTGGCCAAGGGCGAGGATTTCGTCCTGTACGCTATCCTCGATTTCATCGTCGACAATTACATGCCGGTGCTGGAGCAGATCGAGGACGAGGTCGAGGCGATCGAGGACAAGGTGCTTTTGAAGCCTATGACCGGCGCCGACATCGAGCGGTTGTATATGCTGCGGCGCGACCTTCTCAGGCTGCGCAACGCCGCGCTGCCGCTGGTCGAGGTCTGCCGACGGCTCACCAGTGCCGAGCTGCCGCAAATCCACTCTGCCATGCATCCGCTGTTCCGCGACGTGACCGACCACATCCGCACCGTGCAGGAAAAGATCGACAGTTTGCGCGAGGTTCTGGCCTTTGCCTTCGAAGCCAGCCTGCTTGTCGGCCAGAGCCAGGAAACGGCGATCTCCAAGAAGCTCGCCTCATGGGCCGCCATTTTGGCGGTGCCGACGGCGCTCGCCGGCATCTACGGCATGAATTTCGACAATATGCCGGAGCTGAAACTGCCGTATGGCTATCCGATGGTGCTGGTGGCGATCGCGATGGTCTGTTCGTTCTTGTACTGGCGGTTCAAGAAGAATGGATGGCTGTGAGTAGGTGAGTAGTGAATAGTCAGTAGTGATTAGTGAGGATGGTAGGCATCCTCGTTGACTATTGACTACTGACTCACCCCGCTCAGCGTGCCCTGCGCCGCTCCGCCGCCGGCTGGAACGCCACGCGCGAGTGGTATTTGCAATACGGCCCGGTCTCGGCGGACTCGGTGCCGCAGAAGCTGAAATCTTCCGACAGCGGGTCGCCGTTCGGCCATTTGCAGGTGCGCTCGGTCAGCTCGACGAGCTGCAGGTTGCGCGAGATCGGCACGACGACGTTCTCGACTGGGCGGATGTAGTGGCGCGCCACCGGCTCGGCGTCGAACTGCACCTGCAGCGCGGTGGCGCCGACCGTCACATGGCGTGTCGCGCTCGCGGCGCGGGCCACCGATTTCTGCATCGAGGCGCCCTGCACCGTCTTTTTCTGCCGTGCCGGGGCGGCGGTTGCGCGGCCGCGGCCCGACAGTTTCAGGCGATGCACCTTGCCGATGACGGCGTTGCGGCTCACTCCGCCAAGCTGCGCGGCGATCTGGCTTGCGCTCAGACCCTCCGACCACAGTTTCCTGAGAAGTTCTACCCGCTCGTCAGTCCAGTTCATGAGACCGCGCTCCTATGAAGCGTGCGGCAGTCAGAATCCGTCCCCGACCCGGCTCTCGCCGGGCAAACAACACCACATATACCGGGTGATTTAGGTCCGCCGCACGAAATCTAGTTATTTCTCGACTACAAATACCTTATGCGCTGACTCGGTGACAAGAGTCCCCAGGGCAACACGATTCGGTTTTTTCGGTTTTCCCCAACTTGCCGGTCCACTGATGAGCCGGCGTGGCGTCGGAGGCTTGCCGCGCGCTTCTGCGCGACGTTTTCGTTGACTTCATGGCCGAAAAACATGATAAGCCGCAAAGGCCGCCGCATTGGCGGCTTTTTTGATTTCCGGTACCGGAGACGCATATAATGAGCGGTTCGGCGCTTTACGAGACCTTTGCTCGCGCACCCCTGGCCTTCGACCACGGGGAGGGGACCTGGCTGGTCACCGACAAGGGCGAGCGATATCTCGATTTCGCCGGCGGCATCGCGGTCAATTCGCTGGGCCACAGCCACCCGCACCTGGTTGCCGCGCTGACCGAGCAGGCCGCCAAGCTCTGGCACGTCTCCAATCTCTATGAGATCCCCGAGCAGCGCCGGCTGGGCGAGCGGCTGGTCGACGCCACCTTCGCCGACAAGGTGTTCTTCACCAATTCCGGCGCCGAGGCGCTGGAATGCGCGATCAAGACGGCCAGGCGCTATCACTTCGTCAAGGATCATCCCGAGCGTTTCCGCATCATCACGTTCGAGGGCGCCTTCCACGGCCGCACGCTTGCGACGATCGCCGCCGGTGGCCAGTACAAATATCTCGAAGGCTTCGGCCCGAAGGTCGAGGGCTTCGACCAGGTCGGCTATGACGACATCGACGCCGCCGAAAAAGCGATCACGCCGGAGACGGCGGCGATCCTGATCGAGCCGGTGCAGGGCGAGGGCGGCATCCGCCCGGTGCCGACGCAATCCTTGAAGCGCCTGCGCCAGCTTTGCGACCAGCACGGCCTGCTGTTGATCTTCGACGAGGTCCAGTGCGGCATCGGCCGCACAGGCAAGCTGTTTGCGCATGAATGGACCGGTGTGGCGCCCGACATCATGGCGATCGCCAAAGGCATCGGCGGCGGCTTCCCGATGGGCGCCTGCCTCGCCACCGATGAGGCGGCAACAGGCATGACCGCCGGCGTGCACGGCACCACCTTCGGCGGCAACCCGCTGGCGATGGCGGTCGGCAATGCCGTGCTCGACGTGGTGCTGGCCGACGGCTTCCTCGAAGACGTGCAGCGCAAGGCGCTGCTCCTGAAGCAGGGTTTGGCCGGGGTCGCCGACGAATTCCCCGAGGTCATCGAGGGCATAAGGGGAACCGGCCTGATGCTGGGCCTCAAATGTGCCATGCCCAACACCAAGGTCAACATGGCGCTGCGCGACCAGCATCTGCTGGCGGTGCCAGCCGGCGACAACGTCATCCGCCTCCTGCCGCCGCTCACCGTCACCGACGAGGAGATCGGCGATGCGCTGCAGCGCATCCGAGGCGGCGCCAAGGGCCTGACCGACGCGATCGCGGCCGAAGCCGCCAAGTAATTTCTGGAACCCGCCGATGAGTGTCCGCCACTTCACCGATCTATCCGCCGTTTCCGCCGGCGACCTGCGCGTCATGCTGGACGACGCGGTGGCACGAAAGACCAGGCTGAAGGCCGGCGAGCGCTCGAAACCGCTCGACGGCAAGGTGCTGGCGATGATCTTCGACAAGCCGTCGACCCGCACCCGCGTCTCCTTCGATGTCGGCATGCGCCAACTCGGCGGCGAGACCATCATGCTGACCGGCACCGAGATGCAGCTCGGCCGCTCCGAAACCATCGCCGACACGGCGAAAGTACTGTCGCGCTATGTCGACGCCATCATGATCCGCACCACCTCGCATGACCGGCTGCTCGAACTGACCGAGAACGCCACCGTTCCGGTCATCAACGGCCTGACCGACGACACCCATCCGTGCCAGCTGATGGCCGACATCATGACCTATGAGGAGCATCGCGGCCCGGTTGCCGGCAAGACCTTCGCCTGGACCGGCGACGGCAACAACGTGCTGCATTCGCTGCTCGAAGCCTCGGCGCGCTTCCGCTTCAACGTGAATGTCGCGGTGCCGGAAGGCAGCGAGCCGTTCGAGAAGTATGTCGACTGGTCGAAAGCCCATGGCGGCAAGGTTCGGTTTTCCAGGTCTGCTGAGGAGGCCGTCGACCAAGCCGACTGCGTCGTCACCGACAGCTGGGTGTCGATGGGCCAGGAGCATCGCGCCCGCGGCCACAACGTCTTCCTGCCCTATCAGGTCAACGCGGCGCTGATGTCCAAGGCCAAGTCGGACGCGTTGTTCATGCACTGCCTGCCGGCGCATCGCGGCGAGGAGGTCACCGACGAGGTGATCGACGGACCGCATTCGGTGGTCTTCGACGAGGCCGAGAACCGGCTGCACGCCCAGAAGGCGGTGCTGGCATGGTGCCTGGGCGCTTAGTCCCACACGACTCAAGGGGATATGTCGACTTGATCCCGGGATATGTGATGCCTATTTGCGGGCCATCACGTAAATTGAACGCGCTTCGACGCATGCGGCTCACAGGGCGGCATGGCTGCGCCCCGGAGTATTGTCATGTTGGAAACCCAGACTTTGGCTGAACACAAACCTCAACTCGGTGAATTCGGCTTCGCCGGCGACGATCATGTCGTGCCTTACGAGGTCGCGCCGCTCGACGTGCGCGGCCGCACCGTGCAGCTCGGGCCGATGCTCGACGCTATTTTGAGCCGCCACAATTATCCCGAGCCGGTCGCGCGCCTGCTGGCGGAAGCCTGCGTGCTCACCGTGCTTCTCGGCACCTCGCTGAAGTTCGAGGGCAAGTTCATCCTGCAGACCCGCACTGACGGTCCGGTCGACATGTTGGTGGCCGATTTCACCACCCCGCATGCGCTACGCGCCTATGCGCGCTTCGACGCCGACCGGCTGCAGGCGCTGACCGCCGCCGGCGAGACCTCGCAGCAGACGCTGCTCGGCAACGGCGTGCTGGCGCTGACCATCGATCAGGGCGCGCATACGCAGCGCTATCAGGGCATTGTCCAGCTCGACGGCACCTCGCTGGAGGACGCCGCGCGCACCTATTTCCGCCAGTCGGAGCAGATACCGACCGAGATCAAGATGTCGGTCGCCAAGCTGGTCACGCCCGGCCCGGCCGGCGCGCGCGAGCAGTGGCGCGCCGGCGGCATCCTGGCGCAGTTCCTGCCGCAGGCGCCGGAGCGCATGCGCGTTCCCGATATTTCGGGCGGCGATGGCGACGATCGCGAGCTGACGGACCAGCCGGCCGACAATAGCTGGCAGGAACTTTTGGCGCTGCTCGGCACCATCGAGCCGACGGAATTGATCGACCCGACCGTCGGCGCTGAGCGGCTGCTCTATCGCCTGTTCCACGAGCACGGCGTGCGCGTCTTCCGCAGCGTGCCGGTCGACGACCAGTGCTCCTGCTCGCGCGACAAGATCCACGGCATTCTCGCAGGCTTTTCGGCCGAGGAGATCAAGGATTCGACCGAGGACGGCGGCATCCACGTCGCCTGCGAATTCTGCTCCACGCAATACGACTTCGATCCGGCCGAGTTCGCGAAGTAAGCCCTTTTTCCTTCTCCCCGTTCCACCGGGAGAAGGTGCCCGAAGGGCGGATGAGGGGCGGCGCCAACGTTGGCGGTCATAGCGCCGCGCTGGCGAAGCGGTCGTCGAGCTCCATCGGAATCTCGGGAAGCCGGCGCTGCCCCTCATTGTCCTGCCGGACATTTCTCCCCGTGAAACGGGGAGAAAGACGCTGTCGCCTAATTCACTGTCCGCCTTGTCCCTGGCAGGTCGAGCGAGAACGCCGGAATGGCGACGTCGAACGTCTCGCCACGGCCGTTGCGCATCGTGTAGTGGCCGACCATGATCCCCGATGGTGTCGAGAGCGGGCAGCCTGATGTATACTGATAGCTGTCGCCGGGGTTGAGTTCCGGCTGGTCGCCGACGACGCCAGCGCCGCGCACTTCCTCGACGCGGCCCTGGCCGTCGGTGATGTGCCAGTAGCGCGACAACAACTGCACGAAATCGTCGGAGCGATTGTCGATCGTCACCTGATAGCCCCAGACATACCGGTTCTCGGCAGGATCGGAGCGATCTTCCAGGTAGAACGGCCTTACCAGCACTTCGATATTGCGCGTCACGGCGCGATACATGAACGACTCCGGCACTGAGGGCACGAAATATTGTCGCCGACCGCGCCTTTATCAATGAAAAGCGAGCCGACCCGCCAACCTTAAGCGCAGGTGCCGAAAAACAATGTCATTTAAGTGACACATGACAATGTTGGTGTGCACAAACCTGCCGGGCGACTCGGGCGCTCAATTTCAGGAAAAGTGTCGGGAGTGACCGGATTTCGATGGAACTCACGATCGCAGCGGCCTTCGCCTCGTCAGCCCTTGTTCTGTCCAACCTGACCAGCATCGCGCTGGCGGCCTCGCGGCTGAAGCCGAGGCGCGTCATTCCGCCGCCTGCCGGCCCGCGGCCGCCGGTTTCGATCGTCGTTCCCGCGCGCGGCGTCGAGCCTTTCACCGAACAAACCCTGCAGCGCGCCTTCTCGCTCGACTGGCCGCGTTATGAGCTGGTCTTCTGCGTCGCCCATGCCGAAGACCCGGTGGTCAGACTCATCGACGCGGCGATCGTGCGCAACCCGAAAGTCCCGGCGCGCCTCCTGATCGGCGACGACCGCATCAGCGCCAATCCGAAACTGAACAACTGCGTCAAGGGTTGGCAGGCGGCCAGGCATGATTGGGTCATCCTCGCCGATTCCAACGTGCTGATGCCGATGGACTATATCCAGCACCTGATGGCGGCATGGCGGCGGGATACCGGTCTGGTCTGCTCGACGCCGACCGGCTCGCTTCCGGACGGTTTCTGGGCCGAGGTCGAATGCGCTTTCCTCAATACGCTGCAGGCGCGCTGGCAATATGCCGGCGAGGCGCTCGGCCTGGGTTTTGCTCAGGGCAAGAGCATGCTGTGGAACAAGCCGATGCTCGACGCCAATGGCGGCATCCAGGCCTTGGCCGCCGAGATCGCCGAGGACGCCGCCGCCACAAAGCTGGTCAACGGGCTGGGGCTCAAGGTCAATCTCGTCGCCTCGCCTTTCGAGCAGCCGCTCGGACAACGCACGTTCGCTGAAATCTGGTCGCGCCAGACGCGCTGGGCGCGGCTGCGCCGCGTCACCTTCCCAATGTTCTTCGCGCCGGAGATCCTGACCGGCGCTGCGATGCCGCTGCTTCTTGGGCTGATCACCGCCGCACTGGCCGGCATCAGCCTGCCGACCACGGCGCTCTGCGTGCTTGCGGCTGCCTATCTGCCGGAATGCCTGCTGGCGTGGTCGAAAGGCTGGTACATGTCGCCGCGCAGCATCACCGCGATGCTCGTGCGCGACGCCATGCTGCCCGCCATCTGGGCGCGCGCCTGGTTCGGCGGCTCGGTCGAATGGCGCGGCAATGCCATGACCATCCGCACCCGTGAGATGACGGAACTCGAGGAGATCGCCTGAGCCGTCTCGAGCGATCTGGTCCGCCCGCGAGCTTACTTGGCGGCCTTCAGCGCCTGTTCGATGTCCTCTAGGAGGTCGTCCGCATCCTCCAGCCCCACCGACAGCCTGAGCGTGCCCGGCCCGATGCCGAGCTCGGCCCGCGCCTCGTCGCTGAGGTTCTTGTGCGTCGTCGTCGCCGGATGGGTGATCAGGCTCTTGGCGTCGCCGAGATTGTTGGAGATCAGCACGATGTCGAGCGCGTTCTGCAAGGCGAAGGCCGCCTGCTTGCCGCCCTTGACGTCGAGGCAGATCAGCGTCGAGCCGCCGGACATCTGCTTCTTGACGATATCGGCCTGCGGATGGTCGGCGCGGCCGGGATAGATGACGCGCGCGATCTCCGGCCGTCCGGCGAGGAAGTCGGCGATCTTGCCGGCGCTCTCCGTCTGCTGGCGCACGCGCAGCGGCAGCGTCTCCAGCCCCTTGAGCAGCGTCCAGGCATTGAAGGGCGAGAGGCTAGGCCCGGTGTGGCGGAAATAGTCGTGCAGGTTCTCGTCGATCCACTTCTTGTCCGACAGGATGACGCCGCCGAGGCAACGGCCCTGGCCGTCGATATGCTTGGTCGCCGAATAGACCACGATGTGGGCGCCGAGCTGAAGCGGCTTCTGCTGCAGCGGCGTGGCGAAGACATTGTCGACGATGACGCGCGCGCCGATCGAATTCGCGAGCTTGGCGACGGCGGCGATGTCGACCACCTCCAGCGTCGGATTGGTCGGGCTTTCGAGGAAGAACAGCTTGGTGTTCTTCTTCACCGCCTTTTCCCAATTGGCGATGTCGGTGCCGTCGACCAGCGTCGCCTCGATGCCGTAGCGCGGCGCCAGCGTCTCGACCACCCAGCGGCAGGAGCCGAACAGCGCGCGCGCCGCCACGATATGGTCGCCGGCCTTGACGCTGCACAAAAGAGCGGCCGAGACCGCGGCCATGCCGGACGCGGTGGCGCGCGCGTCTTCGGCGCCTTCCAGCGCGCACATGCGCTTTTCGAACATGTCGACGGTCGGATTGGCGTAGCGCGAATAGATGAAGCCGGGCTCCTCGCCCTTGAAGCGGGCTTCCGCGGCCTGGGCGGTCTCGTAGACATAGCCTTGTGTGAGATACATTGCTTCGGCGGTCTCGCCGAAACCGGAACGCAGCGTTCCGCCATGCACGAGTGCCGTTTGAGGCTTCCAGTTACGCTTCTTGGTCATCGCTCTACTTCCAGACACAAAAAAACCGGCCGCGAACAGTCGCAACCGGTCCATACGGCCTTGCGGCCCGACGGTCCTTTAGCGACTTGTTTAACGTGGCTGCAAGCCGACCGGCCAAATCACCACGGGATAACGACCCTTTAAATGAGCGCCGCGCTTGCGTCAATTGCCGGCTTCATTAAGAGGTTTGTACCAGCGGCCCAGGAGCGGAGCTTTGCGGCACACAGGCATTCTTCCCGATCAGGATATTTCCGCGCTGTTCCAGTCCGGCGCGCTGAAGTCGCCGCGCGTGCTGGATGCCGACCAGATCCAGCCGGCCAGCCTCGATCTCAGGCTTGGCGACAAGGCCTATCGCGTGCGCGCCTCCTTCCTGCCCGGGCCCGATCATCTCGTCGCCGACAAGCTCGACCGGCTGAAGCTGCACGAGGTCAATCTCGCCGAGGGCGCGGTGCTGGAAACGGGCTGCGTCTACATCGTGCCGCTGCTCGAAAGCCTGGCGCTGCCCGCCAACGTGTCGGCTTCCGCCAATCCGAAGAGCTCGACCGGGCGTTTGGACATCTTCACCCGCGTCATGACCGACCGCGGTCACGAGTTCGACAAGATCGCCGCCGGCTATCACGGGCCGCTCTATCTCGAAGTCAGCCCGCGCACCTTCCCGATCGTGGTGCGCGCCGGCTCGCGCCTGTCGCAGATCCGCTTCCGCACCGGCCAGGCCGTGCTGTCGGAAAACGAACTGCGCGATCTCCACCGCGCCGAGATGCTGGTCGCCACCGAGCCGCCCAACATTTCCGGCGGGGGCATCGCGCTGTCGATCGACCTCGATGGCGACAAGGACGGCCTGATCGGCTATCGCGGCAAGCACCACACCGGCCTCGTCGATGTCGACAAGCGCGCCGCGCAGGATGTCGTCGACTTCTGGGAGCCGCTTTATAAGAGCGGCGCCGGCGAATTGGTGCTCGATCCCGACGAATTCTACATCCTGGTCAGCCGCGAAGCGGTGCATGTGCCGCCGCTCTATGCCGCCGAGATGACGCCCTTCGATCCGCTGGTCGGCGAGTTCCGCGTCCACTATGCCGGCTTCTTTGACCCGGGCTTCGGCCACTCCGCCGCCGGCGGCAGCGGCAGCCGCGCCGTGCTCGAAGTGCGCAGCCACGAGGTGCCCTTCATCCTCGACCACGGCCAGATCGTCGGCCGCCTGGTCTACGAGCACATGCTGAAACGCCCGCAGGCGCTTTATGGCTCGGATCTCGGCTCGAACTATCAGGCGCAGGGCCTAAAACTCTCCAAGCATTTTAGAGCAGCGCGCTGATCCTCGTTTGGCGTTAGCCACGAAAGAGATATTCCTTCGCCGCGCCAAGGCAGACGTGGAAATCGCTGATGAAGACCAGCTCGCGCACGGTCAGGCGTTTCCTGCCCCAAAAGCCTTTGGTTTGTTTCTCGTTGTCCAGCGAGGCGCGTGTGCCGGACTGCAAGGGGAACAATTGCTTGTCGAGGCATCCAAAGACATAGGCGCGCGCGGAGTCGATGCCGCAGGCCTTGGCTTTATCGTTCAGCTGCCCGGCGCGCAGCGCGGATGTCATGCGATCCGCATTGCGCATCAGAAAGCTCACCTGCGTCTTCGAATAACCGGTAGCCAGAAGCCGGCCCGTCATCGCCGATCGGGCCTGGCTATAGGAGTTCGGGCTGCATTTCCCGGCACTGTAAGCCGCGGAGGACATGCAGGCGAGGACAAGCACGAAGCCCATCAACACAGTGCCGATCCGCTTCATTCATCCTCCCGGGCTTGGCGTTACCTCACAGAGCCTTCACCGCCACCTTCACCGGCTTTTCGATCTCCAGCGGATTGCGCAGCGGCAGGCCGAAATCCTGCGCCTCGATCTCGAACGTGTCGCCGGCTTCGGTCCTGATGCCGTCGGCGAAGGACAAAGTCGCGGTGCCGAACATATGCACGTGCACGTCGCCCGGCTGGCGGAAGGCCGAATATTTGAAGTGGTGGTGCTCGAGATTGGCGATGGTGTGCGACATGTTCGCTTCGCCCGACAGGAAGGGCTTTTCCCAAAGGAGCTTGCCGTCGCGCCAGATGCGCGATGCGCCGCGGATGTCAGCCGGCAGGTCGCCAATCAGGATCTCCGGGCCGAACGAGGCGTTGCGCAGCTTGGAGTGGGCGAGGAACAGATAGTTCACGCGCTCCGTTACATGGTCGGAGAACTCGTTGGACAGCGTGAAGCCGACGCGGAACGGCGCGCCGTCGTCGCCGATCACATAGATGCCGGCGATCTCAGGCTCCTCGCCGCCGTCCTGCGCGAAGGCCGGCGACATCAAGGGGGCGCCCGGCGCCACCGCCATCGTGCCGTTGCCTTTGTAAAACCATTCCGGCTGGACGCCGACCTGGCCCTTGGCCGGCTTGCCGCCTTCCAGCCCCATGCGGAACATCTTCATGGAATCGGTGAGCTGCTCCTCGCCGTCATTGAGCTTCTTGTGCATGGAATCGCGCGTCGCGGCGGAGCCGAGATGCGTGAGGCCGGTGCCGGTAAGATGCAGATGCGCCGGGTCGGGATGGTTGATCGGCGACACCAGCCGGCCCTTCTTGTAGACGGCGTCGAGATCGATCGTCTCGCCATAGCCCTTGCGCTCGATCAGTGCCTCGAGGCCTGTGCCGGTGCGCGCGGCTTCCATGGCCAGCGAATAGACGCTGCGCGCGCCGTTGATGATCCTGGTCTTGCCGCCGCCATTGCGGGCAACGACGCGGATCGTCTCGGCGTCATCGAGGATCTGGGAGATCAGCATGTCGAACCCTCTCTCATTTTACCGGCCGCCCGCGGGCAAGCCTTGACCGGCGCGGCGTGGATCGATCCCCGCCGCGGTTGAAACTCTTCGTCCGGATTGCGCTCGCGAGCCTGGTCCTTGCCTGGACTTCTTGGCGCCGACGGGTTGCCGGCAGCGTCGCGATCTAGAACCCGTATGCCTCCTGAACCTCGCTCCCGGCGCCTAGCTGGAGCATGATCTTTTCCGAAAACCGGTTCCCACTTTTCGGGACCATGCCCTAGGCCTTGTTCTTGTTGTAGACGTCGAAGATGACGGCGCCGAGCAGCACCAGGCCTTTCACAACCTGCTGCCAATCGACGTTGACGCCCATGATCGACATGCCGTTGTTCATCACGCCCATGATGAAGCCACCGACCACGGCGCCGATGACCTGGCCGACGCCGCCCATCGCCGAGGCGCCGCCGATGAAGACGGCGGCGATGACGTCGAGCTCCGAGCCCAGCCCGGCGGCCGGCACGGCCTGGCCGAGGCGCGCCGCGATGATCAGCCCGCCAAGCGCCGAGAGCACGCCCATATTGATGAACACCCACAGCGTCAGCCGTTCGGTGTTGATGCCCGACAGCTGCGCCGCCTTGGCGTTGCCGCCCATGGCATAGATGCGGCGGCCGATGGTCATGCGCTTGGTGACGAAGACGAACAGCGAGATCAGCACGCCCATGACCAGCAGCACGACCGGCAGGCCGCGGTAGCTGGCGAACTGGAAGACCAGGAACAGCGCCAGCGCGCTGCCGACCAGCGTCTTGATGACGAACAGCACGAAGGGCTCGGCCTCGTAGCCATGCTGTTCGCGCTTGCGACGCGTCCTGAAGCCGAAATAGGCATAGGCGAGCACCGCGACGAGGCCGAGCACGATGGTCGTCATGTGCAGCGTTAAGCCGCTGCCGAGAATGGTCTTGCCGGCGGCATTCACGGTCGGCGGGATCAGCGTCAGCGGCCCGATCACATCCGGGATGAAGCCCGAGCTCAGCGCCTTGAAGCTGTCGGGCAGCGGGCCGACCGACGAGCCGCCGCCGAGCAGCGCCTGGCAGATGCCGCGGAAGATCAGCATGCCGGCGAGCGTCACGATAAAGCTCGGTATCTTGTGATAGGCGATCCAGTAGCCTTGCGCCGCGCCGATGAGCGCCCCGACGATCAGGCAGATGATCGAGACCACCAGCGGATTGGAGAATATGCCGAGCGGCCAGATCACCATCATCATCGCCGCCAGCGCGCCGATGAAGCCCGCGACCGAGCCGACGCTGAGGTCGATATAGCCGGAGACGATGACCAGCAGCATGCCCAGCGCCATCACGATGATGAACGAGTTCTGCTGCACCAGGTTCGACAGGTTGACCGGTTTGAACAGCGTGCCCGACGTCGTGTACTGGAAGAACAGCATGATCACGATCAGCGCGATGATCAGGCCGTATTCGCGCAGGTTCGTCGTCAGCGCCGAGACGGCGATGCGCGGACCCTGCTGCTTGACGTCCTCGGCAGCGCCGCTTTGCGGTGCGGGAGCGCTGTCTGTGCTCATGATGCTTTTCCTTCTCCCCGAACGATGGCGCGCATGATCTTCTCCTGGCTGGCGTCACTCGCCGCCATCTCGCCGACGATGCGCCCTTCGTTCATGACATAGATGCGGTCGGTGATGCCGAGCAGTTCCGGCATTTCCGACGAGATGACGATAACCGCCTTACCTTCGGCAGCGAGCCGGGCGATGATCGTATAGATTTCGTATTTGGCGCCGACATCGATGCCGCGCGTCGGCTCGTCGAGGATCAAGACTTCCGGATCGGCGAACAGCCATTTCGACAGCACCACCTTCTGCTGGTTGCCGCCCGACAGATTGCCGGTCAGCTGGTAGACGCTGGAGGCGCGGATGTTGGTCTTCTTGCGATAGTCGTTGGCGACGCTCATCTCGCGCATGTCGTCGATGACGCCGTGGCTGGAAACGCCGCCGAGATTGGCGAGCGTCACATTGTGCTTGATGTGGTCGATCAGGTTGAGGCCGTAGGTCTTGCGGTCCTCGGTGACATAGGCGATGCGGTTTTCCACCGCCTTGCTCACCGTCGAAAGATCGAGCGGCTTGCCTCTCAGCAGCACTTCGCCGCTGATGCGCCGGCCATAGGAGCGGCCGAAAAGGCTCATCGCGAACTCGGTGCGGCCGGCGCCCATCAGCCCGGCGATGCCGACCACCTCGCCCTTGCGCACATTGAGGCTGATGTTCTTGATCACCTGCCGCTCGGCATGGATCGGGTGGTAGACCGACCAGTTCTTCACTTCCAGCACGACGTCGCCGATCTGCGGCTCGCGCGGCGGATAGCGGTCGTCGAGCGAGCGGCCGACCATCGAGGTGATGATGCGGTCTTCCGAAATGTCCTTGCGCGGCAAGGTCTCGATGGTGCGTCCGTCGCGGATCACCGTCACCTTGTCGGCGACGCGGTTCACCTCGTTCAGCTTGTGCGAGATCAGGATCGAGGTCATGCCCTGGCGCTTGAACTCGAGCAGGAGGTCGAGCAGCGCCTGGCTGTCCTTCTCGCTGAGCGAGGCCGTCGGCTCGTCGAGGATCAGCAGCTTCACTTCCTTGCTGAGCGCCTTGGCGATCTCGACCAGTTGCTGCTTGCCGACGCCGATGTTGGTGATCAGCGTCTTGGGGTCTTCCTTCAGCCCGACCTTCTTGAGCAGGGTAGCCGTTCGCGTCTCGTTGGCATTCCAGTCGATGACGCCGTAGCTGGCATGCTCGTTGCCGAGGAAGATGTTTTCCGCAATCGACAGCATCGGCACCAGGGCAAGCTCCTGATGGATGATGACGATGCCGATATGCTCGCTGTCGTGGATGCCCTTGAAGTGGCATTCCTGGCCGCGGAAGACGATCTGGCCTTCATAGGTGCCGGCCGGATAGACGCCCGACAGCACCTTCATCAGCGTCGACTTGCCGGCGCCGTTCTCGCCGACGATGGCGTGGATCTCGCCTTCCTCGACGCTGAGGTTGACGTTCGACAACGCCTTCACGCCGGGAAACGTCTTGGTGATGTCGCGCATCTCCAAAATCGTCGAGGCCATCGGGTTCCGCTCCCTGGCGCATGGCTCCCAAATCGGCATCGATTCCGGGAAATGCTCATGCGCGAAATCAACATACTGCGGCGGTTTTCGCGTTCTTCAATCGACGCGTGGCGCTGCAGAAGCCGGCAAAACAATACCGGGCTCGCTACCGAACGAAAAGGGGTCCTGCGTTGCGCAGGACCCCTTCCTTTAAGACTGGATTACTTCAGGTCTTCGGCCTTGATGTAACCGGAGTCGACGACCAGCTTCTGGTAGTTCGACTTGTCGACCTCATGCGGCGTCAAAAGGATCGAGGGAACGACCTTGACGTCGTTGTTGTAGGTCTTGGTGTCGAGGCCGTCCGGCTTGCCGCCGGAGAGCACCTTGTCGACCAGCTCGACGGTGGCCTTGGCCAGGTCGCGCGTGTCCTTGAACACAGTCGAGTACTGCTCGCCCGAGATGATCAGCTTGACCGAGGCGGTCTCGGCGTCCTGACCGGTTACGATCGGCCAGGGCTGAGCGTCGGTGCCGTAACCGACGGCGCGCAGCGAGGCGGTGATGCCGCGCGACAGGCCGTCATAGGGCGACAGAACGCCGTCGACGCGGCTGCCGTCCGAGTAGTTGGCCGACAGAAGGTTGTCCATGCGGGCCTGCGCAGTGGCGGCGAGCCAGCGCAGCGTGCCGACCTTGTCCATGCCCATCTGGCCGGACTTGATCTTGATCGAGCCGTCGTCGATCAGCGGCTGCAGCACCGACATGGCGCCGTTGTAGAAGAAGAAGGCGTTGTTGTCGTCCGGCGAGCCGCCGAACAGTTCGACGTTCCACGGCTTGGTGTTCGGGAAGCGCTCCTTGAGCCCCTTGACCAGCGAATTCGCCTGGATAACGCCGACGCCGAAATTGTCGAAGGTGGTGTAGTAGTCGACATTGCCGGTCTTCTTGATCAGGCGGTCATAGGCGACGACGACGACGCCGGCGTCATTGGCCTTCTGCAGCGCATCGGCCATGGTGGTGCCGTCGATCGAAGCGATGATCAGCGCCTTCGGGCCCTTGGTGATTTCGTTTTCCAGCTGGCTGAGCTGGTTCGGGATATCGTCCTGCGCATATTGCAGGTCGACGGTGTAGCCGAGCTTCTCGAGCTGGGACTTGACGGCGTCGCCGTCGTTAATCCAGCGCTGCGAGGTCTTGGTCGGCATCAGCACGCCGATGAGGCCCTTGTCGGCGGCATGCGCCGAATAGGACATGGCGGCGATGCCAAGGGCCGCCACGGCGGCCAGCGTCTTGATGATTTTCACATTACTCTCCCTGGTTGATGGACGCGACACCTCGGGGCTTCGCGGGCCGCGCGGTCGAGCAGAAGCGCTGGCGCGCTGCTGTCGACCTTATCGATCTCCGGTATCCTCCCAATCGGCCCCACGACGCAGTTTCAATCGATACGATTTTACTCGTAGTCGACCCCTGCGCCTTGGAACGGGCGAAGGGTGGGTCGCTTTGACATAACTGTCAAATGCGATCTTTGCTGGTTGCTATACCGAAGCTGATATAGTTTACGATACGAAAACAGGCTGGCGGAGCGGGCTCGAAATCATGGCGGCATTGCGTGATCCTGAAGCGATTTCAGGCGGTTACGAAAAACTTCCGGGCGACGGCGAAACACTGCTGCGCAGCGGCCTCAGCCTGCGCCATATGCGTATGATCGCCGCTCTCGACGATCACGGACGGGTGAGCGCGGCGGCGCAGGTCATGAACATCTCGCAGCCGGCCGCCTCGCGCATGATCGCCGAGATGGAGGCGGTGCTCGACGTGAAGTTGTGCGAGCGCCTGCCGCGCGGCGTAACACTCAACCCTTACGGCCAGGCGCTCGCCAGGCGCGCCCGCTCGATCCTGCTCGAGATGCGCGAGGCCGACCGCGAGATTTCCGAGCTGAAGGCCGGCAAGGGCGGCTCGGTCTTCCTCGGCTCGGTCACGGCGCCGGCGATCGAGCTGGCGGTGCCGGCGATCCGCGAAATACGTCGCATCTATCCGCGCATCGAGATCAACATGCAGGTCGAGACCTCGAACGTGCTTGCCCGCGAGCTGATCGCGTCGCGTCACGATTTCATCATCGCCCGCATCCCCGACGACCTCAATCCGCGGCTGTTCGAATCGCGCGTCATCGGCGTCGAAAAAGCCTGCCTCATCGTGCGTCGCGGCCATCCGCTGGCGAGCGGCAAGGCGGTCGGGCTGGAAGACACCGCGGCCTATGACTGGGTCTTCCAGTCCGGCGGCTCGCCGCTGCGCCAGGCGATGGAAAGCAATTTTCTGAACCGCAACATCCCGCTGCCGGACCGTATCCTCAACACGTCCTCGCTGCTTTTGACCCTGGTGATGGTGGCGCAGTCGGACGCCATCGCGCCGGTTTCGATCCAGGTGGCGAAGTTCATTCAGGGTCCCGACGGCCTGGCCGGCGCCATCGACGTGGTGCAGACCGAGTTCGACATCGAGGTGCGGCCTTACAGTTTGATAACCATAAAGAACCGTGTCCTCTCCCCGGCAGCCAAAATGCTGCACGACTTCATCTTGCGCGAAGTGGGGTAATGGAACGAGAATGCTACTTGTACGTTCAAACCGATCGGCGGCTCGCTGGAGCCTGTTGCGGGTGAGGGAAGAGCCGCCGATGCTCAACAGCTCGGGAGGTTTTGATGGAACGTCGGTTATTTCTGACTGGAATGCTTGGCGTTGCGGGGGCAGCCGCACTTGCAAGCCTGGCCGGGCCTGGCAAGGCCGTTGCCGGAATTCCCGCCGGCAACGGAATCCTGGACGAGCTCGACAAGCCTGACAATGCGGTCTTCGATGGCGACGAACCGGCCGAAGTCGAGCAGGTCTCTCATTACCACGGACATTGGCGCCGTCGGCGTCGCCGTCGCCGTGGCTGGAGGCGTGTGTGCCGTCGTTACTGGCGTCATGGCCGCTGGCACCGCCGCTGCTGGCGCGAGCGCTTCTGGATCAACATCTGGCTGTAAATAAAGCATTTTCTACATCGGGTCTTGCGAGGCGCAAGACCCGATGCATGAGATCAGTTTTTCGCCTTCGGGATGTCGCATCCGGCGCCGGCGGCATATCTGGCGATCTCTTTGCCCCTAAAATTCGACAGGATCTGTATCGCTTCCCAGGGATAGACGGGGCGGGAAAGCTATACCGTCAAACTTTTGTAGCGTTTCGAGAGTGCCGTTTCGTTTCAGCGCAAGCAGATGTTGCCTGCGTGCAGGGTCCATGTGGACCGTGGTTGAATAGCAGCTTTCGTGAAGCCAATTGTCGATGCGCTCGGAAAGAGCGTCGTCGATAGTTATATCGTCCGCAATGGGCAATCGCTCATGACTGGCCGCGCAAAGGTCGACGTCATTGAGATATCGATAGAGACGTCCCCAATTCAACCCGCCCGTGTCGAAACCATCAAGCCAGTCCTTGCCAAAATTGAGCCGGTCAGTCGTCAGCTTGCCGAGATGGAAAAAGGCGAAGCCGGGCCACAAATACCACCGCCCATCAGGTGCTGTTCTTACCGCCCCGGCCACGATGGCACGCTCCAGCAGGCGAAATGGGTCAGCCTTCTCCGTAGGGAATATATCATGATCGAGAAATCCGACCATAGAAGGACGATTTGCAAGAACAATGTTTGCCCAGGCCCAGTTAAGGGCGAAGCCATGCGATTTGCTTCCGTCGACTTTTCGCCCGGCCCACGGGTTGGACGGGAGCGGGACGTAGGTCACACCGGCCGACGCGCAGATATCGCGGATGGCGGCCCTTGCTGTCGGATCGGTAGAGTTGTCAGCGATGAGGTGGACGGCGCCGGGAACATTGATTGCGACAAGCTTGGTCTGCCAGTCGATAACCTCGACGTCGTTGAAGCTGATCGTGATCAGGGCTTTCCGGTCGCGGATAGCAGGAAGAAGCACCGGACGGGCGTTCCTGGCCAATGAGATCCGCTCCCTGACTTGATAGCGAGCATGGTTCTTGCGATCGACCAACGGCCGTAGTCTGAACCATTCGCGGACGGTGTATTTCGATAAAGCGCGCGGCATGTTTCGCCTTTTATCCATCCGCGGCCAATCCAACAACCGCAAGCTGCGATCGGCTCAAAGCCGTCGACGCGCAGGATGCGATGTCAACCGCAGCATTGCCGAAAACCGAAGCTCAGAATTTCGCCGTAGGCTGGAGCGGGTAGCGGGAATCGAACCCGCGCGTTCAGCTTGGGAAGCTGACAGGCTACCATTACATCATACCCGCGCGAACCCTCGTTACCATGATGGCGCGCCCTCAAGCAATCGGCAAAGCCGGGCGGTGATCTGCGTGGCCTCCGCAGGTCGATATCCACGCCCTGAAGCGACCGCCCCGCATTGTGACAGTCTCGGAGCGCGGAAATGCCGGCCAATCGCAAGGCGGTCGCGATTCGGAGCCTGAACTGAGGCAGGGGCGGATGGTTTCAACGAAACGTCATGCCGATCCAATCGTCACTTCGCCGTCGCAACCGCATCGGTGGCGGTAAAACGCGGCCAATATTTGGAAATTGCCAGCTCTGCCCCCGCGGTCGAGAAATGACCATAGTCGAAGTAGAGGAACTTGCCGCTGCCGGCATCGGCGTAGGAACAGCCCTTGGCGTCGCACAGGAACGCCAGCGGATCGATGAACGTTGCGCCTTTGGTGAACAAAATGACCCGTTCGTTGATCTTGGGGTCCATGGCCATGGGCCAGGATGTATGTTCGACGTTCCCGCGCCTGGCGAAGAAGGCGATCTTCTGAACGTCGGCTATGAATTCCGGAGATTGCCCGATCACATAGACCCGCACACCCAACTCGCGAAGGCGGTCGATCGTCTTCTGCAGACCGTCGAAGCCTCTGACCTCGTAGTCGGTCCATCGGCCGCTCAGGATCACCGATTTGATTCCCGCATCGTGGATGAGTTGCAAGGCCCGCTCGTTGAAGCGCGTGCAATTGGGGCGGGCATAGGAAAAGTAGGTGAGATCCGGGGGACAGCCCGCATAGGTGTATTCAATGACGTTCGCCTGGATCCTGCCTATGTTGGCATCGAGCCCGGAAACATAGTGCGCGGCAAACGAATCCCCCCACAGCAAGACATTGGTGGCAAAGCCATGCGTGCGGGTGCAATCGGCCAGATTCCAATCCTCTATCCGGCTCGCGCCCTCGTTGAAACAAACGCCATTGCGCCAGTCGCCGACGCTGATGCGCTGCTGCCGGAAGTCCGGGAATCGATGCGCAAAGCCGTTGCCCATGGCTCCGGCCAGGCCGAAAGCACAAGCCAGGGCAATCGCTGCGCCCGAAAAGGCGAAGATCGGCAGCGGAGCGGTGAACGATCGCTTCTGTCGAAAGGGCTGTTCGACATATTTCCAGGAGAATGCCGCCAGCACGATGCTGGCAACCACCAGTGCGAAAGCCGTCGACGGGGCGATGGCCTGCAGCGAAAGATAGTGGGCAAACGAATTGATCGGCCAGTGAACGAGATAGAGCGAGTATGAAATCAGGCCGATCCAGACGAGCGGGCCAACTTGGAGTATGCGTGTGGCAAGGGTAGCCCGCCTCGTAGTCGCTTGTCTCGTCGCCGCCGGCTGCCCTGCGTAGATCAGAAGGGCGGTTCCTAGGCACGGAAACAAAGCATTGTAGCCCGGGAATGGATCGCTCTCGGATAGCCCGAGGAATCCGAAGGCGATCAAACCGAAGCCGGCCAGGCCGACCAGTTCCATCGCCCATGCGTTGTTCAGGGCTGGCGGTTTCTTCAGCATGAGCACGGCGCCCAGCATGAGTTCCCACAACCGTGTCGGCAGCAGGTAGAAGCCCGCGGTCGGCGCCATCGATGTCGCCAACACCGCCAGCACGAAGCTGGCAAGCATGATCGGCACCAGCACCGTCAACCATCGCTTCGAGAAATAGCGATGGATCAGGAACACCAGGATCGGGAAGAAGATATAGTACTGCTCTTCGACCGAGAGCGACCACGTATGCAGGAGGGGTCGCAGTTCTGCGTCGATGGAGAAGTAGTTTGTCGTTTTCCAGAAATAGATGTTCGACCAGAACGTCGAGGCCGCTATCACGCTCAGGCTGAAATCATCGAAGTCCGACGGCAGCAGGATGAACCAGGCAGCGATGCATGTGAGGAGCACGACAAAGAACAGCGCCGGCAGGATGCGCCGGCAACGGCGCCAGTAGAACCTGGCGATCGAAAACTCGCCCCGCTCGATATCGTCCAACAGGCTTCCCGTGATCAGGTAGCCCGATATGACGAAGAAGATATCCACGCCGGTAAAGCCGCCCGGCAGGGCCGACACGCCAAAGTGAAAGAGCACGACCGGAAGAACGGCGACAGCCCTGAGGCCGTCGATGTCACGCCTGTAATTCATTCCAATAAACTCACCGACAACATCTGGCGGCGCCTGCGCGGCGACTGGGACAACGTGATGGAGATCGCAGCGAAAGTGCCGGAGGTGTCCGGCTGATACGATTGAGTCTTGTTTGCCGATCTCCACGAATGACGGCTTGAGTTTGCTGCACTGCAACATATGTGTCAAGCCAGTGTGTGGCAAAGTCGGAACTAGGCGGCTCGGCTTTGGCTCGAGCTTGCAGGCCAAGCTTGAAGCGGGGCCGGCAACTGCGTATTTCTGAGCCAACGGTTCGAATCGGACAGCCAGTATCTGGAGAGAAGCCTTGTCCGCACTGACGCGATTTCTCGGCGACTCGCCGCTCAGGGTATTCCTGAAGCTGCTGGTGATCTCCTTCCTCGTCGGCCTCGTCATGCATGCCTTCGGCTGGTCGCCGATGGATGTCTTCTACGGCATCCGCCAATTTTTCATCGACCTGTGGAATCTCGGCTTCCGTGCCATCGACCGGTTCCTCGGCTATATCCTGCTCGGCGCCGCGATCGTCGTGCCGGTGTTCGTCCTGCTTCGGATTGCCAGTTACCGGAAGTGATTCAAGTGTAGCCGGCCGCCGCCTCGAACAGGATGGCGTGGCGCGCGGCCAGCGCTGGCACGTCTGTCGAATAGCCGCCGCCGATGACGCCGCAAACCGGCACGCCGCGTGCCCGGAAATGTCCGATGACCATCTCGTCGCGAGCGCGGATGCCGTCATCGCTCAGCGCCAGCCGGCCAAGCCTGTCCTCGGCATGGACGTCGACGCCGGCATTGTAAAAGACGATGTCCCAGCGCCGTTGCCCGGACAGCTCCGGCAGGATGCTCGCGAGCCGTTCCAGATAGGCTTGATCGCTGGTCCCATCCGGTAGTGCGAGATCGAGGTCAGACGCGATCTTGCGCACGGGGTAATTGCGCTCGCCATGCATGGAAAAGGTAAAGGCGCGGGGTTCATCGTGCAAAATGTCGGCGGTGCCGTCGCCCTGATGCACGTCGAGATCGACGACCAGAATGTTTTCGACGGCGCCCTCTCCAAGCAGCGCCAGCGAAGCGACCGCGACATCGTTGAAGGTGCAGAAGCCGGCTCCCTGCGCGCGCCGCGCATGATGGCTGCCGCCGGCGGCGTTGCAGGCAACGCCATGTCTCAACGCCAGCCGTGCCGCCAGCACCGTGCCGGCTGTCGCCAATTGTGCCCTCAGCGACACGCGTGGGCTGACCGGAAAGCCGATCTCGCGCTCGATCTTCTCCGGGACGCGGCAGGCAATCACCTGGTCGACATAATCGGCCGCATGGGCCAGCTTCAGCCATGCCGCCGGCGCCGGTTCAGGCACCGACAGCGCTTCAGACACGGCCAGCCCGCGCTCGCGCAACGCTTCCATCAGCAGCGGGTATTTGCTCATCGGGAAGCGGTGGTTGACGGCGAAACCGGCGTCATAGTCGGGGTGATGGACAATCTGCAGCGGCATGTATGAGGCGGTCTGCGCCAGCTTTGAGATTCGGTTGGCAGTTGATTGGATGGTGGTTGCACGACGCCGGCAAACTGAGGCACATCGGCTTTTCGATCAAGCAGCAACAGCCAGGCAGCAACCCCTTGGATGCGACCCCCTTGGACGGAACTCGGGCCAATGCCAGGTCCTTTGCCGTCACCAACCGCTCGGTGTTGGCGATCGCCATTCCGATGACGCTCGCCTATCTGACGACGCCGCTGCTCGGCATTGTCGATACCGCGGTGGTCGGCCAATTCGGCGACGCGGCCTTGCTCGGCGGCCTCGCCGCCGGATCGCTCGTATTCGATGTCGTCTTCACCACTTTCAACTTCCTGCGCTCCGGCACCACCGGACTAGTCGCTCAGGCTTTCGGCCGCGGCGATGCGCTGGAGGAGCAGGCGGTGCTGTGGCGCGCCGTGCTGATCGCGGTCGTCGCCGGCATCATCCTTGCCGCGCTTGCGCCGCTCCTTGCCGTGGGCGGCCAGTGGTTCATGAGCGCGGAGCCCCGGGTCAGCGCGGCGATGTCGATCTATATCCGCATCAGGCTGCTGGCCGCACCCTTCTCGCTGATCAACTACGCCATATTGGGCTACGTGCTGGGGCGCGGCGAGGGCGGCTTGGGCCTGATGCTGCAGGCGGTGCTCAACGGCATCAACATCGCGCTCTGCTTCCTGCTCGGCCTGGAGCTTGGCTGGGGCGTTGCCGGCGTCGCCTGGGCAACCGTCACAGGCGAATTCCTGGCCATGCTGCTTGGCCTGACGATCGTGGTGCTGCGGTTCCGCAAACTGGAGCGGCCGTCGCGCCGGCGCATCCTCGACCTGCCGGCCTACAAGCGTATGCTGTCGCTCAATCGCGACATCATGATCCGCTCCTTCTCGCTGCTGGCCGCCTTCGCGCTGTTCACGCGGCAGGGCGCGCAGTTCGGCACGGTGACGCTCGCCGCCAACGCCGTCTTGATGAATTTCTTCCTCATCGCCGGCTATTTCCTCGACGGCTTCGCCACCGCCGCCGAGCAACTCACCGGCCGGGCCATCGGCGCGCATGCGGCAGCGCCCTTCCGCCGCGCCGTGCAGCTCACGCTGATCTGGGGGTTCGGCCTCGCGGCTTTCGCTACGCTTGTATTGCTGACGGCGGGCGCCAGTCTGGTGGCATTGGTGACGACGTCGGCGGATGTGCGCGCGGTCGCCGATACCTATCTGCCCTGGGCGGCCTTCACGGCGCTGAGCGGCGTGCTCGCCTTCCAGATGGATGGCGTCTTCATCGGCGCCACCTGGTCGCGCGACATGCGCAACATGATGCTCATATCTTTCCTCGCCTTCAGCGCCGCGCTCGTCACGCTGGCCCCTGTCTTCGGCAACAACGGGCTGTGGGCATCGCTGCACGTTTTCCTGCTGGTAAGAGGTTTGAGCCTGCTCGGTGTACTCAGGCTCAGGGTGCGGACAGCATTCAGCTGATTATCGGCTTTGACGCCCAGCGCTCGCAACTCGTGTCGCGCAAATCCCGGATCGAGCCAAGCCGCTCCTGCTCTACAAATCGCGCCATGCCGGCGACGATTCGTCCTGGCAGCGCCGGTCCGCCATAGATCATGCCCGTGTAAAGCTGGACCAGATCTGCGCCGGCGCGGATCTTCTCCAGCGCCGTCTCGACCGAGTCGATGCCGCCGACGCCGATGATCGCGATGTTAGGCCCGAGCAGTTTGCGCATCCGGGCGAGCACCGCGGTCGAGCGCTCGAACAGCGGCTTGCCCGAGAGACCGCCGGTCTCATTGGTCGCACCGCCGCTGCGCAGGCCCGCCCGCGCGAGTGTCGTGTTGGATACGATGACGCCATCGATCTTTTTCTCGGCGACCTCGGCGGCGATGTCCTCCAGCTCCGCGTCGACGAGATCGGGCGCGATCTTGAGGAAGATCGGCGGCAGCGCCGGGGCTGCCGCACGCGCTGCCATGACGCGCGACAGAAGTTCGCTGAGCTGCTCGCGCGCCTGCATGTTGCGCAGCCCCGGCGTGTTTGGCGAGGAGATGTTGACGGTGAGATAGCTGGCAAGAGCCGCAAAACGGGTGACGCCGCGCTCATAGTCGCCGATGCGGTCGGCGCTGTCCTTGTTGGCGCCGATGTTGACGCCGACGATGCCGGGCCGTCCCTTGCGCGCGGCAAGCCGCTTTTCGGCCGCCGCATGGCCTTCATTGTTGAAGCCCAGCCGGTTGATCACCGCTTCATCCGCCGTCAGCCGGAAGATACGCGGCTTCGGATTGCCGGACTGCGGCAGCGGCGTGATGGTGCCGACCTCGGCGAAGCCGAAGCCAAGCCCGAGCAGCGCGTCCGGCACTTCGGCGTTCTTGTCGTAGCCGGCGGCCATGCCGAGCGGGTTCGGGAAATCGAGGCCGCAGAGGCTGGTCTCGAGCCGCGCGTCGCGCTTCGCGGTCGCGCCGACCGGCAAGCCGCAACGCAGCGCCGCGATCGACATGCCATGCGCGGTTTCCGGATCGAAAGAGAAAAGCAGTTTCTGGCCGATCCGGTCGAGCACGCTCATTCGTCCTCCAGCGCAGGGAATTCGTGGCGGCCATCGGCGCCGAGCGGTAATGGTTTCACCCAACGGACCGCGTCGAGGCCAAGCGGCGCATAGAGATGCGGGAACAGCGCGCCGCCGCGCGACACCTCGTATTTCAGCGCATGGCCCAGTTTCGCCGCGTCGATCGCTATCAGCAGCAGGTCCGTCTGCCCGGCGAAATGCTTGGCCGCCGTCTCGCGGGCCTGGGCGGCGGTCGAGAAATGAATGAAGCCGTCGGCGATGTCGATCGGCGCGCCGGTGAAGCTGCCGTTCTTCTCGGCATCGCGCCAAAGCGCCTCGGGTGCAATCTTGTAGATAATCTGAGACATTCTCGCGCTATAGTCCGAACGGAAGGCATGGGGAAGGCGCAAGCGCTGATCTTCCCCATTTCCGGCGCAAACCTGCGATACTGCTTTGCGCAATGGCTGATGGAGGACAACAACATGCGTCTTCAGCACATACTGATCCCGGCGGCGCTCTGCTCGCTGGTCGCCGCTTCCGCCTATTCGGAAGAGACCGACCATTACCGGCTGGAAAAATCCGCCGACGGCTATGTCCGCATGGACACAAGGACCGGCGCCATGTCGATCTGCGAGGAGCGCTCCGGCCAACTCGTCTGCAAAATGGCGGCCGACGAGCGCGCCGCCTATCAGGACGAGATCGACCGTCTCGACAATTCGGTCAAGGCGCTCGACGAGCGCGTCGCCAAGCTCGAGAACTCGCTCTCCGCCCGGCTGGAATCCCAACTGCCCAGCCAGGAGGATTTCAACAAGACGATGGGCTACATGGAGCAGTTCTTCCGCACCTTCAAGGACATCGTGAAGGACATGGACAAGGACGACGGCGGCGCCAAGCTGAACCAGCAGAAGACCTGACCCGGATCGACCGTTTTGGGGAAAACCCAGCGCGCTGCCTTTGCCGCTTGAAAAGGCGCCGCGCGCCGCCGCATAATCATTCTGATCCCCGCAACAAGCAGAAAATCATGATGGGATCGGGGAGGGATATTTGCCGTCGGGCCACAGCTTCGTCATTGCCGACGACCATCCGCTTTTCCGCGGCGCCTTGAAGGAGGCGCTGGGCGGCATCGGCGACGTCGCCGCCATCCATGAAGCCGGCGATTTCGAGAGCGCCAAGGCGCTGGTGCTGGCCAATGAAGACATCGACATGGTGCTGCTCGACCTGTCGATGCCGGGCGCCAGCGGCCTGTCAGGCCTGATTGCGCTGCGCGGCATCCATCCGGCGGTGCCGCTGGTTGTGGTGTCGGCGCATGACGACCCCGTCACCATCCGCCGCGCGCTCGATCTTGGCGCCTCCGGTTTCATCTCCAAATCTGCCAGTATGGAGGAAATCCGCTCGGCCGTGCAGGCGGTGCTCGCCGGCGATATCGCCGCTCCCACCGGCATCGACCTCGGCGTCGAGCGCGATCCGGAGATTTCCGACCTGATCAAGCGGCTGCAGGCGCTGACGCCGCAGCAGACCCGCGTGCTCGGCATGCTGGCCGAAGGCCTGCTCAACAAACAGATCGCCTATGAACTCGGCGTCTCCGAGGCCACCATCAAGGCGCATGTCTCGGCTGTGCTGCAAAAACTCGGCGTCGACAGCCGGACCCAAGCGGTGATCCAGCTGTCGAAGATCGGCGGCGACCCGCTGCAGACCGCAGGCTAGCTCCAATGCCAACCGTTCGGTGGGATGGATCCCGGGTCTTTAAACTTACTCCGCCGCCGATGCCAGCGGCCTGACGCGCGCCATCGTCGAGCGCAGCACCGCTGGCTTCAGCGGCTTGTTGATCACCGCTATGTCGAGCTTGCCTGCGGCGGCGCGGACTTCGCTGGAGCGGTCGGCGGTGACCAGCACGCAAGGCAGATCCTGCCCGTAAACGGCGCGCAGCGCTTCGATGGCCTCTAACCCGGTTTCGCCGTCCAGGTGATAGTCGGCAAGCACGATGTCCGGCCGTCTCGCGCCCGGCTTCATGAGATCGCGGGCTCCCGCAGCCGTCTCGACATGGCAGCCCCAGCCTTCCAGGAGCAGGCGCATGCCGTCGAGGATGCGCGCGTCATTGTCGATGCACAGCACATTGAGCCCGGCAAGCGAGGAGGCGGCCCGCGCCGGCGTCTTGGCGGTCTCGCGTGGCGGCGCCGCGACCGCCGCCACCGGCAGCAGGACCGAGAAACGCGTGCCCTTGCCCGGATTGGAATAGATGCGGATCTCGAGCCGCAGCACCCGCGCGATGCGGTCGACGATCGAGAGGCCGAGGCCCAGCCCCTCGGCCTCACGCGCGCCCTCGTCGAGCCGGGTGAATTCATGGAAGACGGTGTTGAGCTTGTCGCCGGCAATGCCGATGCCGGTGTCGATCACCTGGATCTCGGCCAGTTCGCCGCGCCGCCTGACTCCGACCAGGATCCTGCCCTCGCGCGTGTATTTGATGGCGTTGGAGACGAGGTTCTGGATCAGCCGGCGCAACAGATTGCGGTCGGTCATGACGCCGAGCGACGACGGCATGATCCTCAGCTCTAGCTTCTTTTCGGCCGCCAAGGGGCGAAAATCGTTGCCGATCTGGGCTAGCAGCCCGCCGAGATTGAAGGCGGTGTCCTCCGGCTTCATCGCGCCGGCATCGAGGCGCGAGATGTCGAGCACGGCGCCGAGGATGGTCTCGACCGATTCCAGCGAGGATTCGATGTTGACCGCCGCCTTGCCGGCCGGACCTTTGCCGGCTTTCTCGATCAGCGACGAGCAATAGAGCCGCGCGGCGTTGAGGGGCTGCAGGATGTCGTGGCCGGCTGCGGCGAGGAAACGCGTCTTGCCGAGATTGGCCTCCTCGGCCAGCATCTGCGCCTGCGCCAGTTCCTCGTTGACGCGGGTGAGCTCGATGGTGCGGGTCTTGACCCGCTGCTCCAGCGACTCGTTCGCCCGCTTCAGCGCAAGGTCCTGTTGGACGCGGCCGGAAATATCGGCATAGGTGGCGACGATGCCGCCATCCGGCATCGGGTTGGAGCGCAGCTCCAGGATACGGCCGCTGGTCTTGAGCTCCATCTGCCAGGGGCCGGCGAAGCTGGTCAGACGGTTCAGCATCGTCACCCGCTGTTCAGTGGCAATGTCGCCGCGCTCGGCGAGATGGCGCAGGATCTGGTCCAGCGAGACGCCGACTTGACCCATCTCGTCCGGCAGGTCGAACAGCGACCGGTATTGCCGGTTCCAGCAGATCAGCCGGAAGTCGCGGTCGAAGACGGTGATGCCTTGCTCCATCTGGTCGAGCGCGATCTGTAAGAGGTCGCGGTTGTGCTGCAGCGCCTCGGTGGCGTCGTCGAGCAGCTTGAAGGCATCCTTGGAATCGCGGTCGTTGCGGCGAAACAGCAGCGACAGGATGAGCCTGGCCGAGGACGAGCCGACGGCGCTTGCCAGCAACTGCTCCGAGAAGCGGATGACATCCATGCTGGCCTGCTCCTTGCCGTGGAGCGAGACCTTGGCGTTCTTCTCGAAGGACTGGAACGAACGCTCGGTGCGCTCGACGCCGAGATAGCGCGAGATGGTGTCTTTCAGGTCGTTGACGGTGACGGCGGTGCGGAAGCGACGTAGGCTGGGCAGCGGGCCTGCCTCGCGGGGCACAAAGATCGCCGCCTGGATGCGCTCCAGCGGCACCGCCGCGCGCGACAGCGATCCGAGCACGAAGAACAGCGCATTGACCGACAGGCTCCACAGCACGCCGTGGTTCAGCGGCTCGCCGACCGTGCCGAAAAGCGCCTGCGGCCTCAGCGCCTCGAAGCCGAACAGGCCATGCACGAGGATATCGGCATTGGCGCCGACCAGCGAAGGCAGCAGCAGCGTGTAGCTCCAGACCGCGATGCCGGCGACCATGCCTAGTGCCGCGCCCCGGCCGTTGGCGCGCCGCCAGATCAGCCCGCCGATCAGCGCCGGCGCGAATTGCGCGATCGCCGCGAACGACATCAGCCCGATCGACGACAGCCGCGCGCTGTCGGTGCTCTCGCGGTAATAGAGGAAGGCGATGAACAGCATGATGAAGATCGAGGCACGGCGCACGTTGAGGATCAGCGTCGACCAATCCTCGTTCTCCGAAGCGCTGGTCTTGATCACGCGACGCACGAACAGCGGGATGACGAGGTCGTTGGAGATCATGATCGACAGAGCCACGCTTTCGACGATGACCATGGCGGTCGCCGCCGACAGGCCGCCGATGAAGGCCGCCATCGCCAGCACGTCATGGCCGCTGAACAGCGGCAGCGACAGCACGTACAGGTCGCTGCTGGTCTTTTCGCCGACCAGCGACAGGCCGGCAAAGGCGATCGGCAGCACGAACAGGTTGATCGCCACCAGATAGAGCGGGAACACCCAGGTCGCGGTGCGCAGCTCCGCCTCGCTGCGGTTCTCGACGATGGTGACGTAGAACTGGCGCGGCAGCATTAATATGGCAAAGCCGCTCAAGCCGGTCAGCACCAGCCAGGTGGCCAGGGAGGTGTTGTATGTCATCGCCCGCCGCACTTGGCCGTTGGCGGAAAGCTTGGCGAACATGTCGCCGGGGCCGCCGAAGATCAGGAAAGTCACCATCAGGCCGATGGCGAGGAAAGCGGCTAGCTTGACCACCGTTTCGACCGAGACCGCCAGCATCAGGCCGTCCTGGTGCTCGGTCGCATCGGCATGGCGGGTGCCGAACAGAACGGCAAACAGCGCCAGAAGCATCGCCACCACCAGCGAGATGTCGCTGACGAAAGGATCGAAGGACGGCGGCGAGCCGGTATAGTGCTCGACCATCAGGCTGACGGAGCCGGAGATCGCCTTGAGCTGCAGCGCGATATAGGGCACCGCGCCGATCGTCGCGATCAGCGTTGCGATCGCCGCGACGGTGAAGCTCTTGCCGTAGCGGGCGCCGAGAAGATCGGCGATCGAGGTGATCTTCTCGCTTTTCGCCAGCCTGACCAGCCGATTGAGCAGTGGAAAGCCGAACACGAAGACCAGCACCGGCCCGGTATAGATCCCGAGGAATTCGAGGCCGCGCTCGGAAGAAAGGCCGACCGAGCCGAAGAAGGTCCAGGAGGTGCAGTAGATGGCGAGGCTGAGCGCATAGATGAACGGCCGCGCCCGGCCGAACCCGGCCGCCGCCGCGCGCCGGTCGCCGACGCTGGCGATGGCGAAAAGCAGCGTCACATAGGCGATCGCGATGATGACGACGAACCAGCCCAGCACGGTCCGCACTTCCTCCCTGGCCGGTTCTTCATCCGGCCGTCAAGCAGTTCCAGGAAAAGTGCCAAGCGGTTTTCCATTCGGAATTGCGCAAGAGCAGATACCTGGAGCGGCTCGGCGATTTCAATCAGACGCCGGGCCGCTCCAGACGCAACCACAGCTCGGCGCCCAAGTCCATCGCGGCTTTCGGGGCATATGTGCTTGATGACGCTGCGTAAACACAAAGCAGTGCCTTGGCCTATTTTCCGGTTTTGCAACTGGGGGTTTTTGTTATGGTGGCACGGGGCCGGCGCCGAAGGACACTGGTGAGGCGGCAGCGCGGCTCGTCAAGGAGGGTCGAATGCTGAAAGAATTCCAGGAATTCATCTCCAAGGGAAATGTGATGGACTTGGCCGTCGGCGTCATCATCGGCGCGGCCTTCGGCAAGATCGTCGATTCGCTCGTGAACGACATCATCATGCCGATCGTCGGATCACTCGGAAGTGCCGATTTTACAAACTACTTTTTTGGGCTTTCATCCAACGTGCATGCCACAAATCTGGTCGACGCGCGCAAGGAAGGTCCTGTTTTTGCGTATGGAAGTTTCATCACCGTGGTGATCAACTTTCTGATCCTAGCCTTCATCATTTTCCTTATGGTCAAGGCCATGAACAATCTGCGCAGGCGGCTGGAAAGAGAGAAGCCTGCTGCACCTGCAGCCCCGCCGCCGGCTGATGTCGCGTTGCTCACAGAAATTCGCGATTTGCTCGCCAAGAGGTAATGAGATCAGGTGTTCTGGACCAAAGCCCCGGCCGCCTGCGGCCGGGGTTTTCCGTTCTGCGATCTGATAAGAGCGCTGGCGAGAAGAAACCGGATTTGCCCATGACCATAATCGAAACCCTCCGCTCCGAAGCCCGCGCCGCGCCTGAAAGCGGCATCGTCGCCGTTGTCAATTACGGCCGGCTGCGCGAAGGCCTGATCCCGCTCTGGGCCGGCGAGGGCGACCTGCCAACGCCTTCCTTCATCAGCGATGCGGCGGCCAAAGGGTTGTCCAATGGCGAGACCTTTTACACTTGGCAGAAGGGCATTCCAGAGCTCAGGCAGGCGCTTTCCAGCTATTACGCCAGGCATTTCGGTAAGAGCTTCACTGCAGAAGAGTTCATCGTCACCGGATCCGGCATGCACGCCATCCAACTCGCCATCGACGCCATCGCCGGCGCCGGCGACGAGCTGATCTATCTCTCGCCGGCCTGGCCGAATTTCGCTGCCGCGGTGGGTGTGGCGGGCGCCGTGCCGGTGCCGGTCGTGCTCGACCAGTCCGGCAATGGCTGGTCCTGCGATGTCGAGAAGATCGCCGCCGCGATCACGCCGCGCACCAAGCTGTTGTTCATCAACACGCCGTCCAACCCGACCGGCTGGACTGCCGACAGGGAGACGTTGCAGGCGATCCTCGACCTGGCCCGCAAAAAGGGCCTGTGGATCATCGCCGACGAGATCTATTCGCTCTTCCACTACGGCCACGGTCGCGCGCCGTCCTTCCTCGATATCGCGGAGCCCGAAGACCGCATCCTCTTCGTCAACTCCTTCTCCAAGAACTGGGCGATGACCGGCTGGCGCGTCGGCTGGATCAAGACGCATCCGAGCCTGCAGCAGGTTTTCGAGAACCTGATCCAGTATTCGAACTCGGGCGTCGCCCAGTTCATGCAGCGCGGCGCGGTCGCCGCGCTCGACGAAGGCGACGGCTTCATCACGGAGCAGGTCGAGCGGGCCCACGCCGCGCGTGACCTCGTCTGCGATATACTGGGCGCAACGGGCAAGGCGCGCTTCACCGTGCCGCAAGGCGCGTTCTATCTGTTCTTCCGGGTCGACGGCATCACCGATTCCCGCGGCGCCGCCTTCGACATCGTCGACAAGGCCAATGTCGGTCTCGCGCCAGGCACCGCCTTCGGCCCCGGCGGCGAAGCCTTCCTCAGACTATGCTTCCACCGCCGCCTCGATCAGCTCGAACAAGCGGCGCATCGCCTGGCGAAATGGATGAAGACGGTCTAGCCCAGCCGTCTCGAAGCCCGAATTGAAACTCGCTCCGGCGAGTCAACTGGCGTCGATTTCGAGAACCGGAGCGCAGCGGACATTCAGGTTCGTGAGCACTGGAAGCGCAGAAAGCGGCGCCAGTTGGCCGCCGGAATAGAGTTTAAACCGGGCTTCAGCCGCCTGACTTCGGCACCAGAAGCGGAACGATCCGGTCGCTCTTCGCCACGGCTGGTCGTCCGGTTGAGCCGTAGGGAATGCCCAGTGCGTCCCAGGTCTCGACCAGCGCGTCCTGCAATTCGGCGATCAGCACGTCCGAATGGAACGGCGTCGGCGTGATGCGCAGCCGCTCGGTGCCGCGCGGCACGGTCGGATAGTTGATCGGCTGTATGTAGATGCCGTGCACGCCGAGCAGGCGGTCGCTGGCCATCTTGCAGAGCTCGGGATCGCCGACCAGCACAGGCACGATGTGGGTGGCCGATTCCATCACCGGCAGGCCGGCGGCGGACAGGATCTGCTTGGTCTTGGCCGCCTGGCGCTGCTGCGCGTCACGCTCGGCCTGCGAGCGCTTCAGATGCCGGATCGAGGTGGTGGCGGCCGCGGCGATCGCCGGCGGCAGCGCGGTGGTGAAGATGAAGCCCGGCGCATAGGAGCGCACGGCGTCGATGACGGCACTTGTACCGGTGATATAGCCGCCCAGCGTGCCGAAGGCCTTGGCCAGCGTGCCTTCGATGATGTCGATGCGGTCGGCCAGGCCTTCGCGCTCGGTGATGCCGCCGCCGCGCGGCCCGTACATGCCGACGGCATGGACCTCGTCGATATAGGTCATGGCGTTGTAGCGCTCGGCGAGCTCGACGATCTGCTTGATCGGGGCAATGTCGCCGTCCATCGAATAGACGCTTTCGAACACGATCAGCTTGGCGCGCTCGCGCCCCGCGGCCTGCAGCAAGCTTTCCAGATGCGCGACGTCGTTGTGGCGGAAAATCTTCTTTTCGGCGCCCGAGCGCCGCACGCCCTCGATCATCGAGGCGTGGTTGAGCTCGTCCGAGATGATCAGGCAGTTGGGCAGAAGCCTGGCGATGGTCGAGATCGAGGCCTCATTGGAGACGAAGCCGGAGGTGAAGACGAGCGCCGCTTCCTTGTCGTGCAGGTCGGCCAACTCATGCTCGAGCTCGACCAGCGGATTGGAGGTGCCGGAAATGTTGCGGGTACCGCCTGCGCCCGAGCCCATCTTGCCGGCTGCCTTCTGGAAGCTGGCGATGACGTCGGGGTTCTGGCCCATGCCGAGATAGTCGTTGGAGCACCATACGGTGATTTCCTGGGCGCGACCGTTGGAACGCCAGATGGCGCGCGGAAACTTGCCCACCATGCGCTCAAGGTCGGCGAAAACGCGGTAGCGGCGCTCGGCATGGAGCTGGTCGATCGCGTCTTCGAAGAACCGCTGATAGTTCATATCGGCTTCCCAATTTTGCCGCGGATCATAGTCACAGCCAAATTCCGCGTCCACCGGGCCCAACCGGTCAAAATGCCACGCCCCGGCCCTGTTCCTAACGATCCCGGATCGTGGCCTATTCCCGGCCGTATGAACGAACTTCGTTTCGATACAATGCCTCGGGGCGGAGGAACTGTTACGGATTTAACATTCAGGGTGTAGTGGGCTTGCGACGGGGTTTCCAGCAAGGCAGCTGTTGAGACAGTTTCCTATAAATCTTGATCAACGAGGACACGACATGACGGTTTTGGTGACAGGCGGTGCCGGCTATATCGGCAGCCATATGGTCTGGGAGCTCCTCGACGCCGGCGAAAGCGTGGTGGTTCTCGACCGGCTTTCCACCGGTTTCGAATGGGCGGTGGCGCCCGAAGCGAAGCTCGTCGTCGGCGATGTCGCCGACCGCGACCTGGTCGGCCAGATCATCCGCGACAATCATGTCGACGCCATCATCCACTTCGCCGGCTCGATCGTCGTGCCGGAATCGGTTGCCGATCCGCTCGCCTATTACGAGAACAACACCTCGAAGACCCGCACACTGATCGAGACCGCCGTGCGCGAAGGCGTGCCGCATTTCATTTTCTCCTCCACCGCCGCCGTCTATGGCGGCGCCGGGCTGGAACCGGTGCGCGAGGATGCCCGCCTGGCGCCGGAATCGCCCTATGGCCTGTCCAAGCTGATGAGCGAATGGATGCTGCGCGATGCCGGCCTGGCTCACGACATCCGCTATACGGCGTTGCGCTATTTCAACGTCGCCGGCGCCGATCCAAAGGGTCGTACCGGCCAGTCGACCCCTGGCGCCACGCATCTGATCAAGGTCGCCTGCGAGACGGCGCTCGGCAAACGGCCGTTCATGCAGGTCTTCGGCACCGACTATCCGACGCCGGACGGCACCTGCATGCGCGATTACATCCATGTCAGCGACCTCGCCGCGGCGCACCGGCTGGCGCTGCAGCGGCTGCGCGCCGGCGGCGAGAGCCTCGTCGCCAATTGCGGCTACAGCCACGGCTATTCGGTGCTGGAAGTCATCGAAAGCGTACGCCGGGCCTTCGGCCGGGATTTCGACGTCCGCATGGGCGATCGCCGCCCGGGTGACGCGGCGGCCGTGGTCGCCAATTCCGAGCTTGCCCGCAAGGAGCTCGGCTGGACGCCGCAGCGCGACGATCTCGACCTGATCGTCAACGATGCGCTGGCCTGGGAACGCATTCTGACAACTAAGAACTCCGTCAGGAACTGAGCAATTCCAGGAAAAGTGTGAAGCGGTTTTCCGTCCGGAATTGCGTCAAAACAAATAGTCCGACTGTTGGGCCAAGGACTCGTCCGGCGCGTTTAGACGCGGTATTGAGGCCTCATGCAGCGGCGTGCCAAGGCGCGCCGTGGTGATGCTTGAGGGATGGCATGAAAATCCTGGTTCTCGGCGCCGGCGTCGTCGGTACGGCGGCGGCCTATTATCTGGCAAGCGACGGCCACGAGGTGACGGTGATCGAGCGCCATGAAGCTGCGGCGCGCGGCACCAGCCGGTCGAATGCCGGCCTTGTCTCGCCAGGCGACGCCACCGCCTGGGCCTCGCCGGCGGCGCTGAAGACCTTCCTGCGCGCGCTGTGGAACCACGATCTCGGCATCAAGGTGAGACTGCGCCTCGATCCCTATTTCTACCTCTGGAGCTTGCGCTTCCTGCGCGAATGCACGGTGAAGCGCCTGCGCGCCAACACCGATATCAAGCTGAGATTGGCGCTCCATTCCCGCACATGCATCAACGCGCTTTCGGAAGCGACCGGCATCCACTACGACGAGCGCAAGAAGGGCATCCTCTACTTCTTCCGCTCGCAGAAAAGCCTCGACACCGGCACCGACAATTACCGCTATCTGGCAGAGCACGGCCTGCCGATCGAGATCGTCGGCCGCGAGCGCCTGGTCGAACTGGAGCCGGGGCTTGCCGGGGTGAAGGAAAAGATCGCCGGCGGCATCTATTCGCCGATCGACCAGACCGGCGATTCCAAGCAGTTCACCGATAGTCTCGTCGCCTATGCAACCGAAAAGCTCGGGGTAAAGTTCCTGTTCGGCACGACGGTCGAAGGCCTCGATATCGAAGGCGACCGCGTGCGCACGGTCATGACCTCGGCCGGACCGATCGCGGCTGATGCCGTCGTCATTTCGATGGGACCGGAAAGCGGGTTGCTCGGCCGCCGCTACGGCATCGACCTTCCGGTCTATCCGGTGAAAGGCTACACCGCGACGATCCCATTGGACGACGAGAGCAAGGGGCCGACCATGGGTGGCGCCGACGAGGACCGGCTGATCGGCTATTCCAGGCTCGGCAATCGCCTGCGCATGTCCTCGACCGCCGAATTCACCGGCTTCGACCGCAGCTTCAAGCCACGCGACTTCAGGACCATCATCGACACCGGCAAGGACCTGTTTCCCGGCGCTTTCGACGAGAAGAAGGCGGAACTCTGGGCTGGCCTGCGGCCGATGATGCCGAATTCGGTCCCGGTGATCGGCCAGGCAAAATACCGCAACCTCTATCTCGACACCGGCCACGGCCATGTCGGCTGGACCATGGCCTGCGGATCAGGCCAGTTCCTCGCCGACGTCGTCGCCGGCCGCAAGCCGCAGATCGATCCGCAGGGGTTGATTTACAGGAACTAGACGATGTCCGGACCGCAAGTCGCCATCGACCTTGGCCGTATCGAGCGCAACGCGCGCACGGTCGTCGAGCGCTGCGCCGAGGCCGGCATCAAGGTCTTCGGTGTCACCAAGGGCGCCTGCGGCATGCCGCAGGTGGCGCGCGCCATGCTGCGCGGCGGCGTCCACGGCATCGCCGAATCGCGTTTCGAGAACATCCGCCGCCTGCGCGACAGCGGCATCAATGCGCCGGTCATGTTGCTGCGCAGCCCGCCGATTGCCCGCGTCGAGGAGGTCGTGCGCACCGTCGACATCAGCCTGCAGTCGGAGCTGACGATCATCCGCGAGATCGCGCGCATCGCCGAGCGCATGGGCCGCGTCCACGACATCATGCTGATGATCGATCTCGGCGATCTGAGGGAAGGCATCTGGCCGAACGACCTGGTGCCGACGGTCGAGCAGATCCTGGAGATGCGAGGCGTGCGTATCGCCGGCATCGGCACCAATCTCGGCTGCTTCGGCGCCATCATGCCGACGGAGGAAAATCTCGGCCAACTCGTCGCCCATGCCTACAAGACCGAGCGTCTCTCCGGAAAGAGCCTCGACTGGATATCAGGCGGCGCGTCATCCTCGCTGCCGCTGCTGCTCGAAGGCCGGCTGCCCGCCGGCATCAACAATCTGAGGGTCGGCGAGGCGATCCTGCAGGGCGGGTTGGAAACTTTTCGCGACCCGCCTTGGCAGGCGCTCGAGCTCGATGCCTGCCGGCTCACCGCCGACATCATCGAGGTCAAGCTCAAGCCCTCGCGGCCGATCGGCCAGTCCGGCTACGACGCCTTCGGCAACCAGCCGGTGTTTCCCGACGAGGGCGACCGTTTGCGCGCCATCGCCAATATCGGCCGCGAGGACGTGCTGGTCGAAGGGCTGATGCCGATCGCCAAAGGCGTGCGCGTGCTCGGCGCCTCCAGCGATCATCTGCTGCTCGACGTTGAGGACGCCGATCCGCGGCCCAAGGTTGGCGACCGCATCGCCTTCCGCATGGGCTATGGCGCCATGCTGATGGCGATGACGTCGGAGTATGTCGAGAAGGCCCCTATGCACGACGTCGCCGACTATTCCGGCCGCAGGATGGTGTCGATCTCGGCCCAACCTGAGGCGGCCAGCATCCTTGCCCGCGAGGCGATCGGGGCGCGGCTGGAAGCATTGAACTTCGATGTGGTGGAGCTTGCCGATGCCGAGCGGCCGCCGGCCGGCCTGATCCGGCTCGGCGTGGGAGCCGACCGCCGCAGCGCGCATAAGGCGCTCGCGGCGACTGCGCGCGCGACGCACTCCTTCGGCCTGATCTGGATCGATTCCATCGCGGCGCTGATACCGGAACAAATCGAAGGCATCGACCTCACCGAAGCCTCGGTGCTGGCGCGCATACTCGGCCTCGACCACAAGCCCGGCGCCTTGCTGCCGCAGCTCTCGCCGGAAAACGTCGTCATCGTCGGGCTGCGCAATGCCGATCCGGCCGAGGCGAGGGTGCTGGCGGATTCGCGCGTCTCAGCCTTCACCATGATCGACATCGACGCCATGGGCATGGGAGACGTCATGCGTGAGGCGATCCACATAGCCTCTTCGGGCACGCAAGGGTTTCATGTCGCCTATGCGCCGCAGGTCACCGAATTTGCCGGCTGGGGGCCTGGTTCCGGTGGCATCACCGTGCGCGAGACGCATCAGGCAATGGAGGCAATCGCACTGTCCGGCGGGCTGTTGTCGATGAGCGTGTCCGGCCTGACGGCCGAACTGGAGCCGAGGCTTGCGACGGATATGGTGAATTTCATCATGTCCGCCTTCGGCAAGCGGATACTTTGACCGAGCAATTCCAGGAAAAGTGTGTAGCGGTTTTCCGTCCGGAATTGCGCAAAAACAGATAGTTATCCTTGCTCGGCTGCCTTGCGCCATGCGCGGGCATAGCCGCTCCAGGCCAGATCCTGTGGCGGTTCGGTCCGCTCCCCTTTGTGCGTCGCCAGGCCGCCGTCCGCCGCCAGCAGCGCTGCGCCGATGCTGGTGCCTGTCGACGCCTCCGATGCGACGACCGGCCGTCCCGCCGCCGCCGCCAGCATGAGAATGAAGGGCCGGTTCTGCGCGAACGGCCCCTCGACCGTCGTCGGCCCGTCGCCGCCGATAAGATCAAGGCAGGTCGCCGTCATCAGCGCCAGATAGAACGAGATGACGACGAAACGCTGGCCCGGGGTCAAGGCGTCGGCAGCGATCCATTGCGCGGCGTGATGCGGGAACGGCCCCGAACCTTGTTGGGTGGAAGGCAGAAGCAGCGCGCGGCGAACCAGCACGGCGGCAACGTCATCATCGCGCCATTCCAGCGGTTGGCCGTCGGTGAGCAGCGAGAACTCGCGCCCGCCCATGAAGCGCGCCGAGGGAACGGGATTGCCCAACGCGTTGACGTTGACCAGCGTGTCACGCGCCGGGTCGAGCTCGACCTTCCGGCCGCCGACCGCCATCGACACCACCCAGGTGCCGGTCGAGACGACTGAGAAGGGCGGAGAGTCGGCCAACAGATGCGGCAGCAGCGAGGCGTTGGAATCGTGCAGGCCGCAGAACACCGGCGTCTGCGGATCGAGGCCGGTCTGTGCCGCAAGCGCGGGCATGATTTCACCCAGCCGGTCTTTTGCCGGCCGCACCGGCGCCATCAGCTTGCGCCAGCCCAGCCGGTCGACCATCGACGAGAAATCGGCCTGCCACGGGTCCCATAGGTCGGTGTGGCAGCCGAGCGATGTCACCTCGTTGGCGACGATGCCGGTCAGCCGCAGTGCCCAGTATTGCGGGTACATCAGCATCTCGGCTGCTTTGGCAAATTCCGCCGGGAACCGCTTCTGCTGCCAGAAGAACTGCGCGCCGAGATTGAGGCCGATCGGCAGCCGCGGCGTGCCGGTCTCGGCGAAGGGCGGGCGGACGGCATCGTAGTCGGCCGCAAGCCTGTCGGGACCGTCGAACTCATAATCGAGCACCGGCAGCACGAGTTCGCCGGCGGCGTCCACCAACACGCCCGTCGCCCCATGCGTGGTGATCGAGATCGCGTCGATGCGGCGTTCGCGGTTGAGCTCTGCCAGACTGTTCAGGATGAACGTCCACAGCGCATCGACATCGTGATGCGGATAGGGTCCCAGCCGCAGCGGCGCGTTCGCCGTGCGGCGCAGCGCGACCTCGCTCAGCGTCGGGAGATCGACCAGCGCCACCTTGGCGTTGGTCTTGCCGATATCGATGACGGCGACAATCATGCCATATGGAACATTGTTTCCAGCGGCACTGCCACCGGCTCGTTGTCGGCCTTCGTCTCCATAACGTCAGCCATATGCGCCCACCAGCGCTGCATCACCGGACGTTTCGGCAGGTCGGCCATGCCGTGGTGGTCCCGCCGCCATAAGACGCCGAACAGCATATTGGTCTCCTCGTCGAGATGGATCGAATAGTCGGAGACGCCGGCCTCTCTCAACAACGCCACGAGCTCAGGCCAGATCTCGTCATGGCGGCGCTTGTATTCGGCCTTCATGCCCGGATTGAGCTTCATCTTGAAGGCGTATTTTTCCATCAGGCGAAGCGTCCTTCGCGCAGCCGCCGCCAGACGATCGGCAGCGCGATGACGATGATCAAAAGCAGGCCGATGAAGATCGACATGACTATGCCCGGCACGTTGAGCAACCCGAGGCCGAAAGTCACCAACCCCATGATGAAGGCGGCGAGCACGACGCCGAGGATGCTGCCCGCGCCGCCGAGGATGGAGACACCGCCCAGCACCACCATGGTGATGGCTTCGAGCTCATAGCCCTGCGCGATCGACGGCCTTGTCGAGCCGAGCCGCGAGGTGATCAGCACCGAGGCGATGCCCGACATCAGGCCGGTCAGGCAGAACAGGATGAACTTGATGCGGTCGACGCGCACGCCGGAGAACTGGCAGGCGACCGGATTGTTGCCGATGGCAAAGACGCGCCGGCCGAAGCTCGTGCGATGCAGCACGAACCAGTAGATCACCGCCGCGACGAGGAACAGCGCCAGCTCGAACGAGAAGACCCACCAGACATAACCCTGGCCGAAGAAAGCAAAACTTTCCGGATAGCCTTTGTAGGCCTGGTCGCCGAGGATGATGAAGGCGATGCCGCGAAACAGGCTCATCGTGCCGATGGTGACGACGATGGAAGGCAGTCCGAGCCTTGTGACGAGCAGCCCGTTGAAGGCGCCGCAACCAAGCCCGACGGCAATTCCGATCGCCACCAGCACCGGCGTGCCGGCGCCGACCTGCACGGCCATGCCCATCATCGTCGAGGCGAGAGCAACGATCGCGGCGACGGAGAGATCGATCTCGCCGGAGATGATCAGCAGCGCCATAGCGAGCGCAATCAGGCCCTTTTCGGTGAAGTTGAAGGTGAGGTCCGACAGCGACCACGGATCGAGGAAATAGGGCGAGGCGAAGCTGTTGACGATGAAGATGGCGATCGCGATGACGACGAGCAGCGCCTCCCAGGAAAAGATCGCCGAGGACAGCGGCTCGTCGAGCCGGTCGGGGATATGGCGCGGGGCAGGGGTGTCGGTCATGCCGCTTCCGCCTTTCTCAGGATGATGCGGCCCTGCCGGCGCTCGCCGCGCGCGTTGAGCACCACGGCCAGGATGATGGCGCTGCCCGAGATCGCCATCTGCCAGAAGGGCGAGATGTTGATGACCGGCAGCGCGTTGGAGATGATGCCGAGGAACAACGCGCCGAGCACCGCGCCGCCGACCGAGCCGATGCCGCCGGCGATCGAGATGCCGCCGATGACGCAGGCGGCGATGATGTTGAGCTCATAGCCGTTGGCGACCTCGACCGAGGCGATCACATAGCGCGAGATCCACAGATAGCCGGCAAGCCCGCCGATCATGCCGGAGATGCAGAAGACGATGAACTTGGTGCGGCCGACATCGATGCCGGCATAGACCGACGCGGTCGGATTGACGCCGATGGCGTAGATGGAGCGGCCGATCTGCGTGCGCGTCATCACCAGGAAGAACAGCGAGATCACGATAATGGCGATCCAGGACAGAACCGGCAGACCGAGCAAGGCGGCGCGCTGGAAATTGATGAAGTCGGGGCTCATCTGGTCGGCATTGACCCAGGCGCCGCCGGAGACGACGAAGGTGGCGCCGCGATAGATGGTGAGCGTGCCCAAAGTCACCACAATCGATGGGATGTTCAGCCGCCAAACCAGTAAGCCGTTGATGGCGCCGAGCACCAGCCCGATGAGCAGAGCGATGACGATCAGCACCGGGATCGGGATCGCCGGATGCGCGGCATTGAGCATCGCCACCACCATGCCGGTGAAGCAGAGATTGGACGCCATCGACAGGTCGATCGAGCGTGTCAGGATCACCACCATCTGCCCCAGCGCCAGGATCATCAGGATCGAGGTGTCGTTGAACACCTGGCGCAGATTGGCTGGGTCGGCGAAGCCCGGAAAGCGCGTCGAGATCAGCCCGATCAGAACGACGATGCCGGCTAGCAGCCAGAGCTCGCGATATTTGAGGAAACTCTTCATGCCGCGATCCCCGCCGCTGTCCGCACAAGCGTCTCGGCATCGAGCCCCTTGTTGTCATAGGTCGCCGCGATGCGCCCTTCGCGCATGACCACGACCCGGTCCGACATGCCGAGGATTTCCGGAAGTTCCGACGACACCATGATCACCGACAGGCCTTGCGCCACCAACTCGGCCATGAAGCCGTGCACGGCCGCCTTGGAGCCGATGTCGATGCCCTTGGTCGGCTCGTCGAGGATGATCACTTTCGGCGTCGTGGCCAGCCATTTGGCGATGACCACCTTCTGCTGGTTGCCTCCGGAAAGCGTGCCGACATCCTGGCTGAGCGAAGAGGCGCGCAGGTCGAGCCGCTCCGTGTAGGAGCGGGCGAGCGCGAACTCTTCCGCAAGCTTGAGCACGCCGGATTTCGAGGTGCGCGCCAGCGACGGCAGCGACACGTTCTGGAAGATCGGCAGGCCGATGACCACGCCCTGCTTGCCGCGCTCTTCCGGCACATAGACGATGCCGGCCTCGATCGAATCCGCCGCCGATTTCGGCGCGATCGTCTTGCCGTCCAATGAAATTAAGCCTCGGCTGGTGCGGGTGATGCCGGCAATCGCCTGCATCACCTCGCTGCGCCCGGCGCCGACCAGCCCATAGAAGCCGAGGATCTCGCCCTTGCGCAATTCGAAGCCGATGTCGTCGAATTCGGTCGGATGCGACAGGCCGGAGACCGACAGCACGGGCGCGCCGATCTTCGGCTCGCGCCGCGGAAAGATGTGGTCGACATTGCGGCCGACCATCATGCGCACGATCTCGTTCTGGCCTGTGTCCTTGAGTAGGCCTTCGCCCACCATCTCGCCGTCGCGGAAGACGGTGTAGCGGTCGGCGATGCGGTAGATCTCGTCGAACTTGTGGCTGATGAACAGCACCGCCTTGCTTTCGCTCTTGAGGAATTCGATCAGCAGGAAGAGCTCCTCGATCTCCTTCATCGACAACGCCGCCGTCGGCTCGTCCATGATAACGATCTGCGCATCGATCGACATAGCGCGGGCGACGGCGACCAGATGCTTATTGGCGATGCCAAGGTCCTTCAGCCGCGCATCGGCGTCGATGTGGCCGGCGCGCATCGTCTCCAGCACTTCGCGCGCGTTCTTGCGCATGGTGCGCCAGTCGATGGTGCCGAAACGGGTGCGCGGCGCATGGCCGAGAAAGATGTTTTCGGCGACCGAAAGATCGTCGAACAGCACGGTTTCCTGATGGATGGCGGTGATGCCATGGCCGAAGGCGGCATGCGCGCTGGGCAGCGTCGTTGCCTGGCCGTCGATGCCGATCTCGCCTGCATCGGGCTGGTAGATGCCGGTCATGATCTTGACCAGCGTCGACTTGCCGGCGCCGTTCTCGCCGATCAGCGCCGTCACCTGTCCGGGATAGAGCGACAGGCTGACATCATGCAGCGCGCGCACGCCGGGGAAGCTCTTGGAGATGCCCGTGAGTGTCAGGCGGGGAGATGAGCTTTGGGACGGGCCTGCAGGTTCGGACCGCTCCGTCTCCATTTTGCGCTGGGCTGTCGTGTCCATATCCGTATCAGGCCCTGAGAGAAGGTCCGTTTGAAGATGCGGCGGGACAATTGCCCCGCCGCATGAGCTTGGAGTCGACCAGGATCAATAGATCTTGGAGAACTTCTCGATGTTGGTCTTGTCGAACTGGAAGGGCGGAGCCATTGCAGCCGAGTTGGTGTCGTCGAGCGTCACCTTGCCGACGCGGCCGATCGACAGCGTGGCGCCGGGCTTGGCCTCTTCCTTCTTCACCGCGAGATCATGGGCGAGATAGATCGCCGAGTAGCCTAGGTCGATCGGGTTCCACAGTGCGACGGCCTGCGAAGCGCCGTTGTCGATGAACTTCTTGAACTCCGAAGGCAGCGCGAGGCCGGTGACGTTGACCTTGCCGATCAGGTTCTCGTCGGTGACGACCTGGGCAGCCGCTACAACACCAACCGTGGTCGGCGCGATGATCGCCTTGAGGTTCGGATAGGACTTCAACAGGCCCTTGGCTTCGTCGGTGCTCTTGGCTGAGTCGTCATCGCCATAGACGGTGGCGACCAGCTTGATCTTCGGGAACTTCTCCGGCAGCACCTTCTTGGCCGCTTCGATCCAGGCGTTCTGGTTGGTCGCGGTCGAGGAGGCCGACAGGATGGCGACGTCGCCGCCTTCCGGCAGATAGTCGGCGGCGAGCTTGATGATGGTCTCGCCGATCAGGCCGGTATCGGACGGGTTGAGGTGAAGCTGGCGGCCTTCCTTGGCAACGCCCGAATCCCATGAAATCACGGTGATGCCGCGTTCCATCGCCTTCTTCAGTACCGGCACCAGGGCGTCGGCGTCATTGGCCGAAACGGCGATGGCGTTGACCTTCTGCGCGATCAGCGAATTGATCACCTCGATCTGCGCTTCGGCGGTGGCCTTGGTCGGGCCGGTGTAGATGACGTCGACATCGCCCAGTTCCTTGGCCGCTTCCTCGGCGCCCTTGTTGGCGGCGTCGAAGAAGCCGTTGCCGAGCGACTTCACCACCAGCGCGATCTTGACGTTCTCGGCATAGGCGGCATTCACGAACATGGCGGCGGAAAAGGCCGCCGTGACCAGCAGTTTCTTCAATAAGCTCATCGAAATCCTCCCTTGAGCGTTTGCATTTCCATCGCCGCTGCCGGCCCCTCAGGCCTGCAGTGAAGATTCTTCCTTGTCGGTCGACTGTTTGCGGGCGACGATCAGCGCCACCCCTGCTGTTTCGAGCATGTTGGCCTCGCGGTCCTCGATGCCCTCGTCGGTGATCACGGTCGCGATGCGCTTGAGACCGCACAGGATCAGGCTGGAGCGCATGCGGAATTTCGAGGAATCGACCAGCACCACCAATTCGTCGGCCTGGTCGATCAGCTTCTGCTCGGCCTGGATCAAGAGCGGGTCGCCTTCCATCAGGCCGAGCGGGCCCAGCCCTTGTGCGCCCATGAACATGCGGCGCGCATAGAAATTGCGCGTCACGTCATTGTCGAAGGGCGACAGGATGATGTTCTGTTCGCGGTAGATCGTGCCGCCCGACAGCATCACCGTGTTCTTAGAATGCTTGAGCAGATGCTCGGCGATCGGGAAGGAATTGGTGAAGATCGGCATGCGCCGTCCGGTCAGGAAATGCACCATCTGGAAGGTGGTGGTGCCGCCATTGATGATGATCGGCTCGCCGTCGGTGCAAAGGTTGACCGCTTCCCGGGCAATCGCGCGCTTCTGCGCGGCGTTCAGCGTCTCGTTGACGGAAAAGGGCCGGCCGGCAAGGCCAATGAACTGCGGCGGCGAGATCGCCTCGGCGCCGCCGCGCACACGGCGCAGGCGCTTCTGGACATGGAGGGCCGCGATGTCGCGCCGGATCGTCGCCTCGGAGGAGTCTGTCAGTTCGACCATCTCCTGCACCGTCACCACAGGCTTTTCCTGGACGGCGGACAGAATGATCCTATGGCGCTCTTTCTCGTGCATGGTTCCTCCCTGCCTGAGCATGAGGCCTTAGAAAACGCGCAGTGTCAATCATTTCCGATCATATATTTTCATTGTGCAGTGCAATATGACTGAACTTGAGCGTTTGTGATTGACAAGAAGGCGGCTTGCGTAGACATTCCCGGCGATAAATGAGGGGCGCGGCGTTGGCGCTCCAAGGGAGGATACCTATGCTCGACAAGCGCTCCGGCTCGCGCCTCGCCAATCTGTGGGACGATGCAAAAGCTGAAGGTCTGAGCGGTCCCGAGCTTCTGGTCTATCGCTCGAACACGCTGGGTTCCGACAAGCGCGTCACCAACTATGGCGGCGGCAACACATCATCCAAGGTCTGGCAGAAGGACCCGCTGACCGGTCAGGACGTCGAGGTTCTGTGGGTCAAGGGCTCGGGCGGCGACAGCGCCTCGATCAAGCTCGACGGCTTCGCCACGCTCTACATGGACAAACTGCGCGCGATCAAAGCGCTTTATCGCGGCGTTGAGCATGAGGACGAGATGGTCGGCTATCTGCCGCACTGCACCTTCAACCTCAATCCGCGCGCGGCCTCCATCGACACGCCGCTGCATGCCTATGTGCCGAAGGCTTGCGTCGACCACATGCATCCCGATGCCATCATCGCGGTTGCCGCCGCCAAGGACTCCAAGGCGATCACCAAGGAAATCTTCGGCGACGCCATCGGTTGGCTGCCGTGGAAGCGCCCGGGCTTCGAGCTCGGCCTTTGGCTGGAGAAATTCTGCCTGGAAAATCCGGATGCCAAGGGCGTCGTGCTGGAGAGCCACGGCCTGTTCACCTGGGGCGACACGCCGAAGGAGTGCTACGAAACGACGATCTCGGTGATCAACCAGGCGATCGATTGGTTCGAGCGGAAGTCGCAGGGCAAGGCGATCTTCGGCGGCGAGGTTGTCAAGTCGCTCGACGCGCCGGCGCGCCGCGCCATCGCCGCCAAGCTGATGCCGAGGATCCGCGGCCTGATTTCGGAAAAGAGCCACAAGCTCGGCCATTTCGACGACCAGCCGGCGGTGCTTGAATTCGTCAATTCGAAGCACCTGCGTCCGCTGGCGGCGCTCGGCACCTCCTGTCCGGATCATTTTCTGCGCACCAAAATCCGGCCGCTGGTGATCGAATTCGACCCGGCGAAGCCGGACGTCGACGCCGTCATTGCGCGCCTCGTCGACGACATCGCCGAATACCGCGTCGGCTACCAGGCCTATTACGACAGCTGCAAGCATCCGGATTCACCCGCCATCCGCGATCCGAATGCCGTGGTCTATCTGATGCCGGGTGTCGGCATGTTCACCTTCGCCGGCGACAAGGCGACCGCGCGCATCTCCGGCGAATTCTACGTCAACGCCATCAATGTCATGCGCGGCGCTTCGACGGTTTCGTCCTATGTCGGCCTGCCGGCGCAGGAGGCCTTCGACATCGAATATTGGCAGCTCGAGGAAGCCAAGCTGCAGCGCCTGCCGAAGCCCAAGGCGCTGGCCGGCCAGATCGCGCTGGTCACCGGCGGCGCCGGCGGCATCGGCCGCGCCACCGCCAACCGGTTGCTGCGCGAAGGCGCCTGCGTGGTGCTGGCCGACATCGATGAGGCAGCACTCGCCAGCGCCAATGAGGAACTTGGCAAGGCCTACGGCAAGGACTTCGTCCGCCCGGTGCGCATCGACGTCACTTCCGAGGATCAGGTGCTTTCCGGCTTTGCCGAAACCTCGGTCGAATTCGGCGGCATCGACATCCTGGTCTCCAATGCCGGCCTAGCCTCCTCGGCGCCGATCGAGGAGACGACTCTCGCGCTGTGGAACAAGAACATGGGCATCCTGTCCACCGGCTATTTCCTCGTTTCGCGCGAGGCCTTCCGTCTGTTCCGCGCCCAGAAGATCGGCGGCAACGTTGTCTTCGTCGCCTCCAAGAACGGGCTCGCCGCTTCGCCCAACGCCGCGGCCTATTGCACCGCCAAGGCGGCCGAAATCCATCTCGCCCGTTGCCTCGCTTTGGAGGGCGCGGAGGCGCAGATCCGGGTCAATGTGGTCAACCCGGATGCGGTCCTGCGCGGCTCCAAGATCTGGACCGGCGAATGGAAGGAACAGCGCGCCGCCGCCTACAAGATGTCGACCGACGACCTGGAAGAACACTACCGCTCGCGCTCGATGCTGAAGCGCTCGGTCTTCCCGGAAGATATCGCCGAGGCGATCTATTTCTTCGCCTCCGACATGTCAGCCAAGTCGACCGGCAACATCGTCAACGTCGACGCCGGCAACGCGCAAAGCTTTACGCGCTAGGCGCCCCTTTTCCCTTCTCCCCGTTCACGGGGAGAAGGTGCCCGAAGGGCGGATGAGGGGCAGCGCCGCCGTACGCATTCTTGGGAGGAACAGCATTGTCCGAAACAATTATCCGCGCCGACCTGGTCGCCAGCCACAACGCCGCCCGCGCCCCCGACCTCGAGCGCGACTACGCTTCGCTGGGCGAGCGCCTCGACCGGCGTGGCATCGCCATCGACGCCATCCGCGACAAGGTCGAGAAATTCGCCGTGGCGATCCCGTCCTGGGGTGTCGGCACCGGCGGCACGCGCTTTGCCCGCTTTCCCGGCGCCGGCGAGCCGCGTGACATCTTCGACAAGATCGAGGACTGCGCCGTCATCGCCCAGCTGACGCAGGCGACGCCGACCGTCTCGCTGCACATTCCGTGGGACAAGGCCGATCCGAACCGGCTGAAACAGGCGGCCTCCCGCTTCGGCCTCGGTTTCGACGCCATGAACTCCAACACTTTCTCCGATGCGAAGGACCAAAAACTTTCCTACAAATTCGGCTCGCTCTCGCATGCCGATGCCGGTACACGCCGCCAGGCGGTCGAGCACAATCTCGAATGCATCGAGATCGGCAAGACGCTTGGTTCCAAGGCGCTGACGGTGTGGATCGGCGACGGCTCGAATTTTCCTGGACAGGTCAATTTCGCCAAGGCCTTCGAGCGCTATCTCGACGCCATGCGCGACATCTATGCCGGCCTGCCGGACGACTGGCGGCTGTTCACCGAGCACAAGATGTACGAGCCGGCCTTCTATTCGACGGTCGTGCAGGATTGGGGCACCAACTACATCATCGCCAAGGAACTCGGCGACAAGGCTTACTGCCTGGTCGACCTCGGCCATCATGCGCCCAACGTCAACATCGAGATGATCGTGTCGCGGCTGATCCAGTTCAACAAGCTCGGCGGCTTCCACTTCAACGATTCGAAGTATGGCGATGACGATCTCGATGCCGGTTCGATCGATCCCTACCGGCTGTTCCTCGTCTTCAACGAGCTGGTCGATGCCGAACTTTCCGGCGCTGATGGTTTCAACCCGGCCCATATGCTCGACCAGAGCCACAATGTGACGGATCCGATCGAAAGCCTGATGCTGTCAGCGGTCGAGGTGCAGCGCGCCTATGCGCAGGCGCTGCTGGTCGACCGCAAGGCGCTCGAAGGTTTCCAGGAGGCCAACGACGCGCTGATGGCGACGCAGACGCTGAAGAGCGCCTATCGCACCGATGTCGAGCCGATCCTGGCGATGGCCAGGCTGCGCACCGGCGGCGCCATCGATCCCGTCGCCGCCTATCGCGAAGCCGACTATCGCGCCAAGGTTGCCGCCGAGCGGCCGGCGGTCGCCGGCGGAGGTGGTGGCATCGTCTGACAGACAGATATCCGATTTGATCTGGTCCAGCGCTATTGGCGGTGGACAGGTCTGCCGGCAGGGTCTTTGCTGGGCGTCCCCAACGCCAGGAGCACCGCCATGCCCTTGACCCGCCGGACGCTGATCGGCGTCACCCTTTCACTCGCAATCATCTTCACGCCATCCGCCTTTGCCGCATCGCCCGCTCCCGCCAAGGGCGAGCACGGCATGGTGGTCACCGCCCAACATCTCGCCACCGAAGTCGGCGTCGACGTGCTGAAGAAGGGCGGCAACGCCGTCGATGCCGCGGTTGCCGTCGGCTATGCGCTGGCCGTCGTCTATCCCAATGCCGGCAATATCGGTGGCGGCGGCTTCATGACCGTGCGCATGAAGGACGGCCGCACCACCTTCATCGACTTCCGCGAGCGCGCGCCGCTCGCCGCGACGAAAACCATGTATCTCGACCAACAAGGCAATCCGGTGAAGGGCGCCAGCCTCGACGGCTATCTCGCCGTCGGCGTGCCGGGTTCGGTCGCCGGCTTCGAGCTGGCGCGCGCGAAATACGGCACGCAGTCCAGGCCGGATCTGATGGCACCGGCGATCGCCTATGCCAGGGACGGCTTCGTCCTCAATCAGGGCGACGCCGCCTCTTTCGCCGGCAGCGCCGACCGGCTGGCCAAGGACCCGGCGGCGGCCGCGATCTTCCTTAAGAAGGACGGCAAGCCTTACGGCATCGGCGAGAAGCTGGTTCAGCCGGACCTTGCCGCCTCGCTGTCGGCGATCTCGGAGAAGGGGCCTGACGCCTTCTACAAAGGCGGAATCGCCGATGCCATCGTCAAGGCAAGCGGCGCAAAGGGCGGCATTCTCGCCAAGGTCGATTTCGAGCAATATGCCGTGCGCGAGTTGAAGCCGGTGACCTGTTCCTATCGCGGCTACGAGATCATCTCCTCGCCGCCGCCGAGCTCGGGCGGCGTCATCATCTGCGAGATCCTCAACGTGCTGGAAGGCTATCCTCTGTCCTATCTTGGCGCCGGCTCGGCCGAGACGGTCCATGTCATGGTGGAAGCCATGCGCTATGCCTATGTCGATCGCAACTCGGCGCTGGGCGATCCCGATTTCGTCGACAATCCGGTCTCGAAACTGCTCGATAAGAGCTACGCCAAGGATATCCGCGACAGGATCGATCCGTTCCGCGCCGGCGTTTCGAAAGAGCTGATGCCGAAAGGCTTTGGCGAGTCCAAGGAAACCACCCACTATTCGATCATCGACAATGACGGCAACGCGGTCGCGGTCACCTATACGTTGAACGGCTCGTTCGGCGCCGGCGTCGTCGCCGACGGCACCGGCATCCTGCTCAACAACGAGATGGACGATTTCACCCAGAAGCCCGGCGTGCCCAATCTTTACGGCTTGGTGCAGGGTGAGGCCAACGCCATCCAGCCGAAGAAGACGCCTTTGTCCTCAATGAGCCCGACCATCGTCATCAAGGACGGCAAGCCGTTCATGGTCATCGGCAGCCCGGGCGGCTCGCGCATCATCACCATCACGCTGGAAGCCATCCTCAACGTCATCGACCATGGCATGAACATCCAGGAGGCGATCGACGCCCCGCGCATCCACCATCAGTGGCTGCCCGACACCGTCTATGTCGAACCGTTCGGGCTTTCGCCGGACACGGAGCGGCTGCTCGCCGGCATGGGCTACAACCTCACACTCAGCGACCAGACCTGGGGTCAGGCCGCCGGCATCCTGGTCGGCGGCAAGAGCCTCGGCGAAATCGAAAAGGGCGGCGGCGCGCGCTACAACGGCGCCATCGACAGCCGCGCGGCCGCCGGCGAGGCGCTTGGGTATTAGGGCGTTCGTCGCCCCGCAATCGGAAATGCAATCCTGGAGGACGTACCGGTCTCCAGACCATCCAAACCGTTGTGGGTGCGCCACGATGGGTCAAGCAGTCAAAGATTGGCTAAAAATCGCCGGAAGGCCCGGTAGCAGACGCTGTTCGTTCATGCCTTAATGTGCCGGGGTGCCTCGGAACGGAGCTATGCCGGCGGTCGATGAATGGGTGAGCGTTTTTCTTTGGCTGTCCCTACGCGTGACGGGGCGCCGCACAGCCTGATCATTGCCGAGGAATATCGACGGCTCGGGATTGAGGTTCGATATTTCGTCGATAGCCGTTCATCGCCTCGATATGTGAAAGACGTGCTTCGCACCGTGGAATCGGCCACCAAGCTGCCGATCAGATGGGGCGCTTCTTATGTCGAAGGAATATTGCCGAAGATTGCAGCCGCATCACGCGCAAAGCGTATGTTCCGCCTGGACGACGACGAATTTCCCTCGCATGCGCTACTGACTTGGCTACGCGACGTTGCGGAACAGACAGACAAGCCAGTGATTGCCGTTCCGCGGCGTGCCGTGGCCGTTATTGATTCCAACGCTGTCTTCGCAGCGAATATACCCAATATGACCCCGCTAGACTTTCAGTTCAGAGGGTTTCTCGTCGGTTCGGTAAAATTCAGGAAGAATATCCACACGGCGGGCTTCTCATTCAAGGAAGCCGACATCCTATACGCGCCTTCGGAATGCCACATCTACCATTTCGACTGGGTCGTGCGAAGCCGAGAGCAGCGGGCCGACAAACTGAAATTCTACGAGAAGATAAAGCCGGGAACGTTTGAATCTCACAAGTATCAGTATCTCTACGAGGATTTCGATCCGGCCGTTTATGAATTCAGCCCACTGGATGATCCGGACATATCGGCGCTGGCCCTCCGGCTCTATGGCGCCCGGGCAGCATCCGTGGAAGCCACCGAGGGATGGAAGCGGCTTTGGCGCAGGATCGCCGGCCGATGATCCTCGATCGCTTCGCAGTATTCGGGCAGCGATTGTTTCGCGCACCGGCAACCGGCAGGCCGGCGGGTATCTTCATCACGCATGTGCTGAACGACCGGATACAGGCTCATTTTGACCGTCTCTGCCGCGAAACGCGGGAGATAATGGACTGGCGGCTTGTCCATAACCCGTGGACGTTGAGCGACCTCGTCGCCGGGCGAGGGGAAGTCGAAATCGATGAAAGCTCGGCGCGAGTGCGGCAGGCAATGAAAAACGAGCGTCTGCAGATGGGCTATATGGACATCGTCCTCTTCCCCCTGGCGAGGTCTGCAAATCGGGAATTCGTCTGGGTTCTGGAATATGATGTCGACTTTGCCGGCCGATGGCTCGACTTTTTTCAGCAGTTTTCGAGCAATGACGCCGACTTGCTCACGACGACGATCAATACCCGTCGCCGCGATCCGCGCTGGACATTCTGGGACTCGGCAAATGGACCATGCCGGAAGTCACTGTTCACCAGAGCATTTCTGCCGATCATGCGCGTTTCGAGACGCTTGCTCGACGTCTACGAGGAAGCGCTATCGACAGGCGAATGGAGCGGGCACTATGAATTCCTCGTGCCGACTATTGCGCGCGCTCGTGGCCTCAGGATCGAGGACATCGGCGGGAGCGGGCCGTTCGTGCCCTGGCGCCGACGGAGAAGAAACTATCTCAATAGGGCGAAGGATCCCTATCTCAGCCCGGGGACGTTCGTTTGGCGCCCATCGATGACGGCTTATTTTCACGAAGACGATACCGCATTCACGCAACGGGCCATGCTTTACCATCCGATCAAGGCCGACGTGGTCGAATGGCGGGCGTAAGCGCTCCGTCAGATCATGAACTGCTTTGTCGCAAAACCAACTGGAAGGTTGATCAAACAACCAGCGTGATCGTCGAGGCGATCAGCAGGATCGCGGCGATGCCGACGAACAGCGCGTAGATGCGCGGCCTGTCGAGCAGCAGAGCGTTGCCGGAAATCCAGGCGGCGGTGGCGCCGCCGAGCGCGAAGAGGAAGCCGTTGCGGTGGCCGAATGACATCGAGGCGGCCATCAGACCGCCGATGATCAGAGCGCCGAACACGATGATGACGGCGACCGCATACTTCTCGAAATCATTGCCGCCGCCCATCGCCGGCCCCATCGCGTTGAGATTGGGCAGGTCGTCCGGGTCGAAAGGGTTGGTCGAGCCGTATTCGTCTTGACCGAGGGATTCGCGCATCATTCATTCTCCGCTGAGCGGCAACAAATCATCAACGCCTGCCAAGTGCAACCCGGCAAACCCGTCGCAGCGCCGCGTTCGTAGCGTGCCTGATGCCGACGCGCCACGGTTTCCCGGGAAGGTTTAACGGCAAAGCAGCGTCGCGGTTCCAGCCAGAGCATGATCCCGAAAAGTGGGAACCGGTTTTCGGAGAAGATCATGCTCCAACAAAGAGTCAGATCATGCTGGCTTTTCGACGAAACGCCTTCATGATCTATTTGATCTATCTGGAAAAATCGCTGCGCACGATGCCGTGCCGCTGCAGCTTGTCGTAAAAGGTCTTGCGCGGAATGCCGAGCGCCTCGATGGTGCGCCGTACGTCCCCGTCGTTGCGACCAAGTGTCTCGCGGATGATCTCGGCTTCGTAACGATCGAGCCTTTCCGGCAGAGGCATCGTGGTGTCGCGTTCCGCCGTCCCGGGAGAACGCGCTTCGGCAACGTCCTCCAGCCCAAGTACGAAACGCTCGGCGAAATGCGCCAGTTCGCGCACATTGCCCGGCCAGTCATGCTCCCGCAGGTGTCTCTGGGTCGAGGCAGACGACACCGGCACCGGGCGCCGGAAACGGGCGGCGGCGCGCTGGGCGAAATAGCCGAACAGCAAGGGCACGTCGTCCCGCCTTTCGCGCAGCGGCGGGATAGACAGCGTCACCACGTTGAGCCGGTAATAGAGGTCCTCGCGGAAATCGCCGCGTTGCGCCGGATCGCCGAGATCGACCTTGGCGGCCGCGACGACGCGCAGGTCGACCGGGCGCACCTCATTCGTGCCGAGCGGAGTCACTTCGCGCATTTCGAGCACCCGCAGCATCTGCACCTGCGTCGCGGCCGGCATGCTTTCGATCTCGTCGAGGAACAGCGTACCTCCGCTCGAATGCTCGATGCGGCCGACGCGCTTCTTCTGCGCACCGGTGAAGGCTCCGGCCTCATGGCCGAACAATTCGCTTTCGATGACCGTGTCGGGCAATGTGCCGCAGTTCAACGCGACGAAATTGCCCTTGGCGCGCCGGCTCCAGCGATGCAGCAGGCTTGCCACCACCTCCTTGCCCGAACCGGTCTCGCCGGTCACCAGCACGTCGACATCGGTGTCGGCGATTTGTCTCAGCGTGCGGCGCAGCCGCTCCATCGCCGGCGTCTGGCCGATCAGCGGCAGCCCCTCCTGGGCCTGTTCGGCGGCTTCGCGCAGCGCCCGGTTCTCCATCACCAGCCGGCGCTTTTCTGCCGCGCGCCACACGCTTTGCGCCAGCCGGTCAGCGGCGAAGGGTTTGGTGATGAAGTCGTAGGCGCCGTCCTTGATCGCCTTGACGGCCATGGCGATGTCGCCATGGCCGGTGACGAGGATGACTGGAATATCCGGGTCGAGGTCGACGACGCGGTCGAAGAGTTCCAGTCCGTCCATTTCGGGCATGCGGATGTCCGACACCACGACGCCGGCAAAGCTGGCATCGAGGCCGGCAAGTGCCGCGCTTGGCGAGGAATAGGCCGACACCGCGAAGCCGGCGAGTTCCAGCGTCTGTTTTGTCGCCTTGAGCAGGTCGGCGTCGTCATCGATCAGGATGATCGGATTGCCGTTGGTCATGTCGTGCCGGCTTTCGAAAGATGGATGGTGAAACGCGTGCCCTGGCCGCTGCTCGCCACCTCGATGCGTCCGCCATAGTCGGCGACGATGTCCTTGGAGATGACAAGGCCGAGTCCGAGCCCCTTTTCCTTGGAGGTGTTGAAGGGCGTGAACAGCGATTTCAGGATCGCCTGCGGGATGCCCGGGCCGTTGTCGGAAACGGTCAGCGCCACATCATCGCCGGTCTCCGCCGCCGACACCTCAACCCTGGCGTCGTGGCGGCCTTCGAGCGCCTCCAGCGCGTTCTGGAAAAGGTTGATCAGCACCTGCTCCAGCCGCAGACGATTGCCCATTACCTTGACGCTTGGCGGCGGCAGCGTGATCGCCAGCGCGTCCAGCCGGCCGGCGAAACGGCTCCTGAGCAGCACCACGGCGCCTTCGATGACGCCGCGCAATTCGACCGGCTCGGCCGCGGTGCGGCCCTTGCGGGCGAAAGCCTTCAGCTCCTCGGTGATCGAGCCGATGCGCTCGGTCAGCGCCGCGATGGCGCCGAGATTCTCCTCGGCGGGCGCGCTTTGCTTGCGCTCCAGGAAGACGCGAGCATTGTCGGCATAGGCGCGGATCGTTGCCACCGGCTGGTTGATCTCATGCGCGACGCCCGCCGCGACCTGACCGAGCGTCGCCAGCCGGTTGGCCTGCACCAGTTCCTGCTGCATCACCTGCAGTTTTGCTTCCGTGCTGCGGTGGTCGACGATCTCGGCCTGCAGCCGGTCGCGCGCCAGGCTGAGATCCTGGGTGCGCTCGGCGACGCGGCGTTCGAGCTCGGCCCGCGCCGCCTGTTCCGCCGCGATCCGCATCTGGCCGGAATGCCTGCGCCACATGAGATAGGCGGCGAGAGCGATGAGAGGCACGAGAACACCGAGAACCAGCAGCCGCATCTCGCGCTGCGCCGCTGCGATCGGCGTTTCGGCCGGAACGAGATAGTCGAGCCGCCACGGCGTCGACGGCACGGCCGTCGACAGCCGAAGATACTCGGCGTCGCTGCCGCCGGGCGTAACGGCATGGACAAGCGCGACATCGGCGGACAGCGCCTGTGGCCTGCTGATTGGCAAAGGCACCAGCGGCGCATCGCCGAATTGCTGGCTGGCGCGGATCTCGGCCAGCACCGGCCGACTGAGCGGTTCCGTCGTCAGGAAGCGCCAGGACGGCACGCTGGTGATCAGCACCACGCCATGCGCGTCGCTGACATAGGCCGGGCGGTTCGCCTCATGCCAGTCGGCCTCGAGCTGGTCGAACTCCATCTTGACCACGACGACACCGAGCGGCCCAGAAGCGCCGTCGACGCGGCGCGAGATATAAAGGCCGGGACGCTTGGAGACATTGCCGAGCGCGAAATATTCGGCGGTGCCGGACGTCATGGCAGTCGAGAAATAAGCGCGAAAACTGTAGTCGCTGCCGACGAAGCTCACCGGCTCGCGCCAGTTGCTGGAGGCGATCGCCAGGCCGTCTGTGCCGGTGACATAGAGCACCGAGGCCTTGGTGCCGGAGACCAGTCCTTCCAGTTTGCGGTTTAAGACATCGATCGCGGCGGAATTCCGCTGCGACAGCGCGTCGTTGACTTGCTGGTCCTCCGACAACAGCAGCGGCAGCGCGCGCGGATTTTCCAGCACCGCGCGCAGCAGCGCGACCTTGAGATTGGCGTCCGTGCGGCCTTGCGCGGCCAAAGCCTCGACCTCGGTCGAGCGTCCGTAAAGGCCGGCCCCGTAGAGCGCCGCAAGCACGATGAGCAGCGCCACGGCCGTGAACAAAAGCCAGGCGCGCCGCGCTCGCCCGGCAAGCAGGTCGGGCGTCGAAGCAAGGGCAGCGGCAGGGCGTTGCAGCATGCGGCATTTGTGCATGTTTTCGCACAAAGCACAATTCGGCCCATGCGGATAGCCGCACCGGTGGTCTTCAAGTTGAACGTCGCGAGCGCAAAAAATCCAGCAAAATCAATGGAACGAGTCGCCGGGCGCAATCTGGCACGGGCGTTGCAAATGCATTTGCAGCAGTCGCGAGGCTGTGGAGGTCAAATGCCCCAGGGAGGTCGAGCTTTCTCGATCGGGGCTGAACGGAGGATATCATGCAGACAGCAATCGCTGCCGCGGAACCGCGCGGCAAGGTTCCCTTTTACCGGCATCTCTATGTGCAGGTCCTGGCCGCGATCGCCGCGGGCATCCTGCTCGGTCATTTCTATCCCGAATTGGGCGCCTCGCTGAAGCCGCTGGGCGACGCCTTCATCAAGCTGGTCAAGATGGTCATCGCACCGGTGATCTTCTTGACGGTGGCGACCGGCATCGCCGGCGTTTCCGACCTGCAAAAGGTCGGCCGCGTCGCCGGCAAGGCGATGATCTATTTCCTCGTTTTCTCGACGCTGGCGCTGGTCGTCGGCCTTATCGTCTCCAACGTCGTCCAGCCGGGCGCCGGCATGCACATCAATCCGGCGACGCTCGACGCCTCGAAAGTAGCGACCTTCACCGAGAAGGCGCATGACTCGACCATCGTCGGCTTCCTGATGAACATCATCCCCGACACCATCATCGGAGCGTTCGCCCAGGGCGACATCCTGCAGGTGCTGTTCTTCTCGGTGCTGTTCGGCGTGGCGCTGGCGCTAGTCGGCGAGCGCGGCCGCCCGGTAGTAGACTTTCTGCAGGCGCTGACCTCGCCGATTTTCCGCCTCGTCGCCATCTTGATGAAGGCCGCCCCCATCGGCGCGTTCGGCGCCATGGCCTTCACCGTCGGCAAATACGGCATCGGGGCGATCGCCAACCTCGCCTTCCTGATCGGTACCTTCTATTTGACGTCGCTGCTCTTCGTGCTGGTCGTGCTGGGCACGGTCGCATGGTACAACGGCTTCTCGATCCTGGCGCTGATCCGCTACATCAAGGAAGAGCTGCTGCTGGTGCTCGGCACCTCGTCATCCGAGGCCGCACTTCCCGGCCTGATGGCCAAGATGGAGCGCGCCGGCTGCAACCGCTCGGTGGTCGGCCTGGTCATCCCGACCGGCTATTCCTTCAACCTCGACGGCACCAACATCTACATGACGCTGGCGGCTTTGTTCATCGCCCAGGCAACCGACACGCCGCTCACCTTCGGCGACCAGATCCTGCTCCTGCTCGTCGCCATGCTGAGCTCCAAGGGCGCCGCCGGCATCACCGGGGCCGGCTTCATCACGCTGGCCGCCACGCTCTCGGTCGTGCCGTCGGTGCCGGTCGCAGGCATGGCGCTTATCCTCGGCGTCGACCGCTTCATGTCGGAATGCCGTGCGCTGACCAACTTTGTTGGCAATGCGGTGGCGACCATCGTGGTGGCGCGCTGGGAAGGCGAACTCGACCAGAAGCAGTTCGCCGCTGCAATGGCCGGCCAGCTGCCGGAAGAGGCCGACCTCGCGCTGTCGGGTGGTCTCCAGCCCGCGGAGTGATCAACGCCGTTCAGGCATCCGGGAATTGCCTGGACAAAAAAAGGCATCCTCCCAAAACTGTGCAGGTCGCGGCTCAGCCGCGGCCTGTTCTTTTTCGTGGACGCCGCATAGGCTGCGCGCGCCGGGTTCCCGGCATAATCAAACCGAGAGGCCGGTCCATGAGCAGTGCGTATCCCGAGATCTATCTCGTCCGCCATGGCGAGACCGAGTGGAGCGCCTCGGGCAGGCATACCGGCCGCACCGACATTCCGCTGACCGCGAAGGGCGAAGAGGCCGCTCGCGGCGTTGCCGAACGCCTCAAGGGCTTGAGTTTCCAGGCCGTCTGGTCGAGCCCGTCGCAGCGCGCCTTCGACACCTGCCGCCTCGCCGGCTTCGGCGAACATGCGATAAAAATGCCGGACCTGCAGGAATGGGACTATGGCGCCTATGAAGGCGTGACCACCAAAGAGATCATCGCCAAGAGACCCGGCTGGAATGTGTTCCGCGACGGCTGCCCCGGCGGCGAGACGGCCGCCGATGTCGGCGAAAGGGCCGATGCGATCATTGCCGGGCTGCGGGCAATCGCCGGCAACGTGCTGATCTTCTCCAGCGCGCATTTCCTGCGCGTCTTCGCGGCGCGCTGGGTTGGGCTTCCGCCCGAAGGCGGCGAGCATTTCGTGCTCGACACGGCAAGCCTCAGCATCCTCGGTTACGAGCACGATCTGACCGAGCCGGTCATCCGGCGGTGGAATCAGAAATAGTCCGGCTTCATAGCAGCTCGGTCGTGGCGAATGGTCGAAACGCTGATGAAGTCGTCATCCACGGGCGTAGCAAGGAGCGAAGCGACGCGGCGCAGACCCGAGGATCCATTCCGTTACCTACGAGCGTTGCGGCGGTCCAGAACGACTTCTGTCTTGCACCGTCTTTACCCCTTGCGCGAGGTCACGCATGGATCCTCGGGTCTGTGCGTCCGCTTCGCTCCCGCTCCGCCCGTGGATGACGAAGTTCGGACGCGGCCATCAAGCAACAAGCATCGCCAGTTCTTCCTCCGTCAGATGCCGCGCCTGACCCTTGGCAAGCTCGCCGAGTTGCAGCCGCCCGATCGCCACCCGCACCAGCCTGAGCACCTCGATGTCGAAAGCGCCGAGCAGCCGGCGGATCTGCCGGTTGCGGCCTTCGTCGAGTACGACCTCCAGCCAGGCGGTGCGGCCGCCGCTGCGCAGCAGCGCGATCGAGCTTGCCGTCAGCAATTCGCCGTCCACCTCCGCGCCTTTGCGAAACCGTTCGAGCATCGCCTCGTCGGGCGCATTTGCGATCTGCACATGATAGGTCTTGGCGACATGCGAGGCCGGATCGAGCAGCCGGCTCGCCCAGCCTGTGTCGTTGGTCATCAACAGCAGGCCTTCGCTCGCCTTGTCGAGGCGCCCGACCGGCGACACGAAAGGCAGGTCGAGCCCGTCCAGGCAGGCATAGACCGTGCCGCGCCCCTGCGGATCGTCACGGGTGGTGACCAGCCCGCGCGGCTTGTTCAGCATCAGATAGGCCTTGCGCTCGGCAGCGATGCGCTCGCCGTCGACGCTGATGTTGTCGCGCTCGAGATCGACCCATAGCGACGGGTTGCGCGCCACCTTGCCGCCCACCCGCACGCGCCCCTCTGCGATCAACAGTTCCGCCTGCCTGCGCGAGCAGAAGCCGAGCTTCGACAAGGCCCGGTCAAGGCTGGCCTTGGCAGCGGAAGCCCGTGGCTTGGTGTCGGGCGATCGTCGCATCATCGGCCGACAGATGCCACGCAGGGCGGCGCCTGCGCAACCTCGTCGGGATACGGCCACCATCTTATCGCCCCGGCGAGGAGCGAACGGCGCGGCCAGATCACTGCCGGTTCATGGTTCCGGCGGCGCGCTTAGCCGCCGGTAGGGGATACTGTCGAAGCTTGCTGTGATGAAATCCTTGACCGACATCTTTCGCTTGCGCCCGTCGCTGCAGGCATAGACCGGCCAGCCGTCGTCGCTGCATTCGGCGGCCGCACAGATACGGGCGACGCAATTGCCGACGGTTAGCCGAAAGCCACCCTTGCCGACGAAGCCCTGCAGCAGGCTGCCGTCCGCCGCGCGCCATGTCCGCGCGCGGAATTCGGTCCGCAGCAGCCGTGGTTCGAGCGGCATCGCAAGGTCGGACATGTCGCCGCGGCCAACGAGTTCCAGGCGGTAGCGCGCCATGCCGGTCGTATAGGACGTCAACAGATCCGACCCTTGCGAATAGGCCGTCGCCAGATCGGCGCGATCGAACAGGTGAGACGACCGCTCGCCAGCCTCCACCGGCTTCATCAGGGCCAGCAAGCCCAGAAAGGCGAAGCAAGCTCGCGACATTCGATTTCCCAACCGGCCAGCAATTCCGGCGTGCCGGTCTGCCCCCGGTGTGCCTTCGCTTACCATCCTGCCAATCGGCGTTCGGCGCAAGGCGTTTGCCGGCAACAGAACACTTGGGCGATGTCGCCGTGCCGGTAGGCGGCGCTTGGTCTTCGGGCTCGTCAGGCCACGCTTCCCATTCGCGCCAGGCAACGGGCTTGGTCGCGCGGCCGGCCGAGCGCCTCGTAGCGGCCGGCCGCCTCGTCGAAGGCGGCGAGCGCGCGCATCTCGTTTTTCTGCGCCCGCCGCTGAACGCCGCGCGCCTCCCAAAGCGCCGCCGCCCAGGGACCGCCATGCCACATGCCGGCGATGCGCTCGGCGTCGTTCAGCCGGCGATCGACCTGCTCGAGCTCGCCTGCCTCGGCCAGCGCGATCGCGGACGCCGTGCGCAGCGCCATCGAGCAGGGCTGGCAGGCGCCGGGGGTCAGCAGTCGGTCGCCGGCAAGGATCTCCTCGGCCACCATCTTCGGTGTCGCGGCGGCCCGCACCGCCAGCGCCTGCATGCGCATGATGAGATGCGGCGACAGCCACGAGCGTTCCGCATCGGCCAGGCCGCGCTTGATCAGCCGGCTGGCGCGCCATTTCTGCCCGCGTTCGAGCGCGATCTCGGCGAGCCGCTCGATGGCAAGCACGCGGCCTGCAACGGCGTCGGCCGCCAAAAGCAGTTTTTCGGCTTCGCCGAGAAAGCGTTCGGCTTCGTCGAGCTCGCCCGAGAACAGCCCCGCTTCGCCAAGCAGCAGGCAGGCGAGCCCGCGCCCGGCATCCGATCCGGCGTCCTCGGCGACGGTGAGCAACTCCCTGGCGAGGCCGGCAACTTCGGCATGGCCCTTGGCGCTGCAAAGACAGAACTCCGAAAGGCACAGATGGCCGTCGAACACATGCTGTACGAGGGCCGGTTTGGCGCGGACCCATTCGATGAATTCGGAGCGGAACAGCTGCGGCCATTGCGAGCGCATCATCGAGGCGATGCCGAGCAGCGCGCTGGCCTCGCCCACCTCGCGCGGCAGGTCGGCTCCCAGCGCCAGGTCGCGGGTCTGCCTGGCGATTTCGCTCGCCTTGTCGAACTCGCCGCTCTGCAGGTGGACGAGGCCCCAGGCCAGAGAGGTGCGAACGCGCTCGGTGGCGCTCGCCGTGTCGGCGCCTGAAAGCGCCAGCGCCTTCTCGTAGAGCGCGATCGTCGCGGCGCTCGGCCCGACCCCGAGCTCGGCATGGAGATTGTCGCGCAGCTGGTTGAACTGGCGGATCGCCTCGACGCGGTTGCCGGCGTCGAGCGCCGCCTGCATCAATGCGCACTGCGCCTGCTCGTCCGCCGCATCGAGTGCGATCAGCCGCTGCCAGAGCCCGCCCGCACGCAGGAGGTCGCCGTAGCGTTGCTGCAGCTGCGCGCGGGGAGCGTCCAGCCATTCGACGAAGATATCGTCCGGCAAAAGCCTGCCGCCGTAGAGGTCGGCGGCGCGCTCGAAAGCACTCTTTTCGCTACCCCGGAGCGCGGTCTTGGCGGCGGCCTCGAAGCCTTCGGCATCGATATCGAGCTCGGCATTGGGTGCAAGCTCGATGATATCATTGCTGACCGCGATGAGGTCGTGGGAACCGAGCGCCCGGCGAGCGAAATGGATGGCCTTGCGCAGGCTTGCGCCCGCTGCCTCGGGGTCGGCGTCGGGCCAGAACGTCTCCATCGCCTGCTCGCGGTGGATGCGATGCCCGGGTTTCAGCGCAAGCAGCTTGACCAGCGCTGCCGCGCGGTCACGCCGCCAGTCGGCGGCCGGGATCGACCGGCCATCGACGCTGACGGCGAAGCGGCCGAGCAGATGGATGGAAATGCGCATGGGGGCACCACCAGGAAGACCGTCACCAGACAGGGAACGCCGGGGAACGCTGGCGGAACATAGATTTCCTAATTTAGCCCCGCAATCGAATTCCAACCGGAAAGGAACGCAACCATGTCACTCCGTATCGCAGACATCGCCCCCGACTTCACCGCCGACACCACGCAAGGCCCGATCTCCTTTCATGAGTGGCTTGGCAAGGATTGGGGGATCCTGTTTTCGCACCCGAAGGACTACACCCCCGTATGCACGACCGAACTCGGCTATATGGCGCGCCTCAAGCCTGAATTCGACAAGCGCGGCGTCAAGGTCATCGGCCTCTCGGTCGATCCGGTGGAGAAGCATGCCGGCTGGGCGAACGACATCGCCGAGACGCAAGGCATGGCGCCCAACTTCCCGATGATCGGCGACCCGACGCTTGCCATTTCGCAGCTCTACGACATGCTTCCGGCCTCGGCCGGCAACAGCGCCGACGGCCGCACCGCCGCGGACAACCAGACGGTGCGCAACGTCTACGTCATCGGCCCGGACAAGAAGATCAAGCTCGTCATATCCTACCCGATGACGACGGGCCGTAACTTCGACGAGGTGCTGCGCGTGGTGGACTCCCTGCAACTCACGGCCAAGCACCGCCTGGCGACGCCGGTCAACTGGAAGCCTGGCGACGACGTGATCATCGCCGGTTCGGTCTCGAACGACGAGGCGCGCCAGCTCTACCCGCAGGGCTGGAAGGAGCCGAAGCCTTATATCCGCATCGTGCCGCAGCCGGTGCTCACCTGATCTGGCGGTGAGGGCGATGGCGGCGAGGTGATGCGCATGGACGCGCCTCGCCGCCACCAGGCGAAGAAGTGAACGATCTGGACCGCCGCGCGGCGCCAGGAACATCAATGGGGAACTGGGATGAACACAGCAAACAAACCGCGCGTCGTCGTTCTCGGAGCAGGCTTTGGAGGCCTCGAACTGACGACGCTGCTTTCGGAGGCGATGGGGGACAGCATCGACGTGACGCTGATCGACAAGAGCGATTCCTTCATCTTCGGCTTTTCCAAGCTCGACGTCATGTTCGGCCTGAAGAAGCCGGAGGCGGTGCGCATGCCTTACAGCCGTTACGCCAAGCCCGGCGTGAAGATGCTGAAGCGCACCATCACCGCGATCGATCCGCAGACGCGCCGTGTCACCACCGACGACGGGGTCTTCGACGCCGACTATCTGATCGTGGCGCTGGGCGCCGAATATGATTTCGACGCGACGCCCGGCCTTTCCGGCACCAACGAGTTCTATTCCGTGCCCGGCGCCGAGCGGCTTCGCGACGTGCTGCCGACCTTCAGGAAGGGCAGGGCGATCGTCGGCGTGTGCGGCGCGCCCTACAAGTGCCCGCCCGCGCCCAGCGAATGCGTGCTGATGCTGCACGACTATCTGGTGAGGCAGGGCGTACGCGAGGCCTGCGAGATCTCGCTGGTGCTGCCGCTCGGCAGCCCCGTGCCCCCGTCGCCCGATACCTCGCGGGCGCTGCTTGCCGCCTTCGCCGAGCGCGGCATCAATTTCATTCCCGGCCGTCGCGTCGCTTCGGTCGACAATGCTCGCAACGTGGCGGTGCTCGATGACGGCGCCGAAATGCCGTTCGACCTTTTTCTAGGCGTTCCCAAACATCGCGTGCCGCCGGTGGTGCTTGAAAGCGGCATGTCCGAGAATGGCTGGATTCCCGTCAATCCGCGCACGCTCGAAACCAAATACGAGAATGTCTACGCGGTCGGCGACGGCGCCAACACCGGGACGCCCAAGGCCGGGGTATTCGCCGAGGGTGCTGCACGGGCGGTGGCCACCACACTGGTTGCAAAATTGCGCCAAGGCGGCAGCGGCACGCTCTATGACGGCTTCGGCACCTGCTACATCGAATTCGGCGGCGGCCGCATCGGCAAGGTCGAAGTCGATTTCTTCTCCGGCCCGGCGCCGACCGGCAACTACTATGAGCCTTCCGTTGCGCTTCGCGCCGACAAGGAGATGTTCGGTTCGAGCCGGCGGTCGCGGTGGTTTGGACTGTAGCCACCTATCATCTATGTCGGACGGCAAGCGGGGCCCGGCATTCCGGGCCCCATCGGTGATCCTCAGGAAAGGGCTTTCTGCACCATGGCGGTGTCGACATACTGCGTCATGCGCACGATCCTGCCGTCCTTGACCTCATAGAGGTGGGCGAAGGCTGCGGTCATCGGCTTGCCGGTCGCCTTGTAGGTGCCGGAATAGACGCCGAATGCGGCGACGCGGTCGCCGTCGACAAGGTAGGTATGGACGTCGGCCCGGTAGCCGGTCCATTCCGTGGCGAGCCTCTGGAATACGCCTTTCATCAGCGCGTCCACGCCGACATAGGTGCCGGCATAGGGGAAGCCCGCAGCCTCGGTCCATTCGACCGATGGCGAGAGCACGGCAAGCAGGTTGTTGCCGTTCTCCTCGGAGGACCCTTCATAGGTCCTCCGGATCAGATCGAGATTGGCCCTCATCTCAGCCCCACTTCATCTCGCCCGTGGCGACCTTCGAGCCGATGTCCAACGCGACGCCCATGCCGAGGTTCGGGAAGCGGGCTTCCATGGCGGCCTTGAGGGCGGCGGCGTCTTTGGCCTTGGCGAGTTCTTCCTCGAAGGCGAGCAGGTATTTTTTGGTGTGCTCGACACCGGAGAGATCGGTCGCAGCTTCCCGGGTGAGGTGGCCGGGCACCACGACGGCCGGCTTGCGCGCGGCGATCTTGTCGAGATTGGTGACCCAGGCGGCGCGCTGCTCCTTGGTCGGCGTGTCGGCCGTCCAGACATGGACGCCGTTGAAGATCAGCACGCCGCCGAACACGGCCTTCAGCGAAGGCACCCACAGATAACGGCGGTTGGCCAAGCCCTCGGCCGTGACGATCTCCACCTTTTCGCCATCGACCGTCAGTGACGGGCCGTCAAAGGCTTCCGGCAGGACGATGTCGGCAAGCGTCTGCGGGCCGTTTTCCTTGAGCTGCGGGCCCCACACGGCGAGCTTCTTGTCGACCGAAGCTTTGATCGCAGCCACCGTTTCGGACGCTGCGATTACCTTGGCGTCCGGGAACGCCTCGCGGACCGGCTTCAGGCTGAAGTAATAGTCCGGGTCCGACTGGCTAATGTAGAGGGTCGTCAGCTTCTTGCCGGTGGCTCTGATCGACTCGGCCAGCGCGCGGCCGTCCGGATAGCTGAAGCCGCCGTCGATCAGCAGCGCTTCGGTCGCGCCCGACAGCAGGACAGGGGCGCGGAAGAAGCCGTTCGGACCCGCCGGAAAATGCTTCCAGCTCAGTTTCGAGCCCGCGGCGTGGCCAATGTCGGCCGGGGCAAAAGCGGCAATGGCGCCGATGGCAAGCGTGGTTTTCATAACGTGTCTCCTCGTGATCATGGGGGGCTCTCCTCTCGGATTGTGGGGTTGAGAACCGGGCTTTGCCCGGCTCGGGGTGGTCAGGTCAGAAGGCTCCAGCCGCCGGACAAATTCAGGAAGCTGTGGTCGGGTTTGGTGATGTTGGTGTGGACGATGCCGTTCTCGAAATCCTCGACATGGGTGACGGTCGTGCCGTCGGCCTCGCTCCAGGTCACCATGAAGACGCAGGCACGGATGGCAGTCGCCCGGTAGGTCACGGCCTCCGCCTCGGCGAAGTCCGGCGCGTCCGCGGGAGCGAACCGCATGGTCGAGCCGTTGGCGTCGAACTGCAGATGGAAGGCGAGTTCGCCGAAACGCGCCTCGTAGACATGGCCAATGGCCGGGAAAGTCTCAGTCGTGACCATGTGATACCTCCTTCGAACCGGTTGGGAGGCCGAAGCGGCCCGAACCCGACGCACCGAAGATGGATCGTTTCGATTGATCGATAAATATCGATGAATTGGATTGAATGTGAGCTATAAGCACACAATCATTGCGAGGCGGCGAACCATGGAAACCATCAACCTCAACAGATTGGCCTATTTCGCGGCGGTGGTGGATGCCGGCTCGTTCACGCGCGCCGCCGAGCGGCTTGGCATCACTAAGACGGTGGTGAGCCAGCAGGTCGTCAGGCTCGAAGCGGAGCTGAAGACGAGCCTTCTCTTGCGCACGACAAGGCGGGTCGAGCCGACCGAGGCGGGCCGCCAACTCCATGCGCGATGCGTGATGATCCTGCGCGAGGCGGAGGAGGCCTTTGACGAGCTTGCCCGGACAAACGCCCAGCCGATAGGTGTGCTGCGCATCACCGCTCCCAATGACTATGGCGCCACCACCATCGCGCCGTTGGCGGCCCGCTTCTGCCGCACCTATCCGGCATGCCGCGTCGACCTCATGCTTTCGGACGCCAGGATCGATCTTGTTGCCAATCAGGTCGATCTCTCGATCCGCGTCGGCTGGCTGGCGGACTCCAGCCTCCAGGCGCGCAGGGTCGGCTCCTTCCGCCAGTTTCTGGTCGCCGCGCCCGAGCTTGCCCTGTCCCCGGCAGAGCCCGAGGATCTGGCCGGCTTGCCCTTCGTCGCCAATGTCGCGCTGAAGGAGCCGCTGGTATGGCGCTTCACGCGCGGCGGCGGCGACCGGTGCACGGTGCGCATGAGGCTTGGCATGACGGCCAACGCCACGCCGGCCGTGCTGCAGGCAACGCTGGCCGGCGCCGGCATGTCGATCCTCCCCGATTTCCTTGTCGAGGAGCATCTGGCCGCCGGCAGGCTGGCGCATGTCCTGCCTGCCTGGACGCCGCCCTCCGGCGGCATCCACGCTGTCTTTCCGGCTGCCCGCTTCCGTCCACCCAAGGTCACCCGCTTCGTGGAGATGCTGGTCGGCAAGAGCAGCGGAGGCGTTTCACCTGTTCCGTGAAACGCTGAAACGCTCTTGTGAGAAGGATTGCCTTCAGGTGCTGGAAGCCGGCGGCAGCTCGAACAAGGTGGCGCCGTTGTCGCGTCCGATCTGGGCATAGCCGATGATGTGAAACCACCGCGTGACGTCGGGCCGCTCCAGCCAACTGCGCGAATGTACCGGAAGGTTGCCGGCAAGCGCCTGGACGTGGCGGATGTGCCGCTTGCAAAAGCGCAGCGTCGCCGCGCTGAAGAAACCTTCCTGCGCGGCAAACAGCGTGTCGGCGGCGTCGGCATTTTCGTGCCAGGCGATGATGGCGACCGTCTCGTCGCCCTCGACGAGCGCGTGCGCCCGGCCCTCCTTCAAATTCATCATCAGATTGTCGTAGGCGCTTTTGCTGTCCTTGCCGGCGGCTACATATTCGTCCGACATTCGCTGGGACAGGTCGCGGAACACATCTTCGAGATCTCCGAGGGTCGCTGCGCGTGCTCTCATTTCTCCTCCTGACAGCCCCGGTAGCAGTTTGCACCAGGAAGGAGGGATCACCAAGAAATGCAAATCCGCGATCGGGCCTATCCGCGCAAACGCATTTCGCTGAAGCGCGCAGTATCCAGGCGGCGCCCGCGAACGCGTCGGGCAAAGGCCCGGTCTCTTCGAAGAAGGCCGGCTCGCGTCCGGCTCCGGCTTATTTGGTTCCGCCGACCGTGGTGGCCTGCCTGTCGATCCAGAGTGCGATCAGCGTGCAGACGGCGCCCGACAGCAGGTAGGCGCCGGCGGCGATAAGGCCGAAAGTGCCGGCCAGAAGCAGCGCCGCCAGCGGCGCGAAGCCGGCGCCGAACATCCAGGCCAGATCCGAGGTGACCGCCGAGCCGGTATAGCGGTGATGACGCGAGAAGCTCGATGCCACGATGCCGGAGGACTGGCCGAAGCTAAGGCCGAGCAGGATGAAGCCCAGCACCATGAACACGGTTTCGCCGACGGCGCCGCCGTTCAGCAACTGCGGGGCAAAGCCGCTGAAGATGGCGATGGTGATCGCCGAGCCGCCGAGCAGGTTGCGGCGGCCGATGCGGTCGGCCAGCGGTCCCGACGCGACGATCGCCGCGATGCCGAAGAACGCGCTCACCGCTTCGATCAGCAGGAAACGCTCCGGCCCCTCATTGGTGAAGAGGAACACCCAGGACAGCGGAAACACGGTTACCATATGAAACAGCGCAAAGCTTGCCAGCGGCGCGAAGGCGCCGACGACGACATTGCGGCCTTCGGTGCCGACCATGTCCCGGATGCGCGTCGGCTGCAGGTCGCCGCTCTCGTAGAGCTTCGAGAATTCCGGCGTCACCACGATGCGCAGCCTGGCGAACAGCGCCACGACATTGATGGCGAAGGCGACGAAGAAGGGGTAGCGCCAGCCCCAGGAGAAGAAATCGTCGGCCGACAGATTGGCGACGAAGAAGGCAAACAGCGAGCTTGCCACGATGAGCCCGATCGGCGCGCCGAGCTGCGGGATCATCGCATAGATGCCGCGCCGGTTCTGCGGCGCGTTCATCGCCAGCAGCGAGGGCAGCCCGTCCCAGGTTCCGCCGAGCGCCAGGCCCTGCAGGAAGCGGGTCAGCGACAGCAGCCAGGCCGCAACCGCGCCGACGTCCTCATAGGAGGGCAGGAAGGCCATGGCGACGGTCGAGGTTCCAAGCAGGAAAAGCGCGATGGTCAGCTTGGCGCCGCGGCCATAGGCGCGGTCGATGGCCATGAACAGCACCGTGCCGAACGGACGGGCGACAAAGGCCAGCGCGAAGATGAGGAAGGAATAGAGCGTGCCGGTCAGCGGGTCGTGCGTCGGAAACACCAGCTTCGGGAAGACGATCACGGAAGCGATCGCATAGACGAAGAAATCGAAGAACTCCGACGTGCGGCCGATGATGACGCCGACCGCGATATCGCCGGCGCTGACCTGGCCGTGATGCGAGCCGATCAGCTTGCTGTCCGTTTCGGCAGTCGAAGTTTCAGCCATCTTGTCCGTCGCCACCGAGCTCAACTTCGGAACGCGATTGTCGTCGTCCCATTATGCGTGCACAATTTCGCCAAAGCCATAGCAATCGGGCATTGGACAAATTGTCCAATGTCGTCGCGCCGGCGGCGGCAGTAGCCGTTGGCCGATATCGCGCCGTAATTCGTAAGGGCCTGCCGCCGCGCCATCGAGGGCAACGTGATGAAACGATCCTTGCTTCTGCTTCCTCTGGCCGTGCTGCTCAGCGGCTGCGACTTCGTCGTGCTGGCGCCCGCCGGCGACGTGGCGGCGCAGCAGCGCGATCTGCTCGTCGTCTCCACCTTGCTGATGCTGCTCATCATCGTGCCGGTCATGGCGCTGACGGTGCTGTTTGCCTGGCGCTACCGGCAGTCCAACACGGACGCCACCTACACGCCCGACTGGGACCATTCGACCAAGCTGGAGCTGGTGATCTGGGCGGCGCCGCTGCTCATCATCATCTGCCTGGGCGCGCTGACCTGGCTCGGCACGCATCTGCTCGACCCTTACCGGCGCATCGACCGCATCGAGCCCGGGCAGCCGGTGACACAGAACCACAAGCCGCTCAAGGTCGAGGTCGTCGCGCTCGACTGGAAATGGCTCTTCATCTACCCGGACTACGGCATTGCTTCGGTCAACGAGCTGGCGGCGCCGGTCAACCAGCCGATCGACTTCCGCATCACCTCCTCGACGGTGATGAACTCCTTCTACATTCCGGCCCTGGCCGGGCAGATCTATGCAATGCCGGCCATGGAAACCAAGCTGCATGCCGTCATCAACCGTCCGGGCAGCTATACCGGCTTTTCGGCCAATTACAGCGGCGCCGGCTTCTCCGGCATGCGCTTCGCTTTCCGCGGCCTGTCCGACCAGGCCTTCACCGACTGGGTGGCGCAGGCAAAGGGTGCGCAGGCCACGCTGACGCGTGAAAGCTATCTCGCGCTCGAAAAGCCGAGCGAGAATGAGCCGGTCCGTCGCTATGCCTCCGTCGATCCCGACCTCTACGGCGCCATCCTCAATCTGTGCGTCGAGCGCGGCAAGATGTGCATGAACGAGATGATGTCGATCGACGCCAAGGGCGGACTCGGCCTTGCCGGCGTGCGCAACACGCTGCCGCTGCAATACGACAAGGTCGCGCGGCGCGGCGCGGTGTTCGGCGACGGGCCGTCCTATGTCGCTAGCATCTGCACGGCCGAGGAAGCGGCCGCCGCTTCGCGCGCGGCCCGCGATGCCGATGACCAGGACTGGCCGGTCAGGGACCTGTCGCCGCTGCGCGGCGTCGGGCTGCTCAAACCCGGCGCCGGCAGCCGCCAGGCCGAGGCGGACAGGCCGTCGCTCGGCCTGCTGCGTCTGGAATTATGAGGGATAGAAGATGTCCGAGACGCTGACCAAGTTCATCTTCGGCCGCCTCACGCTGGACTCGCTGCCGCTGCACGAGCCGATCGTCGTCGGCACCTTCATCGTCGTGGCGCTCGGCGGCCTGGCGCTTCTCGGCGCCATCACCTACTTCAAGCTCTGGGGCTATCTGTGGCGCGAGTGGTTCACCAGCGTCGACCACAAGAAGATCGGCATCATGTACATGGTGCTCGGCTTGGTCATGCTTTTGCGCGGCTTCTCCGACGCGATCATGATGCGCCTGCAGCAAGCCATCGCCTTCAACGGCTCGGAAGGTTATCTCAACGCCCATCACTATGATCAGATCTTCACCGCGCATGGTGTGATCATGATCTTCTTCGTGGCGATGCCTTTCGTCACCGGACTGATGAACTTCGTCGTGCCGCTGCAGATCGGCGCGCGTGACGTCTCCTTCCCCTTCCTCAACAATTTCAGCTTCTGGATGACGGTCGGCGGCGCCATCCTCGTCATGGCCTCGCTGTTCGTCGGCGAGTTCGCCCGCACTGGATGGCTGGCCTACCCGCCGCTTTCCGGCATCGGCTACAGTCCCGATGTCGGCGTCGATTATTACATATGGGCGCTGCAGGTGGCGGGTGTCGGCACGACACTGTCGGGCATCAATCTGATCTGCACCATCATCAAGATGCGCGCGCCCGGCATGACCATGATGCGCATGCCGGTCTTCACCTGGACCTCGCTCTGCACCAACGTCTTGATCGTCGCCTCCTTCCCGGTGCTGACGGCGGTGCTGACGCTTCTTGCGCTCGACCGCTATGTCGGCACCAACTTCTTCACCAACGACTTCGGCGGCAACCCGATGATGTATGTGAACCTTATCTGGATATGGGGTCACCCGGAGGTCTACATCCTCATCCTGCCGCTGTTCGGCGTCTTCTCCGAAGTCACCGCGACCTTCTCTGGCAAGCGGCTGTTCGGCTACACCTCGATGGTCTACGCCACGGTGGTCATCACCATCCTGTCCTATCTGGTCTGGCTGCACCACTTCTTCACCATGGGCTCCGGCGCCAGCGTCAATTCCTTCTTCGGCATCACCACGATGATCATCTCGATCCCGACGGGAGCGAAGATATTCAACTGGCTTTTCACGATGTATCGCGGCCGCATCCGCTTCGAACTGCCGATGATGTGGACGGTGGCCTTCATGCTGACCTTCACCGTCGGCGGCATGACCGGCGTGCTGCTCGCCGTGCCGCCGGCCGACTTCGTCCTGCACAACAGCCTGTTCCTGATCGCGCATTTCCACAACGTCATCATTGGCGGCGTGCTGTTCGGCCTGTTCGCCGGCATCGCCTATTGGTGGCCGAAGGCCTTCGGCTTCAAGCTCGATCCATTCTGGGGCAAGGTCTCGTTCTGGTGCTGGGTGCTCGGCTTCTGGTTCGCCTTCATGCCGCTCTACATCCTCGGCCTGATGGGCGTGACGCGCCGCATGCGGGTCTTCGACGACCCCTCGCTGCAGATATGGTTCGTCATCGCCGCCTTCGGCGCGGTGCTGATCGCCTGCGGCATCGCCGCCTTCCTGGTGCAGATATATGTCTCGATCCGCAAGCGCGCCGAACTGGTCGACGTCACCGGCGATCCCTGGGACGGCCGCACGCTCGAATGGTCGACGTCTTCGCCGCCGCCGGCCTACAACTTCGCCTTCACGCCGGTCATCCGCGATAACGACGCCTGGTGGGACATGAAGAAGGCCGGCTACAAGCGCCCGCTCGCCGGCTACAAGCCGATCCACATGCCGAGCAACACCGGCACCGGTGTCATCCTGGCGGTGTTCAGCGTCGCGCTCGGTTTCGGGCTGATCTGGTACATGTGGTGGCTGGCGGCGCTGAGCTTCGTCTGCCTGATCGCCACCGCGATCGGCCACACCTTCAACTATCACCGCGACTTCGACATTCCGGCAGCCGAGGTCACGCAAACGGAAGAGGCGAGGACAAAGCTCCTTGCAGCACAGGGCTAGGGTTTGATCATGGCATCGACGGCAACCACGGCCGACGCCGGACCGGTCTTCCACCTGGAAGAAGAGCATGCGCATGCCGAAGGCAGCAGCACCATGCTCGGCTTCTGGCTCTATCTGATGAGCGACTGCCTGATCTTCGCCATGCTGTTCGCGGCTTTTGGCGTGCTCGGCGGCAATTACGCGGCGGGCCCGGCGCCGAAGGACTTGTTCGACCTCGGCCTGGTGGCCGTCAACACCACCATGCTGTTGCTCTCCTCGATCACCTACGGCTTTGCCATGCTGACCATGGTCAAGGGTCGTGTCGGCGCGACGCAAGCCTGGCTTGGCGTCACCATGCTGTTCGGCCTCGCCTTCCTGTCGATCGAGCTCTACGAGTTCGCGCACATGATCCATGAGGGCGCGACGCCGCAGCGCAGCGCCTTCCTGTCCTCTTTCTTCACGCTGGTCGGCACGCACGGCCTGCACGTCACCTTCGGCATCGTCTGGATGGTGACGCTGATGATCCAGGTCGCGAGATATGGCCTCATCGAGGCCAACCGCCGCCGGCTAATGTGCCTTTCAATGTTCTGGCACTTTCTCGACGTCGTCTGGATCGGCGTTTTCACCTTCGTCTATCTGATGGGGACGTTGCGATGAGTGCTCACGATCATGCCGATCACGCCGACCACGGCCATGGCGGCGCCGCGCACGGCTCGTTGAAGGGCTACTTGATCGGCTTTTTCCTGTCGGTCATCCTCACGGCCATTCCGTTCTGGCTGGTGATGGACGGCGTCATCGACAACAAGCAGGCCACGGCCGTCATCATCATGGCCTTCGCCGCGGTGCAGATCATCGTCCATATGATCTTCTTCCTGCACATGACCCCCGCCTCGGAGGGCGGCTGGTCGATGCTGGCCTTGATCTTCACGGTCATCCTCGTCGTCATCGTGCTCAGCGGCTCGCTATGGGTGATGTACCACCTCAACGCCAACATGATGCCCGGCCTCCACGAGATGCAGCAGATGCCATGAGCCACGTGTCGAGCGCCGGGAGGACAAAGGCGGATGAGATGGCCGGCCGTGCCGGCTTCGCATCGCCGCCGGGTGTCGGCTCGGCGTCGCGATTGTTCCTGCCGCTGCTCGGGCTCGTCGGCGTCCTGGTGTTTGTCGGCCTCGGCATCTGGCAGTTGGAAAGGCGGGTCTGGAAGCTCGACCTGATCGCCCGTGTCGACCAGCGCATCCATGCCCCGGTCGTCGACGCGCCAGGCCCCGCAGCCTGGGGCGCCATCGACGCGGCCGGCTATGAATACCGCCATGTGCGGTTAGGCGGGCAGTTCCAGAGCGGCGCCAACACGCTGGTGCAGGCGGTGACCGAGCTTGGCGGCGGCTACTGGGTGCTGACGCCGATGCGCACCGACGATGGCTTCACGGTGCTGGTCAATCGCGGCTTCGTTCCGCAGGAGCGCAAGGCGGAGTTCCAGCAGGAAAGCAGCATCGCCGCGCCGGCGACGGTCGACGGCCTGCTGCGCATCAGCGAGCCCGGCGGCGGCTTCCTGCGCAGCAACGACGCGGCCGGCAACCGCTGGTATTCGCGCGACGTCGCGGCCATCGCCAAGGCGCGCGGCCTCGCCGATGTCGCGCCCTATTTCGTCGACGCCGAAGCGTCCGGCGCGGACATCTGGCCGCGTGGCGGTCTCACCGTCGTCGCCTTCCGCAACAGCCATCTGGTCTATGCTTTGACCTGGTTCGCTTTGGCGGCGATGCTGGCGATCGCGCTTGCCAGGCCGATACTCGCGCGCAATCGGAACGCAGCGCGATGAACATCGCGTGGCCGCATCACGACAAGCCGTCCATGGCTGCTTCTCCTGCCGGCCAGGGCAGCTCGAATTCCGACGCGACGAACCGCAAGAACCTGCTTCTGCTCGTCCAACTTCGTTGGCTGGCGGTGGCCGGGCAGGTGCTCACGATTCTGGTAACGCAATATTGGTTCGACATCCCGCTGCCGCTGCCGGAGATGGCGGCCGTGGTGCTGTTCCTCGTCGGGCTGAACATCTTCAGCCTGCTTGCGCTGCGCGGCAACCGCCGCATCTCCAACACGCAGCTCTTCGTCGCGCTGATCTTCGACATGGCGGCGCTGACCACGCAGCTCTATCTCAGCGGCGGCGCCTCGAATCCCTTTGTCTCGCTCTATCTGCTGCAGATCACGCTCGGCGCGGCGCTGTTGACGCCGTGGTCCACCTGGATCCTGGTGGCCGCGGCCTCGGCCTGCTTCGTCTTCCTGATATTCGTCTTCCAGCCCATCGCCATCCCGCATCATGGCGGCAGCGACCTCCTGGCGCTGCACCTGCGCGGCATGTTCATCTGCTTCGTGCTGGCCGCCGGCCTGATCGTCATCTTCATGACGCGCATCAACCGCAACCTGCGTGAGCGCGATGCTTACCTTGCGGATCTCCGCCAACGCTCGGCCGAGGAGGACCACATCGTGCGCATGGGCCTGCTCGCCTCCGGCGCCGCGCACGAACTCGGCACGCCGCTCTCGACCATCTCCGTGATCCTCTCCGACTGGCGCCATATGCGCGGCATCAAGCGCAACCGCGAACTGTCGGAAGACGTCGCCGAGATGCTGGCGCAGATCGAGCGCTGCAAGAGCATCGTCACCGGCATCCTGATGTCTTCGGGACAGGCGCGCGGCGAGGGCACGATCCGCACCACCATCCGCCATTTCCTCGACGACCTCGTCCAGGAGTGGCGCGTCAGCCGCCAGCCCTTGAAGCTGGACTACCGAAACGATTTCAACCCCGACGGCGAGATGGTGTCCGACACGGCGTTGAAGCAGGTCATCTTCAATGTGCTCGACAACGCCCTTGAGGCATCGCACGATTGGGTCGGCGTCACCGTCAAGCAGGACGACGAGAAGCTGGTGTTTTCCGTGACCGATCGCGGACCGGGTTTCGACAAGGATATTCTGGCCGCGCTCGGCCAGCCCTATATGTCGAGCAAGGGAAGGCCGGGCGGCGGGCTCGGCCTGTTCCTGGTGTTCAACGTGGTGCGCAAGCTTGGCGGCGATATTGCGGTGCGCAATATGACCGAAGGCGCCAGCGTCACCCTTTCGCTGCCGCTGGCGGCGCTGACCGATGGAACCGATCACCATGGCTGATCGATCGCTGTTTATCGTCGAGGACGACGCCACCTTTGCGAAGACGCTTAAACGCTCCTTCGAAAAGCGCGACTACGCGGTCACGGTCTGCCCGGACCGCGAGGCGTTGCACGCCGCGCTGGAAACGGCGGTGCCGGCCTATGCCGTGGTCGATCTCAAGCTCGGCGCCGGCTCGGGTCTGGAATGCGTCAAGCTCCTGAACGCCCGCGATCCATCGATCCGGATCGTCGTGCTGACCGGATTTGCCAGCATCGCCACGGCGGTCGAGGCGATCAAGCTAGGCGCCTGCCACTATCTTGCCAAGCCGGCCAACACCGACGACATCGAAGCCGCTTTCGGCCGCGCCGAGGGCGACACGTCCGTGGCGCTCACAAGCCGTCCCACCTCGATCAAGAACCTCGAATGGGAACGCATTCACGAGACGCTGGTCGAGACCGGCTTCAACATCTCCGAGACAGCGCGGCGGCTCGGCCTGCATCGGCGCACTCTCGCCCGCAAGCTTGAGAAGCGCGTGGTGCAGTAGATAGTTAACTGTGCGCCGGCGCCATGGCGGCCCCTGCTTCCCCGTCGACCGTCGGCCCCCGTTCGATGTAGCGTGAAATTCTCGTTACGTGGTCGATCTGCCTGCGGAAGGCTTCCAGCTCGTCTCCGGTCAATCGCGTTCCCGCCGACAGCCGGGTCGCGGTCGGATCGTAGTAGCGGCCGCCGATCCTGAGTTCGTAGTAGAGATGCGGGCCCGTCGAGAGACCTGTCGAGCCGATATAGGCGATGGTCTGCCCCTGCTTCACGCGTTGGCCGACTTTGAGGCTCGAGGGCACGCGGGAGATGTGGGCGTAAGTGGTGAAATAGTCGCCGTCATGCTGCAGGCGCACATATTTGCCGTAGCCGGACTCCCAGCCGATCTTGACGACGCGTCCGTCGCCCGCGGCCACGATCGGAGAATTGTAAGGCGCGGCATAGTCCACGCCATTGTGATGCAGCCATCGCTTGAGGATAGGATGCACGCGCCAGGCAAAGCCGTCGCCCAGCCTTCCATTGGCCACCGGTTTGGCCATCAGCATCTTCGAAACCGATCTGCCTTGTTCGTCGAAGAATTCGGCTTGTCCGGTCGCTGACGGCTGATAGCGATAGAAGATCTTGTCGCCGTCGCCGCCATGGAATGTCGCGGAGATCAGCGTGGAGCGGCCGTCGGTGCCGGTTCGAAAGATCAGGTCCATCGACCGGCCGGCGGTCTTGTCGGCGCTCAAGCCGTTGGCTCGCGCCAGATTGACGATCTCGGCGCTCACATCGGCGGGCACTTTCGCCTTCCCGAGGCGCCGCTGTGACGGCTGTCGGTCCGGGTGCGCGGCGCCGCAGTCCACATCGGCCGCTTCGGCGGCGATGCGGTCGTAGAGCTCGCGGCTGGCCAGTCGCCGGAAGCTGCCGTCGTCGCTTCGCGCAAGGAACATCTCCGCCTCGTCGCGGCGATGAAAACGCACCGCCGCCAACCTTGGCGGCCGATCCGGCGATGCGGGCCTCTCCATGATCAGATCGAGATGGTCCGAAGGGTCGAGCGTGCGGTTGCTCCACGCATCGGCCAGCGCGTGCCGGTCGGTCTCGCTGACGCCGGCCGCGGCCAGCAGGCTGTCGACATCTTTGGTGGCGTTAGGCATTGCCGCGACGCGCTCGACCTGTGGCGGCGGCTGTTCAGCCGCAGTGCTGACGTTGATCGGAACACTCCGCATCGTGGGCGTCCGGCCATCCGTACGCCAAGCCGTCGGTGATGGCAGCGAAGCCGCCGCAAGGCCGGGCCTTGCCAGCAACACATCGAAAGGACTGGTCTTCGCGGGCGGCTCGCTATCCTGGTAGAGCAGGGGTTGGTCATCATCCGTGGCGTTGTCGGCCAACTCGCCGAGGGAAACCTTGACGCGGCGGTAGGTGAATTCGTCCGCGGATCCATCCGGTTCCGCCTCCACCAAAGCCGCCGTCGCATCGCGATTTGCCAGCTTCGGCGGCGGCAGCCGATCGCCCTTGGCAGTGGATACCTGTTTCACCCGCTGTGGTGTTGCCGGAACCGCCTGCGCGACGGCCGCGGGGCGAACGGCGACACGCAGCGTGCCGAGAAACGCGCCCGTGGCTCCGACACTGGCCAGGAGCACGGCAAGCGCGAGCCGGGCATGCGTCCGCATCGAGAAGCGAACAATGCGCTCCCGCCAATGGATGCCACGCAAGGGACCGTAGCTAAGATCGATTCCGCCATAGCGGAATCTGCTGGAACGGCTGGGAGAGCCCGCATCAGGTTTCCCTTCAACGGGCGGCGCAATAGGCACTGCCATCGAGCAGGCTTCCCCTCTTCTCTTTCTTGCCCTGATTCCAGCCCGCCCGAGCCGAATGCTATCGCCCTCTACGACAAGCATGAACCCATGGGCACCCGCCCAAGCCTCAACTTTTCGTGCATGAAATGTCATGCCGTGGGTTGCCGCGGTCTATGTCTCCTGGCTTGACGAGAATGCCTGCGACAGCCACGCGATGAACAGCGCGGCAGACCTCGACGGCCGGCGTTGCGGGTTCGGCACGATATGCAACGCAATCGCCAGCGCATCCCCCAGCCCGAACGGCGCGACCAGTCGGCCCGATTGCAGATAGGCGGCGGCATAGGTCGAGAGCGTGGCGGCGATGCCGCCCGAGCAGGCCGCCAGTTCGAGAGCGGCCGCCGCATTGTCCGCCTTGATCGGCGCCAGTTTCGGCGCAATGGCGATTTTTCTGCTCTTGGCCCATTGATCGAGCAATTGCACGCGGCCCTGCACATGGATGAGCCGCGCGGCGTTGAACCAGTGGCTGTCGGGTTTGGCGCCGGCCTTGCCGGCGGTCGCGGGGTCGCACAGGAGCGTCAGCCGCTCTTGCCCAAGCCTCACCGCGGCCGGCATCTGCTGCGAGGGATCGAGCACCAGGATGCTGAGATCCGCCAGCTCGACATTGGGGTCGGTCCAGATCGTGCTGTTGAGGCGGATTTCGATCTCAGGATGCGCGGCGGAAAAGCTGCCCAGATGCCTGGCCAGCCACAGGGTCGTGAAGCTCAGAGGCGCCGACACCGTCAGGCTCGTCTGCGCGCGCGCTCCCATCAGCCCCTGCGTCGCGGCCTCGGCGCGGTCGAGCGCCTCGCTGATGCCCGGCAGATAGGCAGTGCCGACCTCGGTCAGTTCCAGGCCGTTGCGCAGCCGGTGGAACAGTGGCCGGGCAAAGAACTGCTCCAGCGCCCGCACCCGCTGGCTGATCGCGGCTTGCGTGCATTTCAGCTCTTCGGCCGCCCGGGTGAAGCTCAGATGCCGCGCCGACGCCTCGAAGGCTTCGAGATAGCTCAGATGCGGCAGGTTTCTCATCAAGACCCTGTTTTTCTTTTTCAGACATTATGAAAACGAGGTCAGCGGGTAAAGATCGATTTCTTGCGGATTTTGCGTCTCACGGCTTCCTTAAGGCGTCGTCCAGCTTCCGAACGGAACGCGCCAGATATGCCCTTCACCTTGCTCAGATACGGCCTGCGCTCAAAGCACGCGTCCTTCGGCGATATTCCTTCGACGCCGGCGCTGAAGCGATCCTATGACGTCGTGATCGTCGGCGGCGGCGGGCATGGTCTGGCGGCCGCCTATTACCTGTCGAACGTGCATGGCATCCGCAATGTCGCGGTACTGGAAAAGGGCTATCTCGCCGGCGGCAACACGGCGCGCAACACGACCACCGTCCGCTCGAACTACATGACCGAGGAATCGGTCCGCTTCTACGCCGAGGGCGTGCGCCTGTTCGAGACCATGTCGCAGGACCTCGGTTTCAACATCATGTACTCGCAGCGCGGGCAGCTGACGCTGGCGCATTCGGACGCAACGATGCGCAGTTTCCATCTGCGCGCCGAGATGGGCAAGCATGTCGGCACGCGCATCGAAGTGGTCGATGCCAGGACGGTCAAGGAACTGGTCCCGCATCTCAACCTCGACATCGGCGGCATGCACGAGGTGCTGGGCGGGCTTTGGCATGCCGATGGCGGCACCGCCCGGCACGACGCGGTGGCCTGGGGCTACGCCAGGCATGCCAGCCGGCGCGGCGTCGAGATCCATCAGCGCACCGAAGTCGCCGGTTTCGACGTCAGCGGTGACCGCGTCACCCATGTCAGGACCAACCGCGGCACCATTGCCGCCGGCCAAGTGCTGCAGGCCGTCGGCGGCCTCAACGGTCAGGTGGCAGCGCTGGCCGGCATCCGCCTGCCGATCCGTTGCTTTCCGTTGCAGGCGATGGTGACGCAGCCGCTCAAACCCTTCCTGCACACGCTGGTCTCGTCGGCCAATCTGCACACCTATCTGGTGCAGTCCTCGCGCGGCGAGGTCGTCATCGGCGGCGGCTCCGATCCCTATCAACTGGCGTCGACCCGCTCCACGCTCGACCAGAAGGAACATCTGGCCGAGGGCGCGCTGCACCTCTTTCCCTTCCTGCACAAGGTCAAGCTTCTGCGGCAATGGGCCGGCATCACCGACATGACGCCGGATTACAGCCCGATCATGGGCGCGTCGCCCCTGGCGAATTACTGGCTCGATTGCGGCTGGGGAACCTGGGGCTTCAAGGCGACGCCGGTGGCCGGCAAGCGCATGGCCGAAACCATCGCCACCGGCAAGGTGCCGGACATCCTGAAACCCTTTGACCTGCGCCGTTTCGACAGCTTCGCGCTGCTGAACGAGATGGGCGCGACAGCTGCCAGCCATTGAGGGGTCCATGAAGATACTGACCTGCCCGGTGAACGGGCCCCGCAACATCGCCGAGTTCCAGTATCTCGGCCCGGTGCGCGCCGCCAGCGCCGAGGAGCCCGGGCAACTGATCGAGGCGCTGTTCTATGCGGAGAACCCGCTCGGCATCATGCACGAATGGTGGCGGCACATGCCTTCTAACACCATCCTGATCGCCGAGCGTCACACTGTCACCGACCGGATCGTCGCCACCTATCTTCCCAACCAGAAGCCCGCCTGACATGACCGAACGACTGCCGCTTCCCTGGGGGTCACGCCTCGACCGTGCGCGAAGAATCCGTTTCCGGTTCGACGGCCAGCCGGTCGAAGGCCTTGCCGGCGATACCATCGCCTCGGCGCTTGCCGGCGCCGGCCGCTGGATCCTGTCGCGTTCCTTCAAATACCACCGCCCGCGCGGCGTCCTGACCATGGCCGGGCAGGACGCCAACACGCTGGTGCAATTGCCGGACGAGCCGAATGTGCGGGCCGATCTGCGCGCCGCCATCGACGGCATGCAGGTCACGGCACAGAATGTCAGCGGCACCGCCGAGCGTGACCGTGGCGCGGTGCTGGACAGGCTCGGCCGCTTCATGCCGGTGGGGTTCTACTATCGCAGCTTCTTTCGTCCGGGCGCGAAAAGCTGGCTAAAATTCTGGGAACCGATCATCCGCAGGTCGGCGGGTCTCGGCAAGGTCGATCCGGCGGCGGCTCCCGGCCACTATGTCAGGGAAAACCTCCATACCGACGTGCTCGTCGTCGGCGCCGGTCCGGCCGGCCTGTCGGCAGCGGTGACGGCGGCGGAGGCGGGCGCGTCGGTGCTGCTGGTCGACCTCAACCCGGAACTCGGCGGCGCGCTGACCTATGCGCGTTTCGGCGTTGACAATGCCGAGGCGCAGGCGACGCTGAACGCGTTGCGCGCCAAGGTCGAAGCCCTGCCCAACATACAGGTCATGACGCAGGCGACCTGCAATGGCTGGTTTGCCGACAACTTTCTTCCCGTACTTCAGGGCGACCGGCTTTACCGCGTTCGGGCAAAGCAGGTGGTCGTCGCGGCCGGATCGCAGGAACAGCCGCTGGTCTTCCGCAACAACGACCTGCCGGGCATCCTGCTGTCGTCGGCGGCGCAGCGCCTGATGCGCCACTATGCGGTCCGCCCCGGCCGGCGCGCCGTCGTCTTCGCCGGCAACCGCGACGGCTATCTTGCGGCGCTCGACCTGGCCGAGGCCGGCGTGACGATTGCCGCTGTCCTCGATCCCGCCGCCAGTCCGGCCTTTCCAGACCTGGCGCAGCGCCTGATCGAACGCAAGCTGCGCATCGTCCACAGCGCGACGGTGACAGAAGCCGTCGGCGCCGCCGGCAACCGCCATGTCCGCGCCGTTCGGTTCACGACCCCCGGCAGCGCTGAGCAGCTCGATTGCGATCACCTGGTGATCGCCGCCGGTTATACGCCGGCCTATCAGTTGCCGCTGCATGCCGGCGCCAAGCTCAACTACGACGAGGCGCGCAAGCAGTTCGTCCTGCACAACCTGCCGGACGGGCTTCACATCGCCGGTTCGGCGGCGGGATTTTTCGATCTGCACGCGGTGCTGCGCAGCGGCGAGGCCGCAGGCGCCAAGGCAGCAAAACTCATTGGTTGCGACATCGCTCAGCCGGAGCCGATCCCGGACCCGATTGCGCCGGGCATGAACCATTTCCACCAGCTCTTGGCCCATCCGAAGGGCCGCGACTTCGTCGATTTCGACGAGGACCTGCAGGTCAAGGATATCCGGAATGCCGTCGCCGACGGCTATCGCGAGCTTGAGCTGGTCAAGCGCTATTCCACCGTCGGCATGGGGCCGTCGCAGGGCCGGCATTCCGCGTTGACCACCGCCAGGATCGTCGCCGCCGAAACAGGCCGCACGGTGGGCGAGGTGGGCATCACCACATCGCGCCCGCCCTTCGGGCCGGAAAAGCTCGGCCTGCTCGCCGGCCCGAACCATGTGCCTTATCGCCAGACGCCCATGCATGCCGAACATGTCGCCGCCGGCGCAAAGCTGACGCCGGCCGGCGCATGGTGGCGTCCGCTGCATTACGCAGGGCAGGGCGATGTCCGCAGCAAGATCGCCGACGAGGTCGCCCTGGTGCGCAACCAGGTCGGCATGCTCGATGTCTCGACGCTCGGCAAGCTGGCGATCCGCGGAACGGATGCAGCGGCCTTCGTCGACCGGATCTACACCATGGCGCATCTCAAGCAGCCGGTCGGCCGCGTCCGCTATTGCCTGATGCTGAACGACATGGGCTCGGTCATCGACGACGGCGTCGCCTATCGCCTGTCGGAGACCGAGTTCTATGTGACGGCCACGACCGGCGCCGTAGCCCGCGTCTTCAGCGAGATGCTGTTTTTGAACGCGCAATGGCGCATGCAGGTCGACATCCAGAACGTCACCGCCGCCTTCGCCGCGGTCAACGTCACCGGCCCTTCGGCGCGAAAAGTGCTGGAGGCGCTGGGCAGCGACATCGACCTGTCTTCCGAAGGCTTTCCCTATCTCAATGGACGCAGCGGCGTGATCGGCGGCTGCCCTGTGCGCATCATGCGCATCGGCTTCACCGGCGAACTGAGCTACGAATTGCATGTGCCGCAATCCTTCGGCGGATCGCTGTGGCGCAAGCTGCTCGAGGTCGGCGCGCCGCACGGCCTGAAACCTTACGGGCTGGAGGCCTCGCGCATCCTGCGCCTGGAAAAGGGCCACATCATCATCGGCCAGGACACCGACGCGCTGTCGACGCCGGACGAGCTTGCCATGGGCTGGGCGTTGTCCAAGACCAAGCAGCGCTACGTCGGCAAGACGGCCATCGAAGCGCGCGGCAGGCTGGGCCTGAAGCGCAGGCTTTGCGGCTTCGAACTGCCCGAGGGGCACGGGATAAGGCTCGCCGAATCCTGCCTTGTGCTGCGCGACGGCCGGCCCGTCGGCTTCGTCACTTCGACCTTCTTCTCGCCGACCTTGGGCAAGTGGATCGGGCTTGCCTATGCCGATCCGCGGGATGCCGCGCCGGGCTCCAGCCTGCGCATCCGCGGCCTGTGCGGCAGGGAGATCGTGGCCAAGGCCGTGGCGACGCCGTTCTACGATCCCGAAAACCACCGGCAGGAGATGTAGTATGGTCGCAAATGGATCAGTCGACCTCGCCGGCGCCGATCCGGCACTGCGCCGCAACGCCATTGCGCATCGCCTGCCATTGCAGGCCGGTTCGCCGGGCGCGAGCGACAATCTTGTGCTGGATTGCACCGACACGGAGCGTCTCGGTCTGCGCGGGCCGGGCACGATGGATTGGCTTGCCGCTGAAGGTCTTGCCGCCCCTGAGGCAGTGAACACCGCCGTCGCCTTGCCATGCGGCACCGGCGTGCTGCGGCTGGGACAGCAAGAGATGCTGTTGATGGCGCCTCCCGGCGCTAGCGGCGAAAGGCTGCGCGAACTGCGCCGGGCATGGCGCGAGAGTGCGCTGCCATCCAAGGGATACGACGCCTATCGCGACGAGGGCTGGGCCTGGTTCGTCGTTTCCGGCTCCGCCGCTCCGGCCTTGATGCGTCGCATCTCGATGGCCGATCTCAGGCCGGAAAGCCTGAAGGCAGGCCAGGTCGCGCAGACCCGCGCGCTGCATCTCGACGTGGTGGTCGCGCGCCTCGACCGGTTCGGTGCGGTTTCCTATGACATCTTCTTCGACATTGCCTCGGCGGCCTTCGCGCTGGATGTGCTGACCGAAACCGCCGAGGGGCTCGATGCGGGCTTCCGGCTCGTCAGGCTTGCGGCGTAGACGGCGACGTCGAGCCCCACCTCTACCTCACACCGAGGCCAGCCGTCAGCCCGCCATCGATCTTGTAATCCGCGCCGGTGCAGAAGCCGGCTTTCGACGAGCACAGGAAGGCGATGAGCTCGGCCACTTCCTCCGGCTCGCCGATACGGCCGAGCGGATGCGCCGCGCCGAAGCGCTTGAAGGCTTCCTCGACATCGGTATCGCTGCCTTGGTCGACGCGCGCGGCCCGCTCCAGGATCGGTGTGCGGATCGAGCCGGGGCTGACCGAATTGACCCGGATGCCGGCCGCCGCGTAGTCGAGCGCCAGCGACCTGGTCAGCGTGTGGATCGCGCCCTTGGTCGTGGCATAGGCGGCAACGTTCTGCTGGCAGGCGAAGCCCTGCACCGAGGCGACGTTGACGATGGCGCCGCCGCCGCGCTTGATCATTTCCGGGATGCCGAAATGCGCCGTAAGGTAGATCGAGCCGACGTTGACCGTCATAGCCCGGTTCCAGGTCTCCCAGTCGGTCGTCGTCGCGGTTCCATAAGGGTGCACAGCGGCTGAATTGACGATGACGTCCAGCCCGCCGAATTGCGCCACGCCGGCGGCGACGGCGTCGCGCACCTGATCGGAAACGGAGACGTCGGTCTCGACGACGAGCGCGGCCGCCCCGACGCCGTCCAATTGCGTTTTCATCTCGGCGTTGGCCGCGCGGTCGATGCCGCAGGCGATGATCGCGGCCCCGCCCGCCGCGAGGCGTCTGGCGGTTGCCAGGCCGATGCCGGTCGTCCCGGTCACCAGGGCGACCTTGCCGTCGAAATCCTTCATTGCGGAAACTCCTTCATTCGCTTGGAAACCGGTCGATGCAGTCGGGTGTGGGTCGGCCGGGTGTAACAGGTCGGGGGCAAGTGGCAATCTATGGCGCGGTTTTGCGAGGGCGCAAGGTTGCGAGCGGCCTAGCCGGCAGCTATGCCGGACGAGAGGTAACAAGAAGGCAGAACCCGATGAAGGTCGTTTCCACGTCCAAATCCCATGGCGGCGTCCAAGGCGTGTATTCACACGCCTCGGAGGTTTGCGCCTGCGACATGACCTTTGCCGTCTTCGTGCCGCCGCAGGCCAAGCATGGGCCGCTTCCGGTTCTGTGGTATCTGTCGGGCCTCACCTGCACGCATGCCAATGTCATGGACAAGGGCGAATACCGGCGCCTGGCTTCCGAGCTCGGGCTGGTCATCGTCTGCCCCGATACCAGCCCGCGCGGTCCCGAAATTCCCGACGAGAAGGACAATTGGCAGTTCGGCTGCGGCGCCGGCTTCTATCTGGACGCGACCGAGCAGCCCTATGCGAAGAACTATCGCATGTACTCCTACCTCACCGAGGAACTGCCGGCGCTGGTCGCCGCCAATTTCCCGGTCGACATGTCGCGCCAGTCGATCTTCGGCCATTCGATGGGCGGGCATGGCGCGCTGACCATCGCGCTGAAGAACCCCGAGCGGTTCAGGAGCTGTTCGGCCTTCGCGCCGATCGTGCAGCCGAGCACGGCCGGCTGGTCGCGGCCGGCTTTCGAAAAGTATCTCGGGCCGGACGAGAAGAGCTGGCGTGCCTACGACTCGACGCTTCTGATTGAGGACGGCAAGCGGTTTCCGGAGTTTCTCGCCGACCAGGGCACGGTGGACGGCTTCCTACAGGACGGTCTTCGTCCGTGGCTGCTCGAAGAGGCGTGCAAGAAGGCAGGCATCGACCTGACCCTGCGCATGCAAGAAGGCTACGACCATTCCTACAACTTCATCTCCACCTTCATGGACGATCATCTGAAGTGGCACGCCGCGCGGCTGGCCTAATTTCGGAAATTGCCGCGCTCCCTGCCACGGCTGGTCTCAGGCGAGTGGAAACTCGTTGGCGATCGTGACGTGGTGGTGGATGCGGCCTTCGAAATATTTAGACAGCACAGCCTCGGTCGCGGCCCGCGATTCGGCGCGAACCGGGCTGGCGAGCGCCGCGTCGACCGCAGCCATGTCGCGATAGTTGATCGCCAGGATCAACGGGAATTCCGGCGCGCCGTCGTCGCGCTTCTCGGCGAAGGAGACGCGCACGTCGAGCGCGCCCGGGAACGCCTTCCACTTGGGCAGGATCGTCTCGATCACGTCCTTGCGGAACGCCTCCGTCTGGCCGTCCTTCACCTTGCCCTCGAACAATGCGTAGCGCGTGATCATGTGTTGTCCTCGTCCTTGCGGCGGAAAAATTCCATCAATGCGGCCTGGTCCTCGCCGCCCAGTCCTGCGGCCGTCAGCAAGCGGTGCACCTCGGCGCAAAGCGCCGTCAGCGGCATCGCCGTATGCGTGCGCCGCGCCAGGTCCTGCGCGGCGTTGAGGTCCTTCACCATGTTGTCGATCCGGCCGGTGCGCCGGTAGTCGCGCGTGACGAAGCGCGGCAAATATTCCTGCAGGATGGCGCTGTCGGCGCGGCCGCCTTTGAGCGCCTGCGGTATCTTCAGCGCATCGACGCCGGCATCGAGCGCCAGCTTGGTGGCCTCGGCGACAGCCATGAAATTCAGCGCGCACAGCACCTGGTTGATCAACTTGGTGGTCTGGCCGGCGCCGGCCGGACCCATATGGGTGTAGTTGGAGGCGACGTCGCGCAGCACCTTGTGGGCGTCGGCGACGTCCGCGGCCTCGCCGCCCGCCATCAGCGTCAGCTCGCCGATCAGCGCTTTCGGTGCGCCGCCGGAGAGCGGAGAGTCCACCCAGCGCAGACCCTTCTCGCTGGCATTGGCCGCGAGCTGGCGCGTCGCGTCGGGATCGATGGACGACATGTCGATGATCAGCGTGCCGGGCTTGGCGCCGGCGGCCACGCCGCCGTCGCCGAACACGGCGCGGCGCACGATCGCTGCCGAATTCAGGCTGAGGATGACGTTGTCGGCCGCGCCCGCTGCCTCGGCCGCGCTCGCCATGGCGACCGCCCCTTTGGCGACCAGCGCCTCCATCTTGGCCTTGTCGAGGTCGAACACGGCAAGACTATTGCCGGTGGCAAGCAGGCGCTCGCCGATCGCCCCGCCCATGGCGCCGGCGCCGATCAAGGCGACTTTGTTCGTCATGATGCTCGCTCCCCGAATTTGGCCGTTATATCCGCGACGATCCGGTCGAGCGGCGCATCGATCGGCACCGCGATTGCATTCTCGTCCTTGGCCGGCGCCTCCAGCGTCGCGAACTGGCTGTCGAGCAGGCTGGTCGGCATGAAATGGCCGGTGCGCTCGTGCATGCGGCTCGAGATCAGCTCGCGCGAGCCGGCGAGATAGATGAACAGCACCGGCGCGCCGGCCCGCTCGGCAATGAAATCGCGATAGGCACGCTTCAGCGCCGAGCAGCCGACGATAACCGGAGCGGGTTGCTGGCGCAGCGTTTCGCCCACTTTGGCCAGCCATGGCCAACGGTCGTCGTCGTCAAGCGGAATGCCGGCGCTCATCTTGGCGATGTTGGCCTCGGGATGCAGCCTGTCGCCGTCGACGAAGATCGCCCCGATCGCCTCGGCAAGCGCCTCGCCGACCGTGGTCTTGCCCGAACCCGTGACGCCCATCACCACCATGCGCGGCGGCGGGTCAGATCGAAGCCGTGATGCCGCCATCGACATAGAGAATGTGTCCGTTGACAAAGGATGATGCGTCGCAGGCGAGGAAGACGCAGGCGCCGACCAACTCCTCGACCTTGCCCCAGCGGCCGGCCGGCGTGCGTTTTTCGAGCCAGGCGCTGAAGGCGGAATCCGCGACCAGCGCGGCGTTGAGCGGCGTGTCGAAATAGCCCGGCGCGATCGCGTTGCATTGCAGCCCGTGCTTGGCCCAGTCGGTTGCCATGCCCTTGGTCAGATTGCCGACCGCGCCCTTGGTCGCCGTATAGGGCGCGATGCCGGGGCGGGCCAGCGCCGTCTGCACGCTGGCGATGTTGATGATCTTGCCGCGGCCGCGTTTGATCATGTGGCGCGCCACCGCCTGGCCGACATGGAAGACGCTGGCGACATTGGTTTGCAGCAGGCGCTCGAAGGCGTCGGCGGGAAAGTCCTCCAGCGGCGTGCGGAACTGCATGCCGGCATTGTTGACGAGGATGTCGATCGGCGTACCGGCCTGCTCGAAAGCGTCGATGGCCGCCCGGACCTTGTCATGGTCGGTCGCGTCGAAAGCGAGCGTCGCCGCGCCTGGAATTTGCCCGGCAGCCGCGATGAGCTTTGCCGCGTCGCGGCCGTTGAGCACGACCTTGGCGCCGGCCTCGGCCAGGCCTTTGGCCAGCGCGAACCCTATGCCCTGCGAGGAGCCGGTCACAAGCGCGGTGCGCCCGCTGAGATCGAATAGATTGGACGACATTTTCCTGATTGCCTCTCGTCGCTGAGCGTCTTATGTTATCGATAACATCATCTGTCAAGTCAAGTGGAGCGAATAGCGATGCAGCGGCCTCACATCCTTCAGGTTGGACCCTATCCCGCATGGGACGAGGAGCCGCTCAACGAAGCCTTCCAGGTGCATCGCTATTTCGCCGCCGACGACAAGCAGGCTTTCCTCGCCGAGGTCGGACCGCAGGTGCGCGGCATCGCCACACGCGGCGAGCTTGGCGCGAACCGCGCCATGATCGAGGCCTGCCCCGCGCTCGAAGTGGTGTCGGTCTATGGCGTCGGTTTCGACGCGGTCGATCTCGCGGCGTGCCGCGAGCATGGCGTGCGCGTCACCAACACGCCGGACGTGCTGACCAACGACGTCGCCGATCTCGGCATCGCCATGATGCTGTGCCTGTCGCGCGGCATGATCGGCGCCGAGCGCTGGGTGCGCGACGGCAGCTGGGCGGCCAAGGGCCTCTATCCGCTGAAGCGCCGCGTATGGGGCCGCCGCGCCGGCGTGCTCGGCCTCGGCCGCATCGGCTACGAGGTGGCCAAGCGTCTCGCTGGCTTCGGCATGGACATCGCCTATTGCGACGTCGCGCCGAAGGACTTTGCCCCGGATTGGGAATTCGTCGCCGATCCGGTCGCGCTCGCCGGGCGCTCCGACTTCCTGTTCGTTACGCTCGCCGCCTCCGCCGCCACGCGCCACATCGTCAACAAGCAAGTGCTCGCGGCGCTCGGCGAGGAGGGCATGCTGATCAACATCTCGCGCGCCTCCAACATCGACGAGGAGGCGCTGCTCGATGCGCTCGAGACCAAGGTGCTGGGTTCCGCCGCGCTCGATGTGTTCGAGGGCGAGCCGAAGCTCAATCCACGCTTCCTGGCGCTCGACAACGTGCTCTTGCAGCCGCACCATGCGTCGGGCACGGTCGAAACCCGCAAGGCCATGGGCAAGCTGGTGCGCGACAACCTCGCCGCCCATTTCGCCGGCCAGCCGCTTATTACACCGGTGCTGTAGGAGTTCGCCCGTCATGAAATCCATCGTCATCCACGCCGCCAAGGACCTGCGCATCGAGGACCGGCCGGTCGAAGAACCGGGACCGGGCCAGGTGCTGCTGCGTCTTGCCTCCGGCGGCATCTGCGGCAGCGACCTGCACTACTACAATCACGGCGGCTTCGGAACGGTGCGTCTGAAGGAGCCGATGATCCTCGGCCATGAGGTTTCCGGCGTGATCGAGGAGATCGGCTCCGGCGTCAGCGGGCTGCAGCGTGGGCAACTGGTGGCCGTCTCGCCGTCGCGGCCTTGCTACGCCTGCCGCTATTGCCGCGAAGGCATGCACAACCAGTGCCTCAACATGCGCTTCTATGGCAGCGCCATGCCGTTCCCGCACATCCAGGGAGCGTTCCGCGAAATGCTGGTGGCGGACGCGCCACAATGTGTGCCGGCCGACGGCTTGAGCGCCGGCGAGGCGGCGATGGCCGAGCCGCTGGCGGTCTGCCTTCACGCCACGCGCCGGGCCGGCGAGATGCTGGGCAAGCGCGTTCTGGTGACCGGCTGCGGCCCGATCGGCCTGTTGTCGATCCTCAGCGCGCGGCGCGCCGGCGCCGCCGAGATCGTCGCCGTCGACATCACCGACTTCACCCTGGCGATGGCGAAGCTCGCCGGCGCCGACAAGGCGATTAACACCCGCGCCGATCCGGAAGGGCTGGCGCCCTATCTCGCCGACAAGGGGACCTTCGACATCCTCTACGAATGCTCAGGCGCGGCGGCGGCGCTGGCGCAGGGCATTGCGGCGACGCGCCCACGCGGCACCATCGTCCAACTCGGCCTTGGTGGCGCCGAGATGGCGCTGCCGATGTCGACGGTCACCGCCAAGGAACTGACGATCAACGGCTCGTTCCGCTTCCACCCGGAATTCGCCGTCGGCGTCGAATTGATGCGCAAGGGGCTGATCGACGTGAAGCCGCTGATCACCCATACGGTGGCGTTGGACGAAGCGCTTTCCGGCTTCGAGCTTGCCAATGATCGCAGCCAGGCGATGAAGGTCCAGATAGCCTTCGCGTGAGCCGCAACGGCGCGTTGCATTCCGCTGTGATATCGATAACGTACGGCCATGCAGCCTTCGCCAAAACGCCCGACCATGGCCGATGTCGCGCATCGCGCCAATGTCTCGACGATGACCGTGTCCCGCGCCTTCAAGCGCGATACGTCGGTCAGCGCCGACACGCGCGACCGCATCCTCAAGGCGGCTGAAGAGCTCGGCTATGTCTTCGACAGCATCGCCGCCAACCTGTCCTCGCGCCGCTCCGGATTCGTGGCGGCGACGATTCCCTCGATCAACAACGCCAATTTCGCCGACACCGTGCGCGGCATGACCGAGGGCCTGCGCGACAGCGGGCTGGAGATCCTGCTCGGCTTCACCGACTACAATGTCGAGGAAGAGGAACGCCTGGTCGGGCAATTGCTGCAGCGGCGGCCCGAAGCCATCATCGTCACCGGCGGCCGGCACACGCCGCGCTGCCGCAAGATGCTCGCCAATGCCGGCGTGCCGGTGGTCGAGACCTGGGACCTGCCCAGCGATCCGATCGGCCATGTCGTCGGCTTCTCCAACGCCGAGGTCGGGCGGCTGATGGTCGAGCATTTCGTCGCGCGCGGCTATTCGAGGCTGGGCTTCATCGGCGGCGACACCTCGCGCGACACGCGCGGCCTCGACCGCCGGCGCGGTTTCATCGCCGCGCTGCAGGACCGCGGCCTTGACGCTTCGCGCGTGATCGCTTCCGGCGTGCCGCCGATCTCGATGCGGGAGGGGGCGGCCGCCATGGTCGAGATGATCTCGCGCTGGCCGGACACGCAAGCCGTGATGTGCGTGTCGGATCTTTCCGCTTTTGGCGCGCTGATGGAGTGCGTGCGGCGCGGCATCCGCGTGCCCGAGGACGTGGCGATCGCCGGCTTCGGCGCCTACGATCTCTCCGAGCAGTCGGTGCCGCCGATCACCACCATCGATGTCGGCGCGCATGAGATCGGCATCCGCGTCGCCGAACTGGTGCTCGACCTGCTCAATGGACGTCACGCGCCCGAGGATCGGGTGGTGGTCGGCATGACGCCCAAGGTGATCGTGCGTCAAACAGCCTGAGCAAACAATGAAATGGAAACGGCCGGCGGGATGACCGCCGGCCGTTCCTGCGCGGCAAGCTGTTGCCTGAGTTTTCTTATTTGCCCCAGATCTTCTTGTACTGGTCGCGGTAGCCGTTGCCGGGATCGAAGCGATTGTCCGGGCCGCCGTCGAACTCGACATTGTCCGACGTCACCACATGCAGCGGCGAGATGTAGCCCGACCATTTCTCACCGGCCATGGCGCGGTTTAGCTCATCGACCAACTGCCAGCCCTGCAGGTTCAGCGGCTCGGCCACCGTCACCTTCTGGAACTGGCCGGAGCGGATTCGCTGGTAGGCCGATTCCGAACCGTCGCCCGCCGCCACGTTGATCGGCGCGTCGGTGCCGGATTTGCCGGCCGCCGCCAACGACGGCCCCATGAAGTCGAAATAGAGATCGTTGATGGCCAGCGAATGGGTCCATTGGTCGCCGTATTTCTGCAGCAGCGAGGTTGTCAGCTGCGGCATGCGCTGCGAGGTTTCGGCGATCGGCGTGTCGACATATTCGAGCACCTTGCCGCCGAGATCCTCGATCTCCTTCTTCATCCGGTCCGCCTTGGCGATGGCGATCTGGTAGGTGGAATCGGTGAAGATGATGACGCCGGGCTTGCCCTTGGCGTCGACGAAGGCCCAGTCGGCCGCCGCCTTCGACACTTCCATCGGATCGGTCGAGACATTGGCGATGATGCCGAGATCGTCGATCGGGCCGACCGTCGGGGCCGCGTGCCATGCAGCCATCGGGATCTTGGCCGCCTTGGCCTGCTCCATCGCCGGCTTCTGCTCGACGGCGTCGAAGCCGTTGATGATGATGCCGTCGGGATTGAGCGCCAGCGCCTGGCCGAAGGCGGCGGTGCGGCCGCCGATGGAGCCGGCGCCGTCAAGCGTCTTGACCGTCCAGCCAAGTGCTGCCGCTGCTTCCTCGACGCCCTTGGTGACGCCGAGAATGCCGCCGTTCTTCATGTCGGCGCCAAGCACGACGATGGTCTTGCCGGTGGCGCCTTTCGGTCCGGTCGTCGGGCCGTCCCATTTGTCGACCTTGCTGGCATATTTGTCTACGACCGCCTTGGCGTCGGCCATCGGGTCGGCGAGCGTCGGCGAGGCGATGCCGAGCGCCAGGCAGGCGACGCCGAGCTGAAGGACTGTTCTGCGATGCATGTTTCTTCTCCCATTAAGCATTGTCGTTTGTCTTTGTCGGTTGGCTGGCGGGTGGTTGACTGGCGGTTGGTTGACTGGACGAATGGGGCGGCACGACCGCGCCGCGGCGGCGTTGCGCGTAGCCGGCAATGCCGATCGCCACGAGCAGGGTGACGCCGTTGAACAGCGGCTCGACCCAGAACGAGCCGCCGAACTGCTGGATGCCGGAGATGCCGACGGCGAGGATGACGACGCCGACGATCGTGCCCCAGACGTTGACGCGGCCGGGCTTGATGGTGGTCGATCCGAGGAAGGCGCCGACCAGCGCCGGCAAGAGATATTCGAGGCCGACGCTGGCCTGGCCGATCCTGAGCTTGGAGGCGAGCAGCACGCCGCCCAGCGCAGTCAGCGCGCCGGAGGCGACGAAGGCGCCCATGACGAATTTCTGCACCGGAATGCCGTTGAGCGCGGCGGCCTTCGGATTGGCGCCGATGGCATAGAGGTAGCGGCCGATCGGCAGATATTCGAGCACCAGCCACATCACCAGCGCCAGCACGATCACGTAGTAGCCGGTGATCGGCAGGCCGAATAGCATCGTGCCGTTGAGCGAGAGAAAGCCGTTGGGCAGCACGCCGACGACCTGGCGGCCGCCCGTGTACCACATGGCCAAGGCGTAGAGCACGGTGCCGGTGCCGAGCGTGGCGATGAAGGAATCGATGCGCGCCACCTCGACCAGCAGGCCGTTGATGAAGCCGGTCACTACGCCGAGCAGGATGACGATCAGCACCGCGATCGGCCACGGCACGCCGAAGGCGGTCTGCAGGCTGATGGCGAGAATATGCCAGAGCACGATGCCGTAGCCGACGGTAAGGTCGATGCGACCCGCGGCCATCGGGATCATCGCGGCCAGCGACAGGATCGCGATGATCGCCTTGTCGGAGACGATCGAGCGCAAATTGAGCAGCGTCGGGAAGGTCCGCGGCAGGAGCAGCGAAAACAGCAGGATCAACAGCACCATCAGGATCGGCAGCCCGTAGACCGGCAGATAGCGCGCCGCTTTCTGGCCGAAGCTCAGGCCGGAAAGTTCCGAGCGGGTCGGCTCCAGCGCCGTCGATTTGATCGAGTTCATGGATACTCCTCAGGCGGCTTCGGACACGGAGGCGGCGCGGATCAGCGCCGCCGTCGTCAGGGCATCGCCGGCTAGTTCGCGCACGATGCGGTTGTGCGAGAAGACGAGCGCGCGATGGCAGATATGGGCGACCTCCTCGAAATCGGTGGAGACGACGATGACCGCGAGCCCTGCCTCGACGGCCGCGGCGATCAGCCGGTAGATTTCGGCCTTGGCGCCGACATCGACGCCGGCGGTCGGGTCCTCGGCGATCAACAGCTTGCGGCCTGTCGCCAGCCAGCGGCCGACGACGACCTTCTGCTGGTTGCCGCCGGAAAGCGCCTCGATCGGCAGATGCGGGTCGTTCGGCCTCAAGCCCAGCCGCGTCCCGAGTTCGCGCGTCAGCTCGCTCTCTTGCGCCGGCTTCATGAAGGAGAACAGCCCGCGGCCGACCGCCGACGGATTGAGATACATGTTCTCGCGCACCGAGAGCGACAGCGCCACCGATTCCTCGGTGCGGTCGCGCGCGATCAACCCGACGCCGGCGGCAAGAGCGGTGCCGACCGAGGAGAGGTCGAGGCGTTTGCCGTCGAGCGAGACCAGCCCGTCGAAACGCTCGGCGCCGAACAGCGCGCGCCCGACGGCCTCTTGTCCGGCGCCGCGCAGGCCGACGAGACCGAGCAGCTCTCCGGAGCGCGCCTCGAAGCTTACCGGACCGACGCTGCCGCAGGTGAGGTTCTCCACCTTGAGCCGCTCTGGTCCGTCCTGCCATTGCGACTTGGCAAACATCTGATGCGCCGGCCGGCCGACGATCAGGTCGACCAGTTCCTGCGGCGTCGTCTCGGCGACCGGCTTGACCGCGACCATGCGGCCGTCGCGCATGACGGCGACGCGGTCGGCGATGCGGAAGACTTCATCCAGTCGGTGCGAGACATAGATCATGCCGACGCCGCGCTGGCGCAGCGGCCGCAGCGCCTCGAACAGGCGCTCGACCTCGTCCGCCGGCAGGCTGGCCGTCGGCTCGTCGAGCACCAGAACGTCGGCTTCGGTGGCCAAGGCGCGGGCAATCGCCACCAGCGATTTTTCCGTGCGCGACAGATCCTGGACGCGCGTCGCCGGATCGAAGGCACAGCCGACCAGCGCCAGCGCGCGCTCGGCGCGGCTTTCGGTGTCGCGCCAGTCGATCAGGCCGGAGCGCCGCGAAAAGCCCTGCGCCATGCCGACATTCTCGGCCACCGTCATCCATTCGATCAGGCCGAGATCCTGATGGATGAAGGCGACCTTCTGCGGCTGGTTGGGGCGCGGCGGGCGGTGCTGATAATCCTCGCCGCGAAAGCGGATCGCGCCCTGGTCGCGCTTGTGTATGCCGGCGAGCGTCTTGATGAGCGTCGACTTGCCGGCGCCGTTCTCGCCGAGCAGCGCGACGATCTCGCCCTCGTGGATGTCGAGCGAGACCGACTTCAGCGCCAGGGTGCCGCCGAAGCGCTTCGAGATGTCGATGAATTCGATGAGCTTGGGCCGCATCCATGGCCCTCCCAAGCCAAACGAACGGACTGAACTGCGATCGATGTTATCGCTAACATTTTTGCAGGTCAAGTCTTGAAAACGAGACTCGGCGAAGGCTATCGATGGGCCGGTTTCGTGGGAGCAAGAGCATGTTTGGAGATATCGAAGGTGCCGGTTTCGAGGTTCTCGACGAGCGCTTCGCGAGTTGTTTCGTCGGCCATGTCGCGGTCGAGCGGCTGTGGACGGGCGGGCGCTGGCTGGAGGGCCCGGCATGGTTCGCGGCCGGCCGTTATCTGGTCTTCTCCGACATCCCGAACGACCGCATCATGCGCTATGACGACACCAGCGGCATGGTCTCGGTGTTCCGCGCGCCGGCCAACAATGCCAACGGCAACACGGTCGACACGCAGGGGCGGCTGGTGACCTGCGAGCACCGCGCGCGCCGCGTCACCCGCACCGAGCATGACGGGTCGATCACGGTGATCGCCGACCGCTTCGAGGGAAAGCGGCTAAATTCGCCGAACGACGTGGTCGTCCGTTCGGACGGCACGGTGTGGTTTTCCGATCCGCCCTACGGCATCGCGACGGATTACGAGGGCGACCGCGCCGAGCAGGAGATCGAGGGCTGCCATGTCTATCGCGCAGACCCAGCCACGGGTGAGGTGGTGCGGGTCGTCTCGACCATGGCCAAGCCAAACGGCCTCGCCTTCTCGCCGGACGATACGATCCTCTATGTCGGCGACACCGGCGTCACGCACCAGAAGGACGGGCCGAAGCACATCCGCAAATTCGCCGTCGAAGGCGCCACGCTCAAGGAACTGGGCGTTCTTGCCACCTGCACGTCCGGCCTGTTCGACGGGTTCCGGGTGGATACGGCCGGCCGCATCTGGGCAGGCGCCGGCGATGGCGTCCATTGCTTCGATCCAGACGGCACGCTGATCGGCAAGATCCGTATCCCGGAGACGGTGGCCAACCTCACCTTCGGCGGACCCAAGCGCAACCGCCTGTTCATCACCGCGCGGCAGTCGCTTTATGCGGTGTTCGTGGTGGCCAATGCCGCGGCGCGATCTTGAGCCATTGGAAAACTTGCCGACTGTGACGCGCTGATATCATCCGCCGGAGAAGGTTTGCGCATTATCCAGTCCGAAATCATTTGTATGTGCTTGTATATGTAACCTATCATCGGCTGGTCTCGTGGTGTGGCCGGCATGGCCAAGGAGGATCACATGCGCAATGCTTCCCTCTTCGACCTGTCGGGCCGGAAGGCGCTCGTCACCGGCGCCAGCCGCGGTATCGGGCGCGGCATCGCCGAAGCGCTGAGCGCGGCGGGTGCCGATGTCGCGGTCGCGGCGCGCAGCCTTGCTTCGCTTGAGGAGACGACGGCGGCGATCCGGGCCGCCGGCGGCGTTGCGCATGCCATTGCCCTTGATGTCACCGACGTCGCCCGCTGCCGCGCCGCGACCAACGAGGCCGCCAGCCTGCTCGGCGGTCTCGATATCCTGGTCAACAATGCCGGCATGGAAGAAGTCAGGCCTTCGCTCGATGTCGATGAGGCGCTGTGGGACCGGATCGTCGACACCAACCTCAAGGGTGCTTTCTTCTGTGCCCAGGCCGCCGGCCGCCGTATGCGCGACGCCGGCCGGCCCGGCGCCATCATCAATCTGTGCTCGCTGACCTCGGAGGTTGGCATTCCTACGGCTGTGCCTTACGGCTCCTCGAAGTCTGGCTTGCTCGGCATGACGCGGGCGCTGGCGGCGGAATGGGCGGGCCTCGGCATCAGGGTCAATGCCATTGCTCCCGGCTATTTCAGAACGGCGATGACGGAGGCGTTCTACGCCGACGAGGCGTGGCAGCAATCGATGCTCGCCAAGATCCCGCAGCATCGCTTCGGCGACCTTTCGGACCTGCATGGCATTGCGGTCTTCCTCGCCTCGGATGCCTCGGCCTACATCACCGGCCAGTGCTTCCCGGTGGACGGCGGCTTTCTTGCCTCGATCTGACGCGGCTTGCCAGCTTGGCGGCAAAGCGCAGAAAAGGCTGGCGACCATTATACATACATGTATATACTTTTCCTGCGTTTCTGAGGAGCAGCCATGTCCGACGTCAGCCTCCACGACCTCTCATCCGCGAGCGGCGAACAGCGGGCGAGCCTGCTGAAGCGCGCCGAGGCCGACCTGTCGGTCTTCGTCGACAAGGTCCGCCCGATCCTCGAAGCGGTCAGGACCGAAGGCGACGCGGCCCTGCTGCGCTTCGTCAGGGATCTGGACAAGGCCGATGTCGCCGCCGGCAATCTCAAGGTCTCGGAAGCGGAGTTCGACGCGGCCTTCGGCAAGGTCGACAAGGAGGTCGTCGACAGCATCCGCTTCGGCATCGGCAACATCAGGCATTTCCATGAGGAACAGCGTCCGGAGACGATGTGGCTCAAGGAGGTTCGCCCCGGCGCCTATGCCGGCGACCGCTACACGCCGATCGCCTCGGTCGCGCTCTACGTCCCGCGCGGCAAGGGCGCCTTCCCGTCGGTGACAATGATGACCTCGGTTCCGGCCGTCATCGCCGGCGTGCCGCGGATCGCCATCGTGACACCGCCGACCGCGGACGGTTCCGTCGATGCCGCCACCCTGGTCGCCGCGCGCCTGGCCGGGGTCGAGACTGTCTACAAATGCGGCGGCGCGCATGCGGTCGCCGCCGTCGCCTACGGCACCGAGACGGTGAAGCCCGCGCTCAAGATCGTCGGCCCGGGCAGCCCCTGGGTGGTTGCGGCCAAGAGCCTGCTGTCCTCGATCATCGACACCGGCCTTCCGGCCGGTCCGTCGGAAGCAATCATCTTCGCCGATGGCAGCGTCGACGGCGGCCTCGCCGCGCTCGACCTGCTGATCGAGGCCGAGCATGGGCCGGATTCCTCGGCCTATCTGGTGACGCACAGCCGCAAGGTCGCCGAAGCGGCCCTGGCGGCACTGCCCGAGCACTGGTCGCGCATGAGCGAGCAGCGCGTCGAGTTCTCGCGCGCGGTGCTGACCGGCAAGCGTGGCGGCATCGTGCTGACCGCCTCGCTGGAGGACAGCTACCGCTTCATCAACGACTATGCGCCCGAGCATCTGGAAATCCTGTCCACGGAGCCGTTCGCGCATCTCGGCCACATCACCGAGGCGGCGGAGATTCTCATGGGTCCGCATACGCCGGTGACATTAGCCAACTTCGTCCTTGGGCCGAATGCGGTGCTGCCGACAAGCCGCTGGGCGCGCACCTACGGACCGCTTTCGGTGACGGATTTCCTGAAACGCTCGTCGGTCGGCTATGTGACCTCGGCAGCCTATCCGGAGCTTGCCAGCCATGCCCGCAGGCTCGCCCGCTATGAAGGCTTCAGCTCGCATGAGAACGCGGTCTCGGAAATCCGCGACCGTTATCTCGGCGGCTGACGGGCCGCCGCGATGAAGGCCGCCAGACTCCATGGCCCCGGCGACCTGCGCGTCGAGCATATCGCCGCGCCAGGGGCTCCCGAGGCGGGCTGGGTGAAGCTCAATGTCGATGCCGCCGGAATCTGCGGTTCCGACCTCCACAATTTCCGCACCGGACAATGGATAAGCCGCGTGCCCTCGACGGCCGGCCATGAACTGACTGGCACGGTGGTCGCGGTCGGCGAGGGGGTGGACACCATCGCCGTGGGTGACCGCGTGGTCGCCGATTCCCGCTTCTGGTGCGGAGAATGCCTGCAATGCCGCGCCGGCAGGTGGCATCTGTGCGCCGTGCTGGGCTTCGTCGGCGAGGTTTGCGACGGCGGCTTTGCCGAACAGACGGTGCTGCCGGTGCGGCTGCTGCATGTCATCGACGCCGCGCTCGACGAAAGGGTTGCGGCGATGGCCGAGCCGCTCGCCGTGGCGCTGCACGCGGTGCGGCGCCTGCCGAAGACGGCGGGTTCAGTGCTGGTCGTCGGCTGCGGCACCATCGGCGGTCTTGCGGCGCTGCTCTTGTCGCGGACCTTCTCCGGCAAGCTGCTGATCGCCGACCGCAACAAGGCGCGCTGTGCGCGTGTCGCAGGCGTGACCGGCGCCACCATCGTCGATCTCGACCGCGACGCTATTGCCGCCGCCCTCCACGGCGCACCTTTGCTCGCCGCCGTCGAGGCGACCGGCAGCATTGCCGCGCTCAACCAGTTGCTGGGCGTTCTCGGTTCGGGCGCCGCGGTCGCGCTAGTCGGCATTTTCCATGGCCGGCTCGACATCGACCCCAACATGCTCGTCGAGCGCGAGATCGCGCTGCTCGGATGCCATGCCTTTGCCGACGAACTGCCCGACGCCATCGCAATGCTCGGCGAGCTGTCCGGGCCGCTGATCAGCCTGATCGATCGCGAGATCGGCCTGGACGATGTTCCCGCCGCCTATGAGCGACTGCTGGCGGGGCAGGGCGACGGCTTGAAAACCATTATCCGGGTGCGGCAACCTGCCGGCGCCTGATTTCCGATATTTGCCGGAAAGGACTTTTGAAATGAATAGTTTGCCCGATACGGCCAGCCCCCTCTACGAAAAGGTCAAGGACTATATCCTGACCAACATCGGAACCGGCAAGTGGAGCAAGGACAGCAAGCTGCCGTCCGAGAATGACTTCGTGACCGCGCTTGGCGTGTCGCGGATGACCGTTCACCGCGCCTTGCGGGAACTGACCTCGGCGGGTTTCCTGATCCGGCTGCAGGGCGTCGGCACGTTCATCGCGCCGCCCCGGCCGCAATCGACGCTGATCGAGATCAACAACATCGCGGCCGAGATCGTCGCGCGCGGCAACAGGCATCGCTCGCAGGTTCTGGTCCTCGAAAAGATCACGCCGACCAAGGAACTTTCGCTGTCCTTCGAATTCGCCAAGCGCGCGGCGATCTATCATTCGGTGGTCGTCAATTTCGAGAACGACCTGCCGGTCCAACTGGAAGAGCGCTTCGTCAATCCGAGCCTGATACCGGATTACGACAAGCAGGATTTCTCCAAGACCGCGACCTATGACTATTTGATGCAGAAGACGCCGGTGACCGAGGTCGAGCACATCATTTCAGCAATCCCCGCCGATGCCGAAACGGCGCGGCATCTGGCCATCGACGTCGGCGCCTGCTGCCTGCTCCTGCATCGCCGGACTTGGACGGGCGCGGTTGTCGCCACCATCAGCAAGCTGACTTACGCCGGCAGCCGCTATTCGCTCGGCAGCCGCTATTCTCCGTCCCGCAAGAGCTGAAACGGTTCGGACTGTTCGTGCCTCCGGCGCTGGTCGTGAAGGAGCCCGCGATCGACTGTCCAACTCCCGTCAGGGTCCAGAAATCCGCCTCTCCAACTTGTATATGCATGTATGTATTTTAGCCTTGACATCCATTGTCGCCGACGTTGAATATCATCGCACTTCCGTCGACGTGGCAGGTAAGATGCCGATGCACAATGCCGCAAGAAGCAGAAGCCGCATTCTCGCCGGACAGGAAGTTTGGTTCAAAAGCGGTCTGAAATCATCAAGGGGAACAAAGATGATGCGTAACCTCACAGGACAATTCCGTGCGCTCGTGGTGGCTGCGGCCATCGGCTTCGCCCCGCTGGCCCACGCGGCCGACACGGCCATTCCCACGACGCCCGAGGCGGGATCGTTCAAGATCGGCATCGAGCCGTGGCTCGGCTATGGCCAGTGGCACGTCGCCGAGGCCAAGGGCCTGTTCAAGGCGAGCGGTCTCTCGGACGTCCAGATCGTCAACTTCTCCGAGGACAAGGACATCAACGCCGCCCTGGCGAGCGGTCAGCTCGATGCGGCCAACATCGCCACCCACACCGCCATGGGCATGGTTGCGGCCGGCCTGCCGGTCAAGATCGTGCTGCTGCTCGACGTCTCGATGACGGCCGACGCCATGATCGCCGGCAAGGACATCAACTCGGTCGCCGATCTCAAGGGTAAGCAGGTCGCCTTCGAGGAAGGCACGACCAGCGACATCCTGCTCAAATACGCGCTCGCCAAGAACGGCATGTCGATCGCCGACGTCCAGCCGGTGCCGATGCCGGCGGCCGATGCCGGCAGCGCGCTGATTGCCGGTCGCGTCCCGGTCGCCGTCACCTATGAGCCCTATCTCACCACCGCCAAGGCGCAGAACAAGGACGTCAAGCTCCTGTTCACCGCCGGCGAGGATCCCGGTCTGATCAGCGACGTGCTGGTGGTGCGCGACGAGGTCATCAAGTCGCGGCCCGGCCAGGTGCTTGCCATGATCAAGGCCTGGGACGCGGCGCTCAAGGACTACAATTCTGACACGCCCGGCGGCCGCGCCATCATCTCCAAGGCGGTCGGCTCGAGCGTCGAGGATCTCAACACCGCCTTCGACGGCGTGCGCTACTATTCGCTGGCCGAGAACAAGAGCGCCCTGACCGGCGATTTCTCCACCAAGACATTCGCCGACGTTGAGGCCGCCGCCAAGAATGCTGGCCTGCTTCAGGCCGACGTGACACCGGAGCAGATGATCGATCCGGCCTTCGTCAAGGCCGCGCAGTAGACCGGGTCGTGGCGGTCGCCGAGATGCCCGACGAGCCTGCCGTCAAAGCGAACCCGCCCGGCCCTGTTGCCAAGCAGGCGACGCGGCGCCGCCGATCCACCGGGATCGGCGCGCCCATCGCGCGTTCGCGCTTCCTCGTTATCGCCGTGGCCGTCTTTGCCGGCCTCGGCCTCGCCTGGGGGGCGGCGACGGGCCTCGAACTGGTCAAGCCGATCTTCCTGCCGTCGCCCGCCAGCGTGGTGACGCAGCTCGGCAAGCTCTGGGCCGACGGCACGCTGCTCATCGACCTCAAGGCTTCGATCTACCGCATTTCGGTCGGCTTTCTCATCGCTTCGGCGCTGTCGATTCCGATCGGCGTGCTGATCGGCAGCTTCCGGACCTGGGAAGCGGCGATCGAGCCGCTGGTCGACTTCATCCGCTACATGCCCGTGGTCGCCTTCGTGCCGCTCTCCATCCTGTGGGCGGGGACGAGCGATGCCCAGAAATTCCTGATCATCTTCATCGGCACGTTCTTCCAGCAGGTGCTGATGATCATGGACAACGTCAAACGCGTGCCGGCCGATTTCGTCGGCCTCGGCAGGACGCTCGGCCTGCCGGATCGCAAGATCCTGACCCGCATCGTCGTGCCCAGCGCCTTGCCGGGCATCTGGGATACGCTGAGAATAAGCCTGGGCTGGGCCTGGACCTGGCTGGTCCTGGCCGAGCTCGTCGCGGCGACGTCCGGGCTCGGCTATCGCATCACCGTGTCGCAGCGCTATTTCCAGACCAACACCATCATCGGCTACATCCTTCTGCTCGGCATGCTCGGTCTCGTCACCGACCAGGTCATGAAAGCGCTGGGCAAGGTGCTGTTCCGGCAGGACAGCCGTTCATGACGAGGTGCGGCCGATGAATTCCCCCAAACTCAGGATCAAGGGCCTGCATAAGAGCTTCGGCACCGGCGCGCGCCGCACCGAGGTGCTGCGCGACATCGACCTCGAACTGGCCGACAACGAGTTCGTATCGCTGGTCGGTACCTCGGGCTGCGGCAAGAGCACGCTGTTGTCGATCGTCGCCGGACTGCAGGATTTCGACTCCGGCGATCTCGACATCGACGGGTCGCCGATCCTGAAGCCCGGCCTCGACCGCGGCGTCGTCTTCCAGTCCTACACGCTGCTGCCCTGGCTGACGGCGCAACAGAACATCGAGTTCGCCCTCAAGGCCGCCGGCCATGACCGCGCCACCTGCCGCAGGATCGCGCTCGAGCATCTCGACCTCGTCAAGCTCACGCATTCGGCCAATCTCTATCCATCCGAATTGTCGGGCGGCATGAAGCAGCGCGTCGCCATCGCCCGCGCGCTCTCCTACCGCCCCAAGATGCTGTTGATGGACGAGCCCTTCGGCGCCCTCGACGCCCTGACCAGGCACCAGATGCAGGAGCTGCTGACCCAGATCTGGGAGGAGCACAGGCTGACCGTGCTGTTCGTCACCCACGATGTCGAAGAGGCCGTCTACCTGTCGGACCGCATCGTCGTCATGGGCATCGGACCGGGCCGCATCATGCGCACCTTCGACGTAGGCATCGAGCGCCCGCGCCGCGAGGAGGTCATGGAGAGTGCCGCCTTCATGGACCTGCAGCGCAATGTCCACAAAGCCATCCGCGAGGCCTCCAGGCGCCCCGAAATGGCTTGACGCAGGTCACGCTGAACCGCACGGGGCAGCAGCCGCTGCGATAATCGGCGTGGCGTACGCTGATTTTGTCCGGCTGCCGGCTTTCGGACTTTCTGGCGCGCTCGGTCACATGCCCCAGACGATAGCCTGTTCGTGCCTTTTGATCAGATGCCGCAGGTTCTCGAAGCTTCTGCCGACATGGGCGGAAAACGCCTCAACGGCAGGTGCGCGCAGGTCGTCGGTGCGCCTTAGCAAACCGAGCGCGCGCTCCGGATGCGGAATGTTGACCGGGAGTGCGGTTATCGCCTTTTCGTTGCGGAACGCAAAGACGACGCTATGCGGCAGCACGGTCAGCGCGTCGCTGGCCTTCATGTAGTTTACCGCGCTGGTCAGCGAGCCGCCGGCATAGCGGATCTTGATCTCGGTCGCTCCAAGCGAGAGCGCTAGACTTCGAAGATCCGCCAGCAGCGGGCTGCCGGGCGGCGGAGCGATCCAGGGATAGTCGAGCAATTCGCGCGCATCGAGTTTCCGCTTCAGCAGCAACGGGTGGGTGGCGCGACAGGCAACGACGTTGCGCCCGGGAAGAATCTCCTTGAAGTGCATGCCCGAACCTTCGTCGAGTATGTCGATCGGGCAGATGGCGAGGTCGATGCGATCGGCGTTCAACGCCTCGCGCAAATCCGGCAGGTAACCGTAGCTCTGGTCGATGCGGACATCCGGCGAGCCGTTCTGGAATTCGGCGATCATGCCGGAGATCAGCGCATCCATGAAGAAGGGCGTGCCGCCGACGCGCACCACGCCGGTGCGGCCTTGGCGAAACCTCTCGACCAGCGTCGAGGCCTTGCGCGAGGCCACCAGCATGGCCTGACCGTGATCGGCCAGAGCCCGCCCGAGCGGCGTCGGCTGCAAGGGCCGTCGCCCCTTCAGGAACAGCGGCTCGCCGAGCCGTTTCTCCAGCATGGACAAGGTCCGCGAAAGCGCCGGCTGAGTCAGTCCGAGCATGGCCGCGCCCTCGGTGACACCGCCGGCCTGGACCACGGCTGCGAGTTGCACGAGATGGCGTTCGTCCAATTTCATAGCAGATTGTTATATTAATTTCTTCAGAAATCATCAAGTGCTACGCGCCATCCTGTTAGCTTCGTTGCGGGAGGAAGCATGGCAGACACTTGGTTCAGCGAGGCAAATTCGGCCGAGCTCGTCGTCGAGCGGCTGAAGCGACACGCCGACGGGGCGCTGCCGAAATTCCTCGTTTCGCTCGTCGAGCATCTGCACCTTGCCGTACGGGAAACTCGTCCCACCGCCGAGGATTGGCGGAACGCGATCAAGTTCCTCACGGAGGTCGGTCATGCCAGTGATGCCAAGCGCCAGGAATGGGTGCTGCTTTCCGATCTGCTCGGCGTCACGGCGCTGATCGAAGAGATCAACTCGCGCCGGCCCAAGGGCGCCACTCCCAACACCGTGCGCGGACCGTTCTACCGCGCCGACGCACCGCGCCTCTCGCTCGGCGCGAACATTTCGCTCGACGGCAAAGGAGAAACCCTACAGGTGCGTGGCCGCGTCACCGATCTCGACGGCGGGCCGGTCGCCCACGCGACAGTCGAAACCTGGCAGGCCAACGCGCAAGGGTTTTACGAGAACCAGCAGCCGGACCTGCAGCCGGAGTTCAATCTGCGCGGTGTCTTCCAGACCGGCAAGGACGGCGGCTTTCACTACCGCACCGTCAAGCCCTGCGGCTACGCGGTGCCGGCGGACGGCCCGGTCGGCCAGATGCTCGGCGGCATCGGCTATCCGCTGCGCCGGCCGGCGCATCTGCATTTCATTGTCAGAGCCGACGGCTTCGAAACCATCAGTACGCATGTCTATGACGCCGGCGATCCGCTGCTCTCCGAGGATGCGCTGTTCGGCGTCAAGCAGGAGCTGCTCGGCGCCTTTCGCAGAGAGGACGTGCACTGGGCGCTCGACTTCACCTTCGTGATGGTGCGGGCGAGGAAGGAGCGGCGGGCGGCATGACGTTGGGCTTCACCTATCAGGGCAGCAGCGCCCGCATCGTCTTCGGCAACGGCGCATCGGCGCAGGCAGCCAGCCACGTCGAGATGCTCGGCTGCCGGCGCGCGCTTGTCCTGTCGACACCGCAACAGGCCGTGGACGCGCAGGCATTGGCCGATCGGCTCGGTGCGCTTTGCGTCGGCACGTTTTCCGGCGCCACCATGCACACGCCGGTCGACGTCACCGGGCGGGCGGTCGCCAACGCCGCCGAACTCAAAGCCGACTGCGTGGTGTCGCTCGGCGGCGGATCGACGACCGGGCTCGGCAAGGCGATCGCCTATCGCACCGACATCGCCCAGATCGTCATCCCGACCACCTATGCCGGATCGGAGGTGACGCCGATCCTCGGGCAAACCGAAGGCGGCGCCAAGACCACCTTGCGCAGCCCCAAGGTGTTGCCCGAAGTCGTGATCTACGACCCCGAACTGACGCTCGGCCTGCCGGTCGGCATGAGTGTGACCAGCGGCCTCAACGCCATCGCCCATGCCGCCGAAGGGCTCTATGCAGAGGACCGCAACCCGATCACCTCGATGATGGCAGCCGAGGGCATGCGCGCGCTGAAGGAAGCGCTGCCGGTGATCGTCGCCAGACCCCGCGATGCGCAGGCGCGCGCCAAGGCGCTCTACGGCGCATGGCTCTGCGGTACGGTGCTGGGCCAGGTCGCCATGGCGCTGCATCACAAGATCTGCCACACGCTCGGCGGCAGCTTCGACACGCCGCATGCCGAGACGCATGCGATCATGCTGCCGCACACGATCGGCTTCAACGCCTTTGCCGTACCTGAGCTGCTGCGGCCGGTGGCCGAGATTTTCGGCGGCTCGCCCGGACAGGCGCTTTACGATTTCGCCAAATCGATCGGCTCGCCGCTGGCGCTGAAGGATTTCGGCCTGAAGGCGAGCGAGCTCGACCGCGCGGCCGAGATCGCCACAAAAAGCCCTTACCCCAATCCGCGGCCGTTCGACCGCGCTTCCATCCGCTCGCTGTTGCAAAGCGCATGGCAGGGAGAACGTCCACCGCATTGAGTTCTATCGGGAGGAGAACAAGATGATTACCAGACGCGAATTGCTGAAGACCGCCGCCGCCACCGGACTGCTCGCCGGCACAGGCGGATTGGCTATGCCGGCGCTTGCCAAGGGTGCCACGATCAAGCTTGGTTATGTGAGCCCGCAGACCGGACCGCTTGCCGCCTTCGCCGAAGCCGACAAATTCATCATCGATGGCTTCCTGGCCGCAACGAAGGCCGCCGGGCTCGACTATCAGGTCGTGGTCAAGGACAGCCAGTCCAATCCCAACCGCGCGGCCGAGGTCGCCAAGCAACTGATCGTCGACGACGAGGTCAGCCTGATGCTGGTCGCTTCGACGCCGGAGACGACCAATCCGGTCACCACCACCTGCGAGGCGGAAGAAGTTCCCTGCATCTCGACCGTCGCGCCGTGGCAGCCGTGGTTCATCGGCCAGCAGGGCAATCCCGCCGACCCGGCGTCCTGGAAGCCGTTCAAGAGCGCCTTCCACTTCTTCTGGGGGCTCGAGGACGTAATCGCCGTCTACACCAACATGTGGGCGCAGGTCGAAACCAACAAGAAGGTCGGCGGCCTCTTCCCCAATGATGGCGACGGCAACGCCTGGGGCGACAAGGTCGTCGGCTTCCCGCCGGTGCTGGACAAGGGCGGCTACACGCTCAACGATCCCGGCCGCTACCAGAACCTCACCGACGACTTTTCGGCGCAGATCAATGCGTTCAAGTCGGCGAACTGCGAGATCATCACCGGCGTCATGATCCCGCCTGACTTCACCACCTTCTGGAATCAGGCCCAACAGCAGGGCTTCAAGCCGAAGGTTGCCTCGATCGGCAAGGCGATCCTGTTCCCACAGGCGGTAGAGGCGCTTGGCAAGACCGGCAACAATTTGTCCTCGGAAGTCTGGTGGACGCCCAGCCATCCGTTCAAGTCGTCGCTGACCGGCGACAGCTCGGCGCAACTGGCGGAAGGCTTCACCAAAGCGACCGGCAGGCCGTGGACACAGCCGATCGGCTTCGTGCATGCGCTGTTCGAACTCGCTGCCGATGTGATGAAGCGAGCCGACGCCGGCGACAATGCCGCCGTGATCAACGCGATCGCCGCGACCAAGCTCGACACCATCGTCGGCCCGATCGCCTGGAACGGCGCCAACCTGCCGCCCTTCGCCGCCAAGAACGTCGCCAAGACGCCGCTGGTCGGCGGCCAGTGGCGGCTGAAGGACGGCGGTGGTTACGATCTCGTCATCACCGAGAACAAGACGGCGCCGAACATCCCGACCGGCGGTAAGATGGAAGCCATCGCGTGAGCGCTTTGACGAAATCTTCCTTCTCCCCGTTTACGGGGAGAAGGTGGCCCGAAGGGTCGGATGAGGGGCGGCGCCTGGCTTTGGCAGATTTGCGCTGCCCCTCATCTACCTGTCGGCATCTTCTCCCCGAGAACTGGGAGAAGAAAGCCTAATCACATGCCCATCCTCGCCCTCGACAACGTCTCGAAAAGCTTCGGCGCGCTGACCGTCGCCGACAAGGTTTCGTTCGCGCTTGAAAGCGGCGAGGCGCTGGGCATCATCGGACCGAACGGCGCCGGCAAGTCGACGCTGTTCAACCTGATCACCGGCAACATCCGCGTCGATGCGGGCAGCGTGACCTTCGATGGTGCCGACGTCACGCGGCAGCCGCCGATGGCGCGCTGCCTCGCCGGCGTCGGCCGCACCTTCCAGATCCCGCAGCCTTTCGAGAAACTGACGGTGTTCGAGAACCTGTTGGTGGCTGCGACCTTCGGGGCCCGCAAGCGCGAAAGCGAGGTCTCGGACGATTGCGCCTTGATCCTTGCGGAGACCGGACTGCTCAGCCGCGCCAACCAGCCTGCGGGAGGCCTCAGCCTGCTCCAGCGCAAGCGCCTGGAACTTGCTCGCGCGCTTGCCACCCAGCCCAAGGTGCTGCTGCTCGACGAAATCGCCGGCGGCCTGACCGAAGCTGAATGTCACCAGCTCGTCGAAACCATCCAGGCGATCCACCGCCGCGGCGCTTCGATCATCTGGATCGAGCACGTGCTCAATGCGCTGAATTCCGTGGTCGGCCGGCTGCTGGTGCTCAATTTCGGCAAGGTGATCGGCATCGGCAGGCCGGACGAGATCATGGCCTCGCAGGCCGTGCGCGAAATCTATCTCGGGATCGAGGTCTGATGGCGCTGCTCGAAACCCGGAACTTGACGGCGTTCTACGGCGACTTCCAGGCGCTGTTCGGCGTCGACGTGGCGCTCGACGCCGGCGAGACGGTGGCGATCATCGGCGCCAACGGCGCCGGCAAGTCGACCTTGCTGCGCTCGATCTCCGGCGTGCTGGCCAACGGGGTCGACCAGATTCTGTTCGAAGGCCGGCCGATCGGCGGGCTGCCGGCGCCGGAGATCGTCGCGCTCGGTATCGCCATGGTGCCGGAGGGTCGCAAACTCTTCCCGTCGCTCTCCGTCGAGGAGAACCTTCTGATCGGCAAATATGGCCGAACGGTTTCCGGCGCCTGGTCGCTGGAGGCGGTCTACGACCTCTTCCCGGTATTGAAGGAGCGCCGGCGCAATCCGGGCACGGCACTGTCCGGCGGCCAGCAGCAGATGGTGGCGATCGGCCGCGCGCTGATGTCAAATCCGCGCGTGCTTTTATGCGACGAGATAAGCCTCGGTCTGGCGCCGGTGGTCATCAAGGACATCTACGCCGCCTTCCCGAGAATCCGCGCCGCGGGAGCCTCGATCGTCATCGTCGAGCAGGACATCGGCCAGGCGCTGAAAGTCGCCGACCGGGTCTATTGCATGATGGAAGGACGCATCACGCTTTCCGGCAGGCCAGGCGAGGTCGGCCGCGACGATATCCACGCCGCCTATTTCGGGGCGAAGACGCCATGATGTGGCTCGACACCATCGTCCAAGGGATTCTGCTGGGCGGCCTGTACGCGCTGTTCGCCGCGGGCCTGAGCCTCGTCTTCGGCATCATGCGGCTGGTCAATCTCGCACATGGCGATCTCATCGTGCTTGCCGCCTTCCTGATCCTGGTTCTGGTGACGGCGCTGGGGCTCAATCCGTTCGTGGCGGCACTGGTCGCCATGCCGGCGATGTTCGCGCTCGGCTTCGCGCTGCAATATCTGGTGCTCAACCGTACGCTTGGTCCCGACATCCTGCCGCCGCTGCTCGTTACCTTCGGCCTGTCGATCGTCATCCAGAACGCTCTGCTCGAGCGCTTCTCCGCCGACAGCCGTCGCGTCTCGGCCGGCGCGCTGGAAACCGCGTCGCTGCAGTTCGGGCCGATCAATATCGGCACGATGCCGCTGCTCACGTTCCTCTCCGCAATCGCAGTGATCATCGGGCTGAACCTGGTCTTCTACCGCACCTCGCTCGGCCGAGCCTTTCGTGCCACCTCCGACGACCGCGTCACGGCAGGCCTGATGGGCATCCGGCCCGATCGCATCTTCGCCATCGCCACGGGCCTTGCCATGGTGGTGGTAACGATCGCCGCGCTCTATCTCGGCACGCGCGCCAATTTCGATCCGACCATCGGCCCGGCGCGGCTGATCTACGCCTTCGAGGCGGTGATCATCGGTGGTCTCGGCTCGTTCTGGGGAACGCTTGCCGGCGGCATCATCATCGGCGTGGCCCAGACCGCCGGCGCGTCGATCAATCCGGAATGGCAGATCCTGGCCGGCCACATCGCGTTCCTGCTGGTGCTGCTGGCGCGGCCGCGCGGTCTCTTTCCAAGGGCGGTGGACTGAAGATGGCGGTCGACGCGTTGCCAAGCTTCAAGGTCGAGACGCGCACGCGGCTGTCGTCGGCTTTCCTCGTCGTGGCCGTCGCGGTGCTGGCGCTCGGTTTCGCCGCACCGCTGTTCACCTCGCGTGCCGTGGTCCAGGACCTGTTCTTCATCCTGACGATGCTGGTGCTGGCGCAATGCTGGAACCTGCTCGCCGGCTTCGCCGGTCTCGTCTCCGTCGGCCAGCAGGCCTTTGTCGGCTTCGGCGCCTATGCGATGTTCGCCGCCGTCATTCTGCTCGGCCTCGATCCACTCGTCGGCATAGTACTGGCTGGGCTGCTGGCGGCCGTGCTCACCATCCCCACCGGCTTCTTCGTCTTCCGGCTGCAGGGCGCCTATTTCGCCATCGGCACCTGGGTGATCGCCGAGGTGGTGCGGCTTTCCTTCGCGCAATGGAAGGCGCTCGGCGGTGGCACCGGAACCTCGCTGCCTTCCGGCGCCACCCGCGACATGGCCGGCGTCAGATGGATCGCCGACCTGTTCGGCTGGCGCGCCTCGCAAGCGACCGACGTGCTCTGCTACTGGCTGGCGCTGGCTCTGGCCGCTGCCACGATCCTGTTCATCCACTGGCTTCTGCGTTCCAGGCAGGGGCTCGGCCTCGCCGCCGTGCGCGACAATCAGGAAGCGGCACGCGCCGTCGGCGTCGATCCGCGCTGGATGAAGTCGACCGTCTATCTGCTCGCGGGTCTGGTCAGCGGGGTCACCGGCGCGCTGATCTATGTACAGAAGGCGCGCATCTCGCCCGACGCCGCCTTCTCGGTCACCGACTGGACCGCCTATGTCATCTTCATCGTGGTGATCGGCGGCATCGGCACGATCGAAGGGCCGGTCGTCGGCGTCATCGTCTTCTTCGTGCTGCGCAATGTGCTTGCCGACTACGGCTCATGGTACCTGCTCATCCTCGGCCTGATCGGCATCGCAGTGATGCTGGTCGCACCGCGCGGCTTGTGGGGCCTGTTCGCGGACCGCACTGGGATCCAGCTCTTTCCCGTCCGTCGCATCCTGACGGGCGCGCCAACGAAAACCAAGGGAGTGCCGCATGGCTGACATCACCACCAACGTTCTCATCATCGGCACCGGGCCCGCAGGCTCGGCATGCGCCGCTCTGCTCGCCACCTATGGCGTCGAGAACATGGTGATCAACCGCTACCGGTGGCTGGCGAACACCCCTCGCGCGCACATCACCAACCAGCGCACCATGGAGGTGCTGCGCGACCTCGGCCGGGATGTCGAGGACGAGGCCTATATGTTCGCCAGCGAGCAAGACCTGATGGGAGAGAACGTATTCTGCACCTCGCTTGCCGGCGAAGAGATCGGCCGGCTGAAGACCTGGGGCAAGCATCCCAATTCGCGTGCCGAGCACCAGCTTTCCTCCCCTTCGCGGATGAACGACCTGCCGCAGACCTTCATGGAACCGCTGCTCTACAAGACCGCCTGCTCGCGTGGCACGCAGGGGCGCATGTCGGTCGAGTATCTCAGCCATGTCCAGGATGCGGACGGCGTGACGACGACCTGCCACGACCGGCTGACCGGCAAGGACTTCACCATCCGCTCGAAGTACCTGGTCGGCGCCGACGGCGGCAATTCGAAGGTGGCCGAGGACGCCGGCCTGACCTTCGAAGGCAAGATGGGCGTCGGCGGCTCGATGAACATCCTGTTCAAGGCAGACCTCTCCAGATATGTCGCTCACCGCCCCTCGGTGCTCTACTGGGTCGTGCAGCCGGGCGCCGATGTCGGCGGCATCGGTATGGGGCTGGTGCGCATGGTGCGGCCCTGGAACGAATGGCTGATCGTCTGGGGCTACGACATCAACCAGCCGGCGCCGGTGGTGGACAAGGCCTTCGCCACCAAGGTCGCGCGCGATCTGGTCGGCGATCCGGAACTCGACATCGATATCCTTTCGGTCTCGACCTGGACCGTGAACAACATGTACGCGACCACCATGCAGAACGACCGCGTCTTCTGCATGGGCGATGCCACGCACCGGCATCCGCCGTCCAACGGGCTCGGCTCCAACACCTCGATCCAGGATGCCTTCAACCTTGCCTGGAAGCTTGCCTATGTGCTGACCGGCAAGGCGGGCACGAAACTGCTCGACAGTTTCCAGGTCGAGCGTGCGCCGGTGGCCAAGCAGATCGTGACGCGTGCCAACAAGTCGATCGAGGAGTTCGGGCCGATCTTCAAGGCGCTCGGCCTGCTGGATTCGATCGACCCGGTGAAGATGCAGCAGAACATGGATGCGCGCTGCGACGACACGCCGGCCGCCGAGGAGCAGCGCCGCAAGATCCGCGAGACCATAGCCTTCAAGGTCTACGAGTTCGACGCGCATGGCGTCGAAATGAACCAGCGTTACCTCTCGACGGCTGTGCTGACCGATGGGCAGGAGGAGCCGGCCTTCGAGAAGGACGCCGAGCTGCACTACCAGCCGACGACGTGGCCCGGCGCGCGCCTGCCACATGCCTGGGTGTTCGGCGAAGGCGGCGCCAAGGCTTCGACGCTCGACCTGTGCGGCAAGGGCCGCTTCACCGTCTTCACCGGCATTGGCGGCAAGGGCTGGGCCGACGCGGCGAAGATGCTCGGCAAGGAACTCGGCATCGACATCAACGCGCATGTCATCGGGCCGCGGCAGGCCTGGCAGGACCTGACCGGCGACTGGGCGAACCTGCGCCAGGTGCGCGACAGCGGCATCGTGCTGACGCGGCCCGACCAGCATGTCTGCTGGCGGCGCGAAGCAATCGCCGACGATCCGGTCGCCGAGCTGCGCCGCGCGTTGAAATCCGTTCTGGCCTTGTGAGGTTCACGATGGACGCACACGAAAAAGGTTTCTTCACCGAGGAGAACTCGGTCGAGGTCGTCACCGGCCGCAATAAGAACGCCAGGGACGAGCGGCTGAAACAGGTGATGGAAGTGATAACCCGCAAGCTGCATGAGGCGGTCAAGGAGATCGAACCGACGCAGGACGAATGGATGCAGGCGATCCTGTTCCTGACCAGGACCGGACAGCTCTGCACCGACTGGCGACAGGAGTTCATCCTGCTTTCCGACGTGCTCGGCGTGTCGATGCTGGTCGACGCGATCAACAACCGCAAGCCGAACGGCGCGTCGGAATCGACGGTGCTGGGGCCTTTCCACATCGCGGACGCGCCGGAGCTGCCGATGGGCGCCAACATCTGCCTCGACAGCAAGGGCGAGGACATGGCGATCCATGGCCGCATCCTTGACACGGAAGGCAAGCCGGTGGCGGGCGCCGTTCTCGATGTCTGGCAAGCCAACGACGAGGGGTTCTACGACGTGCAGCAGAAAGGTATCCAGCCGGACTTCAACCTGCGTGGCGTGTTCCGCACCGGCGTCGACGGCCGCTATTGGTTCAGGGCGGTGAAGCCGAAATTCTATCCTATCCCGGACGACGGCACGGTCGGCCAGTTGCTGCATGCGCTCGGCCGCCATCCTTATCGGCCGGCGCATCTCCACTTCATCCTGAAGGCCGACGGTTTCGAGACGCTGACCACGCATATCTTCGACCCTGACGATCCCTACATCAATTCGGATGCCGTCTTCGGCGTGAAGGAAAGCCTGCTTGCCGAGTTCAAGCGCGTGCAGGATCCGGTTCGCTCGAAGGAACTCGACTTCGCTGGGCCGTTCTGGGACGTCGAGTACGATTTCGTACTGGCGCCTTGCGGCTGAACCACAGCGGCAGGCCCGCCGACTGAGCGTGCCTGCCGCTCGGCGGTTTCGGTCGAGTTTTTGCCGGTCGCTGTCGCTTCGATCGTGGCGCATCCGATCCAATCCGGCTCCAATGCATGCGCAAGCGGTCGCCAGCCGCTCCTGCGGCGACTGCTCTCTTATGGCTGCTCGGACGATCCCGATCCGCCGGTGAGCTCTGTTCCAGCCAGCAATTCGGCAAAGCGAGCCACGGCTGTGTGATCCTGCCCTTTGCCGAGCACTTTCTGGGCGCCTGACCAAAGGTCATGGCAGAGGCCGGCGAAGGGCACAGGCGTATCCGTGGCTTGCGCAACACCGAGCGCAATTCCCAGATCCTTCACCATGAGATCAAGCCCGAAGCCGGCGTCGAATCAACAATGCCGGCCTTCAGAAGGCCGGACCGCTGGAGACGTCCGCGCTTGCGGACTGGGACGCCCTGATGGCCGTCAACGCCAGAGGTGTCTATCTCGCCACCCGCTTCGCCATCCCTCACTTGAGAAAGGCTGGGGGCGGATCAATCGTCAATACGGCGTCGCTGGCTGCCAAGCGCGGTGGCCCCGGTATCACGGCCTATGCCGCGTCCAAGGGGGCGGTCATGGCTTTCACCACCGCTTCTGCGCTCGAGCTTGCGGCGGACAACATTCGCGTCAATTCTATCTGCCCCGGCTTTATCGATACACCTTTCAACAACCCAGCCATCGATTTCATGGGCGGACGTGAAGCTCAGGCCCAGCTGGTCAAGGCCATGGTGCCGCTTGGCCGCCAGTCGACACCGGAAGAAATCGCGCCGCTATACACGTTCCTGCTGTCGGACGAAGCCGTCTATATCACCGCTCAGGCCTATTCTATCGACGGCGGCGTCTACAATTGAACAGGCGTGACATCCGGTCGATTTGATGTCCATCAGGCGGAGCGCGGCCTGATGGACAATGAACTCGATATCTATTCTCTCAGACGCCAGCCTCGGCGAAATGCCACGGTTAAGAGGCTGCCGCAGGCAGTTCAGAACGTTGCGGAATCGTCTGGCCAAAGGATCAGCGGCGTCCGGATTGAATCGGCGATCGGCCGCAGGCCGTGCCAGGTCCTATTGGCATAGACGAGCGCGTCGTGCTCATCGGTGCGCTGTGCATGTGTCGAAGATTGGATCAGTTCAGCCGTTACGAGGCCCGCGCCCGGCACGGCCAGCCTGCCGCGGATAACGGCCCGGAACCACAGGTCCACTTGGGGATAATGGGGCTCTCCCGTCGGCAGCCGTGCCCAGGCCACATCGGGACCGAAACGGTCCGCGCCGCTCGTTGCGCACAACCGCGCCAGCTGCATGTCGTCGCGCTTGACGAAGTGGACGACGACGGTGGCAGCTTGCCGGATTGCCTGCGCGCTGGATGAAATGTCCGAGAGCGAGAAAGCAATGGTGGGCGGTTTGACGCTGACGGAAATGAGTGAGCTGATGGTCAGCGCGACCGGTCCGTCGCCGGGGTCGGCGGTGATGATCGCTACGCCGGAAGGGTGATGGCGGAAGGCCGTGAGGAAGGCCTCCGCCACCTGTGCGGCCGAGTCTGTTGCGCCGTTCTTTGTCATTCGATCATCCACCCTCTGGCAGAGAGTGCTATTTCTTCTTGTCGACAAGGTCGTAGAATTGCCAGCTGCGCTCGCTCCACAGGCCACCCAGATCCCGCCCGGCTGCGGCGACCATATTGGGGTTGATCGTGAAGTGGTTGGCCGCGGTCAGCATCTCGCGATAGGTGCGCTGCATGATGCCCTCGCGCAGCGATGCGCCGCCGGCTGCGCGGTAGACGAACTGGCAGGCATCGACGCCTGCCTCGTGCACTTCCGACTTGGCGAGATGAATGAGGCTGACCTGGCGCGTCGAGACGCGGTCGCCGGCCTCGATGGACGACTCGGCGTCGCGCCAGACCTCGAACAGGAAGGCTCGCGCGGCACGCACTCGAGCCTCGGCCCGCCCGTAGTCGAACCAGAATTTGTCGCTCTCGCCAAGCAGGCCGGCGCGACCGGTTTTTGAAACGGCATAACGCGCCATCTCGTCGAGCATTCGCCGGGACGCACCGATGGCCCATCCCGAATGACCGATCGCGGCAAGCCCGACGACGCCAAGGCTGAAAAACTCCTTCAGCCGCTGCGGTTCCGCCGTCATGATCGGAAACACCATGTCGTCGGGTATGAAGACATCCTTGGCGCCGTAGTCGATGCTGCCGGTCGCTTTCAGGCCGAGCACATCCCAGTTGCCAAGCAACTGATGATCGCTGACCGGCGCATGCGCGCACAGCACGATCACGTTGCCGTCCTCGTCCTTTGCCGGTTGCCCCTTTCCATCGTCCAGCAATGCCGCGGTGTGGGTATATGTGGCGTGATAGATACCGCTCGCATAGGACCACTTACCGTTCAGCAGGTAACCGCCATCCACTTTCCTAAGCATGCCTGTCGGCGTGCCCTGGCCCGAAAAGCGATTGTCGATATCACCGCCGAACAGGCGTGCGATCGCCGTATCGGGTAGGAAGGCGGCAGACATCGCGCCGATGCACGCATGCACCATCGAGACCCAGCCGGCCGCACCGCTATAGTAGGTGATCGCCTCGATCAACTGCAGACCATCGGTGGGCGAGAGCTGCGACCCGCCAATATCTTCACCGGCGAAGATGTGCGACATGCGCAGTGGCTTCAGTGCTTCGAAGGTCGCGTCGTTCAACTTGCCGAGCTTGTCGTTCTCGGGTGCGTTCGCTTCGAGGATCGGCCCGATCTTGTGAATCTGCGCAAGCAGCGAGGGGAGATCGGCCGTGGTCCCCCAATATCCGGAACGGTGATTCAATGGTGCGTTCATGCCTCTTCCTCCTTGCATGGATATCTTCGTTGCGATTTGCGGCTATGCGGCGAGGAAATCGCCGATCGCCGCAACGATCTTAGGGTCTTCCTGCATTGCGAGATGTCCGATGCCCGGCGCGATGAACATGTTGGCATTCGGGATGCGCTCGGCCCAGATCGGAGCCTGCGAGGCGGGAACCAGACGGTCCGCCTCGCCCCACACGATCAAGGTCCGGTTTGGAATGCGGGGCAGCCACCGGCCGAGGTTCGGGTGCCCCATTCCGTGCGGGTTGAGGATGCGTTCGAGCCCTCTTGCTTCCTTCGCGCGCGCGGCGACGAACTCTTCAAGCGGCGGACACTGCGCGCCGCCGGGGAAGTAGTGCAGTGCCACGGCGACGTCGTTTGTAAGATAGCCGGGCAGTGCCTCCGGTTCGATCGACGAAAGGTCTGTCGCCGGATGGTCTGGATGGTTCAGCCCCGCCGGCGCGTTCAACACGAGCTTGCCGAAGCGTTCTCCAGCAAGCACGGCCATCTCGGCCGCCATCCAGCCGCCCATCGAATGACCAACGAGATGGGGACGGTCGAGGCCAAGCACGGCAACGAGCCTTAGATTGTGCACCAGCATGTCCTGCATACCGCACACATGCGCGGCATCACCGCTTTCGCCGAACCCTGGATGGAAAGGGAGATAGACGCGGAAGCGATCAGCCAGGCCTCGCGCCCAATCGTGCCCCTCGATGGTTGCAGCCCCGTGCAATGCCAAGACGGCGGGGCCATTTCCGATGGCTTTCACGACCGTGTGTACACCGTCGATCTCGTAGGAGAGCGTTTCGAACGTCATGAGTTCCTCCGATGCGTCGCGCTGGTCGAGTCTGGCCGGATAAGCACCTTGCACTGCGTCGTGCGTCGCTTGAGGCCCTCGAAGATTTCGGGCACGTCCACGAGGCCGATCTGCCCGGTGACTAGTGACTGCGGCTGAAACTGCCCCGGGCCTAGCGCGTCCAGAGCGGCCTCGAATTCTGCCATAGTGAAGAACACGGCAAACACGATCTGAATCTCTTTCGACAGCGCGGCAAAAGGGTCCCAGTCATCCCCACCCACGCAAAGCCCCACGCCGACGACCGTCCCGTGGGGGCGCACCAGGCGGCAGGCGAAGTCGATCAGCCCGCGCTTGCCGACGCATTCGAACACGACGTCCGGCTCTCCTCCGCTCAGAGCCAGGAACTCGTCAGACAGGCGCGGTCCCGATAGAGCGAATGCAGTCGCGCCTATGGCCCCCGCGCGCGATTCCTGGTGGCGGTTGAGATCGGCGACGACGACATCTCGCGCGCCGAGCCGCCGGGCCCAGAAGGCAACCAGCAAGCCAATCGGTCCGGCACCCAGGATCAGCACGCGATCCCCCGGCCTGAGGCCGGAACGCGCGACTGCGTGCAGGCCGACTGCAACAGGCTCGGCCAGTGCGCCCTCTGCCGTCGGCAGGTCGTCAGGCAGGATGCGGCATTGCCGGGCCGCGACAGCGGCATATTCGGCGTATCCGCCGCCGATCAGTCGCATCTGCGCACACCAGGCAGGCTCGCCGCCAAGACATGAAGCGCAGTGGCCGCAGCCGCGCATCGGCGCGATGGCAACGCGATCGCCCGGCTTGAGACCGGTGACATCGCGGCCACACTCGACGATCTCGCCGGCGAACTCATGCCCCAGCACGTCGCCCCGATTGACCCCGAAAGTGGCCGGATCGTCGGACATATGCAGGTCCGAACCGCAGATGCCGCAGGCGGCGATCCGAAGCAGGACTTCGTCTGGCGACGGTGTCGGGAGCGCCAGCTCGGAGATACGCAGCTGCTCCCGAATATCATGAAAGAGGGCAGCTCTCATGGCTTGTCCTCCAGCAGCGTCCGTCGGGTCGGAAACCAGGGCGCGTCGACGATCTTGCATATCACGCCCCACACGCCGCCTCTCGCGAAGATCGCCATGAACAGGGTGAGAAGGCCGAGCACGACGAGATAGATGGCGCCATATTCGCCAAACCAGCGGTCGGCAAAGAAGTAGATCAACGCGCCGATGATCACCCCCTCCAAGGAGCCCAGCCCGCCCACCATGACGACGAAAATTGCGATGCTGGCCCAGTTGGGATCATAGGCGGAGGGCGGCGTGATGCGCAGTTGCGCGAGGAAATAGACTGCACCTGCCAATCCGGTTCCGACCGCCGCGGCCATCCAGATCAGAAAGCGCAGACGACCGACGTTCACGCCTTGGCTGGCGGCGGCAACAGGGTTGTCGCGGACCGCGGTCAGCGCCAGCCCATAGCGGGAGCGCAGCAGCAGATAGGAACCGCCCACCGTGACGAGCAGCATGAAGGCGCATAGGAACGAAACGCCCATCGCCCGTTGATCGGCCGAGTAACCAGTCATCACCCGCAGGCTCATTCCGGCACCGGCGTTCACATAGGCGAAAATGGAAGTCGCAAGCCGCATGACCTCGGCAATGACCCAGGTGCCGATCGCGAAATAGGGGCCATCCAGCCGATGCAGGAGAGCATAGGTCGGAATGGCCAGCAGCGCCGGTGCGCTCACCGCGAGAATGACGGCGAAGAAGGGATTGACGCCCCAGAGTTGGGCCATCACGAACATGGCGTAAGCCGCTACGCCTACGAAGGCCTGTTGGCCGACTGACACGAGGCCGGCGTAACCGGCCAGAAGATTCCACATCGCAGCCACGGCGATGTAGCAGCACAGTTCGACGACATCGCGGATTTGTCCCTGGCTCGCCCACCACGGCATGGAGCCAATAGCTGCGATCATGCTCGTGCCCAGCGCCATGGCGACGAAGCCGGATGTCGTTTGACGCTGGACGCGCACGATGCCCGGTCCGTCGCTGTTGATTGCAACCGTTTCGGTCATGGCCTCACACCTTTCCCATGAGGCCCTGCGGCCGCAATGCGAGCACGAGCAGGAAGACGAGATGCCCTGCCAGGATGCCGAAGCCGGGATCGATGCGAAACCCGATCGACTGGCTGATCCCGAGCACCATCGCTCCGAGGAAGGCTCCCCAGATCGAGCCCATGCCGCCGATGATCACCGCTTCGAAGGCATAGATCAGCTGGAAGGGACCATCGGCTGGGGCGACCGTGGCGCGCATGGATTGGAACACGGCGGCAAAACCGAGGATCGCAACGGCGATGGCGGTGGCTCCGGCGTAGACGTTCTTCGGGTTTACGCCGGTCATTGCCGCCGCTTCGACATCCACCGAAGACGCGCGCAGGGCGCGACCGAAGCGGGTGTGGCGCAGCGTTGCATCGAGGGAGCCGGTCAGAACGGTTGCCGTCAGCAGCACGATCAGCGGCAGGACGCCGACAAAGAGCGAGCCGATCTGGAACGACGCCTGCGCGATTCCGCCGGCGCCGAGCGAGCGCGTGTCGGCCGACCAAAACTGCAGCATGGCGTTCTGCAGCGCCATCGAAAGACCGAAGGTCGCTATCAGCGAAGGCAGTGGATCGGACCCCACCACGCGATCCAGAACCAGACGCTGCAGCAGCAGGCCGATGATCGCCCCCAGCACGACGAGGATGACCAGAACCGGCCATGGTCCGAGCGCAAACCTGGCAGCGAGGCTGATGCCTGTCAAAGCGAGCAGGATCATCAAGTCGCCATGCGTCAGATTCACGATCCGCATGACGCCGAACATCAGGGCCATGCCGAGCGCGTACTGAGCATAAAGTCCGCCGAGCAGGACGCCCTGGATCAGCCCGTCAAGCCAATGCATGCGAGCCTCCGAAATACGCCTCGGCAATGGCTTCGCGCGAGATGTCGCGCGATCGCCCGGTCAAAGTCGTCCGGCCCTCCAGCATGCAATAGAGGCGGTCGGAAGCGGATTTTGCCAGCCCCACGTCCTGTTCGACCAGCACAATCGACGTGCCGCTCTGGGAGATGGACGGTATCGACTGATAGATTTCGCGGACCACTTTGGGCGCCAGTCCAAGGCTGATTTCATCGCACAAAAGCAGTCGCGGCTGATTGAGCAGGGCGCGTCCGATCGCCACCATCTGCTGCTGTCCACCCGAGAGCGATTCCACCGGAACGCGACGCTTCTCCCTTAAGATCGGGAAGAGGGCGAATATCCCTTCGAGCGTCCAGGCAGCGTTGCGTGTCACCCTGGCGTGGTCGATCGCCACGCGGAGATTGTCTTCGACCGACATGCCGGTGAAAAGCCGGCGGCCTTCCGGCACGATGGCGACTCCGTCGGCGATCATCCGGTGGGGGCGGCAGCCGCCGACGGGACGGCCGTCCAGAATCACCATTTCGGGCGCGACACGCAGCAAGCCGATGATAGACCTGAGCAGGGTGGATTTGCCTGCGCCGTTGGCGCCTATCAACGCCACGACCTCGCCTTTGCCGATCTCGAAGTCGATGCCGTAAAGCGCCTGGAAGTCACCGTACCGGGCAACAAGCCCGTGGGTCGAGAGAAGGGGAGTGTTCATGCCTCGATCCCCATGTAGACCCGGCGCACTTCGGGGTCCTTGATAACCTCATCCGGCACGCCTTCGGCAATCTTCTCGCCAAAGTTCAGCACCATCATGCGGTCGGCAACGGCGAGCAGGGCATGCAGTACGTGTTCGATCCAGATGATCGTCACCCCGTTGGCCCGAATTCTTCGGATGAGGGCAACCAGGTCCTTGCCTTCCTCGTCCGTCAGCCCGCCGGCTATCTCGTCAAGCAGCAGAAGCTTCGGCCCGGACGCAAGCGCACGGGCGAGCTCGAGCCGCTTGCGGTCGAGGAGCGTCAGGGACCCGGCCAGCCGATTGGCTTTGCCGCCCAACTCGCAACCTCGCAGTATCTCGGCACAGCGACCGTAGCACTCTGCCTCCGAGCTGCCGCTGCCGAAGGACGCGGCGACGAGCAGGTTTTCGAAGGTCGTCAGTCCGACGTAGGGACGTGGAATCTGGTAGGTTCGCCCGATCCCCATCCGACAGCGCCGGTATGGCGGCTGTCCGACCAGCGTCTGGCCGTCGAGGAACAGATCGCCCTCGTCTGTCTTGGTGTCGCCGCTGACCAGGTTGAACAGCGTGGTTTTCCCGGCCCCGTTGGGGCCGAGAACGCCGAGCACCTCGCCGCGGCGCACGTCGAAGCTGATGTTGTGCAGGACACGCAGTGCCCCATACGACTTGCCCAGGCTTCGCGCTTCGAGAAGTGCGCCATCGGCCATAGGTCCGAACTCCTCAGGCCGGCCAACTCATCAGCTTCATCTTCTGCTCCGGCTGGAACAGCTTGTTGACTGAGTTGTCGACAATCTTCAGGTCGTAGGGCCATTTCTCGCCCTTGACCCACTGGCCGCCGAAGATCGGCGTCGTCGAGACGTTCGGGTGCGGACCTGATGTGAAATCGACCGGGCCGATCAGGGTCTGCATCTTGGTCGCCGCGAGAGCCTCGCGGTTTGCTTCACGGTCTAGCGGGTTCTTCGAGCGCTTGAGGATGTCGATGGCCATCTCAAGCAGCGCGTGGCTATAGCCGAGAGGCTGGGTCCATTGTTTTTTGGTCTCGCTTTCCCATTGACCGGCAATGTCCTTGCTGGTCTGCCCGGTGATAGTCGACTTGAACGGGAATGCGGGGGTCCACCAGACCTCCGAGGACATACCGTCGCCGAGCGGCCCAAGCGCTTGGACACCGGACGGAAACAACAACGCGGCGGCAACTGTCACCGCTTTGGGCTTGTAGCCTTGCTGGGCGCACTGGTTCACGAAAGTCTTGAGGTCATCGGGATATGTGATGCCTCCCACGATGTCGCAGCCGGCATCCTTGAATGCTTTGATCTGCGCCGTGTAGTCATTGGTGCGCGGCTGGAAGAAGCCGGGCACCACGATTTGAAAGCCTGCCTTCTGTGTCGGAACCGGAAGCCCGTAGTCGTTGTTGCCCCAGGTCTCGCCGTCCGCGTTTTGCGGAAACAGCATTCCGACCTTCTTGTTCGTCTCGATCGTGTTCCAAAGGCCGACGAAAGTGTTGAGCGCCTCGTCAAGGCCCCAGAAGAAATGATAGGTCCACTTGAACGGTTTATCCTTGCCGCCGCGCGGGAAGATTATGGCTTGCCACGGAGCGCCGGTCGACAGACATGGGCATTCGTACAACTCAGCCTGATCCGCCGCGGGGCTCACCGTGTCGGTGGTCGAAGCCGGCAGCAGCATATGGACATTCTCGTTCAGCAACAGGTTGCCTGCGACCTCGGCGGCACGGTTTGGATCGGACTGGCTATCGCGCACCAGGATGTCGACGGCATATTTGCCGGTCGATGTCTCCAGTCCATCCTTGAGGAGTTCCTTGACTTTGCCGACCGCCCAGCCGTCGGTCTCGCCGAACAGGGCCAGCGGACCTGTCGTCGGCGTCAGGAACCCGAGCTTGATGGTGCCCGCGTCCTGCGCACGGGCGATCATAGGAGCGCCGAGTGCCGCGGCCACGGTACCCGCGCCGATTCCCTTGATTATGGTGCGCCGCGACACGCGCGCGTCGCGTGATTTCAGTTCAACCATGGTTTCCTCCCTCTGGTATTGATAGGTTGACTTCCTCCACCTTACGGCCTCCCGCCGCAGGTTCATTTGATGCGATGCATCGATCCTCCATCGATGACGATCTGGCTCCCCGTCACGTAGGACGAACATGGGGAGGCCAGGTAGAGCGCCAGCCCCTTGATGTCTTCCGGATCGCCGATCCTGCCGATCAGCGACTGCTGCTCGAAGGCCCTTCGGTCGGCCGGTATCTGCAGCCTGCCGCCGGCGATGTTGGTCATGAAGGGGCCGGGCGAGATGCAATTGATCAGGATCCCGTACGTGCCGAGTTCCATCGCCATCTGCCTGACGAAGTGGTCTACACCGGCCTTGGCGGGCATATATGGCGTGCCGACGATTGCCTCGTTGATTTGCGCGGCGATCGATGAGGTGACGATGATGCGGCCCCCGCCAGTCTGCTTCATGTGCCTGGCCGCGTTCTTCACCGTTGTGTAGACCGAGGTCAGATTCACCTCGATGACCCGGTCCCAATGGTGGTCCTCGAGCAGGTCGATCGCACCCTCGGCAATGCGATGTCCCTCGGTCGAGAGAAACCCCGGGCCAGCATCGATGCCGGCATTGGCGAAAACCACGTCGATCCGACCATGTCTGTCCGCAACAGTGTCGAACGCCGATGCCATCCGCGAACGGTCGGCGACATCCAATGTCTGTCCCCAGACGTCGCCCCCGCCGGCTTTCATCTCGCAAATCACCTTGTCGAGGCGCTCGGCGTCGAGATCGAAGATGCAGACGCGCGCGCCGTTCTCGGCCATGACCTCCGCGTAAGCGCGTCCTATGCCGCTGGCTCCGCCGGTCACGATCACCGACTTGCCGCCCACGTCAAACATTTGATGCAAGCTCGCCATGCGCCCTCCGCGTTGGGACCTCACCGGGGACCACGACCGGACGCACGATCCAGTCTCGCGCGCCGAAACGCGTAAGGTCCTGTGGGCTCCACTCTTCGCTGCCTCCCGATTTGAGGAGATTAGGAGTTCCGGTAGGGGGGTGCTGTCAAACTCACTGCGAGCGGAGTTGGACCGGAGTACGGATTTTCAAGTTAAAGCATTGGGATCGTTAGATAATTATTTTCCGACCGGTGTATGATATGAAGAATGATGACCGAGGCGATTGATCAAATAACCAAATCGATTTTATGATTTGATGAATTGGCTTCCACCAATGCCGTGCCGAATCTGACGAGGAGCTTACGATGAGACCCCAGGCCGAGCCGTCCAAGCTCCTCGATCGGGGCGGCCGCCCGACGGTGCGCGAACTACTGAGCAGCCTGGTATTCAATCCGGTCGACGGAACAATCAGCCTGAACGGTGATCGCATAGTCGTGCAACGGGCTGCGGTCGGTTCCGAACTACGGCGCGAACTGATCCGGTTGCTCGGCGCCGAGGAGGCAAAGGTATTCCTGATCCGGCTGGGATTTCTAACCGGTCAGGCGGACGCCCGATTTGTACGTACGCGCTGGCCGCATCTTGATATCGGGGACGCCTTTACGGCCGGGACCCGCATGCACACCTTCAGTGGCGTCGTACGCGTCGAGACCGTCTACAACGACTTCGATTTCCGCAAAGGACGCTTTGCGGCGGAATTCCTTTGGCACGATAGCGTCGAGGCCTCGCATTTTCGTAACCCGCACCATGCCGCGGAGCCGATGTGCTGGACACAGATTGGTTATGCGTCCGGCTACGCGACCGAATTCTTCAATACATTGGTCATCTACAAGGAAATCGAATGCGCTGCCCAGGGCCACCGACACTGCCGGGTCGTGGGCAAGCCGGCGAGTGCCTGGGGCGCCTCTGACCCTGAGGTCATCTTTTTCCGTGAGCGGGTCGTCGGGCAGCAAGAGATAACGCCGTCTGTGTCGGTGGCGCGGACTCACATTGCCCATAGCCATCTTTCCGAGCTTGACGGCGTCTTGCTCAGGCCGGTGAAGGATCTGCTGGACCGTTTTGCCATGATGGGACTTCCGGTGCTGGTGACCGGTGCCGCTGGCACAGGGCGCAGCCGCGCGGCGTGTTATCTCCACCGCCTAGGGCACAGTTCCCCGCCGGAGCCGCGCCATGTCATTGGCTCGGACGTTGACGTTGCACTGTGTTCGGAGATTGCCCAGCCGGGTAAGCAAAGCCGACGCGGTCCGATTCCGAAAACGGTGATAATAGATGAGGCTCAAGCCATTCCTGTGGAGATGCAATCGCGCCTTTCCCGCGCCATTGAGGACGGCATCCTGCTCGGCGGACCAAGGGTAATTGCGCTTGCCGATAGCGTCGACGCGTTCTTTGGATTGTCGCCGGCGCTCTGGTCCGTGCTTTCGCCCCTGCATGTTCGCATGCCGTCGTTTGTGGAGCGAAGGCAGGATTGCTTGAACCTGGCTGGCATTATGGTCCGGTTGCTCGCGTCACGGATGGGCATCGATCTGCCTGAATTCGACGAAACGGCGACAAGCGTGATCGCCCAAACGCAATGGCGAGGCAATCTGCGCCAATTGCGCGGCGTACTGACCTCCGTGCTTGCCCTTCATCAGGGCGGCTCGATTACGGGAGAGCAGATAGAAGTCCAACTTGCGAAATGGGCAAGTGGCCCGACTCCGAATGACGACGCTTCGCAAGGCTTGGGCCGGCAGATGCTCGAACTGATGGAAAGAAACAAGGTTTCGTTGAGCGACATGGAGCGTGCAGTCTACCAAGCCGCTGTCGACTTGGCCGATGGGAACCTTTCCGCCGCCGCGCGCCTCCTTGGCTTGTCTCGTCCGCAGCTTGCATACCGGCTTGGTTCATGAAGCCGACGTCCTGAACCCGGTGTCGAAATGCGGCAGATCGGACTGCCGCACCTCTCCATCCGGTCGGGTCGGTGTAAGGCGACTTTGGACGTCAGTTCGGCTCAAAGTACAGATAAGGCACCGGAAGCACAGCGAAATTCGCTGCTTTTGATCTTATCTGGCACCGGCTGAGAAGGGAACATGGTGCCCAGAGGCGGATTCGAACCACCGACACGCGGATTTTCAGTCCGCTGCTCTACCAACTGAGCTATCTGGGCCTGTGCCGGCTAACGGATCGTCTGCCGGGTTTCACGGCGACGCCTAGCGGCGCCCCTTGAAAGCGCGTGGGTTATAGCACGGCAATCCTGCCTGTCCAGAGCAATTCCAGGAAAAGTGCTCGGCGGTTTTCCGTCCGGAATTGCGTGAAAGTTAGGCGCAATTCCAGGAAAAGTGCTCGGCGGTTTTCCGTCCGGAATTGCGAGAAAAGTAAGCGCAAATCCCGGAAAAATGCGCGGCGTTTTTCGCTCCGGAATCGCATGAAAACAAAGGCTTAGCGAGCCATAGATTTTGGTCGGGAAAGAAAATCAGTGAAGACAGCGCCTCGCGCCGCTCAATCCCCGTCCTTGGGTTCGGGAACTGGCTTGGGCGCGTCGTCCTCTTCTTCTTCGCCGTCGCGGCCGGGGATGACATAGGCACCCTTCAGCCAGCGATTGAGGTCGATGTCCTTGCAGCGTGCCGAGCAGAACGGATAGTGCTCGCGCGAGGATGGCTTGCCGCATTCGGGGCAGGGCCGCTTCGGCCGAAGCGGCGTCACTTTGTCGTCCAGGCTCATGAGCGCGCGGCGTGCCAGTTCTGATGCGCCTTGAAGCCTTCGCCGGAAAGCAGCGCCACGCTCTCGTAGAGCGGCAGGCCGACCACATTGGTGTAGGAGCCGACCAGCTTGACGACGAAGGAGCCGGCCAGGCCCTGCACGGCATAGCCGCCGGCCTTGCCGCGCCATTCGCCCGAAGCGACATAGGCGTCGATCTCCTCGCGCGGCAGACGCTTGAAGCGGACACGTGTCTCCACCAGCCGCAAGCGCTGCTTGCCGCCTGGCGTGATCAGGCAGATGCCGGAATAGACCCGGTGCGAGCGGCCGGAAAGCAGACCGAGGCAGTTGGCGGCATCGTCCAGCGTTTCCGCCTTGGGCAGGATGCGGCGTCCGACGGCCACCACCGTGTCGGCGGCGAGAATGAAGGCCGGCGCGTAATCTTCCTCGCTTTTCAGCGATGCAAAGGCCTTCTCGGCCTTGTACTTGGCAAGGCGCTTGGCCAGCGAGCGCGGATGCTCGGCGCGCAACGGCGTCTCGTCGACATCGGCTGGCAAGATGCGGTCCGGCTCGATGCCGGCCTGCTGCAACAATTCGATGCGGCGCGGCGAACCCGAGGCAAGCACGAGCTTCTGCAGGATGCTCATCGCGCCGAACTGTTACTTGAAGCGGTAAGTGATGCGGCCCTTGGTCAGGTCGTAGGGCGTCATCTCGACCAGGACCTTGTCGCCGGTCAGCACGCGGATGCGGTTCTTGCGCATGCGGCCGGCGGTGTGGGCGATGATTTCGTGTTCGTTTTCGAGCTTCACGCGGAACATCGCATTGGGCAGCAGTTCGGTGACCACACCTGGAAACTCGAGGACTTCTTCCTTCGGCATTCGATACCTTTGCTTGGATGGTAGTTCCGGCACTTAGAGCATGATGCCGAAAAGTGTGAAGCGGTTTTCGGACGGCATCGTGCTCTACGTCTTCGATCCGGAGTCGGATGGTTTCAGGTCCGTTCGACCTGAAACCATCCGACTCCGGCCGGAAATTGCGGCGGAACCTATATGATAATCGTGCGCTTGTGAACACGCTTAATCCGCCGGGTTTTTTGCCACCGGGGGCAGGAAACGTCGGCTCATGCGCGTTTTCAGCCGCTCGCGCACGTCGCGATAGGCGGCCATGATGTGCTCGCGGGTGCCGCCGGTGTCGGTCGGGTCGGGCATCGGCCAGTATTCGACCTCGACGGCGAGCGAGCGGGTCAGCTCGAGCGCGGCATGATGCGCCTCCGGCGCCAGCGTCACGATCAGGTCGAAATAGTCGTCTTCCAGATCGTCCAGGGTTCGCGGCTGGCGCGTGCCGAGCGAAAGCCCGTCTTCGGCCAGCACCGCGTCGACGAAGGGATCGCGCTCACCGGCGCGCACGCCGGCCGAAGCGACGAAGGTGGTGGCTGGAAGCATGCGCCGCGCCAGTTGCTCGGCGATCGGTGAACGCACGACGTTCATGCCGCACAGGAACAGGATCGAGTGGGGCAGGACTGTCAGGACTAGCCTCGCCAGTGCAACACGCAGACCAGCGTGAACAGCCGGCGCGCCGTGTCGAAGTCGATCTCGATCTTGCCGGCGAGCCGGTCCATCAGCGTCTGCGAGCCTTCATTGTGCAGGCCGCGCCGGCCCATGTCGATCGCCTCGATGTGGCTCGGCGTCGAGGAGCGGATGGCCTCGTAGTAGCTTTCGCAGATCAGGTAGTAGTCCTTGACGATGCGCCTGAGCGGCGTCAGCGACAGGATATGGGTGACCACGTCGGCGCCATCCTCGCGGCTGACGGCGAAGACCAGGCGCGACTCGGCGAGCGACAGCTTCAGCTTGTAAGGGCCGGCGCCGTCGTCATTGACCGGCCGGAAGCTGTTTTCCTCGATCAGGTCGAAGATCGCCACCGCCCGCTCATGCTCGACATCGGGCGTGGAGCGTCCGATCGTCTCGTCGAGCTCGACGTCGATCAGCCTGTCGCGGGTTTGGTCGTGGCCCGGCATGGCTACATGTTCAACCGGATGCCGACGGAGCGCGCATGCGCGTCGAGGCCTTCGGCCTTGGCGAGCGCGATGGCGGCCGGCGCCAGCGCTTTGAGCTGCTCTGGCCCGAGCTTGAGGATCGAAGTGCGCTTGACGAAATCGAGCACCGACAACCCCGAAGAAAAACGCGCCGAGCGCGCCGTCGGCAGCACATGGTTGGAGCCGCCGACATAGTCGCCGATGACTTCCGGCGTATGCCGGCCGATGAACACGGCGCCGGCATTGCGCATTTTTGCGAGAAACGCCTCGGCATCGTCGAAGGCGAGCTCGACATGCTCGGCCGCGATGCGGTCGACCAGCGGCAGCGAGGCCTGAAGCGTCGGCACCAGGATGACGGCGCCGAAATCACGCCAGCTTGCCGCCGCCGTTTCGCCGCGCGGCAGCACCTTGAGCTGGCGTTCCACCGCTTGCTCCACCGCCTTGCCGAACTCTGCATTGTCGGTAATCAGGATCGACTGCGCCGAGACGTCATGCTCGGCCTGCGCCAAAAGATCGGCGGCGATCCAGTCCGGATCGTTGTCTCGATCGGCCACCACCAGCACTTCCGACGGGCCGGCGATCATGTCGATGCCGACCGTGCCGAACACCTGGCGCTTGGCCGCCGCGACATAGGCGTTGCCCGGGCCGACGATCTTTGCCACCGGCCGGATCGTCTCGGTGCCGTAGGCGAGCGCGGCAACTGCCTGCGCGCCGCCGACGCGGTAGATTTCCGAAACGCCGGCGAGATCCGCCGCCACCAGTACCAGCGGGTTGATGACGCCGCCTGTGGCCGGCACGACGATAACGATACGCTCGACACCGGCGACCTTGGCCGGCACCGCATTCATCAGCACCGAACTCGGATAGCTGGCCGTGCCGCCCGGCACATAGAGGCCGGCGGCTTCGACCGCGGTCCAGCGCGAACCGAGCTCGACACCGGCGGCATCGGTATAGCGGTCGTCGTTCGGCTTCTGCCGCTCGTGATGCGAGCGGATGCGGTCGCGCGCGTATTTCAGCGCCTCGATCGTTGCCGGATCGGCCGCCGCGTAAGCCTTGGCGATGTCGTCCTTCGAGACGGCGATGCCGAGCTTGCCGAGATCGGCCTTGTCGAATTTCAGCGTGTAGTCGATCAGCGCCTTGTCGCCCTCGGCGCGCACGCGGGCGATGATGTCGCGCACCACCGCTTCGACATCGGCCGAAACCTCACGCTTGGTGGTGAGGAAGGCGGCAAAACGCTGCTCGAAATCGGCGTCGGTCTGGCTAAGCGTGATGGCCATGTTCAGCCCCTGTGCACAGGTCGCGAGGTGGCTTCCCAGGAACCGCCGATATCGGCAAGCCGCGCCTCGACGCATTCGACGTCGAGCATGATGGTGCCGCCGCCGGAAAACACCAGCTCGACGATGCCGGCCGGCTTGCTGATGGCGATAAAGCTGATCGCCAGCAGCGACAACACCTCGGCCGGCTTGTCGCGCGGGATCCCGCTGGTCTTGGCGCTGAGCACGCGGTCGAAATGCAGCACTGCCTGCCGCCGCTCGTTATGCTGGCGCAACAGGCCGGATTTCGCCTCCCAGACGAAGCGGTTCATGGTCAGCACGAAACGCTTGGCCGCAGGCAGATATTGTAGGTCGGAGACCTTCATCACGGCGTCCTGGACATGCGCCGAAACGATGCTCAGATCCTGGTCGTCGAGCGCGATGAGCTTGAGGGCTGCCATGCGGAATGCGCACCTGAAGGTTGATTTCAGCCCTCTGTTAGGCGGTCTTTCGGGTCCGTGCAACCTCGGTACGGATCCGGCCAAAGGTAATCACGTCAGGTCGGCGTTGCCCCTCATCGCCCTGCCGGGCACTTCTCCCCGTATAGTGACGGGGAGAAGGAGCGCTTTCGCGAGGATTTCGCCAATCGCGAACGTGCAGGAAAGTCGCCAAAGCTGCAGTCGCGGCCTTCTCCCCGTTTACGGGGAGAAGGTGCCCGAAGGGCGGATGAGGGGCGGCGCCGACCTCGGCCATTGGCCTTCCAGCAGGGAAAGGCCACTCTTATCTGCAAGGCTTGCTTGCAGTCGTTCAGCCCGAAATGCGCTCGATCACTGCGCCGCAGCCGGAGAGCTTTTCCTCCAGCCGCTCGAAGCCGCGGTCGAGGTGGTAGACGCGGTTGACGGTGGTTTCGCCCTCGGCGGCAAGGCCGGCGATGACCAGCGACACCGAGGCGCGCAGGTCGGTCGCCATCACAGGCGCGCCCTTGAGCTTGGAAACGCCGTCGACGATCGCCGTCTGGCCGGAAAGCGTGATGTGGGCGCCGAGGCGGGCGAGTTCCTGCACATGCATGAAGCGATTCTCGAAGATCGTCTCGGTGATGCGCGACTTGCCCTTGGCCATGGTCATCAGCCCCATGAACTGCGCCTGCAGGTCGGTCGGGAAGGCGGGGAAGGGGGCGGTGGTGACGTCGACCGGCGAAATGCCGGCGCCGTTGCGCTTGACGCGGATGCCCTCATTGGTCGGCGTGATCTCGGCGCCGGTCTCGACGAGAATGTCGAGCGCGCTCTGCAACAGGTCGGGCCGCGCGCCGTCGAGCATGACGTCGCCGCCGGTCATCGCCACGGCCATGGCATAGGTGCCGGTCTCGATGCGGTCCGGAATGACCCTGACGCGCGCGCCGGACAGCGCCTCGACGCCCTGGATGGTGATGGTGGCCGTGCCGGCGCCATGGATCTTGGCGCCCATGGCGATCAGGCATTCGGCGAGATTGACGATTTCCGGCTCGCGCGCGGCGTTTTCCAGCACCGTCTCGCCCTTGGCCAGCGAGGCGGCCATCATCAGCACATGGGTGGCGCCGACCGAGACCTTCGGGAAGACGTAGCGGTTGCCGGTGAGACGGCCGTTCCGGGTCTTGGCCATGACATAGCCATTGTCGACGTCGAGCTCGGCGCCCAGCGCCTGCAGGCCTTCGAGGAACAGGTCGACCGGGCGCGTGCCGATGGCGCAGCCGCCGGGCAGCGACACTTTGGCCTCGCCCATGCGGGCAAGCAGCGGCCCGATCACCCAGAAGGAGGCGCGCATCTTCGAGACCAGCTCGTAAGGGGCGGTCGTGTCGACGATGTTGCGGGCCGAGAAATTGATGGTGCGCGAATAGCCTTCCTGCTGCTTTTCGCGGCGGCCGTTGACGGAATAGTCGACGCCGTGATTGCCAAGGATGCGGATCAGCTGCTCGACATCGGCCAGATGCGGCACGTTTTCGAGCGTCAGCGTGTCGTCGGTGAGCAGCGAGGCGATCATCAGCGGCAAAGCCGCGTTCTTGGCGCCCGAGATCGGAATGGTACCGGCAAGCTTATTGCCGCCGACAATTCTGATGCGATCCATGAGATAAAATCCCCTCGGCCCGAACAGGCCGCTTCAATCGGTTGAGTGGTGCCCGGCTTAGACCATTGGCCGGCTTGGTTCAAGAAATAGCATTTTCTTAAAACCGAACCGACTATCGCCGGCCAGTATGGCTGATTTGGTCAGTCCTTGTGCATTTTTCCAGCAGCCGGCAACCCTTCCGGCCGCTCGTCCGCACTGCCGGTCCGCCTGGAACGCGCCTGCGCCTTGCGCTTCTGCAAATTGGCGCGCAACGCCTCGGCGAGCCGGTCCTTGCGCCCGGCCTCTGCCTTTTTCGGTGGATTTGCCTTGTCGTCCATCGTCTCGTCCCTCGCCGATTGTCAGCCGGCTGCGAATCCAAAATGGCTAATGCATGTCGCCCAAAATTGACATCGGTTTGGGAGAACGACATGCATAAAAACAAGAACCTAAAGCGCGTCGCCGGAATCCGTTTCAGCGCGACGCGCTTTAGCATTTTGGCGCGCTCCTGTCATGGAAGGCGGCAGCCAGGCCGGGTTTCGCGCTGTGGATTACCCGCGCAGCCGCCTCAAACCTCACGATTGCAGCGGCAATCACATGCGACGCTTTGGGTTTTTCTTGGCCTTGCGCTTGCCGATTCGATATGGCAGAAGCGCCGCCATCGCAGGCTGCGGTAGCTCAGTGGTAGAGCACTCCCTTGGTAAGGGAGAGGTCGAGAGTTCAATCCTCTCTCGCAGCACCAGCTTCCCGATACATCAAGCCAACCCTATGCAGTGACCACGTCGGCTCAGTTGGTGACATGCGATAGCCGCATGCCGGCTTCGTCCGGGATTTCTGCCATGCCTTCCTCGGCGAAGCGGTACATGTCCTCGAAATCGAGTTCGTGTTCGAAGACGACGCCGCCGACGCTGATCGCCAGCACGTCCTTGTCGCCTTTCGGCGCGAAATAGATTTCGCCGACCGCGCCGCGAATGCGCTCGCCGATATCCCTGGCGTCCTGCTCGCTCGCGCCCGGGAGGAAGACGCCGAACATCGAGGTTCCGAGCCGGCCGATCAGGTCGTCCTTGCGAACCGCGGACCGGATGGCCGACGCGATCAGCCGCAAGGCCTCGTCACCCCATTCCAGGCCGAAGCGCAGGTTGATCGATGCCAGATGTTGCGGATGGATCACCAGGAAGGCGCCGGAGCGGGGGCCGGCCGGTCTTGCGGCCCTTCGGTCGACCATCGAGGTGAATACTTTGCCGTTCAGGCAGCCGGTCAACTGGTCATAGGTGCCGGACCTGGTCAGTTCCTGCCGGTAGCGGCGGATTTCAATCTGTTGCCAACCGAGTAGGGCAAACAGCGGCAGTCCGATGGCGATCGGCACGATGATCGCCGTCGCCGCCCCGCGCACGAATGGCGTCAGGCCGTCGCTGAACATGAGCAAATAGTTCAATGCAAGCGAAAGGACGACGCAGGCGGCGGTGCCGAGCAAGGTCAGCCAAACGACCTGCTTCCAGGTCCGAACCGGCGCGGTCTGGGTTTTCGGAATCACGGGCCAATCTCCTGTTCGACGCATCGGCTTACAGGAGGTCCGTTACGATTTCGGCTTCAGGCAAGCCGACAATTTGATGCAAAGTCGACGTCTTCTCCGTGGCAGGCCAGGATCCCGTCCCTGCAAGCGGCCCCAGCCGCGGCTGCTGCGTCTGGTGACCTACGTGAGGTTCGAACAGGCCGTGATTCTAGAAGCGCCGGCCCGCTCCGACCATTCTGCTTTCACGCAATTCCGGGTCGAAGCCGGTCCCGACTGTCCCGCTTCACACTATTGCGGCGGCCCGAAAATCCCCATCCCGGCTTCTCTCGCCACCGTTTCCGCCTTGCCGTAAATGCCGGTGGGAGCGGCCATCGCCCACCCGTTGGAGACCAGCCAGGCGCCGACATCCTGTTTGCCGAGCATGCAGGGCGCGGCGATGGCGAAGCGGTCGGCGTCCGGCGGCAGCAGGCATTTGAGCGCGCGGCCGCGCAGCCAGCCGTTGAAGGCGGCGCGGGCGCGCTGGCCGCAGGGCCACGCGGCGGTGTCGAACGTGCAGGTCTGGTCGGGGCCTATCTCGAGCGTGCCGCTGATGGCGATTGTGCGCCCCATGGCTTCGAAGACCGCGGAAGAGGTTGCGACCGGTCGGAAAAGCAGCGCCTCCTGCCAATCCTGCGGCATCGGCGTCTTTGGCCACTGCGCGAGCCCGAGTTCGCCAAGGGGAGGGCGCGGCCCGATGCGCTCGATCCTGGATGGGTCGAGCGGCGGCGGCGCGATACGATCCTCGGCGATCCTGCGCGCCGGCTGGCCCGGTCGCGTGTCGTGGAGCAGGACAGAGGACGCCGGTTGCTGCTCACCGGCGCCCTGGCCCCGTGCGATCGAAGGCGGGGCGGGCGGCAGCCAGCGTTTGCCCTCGGCGATCAGCAGCACGCCGGTGAGCAGTCCCAGACCACCAAGCGCCGGCGCCAGCAGTCGGCGCAGTTCGGCCGGGCTCACGCGCGCGGCCTCGCGGGGCCAGGCCGACCGCCGGCGATGCCTCTCGAACCCAACCCGATGGATTGCGTCAACACGCCCGCCGCCCCGACCGTTTGCACCGGATCATACATTAGACGCAAGCGACATTCCTTGAAAAGCAAGGCGTTGCGTTAAGTCTCGCGCAACCAATACGTCCTACAATCGACCATCGGATGTCGAGGGGATGACATGACGCGCAAGCCGATCCTGCTTTTTGCCTTTCCGGCACTGGTGCTGCTTCTGCTGGCGGCGGAGCGGGTGGCGTCAATGCTTCTCGGCTTCTATCCGGCGAGCCCCGCCGTGTGGCACGCGTGGCTGGAGCTGCGCCCGTTCTCGACGACGTTCTGGCAGCAGGTCCATGCCTATCTCGGCGGATCGCTGGCCATCGACGCCGCCATTCTTGTTTTCGCTGCCGGCGCTTGCTGGATGGTCTGCCAGGCAAGGAGATCCGCCGGCTTCTTCCTCGCCAACCATGCTGCAATGATGTTCGCCGGACTGATGATGGCGTTGAGCAGCCATGCCGAGACGGCGAGCACCATTGCCGCCTTCACCATGTCTCCCCGGCTTCAGTTCTCGGTTATGGTCGATTTCAACCTGCAGAATTGCCTGGTGCTGTGCCTCGGCCTCGCGGCCTGCGCCTACTGCCACGTCACGTTCCTGCGCGAGGCGAAGGCGCGCGCCGAGACCCGCGCGGTCCGTATGCTGGCGCTGCAGCGCGATCTGTAGTTTCTCGGTTCCGGCGGCAATCCGCGAGCTCAGTTGATCTTCTTGTAATAGACCTTGCCGTCGGGCTGCTGGATGCGCTGATAGGAAGGGTTGGGGCCTGGAGGCGAGACCTTGCGCTTGAACGAGGGTTGCGCGTCGGCGAAACCGGCTCCGCTGTCGTCGACCTGGGATGCATCCGCCACCGTGGTGTTTTCCAGCATGCTCGGCTCGGCCACGCTGGGCGCCGGCTCGCTGGCGGCCACGGGCTGGCCCTGCCCCAGTTTGGCAACATTGCCGTTGATCTGGCCGAAGCTCGCCTGCAACTGGCGGTCCAGCGTCTCGAATCGGCTCTGGAAGCCGTTGTTGACGGTGTCGATGCGGGCGCCGATCCGCTGTTCGAACTGGCCGAGATCATCCAGCCGTGCCTCGATCGCCTTGAGGTCGTTGACGCCGCGATAGAGATAGATCGCGGCCGTCACGTTGACGACGGTGACGAGCAAGGCGCTCACCGCAACGACACCGATCAGTCTGGCCCGGCTGGGCCTTCCCGGAGCGGCCTCGCGTTGGCTAAGTTCGATTGCCGGAACGTCCGGGTCGCTGATCATAGTCATTCAACCACCACCTTTGCGCCCACTGCGACGCGCTTGAAGAGATCGATCACATCGGTGTTCGTCAGCCGGAAACATCCGGACGTGCCGTCGAAACCGACGCCCTTGGGATCGTTGGTGCCATGGATGCGATAGAGCGTGTCGCGCCCGTCCCGCGCCAGATAAAGCGCCCTGGCGCCGAGCGGATTGTACGGACCGGCCGGCACCATCGCAGGCAGTTCCGGCTGGCGCGCCCGCATCTCCTTGGGCGGACGCCACTCAGGCCATTCGGTCTTGGAGGCGACGGTGACCGTCCCGGTCCAGCCGAAACCGTCGCGGCCGACGCTGATCTGGTAGCGCAGCGCCTGGCCCGGTCCCGTCACCAGATAGAGCGCCTTCTCGTTTTTGCGGATGACGATCGTGCCGGGCGGCTCGCCGGTCTGGAAGGCGACCGCCTTGCGCAGGCTGGGCCCCATCGCGGGCAGCGTCGGCAGTGCCGATCCGGCTTGCGCGAAATCGCAGGCCGAAGCCAGCGCCAGGCCGATCAGGCAGGCGCCCGCAAGCCGCGTCGCCATCCGCCGGTCGGGGCTAACCCTGGGCATTGTCCAGCCGTTCCTTGAACATGCGCTTCAGGTCCTTGTTGAAGCGCGCGCGCCCGTCCACCTCGGAGGGCAGGATGGCGCGATTGAGCGAGTCGGCCAAGAGCGCATTGTCGAGCGCCAGCGACTTGATATGCGGCGCCTTGAAGATCTTCTCCAGTTCGCTGCGCGAGAAGTGGTTGCCGAACCATTTGCGCTTGTGCTTGTTGGCGACCAGCGTGATGTTGACCTTGTTGCCGCGCAACTCGCGGATCTTCTTGTAGAGCCGCTTGCCTTGCCTGAGCGAAGCGACGTTGAGCTCGAAGACGATGAAGATCTCGTCGCTCGTGCGCAGCACCGAATCGTGCCAGGGCGTCTCGATGTTGGGCAGGTCGATGACGATGTCGTCGAAGCGGTAGGCGACCAGATCGAGCAGCCGGAAGACGAAGTCGGAACCATGCGGCTCGAACGGTAATTGCGGCCGCTCGAAGGAATAGAGCGTGAGGCCGGACGGCCGCGACAGTTTGATGACGTCCATCAGCTCGACGTCGAGCCGCTCCGGCTGGGCGATGATGCCGGAGAGGTCGAACTGGTTGAACTGGTTGAGATAGGCGCCGCAATTGGCGCTCTGGAAGTCGAGGTCGACCAGGCAGGTCGAGGCCGCACGCTCGCCCGACTTCGAGGCAAGGTGCTCCGCCGCCGAGATTGCCAGCGTGGTCGCGCCGGCGCCGCCGCTGGCGGCGATGAAGGTGACGATGCGGCTCTTGGTGCCCTGGCTGCCGGTGTCGTGGAAGGTGACGGCGTTGAGCAACTCCTTGGCATCGAGCGGCTTGTGCAGCCAGTCGGACGCGTTCATGCGCACCAGAACGCGCGTCTGCTCGGAGGTGAGCTCGTCGGAGATCGCGATCAGCGGCACCGAAGCCCAGGCCGCCCGTGCCTCGACGATTGCCGGATTGCCGAGCAGCTCGCCATTTCCGAGATCGAGGATGATGATGCCGGGGCGGCTGTCGACAGGCGGCCCCTTGAGGAATTCCGCTGCGTCCGAAACCTTGACGTCATAAATCGCCAGCGCATCGAGACGGGTGGTGACGTCGCGCTTGAAATTCGCATCCGACGAAAACAGCGCCACCTGCTTTCTTTTGGTGGGTACAACTCTGGTGTCGATCGCGTTCATGGCCAAGTGGTTTTCATATCCTCGCCCGTAACCGTGCTAAGCATGGAGGGCATGTTGATGTTTGCGAATCCCATCAGTCCCTGGAGGAAGAAGAACTGGAAAGTTCGGTTCTGAAGGCTGACGGTGATGGTCGGCACGGGGCCACCAAGCCGGGTCTGGTAGCCGAGACCTGTCGCCGCATAGGTGACGACCACATTTGTGCGCAGCAGTCCGGGGAAGAAATGGCACATGCCCGGCCTCTGCGTTCCAGTGAGCGCGGGGCACGCATCGTCATTGGTCACTGCCGTGTCACCGCGAAAGATGCGGCTGAAGTTGGTCGCGTTGAACGTCCCGCTGTTGGTGCAGGAGCCTGTCGTCCCGGTGTAGCTGCAGGCAAACGGGCCGTACGCGCCCGCGACGACTGGTGCGCCGGGCGTGGTAGTGGGGCCCGCTGTCGTCAGATTGGTTGCGATGGGGTCGGAAATCGAGGCCAGTCGGGCACCGACCTGCACGGCCTTGGTCGCTGCGTTCCACTGGTAGAAGGCGTAGCCGAAGTCGACAAAGCCAAGCGTGATCGCAAAAAGCAGAGTGGACACGATGGTCATTTCGACCATTGCCGCGCCGTCCTCTGCTTTTGTGAAACGCCTGATCATCATCAAAACCGGATCAACCGCTCCTCGTGGTAGCCGGTGAGCGTGATCGTGCCGATCCCGACCAGCGAGAGCAGGCCAACGCCGCTATAGGCATAGGTGCCGTCGGCCCTGACGACGCAAACCTGCGGCGTCACCGACCGATATTGCGTGACACCGCTGACAACCGCGTCCTTGCAGTTGGTTCCGATGGTCACGGTCACGTTGGGGCTCTGAGTGTTCCAACCCGGAACGCGCGCGGTCCCGGTGCCGCCCACATTGCCATACAGCGCGATGTTCGAGGCGACGGTAGCGCAGTTGATCGCCAAGCCGGCGTCGGTATAGAGCTTGGTGTTGCAGCGAGCTCCGTAGCGGGCTGCATCGGAAAGTCCCGCCTGCATCAACAATTTGTCGTGGATCAGATTGCCGAACTCGAAGACTCCGGCGCACAGCACAAGCATCACAGGCGCGACAATGGTCATTTCGACGAGCACCGCCCCGCGCTGGTCCTTCCGGAACTTCCTGAACTGACGCGCAATCGACCGAAACATCGCTGTCACCGATAAATCTGCGCTTCGTCGCGGAGGAAATTGTCCAGCGTGCCGCGACCGCCTTTGCCGGTGATGTCGACCAACTCGACATAGATGTCCTTGCCGTCCTTGATCGGCTCGGTGATGAAGAAACTGCCGAAGGCGTGGACCGGGACGCTTGTCGCGCGTCCGTTGAAGCCGTTGGCGGTGCAGTCGATGATTGCCCCGTATAGGATGCGCCGGTCGACCGTTGTCACGGGCGTCTGGCTGCAGGATGGATTTCCGGTCTCGCCGCCGACGGAGGCGTCGCCGATAATGTTATCGGACGTGTTTCCGTCGCCGTTGGGATCGATCTCGTACCTATAGGTCTCGTAGCGGGTCGGCAGATCGTTGCCGGTCCCCGAAAGAGCCGATGGCAGGGCGCCGCGCGTCGGGTGATTGGCGGACCAATATCTCGCGAGATTCCAGTTGCCTTCGCCCATCCGGCCGCCCATCAGTGTGCAGTTGCCGGCGGAGATGCAGGGGTCTTCTTCAAGGCCGATGCCCTTCGTGGGATCGGTCTCGAATGTGGTCTTGTTGTTGCAGTTGAAGCTCTTCAGGCCCATGCGGACATTGAGGGCCGGTCCGTTGGCTGTGCCGATATAGGATTTGCTGATGCCGAACCGGGCGTTGAGCCCGTCCTGAACGGGGCCGGCATTCTGTCCCGGCTCTGTGTCGACGCCGTCCTGCGCATAGCAGCCCGACGGCTTCACCCTGGCAAGCGACAATTCAAGCTGGTTCGCGCCATTGCCGTCGGGCGAGGCGAGGAACGAGAAGTTCCCGTTCTGCCAGGCGCCATTGTTGCGCAGGATGATCTGCCGGCGGCGATATTGGCGCTGCTGGGCAGCCATTTCCAACGACACGCCACCCGGATTGCCTTCATACGGATTGCAGATGAAAACCGGTGTGTAGTCGCAGACCGAGGTGCTGAATCCGGCGATGGCCTTGGCCCCGACGTTGAACGATCCGCTGGCCGTGGAGGAGATGTAGGAAACCGGGAATATCGCCGAGAAGCCCACCGGCGTGACGGTGACTTCCACGAACCGGGCAAGCGCGGCGTCGGTGACTTCGTCGGTGATGACCATGGACGTGGCGACGGCCGTGGTGTCGTTGACAGGCAACGACTTCAGGTAGCGCGTAGTGATCCCGGATTGCTGCAAGATCTGCGGCGGTCCGGCTGTGGAGAAGGTGTAGTTGTTGGCGACCAGGTTAGCGATAGCGCGATTCGCGCGCGTGATGCTGTCGGACTGGCCGTCGAGCTCCGCCGCCGCGGCGAGCGACATCGCATCCGCGGCTTTTTGGAGATCGGCGTGCAGGTTGTTGACCCGGCTCATGTCGATCGCCAGCAGCGAGAAGCCGATGATCGCTGGCAGCATGATGCTTACCAGCAGGAGCGCTACACCCCTTTGATCGCGCCAGAACTTGCGAACGGTCCCCAACATTACCCCACCCTCTACTCTCCCGCTCAGGCCCTCCTCGCCTGACCTGGCCGCGTACTGCGGTTCACCTCACTGCGCCGCCGTTGGCGGCTCGCTTACACCCCCGCCGCCGACATTAACTGTCATGTTCGTGGTTGGTGCGGGCGTGCTAGGCGGCAGCTTGTATTTCTGGACGACGCCGACGGACCGTGCGCCATCGCCTTCGATCTTCGTGTTGTTGGACGCCGGATTGTACGAGTCGACGGTCTGCAGCAGCTGGTTGGTTTTCTGCGCATCGCCGGAAGCCAGCGTCATCGTGTCGTAGTTGTTCAGATAGTCCGCCGCGCAGCCGGCGAGCAGGCCAGAGCTGAGAAGGACCAGGAGGAGCTTATTTCTTGACATAGACCAGCTTGTCCTTCGATTTGACGTCCAGCATGTGGCCATAGGGGCCGGTGACGCCGTCCCCATGCTCATACCTGCGGATCATGTCCTTGCTGACTTCGAGCTGTCCGAGCAGGAAAAGTTCCGGGTCGTTGGCTGGCCTGGTTTTGTCGAGCGGAGTTGCCAACTGCTCGCCTGGTTTCACCGGCCGCACCAGGTGCGGTGTCACGATGACGACCAACTCCGTCTCTTCCTTCTGTGCACTGGAATTGTGGAACAAAGCGCCGACGATCGGCACCTGCCCGAGCCACGGCACCTGATCCTGTTCCTTGGTGGTCTTGCTCGACAGCAGCCCGCCGACTGCGAAGCTCTGGCCGTCGCGCAGCTCAACCACCGTGTCGAGTTTGCGATTGGTGAAAATCGGATCGCCGGCCGTCGTGAACCCTGTGAGGTCGCTTACTTCCGGAGAAAGCTTGATATGGATCTTGTCATCGTCAAGCACCACCGGCGTGAAGTTCAGGTTCACACCGAACTGCTTGTAGACGATGGTCACTTGGTCGTTGTTGACAACCTGACGGATGGGCACTTCGCCGCCGGCATTGAAGCTCGCGGTCTCGCCCGAAAGGGTAGTAAGATTGGGTTCCGCCAGCAGTCTCACGACGCCTTTCGACTCCAGCGCCTGGATGATCAAATCCACCTTGATGTTACTGTCGATGACGCGGGTGATCAAAGCGCCGAACGGATTGCTGCCCGAAAGAAGACCGCTTACCAGATCACCGGCGCCCAGCACCGTCCCATCCTTGTCGACAGTCGCATCGCCGGTTCCGAATATGGTTTTGCCGCTTTTGTTGGAGCCCCTGAGCGAGACCCCCAGATCGCGGCCGGCATTGCGTTTGGCCTCCAGAATGCGAACCGACAGGTTTACCTGCTGGCTGTCGTCGATGGAGACCGAATTGATGACGCCTTCGGGCCCATATTGCTGAGCGACCTCCATGATTTGCGCGAGCGTCGCGGCATCCTTGACGTGACCGGAAAGCCGAACCTTGCCGTTCAAGGAACCAATCTCGATGCGGGCTTTCGGAGCCACCTGGCGGATCGCCGCCGCCATGTCGCTGACATCCTGGCCGACTTCAATCTGAATGGTGCCAAGCGAGCGCTTGTCGTCCGAAAACAGGTTCACCGTAGTGGTGCCAACAGCCTTGCCGATAATGTAAAGCGTCTTGTCAGTCATCGGCTGCGCGTCGGCGATCTTCTCGTCGCCGACGACGATATCGCCCAGCGTGGCATTCACCTGGATCGTGGCGGATTGGGAAACCGGCACGAACACCCGGTGGAGCGAGGGGCGGGACACGTCGATGAAGCGGTCGGCCGCATTGGCCGCCTGGCCAAAGATCGCCGCCAATCCGAAAAAGGATAGCGCGGCCGCGGCCATCCTGACCCAAAACAAACTCATCCCCGTCTCCCCATACACTGCCACTTGGCAGCCCTCGTTTGCCGCCCCCCTTTTAGGGTTGGCGCGGCACGTCGTACGTCTCGAGTTTCACTCCACGAAACACCCCGACCGTTGCCCGTACCGGCGGTTCGGATTGAACGACCTTTAAGGGCTCGGCCTCGGGCGCCGCCTGCACGATCGTTGCAGGCTTCTTGCTCAGCTCATCCACCTGGCTTCCAACGCGCTCCACGGCCTTGGCCAGTCCATCCATCTTGGCGTCGGCCTGCTTGCGCTGGTCGTCGGCCCGCTGGCGGTCGGCTGCAGCCGCGGCGTCGGCCGCTGCCTGCTTCTGGGCTTCCGCCTGCCGCTTGGCGACGTCATCCGGCGTGTCGCCGGAAAGGTCGGAGAGGGTGATCCGCTCGGTGGTTTCCGCCTTGTTGGCCGCCGCCTGGCGCAACGCCAGCGACAATTGACCGGCGCCGGCGGCAAGGGTCAGCTTCTGTGCATCCTTGGTGTTGACTTCGACCGTCACGGCCTTCACGACCGTCGGGCTGTCCTTGCTTTCATCGGCCACCTGGTCGACGGCCAGCACTTTCACGCTCTGCAAAAGCACATCGACGAAGCTCTTGTCGGCGCCTTCGTCACTGCGAACAGTGCGCGTCAAAAGCACGTCGACGCGGTCGCCGGGGAATACAAAGCCCGCGACGCCAAGCACGTCGTTGACGCGGATTGAGACGGCCTTCATGCCCTCCGCCAGTACGGCCGATAGCGTGGCGCGCTGACCTGGCCCGGTGATCTTGGTCGCAAGCACCGGTTCATTGACGCCGATCGCCTGAAGCGCCTGCTTCGCGCCGTCGCCGGCCAGAAGATCCTTCGTCGTTTTGAAGGCGCCTGCCGGAACGGCGCCGGCCGGCCATGGTATTTCGCGCAATTTGTCGGCGCTCAAAGAATCGCCGAATTTGAGCTGCGTCGCTGCCACGACGATCGTATCGCGCGGCAGGTCGCCGGGCTTTGCCATGGCGCTGCGTTGGTTAGCCAGCCACATATTGGCCAGCACGACAGCCAGCACGCCGAACACGCCAGCCAGGATAATCATTATCACCGTGTTTGCGCGCATTTTGGCCCCCGCCTGAACGCTTGTTGCCTTGCTTTTACGTTGCTGCCCCTGGACGCCGGGGCAATTGCGCCGGCATCCAGAGTTAGTGTTGCCGCCTTAGTTGCTCTTCTGTTGTCCCAGAAGTTCCAATTAAGAAGCTGGAGTCGCTGAAGCGAGCGACGTGTTAAGCGTCGTCCACTCACCGCTGACCCACCCACCCACGGCAATGATCGTGGCAATAACCGCGACGGTAATGATGCCGAGCAGGACGGTATATTCGACCATGGCAGCACCGTCCTCATCGTCGCGGAACTGCTTGGCCATCGTAACGAGCGTTATCATCGCAACTGTTCCCTTCGAAGCCTTAAGCCAGCCACTAGCCGAGGCCTTGTCTCGACTAGTGGTACGCCCAAGCGACATTATCGCTTGGGCGGGCAACATCAGGAGGCCGGCGTGGTGGGCAGGGCGCTGTTGAGAGCCGACCAGCGACCCGAGACCCAGCCACCCACGGTGATGATAGTGGCGATCACGGCAACCGTGATGATGCCGAGCAGGACCGTATACTCGACCATAGCAGCGCCGTTTTCATCGTCGCGGAACTGCCGGGCCATCGTCATGAGCTTGTTCATGCGAAATATCTCCCTTTGGAGGTTTGAACCCGACGAGACAGAGCTAAGGATGAACCCCATACCCAAGCATCCCCCGTCACCTTCAATCCTAGGTCGTGCGAAAAAGCAGTGTCAAACGGATTAACGGAGCTTTAACCTTTCAATACTCGATCCGCGGCACTTTAAGTTTTGACAACGCTTTGATTCGCTTCATTTTTCAAGCGATCTTAACCATTCATTCACAATTCGGCCACAAGGCCACCCCAAGTGAGGAGGTATTAGAGATTGAATATAAGGCTTTATATCTAAGGGTTTAATGGGATATCCAGCCACATGTCACCAAAGGTCCTAGGACCTTGGTCGGGGACATGGCGGACCAATTGTAAATAGATCGGCAGTTAGGGCGTTTGTTTCCTTAACTATGTTGCAAGTAATACACGCTTCATGGCTTCGCGCCGCTTGTGCCTCCCGTGGTTAACGCATAGTTTCCAAGGAGGGGATATATAAGGGGCTGTGCGGCATGTTGGGTCGCTTCATCAAAGGGCAGGGCGATGCGCGGTTGCCGCAGCCCGTGGCGTCATCACTTTCATCGCCGTCGACGGACACTCAGCTCGAGGTCGAGACCAAGGATGACGACTTTCTGGCGCTGAAGGTCGATCTGCACCGCCATCTCATCGACCGTTTCAACCTTGCGGCTTTGGAGTCGGCCAGCAAGGAAGAGATATTGAACGACATTCGCCCGATCGTGCGCGAATTCGTTCGTGCCCGGAACGTGCCGCTGAATGCGCGCGAGCTCGACCAGCTGACCAGCGACACTGCCGACGAGATGCTCGGCCTGGGCCCGATCGAGCCGCTGCTCAAGGACGATTCCATTGCCGACATTTTGATCAACACCCACAAGCGGGTCTTTATCGAGCGGCGCGGCGTGCTCGAGGAAACGTCGATCCGCTTCCGCGACGAGGCGCATCTTCTGAGGGTGATCAACAAGATCGTATCGAACATCGGCAGGCGTGTCGACGAGTCGACGCCGATGGTCGACGCGCGCCTCGACGACGGCTCGCGCGTCAACATTGCCGTGCGGCCGATTTCGGTCGACGGCCCCTTGGTGTCGATCCGCAAATTCTCCAAGCGTCCATATTCGCTGGAGCGATTGATTGCCTTCAATTCGATCCGGGCGCCGATGGTCGACCTGCTGAGGATCGCTGTGCAATCGCGCAAGTCGATCCTGGTGTCGGGTGGCACCGGCAGCGGCAAGACAACGCTCTTGAATGCGCTGTCGAGCTACATTCCGACGAAGGAACGTCTTGTCACGATCGAGGACGCGGCTGAGCTGCAACTGCAGCAGCCGCATGTCGGCCGGCTGGAAACGCGACCGCCCAATATAGAAGGCAAGGGCGAAGTCCGTCAGCGCGAACTCTTGAAAAACGCGCTGCGCATGCGGCCCGACCGCATCATCGTCGGCGAGGTGCGCGGCGAGGAAGCTTTCGACATGCTTCAGGCCATGAACACCGGCCATGAAGGCTCGATGACGACGATCCATGCCAACACGCCACGCGATGCGATCTCGCGGCTCGAGCAGATGGTGGGCATGGCGGGCATGCCGATGACGAATGATTCGATCCGGGCACAGATAGCGTCGGCCATCGACATCATAGTGCAGACCCAGCGCCTCTCGGATGGCGGCCGGCGTGTGGTCTCCATTTCCGAGATCACAGGCATGGAGGGCAACGTCGTCCAACTCCAGGAAATCTATCATTTCGTTCGACGCGACGTCGCTGCGGATGGCAGCATCACGGGCGAATTCCGCGCCACCGGCGTGCGCCCGCGCTTTGCGGCTGAAGTCGCCACCCTCGGGCATCATTTCGTCAAGGATGCCTTCAATCCGCAGGTTCCGCTCTGATGTTGACGGGCCAGACTTTGCTGTACCTCATCTACGTGCTGGCGGCGGCATCAGTTATTATCGCCGTGGAGGTCATGTACCTTTCCATTGCCGGCACTCGTGCAAGAGCCGGCGTTATCAATCGCCGCCTTCAATTCATCGGCCAGGACGCCCCGGCGGAACAAAGTCTGCAAAGCCTTCTGCAGGAACGTGGCCTGACGGCATCGGGCGATTTCGCTTTTGGCGCTGTAGCCCTCAATCGACTTTATACACAGTCAGGCATAACCGGCAGTCCGGTGAGCTTTGCAGCGGTTTTCGCGTTGGCTGGCCTTGTGCTTGCCTTGATCGCAATTCTACTGTTGAGCTCCTCGGTCCTGGTAGCGAGCCTGATTTTCCTCTTCGTGGGATTGGCCCTTCCCTTGCTTGTGATGAGGCGCGCCAAAAACAGAAGAATCAACAAGTTTGCGGCTCAACTCCCAGATGCGCTCGACATGATCGTCCGCTCGTTGCGCGCCGGCCACCCCACAACCGTGGCTATTGGGCTTGTCGCGCGCGAAATGCCTGACCCGCTTGGTACCGAATTCGGCATTGTGTTCGATGAAATCTCGTTCGGTCTTAGCTTAGAGCAGGCAGTGCGCAAGTTGTCCGAGCGGGTTGGCTTCGAAGGGGTGCAGCTTTTGTCCGTATCGCTCTCCATTCAGGCGAAAACGGGCGGTAACCTTACCGAGATACTGTCCAATCTTGCTTCGGTTATGAGGGAGCGACGGAAGCTCAGGTTGAAGATCAAGTCGCTGTCGGCCGAGGGAAGAATGTCGGCTTGGATCATTTCTCTGTTTCCGGTGCTGATGTTCCTAGTTCTTTGGGGTATCGCGCCGAGTTACTATGGAGATGTTTGGGGTAGCCCCCTCATACTGCCAGTCTTCGTCTTGTTCGGAGGTTGGGCGCTTCTTGGCGACTACATCATGTATCGGATGGTCAATTTCGACTTTTAGGACCGGGCGCAAATCTTGCTAAATGATCTCGGAAATTCGCCGCTGCTGTTGTCGATCGCTGTGTTTCTGGCGGCGGGCGCGATCTTTCTGGTTGCAGCTCTGATCTTGGTGCCGGTCTTCGAAACGAGGCGGCGAATCGCGGACCGCCTGGTATCCGAGGGTCTCGTCAGTCGTCGTTCTCTTACAGCACAACAGGAAATAAACAGGATCTCAGCCCAACGGCCCGTCGATGCGTATTTCAAAGCTCTGGAAAAGGAACGAGGCGAACCAAACGCGCTAGAAGCAAAGTTATTTCGCGCCGGCTTCCATCAACCGAGCGCCCCGATCATCTATACGATTTGTCGCCTCGGTGCCGTAGGCGTCGGATTTCTTGTTAGTTTTGTGTTATTTTCTTATCTGCTGCCGCCCCAACTGCCCAGTGTTCTTGCTTTCCTCGGTGCGGCCATGCTCGGGCTCGGTTGCCTTGTCATCCCCAGCATTATGCTGGACCGCTTCGAGAGCACCCAGAAGCAGATTTATCGGCGAAGCTTTCCGGACTTCATGGATATGATGATCACCTGCGCCGATGCCGGCATGAGTCTGGAGGCGGCAGTCGAGCGTGTCGGCGCCGAGCTTGCTGGAACTCACAAGTGGCTCGGCATTCAGCTTGCCATCATGAATTTGCAGTTGCGGGCCGGCAAACCACTGCGTGAGGCACTGCGCGAATTATCCGATCGTATCGGTCTCGATGAAGCGAAGGCCTTGGCCGTCTTATTTCGGCAGTCCGAGGAACTCGGCACCAGCCTTACGGAGGCGCTTCGTATCTACAGTGACGAAATGCGAGGACAACGCATTCTGCGGGCTGAAGAGCGGGCGAATGCTTTGCCGGTGAAGATGATGATCCCTCTGGGTCTCTGTATCTTCCCGGTGGTGATGATGGTCGTGATGCTACCGGTGATAATCCGGATGAAAGGCATTTTCTTCTAGTTGAACGGGGAAGCCACATGAAGAAGCTGATTGCCGCCGCGGCCGGCCTGTTGATGATAGCACTTGCCGGCTGTCAGTCCGACACCGGCGGGGTCGTGCGCACCAACGAACCCGCCAAGGGCGATTACACCGCCTTCGGTGACGCCTTCGACGGGCTGAAGACGGTGAGCGATGTCGACTATTACGCATCGGACCAGGCGGTTACCGAGGCCAAGACCCAGTTCCGTTCCGAAAATTACGGCAACGCCGGCGCCTTGTTCTACAAGGCAACCAGGCTCGCGCCGAATGATGGTGTCGCCTGGCTTGGTCTCGCCGCGTCCTGTGACCGCATAGGGCGCTTCGATCTGGCCGATATGGCCTATGGCCGAGCCTATCGACTGCTCGGCGCGACGCCGGAATATTACAACAATGTCGGCTATTCCTATCTGCTGCGCGGCAAGCTACAGCAGGCGCGGACGAATTTTCTCAAGGCATACGAGCTGGCGCCAAACGATCCTACCGTAGCGAACAATCTGAAGCTGTTGTCGTCCAGCGTGCAGAACATCGAGCGGTAGGGCAGGCCATGCTTCTCGCCGTATCGATTATCCTCAAGGCTCTTGCCATCCCGGTGCTCGCAAGAGTCGGATGGACGGACTTCACAACCCAAAAAATATCCAACGGCAATGTAGGCGTCCTGCTCTGCCTGGGGCTCGGTTCCCTGCAACTCATGTCCGTCGAGTCCGGGTCCTGGTGGGACATGGGAATGAGCACGCTCGCGGGATTGCTGCTCTTCGTCGTGCTCTTTCCGTTCTGGGCTTTGCGCAAGCTTGGCGCCGGCGACGTGAAGCTTATGGCTGTCATGCCGTTTTTGATCGGAGGCAGCGGCCTCGCCCTCTTTTCCATCCTGCTCCTGGTGCTTGCCCTCGCCACCGCTATGGTCATGAAATTTCCCTTCATGCTGCCGGAAGGTGCCTTCCGCGTCTATATCCAGCATTTGGACCGCAAGGGGGTGGTACCGTTTGGTGTGCCGATCGCCGCCGCCGCAATCTGCACAATAGCGTTTCAAGTTGCGGTCAGCGCTGGCGCGTTCGTTATGCCGGTTTGACAAGACGCTGCCGGTTAACCCTTTGGAAACCATTAGCTTGCGCTGAAATTGGCCAGATGGTTGAATCGGAGCTTGGCTGTGAGGGTGCTGTATGGACATCCTGAATTTGAAGGGTCTTTTGATCGCGGCTATGATCTTCTTGCCGCTTGAGCACCTGCTCGCCCTAAGACCGCACCAGAAGATATTGAGGAAGGCGTTTTTCAACGACCTCATTTACGCCCTGTTCAACGGTGTTCCCATCAAACTTGGCATGGCAGCGCTTCTTGCGCTGGCGACGGGCACGATAGGGCAACTGCTGCCCGCCTATGTTGCGGCCGCAGTATCTTCGCAGCCGGTCTGGCTGCAGGTTTTTGAGATTGTCCTGGTTGCAGACGTCGGGCTCTATTGGGCGCATCGTGCCTTTCATGCCATTCCGGTCCTGTGGCGCTTTCATGCGATTCACCACAGCATTGAAGAGCTTGATTGGCTTGCCGGATCAAGGGTTCATCCAGTCGACCAGATTCTTATGAAGGGCTCGTCATTGGTGCCGGTTTTTTTGCTGGGCTTCAGCAACGAAGCGATAGCAATATTTGCGTTCATTTCCTGTGGCCACGCCATTCTTCTGCATTCCAACATCAAGCTCAACATCGGGCCTTTCCGGTGGCTGATCGCGTCCCCTCAATTCCATCATTGGCACCATGCCAATGACCGCGCCGCATACGACAAGAATTTCGCCGCCCAGGTTTCACTTATCGATGCGCTCTTCGGTACGATGCACCTGCCTGGCAACGCGGTGCCGGAGCGGTACGGTGTCGATGAGCCGATTCCCCCGACCTACGTCGAACAACTCGTTTATCCACTGGCTCCAAAATGGGAATGGAAAAGGAACGGAAGGGTCGGTTATAGCGTGGAACCGCTCCCTGGATCTATCCAAGAGGGTGGCGCGAATGTTGACTGAGGATTTTATTGGAAGAATTCTGATCGTTGTCGTCACAACGGTGTTAGCTGTACTAAGTTTCATCGCGCTTTTATTTCATTTTAATGGAGAAACGCCAGCGAGTATTCTTGCTTTTACTACAAAGATATTTTCCGTAACGTTGCTGCTTTTGCAGATTATCATGACCACTGCCCGTCTTCCGCCGAAGGGGACGGCAGCGGGCGTCAAGCCGAGAATAATATCAGTGGCAGGCTCGTTTATGATGCTGGTGGCCATGTTCTTGACCGAGCCAGTCGACAGCGAGTTGCTGCAAGTGGTGGCGCTTTGCTTGATTCTGGTTGGCACGGCGAGCTCGATTTTTTGCCTGTTTTGGCTTGGCCGCTCCTTCTCGATCATGGCCACGGCACGCCGATTGGTCACCACCGGGCCCTATTCGATCGTGCGCCATCCCTTGTACGTGTGCGAGGCCGTCTTTGTTCTTGGGATGATTGTCTCGCATTTCTCGGCGATCATGCTGGCGCTGGGAATCATCCAGTTTTTGTTGCAGTTCAGGCGCGCCAGATACGAAGAACTCATCCTACGCCAGACCTTTCCGGAGTATGAAGAATATGCCAAGCGCGTGCCGATGCTGGTGCCTTGGCTTGCCCCAGCGCCGGCGCTCTCGTCCGACACGGAGGTGTAACTATGACACTTCAGGCCGCAGCGAAATCGGAGCCGGAGGTAACGCAAAGAAAGGCTTATCTCTTCGGGCCGATCGTTGATTTCCTGATGCTTGGCGGCAGCGCCTTCGTTCTTCTGCCTCCACTATTTTTCGTTCCGCTCCGATATGAGGGCGTGATTTCTGCAGCGATGCTTTTGCTGGCGAACCTGATAAATCATCCGCATTTTGCTCACTCGTATCAGATATTCTATCGGAATTTTGGCAGAAAGGTCCGTGGAGAAGGATACGGAAAGGACCTGCAGGTTCGTTACATCTTTGCCGGAATTATCGTTCCAATCATTATGGTTGTCTTTTTCGCATACGCGTTTGGCACCGGAAACACTCGGCTGCTGGGCTATGCGAGCAACGCAATGGCGTTTTTTGTCGGCTGGCACTACGTCAAACAAGGCTATGGAATGCTCATGGTCGACGCTGTGCTTAAAAGGAAATTCTTCAACGACGGCGATAAGAAGGTGCTACTGATCAATAGCTATGCCGTATGGATATTAGCTTGGCTAGAAGTAAACTCAGTAATTACGAGGCTTGAACTCTGGGGATTAAACTACTATACGTTCTCCGCCCCATCTTGGATCATAAATGTTGTGATAACCGCGGCGGCGGCTTCAACCGCTGCCACCATAGTGATGCTGATCAACCGCTGGCGCAAGAACGGCAACACGCTCCCGTACAATGGTGTCATTGCATACAGTGTGTCCCTGTACGCTTGGATACTGCTCGGCACATACAATCCACTCTGGTTGCTAGTGATACCGGCGCTGCATTCGACACAGTATCTGGCAGTGGTTTGGCGCTACCAGACCAATGTCGAGCGGGATCAGAAAGATGCGGGACAGGGTGTTGAACTTAAGATACTTTCTCCGCTTTCACCAAGGTACAAGCTTCGTGTTGCAGCCTTTATCATTGTCGGTGGAATAATCGGAGCTTTAGGATTTTGGTTGGTTCCAATGGCGTTGAACCAATTGGTTCCCTATAATAGGGAGGTTATGGGTTCTACAATATTTCTATTTATTTTTTGGGTATTTATCAACGTTCATCACTATTTTCTTGACAACGTGATGTGGCGGCGAGGTAACCCAGAGGTGTCAAGATATCTATTCAAATAGACATAGATCCCCTCAAAACCCCGACGTCGACTTCTCCACCAGCTTCAGCTGCCCCTTTTCCACCCTGAAAAACGGCATAGACCTCTGGCTCGAGCCGTCGGCGCGGAAGCGGAATAGGCCGGTCGAGCCGCGGAAGCCGCGGGCGTTCTCCAGCACCTGCTTGTTGAAGCCGTCGGGGCCGGCCGCGCTCGCTATGCCCGCGCTCAGCGCCACCATGTCGTAGGCATAGGCGACATTCATGTCCGGCTGGTAGTGGTAGGTCGCCTTGAAGCGGTCGGCGATCGGCCCGGTCTCGCCTTGGTCGAGCGTTGCGATATAGGCGCCTTCGTAGAGCGGATCCATCGGGCGCTCGAGCCAGCGGTCGGTGCCGATCAGCGTCACCGTCTTGCCCGGGATGCCTTTCGCCTTCAGCGCCGCAAGCACCGCCGTCGGGTTGCCGTCGCCGCAGGCGACGACGACGGCGTCGGGCGCCTCGACCAGCGAGCTCATGTCCGACACCACCTTGGCGCCGCCATCCGTCGCCGAATAGGGCAGCGTCACCGCAAGCGTCGCGCCATAGATGCTGAGCGCATTGGCGACCCGTGATTCGATCGCGCTCGAGTCCGCGCCCGCCGGCACCATCAGCACGAATTTCCTGGCGCCCTTGCCGGCGATTGCAGCCGCGCCGGCGGCGGCGCTGTCGGCTTCGCTGAGCCGCACCGCATAGACGCCCGGGCCGCCGGCGAAATTGTCGGCCAGCGCCAGCACCGGCGGCCGCTTCGAGCCGGACAGTTTGGCAAGATGCTGCGTGGCCGCCAGCTCCGACGGGCCGATGACGGCCTTCGCCGTGCCCGACGTGATCGCCTTCATCGCGAGATCCTTGGCGTAGCCGCTGTCGCCGCGTGTGTCCTGGATCGTCAGCGTCAGAAGCTTGTCGCCGAGATCGGCCATGGCGAGCCGCGCGCCGTCATACATCTTGCGGCCGTTCTCGCCCGCGCTTCCGGGAGCCGAAAGCGGCAGCAGCATGGCCACCCTGGTCGGCCCGGTGCCGAGTGTCAGATTGGCCTGCGCGGCGGCGGCCGAAGTCGGGCCGCCCGCGGTCGCGCTGCCCTGGGGCGGACCGGCCAGAGCCGAACTGCCCACGGCCGAGTCGCTTTGAACCGTGCTGTTTGCCTGCTGGGCAGGCGCGGCCGCGCTGCCTGCCTGGCCTGTCGGCGCCGCGATCGCCGATGGATCGAGCACGTCCGACGCGCCGCTTTTCGACTGGCAGCCGGAGGCGGCCGCGGCAACGACGAAGACGAGCGCCAGGGCTCGCCAAGGCTCGCGTCGGAAGCCGGCTGGCCGTGTCACGCCGGCATGGGCTGCAGTCGGCGCTAGGGTCGCGCAGGCGTCCGCCTCCCCCCAGGCTCTCATATCCATCATCGCAACCGGTCGGCGCAGCGCACGCCCATCAGCTCAGTGCATGTACTCGACCATGCGGTCGTGGAAGCACTCGCATTTGTTGAGCGTATCTTCGTCCTTGTAGTTCGTCTTGAGGTAGCCATAGGCCATGCCGCAGGCGACCTTGGCTTCCGAAGCCCAGACGAAGGCGGGGCGCGAGGAGTGGATCCATTCCGGGCTGTTGGCGACGGCGACCGATTCATCCATCAGCTTCACCACATGGTCCTTGAGCTCGACCATGTTGTCGGTCAGCACCAGGTCCGAGGTGCCGACGGTACGGCAGTAATTGATCGCCGGCTCACCGATGATGTCGGCGGCGAAACCTATCGATCCGGCCAAGAGCAGCGCCGTGGCCGAAGCCAGCAATCTTGCGTAACGCTTCATGTAAGTCCCTCTCCAAACTACGAATTCACGCTTCGCTAATGCATAGCATGGGAATGCCGCCACACATAAGTGCCGAGCCGCCACACATAGGTGCTAAATCGTGGCCGTGTGCTGCTGATGGTTCGAGTCGTCGTAGAGAATGTTGATCGTTCCGGCGGCAGGTGCGTTCTGCAGCACCGCGACGTCGACGAAGTTGGCCGGATTGCCCGAGCCGCTGGTGTCGACGCTGACGGTGCTGGTTGCGCTGTTGTAGTGGACATAATCGGCAATGTTGCCAGCCGGTGCCTTTTCGAACAGCGCGGATAGGTCGACCTTGTCGCCTTCGGAGCCGTGATAGTCGCTGATCAGATCCTTTATGTTCAGATTTTCGATCTTGAACGTGTCGGCGCCCGAGGTGCCGGCGAGGGTCGAATTGCCGCCAGAGCCGGCACCATCGTAGTTGCCGAAGCCGATGTCGGCGACCGCACCGGTCTGACCGTCGGCAGTGGTGAAGGTCGCTTCGCCATAGGTTACCACCGAGCCGTCAGCCGAAATCGACTGCTGGTGGTTGCTTTCGAGACCGATCTCTACAATGCCCAGGGTGGCAAGAGACTTGAACTCGCCAGCATCTGCGACACCGTTTCCATTGGCATCCTGCCAGACACCAAACTTCGAGAAATCGTGGTCGGCGGCGGTCAGTTTGCCGTCATGGTTTGTGTCGTAGAGCTGCTCAAGTGCGGCAAGATCGGTCGCGGCGCCAGCAACATGCTGCGTGAACACGATTTCAGAACCGTTGTTGACCTTGCCGTCGCCATTGAGATCGATCGCGAGGATGCCGTCGTGGGAATCGACCCAGGCGGTTTTCGAAGCGACGCCATCGCCATTGTAGTCGAACGATACCGTCGAATGCGTAAGGTCGGTGGTGTGGATCCCGTCATGGTTGAGATCGAGCACGACCGGGGCAGCTACGGTAAAAGGCGTCAGGCCGGCGGCCACGTGGACAGTGAAATTCGCCGTACCGGTCTTGTCGCCATCTCCATCCGTAAGTTGCAGCGTTACTGGAATGGTATGGTCGACGGTGGTGCTGCTGACGCCGAGATCCGTCAGGTTGAGCTTGGTCTTGCCCGACGATTCGTACGCGTCGACCCATGCGATCTGTAGGCCCGCAGGCGAGTTGATCGTTAGCGACGTCGCACCGGTGGTCGGGATGAAGGAAGCGGTGCTTCCATTTGTATAGTGGGCGACGAACTCGATCTTGTCGCTTGCCGAAACCGCATCGAACGTGAACTTGGCATAGCTGACGCTTGCAATGGTGATGGCAGGAGGGACGTATGCGCCGGCACCATCATAGTCGTTAGGCGTGCCGAAATCGAAACGCATGAACTCGCCGGCATCGAAATTGTTGTTGCCAAGTCCCCAACCGGCGTTCGATCCGTTGACATTTGAGGTCTGCGTCAGCGCCGGATTGCCGCCGGCAAGCCAGTTTGCTTCATTGAAGCCTCCGGCTGGAGCCCACCCGGTCACCATCACGACGTTCTGCCCACCGGCCGTCACGACAATAGAATTACTGGGCCCGGATCCGTAGGATCCGCTCGACGCGATGGATACATTGCTCACGGTGCCGTCCAGCGGCGCCAGGAGGTCGAATGTATACTGGCCCGACGTGCCGGCGTTGGGATTTACAGTGATGGTGAAGACCGCGGTGTCGCCCGCATCATGCGAGCCGTTGTTGTTGTTGTCGGCATAGGCGGTCAAGACATTGCCCACCTGTTCCGTGATGAGGTTGTGCCCGCCGGAGGTAATGCCCGTGGTGTTGGCCGTGATCGTCATGGCGGCCCCGGCCCCATCGGCGCCCGCGCTGAAGTGGAGCGTTCCGACCGCTGGTGCTTGCAGCGGATCATTGCTTGCCTGCTGGCTCTGCACCGTGCCCAATGTCGGAATGTCATCGACGACGTCGATCTTGACGGTTCCCTGGACGGTGTTGCCGTTGGCGTCGGTGGCCGTGTAGGTGAAGCTTTCGGCTCCCGCCACGGTGTTGGCGCCCTGGACCGCGCCGCTGTTGAATGGCGTGGTCAAGGTGTAGGTCCAGGCGCCGTTTGCCTGCAGTTCGAACACGCCATGCGCCGTCGTCTGGCTGATCGGCGTGTAGGCGATTCCCGTGCCCGCCACCGTAAGCTGGCCCGTCACCGTCTCGGCAGTGCTTGCCGGAGTGGAGCCCGTCACCGTGCCGGCGGCAAGGTCGGTTGGATCTTTGGTCAGGTCGAGCGCGGCTTCGTTGACCTGGCCGGTCTGGTTGACGGGGGCCAGCGTCACGTTGGCGACATTGATGGTCAGCGTCGTGGTCGAGGTGTCGCCGTCGCCGTCCTTGACCGTGTAGACGAACGTGTCGGTCGCGTTCGACGAGATTGCGTTCGCGGTCGCCTTGTATGAGTACGAGCCGTCCGCCTGCAGCGTCAGCGTGCCGTACTGGCCGACGATCTGGGTGTTGATGCCCGTGGCCACCGCCGTGGTGGTGTCGCCGTTTGCGGCGCGCACGCCGACCACGCCGCCGCCGGCGGCATAGCCGTCCGCGCCCGACACGTCGTTCGACAGCACGCCATTGGCGGCGTTGACCTGCAGCAGCGCGCCTTCCGTCACATTGCCGGTGTCCGCATTGGCCTTCGGAATGTCATCGACGACGTCGATCTTGACGGTTCCCTGGACGGTGTTGCCGTTGGCGTCGGTGGCCGTGTAGGTGAAGCTTTCGGCTCCCGCCACGGTGTTGGCGCCCTGGACCGCGCCGCTGTTGAATGGCGTGGTCAAGGTGTAGGTCCAGGCGCCGTTTGCCTGCAGTTCGAACACGCCATGCGCCGTCGTCTGGCTGATCGGCGTGTAGGCGATTCCCGTGCCCGCCACCGTAAGCTGGCCCGTCACCGTCTCGGCAGTGCTTGCCGGAGTGGAGCCCGTCACCGTGCCGGCGGCAAGGTCGGTTGGATCTTTGGTCAGGTCGAGCGCGGCTTCGTTGACCTGGCCGGTCTGGTTGACGGGGGCCAGCGTCACGTTGGCGACATTGATGGTCAGCGTCGTGGTCGAGGTGTCGCCGTCGCCGTCCTTGACCGTGTAGACGAACGTGTCGGTCGCGTTCGACGAGATTGCGTTCGCGGTCGCCTTGTATGAGTACGAGCCGTCCGCCTGCAGCGTCAGCGTGCCGTACTGGCCGACGATCTGGGTGTTGATGCCCGTGGCCACCGCCGTGGTGGTGTCGCCGTTTGCGGCGCGCACGCCGACCACGCCGCCGCCGGCGGCATAGCCGTCCGCGCCCGACACGTCGTTCGACAGCACGCCATTGGCGGCGTTGACCTGCAGCAGCGCGCCTTCCGTCACATTGCCGGTGTCCGCATTGGCCTTCGGAATGTCATCGACGATAGTGATGTTTACGCTGCCGGCGCCATGGGTGCCGCCGATGCCGTCGACCGCGACCGAAACGCTGTCGGGCAGCGTGTTGTTGCCGTTGCCGGCAGGATGGGTCTGCGCGGCGCCGAGCGTATAGCTGTAGGTGAA
>NZ_VFWX01000019.1 GCF_006442965.1 Mesorhizobium sp. CU3 | reverse complement strand
TCAGGCAAGCACCTGGTCCGTGGCACCCTCAACAATGCACGATTCCAAACACACAAGGGGTGCTCCAGGGAAAGCCAACGTCTCGCTTCGCTGGAACACCCCTCATCAGTCTCGGCGCTGCGCGCCGATCCACCTTCTCCCACAAGGGGAGAAGGAAGAACCGGCGCTAAATCAGAACGGGTAGTGCTGCCCAGGATCTTCGATGGTCACCCAGCGCAGGTCGGTGAATTCGGCGATCGAGGCCTTGCCGCCGAAACGGCCATAGCCGGAGCCTTTGACGCCGCCGAACGGCATCTGCGCCTCGTCGCCGACGGTCGGGCCGTTGATGTGGCAGATGCCGGCCTGGATGCGCGCGGCAACGGCCATGGCACGGCGGATGTCGCGGCTGAAGACGGCGGACGACAGGCCGTATTCGGTGTCGTTGGCGACACGCACGGCCTCGTCTTCGCCCTTGACGCGGATCACCGGCTTGACCGGGCCGAAGGATTCTTCCGCATAGACGCGCATGGCGGGCGTGACATGGTCGAGCAGCGTCGCTTCGACGACCGTGCCGGTGCGCTTGCCGCCCGCCGCCAGCTTGGCGCCCTTGGCGGTGGCGTCGGCGATCAGCTCCTCCATTTTGTCGGCGGCTTGGCTGCTGATCAGCGATCCCAGCACGACATGGCCACGCGGGTCGCCGGCCGGAAGCTGCGATGCGCGGGCGCTGAGCTTGGCGACAAATTCGTCGGCGATCTTTTCGTCGACGATGAGACGTTCGGTCGACATGCAGATCTGGCCCTGATGCATATAGGCGCCGAAGGTCGCGGCATTCACCGCCGCGTCGATATCGGCGTCGTCCAGAACCACGAGCGGCGCTTTGCCGCCGAGCTCGAGCAGCGCCGGCTTGAGGTGCCGGCCCGAAAGCTCGGCGATGATCTTGCCGACCTTGGTCGAGCCAGTGAAGTTGACGCGCTTTACGGCGGCATGCGCGATCAGCGCCTCGACGATTGCCGCCGCGTCCTTCGGGTCATTGGTGACGACATTGATGACCCCCTTGGGCAGGCCGGCCTCGACCAGCACCTGGCCGATCAGGCGGTGCGTGCCGGGACACATCTCGGACGCCTTCAGCACGACCGTGTTGCCGCAGGCGAGCGGCATCGCCAGTGCGCGCGTGCCAAGGATGACGGGTGCGTTCCACGGCGCGATGCCTAGGCAGACGCCCGCCGGCTGACGGATCGCCATGGCAAGCGTGCCGGGCTTGTCGGAGGGGATGATTTCGCCGGAGATCTGCGTCGTCATGGCGGCCGCTTCGCGCAGCATGTTGGAGGCGAGCATGACGTTGAAGCCGGCCCAGGGTCCGGTGGCGCCGGTCTCTTCCATCATCAATTTGGTGAACTCGCCGACCTTGGAGGCCATGACATCGGCGGCCTTCAAAAGCAGCGCGCGGCGCTCGCCGGGGCCGGTCTTCGACCATGCCGGAAAAGCTGCCGCGGCCGCTTCGACGGCTGCGTTGGCGTCGGCGATGTCGGCTGCGGCGGCGCGCGTCGCCAGCTTGCCGGTGAAGGGGTCAAGGCGTTCGTATGACGCTTTGCCGGTTGCCGCTCGTTCGTCGCCGTCGATCAAAAGTCCGATGTCCATGAGTATCTCCCTCGCTCCCCGTGGAGCTTGCAAATTCGATGCTAGAAGCCAAGCACCTCGGCGTTGATCGATGCCTCGAGGCCGCCATCGACGGGCACGTTGGCGCCGTTGATCCAGCGTGCACCGTCGGAGCACAGGAACAGCACGACCGGCGCGATATCGCCGGATGTGCCGGCACGGCCGACCCGGGCGATATCGCTGTCGACGCGGGCGTCGCCCAGCACGGTGCGGAACTGTTTCAGGATCGGCGTGTCGACCGGGCCGGGGCTGACCGCGTTGACGCGGATGCCGCGGCGCTTGAACAGGTCCTGATGCGCGGCGCGCATTGTCCACAGGAGCAGCAACTCCTTCGAAACGGGATAGCCCTCCTCGTTCTTGACCGCATGGTCGGCGATGACCTTGGTGACATCGGGAAAACCTTCAACGCTAACCATGGAAGCCGCACGGTTGAGATTGGCGCGCCAGCCATAACCTGCGATCGAGGCGACGTTGACGATGGCGCCGCCTTCGCGCAGCTTTGGCGCCATCGCCTCGGAAAGCGCCCGCAGCCCGTAGAAGTTGACCGCGAGCGTGGCCGCGGCGCCGGTGTTGCCGGACAGGCCGGCGACGTTGCAGAGCGCGTCCACGCGCTGCGGCAGCCGCGCGACGAGGTCGTCGACGCCGGCCTTGGACGAGATGTCGGCCTTGACGAAAACGCCTTGATGTCCGTCGGGCTCGCGCATGTCGATGCCGATGACATCGGCGCCGAGCTGGCCGGCAAGTTCGGCCGTGCGCGCGCCGATGCCGGAGGCGACGCCGGTGATGAGGATCGTCTTGCCGAACAGGATGCTCATGCCTTCTCCCGATGTGTCTTTGTCTGCGCCGACGAGGCGGTTTCGCCGGCCGGATCCACCGCGGCGGCGGCAAGCCTGACACGGTAACCGACCGGGAGCAGCCGCCAGCCGAAGCGCTCTTCCAGCGTGCCCCACAGGCCGCGCGGCAACAGCAGCGAGAAGACCAGCGCTGTGGCGCCGAGGCCGATCAGGTACCAGACGCCGGCGCCGCCGAACCAGGTTTCGATGAGGAAGAAGATCAGCGCGCCGAGAATGGCGCCCTCGAACGTGCCGATGCCGCCGACCAGCACCATGAAGATCATGTAGGCGGTCCACTGCACGCTGAAATAGGTTTTCGGCTGGAAGGTGATCGAGGTCGCCAGCCACAGCGCGCCGGAGACGCCGATGCCGAAGGCGGCGAGCACGAAGAGCAGCCGCTTGGTCCCGGTGACGCGCACGCCGACGGAGGCCGCCGCATCCTCATTGTCGCGGATGGCGCGGATGGCCGCGCCCGTGCTGCCGCGCAGCAGGCCGAACAGGATCGCCAGCAGCGCCGCCATCGAGCCCAGCGCCAGCCAGTAGATGGTCACGCGGCGCATCGATGCATCATAGACGTTGAGAGAGATCAGGGAGGTGCCGGTCTCGCCCTGGATCAGCCGGTCGAGATTGACGAGGAGATGCGTGAGCGCGGCGATAACCCACATGCCGATGGCGAACTCGCCGTTCTTCAGGCGCAGCATGAACAGCGAGATCGGCCATGACACCGCGCCGACGATGATTGCCGAGACGAAGAGCGAGACGAAGGGATTGAGCCCGGCATTGGCAAGCCGGATGGCGAAGTAAGCGCCGAGGCCGAAGAAGACCTGCTGGCCGACCGAAACCAGCCCGCCGAAACCGGCCAGCGCATTCCACATCGCGGCAAGGATCACATAGATGAACAGCGCGGTCATGCGGTCGACAGCGCCGGCCGAGAGGAACTGCGGCGCGACGGCAAGCAACAGGATAATGGCGGCGACGCCAAATCCGGCGATGCGCGAGGCGGCCGTGCCGCGTTCGATGACGCCGGCGCTCATGATGCCTTCCCCGAGGCGAGACCGAGCAAGCCGCGCAGGCCGAGGCCCGATGTATAGAGCCGGATGAACAGCACGATCAGGAAGGCAAGATGGCCGCCGATGAGGAAGCCCTGCGGGTGCACCGTCGCGCCGAGCGTCTGGGCGAGCGCCAGCACGATGCCGCCGATCAGCGTGCCCCAGAGCGAGCCGGCGCCGCCGATGACGGCCGCTTCGAAGGCAAACAGCAGCTGCGTCGCGCCGGCATAGGGGTCGAAGGTGGCGCGCATGCCGAGGAAGGCGCCGGCCAGCCCGACCGTGACCATGGCGATCGCGGCGGCGACCGCATTGGCGCGGCGCGCATCGACACCGACCAGGCCGGCTGTATCAGGGTCTTCCGACGTGGCGCGGATCGAACGGCCGAGGCCGGTGCGGGTGAGGAAGAGCTGCAGGCCGCCGAGCAGCAAGACGGCCGCGATGAAGATGATCACCGCCAGCTTGCCGACATAGATGCTGCCCGGCCATTCCCAGGAATCGTAGGACAGGCTGCCGATGAACGGCGCCAGCGAGCGGGTGTCGGCGCCGAATTGCTCGAACAGCACATTGTCGATGACGATGGCGAGGCCGAAGGTGGTGAGGATCGGCAGCAGCGCGCCGCCGCGCGCGCTGCGTTCGAGCAGGAAGCGCTGCAGCGCCCAGCCGATCACCGCCATCAGCGGCAGCACGACGAGCAGGCCGAGGAAAGGCGGGATGTGGAAGCGCGAGGCGAGCAGCCACAGCGCGAAGGCCGACAGAACAGCGAGGCTGCCATGCGCCAGGTTGATGATGCGCATCACCGAGAACATGAAGGAGAGGCCGCAGGCGATCAGCGCGTAATAACCGCCGAGCAGGACGCCCTGGACGATCTGGTTCATCATGCCGGCACGCCTCCGGCGCGGTGCAGGCCGAAATAGGCCTTGGTCACCTCGTCGCGCGAGACGTTTTTGCTTTCGCCGGCCAGCGCGATGCGGCCCTCGAGCATGCAGATCACCTTGTCGGAGACGGAGAGCGCGCGGTTGAGATCCTGTTCGACCAGGATGATCGTCGTGCCGGAACTGATCAGGCCCTGCAGCGAGGCATAGACGCGGTCGACGACCAGCGGCGACAGGCCGAGCGAGACTTCGTCGAGCAAGAGCAAGTCTGGATTGCTCATCAGCGCGCGGCCGATCGCCGTTGCCTGCTGCTCGCCGCCGGAGAGGTGTCCGGCCTTGGCGTGGCGGCGCGACTTGAGATTGGGAAAGGTCTCCAGCACGCGCTCGACGCTCCAGTCGCCGGGACGGCCGGCGGTGCGGCCAAGCAGGAGGTTTTCCTCGACCGTCATCTGGACGAACAGCCGACGGCCTTCCGGCACCAGCGCGATGCCCTTGCGGACGCGCTCATGCGAAGGCACGCCGGAAAGATCGGCGCCGTCGAACTGAACACGTCCCGACGCTGCCTGGTGCGCGCCGGCAATGGCCCTCAGCAGCGTCGTCTTGCCGGCGCCGTTGGCGCCGACCAGCGCCAGCGTCTCGCCGCGCTCGACGGTGAAGCTGACGCCGCGTACCGCCTGCAGCAGGCCGTGGCGAACAACAAGATCCTCGATCGACAGCAGGCTCATTTCGGGCCCCCGCCGAGATAGGCGCTGATCACCTGCGGATCGGCCATCACCGCTTGCGGCTCGCCGTCGGCGATGATCTTTCCCGCATCCATGCAGATCAGCCGCTCGGCTACCTGCAAAAGAATGTGGACGATGTGCTCAATCCAGACGATGCCGATCTTGCGGCGGCGAAGCTCGCGGATCGTCTCGACCAATTCGCCGGCCTCGCCGTCGGTCAGGCCGCCGCCGATCTCGTCGAGCAGAAGCAGGGTCGGCCTCGCGGCCAGCGCCCGCGCCAGCTCCAGGCGCTTGCGGTCGAGCAGGCCGAGCGTCTCGGCGCGGCGGTTGGCGACGCCGAGCATGCCGCAGAGCTTGAGCGAGCCCAGCGCTTCCTCATAGGCCTCGTCGCGGCCAAGGCCGGCGCCGTGCGAGGCGGCGACGAAGACATTCTCGAAAGTGGTCATGCCGCTGAAGGGTTTCGGCACCTGATGCGTGCGCACGAGGCCCAGCCGGCAGCGCTGCGTCGCCGCCAGCGCGGTCACGTCATCGCCCTTGAAGGCAATCGTTCCGGCGCTTGGCGGATAGGCGCCGGAGAGCACGCTGAGCAGCGTCGTCTTGCCGGCGCCGTTCGGCCCGACGATGCCGACCGCCTCGTCGGCGCCCATGGCGAAGTCGATGTCGTCCAGCACCACCAGCGCGCCGAAGCGCTTGTGGATGCCGGCGGCATTGAGGATCGCAGCGTTGGGCATAGCGTTCACGATGCGATCCTCACGCGCCCGATCGGGATCAGCCGTTATACGGCTGGAGCTTGGCTTCGACCGGAACCTTCGGGTCGGTGGCGTTCTCGGTCACGACATAATCGAGCGGGAATTTGCTGCCGTCCTTGGCGGCCACCCATTGCGTGCCGATGATCGGGCCGGGCGAGACGTTCGGTACCGGGCCGCTGGTGAAGTCGACCTTGCCGATCATGGTCTCGGTCTTGAGCGTGCTCAGCGCCTTGGCGACAGCCGCCTTGTCCTTGGCGTTGGCGCTCGCCTTCAGCGCCTCAAAGCCGGCGTCGAGCAGCGACATGGAAGCGCCGAGCTGCTGCGTCCACTGCTTGCCGCTCGCCGCCTCGTAGCCGTCGGCAAGCTCAGGGCCCGACACGCCGGTCAGCGGCGACTTATAGGGGAAGGCCTTGTGCCAATAGGCGGCGCTGGAAATCTTCATGCCGAGGTCGCCAAGCGCCTCGATGTCGGAGGGGAACAGGCCGGTCTTGGCGACCTGGGCGATCTTGATCTGCCTCGTCAGGCCCTGCTGCGCGGCCTGGCGCCAGAAGGCGGCAAAGTCCGGCGGGATCGGGAAGGAGTTGAAGATCTCGACGCCTTCCTGCTTGAACAGCGCGATCTGCGAGGAATAGTCGGTGGTGCCGGTCTCGTAGGCGCCGGGATCGACGATGGTGAAACCCTGCTTGGCCAGCAGCGGCGCCAGATGCGCACGGATGGCGTTGCCATCGGCGTCGTTCGGATACATGACGCCGACCTTCTTGTTGGTCTCGATCAGGTTCCATTGCGAGACATAGGCCTTGAAGAATTCCTCGACGCCGAAGCCGAAATGATAGGTCCATTTGAAAGGCGAGGGCTGGCCGGGCTTGGCGCCGCGGCCGAAATACCAGGCTTCCCAAGGCATGACGGTGGACAGGCACGGCACGCCGGCCGCTTCGCAGGCGTCGGCGACCGGGTTGATGACCTCGGGCGTCGAGACGGCGAGCATCAGGTCGATCGCCTGGTTGTTGATCAGGTCCTTGGCGAGCTGCCCGGCGCGGGACGGGTCCGACTGCGTATCCTGGTCGAGGATCTCGACGCTGTATTTCTTGCCGCCGAGCTCGATGCCTTTGGCCAGGGCCTTGCGGGCAAGATCGAGCACATAGCCGTCGGTCTCGCCGAAACCGGCCAGCGGGCCGGTGCGCGGGCTGACGAAGCCGACCTTGAGCGTGTCGGCAGCCTGCGCGAAGGCTTTGCCGCGGCCGAGCGCGAGCGCCGCGCCGCCGGCCACCGAAGTGGCGATGAACTGGCGCCGCGACATGCCTGAAATGTTGGATTTGCTACCGGTCGTATGAGACATCTGCTCCTCCCTCATTGGCCGCTCCATTGGTCTGACAACCGGCGTAGCGGTCATGGGTCAGATGGCTCGGCTTCGATCCTCCGTCGTCACATTGCATTAGCGGTTTGGTTCAGTAAAATGATATTTTGCGTTGTTTCATTAACTGTGAGGTTAGTGAAAACCGTCAGGCGTGATGCCGGGCTGCCTCGCGGATCGTCTGCAACAGAATGGTGAAGGCGGGCGAGGGCGCAGTATCGGTGCGCATCGTCAGGCCGACCGGCCCCTTGGTCTCCTCGGTGTCGACCGGCAGCATGACGAAAGCGCCGCTGGCGATCTCGTTGGCGACGACGCCGGCCGATATGATCCAGACCGCATTGCTCTGGCGCATGAAGGCGCGGCCGAAAGAATCCGACACCGTTTCGATCTCCGTTGCCGGCGCGGTCATGCCGTTGGTGATGAAGAGCCGATCGACGAATGGGCGGATGACGGATTCCCGCGTCGGCATCAGCACCGGGAACTCATCGAGTCGCGCGAAGATGTCGGCTCCCGGCTCCGTCAGCGGATGCCCGGCGCGCACGACGAACAGCACCTGTTCGGAATAAAGGTGCTCGAAGAAGAAGCCGGTCATGTGCTCGGGCGCCGCCAGCCGGCCGACGACGAGATCGAGCGCGCCGGTGCGCAATTGCTCTAAAAGCACGGCATTCTCGCCGGTGACGATCTTGAGCGCGGCGCCGGTGTTTTCCTCGAGGAACAGGCTCATTGCCTTGGGCATCACTTTCGCCGACACAGTGGGCAGCGCGCCGATGCGGATCGGATCGCGATTGAGGGCGCCGTTCTGGCGCACGGAATCGACGCCGCGCTTCAGCGCCGAGATGGCCGAGCCGGCATGTCCAAGGAAGATCTCGCCGAGCCGCGTGACGCGGATGCCGCGGCCGTCGCGCTCGACGACGGCGACGCCGAGCGCTTCTTCCAACTCTCGCAGAGTCTTGGTCACCGCGGGCGCGCTGACATGCAGGAAGTCGGCCGCGCGCGCCACGCTTCCTTGGCGCGCGACTTCGAGAAACGCCTGCAGATGACGGAAGCGAATCCGGCTTTCGGCCATGGTTCGATAACCCTCAAGTTAATGAAACGCCGCAAAATATCATTTTACCGAACCAAACGCGTCGTGCAATGTGACTTTGGAGGATCGAAATCGTGCCATTCGTCAGCATCGGCGGCGTGACGCTGCATCATAGCTATAGCGACGCGAAAGGCTCCGCGAGGCCGATCATCTTCATCAATTCGCTCGGCACCGACTTTCGCATCTGGGACGACGTCGTCGCGAAACTGGCGGGCGAAATGCCGATGCTCGTCTACGACAAGCGCGGCCATGGGCTTTCCGACATTGGCGCGGGCGTGCACTCGATGGACGACCATGTCGACGACCTGCTCGGTCTCATCGATCACTTCGGCTTCAACAAGGTTGTGCTCTTCGGCCTGTCGGTCGGCGGCCTGATCGCGCAGCGGCTCTACACACGCCATCCCCGATCTGTCGAGGCGCTGATCCTTTCCGACACCGCGCACAAGATCGGCACCGACGAGAGCTGGAACACGCGCATCGCGACCGTCGAGCGCGACGGTATCGAGGCGATCGCCGACGGCATCATGAAAGTGTGGTTCACGCCGGATTTTCATGCGCATCGAGCTGTCGATCTTGCCGGCTGCCGCAACATGCTGACCAGGCAGGCGCTGCCCGGCTATGTCGGCACCTGCGTGGCGTTGCGCGATGCCGACTACACCGACAGCGCGCGCCGCATCGCGGTGCCGACGCTGTGCGTCGTCGGCGATCAGGACGGCTCGACGCCGCCCGCTCTCGTTCGCTCGCTGGCGGATCTCATTCCCGCCGCGCGCTTCGAGGTGATCCGCAATGCCGGGCACATTCCTTGTGTCGAGCAGCCCGAAGCGCTCGTCAGTCTGATCCGCAATTTCGTCGGCTCGTTGCCCGAGGGAAAGTCCGCTCATGGATGACGTTACGAAGAACCGCCATCGGACCGGTCTGGAGGTTCGGCGCTCCGTGCTTGGCGATCAGCATGTCGACCGCGCCGAGGACGCCGCGACCGATTTCGACCGGCCTTTCCAGCAACTGATCACCGAGGCCGCCTGGGGAACGGTCTGGGCCCGTCCCGGCTGGTCGAAGCGCGAGCGCTCGATCGTGACGCTGGCGCTGCTTGCGGCACTCGGCCATGACGAGGAGGTCGCCATGCATGTGCGCGCCACCGCAAATACCGGCGCCTCGCGCGACGACATCTGCGAAGCCTTTCTGCACGTCGCGATCTATGCCGGCGTGCCGGCCGCCAACCGCGCCTTCAAGATCGCCAAGGAGGTGTTCGCGCAGATGGATGGAGCCGCCCATGGCTGAGCCCGGCTCCAACCGCGCGCCGGAAACCGGCGCCTTCTTCCAGCGCGACCGGCAATGGCATCCGCCGGCCTTCACGCCGGGCTACAAGAGTTCGGTGCTGCGTTCGCCGCAGAAGGCGCTGCTTTCGTTCGACAACACGCTGTCGGAACTGACCGGGCCGGTGTTCGGGCATGCGATGCTCGGCGAGCTCGACAACGACCTGATCCACAATTTCGCCAGGCCGGGCGAGAGCGCCATCGGCGAGCGCATCATCGTCCATGGGCGCGTGCTCGACGAGCGGGGCAGGGGCGTGCCGGGCGTGCTGGTCGAATTCTGGCAGGCCAATGCCGGCGGCCGCTATCGCCACAAGAAGGACGGGTATCTCGCGCCGCTCGATGCGAATTTCGGCGGCTGCGGCCGCGCGATCACCGGCGAGGACGGCGGCTACGCCTTTCGCACCGTCAGGCCCGGGCCCTATCCATGGCCGAACGGCCCGAACGACTGGCGTCCGGCGCACATCCATTTCTCGGTGTTCGGCCATGGCTTCGCGCAGCGGCTGATTACGCAGATGTATTTCGAGGGCGACCCGCTGATCTGGCGCTGTCCGATCGTCGGCGGCATTCGCGACAAAGCCGCCGTCGAGGCACTGATTGCGATGCTCGACATGCAATCGACGATCCCGATGGATGCGCTTGCCTACAAATTCGACATCGTGCTGCGGGGGCGCCGCTCGACTCTGTTCGAGAACCGGCCGGAGGGCAATTGACGATGCAATCGCTCGACCGGTTGAAGGAGAGCCCTTCGCAGACCGCAGGCCCTTACGTGCATATCGGGCTGACGCCGAATTTTTGCGGCATCGGCGGGGTCTACGAAAGCGATCTCGGCGCGACGATGGTCAACGGCGAGACCAAGGGCGAGCGCATCGAATTGCGTATCCGTGTGATCGACGGCGCCGGCGCGCCGCTGAAGGACGCGCTGGTCGAGATCTGGCAGGCCGATGCCGGCGGGCTCTACAATTCGCCGGCCGAGTTGCGCGGCACGGCCGATCCGAATTTCTTGGGCTGGGGCCGGCAGCCGACCGACATGGAAACCGGCGTCTGCCTGTTCCAGACGATCAAGCCCGGCCGCGTGCCGTTCCGCGACGGGCGGCTGATGGCGCCGCATATCAGCCTGTGGATCGTGGCGCGCGGCATCAATATCGGCCTCAACACGCGGCTCTATTTCTCCGACGAGGCAAAGGCCAATGCCGAGGATCCGATCCTGGCCCGCATCGAACACCGCGCACGCGTGGCGACGCTGATCGCCGAGCGCCAGGGCGACAGCTACGTCTTCGACGTCCATCTGCAGGGCGTGAAGGAGACGGTCTTCTTCGACAGTTGACCGGCCGCGCCATGACCGTATCGCCCTTCGACCATCCGCTGCTTTCCGGCCTGCTCGGCGACGAGGAGGCGGCGCGGCACTTTTCCCTAGAAGCCGACATCGATGCGATGCTCGCCTTCGAACGCGCGCTGGCCGAGGCCGAGGCCAAGCATGGCGTCATACCGCGCGAGGCCGCGACAGCAATCGTCAAGGTGCTAAGTTCGTTCCGGCCGGATACGGCGAAGCTGAGAACCGGCGTCGCCAAGGATGGCGTCGTGGTGCCGGAACTGGTGCGGCAGATCAAAGCCGCTGTCGGTGCGCCGCATGACGCGTTCGTTCATTTCGGCGCCACCAGCCAGGATGTCATCGACACCTCGCTGGTGCTGCGTTTGAGCCAGGTTGTCGACCATATCGGCCTGCTGCTTGGCGAGAATGTCGTCCGCCTGAGCGGGATCGAACTGGAATTTGGTGATCGTCCGTTCATGGCGGTGACGCGGATGCAGCCGGCGATTCCGATCACGGTGGCTGACCGGATACTTTCCTGGCGCGCGCCGCTCGAACGTCATCAGCAACGTCTCGCTAAGGTCTCCAGCCGGCTGCTGCTGCCGCAGTTCGGCGGCGCCGCCGGCACGCTGGAAAAACTTGGTGACAAGGCCGCTGCCGTCCGCGCAATGCTTGCAGCCAAGCTCGACCTTGCCGACGCTCCGCAATGGCAAAGTCAGCGCGACGCGCTCGCCGAGTTCGCCTCGTGGCTGTCGCTCGTCACCGGCAGTCTTGGCAAGTTCGGGCAGGATGTCGCGTTGATGGCGCAGACCGGCTCCGACATCCGATTGTCCGGTGGCGGCGGCTCGTCGGCCATGCCTCATAAGCAAAATCCGGTGAAGGCGGAGGTGCTGGTGGCGCTGGCGCGCTTCAACGCCGTGCAGCTTTCCGGCATGCACCAGGCCCTTGTGCACGAGCAGGAGCGCTCGGGCGCCGCCTGGACACTGGAGTGGCTGATCTTGCCGCAGATGGTCGTCGCGACGGCCGGTGCGCTCCGGCTCGCGGCGGAACTTGCCGCACAAATCGAAAGCCTTGGACACTGATGCGCATGCAGGTCGTTATAGTCGGCTCGGGTCCGTCCGGGTTGCTGCTCGGGCAATTGCTGGCAACCATCGGCGTGGAGACAGTCATCCTCGAGCGCTCGAGCCGCGAGCATGTGCTTGGACGTGTGCGTGCCGGCGTGCTGGAGCAGGGCACGGTGGACCTTTTGGGCGAAGCGGGCGCGGCAGAGAGATTGCATGCCCAGGGCCTGCCGCATGAGGGCATTTCGCTGGCCTTCGACGGTCGCGCGCACCGCATCGACATGACGGCGCTCACGGGCGGCAAGCAGGTCACCGTCTACGGCCAGACCGAGGTGACGCTGGACCTGATGCAGAAGCGCGAGGCGGCTGGGCTTGTCACCGTGTTCGAAGTTTCGAATGTCGCGCTGCATGATTTCGATGGCATGTCGCCCTTCGTCACCTACGACAAGGATGGCGTGACGCATCGCATCGACTGCGACTTCATCGCCGGCTGCGACGGCTACCACGGCGTCAGCCGCAAATCGGTGCCGGAAGGCGCGCTGAAGACGTTCGAGCGGACTTACCCGTTCGGCTGGCTGGGGGTGCTCGCGGAAGTGCCGCCGGCCGACCATGAGCTGGTCTATGCCAATCACGAACGCGGCTTTGCGCTCTGCTCGATGCGCTCGCCGCAGCGCAGCCGCTACTACGTGCAGGTGCCGGCCGACGAGCGCGTCGAGGCCTGGTCCGACGAGCGCTTCTGGGACGAATTGCGTCGCCGCCTGCCGCCGCAGATCGCGGCTACCGTCACCACCGGGCCGTCCTTCGAAAAGTCGATCGCGCCGCTGCGCTCCTTCGTCGCCGAGCCGATGCGTTTCGGGAAACTCTTCCTGGTCGGCGACGCCGCCCATATCGTGCCGCCGACCGGCGCCAAGGGCCTCAACCTTGCCGCCAGCGATGTGTGCTATCTGTTTGCCGGGCTTCGCGAATTCTATCGCGAGAAATCAGAGGCAGGGCTCGACGCCTATTCGGCCAAGGCGCTGGCGCGGGTATGGAAAGCGGTACGCTTTTCCTGGTGGATGACGACGATGCTGCACCGCTTTCCCGAGACGGGCGAGTTCGGCCAGCGCATCCAGGAGGCCGAGCTCGACTATCTCGTTCATTCGAAAGCGGCGTCTACGGCGTTGGCTGAGAACTACGTCGGCCTACCTTATTAGGGTGTGTCGATATTCAGGTGAGGCCGGCCTGCAAATGGCGGGTTCCTGCGCTTCCGGTGCTCACGTACGAAAAGTACGCTCCGCTCCGGTTCTCGGAACCCACCATTTTCGACTCGGCCTGACCTGAATCTCGGCACACCCTGGCGCGCGCCAATCGATTTCAGACGCGCTCCAGCGCGATCGCAATGCCCTGGCCGACGCCGATGCACATGGTGGCCAAAGCGTAGCGGCCGCCGCGCACGCGCAGCTCCAACGCCGCCGTGCCGGTGATGCGGGCACCCGACATGCCGAGCGGGTGGCCGAGCGCGATCGCGCCGCCATTCGGATTGACGTGCGCGGCGTCCTCGGCGATGCCGAGCTGGCGCAGCACGGCGATGCCTTGCGAGGCGAAGGCTTCATTGAGCTCGACGACGTCGAACTGGTCCGGCCTCTGGCCGAGGCGGGCGCAGAGCTTCTTCGTCGCCGGCGCCGGGCCGATGCCCATGACGCGCGGCGCGACACCCGCGGCGGCACCGCCGAGGATGCGGGCGATCGGCGTCAGGCCATATTTCTTCGCTGCGGCTTCCGAAGCGATGATGAGGGCGGCGGCGCCGTCGTTGACGCCGGAGGCGTTGCCGGCGGTCACCGTGCCGCCTTGCCGGAACGGCGTCGGCAATTTGGCCAGCGCCTCGATCGTGGTGCCGGCGCGCGGATGCTCGTCCTTGCCGACAACAACCGGATCGCCCTTCTTCTGCGGGATCGTCACCGGTGTGATCTCCTTCGCCAAGCGGCCATTGGCCTGCGCGGCAACGGCCTTGTCCTGGCTGCGCACGGCGAAGGCATCCTGGTCGGCTCTGCTGACGGAAAAATCCTCGGCGACATTCTCGCCCGTCTCCGGCATGGAATCGACGCCGTACTGTTTCTTCATCAGCGGGTTGATGAAGCGCCAGCCGATGGTGGTGTCGTAAATCTCGGCATTGCGCGAGAAGGCTGCGTCGGCCTTGGGCATGACGAAGGGCGCGCGGCTCATCGATTCTACGCCGCCGGCGATCATCAGCTCGGCCTCGCCGGATTTGATGGCGCGCGCGGCGATGGTGATGGCATCCATACCCGAGCCGCACAGGCGATTGACGGTCGAGCCCGGAATGTCTTGCGGCAAGCCTGCCAGCAGCAGCGCCATGCGCGCCACATTGCGGTTGTCCTCGCCGGCCTGGTTGGCGCAGCCATAGACGATGTCATCGACAGCCGCCCAGTCGACGCTGGAATTGCGCTCGATTAGCGCCTTCAACGGAATCGCGCCGAGATCGTCGGCGCGCACCGAGGACAGCGAACCGCCGAAGCGGCCGATCGGCGTGCGGATGTAGTCGCAGATATAGGCGTCGGCCATCTATGCAGCTTTCCCTCTGGCGGTCCCCTCATGCGCCGCCTTGGTGCGGGCCTGCAGGTCGCGCAATGTCTTGAGCTCGAGTTCCGTCGGCGCCGTCGTCTCGTCGAGGGCCTCGGCGAATTTTACGACCCAGCCACAGCTCGCCTGCACCTGTTCGCGAGTGACGCCGGGGTGCAGCGAGACGACGGTGAATTCCTTGGTCACCGGGTCCGGCTTCCAGATGGCGAGGTCGGTGATCAGCAGCGTCGGGCCGGCCGTATCGATGCCGAGACGCTGGCGGTGGTCGCCGCCTTCGCCATGGCCGAAAGAGGTGAAGAAGTCGATCTTCTCGACCATGCCGCGCTTCGACTGCGCCATGGTGATGTAGACCTGTTTCGACGAGGTGGCGATCTCCGGCGCGCCGCCGCCGCCGGGGAGCCGCGTCTTCGGATGCGCATAGTCGCCAATGACGGTGGTGTTGATGTTGCCGAACTTGTCGAGCTGGGCAGCACCCAGGAAGCCGATCGAGATGCGGCCACCCTGCAGCCAGTAGCGGAACATCTCCGGCACCGCGACTGTGGTGACCGCCGTCTCGCACAATTCGCCGTCGCCGATCGACAGCGGCAAAACGTCAGGCGCCGTGCCGATGGTGCCGCTCTCATAGATCAGCGTGATGTCGGGCGCATGCGTCAGCCGCGCGACGTTGCAGGCGGCCGAAGGCGCGCCGATGCCGACGAAGCAGACATCGTCGCTCTTCAGCGCGCGGCTGGCGGCGATCGTCATCATCTCGTTGGGGGTGAATCCCAGATCGTCGCTCATGCAGCTTTCCTCAGATGTCCGACGCGGCCGGCAAAGTCGTCGGCGCTGCTTTCGATGACGTTCTTCTCAATCCACGCCTGAAAACGGTCGCGGTCGGCGGCGATCTCGTCCCATTCGAGATAGGCGGCATTATCGCGCTCGTAGTAGCCATGTGTGTAGGATGGATGCGAGCCGCCGGGCACGACCGAGATCGCGGCGATCGTCCAACTCGGCAGCACGGTGAGGTTGGGGTGGAGGTCGGCGAAACTGTCGACCACTTCCTCGACCGTCACCACGGCGCGCTTGGCCGCAAGCACGGCCTCCTTCTGGATGCCGATAATGCCTTCGACCAGCACATTGCCTTTGCGGTCCGCCTTCTGGGCGTGGATGAAGGTGACGTCGGGACGGATCGCCGGAACGGCGGCCAGCACCTCGCCGGTGAAGGGGCAGGTGACGGATTTGATGTTCGGATTGACAGAAGCAAGGCCGGCGCCGCGATAGCCGCGGAACACGGCGCAGGGCAGGCCGGCGGCGCCCGCCTCATACGCATTGGCCATGCCAGCATGGCTGTGCTCCTCGACCTCGATCGAGCGCGGAAAGCCGTTCTCGATGGCATCGCGAGCGCGCCTCAGCAGGCCGACGCCCGGATTGCCGACATAGGAGAATACAATCTTTTTCGCCATGCCCATGCCGATCATCTGGTCGTAGATCAGATCCGGCGTCATGCGGATCAGCGTCAGATCGCGAAAACCCTGGCGGATCGCCTCATGCGCGGCGGCGGTCGGGATCAGATGGGTGAAACCCTCGAAGGCCACCGTGTCGCCATCGTGCAGGTTCTCTGCGACGGCCTCTTTCAGCGGCAGGAACTTCACCATTTTCAAACTCCGGCGATCAGAAAAGTTCGCATTGCGAACATATGTTTGATATGCGATACTTTTTAATCTGACACGGATTGGGAGTCAATGTCATGGAAGCGGCGGCAGACGATGATGTTGGCTCGCGCGACCATGTCGGTTCGCTGGAACGCGGCCTGGCGGTGATGGAAATCCTCGCGCACCATCCGGAAGGCATGACACTGACCGAGATGGCGGAGGAAGCTGGGCTGACGCGGGCCGGCGCGCGGCGCTTTCTGCTGACGCTGGCCGCGACCGGTTACGCCACGCAGTCGGGGCGGTTGTTTTCGCTGTCGCCGCGCCTCTTGACCGTGGCGCGGACATGGCTTGGCGGCGCATCGCTGTGGACCTTCGCCGCGCCGATCATGCGCGAGGTGGCTGCTAAATTCGACGAGGCCTGCAATGCGGCGGTGCTGTCGGGTGAGGATGTCGTCTATGTCGCGCGCATTCCCGGCCGCCGCATTTTGAGCGTGGCGCTCGATGTCGGCACCAGGCTGCCGGCCTATTGCACTTCGATGGGCCGCGTGCTGCTGTCCGGGCTGCCGGCAGATGAGTTGAAGACCTTCCTCGCTGACGCGACAATCGAGCGGCGCACGCCGAAGACGATCATCGGCCGCGCCGCGCTCGGCAAGGCCATCGACAAGGCGAGGGCGGACGGCTTCGCCATAGTCGACGAGGAACTCGAACTCGGCCTGCGCTCGATCGCCGTGCCGATCGCCGACCGCGCCGGCCGCACCGTCGCCGCCATCAACCTCTCGACGCAGTCGGCGCGGTTTTCGGTCGAGGCGATGGAGCGCGATATCCTGCCGGTGCTGCGCAGGGCCAAAGAACGGGTCGAGGAATTTTTCTTCGTTTGATCGGCGATCGTCTTCGACAGCCGGGCAATTGTCTGAGGCCGGCGCTGCCCCTCATCGCCCTGCCGGGCACTTCTCCCCGTATAGTGACGGGGAGAAGAAGCTAGCCGTTGACGCTTCTCTGCACATACGCTAATGAACAGGATTATACAGGTTCACTGAACAGGTATTGATATGGCCCGTCGCGCAGTGCAGATCATTCCCGGCACGGGCAAGCCCGAGCAGATCGCGACGGTTCTCGAACATGAAATCCGCTCCGGCGTGCTTGGCTTCGGCGACCGACTGCAGAGCGAGAACGAGCTCGTCCAGCGCTTCTCCGTTAGCCGCAACACGGTCCGCAAGGGACTGGAAGAGCTGTCGAGCCGCGGGCTGATCACCACCAGGGTCGGCATCGGGTCCTTCGTCACCTTCGACGGCATGCCTGTCGACGACGCCATCGGCTGGTCGCGCGCGCTCGCCAATGCCGGCGCCAACGCGGAAACCCGTACGCTGCGGCTGGAAATCATCGAGGACGCCGAACTCGCGGCGCGGCTCGGTGTCGACAGCCCGTCCTTCATCGCGGTCGACCGCGCCCGCACCAATGCTGCCGACGGCCATGCGATCTCGATCGAGCGCAGCCGCCTGCCGCTGTCGCCGGAGCTTGAAGACATTCCCTTGCGCGGCCTGCGCGAAGGCACACTGCATCAGACGCTGCGCGGGGCAGGGCTGGTTCCCGACCATGGCGAGGAATGGGTCGACATCGAGATGCTGAGCGCCGCCGATGCCGCCATTCTCGACTGCGCGCCCGGCACCCCCTTCCTGCGCACGCGGCGCCTGACGCGTGCCGCCGACGGGCGCGTGATCGAATTCGTCACCAGCCTGCTCAACCCTGCGCATTTCGCGCTGCATCTGGAGTTCTGAGCATGGCGATCGACCTGATCGACCGGGCAATGGGTGCGCTGATCGGCGGCGCGCTCGGCGACGCGCTCGGCATGCCCACGCAGCTTCTGTCGCCGGCGCGCATCGCCGAGCTCTACGGCCATGTCGAAGGTTTTGTCGCGCCCACGGACGACCATCCAGTTTCCAAGGGGCTGCCGGCTGGCGCTATCACCGACGACACCGAGCAGGCGCTGCTGCTCGGCCGCATCCTGGTCAGTCCCGGCGAGCGCTTCGACCATGCGCGCTGGGTCAATGCGCTGCTGGATTGGGAGCGCGACGTCAAGGCGCGCGGCAGCTACGACCTGCTCGGACCTTCGACCAAGCGCGCCATCGACGCCATCAATGACGGTGTGCCGCCGGAAGAGGCGGGCCGCAACGGCGACACCAATGGTGCCGCGATGCGCATTGGTCCGGTCGGCATCATGATGCCGCCGGAACCGCTCGCGGCACTTGTCGCCAAGGTGGCGGAGACCTGCCGCGCCACGCACAACACATCCATCGCCATCGCTTCCGCCAGCGCTGTCGCCGCGGCGGTCAGCCTCGGTGTCTCGGGCGGCGATTGGCGCGCCGCTTCCGGCCACGCTGTCACGGCGGCACGGCTGGGCGCGGCGCTCGGCCATTGGGTTACCGGCGGCGACATCGCCGCCCGGATCGCCTGGGCGCAGGAGCTTGTCCGCGGCAAGGCGGAGAAGGAGGCGATCAAGCTGATCGTCGACCTCATCGGCACAGGCGTCGCCAGCCAGGAATCGGTGCCTGCGGCCTTCGCAGTGCTGGAAGTCGCGCAAGGCGATGTCTGGCGCGCGGCCGTCATCGCCGCCAATCTCGGCGGCGACACGGACACGATCGGCGCGATCGCCGCCGGCATGGCCGGCGCCTGCAGCGGCCTGTCGAACCTGCCGCAGGATCGCATTGCCGGACTCCGGGGTATCGACCTTGCGGAGGTTCGTTTGCTGGCCGGCGATCTGGTGGCGGCGCGGACCAGCAAGGCCGGCTCCGGCAAGGAGGCCGCCGCATGAGCGGGCGGCTCGTCCATGTCGGCAGCGCGGTGGTGGATTATGTCTACCGCATCGATGCTTTGCCGGCGCCCGGCGCGGAGAAGACCGCGTCGGCTTACGCCCGCGTCGCCGGTGGCGGCTTCAACATGATGGTCGCGGCGCGCCGCACAGGCATGAAGGTGGTGTTCGGCGGACAGCTCGGCACCGGTCCGGATGGCGATTTCCTGCGCGCCGCCTTCGCCGCCGAAGGCATCGAGACGCTGACGCCGCCATCGGCGATCATGGACAGCGGCAATTGCGTTGCCATGATCAGCGGCGATGCCGAGCGCACCTTCGTCTCCTGGCCCGGCGCCGAAAGTCGGCTGACGCTCGACATGATGAAGCCGGTCCAAGTCGTTCCGGGCGATTGGGTTTTCACCTCGGGCTACACGCTGAGCTATCCCGGCAGCCGCGATGCGCTGACCGGCTGGATCGAGGCGCTGCCGGTCGGCATTCCTTTCGTCTTCGACCCGACGCCGGTGATCGCCGACATTCCGCGGCCGATCCTCGACCGGGTGCTGGCGTGCACGACCTGGCTGAGCTGCAACACCGATGAAGCGGCCGCGATCGCCGGATCTGGCGATGCCCAGACCGTGGCCGTCCGGCTGCTCGAAGACCATTGTCCGCAGGCGGCGGGCGTGGTCATCCGCGCCGGCGCGCGTGGCTGCCTGGTGCGGCTTGCCGATGGCGGGATACGGACGGTGCCCGGTTTCGAGGTGGAGGCCGTCGATACCAATGGCGCCGGCGACACGCATATCGGCGCCTTCGTCAGCGGCCTGTCGCGCGGCATGCGCGCTTGCGACGCGGCCCGCTACGCCAACGCGGCGGCAGCACTTTCCGTCACCCGCCATGGCGGGTCCTCGGCGCCAGCCGATCTCGAGATCCAGGAATTCCTGACCCGACACGGACAAGCAACCGAGCGGGGCCAGGAGGAAGCGACCGCAACTTAACAAGCCCGTCAATCGGGCAAACAATGAGAGGAAAACGACATGCGCATGCCCAGACTGACTGCTTTCTTGACGGCGACTGCCGTCTTCGTTTCCGCCTTCACGCTCGCCGCGCAGGCCGCCGAGGAAGTGCATGTCCTCAACTGGAAGGGTTATGGCGCCGACGAACCGTGGGCGGTCGCCAATTTCGAGAAGGCGACCGGCTACAAGGTGGTCAACGACTTCTTCAACTCCGAACAGGAGATGCTGACAAAGATCCGGACCAATCCCGGACTCTACGACGTCGTCATGATCAACGCCGCCTTCAACGACCAGGCGATGGCCGGCAAACTGATCCAGCCCATCGACGTCTCGAAGCTGTCCAACTATGCCGACATCGCCAAGGACAAGGCCGGCTCGCCGATGCTCAACCATGACGGCAAGGTCTATGGCGTGCCGTGGGTGTGGGGCCTGACGGCTCTCGCCATCAACGACAAGTCCTTCGACAAGCCGCCGACGAGCATCGCCGAAATGTGGGACCCGGCGCATAAAGGCCGCGTCATCATCCGCGACGACGCCGTCGAAGCGGTGCAGTTCGGCGCGCTGGCCTCGGGCCAGAACATCAACGACATCAAGGATATGGAGGCGGTCAAGGCGAAGCTCACCTCGCTGATGCCGCAGATCAAGACCTTCTGGAGCTCGGAGAACGACTGGAACCAGATGGTCGCCTCCAACCAGATCGACATCGGCACCTATTGGAGCGGCTCGGCCGACCGCGCCAAGACGCATTTCAAGTTGCCGGTGTCGCTGGTCATCCCGCAGGAAGGCTCTGTCGCCTGGCTCGACGCCTTTTCCATTCCCGTCGACTCCAAGAACGTCGCCGGCGCCGAGGCGTTCATCAACTACATGATCGACCCGAAATTCTACGTCGAATGGGTCACCAAGGTCGGCGCGCCGGTCTCGGCCAACACCAAGGCGGTCGACGCGCTGCCCGAGGATGCCTTCAACCGCAAGGTCATGGGCAGCCCCGATGTCGCCAAGCGCATCCAGTTCCAGGCGCCGATCACCGACGAGCAGCGCGAGAAGTATCTGGCGCTGTGGCAGGAGCTGAAGGTCAACGTCAAGTAATCGACGTCTTTCGGGGAGGAGAGGCATCATGGCTGACCAGCTTGCAATCGGTTCGCGCCGCGGACTGAAGCCGGCGCTGCCGCTTCTCCTTCCCGCCTATCTGTGGCTGACGGTGGCGATCTTCCTGCCGCTGTCGGCCATGGTGTTCTTCTCGTTCATGACCGATCTGCCGCTGGCAGGCAAAGACTGGGCCTTCACGCTCGGCAACTACGCGGCCTTCTTCTCGCAGGGCCTCTATGCCACGCTCATGCTCGCCTCGCTGCGGCTCGGGCTCGAGGTGACGCTGTGGTGCATCGTCATCGGCTATCCGGCGGCTTACGTGCTGGCCAAGGTGCTCAAGGGGCGCAGCCGTGAAGCGATCTTCCTGCTCGTCATCCTGCCGTTCTGGTCGAATGGGCTGGTGCGCATCTTCTCCTGGGCGATGGTGCTGCGCGAGGGCGGCATCCTCGACACCGCGCTCAACGCCGTGCTGCCCTTCAAGATCAACATCGATCTGATGTATTCCTATCCGGCCGTCATCATCGGCCTGGTGCACTCCTATGTGCCCTACATGGTGCTGACCTGTTATCTGACGCTGCAGGCGATTGACGACTCGCTGATCGAGGCGGGCCGTTCGCTGGGCGCCTCGCGGCGGCAGGTGCTGTGGCGGGTGATCATCCCGCTGTCGATGCCCGGCCTGATCGCCGGCGCGGCGCTGATCTTCGTGCCGGTCGTCGGCTCCTTCATGGAGCCGCGCATCCTCGGCGGCCGCACCGGCACTTTTTACGGCACCGTCATCGAGGATCAGTTCGTCGCCGTCTTCAACTGGCCGCTGGGGGCGGCGCTCTCCTTCATCCTGCTCGCCGTCGTGCTGATCATCCTGGCGCTAGCTGCGCCTGTCCTGCGGAGGGCCGGCTGATGGCGACGACGCGTATCCTCGAATGGCTCGGGCGCTTCTACATCGTGCTTCTGCTCGGCTTCCTCTATCTGCCGATCATCATCATGGCGGCGATGTCGTTCAACGCCTCGCCCTTCTACCAATTGCCGTTCGAGTGGACGACGGACTGGTACGCCTCGCTCTGGCAGAACGACCAGCTGATCGCGGCGACGTGGAACAGCATCGAGATCGCGGTCATCACCACGATCATTTCGACAGTGCTTGGCGCGATGGCGTCGCTGGCGCTCTACCGCTACGAGTTCCGCGGCAAGAAAGTGCTGCAGGCGCTGCTCTTCCCACCGATCGCCATTCCGTGGCTGATCACTGGCACGGCGATGCTGATCTTCTTCTTCGGCATCGGCATCGGCCGCGGGCTGGTGGCGATCCTGCTCGGCCATGTCGCGCTGGCGCTGCCTTATGTGATCGTCGTCGTCTCGGCCCGGCTGCAGACTTTCGCGCCGGAGTTGGAGGAGGCCGCGCGTTCGCTCGGCGCCAACCAGTGGCAGGTCACCATGCGCATCACGCTGCCCTGGATCATGCCTGGCGTGATCGCCGGCGGGCTGTTCGCTTTCGCCGTATCGTTCGATCAGTTCGTGGTTTCGTACTTTCTGTCGACGCCTGGACAGACGACGCTGCCGGTCGAAATCTACGCGGCGATCCGCAAAGGCTTCACGCCCGAGATCAACGCGGTCTCGACGATCATCATTGTCGTGTCGATGGCGCTGATGCTGCTCACGGCGCGCTTCTTCAAATTTGGCGGAGAGAAGTAATGGCTGGCGTCCAGGTCGCGAATGTCTCCCGCAGTTTTGGCGCGCACAAGGCGCTCGACGATGTCTCGATCGACTTCGCCGACGGCGGTTTCTATGCGCTGCTCGGGCCTTCGGGCAGCGGCAAGACCACGCTGCTGCGCCAGATCGCCGGCTTCGATTTTCCGGACTCCGGCCGCATCGCCATCGGTGGCGAAAGCGTCGAGCGGGTGCCGGTCGAGAAGCGGCGCATCGGCATGGTGTTCCAGAACTACGCGCTGTTTCCCAATATGAGCGTCGCCGACAATGTCGCCTTCGGCCTTTCGGTGCGCGGCGAGGCGAAGGCGACGATCGCAGCGGAAGTGCAGCGCGCGCTCGACCTCGTCCAACTCGGCAAGCTCGGCGCCCGCAAGCCGCACCAGCTCTCCGGCGGCCAGCGCCAGCGCGTGGCGTTGGCACGCGCCATCGTCACCAAGCCGCGCGTGCTGTTGCTCGACGAGCCGTTAGGGGCGCTCGACAAGGCGCTGCGCGTCGATATGCAGATCGAGCTGAAGCGCATCCAGCGCGAGATCGGCATCACCACCATCTTCGTCACGCACGACCAGGAAGAAGCGCTGACGATGAGCGATCGCATCGGCATATTGCGCGACGGCCGGCTGGTGCAAGAAGGTCCGCCGGAAGAGATCTACGACCGGCCGCAAAGCGAGTTCGCCGCGACCTTCCTCGGCGACGCCAACATCTTTCGCGGCAATGCCACCGGCAACGGAATCCTGCTGGCCGACGGCACGACGATTGCCGCTGCCGTGGGCGACAGGTTGGTGCCCGGCGCCAAGGCAAGCTGCGCCGTGCGGCCGGAACGCATCCAGATTTCGACCGGGGTAGTGAAGCCCGACACGGGCAATGCCAACTCGCTCAAGGGGCAGGTGTCGAAACGCATCTTCGCCGGCAACAACAGCACCTATTTCGTCGACCGGGACGGCCAGACGCTGAAAGTGATCGTGCAGAATACGGGCGCCGAACGGCTGGCCGAGGGCGAACCGGTGGTGCTCAGCTGGTCGCCGGACAGCACGGTGCTGATCGCGGCCTAAACTGGCCACGGGCCGGTCAAATCTCCGGAATGCTTTCGCGGAAGATTACCTGCAGGCGCGGCTGGTGCAGTTCGTAGGGCAGTCCCCTGACCGAGTGGGACAGGATGTTGAGCGCTTCCCTGGCCTCGACGCGCGGGTTCTGGTCGATGACGGCATCGAGCGTGCCGTCGAGCAGCAGTTCCTTGGTGCCGTCCGTCACCTCATGGCCGAGGAAGATGATCTCCCGCGCCCGGGCCCGCTCCTTGAGCGCCCGAGCGATGCCGGTATTGCCGGCGCCGACATTGTAGATGGCGGCAAGATCGGGATGGCGCTCGAGCAGGGCTGAAGCTTCCGAATAGGCCTTCTCGCGGTCGTCGAGCATTTCGCGCATCTCGACGATCTCGAGGTTGGGCGATTCTTCCGCCAGGATGTGGCGGAAACCCATCTCGCGCTCCTCATGGCCGCGATAGGCGAGCGAGCCGGCGAACAGCGCGACCTTGCCCGGACGGCCGACGCCCATGAAGCGGTTGAGGAGATAGCCGGCCAGCCGGCCGGCGGCGCGGTTGTCGATGCCGATATAGGCGACCCGCGGCACGTGCAGGATGTCGGAGGCGATGGTGACGACCTTGACGTCGCTGGCCGACAGCGAGCGGATCGCCTCGCGCACCGTCGGATGGTCAAGGGCGATGACGCCGACGCCTTGCGTCTGGCCGTGCAGGTCCTGCAGCAGGCGGGCGAGGCGGTCGGGGTTGAAGCCTTCGATGGTGGTGACGCGGACATCGAGGTCGGGCCGCGTCAGCGCCTGTGCCTCGATGTGGCGATGCAAGAGCTTGATGAAGGAATTGGTGCCGGCCGGCAGGGCGAAGTCGAGCCGGATCGTCTGCCCCGGCACGGCGCGCTGCGGCGTGCCGTTCGGCGTTTCGGCGATATAGCCTAGGCGCTGCGCCATCTCGATGACGATCTCGCGGGTACGCGCCCGCACGCCTGGACGGTTGTTCAGCACGCGATCGACCGTGGCCGGGGAAACGCCGGCTTCGCGGGCTATGTCTGTCAGGGTTGACCGCACGTCTGGCACCTCATCGCAAGCATCAAAATCACGCAGCCTCCAATCCGTTCCGGGAAACCGCTCGGAAGCGGCAGCGATTCTGATGTGAAATGATGTAACCGGGCTTGGCCTCTACGCAAGCCGAGGCGTTACACAAGGCTGCGAAGGTCCGGCCAAGCCGACCGGATCGAGGCGAAAACCCCTCAAATCCAAGCAATGGGTGCGACGTGACGGGTTCGGTGGACAGCATTCTCTCCCTCATTTGCGATCTTATGACGTGTTTTGAGTATTTATGATGTTGACAGGCTTCATGCTCTGTCGTCAATATCCCTCACGTGGGCCATGGAGGAACAGGCCCGAGGGAGGAACTCGATGTCTCAACTGATCCGCATGTCGCGGCGCCGCCTGCTGGCGTCCGGAGGAAAGGCGGCGGTGTTCGTCGCCGCGACTGGCATTGCACCGCAGTTCATTCGTCCCGGCCGCGTCTTCGCGGCGGACGCGCTGGCGCCCGGCATGATCGGCGGGCCGACCGGCTTCGACGGCGCCGAGCGCTATCAGTATGGACCCGACACGCCGGAAGGCCGCGCCGTCGAGGCGGCCAAGGCGCTCAAGGCGGCCGGCAAGGCGCCGGCGAAGATCGTGCTTGGCCTGTCCGACGGCTCGATCGGTCAGCTGACCAAGCCTTTCCCGGCGGGCGCGCCGTCGATCAAGGATCTCTGGGAGAAGGAAACCGGCATCGCGATCGAGATCGTCGGTCTGCCCAACGGTCAGGAATTCACCAAGACGATGCAGGACATCTCCACCAAGGGTGGGGCCTACGACATCTATTCGACCGAGTGGAACCGCCTCGGCGATCTCGCCGAAACCGGCGGCATCGCCAAGCTCGACGACTTCGTCGCGCAGCACAAGCCGGAATGGGACGATCCCAAGACCGGCTACGTCAACGGCGCCAAGGGCGTGTCGCTGCTCAACCAGTATCGCGGCTCGACCTATGGCGTGTCGCTGGACGGCGACTTCCAGACCTGGGTCTACCGCACGGACCTGTTCGGCGACGCCGCCGAGCAGAAGGCGTTCAAGGACAAATACGGCTACGACCTGGCGCCGCCCAAGACCTGGAAGCAGCACAGCGATGTCGCGGCGTTCTTCCAGCGGCCGGACAAGGGCCTGTTCGGTTCGACCGATCTGCGCAACCAGGGCTGGGGCTACACCAACTGGTACCAGCGTTACGTCTCGATGGCTTCGCCCAACCAGTTCCTGTTCGGCGACGACGGCAAGCCGCTGATCAATTCCGAGCAGGGTATCGCGGCGACCAAGGAATATGTGGAGTCGCTGGCCCATCATTCGCCGGACGCGATCTCGTGGGGCTGGCCGGAACAGTACGGCAATTTCGCCAAGGGCGGAGCGGCGATGACCTGCGCCTTCTCCAACCTGCCGAAATTCCTCGACAATGCCGGCAACAAGGATTCCGCCGTCACCGGCAAGATAGGCTCGATGCTGCCGCCGGGACGCGAGATCGACGGCAAGCTGATCAGCCGCTCGGTGCTCTGGTTCTCGCTGACCGGCATGGTGTCGTCGCAGTCGAAGAATCCGGAGGCCGCTTACCTTCTGCTGCAGTGGCTCGGCTCGGCCCGCATCTATGCCTGGATGAGCGCCAATCCCGGCGGCTATCTCGATCCGTTCCGGCTCTCGGATTTTTCCGATCCGCTCGTGCGCCAAACCTACCACGCCTACCACATGGACGTGGTGCGCGAGACGGTGGCGCGCACGGTGCCGACCATCAACTATCCCGGCGCCACGGCCTTCCACAATGCGCTGGACGAGAACCTGATGGCCTCGCTGACCAAGGCCAAAACGCTCGAGCAGGCGATGGCCGACACCGAGCGCGAGTGGAAAAAGATAGCGCGGCGCACCGGCGAGGAGAAATTGCTCGAAGCCATCAAAACCAACAAGGAGGCCTGGCCGACGGTTCTCGATCCGATCAGCTGATCCACCTCCCTGGATCAGAGCCGGAGGGGAGGGGCGAAAGCTCTTCCCCTCTGCACTCAACGCCACCAGCAAAGCAGCCAGATGAAGCGTTCCGTTCCTTTCGAGATTTTCCGCTACGCCGCGATCTTCGCGGCGATGGCGGTGACGCTGGTGCCGATCCTGTGGATGGTGTCGATGGCCTTCAAGCCGATCGGCGAATGGTCGGCGACGGGCGCCGACCTGACATGGTGGCCGAAGCAGCCGACGCTTGCCAATTTCGAGTTCGTCTTCGGCCATTCGACCAACGACCTGATCGTCGCGCTCGACCACACGGCGCTGAAGCCGATCCTGTCGTCGCTGCTTTCGGCGGTGTTCGGTACCGCGATCGCCATGTCGGCGGGCACTGCCGCGGCCTACGGCCTGTCGCGCTTCGGCTCCGGCCAGAACCTGCCGCTGGCGCTGATCCAGCTCAGGCTGTTTCCGCCGATGGCGGTGATGATCCCGGTGATGATCATGTGGGCCTTCCTCAACCTCAACGACACCTGGTGGGGCTTGGCGCTGATCTACGGCATCGTCACGCTGCCCTTCGCTTTCTGGCTGATGAAGACTTTCTTCGACGATATGCCGCGCGAGATCGAGGAGGCGGCCCTCGTCGAGGGCTGTTCGCGACTGCGCGTCTTCACCCGCATCACGCTGCCGATGATGCGCGCGCCGCTGGCGAGTGCCGCGCTCTTCGTCTTCATCCTGAACTGGTCGGATTATCTGATCGCGCTGCTGCTCACCACGCGCGAATGGGTGACAATCCCGGTCTATATGGCCTCGCTGTCGTCCTCGATGACCGGGCAGCTTTATGGCGCCAAGGCCGCGCTCGGCCTGATCGCGGCGGTGCCGCCGGTGATCATGGGCATCGCCATCCAGCGCCACCTGGTGCGCGGGCTGACCTTCGGAGCGCTCAAGCAATGAGCGCGGTGACGGCGACGATTGCGGAGGGCGAGATGGACGCACGGACAAAGCCCGCCGTGCCGGACGAGGGCGCGCGGCTGGGCTTCCGGCTGACCCTGCCGGCGCAGATCCTGGTGCTGTTCATCTCGGCCTTTCCGCTTTTGATGCAGCTCTACATCAGCGTCACCGACTGGTCGCCGCTGTCCGGCGTCGGCTGGTGGAACGCCTGGGAGATGTGGAACAGCTTTGCCAATTACACCGATCTCGCCGCCGATACCCGCTTCTGGAGCGCGTTGCAGCGCACGGCGATCGTCATGCTGGTCTGCGTGCCGGCGGAGTTCCTGCTCGGCCTGGCGCTGGCGACGCTGTTCGCCGACGATTTTCCCGGCAAGCGCGTCTTCTATTCGATCCTGTTGATGCCGATGATGGTGGTGCCGGCGGTCGCCGGCTACATGTTCTTCATGCTGTTCCAGTCGGGCGGTCCGGTGAACGACATCCTGGCGCGGATCATCGGCACGCCGGTGACCATCGCATGGCTGTCGGATCCGACCTTGGCGCTGATTGCCGTCATGATCGCCGACATCTGGCAGTGGACGCCGCTGATGTTCCTCATCCTGCTCGCGGGACTGGTCGGCGTGCCGGAGGACCAGATGAAGGCGGCGACGCTGCTCGGCGCCAATCCTTGGCAGCGCTTCACCACCATCGTGCTGCCGAAGATGAAGACGATCATCATCATCGCGCTGGCGATCCGGGTGATCGAGAATTTCAAGATCTTCGACACGCTCTACATCATGACCGGTGGCGGCCCCGGCGTCGCCACGGAGACGATCTCGGTCTACATCTACAAGGTCACCACCCAGGACCTGATCTGGGGCTATGTGGCGGCCATCGCGCTTGCCATCCTGATCGTGCTTTCGATCGTCGCGGTCTACGCCATGAAGCGCATGGCGAAAGCCCGGGAGGTGCCGGCATGAGCGCCATCCATCTCAAGAACCTCACCAAGTCCTTCGGCGACTTCGCTGCGCTGAAGACGATGGACCTCGAAATCGCCGATGGCGAGTTCATGGCGCTGCTTGGGCCGTCGGGCTGCGGCAAGTCGACGACGATGAACATGATCGCCGGCATGGAGGAGCCGACCAGCGGCAAAATCCTGTTCGGCGAGCGCGACATGGCCGGCGTGCCGATGGGGCGGCGCGGCGTCGGCTTCGTCTTCCAGAACTATGCCATCTTCACCCATATGAGCGTGCGCCAGAACCTCGCCTACGGGCCGAGGATGCGGGGTGCGGCCAAGGCCGAGATCGACCGCCGCGTCTGCGCCATCGCCGAGATGCTGCAGCTCACGCCGCTGCTCGACCGCAAGGCCGACCGGCTGTCGGTCAATATCCTGCAGCGCGTGGCGATCGGCCGCTCGGCGATCATGGAACCGGCGATCTTCCTGCTCGACGAGCCGCTGTCCAATGTCGACGCCGCTTTTCGGGCGGTGATGCGCACCGAGCTCAAGCAGCTGCAGCGGCAGTTCAGGCAGACGATGGTCTATGTCACGCATGACCAGCTCGAAGCGATGACCATGGCCGACCGGATCGCGGTGATGGATCATGGCGTGCTGCAACAGGTCGGTACGCCGCTCGAGGTCTACAACAATCCGGCCAATGTCTTCGTCGCTCGCTTCATCGGCGCGCCGGGCATGAACTTGCTGAGGGGCAGGCCGGCCGAGAGCGACCGTGGGTTGGTGGTCGATCTCGGACCGCTCGGCGTAACGCCACCCTTGCCGGATGGATTGGCTTCGACTGTGAGAGCGATGCGCGGCGACGTGCTCTATGGTTTCCGGCCCGAGCAGGTGACGCTTGCGGAACGCGGGCTGTCAATGCGGGTGAGCTTCGTCGAGCGGATCGGCGCGCGCACCATCGTCCATCTGGGCGAAGGCGAGGGCGCGGTGAAGGCGGTGTTCGAGAACGACGTCGGCCTGTCGGTCGGACAGACGGCGGTCGTCGCGCCGCCGGCTTCGTCGGTGCGCGTCTTCGACGCCACCACCGGCGTCTCAGTGAAGGCGGGCTGAGCCATGGCCGATATCGTTTTCCGCAATGTCACCAAGCGCTACGACAAGACGCTTGCCGTCGACGATGCTTCGTTCACCGTCAACGACAACGAGTTTTTCTGCTTCTTCGGCCCGCCGCTGTCGGGCAAGTCGACGATCCTGCGCCTTGTGCTCGGATTGGAAGCGCCGGATCAAGGCGAGATCCTGATCGGCGGCAAGCCGGTCAACAATGTCTCGCCGGCGGAGCGCAACGTCGCCATGGTGTTCCAGAACCTGGCGCTGTTTCCGCATATGAGTGCGCTCGACAATGTCCGTTTCCCGCTGGTCGAGCGCAAAGTCGTCGAGCTCGATATCAAGAAGCGCGTCGCCGACGTCGCCGCCAAGCTGCATATCGGCCACATCCTGCACAAGCCGCCGGCGCAGCTTTCCGGCGGCGAGCGGCAGCGCGTGGCGATAGCGCGCGCTTTGGTGCGCGACCCTGCCGCCTATCTGATGGACGATCCGATCTCGGCGCTCGACGCGCGGCTGCGCGAGGAAACGCGGGTCGAACTGAAGCGCATCCAGCGCGATCTCGGCAAGACGCTGATCTATGTCACGCATGACCAGGAAGAGGCGATGTCTGTCGCCGACCGCATGGCGATCCTGGAGAACGGCCGGATCCGGCAGGTCGGGGCGCCGGCCGAGATCTACGACCGCCCGGCCAGCGCCTATGTGGCGCGCATGCTGGGATCACCGATGATGAACATTCTGCCATCGGTGCGCGGCGCTGGCGGCGTCGAGGCCGCGGAAGGGACGATCCGCATCGCCGATGCCAAGGCGCCGACCGAGGCGATCGAGATCGGGCTGAGGCCCGAAGACATCAAGGTCCGGCCTTGGACGGATCAAGAGACGGCGGAAGCGGGCCTGGGCCGCCCGGCGCGGGTGTTCGAGGTCGAGCCGCTCGGCGGCTACACCGTGGTGACGCTCGCTGCCGGGCAGGCGCGGCTGCGCGCGCTGCTGCGCGGCCAGCCTGACATCAGGCCGGACGCCATGGTGGCGATATCCTGCGAGCCGGCTCGCGTGCATTATTTCGGCCAGGACGGAGGCGCGTTGTGACGGCAGCCGCGAAGAAAGCATTTCGGGAGGAAGACATGGCAGGCAAAGGCTTCGAGCCGGACGTCAAGGTTCGCACCAAGGAATACCGGATCGGTTGCGTCGGCGCCGGCATGATCATGGCCGAGTGTCATCTCGCCGCCTACAAGGAGGCCGGCTTCCCGGTGGTGGCGATCGCCTCGCGGACCAAGGCAAATGCCCAGAAGGTCGCCAGCCGCTGGGGCATCCCGACGGTGCATGACACGCCGGAACAGCTGATCGAGGATGTCAATGTCGAGATCATCGATCTCGCCTTTCCGCCGGACCTGCAGCCGGCGCTGATCCGCCATGCATTGAAGCAGAAGCATATCAAGGCGATCCTGGCACAGAAGCCATTGGCGCTGTCGGTCGAGGAAGCCGTCAAGCTGCGCGACGAGGCGGCGAAAGCCGGCAAGATCCTCTCGGTCAACCAGAACATGCGCTACGACCAGTCGATGCGCGTCTTGAAGCAGATCATGGACAGCGGCGCGCTGGGCGACATCGTCTTCGCGCAGATCGATATGCATGCCATTCCGCATTGGCAGACATTCCTTCAGGGCTACGACCGGCTGACGCTGGCCAATATGAGCGTGCACCACCTCGACGTACTGCGCTTCCTGTTCGGCGATCCGGAAGAGATCACCACGCTGACGCGCAAGGACCCGCGCACAACGTTCGACCATTCCGACGGCATCACCGTCTCGACGCTGCGCTTCCCGTCCGGCGTGCTCGCCGTCTCGCTGGAGGATGTGTGGTCCGGCCCGCGCCAGGAAGGCTATCGCGACGACCAGCACATCAACTGGCGCGTCGACGGCACCAAGGGCGTCGCCAAGGGCACGATCGGCTGGCCGACCGGTGCGGCCTCGACACTGACCTATGCCTCGGCCGAGACGACCGGCGGCGAGTGGGTGAGCCCAAGCTGGGAGACGATGTGGTTCCCGCACGCCTTCATCGGCGTGATGGAGCAACTGCAGCATGCGGTGAAGACCGGCACGCCGCCAGCGCTCTCCGTCGCCGACAACGTCAAGACCATGGCGCTGGTCGAAGCCGGCTACCGCTCGATGGCCGCGGGCCGCACGGTCAAGCTTTCCGAAATCCCGATCAACTGAAATCACTGGCAACTGAATCGCTTACAGGGAGGAATTCACATCATGATGCAGGCAGGTATTTTCACGGGCTATTTCCCGTACGGCCTCGAAGAGACGGCGCAAAAAATCCGCGGCCTCGGTTTCAACACGGTGCAGCTCGACCTGCACTTCAAGGATGTCGACCTGTCGGCCGGGCAGATCACCAAGGACAAGGCGAAGAAGGTGCGCGACGTCTTCCGCGACCACAACCTGCCGGTCTGCTGCGTGTCTGGCTACACCAACATCATTCATCCGGACAAGGCGGAGCGCGAGAAGCGCGTCGGCTATCTCAAGGAGATCATCCGCAATGCGCGTCACTTTGGCTCGCCCTACGTGATCTCGGAAACCGGCACGTACAACACCGAATCCGACTGGGTGCACCACCCGAAGAACAAGACCGAGGAAGGTTTCGAGGAGTGCCGCAAGGTGATCGCCGATCTGGCCCAGACGGCTTACGACCACGGCGCGGTGTTCCTGCTCGAGACCTATGTCAACAACGTCGTCGGCTCGGTCGAGGAGACGGTGAAGATGTTTGCACAGGTCGACCATCCGGGCCTTGGCCTGTTGATGGATCCGACCAACTATTTCGAGACCCACAACATCGACCGGATGGACCAGATCCTCAACCAGGTGTTTGACACGCTGACCGACAAGATCAAAATCGCTCATGCCAAGGATGTGAAGCGCTCGGGCGACGACAAGTCGGAGAAGCACGCCGATATCGGCGACGCCGATGCGATGGAGAGCCACACCTTCCGCGGTGTCGGCGAGATCGAGCTGCCGGCGCCGGGCCTCGGCTCGCTGAACTACGACCTCTACCTCAAGCGTCTCGCCGAAAAACATCCGAACATCCCGGTGATCATCGAGCATCTGTCGGAAGACGACGTGCCGCGCGCCAAGAAGTTCCTCGACGGGAAATTCCGCGCCAACGGCCTCTGAGGTCGCCAGGCGCCGCCGGCTGAAGGAATGACAGCAAAGTGAAGGATGCCGCCGTCGCATGGTGAAGCTCTATGGACAGACGCTTTCGCGCCGGCAGGTCGCCGAACGCTCCGGCATGCTGTCGCAATTCGCCGGCGTGCGGCTGATGACGCTCGGCGACGGCGTCGAGCGCGGCATCCGCATGCTCGAATTCCGCACCGGCTCGGGCCTGCGCTTCACCGCGCTGGTCGACCGGGCGCTCGACATCGCCGATTGCGAGTACAAGGGCCAGGCGATCGGCTGGCATTCGCCGAGCGGGTTCCGCCATCCCGGCCTGCACGACTATGAGGGCGAGGACGGCTTTGCCTGGGGGCGGTCCTTCTCCGGGCTGCTAGTCACCTGCGGCCTCGATCATATACTCGGCCGCAGCCAGGTGCCGGCCGATAACTACAATTATCCTGGACGCAGGACGGTGACGCATTCGCTGCACGGCCGCGTCGGCACCATTCCGGCGCGGCTGACCGGCTATGGCGAAAGCTGGGACGGCGACCGCTGCGTTTTGTGGGCGGAAGGCACGGTACAGCAGGCAAGCGTCTTCGGCGAGGACTTGCACCTCGTCCGCCGCATCGAGGCCGATGTCGGCGGCAGCGAGATCCGGCTCTCGGATCGCGTCGTCAATCACGGTTTTCACCGCACGCCGCATATGTATTTCTACCACGTCAATGTCGGGCACCCGCTGCTCGACGAAGGTTCGCGCTATCTGGCGCCGATCCGCGACGTGATCTGGGCCGCGCATGAGGGTGAGCGCTACGAGGCGCAGAAGGTCGGATACCGCACAGTGCCCGCGCCGCAACTAGGCTTCAGCGAACAGGTCTGGCAGCATGAGCTCGACGCCGACGCCAAGGGCGAGGTGGCGGTCGCCGTTGTCAACGACCGCCTCGGCCTCGGTTTCGAGGTCGTCACCCGCAAGGACCAGCTGCCTTGCTGTTACGAGTGGCAGAATTTCCAGGCCGGCCAGTATGCGCTCGGCATAGAGCCTTCGACCCATCATGTGCTCGGCAATCTTGCGGCGCGCGAGCGCGGCGAGATGATCTGGCTGGAGCATGATGAAGCCCGTGCCTATGACGCCGTATTTCGTGTTCTCGACGGCGCCGACGCGATCGCCGACGCTGAAGCCAGGATCGCGGGCATCGCCCGCCAGCCCGAGCAGGATTATCCTCAGCCCTCCGGCAAATTTCCAAAACTGGCGGGCAGGGCATGAGCGCGACATTTATCCAAAGCAAGCCCTCCGGCCGGCGGACCGGATTGCCAGCGGTGCACGAAGATTGGAGGTCGAAGTGACGACGATGGCAAACAAGCGCGACTACAGCCTTGTCGGCGAAAGCACGCGTAAGGCGATCGAGACCGGGCTCGCCTCAGCCGAGTGGTATCACACCGATGTGCCGCGCAAGGCGATGAAGGAGCTGATGCAGCGCTCCGACGGTCCGGCGATCCGCGACTCCGTCATCTGGATCGCGGCGATCCTCGGCTCGGCCGCCGGCATCGTCTGGTTCTGGGGTTCGTGGTGGGTGGTGCCGTTCCTGTTCGTCTATGGCGTGCTCTATGGCTCGTCGAGCGACTCGCGCTGGCACGAATGCGGCCACGGCACCGCCTTCCGCACGCGCTGGATGAACGATGTCGTCTATCACATCGCCTCCTTCATGCTGATGCGCAACCCGGTGCAGTGGCGCTGGAGCCATGCGCGGCATCATACCGACACCATCATCGTCGGCCGCGACGCCGAGATCGCGGTGATGCGTCCGCCCGATCTCATCAAGGCGGGTCTCGCTTTCACCGGCATCCTCGATTTCCGCTATTCGCTGCCGATCCTGGTGCGCCAGGCTTTCGGCACATTGTCCGATGACGAGAAGAGCTACATTCCCGAGATGGAGCAGCCAAAAGCGGTGATCGCGGCGCGCTGGCACATGGTCGTGTATGTCGCGACGATCGCTGTCGCGATCGCGTTTAGATCATGGATACCGCTGGTGCTGATTGGCCTGCCGCGCCTCTACGGCACCTGGCATATGGTGACGACGGGCCTGTTGCAGCATATCGGGCTCGCCGACAACGTCATCGACCATCGGCTGAATACGCGCACCGTCTACATGAACCCGGTCAGCCGGTTCATCTACTGGAACATGAACTACCATGTCGAGCACCACATGTTCCCGATGGTGCCCTATCATGCGCTGCCGAAGCTGCATGAGCTGATCAAGCACGATTTGCCGGTGCCGAACCCGTCGATGTGGCACGCCTATCGCGAGGTGTGGCCGGTGCTCATTAGGCAGTTGAAATACGAGGATTTTTATCTCAAGCGTGAATTGCCGTCGACGGCCAAGCCCTATCGCGGCGAGTTCCACGACGTCGACATGTCGGCCGCGGCCGAGTAACAACGCCTGCAAGGATGTAAGATGAGCCGAAAGAGACCCACCGTCGCCGATCTGCGCGCCATGAAGGGCAAGCGGCAGCTGACCATGCTGCGCGTGCTGACGCTGGACGAGGCCGAGGCCGCCGAGCGGGCCGGCATCGACATCGTCTCGGTGCCGCCTGAACTGGTGCTCAACCCGCAATATCGTGACGCGGCGCCCAGCCTCTTCACCATGCCGGGCGAGAACTTCTTCGAGATCGGCACGGCTGACGATTTCGTCCGCTGGTCGTTCCGGCTCTACAAGGCCGGCGCCGACGCCGTCTATTGCAGCGCCGGTTACGCCACGGTCAAGCGCATGGCCGACGACGCGATTCCGGTGATTGGCCACGTAGGCCTCATTCCGTCCCGCGCGACCTGGACCGGCGGCTTCAAGGCTGTCGGCAAGACCGCCGAAACCGCCATGCAGGTGTTCGAGGCGGTCAGGCAGCTCGAGGCCGCCGGCGCCATCGGCGCCGAGATCGAGGTCGTGCCGGTCGAGGTGGCAAAGGCAATCTCCGAGCGCACGCCGCTGATCATGCTGTCGATGGGCGCCGGCACCGGCTGCGACGCGCAATATCTTTTCGCCGAGGACATTCTCGGCACGAACAGGGGCCACATGCCGCGCCACTCGAAAGTCTACCGCAACTTCGCTGCCGAATACGATCGACTGCAGGCGGAACGCGTCGCGGCGTTCTCCGAATATGTCGCCGACGTCAACAGTGGCGCCTATCCGGAAGACCGGCATATCGTGCATATGGATCCGGCCGAGTTCGCCCTCTTCATGAAGAAGGTGGACGCAAGGTTCGAGTGAGCCGCGCTACTAGAGCGGTTCACCGTTTCATGGAAGCGGCGAACCGCTCTATCCCTTTGTTTTTACGCAATTCCTGACGGAAAGCCGCCCACACTTTTCCTGGAATTGCTCTAGGCCTGCCAGCTTCCGTCGGCGAGCGCTGCGTAGAGGGTGTTGGCGCTGGTCCCCAGCGGCCGGTCTTCCTTGAGCGTCGCGACATGCGCGCGGACCGCCGCATGGATCACTCCGGTTGCCGGCGCCAGCACTAGACCTTCGCGCAGGTCGACGGCCTGGGCCGCCGCCATCAGCTCCAGGGCGATCAGACGCCGCCACAGCGTGATCATCTCGGCGCATTTGGCAATGGCGAGCTGCGTCTGCGTTGCGTGATCCTCGACGCCCTCGGACACCGGCAGGAAGTCGAGCATCACCGGATTTGCCTTTTGGCGGATGCCGGCGAGGATCGCCGTCACAGTCTTCTGCAGCGGCACGAAGCCGGCGGACGCGCCGCCGATCGGCGACAGATATTTCGGCAGGCCGTGGCGGGTTGAGCCGGTGAGTTGGATGAAGCGCGCGGCGCATGCTGCCGCGCATTGCGCGATCGCAAGGCCAAGCGTCTCGAAAGCGAGCGCCAGCGAGGCGGTGTGGAAATTGCCGGTCGAGAGCACCAAGCCGTCCTCGGCCAGCACCAGCGGATTATCGGCGGCGGCGTTGAGCTCGATCTCGACCGCGAGCCTTGCGTGGTCGATCGCCTGGATCAGCGTCCCATGGATCGAGGGCATGCAGCGGATCGAGAGCGGATCCTGAATGGTGGCCGGCGCCGGCTCCTGGTCGCGGGCGAGCAGGTCGCGCAGCGTCTTTGCGGCCAGCAACTGGCATGCCGCGGGGTGGGCGATATGCAGGCGCGGGTCGAGAATGGTACGGTTTGCGCCAAGCGCTTCCATGGTCAGCGCGCCGGCCTGTTGCTGCTGTTCCATCGCCGACAGCGCATCGACAAGCGCCAGCGCGCCGGTGCCGGCCGAGACCGCCGAGGCATTGATCAGCGACAACCCGTCCTTCGGCGCCAGGCTGACAGGCGCCAGACGCGCCATCATCAGCGCCTTGGCGGAAGGCATGCGACGGCCCTGGTAGTCGGCATCGCCTTCGCCGATCAGCGTGTGCGCGATCGCCGTCATCATCACCAGGTCGCCGGCGCCGATCGAGCCGAGCGACGGCATCACCGGATGGACGCCGGCATTGAGGGCTTCGACGAGCGCCGTGAACACATGCGGCGAGAGGCCGGAACCGCCCGCCGAAAGCATGGCGAGGCGGGCAAACATCACCGCTCGCACGGTCTGTATCGGCAAGGCTTCGCCGACCGCGGCGCCGCGTCCGTCGAGGAGCTGACGCTGGAAGGCGCTGGCGTCACCTTCCACCGCCGTGCCGAGATTGGCGCCGAGACCGGTGTTCAGACCGTAGATCTGCTGGCCGCCGGCCGCCGCCTCGTCGAGGACTTTTCGTGCCTTGCCGAGCTTCTCGACGACCAGCGGCGTGACCTCGACCTTGTCGGACTTGCGCGCGACGGCCGCGACATCGTCGATGCTGACGCCGGCGCCGGTGAGAACGAGCGGGCTCATGCGAATCTGAGCCTCTGGCCGATGCCGTTTTCGCCGGCCTTGGCGAGCATCGCCTTGCCGAGCGCGATGTCGGAGAGCGACAGGCCCCGGTGCCAGAACAGGATGGTTTCGTCGTCGCTTTGCCGTCCAGTTTTCTTGCCGGCGACGATCTGGCCGAGTTCGGCATGCAGCGTGGATTCGCTCAAGCGTCCGGTCTCGACATGGGCGCGCAGCGAGCCGAACTTGCCGGTCTTGCACTGGCCCCAGTCGTCGACGACGATCTTCACCATGATGTCGGTGAGCGACAATTCCACCGCGCTCATCGTGCCATAGGGCACCACCAAAGCGCCGGGTTTGATCCATTCGGTCTTGAGCAGCGGCTGCGGCTCGTTCAGACGCGACGCCTCGACGACGATGTCGGCGCCCTCGACGCAGCTTTTCCAATCGGCGACGGCGGTGACCTTCTTGCCGAGGTCGGTTGACAATTTCGTGGCAAAGCCGTCGCGGCTTTCCGGCCGACGCGAGTGGACGCGGATCTCGTCGAAGTCGAAGAGGTGGTCGAGCAGGCGCACGTTCCAGTAGGCGGTGCCGCGCGCGCCGATATGGCCGAGCACCTTGGAATTCTTGCGTGCCAGATGTTTGGCGCCGATCGCTGTGACGGCGCCGGTGCGCATGTCGGTGATGACGGTGGCGTCGAGGATGGCGCGCGGCGTGCCGGTGCGCGGATCGAAGAGGTTGAGGATGCCGAACTCGGACGGCAGGCCGTGCTTGTAATTGTCGACATAGTCGCCGACGATCTTGACGCCGGCGGCGTCGAGCGGCGCCACATAGCCGCGCAGCACGTTGAAGTGGCCGTGGAAAGAAGGGTCGGGCTCAAGATGGACACGCGGCTCGATCACCGTCTCGCCCTTGCCCTGCGCGACGAGCCCGGCCTCGACGGCATCGATGATCTCGGCGTCGGTCATGGCCAAAGCCTCAATGTCGAGTGCATTGAGATAGTCGATATAGATCGGCTTCATGCATTTTCCTCAGCCCATCCCCGCGCCCATCCATAACAGGCGAAACGACGACACGGAAGTTTGTTGGTTAAGCTCTGGACTGGGTGGGCTTTATGCTGTTCAACCGGCGCGTCATGAGCAGCATCCCCGACAACGAAGCCGTGTCCGGCGCGCCGTCCGTCGAAGCGAACCAGGCACGGCGCGTGGCGCTGATCGTTGCCGTCGCCTTCTTCATGCAGTTGCTCGATTCGACGATCATCTCGACATCGCTACCGCAGATGGGCCAATCCTTCGGCGTGGCGGCGGTGGCGATGAGCATCGGCATCACCGTCTATATGCTGACCATGGCGGTGTTCGTGCCGCTGTCGGGCTGGCTTGCCGATCGGTTCGGCGCGCGCAACGTCTTCCTCGTCGCGATCGCGCTGTTCACGCTGGCCTCGCTCGCCTGCGGATTTTCGCAAAACCTGACCCAATTCGTCGCCGCGCGCGCCGTGCAAGGCCTGGGCAGCGCCCTGATGACGCCGGTCGGCCGCATCCTGGTGCTGCGCAACGCCTCGAAGTCCGAACTGCTCAACGCCACGGCGCTGATCACATGGCCGGCGCTGTTCGCGCCCGTCGTCGGGCCGGTGCTCGGCGGTTTCATCACCACCTATTTGTCCTGGCACTGGAATTTCTTCATCAATATCCCGCTTGGGCTGATCGGCCTGGCGCTGGTCGGCCGCTTCATTCCGGGCGGCCGGGAAGCCGATGCAAAGCCGCTCGACTGGCCGGGATTTTTCCTGACGTCGCTCGGGCTAGCCTGCCTGCTCTACGGCCTTGAGCGCATCGCGCATCCGGAGGACGGGATGTGGCCGACGCTTGCGCTGCTCGCCAGCGGCGTCGTCATCGGCTGGCTGGCGGTGCGGCATCTCAACCGCGCGCCGCATCCGCTGCTCGACCTCTCCTCGTTAAAGGTGCAGACCTTCGCCATCTCGACGCTTGCCGCCGGCACCATCTTCCGGGTCGTGATCAATGCCACGCCGTTCCTCTTGCCGCTGTTGTTCCAGGTCGGCTTCGGCCTTACGCCCGTCGACGCCGGCTTGATGATCCTGGCCTATTTCCTCGGCAATCTCGGCATGAAGACGGTGACGACGCCGACCTTGCGACGCTTCGGCTTCCGCTCGGTGATGGTCGTCAACGGCATCGTCGCCTCGGCCGCGATCATGGCCTGCGGCTTGATATCGCCCGAGACGCCGCGGGTTCTGGTCATCGCCTTGATGGTGATTGCCGGCCTGTCGCGCTCGATGCAGTTCACCGCGCTCAACACGCTCGCCTTCGCCGATATCGCCGCCGCCCAGCGCAGTTCGGCTGCAACGCTGTCCTCGATGCTGCAGCAGATATCGATGCTGTTCGGCGTCGCGGTGGCGGCCGCGATCCTCAACCTGTCGCAGATCGCCAGGGCGCGGCCGGTGCTGGATCTGGTGGATTTTCGGGTAGCCTTTCTCGTCATCGGCGCCATCGGGCTGATCACGGCGCTGCGTTTTCTGGTGCTGCCGGCCGACGCGGGAGCCGAGGTTTCGGGCCATTCGGCGCAGCGTTGACATCCAGGCGTCGCGGAGATCGCGCGACCGGATTTCATAGAGGAGCAATTATCGTGGCCACCACAAAGCTTCTAAGCGATGCCGAGGTCGAAAAAATCCCGGCGGTGAAGGCCGTTTTCGACGACATCCGCGCAACGCGGAAATCCGATTTCGTCAACAATTTCTGGCGCGGGCTGGCCAACGATCCGGCGGCGCTGAAGCGGGTCTGGGAGCAGCTCAAGGCGGTGATGGTGGCCGACAGCGCCATCGATCCGCTGACCAAGGAGATGATCTATATCGCGGTGTCGGTGGCCAATGGCTGTTCCTATTGCATCCACTCGCATACGGCGGCAGCGCGGGCCAAGGGCATGACCGATGCGCAGCATGGCGAGTTGGTGTCGATCATCGGGCTCGCGGGCCAGACCAACCATCTGGTGACGGCCATGCAGATCCCGGTCGATCCACAATTCGAGGTAAGGTGATGGGCGACTTGGCTGGATGTGTTGTTTAAGAGCTATTCTCGCTAAAATTGTAAGCGTCGTCATCGTCGAGTTTTAGGAAATTGACCCTAAGCAGCTACGGAGGACAATGCTGGGGGTCGATAATGCAGGCGATATTCAATAGAAACGTTCTTCTAGCGATATTATTTTCGGCTCTGACTGTTGTAGGTTTCTGGCTGTTGACCAAGCCCAAGCAGCCAGCGCAACTTCCGACCTTTAGTCGCAGTGTTGCGAAATCGCTTGACGAAGGGATTGCACGCTACGGTGCCGAGGGTTTTCGCAAGAAGAACGAACAGGAATTTCTGGACGCCCTCGCGAACTTTCAAAAGAACGGACCTAAAGCGCCCGACACGTCGCAATAGAGGCACCCTAACTGTGATGTTTGGGCAAAGCCTTCACGCCGGCCGGTAAACCCTCTTCGCCGTGTTCCAAAAAATGTCCGTCTCGGCTTCTGCGCCATGCTTCGCCACCGCCGCGCGGTGCGCCTTGATCAGGTCGGCATGGCTGGTCCAGAGCTTTTCGATCGGGAAGTTCGAGCCGAACATCAGCCGGGTGCTGCCGAGGATTTCGACGGCGTTGTCGACGATGTAGGCGATCAGCTTCGGGTCGTTGCGGTGCTCGAACGTGCCGAGACCCGACAGCTTGGCATAGAGGTTCGGCGCCGTAGCGAGGGTCCGCAGGCCGGCTTTCCAGGCTTCGGTGGTTTCGGGCTCCGTGCCGGTCAGCATGCCGGCATGGGTGAGGATGAAATCGGTTTCCGGGTTTTCGCCGACCAGCGTCAGCCCGTCCTTCATCTGGGCTGGGAAGAGCTGCAGGTCGAAGGACAGGCCGTAGTCCTTCAGCCGCGCGACATTGGCGCGAACATTGGGATCGATGACTTGGTCGGCCGAGGCGGCGAAGCGGAAGGCGGGCGTTTCGTGCCAGTGCAGCTGCATGCGCACGCCGCGCAGCAGCTTGTATTTCATCAACCGGTCGATCTGTGGCCGCACATCGTCCACGGTCATGTCGGCATAGCCGACGATGGCATGCGGCCAGCCGGTTTCATCCGCGGTCTTCTGCAGGAAGGCGACCTCCTTCTCGAAATCCGCCTTGGCCCAGTTGGTCTGGACATAGACGGCCTTCTCGACCCCGGAGCCTTTCTGGTCGTCGAGGAATTCCGTGATCGGATAATCGCGGCGAATCGGCTCGTAGGGGCCGAAGATGCGCGGCACCATCGGCCCGACCAGCCAGGGCTGGTCCTGCTGACGCCAGATATGGAAATGCGCGTCGATGGCCTTCTGCATCACGAGACCCTTTTCCAGATGGCTTCTGCCGCCGGAGCGTGGCGGGCGAGCGCCAGGATGAAATCGCTGAGGCTTCGGACCGACGAGCCGTCGACCAGGTCGTCGAGAACCGGCAGGATGGCACGAAGTGCATCGGTCGCCGGGCGAAAGCGCGGATCGCCGGCGAGCGGCGTCGCCAGTGACAACCGGAAGGCGCGGTCGCTCAGCCGGCGCATCGCGGTCTGGAAGGCGGCATGGTCGCCGCGCTCCAGCGCGTCGGACAGAATGACGACACAGGCGCCGCGCGCGAAGGCGGAAAAGCGCGGCACCGAGAGCAAGGCAAGCAGGGTCGGCCCCATGCGGGTGCCGCCGTCCCAGTCGTCGACGAGCAATGCTGCGCGCGCCAACGCCTGCCCGCGGTCGCGGATGCGCAGCGCCGACGTGACGCGGGTGAGCCGCGTGCCGAAGGTAAAGATTTCCGCGCGGTCGGCACCTTGCACCGTAGCGTGCGCGAGCTTGAGATAATCGGCGGTGTGGAGCTTCATCGAGCCGGAGACATCGATCAACAGCAGCAGTTTTCGCGGCACGGTCTGCCGGCGGCGCAGTTGCGGCGAGGGGATATCGCCATCGGCGCTGACGATTTCGCTGAGCGAGCGCCGAAGATCGAGCGTGCCGCGCGAGCGGGTGCGGGTTGTGCGAAAGGAGCGGCGGGGGGGGAGGGCGGAGGCAAGCTTGCGGCGGAACTGGCCAAGGCCATCGATATCACGCTGGAAGTCGCGGCTGCTCAATTGCTCGAGTGCGGAGGACAGTTCGCCGCCTTTCTCCCGGCGAGTGGTTTGCTTTTCCTCTTCGCGTGTGCCGCGATCGTCCTTGATGCGGGTTTCTTCGTCCTCTTCGCCTTCGATCGAAGGTTTGGCGTCGCCGTAGAAATAGGCGCGGAAATGCGCTTCGAATTCGCTGCGACGGTCGGGCGAGGGGGCCAGCGTGGCGAGTGCGGCTTCGCGGATGTCGTTCATCGAGCGGGGGCCAAGCAGGGTTACGGCCTGCATGAAGCTGGTGATTTGCTCGGGGGCAATGGCGAAGGCGTGACGGCGTAGCAGGCGAGCAAAGCCGAGGAAGGGCGCGGCGGCTTGGGGTAAGCCTTCCTCGCCCCGTTTACGGGGAGAGGATGCCGGCAGGCAGGTGAGGGGCAGCGCCGACATCGGAGGTTGGCGCTGCCCCTCATCCGCCCCTTCGGGGCACCTTCTCCCCGTGAACGGGGAGAAGGGATTGTTGAGGTCGCGCATCACGCAAGGGCCTCCTCGACGATCTTTCCGAGGCCCGGCGCGATCGCAGTCAAATCTTCCTCATCCTTGATCAGCACGCCGATAGCCCGCCGAAAGGCCTCCGGCCATTGGCAGCCGCCTTTCTCAAGGATGGTCGCGGCATTCGCCCATTCGACCGCCTCGGCGATGCCGGGGGGCTTGGCCAGCGGGCGCGCGCGGATTTCCTGCACCGCGTTCGCCACCGCGCGTGCGGTCGCTTCGGCGACGTCGCTGGCGCGCAGCATGATGATCTCGGCTTCGCGGGCGGCGTCGGGATAGCCGATCCAGTGATAGACGCAGCGCCGTCTGAGCGCCTCGGCCAGCTCGCGGGTGCGGTTGGAGGTCAGGATGACGATCGGCTGGGTCGCGGCGCGGATCGTGCCGCGTTCCGGGATGCTGATCTGGAAGTCGGAGAGGAATTCCAAAAGCAGCGCTTCGAACTCGTGGTCGGAGCGGTCGATCTCGTCGACCAGCAGCACGCGCTGGTCCGGCGCTCGCAGCACCTGCAGCAGCGGGCGGGCGATCAGGAAGCGGTCGTCATAGATGTCGATCTCGTGCTCGCCGGCATGGCGGATGGCGAGCAATTGGCGCTGGTAGTTCCACTCGTAGAGCGCATGCGCGGCGTCGATGCCTTCATAGCATTGCAGGCGCACCAGCTCGCGGCCGAGCAGCTCGGCGACCGCTTTCGCGGCTTCGGTCTTGCCGACGCCCGGCGCGCCTTCGAGCAGCAGCGGCTTGCCCAGCCGGATCGCCAGGAAGATCGCGGTCGCGAGGCTCTCGTCGGCGAGGTAGCGCGAGGCGGCAAGACGGGCGGCTATCGCCTCCGGCGAGGCCGCGATCTCAACGGCGTCGGTGAGAGCCATCGTCCCGCTCAGCTTGCTGCCTGCGCCTTCAATGCGCGCAGGATGCGTTCGGGCGTGATCGGCAGCGTGTCGATGCGCACGCCGACGGCGTCGAAGACGGCGTTGGCGACCGCAGGGATCTGCGGGTTGGCGCACATCTCGCCAGGTCCCTTGGCGCCGAACGGCCCGTCGGCGGATGGGCGCTCCAGCACGATGATTTCGGTCTCGGCCAGATCGCCGGGGCCAGGCATCAGATATTGGTTGAAGTCGGTGCCGCCATGGTCGCGGTTCGGGTAATAGGGCTCGGTCGTCTCGTAGAGCGCGTGGCTGATGCCCATCCAGGAGCCGCCGACCAGCTGCTGCTCGACCATTTTCGGATTAAGCGCCCGGCCGATCTCAAAGATGTTCTTCACCGTCAGCACCGTCACTTCGCCGGTCTCGTCGTCGACCTCGACCTCTGCCACGGTGCAGGCGTGGGCGTAGCAGGTGGACGGCTTCATCGCGCCGGTTTCCTTCTCTGGATAGGAGCGCGGGATCAGGAACATGCCGCGTCCCGAAATCGAGCGGCCGCGCTTGAAATGCGCCGACAATGCGACGTCGAAGATCGAGATCGATTTCTGAGGCGCGCCCTTCACCTGTATGTTGCCCTCGCCGTCGGTCTCAAGGTCGGAAGCGTTCACCTCCAGCTCCTCGGCCGCCACTTCCAGCATCACCTGGCGGGCTTCCTTGGCGGCCTGGATGACGGCGTTGCCGGCGCGGTGCGTGCCGCGCGAGGCGAAGGTGCCCATGCAGTGCGGACCGGTGTCGGTGTCGGCTGTGTCGATGATGACGCGGTCGGTCGGCACGCCGATCGTCTCGGCGCAGATCTGCGCCATGATCTGCTTCATGCCCTGGCCGAGATCGACCGACGACAGCGTCACCGTGAAATTGCCGGTCGGCGTCGAATGCACCAGCGCCTGGGTCGGGTCGCCGCCGAGATTCATGCCGGTCGGATAGTTGATCGCGGCGACGCCGCGTCCACGCCGGATCGCCATCTCAGGCTCCCTTCCTGTAGGAGGACATCGCCATGTATTTCTCCGCCACCGGCCAGTTGGCGGCGCGCGAGGCTTCCTGCATGCATTCGATCAGCGCGGCGCCCTCGGTCGGCTGGCGATGCGCCTTCATGTCGCCGTCGCGATAGGCGTTGATGAAGCGGAATTCGAGCGGATCCATGCCGATCAGCCGCGCCAGCTTGTCCATCTGCACTTCGAGCGCGAAGTCGCCGATGGTGACGCCGAAGCCACGCATGGCCGACGAAGGCGTGCGGTTGGTGTAGACGCAATAGGTGTCGATCCAGACATTGGGGATCGTGTAGGGGCCGGGATAGTGCGCGGCGCCCTTCTGCGCGCCATAGGGCGAGTGGCGCGAATAGGCGCCGGCGTCGGTGTAGCCGGTCACCTTGCGCGCGACGATGCGGCCGTCCTTCATGACGCCGTCCTTGATGACGACCTTTTCCGCCGCGCGCGGCGAAGAGACCTGCATCTCTTCCTCGCGGCTGTAGATGAAGGAGACCGGACGTCCCGTGAGCTTGGCGGCGAGGATGGCGATCGGCTCGACGATGACGTCGACCTTACCGCCAAAACCGCCGCCGACGGTGCCGCCGACGAAATGCAATTTCGAACCCGGCATCTGCAGGATGATCGAGGTGTTGTCGAGGGTGAAGAACATCGCCTGCGTGTTGGTGTAGCAGGTGAAGCGGTCATTGCCTTCGGGCGCCACGACGCAGCCGGTCGTCTCGGTCGGCGCGTGCTCGATCGGCGAGGACTGGTAGCTTTGTTCGAGGATGTGGTCGGCCATGGCAAAACCTGCCTCGACATCGCCGAAGCGAACCTTGCGGCACTCGCCGCTGTCATAGAGGTAATAATTTTGCCCGTGATGTTCGTTGACCAAGGGCGCGCCGGGCTTCAGCGCTTCTTCCATGTCGAAGACGGCGGGCAGCACCTCGTAGTCGACCTTGACCTTGGCGGCGGCCTCCTGCGCGGCGCGCTCGGTCTCGGCCAGCACGGCGACCACGGCCTCACCCTTCCAGCGCACCTTGCCGTCGGCCAGCACCGTCTCGTCCTCGGGGCCGATCTGGATCAGGATCAGGATGGTGTAGACATTGTGCGGCACGTCTTTCGCGGTGAGCACGCGCGCGACGCCCGGGTGCTTCTCTGCTTCCGAGGTGTCGATCGAGCGGATGCGGGCGTGGTGGTGCGGGCTGCGCACCATCTTCAAATGCAGCATGCCGGGAAAATTGCGGTCGGCGAAATAGGCGGTCTTGCCGGTCACATGTCCCGGTGAATCGAGGCGCGGCCGCGGCTGACCGATCTCGTGCAGGCCGTCCTTGCGGACATCGGCGAAGTAGTTCTTGCGCAGCTCCATGGCTCGTTCCCTCAGGCGGCGTTCTGCGAGTTGGCGCGCGCGGCGGTGAGCACCGCTTGGATGATCGGCTCGTAGCCGGTGCAGCGGCAGATGTTGCCGGACAGCGCTTCGATCACCTCCTCGCGGCTGGGGTTCGGCGTGCGGTCGAGCAAGACCTTGGCGGCCATGATCATGCCCGGCGTGCAGAAGCCGCATTGGGTGGCGAAGGCGTCGAGGAAGGCGCGCTGCAACGGATGCAGCACACCGCCTTCGGCAAGGCCGGCGGTGGTCTTGATGTCGGTGCCGTTGCAGGTCTCGGCAAGTGTGAGGCAAGAGAGCCGCAGCTCGCCGTCGATGATCACCGAGCAGGCGCCGCAAGTGCCTTGGTGGCAGCCGCCCTTCGGCGAGGTGTCGCCGATCTTGTCGCGCAGCGCGTGGAGCAGCGTCGTGCCGCTTTCGACGAATTCGGCTTTCTCCGAACCGTTGAGCGTGAACTGAACCGGGACTTTTGCCATTCTTTCCTCCCTGCTCGCCTGCCCGAATGAACCGGACAGACGCGCGTCCCCCATGGATGTTTATGTCAGCAACAATCGGCCGAGATGGACCGGCAGCACCTCGGCGCGATACCAGGCGCTGGCGATCGGGTCGGTGATCGGCGCGATGCCTTCGACCGCGGCGGCCAGCGCCGGCGCGATCTCCTGCGGCGTCAGCTTGCAGCCGAGCAGCGCCTTCTCCGCCGCCTTGGCGCGCATCGGCCGGTCGGCCATGCAGCCCAGAGCGATGCGGGCCGAGGTCACGCTGCCGTCGACCGTGCGTTGCAGATGCGCGGCGATGCTCAGCACCGAGATGCCCTTCGGCTTGATGCGCGACACTTTCAGGAAGCGGAAGCTCTCCGCCTTGGGCAATGAAAAGCCGACAGCGGTGACGATGGCGCGACTGGTGTCGCGGCCGGCCAGGAAGGTCTCGATAGGCATTTCGCCGTCTTCGGTGGCGACGGTCGCGTCCAGCGCCAGCAGCGCGACCGCGAAGTCGCCGTAAGGGGCAGTGGCGAACAAATTGCCGCCGACGGTAGCCATGTTGCGGATCGCCGGGCCGCCGACGGCGCGCGCGGCCGGCGCAAGTGCTGCAAGCTCTGGACGGCGCGCGATCGCCGCCATGGTGACGGAAGCGCCGAGCCAGACCTTGTCGTCGGAAACCGCGATCTGCGACAGGCCGGGGTCGGTGACACGGATCAGGCTGGAGACGGAAACGTCGCCTTCATTGGCCGCGCGGATGACGAGCGTGCCGCCGCCAAGATAGCGGGTGCCCGACACCTGCAGCGCGGTGTTGGCGTCTTTCACGCTCGAAAAGGTGCGTAGCGCAAGCGACATGGCGGGCTCCCGTCAGCTCTGACCGGCGAAATGGGTCTTCAGGGCGTTGAAACCGCCTTGGAAGACGTTGGCGCCCATGCCCTCGGCCAGCTTGTCGGCCTCCTCGGGCGCGGCGTCGAAGCTTGCCGTCCATTCGGCGTAGGTGCGGTTGCCGTCGGTGACGCGCCGCAATTGCAGCGTCGCCTTGTGGTTGGTGAGCGGCTGCGGCGTTTCGAGGATGGAATAGCTGACCAGGAAATTCTGGTCGGAGAAGTCGAGCAGTTTCTCCCGCACTGTTGCGCCGCTGACCAGTTTGAAATTTCGCACGCAGCCGATCGCGGTGGCGTCTCTGCCGTCTTCGATATGGCTTTCCACCATGCGCGGATGCCAGCTCGGCAGACCGTTGAAGTCGCGGATGCGCGCCCAGACCTTTTCGACCGGCGCGTCGATGACGCTGGAAATGGTGACTTTCGCCATGGACTGGGTTCCCTTGCCAAGATCGATAGGAGGCTAGGGCCGCCGGCGGGCCGGCGCTTATCAATGCGTCTTGAGCGCGTATCAACCAGTCGGAAAAACAGGCGCCCTAGGTGATCGCCCGTGCGGCTTCTCGATAGAGCGTCGGCGGCACGCCGACATGGTCGCGGAAGAAGCGCGAGAAATTGCCCTGGGTGGTGAAGCCGAGATTGCAGGCGACCGAGATCAGCGGCTCCTGCGACCACTGCAGCTGGCGCACGGCTTCTTCCATGCGCAGCGTGTTCCAGTAGACGTTGGGCGTCAGGTTGGTCTGTTCCTTGAACAAAGCGAAGAAGTGCGGCCGGGATAGGCCGACCGAACGGGCGACGTCGTCGAAGGAGATGCGCTCGCAGACATTGGCCTTCATCAGCTGGATCGCCTTGCGGACGCGGAAATCCTGCAGAGTGTTGAGGCGGCAGCGGGCGACCTGCGCCGAGGCGTCGGCAGCATCGAGCACTGAGTCGATGAAGCGCTCGATCTCGTAGTTGGCGACGTCGTCGACGCTTTCATTGTCGCTGAGGTGATCAAGAAGGTTGGCCGCGGCCTGATGCAGCCAGGGTTCCAGCGTGATCGCGGCCTGCGCGAACAGCGGCGCCGACGACGGCAGGTCGCGACGGCGGCGGGCCCAGTCCGGATCGATGTAGAAGGCCAGGAACAGGCCTGGCCTGCCGTCATGCGAAAGCGCATGGCTGTGCGGCTGGAACGAATTGATGCCGGCGGCGGTGTCCGGTCCGAGCCGCACCGTCTCGCGGCCGATGGTCATTTCGCCGGCCGTGCCTTCCAGCCAGATGATGAGATGCGCCTCGCCATGCGCATGGGTGACGAAGTCGTTGGCGACATTCAGCACGGAGACATGTCCGAACCGGCCCCAATAGAGCCTGATCGCGTCCGTCATGGGTATCGTTCCTCCCGCAGGCGACTGGCCTCCCTTCGCCTGCGGGGGAATAGTGCGGCGGGTGTCTGGTCGCGTCAAGGCAGGCAGAATACGGCCGAACCTGCGTCCCTGCCGTCCGAACGGATTTTCAGACTGAGCGATAGGGACCGAACCGAATAGCGCTAGTCGCTGCGCCTGAAGTTGCGGATACGGTCGAACAGCACCGCCAGGATGATGGCGCCGCCGATAAAGGTGCCCTGCCAAAAGGCATTGATGCCGAGCAGCCCAAGGCTGTTGCGGATCACCTCGATCAGCGCAGCCCCGACGACAGCGCCTATGGCGGTGCCGACGCCGCCGGCGAGATTGGCGCCGCCGATGACGGTTGCGGCGATCACCTGCAGCTCCATACCGGTGCCGAGATTGGTGGTGACCGCGCCCAGCCAGCCGGTCTGGATGATGCCGGCGATTCCCGCCGACAGCGCAGAGATCATGTAGACGGCGACCTTGATCTGCTTGACGGGAACGCCGGTCAGCGTCGCCGCATGCTCATTGCCGCCAATGGCGAAGATATGCCGGCCGAACTTGGTCCAGCGCAGGATGAAGCCGGTGATCAGCGCCAGGATGATCATGTAGAGCACCGGATTGGCGATGCCGAACACCCAGGCGCCACCGCCCAGCGCCAAAAGCTTCTGGTGGTCCGGCCCGAACTGGAAGACCACTGTGTTGTTGGACGCGACCATCGCAAGGCTGCGCGCCACCGACAGCATGCCGAGCGTCACCACGAAGGGCGGGAAGCCGAGATAGGCGATGAGCATGCCGTTGAAGGCGCCGATGGCCAGCGCGGTGACGATCGTGGCCAGTATGCCGATCTCGATCGAATAGCCGGCATGCATGGTGACGGCGAGCACCATCGAGCACAGGCAAAGCACCGAGCCGACCGACAGGTCGATGCCGCCGGTGATGATGACGAAAGTCATGCCGAGCGCGACGATGGCGACGAAGGTGACGTTGCGGGTTATGTTGAAGAGGTTCTTCGAGGTGGCGAAGGAATCGGTGGCGAAGGACAGGAACAGGCAGGCGAGGATGACCGCGATCACCACCCAGAAGGTCTGGTTGGCGAAGAGCCGCGAGAAGAAGGTGTGCTGCTTCTGCGCGATCGTCTGGTCTAGGGTGACTGCCATTATCGACCTTTCCTGCTGAACCGATAAACGCCGCGTTTGCGGGCGTTCATCCCACTTGCTCGATCGCGCCGGTGATCAGGCCGGTGACCTCCTCGGGCGAGCTCGAGGCGATTTTCTTGTCCGCGACCTTGCGGCCGCGCCGCATGACGATGACGCGGTCGGCGACATCGAAGACGTCGGGCATGCGATGGCTGATCAGCACCACGGCGATGCCTTGGTCGCGCAAATGGCGGATCAGGTTGAGCACCTCGGCCACCTGCCTTACCGAGATCGCCGCCGTCGGCTCGTCCATCAGCACGATCTTGGCCTGCGACAGCATGGTGCGGGCGATCGCCACCGCCTGGCGTTGGCCACCCGACATCTGCTTGACGAGGTCGCGCGGGCGGGTTTCGGATTTCAGCTCGGCAAAGAGCTGGCCGGCGCGCTTGTACATGGCGCCATAGTCGAGGATGCGAAGCGGGCCGAAGCCACGGCGCAGCTCGCGGCCGAGATAGACGTTTGCCGCCGCCGTCAGATTGTTGCAGAGCGCCAGGTCCTGGTGGACGATCTCGATGCCATGCTGGCGGGCCTCGGCCGGTTTGTGCAGGACGAGTTCCTTGCCCTCCAGTTGCATGGTGCCGTGGCTCGGGCGGAAATTGCCGGCGATCATCTTGACCAGCGTCGACTTGCCGGCGCCGTTGTCGCCCATCAGGCCGACGACCTGTCCGGCTTCCAGGGTGAACGAAACGTCGTTGACCGCCTGGATGGCGCCGAAATGCTTCGAGATGTTGGCGAGTTCGAGAACCGACACCAGCCTTAAGCCTCCCCATCTGTCCGCTGCCTTGGCCGTCCTGAATGACAGCGTGGCGCAGGTTCGCCCGTCCTGTTCCTCCCAAGCGGGCGCGATGCACACATTTAGGCAAATGCCGGCAAAGGCGTCAATCAATTGTCGGACGATTAATTTCGAGACTCGACGAAAAATCGGTTTTGTAGGACAAATAGCAATTGACGTTAGCGGAAAGCCGATATTAGCTAAGCCTCGGAGGAATAGTTTGCCCGTCCAGCGCGTATATGGCGCAAGGGGCAAATGGTTTGAGAGTGAGGGATCTGAAGGCCGGTCTTGATTCGACTGGCCACGGATCGGCAGATGCTTATCAGCCTGGGCAGGACATGAGCGCTCCTTGGAGGCTCCTTCTGTTCTGTTTGGTCCGGGCTGATCGGTGTGGCGGGCACGCCGTGTCCGTCTGGTTCAAGGGAGGAACTGATTATGAGGAAAACACTTTTGCTCGCCGCCGTCGCCGCCATGGCGATGGGCGCCGGGCCGGCTCTGGCCAAGAAACAGCTCGTCATCGTCGTGAAAGGTCTCGACAACCCCTTCTTCGAAGCCATCCATCAAGGCTGCGAGAAGTGGAACAAGGAAAATGCCAGCTCGGAATATGAGTGCTTCTACACCGGCCCGGCCTCGACGTCGGATGAAGCCGGCGAGGCGCAGATCGTGCAGGATATGTTGAGCAAGCCGGATACGGCGGCGATGGCGATCTCGCCGTCCAATGCGCCGTTGATCGCGCAGACGATCAAGAGCGCCAATCCGTCGATCCCGATCATGACCGTCGATGCCGACCTGGCCAAGGAAGACGCAGCGCTGCGCAAGACCTATCTCGGCACCGACAACTATCTGATGGGCAAGAAGATCGGCGAGTACATCAAGAAGGCCAAGCCGAATGGCGGCACGATCTGCACCATCGAAGGCAATCCGGCGGCCGACAACATCCTGCGCCGCGCGCAAGGCATGCGCGATGCGCTGTCGGGCAAGGAAGGCCTTGCGGCACTTGCCGGCGAGGGCGGCTGGACCGAAGTCGCCGGTTGTCCGGTGTTCACCAATGACGACGGCGCCAAGGGCGTGCAGGCGATGACCGACATCCTCGCCGCCAATCCGAAGCTCGACGCCTTCGGCATCATGGGCGGCTGGCCGCTGTTCGGCGCCCCGCAGCCCTATCGCGACCTGTTCAAGCCGATGGCCGACAAGATCGCCAAGAACGAGTTCGTCATCGGCGCCGCCGACACGATCGGCGACGAGGTGGCGATCGCCAAGGAAGGCCTGGTCACCGCACTGGTCGGCCAGCGGCCGTTCGAGATGGGCTACAAGGCGCCGTCGGTGATGCTCGACCTCATCGCCGGCAAGAAGGTCGACGACCCGGTCTTCACCGGCCTCGACGAATGCACCAAGGAAACGGCCGACACCTGCATCCAGAAGTAGGCTTGGGCTGCATCCGGAACGAAGAGGGGCGCCCCTGCGGCGCCCCTTTTCTTTCAGTGCCGACCCAGTGATTGAACCGGGCATGGCGCCTCCTGCTTCAGATCTTCTGCTTCACGCCGTCCTTGGAAGGCATCAGGTCGACACCGTTGAGCTTGCCGATATGGGTGGCGAGCATCGGCACATACTGCTCGGCCGGACCGGCGGCATGGGCCGTGGCGAAGGAGTTCTTGGTGGCGTTGCCGAGCGGGTTGGCGATGCCCGCGGCGCCTGCCATCGAGCCCAGATAGGTCAAATCCTTGAAGGCGTTGGCGATGGTGAATTTATGCGCGTCGCGGTCACCCTCCAGCGTCCAGCGCATGAAGGTCTGGTAGAAGCCGCAATCCATACGGCCGTTGCGGATGACGCTGTCGAAGCGTTGCGGCGAGATGCCGACCTTCTCGGCCAGCGTCAGCGCCTCCGAATAGATCGCCGCGTAGCCCAGCGAGATGAAGTTGTTGAGCAGCTTCATGCGGTGGCCGTCGCCGGTGTCGCCGATATGGACGATGCGGCCGGCCCAGGTCTCGATCACCGGCTTCAGCCTGGCAAACAGCGCGTCCGGCGCGCCGACCATGGCGTCGAGCGTGCCTTCCCAGGCCTCCTTCGGCGTGCGGCTGAGCGGCGCGTCGACGAGGTCGACGCCGATCGCCTTGAGCTCGGCGGCCAAAGCCACGGTCGAGACCGGGTCCGATGTAGAGCAGTCGACGACGACCGATCCCTTTTTCAGGCCTTGCTTCAGTCCACCCGGGCCGCGGATGATCTCTTCGACCTCGCGTGAGCCGGTGACGCAGATGAAGACAATGTCGGAAGCCGCCGCCACGTCCTTGGACGTCGCGGCTTCCTTGGCGCCGCGGCCGAGCAGGTCCTCTGCCGGCTTGCGGTTCTTGCGGCCGAGAAAGGTCAGCGGGTAGCCCTTGTCGACGATGTTCTTGGCGATGCCGTGCCCCATCAGGCCGAGGCCGATGAAGCCGATTTTTTCGCGCGCCGCGTTCGTGGTCATGTCGTTCGTCCTGTTCGGGTGATTATCGATAATTGTGCCGACGTTCTTGCCGCATATGGTTGCAGAATGCAATATTGTCTGACAATACACCTCAAAGTCCAAACGATGCGGAGAGAGCTGCAAATGACCAAGCGGATCATGTTCACCGGCGGCAGCGGCAAGGCCGGCCGCCATGTCGTGCAATATCTGGTCGAACATGGCTGCCAGGTGCTCAACATCGACACCAGGCCGCTCGACAATCCCAAGGTGCGCACGCTGATCACCGACATCACCGACAGCGGCCAGGTGTTCAACGCGCTGTCGAGCTATGCCGGCCTGCACGAGTTCGATCCGTCGCTGAGGGCGCAGCCGGTCGACGCGGTGGTGCATTTCGCCGCCATTCCGCGCATCATGATCACGCCCGACAACGAGGTATTCCGCATCAATGCGATGGGCACTTACAATGTCATCGAGGCGGCGGTGAAGCTCGGCATCCGCAAGGTGATCATTGCCTCGTCGGAGACGACCTACGGCCTGGTCTTCGCCAATGAACCGCGCAACCCGACGCATTTTCCGCTCGACGAGGACTATGACGTCGACCCGATGGACTCCTATGCACTGTCGAAGATCGTCAACGAGAAGACGGCCCGCGCCTTTGCGCTGCGCAGCGGGTTCGACATCTATGCGCTGCGCATCGGCAACGTCATCGAGCCGCATGAATATTCGCTGTTCCCGAAATGGTTCGCCGATCCCGGATTCCGCAAGCGTATCGCCTGGAGCTATGTCGATGCGCGCGACCTCGGTCAGATCACGCTCCGGGCCATCGAGAAGGACGGGCTGGGCTATCAGGTGTTCAATGCCGCCAATGACGACACATCGTCGGACCTGCCGACGGCGGAGCTTTTGCAGCGCTTCTATCCGGGCGTGCCGGTGAAGGCCGAGCTCGGCGAATATGAGACGCTGCTGTCGAACCGCAAGGCGCGCGACATGCTCGGCTTCCGCCCGGAGCATAGCTGGCGCAACTATGTCAAAACCGCGTGAGAAGAGCGACAAATACTGGTTGAGCTGTGCACATCTTCGCGCCTTGACGCAAAGCAGGCTTGCCGTGCTTGACAGGCCCCTAAAACGGGATTTTGTGGATCACATGCGGGACGCAAAGCCGAACAACGATAAAAAACCGGCGAAGACAGCAGCCGCCGAGCGCGCCGTGGGGGTCCGCCGGGCCGACGCGCCGCGCATTCCGGGCGCCAGCGTGCATACGTCCCTGGCCAGCGAAATCGGGCTCAGGATCGTGCGCGGCGACTATCCGCCGGGCACCATCCTGCCCAATGAAGCCAAATGGTCGGAAACCTTCGACGTCAGCCGCTCGGCGGTGCGCGAGGCGATCAAGATGCTGATGGCAAAGAGCCTTCTGGCATCGCGGCCGAAGATCGGCAGCTGGGTCGAGCCGAAGGAGCGCTGGAACCTGCTCGACCGCGACGTGCTCGCCTGGTACGCGACCTCGCCCGACCGCGAGGTGTTCCTGAAGACGGTGCAGGAGTTCCGCCACATCATCGAGCCGGAAGCCACCGCCTTCGCCGCTATGCGGCGCAGCGACGAGCAGATGGCCGAGATCAGCCAGGCCTGCCGCGAGATGGGCGAGGCGACCAATCTGCAGGAGCGGACGCGGGCAGACACGCGCTTCCACCTCGCTATCCTCAGGGCTTCCGGCAACGATCTGCTGGTACCGCTCGGCGTGCTGATCGAATCCGCCTTCGACCACCTCTTCGCCTACACGACGCGCGAGCTGGACGATCTCCACCATGCCCAGAAGCTGCATGAGGCGATCGAACGGAATATCCGCCTGCAAAGGCCGGATGCGGCGCGCAACGCGGTGCGAAAGCTGCTGGCGAATACCGACGAAGTGATCCAGTCACGCTAAGGTCTGCCCAGGCGGCGATGCCTCTTCAAGTCCTGGAGCCACGGATTTGCCCGTCGTGGCGCTGCTCCGCCCGGCAAATGCGCCGATAGTTGTGCCGGACAGCGGGACGGGAAACGCCTTGACGACGGTAACAGCAAATCCGGCCAACAGCCCGGGCATAGACAGCGGATATGCCTGGATGAGGCTCGCCATTTCGGTGCTGCTCGCCACGATCGGCTGTGTCGGCAGTTGGGCGGTGGTCGTGGTGTTGCCCGCCGTCCAGGCCGAATTCGGCATCGACCGCGCGGCCGCATCGATGCCGTTCACCGCGACGATGGTCGGCTTTGCAGCCGGCAATGTTCTGATCGGCCGCGTCGTCGACCGCCTCGGCTACTGGGTCCCGGCGCTGGTTTCCACCGTAGCGCTCGCCGCCGGCTTCCTGCTCGCGGCCCTGTCGCAGTCGATCTTGCAATTCACCCTTGCCCAGGGCGTTCTGATCGGCGTCGGCACGGCGGCGATCTTCGGGCCGCTGATTGCCGACATCTCGCATTGGTTCAACCTGCGGCGCGGCGTCGCCATGACCGCCGCCGCGTCCGGCAACTATCTCGCCGGCGCGATATGGCCGACGCTCATGCCCCATCTCATCCAGGGCCATGGCTGGCGTATTACCTATGCCGCCATCGGCATCTTCTGCCTGGTGACCATGGTGCCGCTGGTGCTGATGCTGCGACGCAAGGCGCCAAGGCAAGCGGCAGCCGGTTCGCCCGGCGCCAGGGTGGTTCAGCCTATTTCGCTGTCGCCGGGCGCGTTGCAGGTCCTGCTGATCATCGCCGGCCTTGGCTGCTGCGTGGCGATGTCGATGCCGCAGGTCCACATCGTCGCCTATTGCATGGACCTCGGCTATGGCGTGGCGCATGGCGCCGACATGCTGTCGATCATGATGGCGGCGGGTGTCGTCAGCCGGCTTGGCTCGGGCTTCATCGCCGACCGTATCGGCGGCGTGAAGACGCTGCTGATCGGCTCGGCGCTGCAATGCCTGTCGCTGTTTTTCTACATACCTTTCAACGGCTTGGCCTCGCTCTATGTGGTGTCGCTGGTGTTCGGGCTGTCGCAGGGTGGCATCGTGCCGTGTTATGCGATCATTATTCGTGAATACATGCCCGCCAAGGAGGCGGGGCAGCGCATCGGCACCGTGCTGATGGCGACGATCTTCGGCATGGCGATCGGCGGCTGGATGTCGGGCTGGATCTACGATCTCACCGGCTCCTATGCTGCCGCCTTCCTCAACGGCATCGGCTGGAATCTCGTCAATGTCGCGGCGATCGCGCTGCTGATGTGGAAGGCCAACAGAAGCGTCGCGTCCGTTGCCTGACGCCCCTTGCCGACCGGACGCCCCCACCGGCTTGCTTGACAATGGCTGGTGCATGCGCGACCCCAAGCAAATCGAGCTTGGGTTGGGCGATGACTGGAATGCCGATTTTCGTTTCGCTGCCAAGTGTTGGAGACGCGGGGGCGGGGCTGTGACCAAGCCGCGCTCGCGTCGCGGCGGCGGCCGCCCGACCATTGCCGATGTGGCGCGCAAAGCCGGCGTCGGCGCCATCACCGTGTCGCGCGCGCTGCGCGAACCGGGGCGGGTCTCGGAAGATCTTCGCCGGCAAATCCAGGCCGCGGTCGACGAACTCGGCTATGTGCCGGACCCCAATGCGCGGGCGCTAGCCTCGGCGCGCGCCGAAGTGTTCGGCGTGCTTGTGCCTTCGCTGACCAACAACGTCTTCGCCGAAGTGGTGCGCGGCATCTATGACAGCCTGTCGGACAGCCCGTTCCGTATCCAGATGGGCAACACCCATTATTCTGGACTGGAGGAAGAGCGGCTCTTACAGGTGTTCGGCTCGCAGCGGCCGGCGGCGCTGATCGTCGCCGGCATCGACCAGACGCCGGTGTCGCGAAAACTCCTGGAGAATGCCGGTTGCCCGGTGGTGCAGGTCATGGAGACCGGTCCCGATCCCGTCGACATGCTGGTCGGTTTTTCCCATCTCGACGGCGGCAGGACGGCGACCGAACATCTGCTCGAGGCCGGTTACCGCAAGATCGGCTTCATCGGCGCGCGCATGGACCCGCGCTCGCAGCGGCGTCTTGCCGGCTATCGCGCGGCGATGGAAAAGGCCGGGCTGTTCGACCCGCGGCTGGTCACCACGACGCCCTTGCTGTCCAGCGTGACGCTCGGACGCGAATTGCTTCGCGATGCGCTGGCCAAGATGCCCTCGCTTGATGGCGTCTTCTGCAACAATGACGACATTGCGCTCGGCGTGCTCTTCGAATGCCACCGCGCCGCGATCGATGTGCCGAAGACGATCGGCATCGTCGGCTTCAACGATCTCGACATGATGCAGGCGGCCTTTCCGTCCATCACCAGCATCCGTACCCACCGTTATGAGACCGGCAGGCGCGCCGTCGCCATGGCATTGGCGGCGATTGCCGGAAACCGGCCCGAGCAGCGGACCGTCGACCTTGGTTTCGAGCTGATACGCCGGGAAAGCACCGCCCGCTGAGAACACGGAAAAATGACGAAGCAGGTGGCTTTACAGCCCTTCATGGTAGCGCTACCATTTGTCTGTTTAATCGGCGGCCGGCGAGAGTCATGCGCTGTTTATTATACATAAGCAACAGCTCACGCTTGTTTATTATGGATAATATGATAGCGTTCTGGGCTGTCCCGGAAGGCGAGGGAAGAGGAGAAGGCAGGGCGATGTGGGTCGCCCGGCGAGCGCTTCGGTTTGGCTTGAGGGTGCCGGCCGACAGCGTCAGGACTTCATGATTCAGCAGAACTGCAACTGGGAGGAATACCAATGATCAAGTCACTCGTTGGTGGCGTCGTCGCCGCCACGGCATTCGTCATGCTCAACTCAGCCGCCATGGCTGCCGGGCCTGAGATCGTGTCCGGGCCGGCCGCGCAGCCGGATTGCTTCGCGCCATGGTCGGCCGACACCAAATTCTTCAAATTCCCGAAGAAGGAAGGCCCGTTCCGCATCGCCTTCTCCAACGGCTATATCGCCAACACCTGGCGCATCCAGATGGTGCAGACGGCGAAGGCCTATGCGGCGCAGCCGGACGTGAAGGCCAAGATCAAGGAATTCAAGGTCGTGTCGACCGGCGAGGATGTGCCGGCGCAGATATCGGCGATCAACAACTTCATCGATTCTGGCTATGACGCCATCGTCACCGACGCGCAGAACCCGACCGCCTTCGGTCCGGTCATCAAGCGCGCCAAGGAAGCCGGCATCGTGCTGGTCGCCTTCGACAACATCCTCGACACCAAGGACGCCATCAACGTCAATGTCGACCAGAAGGGCCTTGGCGAATTGTGGGCCAAGTGGCTGGTCGAGAAAGTGCCCAATGGCGGTAAGATCCTGGAAGTGCGCGGCGTCGCCGGCACCTCCGTCGATACCGACCGCCACAACGGCATCCATGAGGTCTTCGACGCTTCCGGCAAGAAGTGGGACGTCACCGAAGTCGCCGGCAAATGGGATGACGGCGTGGCCCAGAAGGTGACCGCCGACGCCATCGCCACCAATGGTCCGTTCGACGGCATCACCGGCCAGGGCGGCGACACCGGCATCGTGCAGGCGATGATCGATGCCAAGCATCCCTTCGTGCCGTTCGGCGGCGAGACGGAGAACGGCTTCCGCAAGTTCTGCGCGGCGCATTCGGCCGACGGGCTGAAGTGCACTTCCGCGGGCTCCGGCCCGGCGCAGGTTGCGGTTGCCATCAAGACCGCGATCGCGGCACTCGAGGGCGAGGTCGTGCCGCAGGAAGTGAAGCTGCCTCTGGCGATCGCCTCGGATCCGGACATGAAGGAAGGCACGGATTACTTCCCGAAGGAATCCGACAATTTCTTCGTCGGCAACTCCTTCCCGACCTGCGGCATCAACTTCAGCGCCCAGGAAATCATGGGTCAGACCAAGGCTGACCAGTAAGCTTCCCATCGCAGGTTTGGCGCCGCGGGTCACCCGCGGCGCCATCGTCGTGCAGACCTTGGAGGATCGATGGACGGTGCGGCTCCGCTCTTCCGCATGGAAGGCATATCCAAGCGCTATGGCGGCGTAAGGGCCCTGGAAAAGGCCGACCTCACGGTCACCGCCGGCAGCATCCACGCCATTTTGGGCGAGAACGGCGCCGGCAAGTCGACGCTGATCAAGATCATGGCCGGCGTCGTGGCGCCGGACGAGGGCGCCATGACGCTGGACGGAAGCGAAGTGAGCTTCGCATCGCCGGCCGCGGCCAACCAGGCCGGCATCGTCTGCATCTTCCAGGAGCTGTCGCTCATCCCCGAGCTCAGCGTTGCCGACAACATCGTCATTTCCGATCCGCCGAAACGCTTCGGCATGATCGACCGCAAGGCGCAGCGGCGCATCGCCGAGGAAGCGCTTGCCCGCGCCGGCGCTTCCGATATCCATCCGCGCGCCCTGGTGAAAGACCTGCCGCTGTCGCGCCGGCAGATGGTGGAGATCGCCAAGGCGCTGGCCAGGAAGCCGCGCATCCTGATCCTCGACGAAGCGACTTCGGCGCTCACGGCTGCCGATGTCGCCAGGGTCTTCGAGGTGCTGAAACGGCTGCGTTCGGAAGGGCTTGCGCTGCTTTACATCTCGCATCGCATGAACGAGATCGCGGAACTCGCCGACCATTGCACGGTGTTCCGCAACGGCCGCAATGTCGCGAGCTACAAGGCTGGAACCAAAAGCGACAATGAGGTGGTCGAGCTGATGATCGGCCGCGAATACAGGCACATTTTTCCACCGAAGTCCGCCTCCGCTCAAGCCGCTACGCCGGTGCTCGAGGCGCGCAACCTGTCCTGGGCCGACCGGCTGGACAACATCTCGCTCGGTGTCCGGGCCGGCGAAGTCGTCGGCCTCGGCGGCCTCGACGGCCAGGGCCAGCGCGAATTGCTGCTTGCCTTTTTCGGCGTGCTGCGCGGCCTGCGTGGCGAGGTGCTGATCGACGGCAAGCCAGTCTCCATCGCCAGTCCTCGCGCCGCCAGCGACAGCGGCGTTGGCATGGCGCTGATCCCCGAGGATCGAAAGACCGAGGGGCTGATGCTGCCGATGACGGTGCGCGAGAACCTGTCCTTCGCAGCACTCGACCGGCTGTCGAAAGGCGGCATCATCGACCGCGCCGCCGAGCAGCGGCTGATCGACGACATGGTCGGGCTGCTGGCGATCAAGACCGCTGGCCTCGACATCCCCGTCGGGGCGCTGTCCGGCGGCAATCAGCAGAAAGTCGTGATCGCCAAATGGCTGATGCGGCAGCCGCGCATCATCCTGCTCAACGATCCGACGCGCGGCATCGATGTCGGCACCAAGCAGGAGATCTATCAGCTGATGCGCAAGCTGGCCGATCAAGGCGCCGCGATCCTGTTCTATTCGACCGACTATGACGAACTGATCGGCTGCTGCGACCGCGTGCTGGTGCTCTATGACGGCAGCGTCAAGCGGGAGCTCGTCGGCGCCGAGATCACCGAGCACGCGCTGATCGCCAGTGCGCTCAACATCCACGGCGAGGGCGCCGGTCAGAGCCAAGGAGCGGGCGCATGAAGGATTGGCGCTACCTGATGGCCGAGCAGCGCGGAACGCTGCTCGCGCTCGGCATCTTCATCGTCATGTTCATCATCTACACCACCAACCATCCGGCCGGCTTCACCGCCAATGTGGTGCAGACGGCAGCCAACAAGGGCGTGCTTTTGGCCTTCGTCGCGATGGCGCAGACGCTGGTGGTGATCACCGCCGGCATCGACCTGTCGGTCGGCATGATCCTGCTTTTGACCAACTGCCTCGCCTCATGGCTGGTGGTCGGCACGCCATTCGAGACCACGCTAGGCGTCATCGCGGTTCTGCTCGCCGGGCTCGTCTGTGGCGCGATCAACGGCGCTATCGTCATCTATGGTCGCCTGCAGCCGATCGTCGCCACCATCGCCACGGGAGCTGTTTACTATGGCATCGGCCTGTTGCTGCGGCCTTTCCCGGGCGGCTCCGTCAACGAGGACCTGGCCGATGCGCTGACGGGAAAACTCTTCGACGTGATCCCGACCTCACTGGTCGCGCTGCTCGTCGTGGTGCTGGTCGTCTGGGTGCCGTTCAGCCGCTCGGTTTTCGGCCGCGCGGCCTATGCGGCGGGGTCATCTGAGACGGCTGCCTACATGTCCGGCGTGCCGATCCGGCGCGGCAAGTTCTTCGCCTATATGCTGGCCGGGCTGCTGGCATCGATCGGCGGACTGTTCCTGACCTTCTTCACCTATACGGGCGAAGCAGCCTATGCCAGCGGCAATGCCTACACGCTGTTTTCGATCGCAGCCGTGGTGCTCGGCGGCGTCTCGCTGTTCGGCGGCAAGGGCAGCGCGATCGGCGCGATCTTCGGCGCGCTCGCCTTCCGCACCATCGGCGACCTGTTGTTCGTCTTCGACTTCGATCCACTCTGGCAGCCACTGTTCCAGGGCGTCATCCTGTTGATCGCGGTCAGTCTGGGCGCCTTCGCGCTGTTTAGAGTACGCAACCGGCTGGAGTGGTTCCTGTGAGCGAGACGACGTTGGGCGGTATCGCCGGCCGGATGCCGAAATTCCTGCGCCGCGCGGATCCGGCGGTGGCGACGGCCTTTGCCTGCATCGTCATCCTGCTTCTGCTCGGCAGCCTTTATTCGCGCAGCTTCCTGTCGCCGGAATATCTCTTACAGCAGCTTAAGGTGGCCTCGTTCCTCGGCGTCATCGCCACCGGCATGATGCTGGTCATCCTGCTCGGCCAGATCGATCTGTCCGTGCCGTGGTCGGTCGCGACCGGCGCCATGATGGCCTGCGCGGCTGCCGCCTACGGGCATGCGGGCGTGGTCCTTGCCATCCCGTTCGGCATCCTGTGCGGCGTGGCGATCGGCATCGTCAACGGCTTCGGCGTCGCCTATCTGCGCATCCCTTCGATGATCATCACGCTTGCCACCAACGCCGTCGCGCAAGGGCTGATGGTGGTCTACACGGGCGGGTTCTCGCCGCAGGATTCGGCGACGGCGGCGATGCGCTATCTCGCCACCGGCTCGACCATTCCGGGCGTGCCCAATGGCGTCATCATCTGGGCGCTGATCGGCGCCGCGATGGTCTTCGTGCTGACCCGCACCAGTTTCGGGCGCGCCGTCTACGGCATCGGCAACCGCGAACGCGCGGCCTATCTTTCCGGCATCGACACCCGCCGCATCGTGATGATCGCGTTTGCCGTCTCGGGCGGGCTGTCGGCCTTCGGCGGCGTGCTTCTGGCCGGCTATGCGTCGAAGGCGGCGCAGTCGATGGGCGATGCCTATCTGTTGCCCTCGATTGCCGCGGTGGTGCTGGGCGGCACGTCGATCCTCGGCGGGCGCGGCTCTTATCTCGGCACCGTGGCGGGCGTCATCCTGATCACGCTGTTGCAGTCCATTCTCTCGGTCATGCAGATGCCGGAGGCCGGGCGGCAGATCATCTACGGCGTCGTCATCGTCGCCATGCTCCTGCTCTACGGCCGCGCGCCGGCGAGCCGCTGACCGTGGATGACGAGGCGGCAGGAGCCCGGCCGCCGCAGGCTGGCACAGACGACATCCGGTCGGCGCCAGCCGTCGTCGTCATGGGCGTGGCCGGTTCCGGCAAGACGGTCGTCGGCGAGGCGCTCTCCAAGGCACTTGACGCAGCCTACATCGAAGGCGACAGGCTGCATCCGCCGGAAAACGTGGCGCGCATGGCGCGTGGCGAGCCGCTGACGGACGAACTGCGGGCCGGCTGGCTCGACGCCATCGGCGAAAGCATTGCCGGCACCGTTGCGGCAGGCCAGAAAGCGGTCGCGGCCTGCTCGGCCTTGAAGCGCAGCTATCGCGACCGGCTGCGTCGCTTCTGTCCGGATGTCGTCTTCGTCTATCTGAGGATCGATCGCACGATCGCCTGGCGGCGTGTTGCCAGCCGCAAGGGCCATTTCATGCCGGCAAGCCTGGTCGACAGCCAGTTCGCCACACTGGAAGAGCCAGCGGCTGACGAGCGGGCGATGACGATCGACGGAACGCGCCCAGTCGCGGAGATCCTTAGAGCGTTGCTAGACTAAAGCAAGTTCTCGCTGCCTTAGGCGATTTCATTTTCGATCGCGGCTTCCGTCGGGCGCTCGGTCAGCCGGGCAGCACCGGACCAGACCATCATCTGCGCCGGGAAGAGCCTGAGCGTTTCGAGCATGCGATCGCGTTTCGAAAGGATATAGGCCGCCTGAAGGGCGAGGTTCTTTGCCGTTTTGTCGCCGCTAGCCGGTTCCGGCGCCTTTGGACCCGCGCCGAGCTCGAGCAGGACCGCCCGGTATTCGCGGAACGGGACTGTTTCCAGTGTCGCCATATGGAACAGCGCGGCGCCGGCGCGCGCGGCGAAATTCGCCGGTGCCGAGGCGAGGTGGGTCCAGCCGCGCTCGCCCATGGCGGCTTCGGCGAAGGTGGAGCCGGCGTAGACGGTGTTGGTCATCAGCACCACGCCGTTATCTTTCAGAACCTTCTGGATGCGGATGGTGACCTGATAGGCGTCGGAGCGCTCGAAGACGATCCGGCTCTTCAGAAAACTGTTCTCGACCTTGATCAGCGGCGGGTTGATCATCTTGTGGCCGAACTTGCTTTGCGAAAAGCCATGGAACTCGGCACTGACCTGATGGGCGTCGATGCCGGCCTGTCGAAGCGCCTGCTTGCCCATGATGGTCTGCGCCGTGAACTGATCGCACCAGACGATGGCGCCGCGGCCGCGACGCAAGGCCTCCTCAAGCGCTTCGAGACCTTCCAGCCGGATGGACGGCGACCAGCGACGGCTGTGAACGAGATGCGCGGCAAGCGTCAGGCGGCGGCGGTGAATGGCGGCGAGTTGTTCCGTAAAAAGGCCGCGGGTGTCGACGGCATCGCCGAGCACGGCTTTGACGGCGGCATCGTAGCGGCCATAGTCCTTGCGGAAATGGCGCTTGCGCTTCAGCCCCGATACCCAGCCGCATACGGGCTCCCACGAGGAGACAGGCAGCACGGTGGCGGCGCCGAGATAGAAAGCGGCCAGCAGGACCTCGCGCAGATCGCGGTTGGCGAAGCTCCGCAATTTACCGGGTCGGACAAGCCTGCGGCTGAAGAAGCGAACGGTTTCACCGCGTTCCGGCACCGGCACGTCGGCAATGATCTCGGTGCGAAAGATGTCGGCGGACGTCGGCTTGCGTTTGGCCCTGCGGGAATTGCCAAGCCAAGGCAGCCTCATTCGTCAGAACCCCCGTTCCATTCTTTAAATGGAGCATGATCTTGTCCGAAAACCGGCTTCCACTTTTTCGGGATCATGCTCTGCCGCTTTACTGCGTCGTCAGCAGACAAGCAACCGAAGGCGGATGGATCTCTGTCAGAGCGCTTAGATCTGCGAGGTCAGTTCGGCCGGGAAATCGTCGTTATCGGCATCGCGCATGGCGGCGAGGCTGCGATTGTCGAGCACCTCGGCGATCGCCTGGCGCACTTCCAGCATCATGTGGCGGACCTGGCAGGTCGCTTCGTCGCAATCCTCGCAGCGCTGATACTGCGTGCGGCTGGCGCAAGGGATCGGCGCCAGCGGTCCGTCGAGCACGCGCACGACATGGCCGATCTTGATCTCAGCGGCGGGCCTGGCCAGGCGGTAGCCGCCTTCCTTGCCCTTGCGGCTCTGAACGAAGCCGGCATTGCGCAATTCGCCGAGAATTGCATCCAGGAATTTCTTCGGGATGTTGTTGGCGACCGCAATGTCGTTGACGAATGCAAGCTGGCCAGCCGGCAGGCTGGAAAGATGCACGAGGGCCTTGAGGCCGTATTTGCCTTTTTTGGTCAGCATGCCCGAGTCAGTTCGTAAACCCCAATGCGCCTGCATCTGGCGGTTGTTTGTGTGCAAATCATGACAGTTTGGCCGCCGAATGCCGTCTGGCCCAACAATTTGCCGGGCAGCTTAGGCACAAACGCGTTGATTCTTCGTAACGTTTTTCACATTGGCGGCTGGGCTTTCCCCAACAAAGCCGTCTCGCCCGGTAAGAAAGAAAGCCGGCAAAGCCGGCTTTCTTGCGCTTCCTGATTGTGGGCGATCTTCAACGGCTGCCATAGGCCTGGTCGAGCAACCCGCCGGCTGCGAAATGCTCCTTTTGCACCTTGTCCCATCCGCCAAAAACCTCTTCGACCGTCAGCAGGCGGACATCAGGGAAATCGGCCTTGTACTTCGCGGCCACCGCCGCATCGCGAGCCCGCAGGCCGTTGTTGGCGGCGATATCCTGGCCCTCCGGCGTATAGAGGAAATCGAGATAGGACTTCGCCAGATCCCGGCTGCCGTGCTGATCGACGACCTTGTCGACGATGGCCACCGGGAACTCGGCCAGCAGGCTGACCGAAGGCGTGACCTGCTCGAACTTGTCGTCGCCGTATTCCTTGCGGATGCCGCGCGTCTCGGATTCGAAGGTGATCAGCACGTCGCCGATCTCGCGCTGCACGAAGGTGGTGGTGGCAGCGCGGCCGCCAGTGTCGAAGATCGGCACGTTGTTGAACAGCTTGGTGATGAACTCCTTCACCTTGGCGTCGTCGCCCTTGAAGGCCTCCTTGGCGTAGGCGGTGGCGGCCAGATAGGTGTAGCGCGCATTGCCCGAGGTTTTCGGGTTGGGGAAGATCACCTGCACGTCGTCGCGCACTAGGTCGTTCCAGTCCTTGATGTGCTTCGGGTTGCCCGCGCGGACAAGAAACGAAGGTAACGAATAGAAGGGCGAGGCGTTGTCCGGAAAATCCTTCTGCCAGTCGGCGGAGACAAGGCCCTTCTTGACCAGGAAGTCGACGTCGGTGACCTGGTTGAAAGTGACGACGTCGGCGGCAAGACCCTCTGCAATCGCGCGCGCCTGCGCCGAGGTGCCGGCATGCGACTGGTCGATGGTGACGCCGGGGTGCTTGGCGACGAACGCCTTGTTGACGGCGACGAACAGCTCGCGGCCGACGTCGTAGGAGGCATTCAAGAGCTTATCGGCCGACCAGGCTTGGGAGGACGCGAGGACGAGGCCGGCAAAGGCTGCGATGCCGAGCAATAGACGCTTCATGAAACGCTCCAGAGAAAATCAGACCATGGACTATAGCTCCAACCATAGCCGGATAGGGTGAGCGTCACGAGACACGCCGGCCGATGTGATGCCTGACGGCTGGAAAATCTCTCGCCGAAACAGCTGTTTGGTAGGATTTTCTTTCAAACGGATTCACCGCCTCCCTGGGCGGGAAGCGTGGGCCGTCGAAGCCGGAAGGGTCAGCCTGCCGGAAAAAGCTTCCAGCGCCGCGGCCTGAAGGCGACGCGGCTCTTCTGTGCGGCGGGATGGTCGACCGGCAATTCGATCTCGACGCGCTGGCGCTCGCCGCCGACCTCGAGTTCGACGCGCCTCGTGCCGGCGACGCGGCGGCTGGCGGCGACCGTGCCGGCGATGCAGCCGCTGCAACCGTCGAGCAGGTCGACATCGTGCGGGCGGAAACAGAGAACCGCTTCGCCGGGCGGCGCATGCGGCGCCGAGAGGCCGATCGGCCGGTCGGCGATCCAGACCTCGCCATTGTCGACCTTGACCGGCAGCGAGCTCGACTCGCCGATGAAGGAATAGACGAAGGGCGAGTTCGGCGTGTCGTAGATCTCGTCGGCCGAGCCGACCTGCTCGATGCGGCCCTGGCTCATCACCACGACGCGGTCGGCGAGTTCCAGCGCTTCTTCCTGGTCGTGGGTGACGAAGACGGTGGTGTGGCCGGTGCGGTCGTGAATGTCGCGCAGCCAGCGGCGCAGCTCGCGGCGCACCTGCGCATCGAGCGCGCCGAACGGCTCGTCGAGCAGGAGCACCTTGGGCTCGATCGCCATGGCGCGGGCAAGCGCGACGCGCTGGCGCTGGCCGCCGGAGAGCTGCGCCGGATAGCGCTTTTCCAGTCCCGACAGCTGGACGAGATCGAGCAGCTCCGAGGCGCGGCGGCGGATTTCGTGCGCCGGCGGCCGCGCCGCGCCGTGGCGGACTTTGAGGCCGAAGCCGATATTGTCGGCCACCGTCATATGGCGGAAGAGCGCGTAATGCTGGAAAACGAAGCCGACATTGCGCTCCTGGATCGACTTTTGCGAGGCGTCCTCCTCGCCGAAGAAGATGGCTCCCTTGGTAGGCCGCTCCAGGCCGGCGATCAGGCGCAACAGCGTCGTCTTGCCCGAGCCGGACGGGCCGAGCAAGGCGATGAGTTCACCGGACTTGATGTCGAGCGACACGTCGTGGAGCGCCGGAAACCGCTCAAACTCCTTGCGCACGTTGACAACGCGAACTTCCATATAAATCCCTCAGTCAGTTGATGCATGTCGTTGTCCCAAAACCGCCAGGCACTTTTGGGCGACATGCATCTAGTGTCCGCGCGTCGCGGCGATCTCGGCGCCGTAGCGCATCTCGAGCAGTGTTTTCAAGACCAGCGTCACCAGCGCGAGGCCGGCAAGCAACGAAGCCACGGCGAAGGCGCCGACGGCATTGTATTCGTTGTAGAGTATCTCGACATGCAGCGGCATGGTGTTGGTGAGGCCGCGAATGTGGCCGGACACCACCGACACGGCGCCGAACTCGCCCATGGCGCGCGCATTGCACAGCAGCACGCCGTAGAGCAGCCCCCATTTGATGTTGGGCAGCGTCACATACCAGAAAGCCTGCCAGCCATTGGCGCCGAGCGAGAGCGCCGCCTCCTCATCGCCATTGCCCTGTTCCTGCATCAGCGGGATCAGCTCGCGGGCAACGAAGGGGAAGGTGACGAAGACGGTGGCGAGCACGATGCCGGGCACCGCGAACAGGATCTGGATGCCATGCGCCTTCAGCCATTCGCCGAGCAGGCCCTGTGCGCCGAAGAGCAGCACATAAACCAGGCCGGAGATGACCGGCGAGACCGAGAAGGGCAGGTCGATCAGCGTGGTCAGGAACGCCTTGCCCTTGAATTCGAACTTGGCGATCGCCCAGGCGGCCGAAAGGCCGAAAATCAGGTTGAGCGGCACCGCGATCGCCGCCACCAACAGGGTCAGTCGGATGGCGGAGCGCGTGTCGGCATCGCCGAGCGAAGCGAAATAGGCGCCCACGCCTTTGGCGAAAGCCTCCTTGAAGACGATGATCAGCGGCAGCAGCAAGAAGATGACGAGAAAAGCCAGCGTCAGGAGCGTCAGCGTGATCCGGACCGGTCGGCTTTCCGTTACTGCGGCCGAACGGCTCTCATGCTGCGGCTCATAGGATATGATCTCGGGGTCAGCCATAGCGCTTGCGGCTCCATGTCTGCACAAGGTTGATGACCAGCAGCATGATGAAGGACAGGCCCAGCATGATCGCCGCGATCGCGGTGGCGGCCGGGTAGTTGTATTCCTCGAGGCGGATGACGATCAAAAGCGGCGCGATCTCGGATTTGTAGGGCAGGTTGCCGGCGATGAAGATGACCGAGCCGTATTCGCCGACGCCGCGCGCGAAGGCGAGCGAGAAGCCGGTGATGATGGCCGGCGCCAGGCCGGGCAGGAGCACGCGGGTGATGATCTGGAAGCGGCTGGCGCCGAGCGTGGCTGCCGCTTCCTCGACCTCCTTGTCGATCTCCTCCATGATCGGCTGGACAGTGCGCACGACGAAGGGCAGGCCGATGAAGACCAGCGCCACCACGATGCCGAGTGGCGTGTAGGCGACCTTGATGCCGAGCGGCATCAAAAGTTGGCCCAGCCAGCCCTTGGGGGCATAAAGCGTGGTGAGCGCGATGCCGGCGACGGCGGTCGGCAGCGCGAAGGGCAAATCGACCATGGCGTCGACGACGCGGCGGCCGGGAAAGCGGTAGCGGACCAGAACCCACGCGACGAGCGAGCCGAAGACGACATTGACGGCGGCCGCGATGAAGGCCGTGCCGAAGCTGATCTTGAGAGCCGTGAGCGTGCGCCGGTCGGTGGCCAAAGCCCAGAAATCGGTCCAGCCGAGCGCTGCCGAGCGCCAGATCAACCCGGACAGCGGGATGAGGATGATGAGCGTGAGGTAGGCAAGCGAGAAGCCGAGCGTCAATCCGAAACCCGGAATGACACTCGGCTGCCTGAATCGCCACCCCGCCTGGGCGGGTGCTGTGGTCATGCTGTTCTGGATCGTCCCTTCTTACTCAACCAGATTGCCGTCTCTGATACGCTGCCTGTGCGGCTTGGCGCATCAATTGGCGGGCTTGTAGATCTGGTCGAATATACCACCGTCGCCGAAATGGTAAGGCTGCGCTTTCTTCCAGCCGCCGAATTGCGGATCGTCGATGCTGACGAGCTTGATCGCCGGCAGCTTGGCGAGATCCTCTGGCGGAACCAGGTCGGGCTTGGCCGGACGGTAGTGGTTCTTGGCGATGATGGTCTGGCCTTCCTTGGAATAGAGCCAGGAGAGATAGGCTTCGGCGACCTTGCGCGTGCCCTTGGCGTCGACATTTGCGTCGACGACGGCGACCGGCGGCTCGGCGAGGATCGAGGTCGGCGGATAGACGATGTCGAAATTGTCGGCACCGAATTCGTCGAGCGCCAGATAGGCGTCGTTTTCCCAGCCGATCAGCACGTCGCCCAGGCCCTTCTGCGCGAAGGTGACGGTCGAGCCGCGCGCGCCGCTGTCGAGCACGGGCGCGTTGGCGTAGAGCTTGGCGACGAACTCCTTGGTCTTGGCTTCGTCATTGCCGTCCTGCGCGTTCGCGTAGGCCCAGGCGGCCAGGTAGTTCCAGCGGGCGCCGCCGGAGGTCTTCGGGTTCGGCGTGATCACCTGTACGCCGTCCTTCACCAGATCGCCCCAGTCCTTGATGCCCTTGGGGTTTCCCTTGCGCACCAGGAAGACGATGGTCGAGGTGTAAGGCGCTGAATTGTTTTCGAATTTCGTGCGCCAGTCCGGATTGATCTTCTTCGACTTCGACACGATTGCGTTGATGTCGCCTTCGAGCGCCAGCGTCACCACATCGGCGTCGAGGCCGTCGATCACGGCGCGTGCCTGTGCGCCGGAACCGCCATGCGATTGCTGGATGGTGACGGTCTCGCCTGTCTCGGCCTTCCAGTGCGCGACGAAGGCCTCGTCATAGGCCTTGTAGAGTTCCCGTGTCGGGTCGTAGGACACGTTCAGAATGGTGGTGTCGGCAAAGGCGAAACCCAAGGTGCCGAACTGGACAGATGTGGCGACCAGCGCGCCGAGCAGTTTCTTGAAATGAGGTATGGTCATTCCCGCCTCCGTTGAACTGCTGCGAACTCTAGCGAGTTTATAGAATTTAGATGCATTGATTGTTGCCTTTTTCACCTCCTTGCAGCAATTTTTCGCCGACCTTTGGCCAATCGAGGAAATAACTTCCTCAAGCGGCGGTCACATGGCTCGCCGTAAGCCGGGCTAACTAGATGCGACCAGGGGAAGGGCAAGCCCCGCGCCTCACTTGGCGGTGACTGGAAAATCGAAGCGCTGTTTTGGAAAAGGCTCTTTCGCCAGCGTGAAATGCCACCATTCGCGAGAATAGTTGCGAAAGCCGGCTGCCTGCATCGCGGCAAGCAGCAGCTTGCGGTTCGATGCGGCTTCGGCGCCGATCAAGGCGCTGGCGGTCTGGCTCTTCGGGTCGAAACAGTCGAAACCGGTGCCGAAATCGAGCGTGTCGCCATCCGACGCGCCGCAGGCCGGTCGCGGCTGGCTGCTCTCTTCCAACGTCGCGATGGCAAGGTCGACGGTCGAGCCGCGCGAATGGCTGGACAGTTCGCCGACATAGCCCTCGGCGATGAGGTCGCCGCGCTTGACGCTCGGATACCATTGCGGATCGGGCGGGCCGCCTTCTCGCGTCCATTTGCCCATGTCGGCGACGGCGCATGCCGGCCGATAGCAGTCGAAGACGACTAGCGTCAGCCCTTTCTCGGTGATCGCGTCCTGAACGCGGGCCAGAGCCTTTGCCGCTTGCGCGGTCAGGATGCAGACCGGAGCGTCATAGCCGTCGGCCTTGCGGTGCAGGAAGTTTTCCAGGCCGGCATAGCGGATGTCCTGGCGGATGCTCGAGTCGACATCGGCCAGCCTGACGAAGCCTGCGGGGAGGGGAGCGGCATGGGTTGGGAGCGGGCTTGCGATCGCTAGCGCTGCGACGAATGCTCCAAACAAAGGTCGGTGCCTCGCGCCGAGCATCAGGCGCAGAAACGCAATCCGCTGAATCGCTTGCCGCATCTTACTCAACGAAAACCTTCACGCTGGCCGCGCGGCCCACAGCGTCGATCACCGTCAGCGTCGAATAGCCGGTGCCGTCCGGCTGCCAGGTGGCGGTGCGGCGGCGGTCGATGCCGGCGAGCGGCTTGCCATTGGCCAGCCAGCGGAACGGCGCGCGGCCGCCTTGCAGCTTCAGCACCAGCGGCGTGGCGTCGGCCGAGTTGGTGCCGAGATCGACGCGGGCGCCATTCGGCGGGAAGATGATGGTCGGCGCGGGCTCGACGGCGGTCGCCTGCACCAGTCCGTCGGAGCCGGCGCCGAAGCGGGCGAGCGTCACCGGCAGTTCCTCGCGCTTGGGGTTGAAGACGCCCGGCGGCCGGCTGGGCAGCGGCACGCTGACGAGGCCGGAGCGGACGAAGCCTTCGAACAGGATGGGCGCCGCAGAGACATAGCCGGACAGCCCGGGCACGGGGCTCGCGTCCGCCCGGCCGACCCAGACGCCCAGCACGTAGCGGCCGTCGAAGCCCACCGACCAGGCGTCGCGATAGCCGTAGGAGGTGCCGGTCTTGTAGGCGATGCCGCGCTGCATGGCGCCTTCCGGCGGCTTTACGCCGGAGAGGATGTCGTTGATCTGCCACGCCGCCTGGTCGTCGAGGATGGTGGCGGTGGTGCGCTGGGCATCGGCCGGCTCGGTGCCGTCATGCAGCGAGTGCATCTTCCCGCCATTGGCGAGCCCGGTATAGAGCTGTACGAGGTCGCGCAGCGTGACGCCGACGCCGCCAAGCCCGATCGCCAGGCCCGGCGCCTCGTTGACCGGCAGAATCGGGTTGACGCCGGCTTGGCGGAAGCGCGCCGTCAGCCGCGCAGGACCGACCGCGTCGAGCACCCGGATCGCCGGCACGTTGAGCGACAGCTGCAGCGCCTGGCGGATCGAGACGTCGCCCTGATAGCCCATGTCGAAATTTTTCGGACGGTAGCCGCCGAAATCGGCTGGGCTGTCCTCGATGATCATCTCCTGCGCCACCAGCCCCTGCTCGAAGGCCAGCCCATAGATGAACGGCTTCAGCGTCGAGCCCGGCGAGCGCACGACCTTGGTCATGTCGATCCAGCCGGAGCGGCTGGCGTCGAAGAAATCGGCCGAGCCGACTTCGCCAAGAATGTCGCCGGTGCGCGCATCGGCCATCACCATGGCGATGGAGAGTTTCGGACCGAGCTTGCGGGCGGCGTCTCGCGCGACCTGCTCCAGCCCTTGCTGCACGCTTTTGCGGATGGTGAGCTGCAGCGGCTTGCCGGGCACCGCCCTTGGCAGCATGGCATAGGAGGCGTGCGCGGCCAGCGCCGGCAGCTTCCGGCGCAGGCCGGAGACGTCGTCAAGTGCGGCGCGCTGCGCCTCGCGCTCGCCGAGCAGACCGGCCGAGACCATACGGGTCAGCACGCGGTCGCGCGCGGCGTGCGCTATGTCGAGGTTGCGGTCGGGCCGGCGCTTTTCCGGCAATTGCGGCAGAGCGACGAGGAGCGCGGCTTCCGAGACGGTCAGCCGTTTCGGCTCCTTGCCGAAGTAAGCGAGCGAGGCGGCGCGCACGCCTTCGAGATTGCCGCCATAGGGGGCGAGCGTCAGGTAGCGTTCGAGGATCTCCTGCTTGGAGAGTCGCCGCTCGATCTGGATGGCGCGCAGCATCTGCTTGATCTTGGAGCCGAAGCTGCGGCTGTCGCGCGGCTCGATCAGCCGGGCAAGCTGCATCGACAAGGTCGAGCCGCCGGAGACGATGTGGCCGCTAGTGACGAGCTGGCCGGCGGCGCGGCAGAGCGCCAGAAGGTCGACGCCGCGGTGGTCCCAGAAGCGCTTGTCTTCATAGGTGACCAGCATGTCGACGAACTGCCTGTCGACCTGGTCGAGCCGCGTCTCGAGCCGCCAGTAGCCGTCCGGCGTGGCGAAGGCGCGCAACAACTGGCCGTCGCGGTCCTGGACTTCGGTCGAGACGGTCAGCGTCGCCGGCAGCGGCGGCGGGAAGGCGCGATCGAGCTCCCAGAGCGCGGCGATGGACGCGACTACGAAACCGGCGAGGCAGGCGCCGGCGATCGCGGTTCGTCTGAGAATTTTTCTGGAGAGCATTGCGCTGCCCCTCATCCGCCTGCCGGCACCTTCTCCCCGTATAGAGACGGGGAGAAGGAGATCCCGGTGGCTATTCCGACTTTATCTCCATGATGCCGGTGGCGGTGCGGGCCGAGTATTGCGGCCGGTACATGTCCTCCACCGTCGCCGCTGGATGGGCGTAGGTGCCGGGCGTCACGGCGCGCACGACATAGGCCAGCGTGAGGTTGCGGTCGCCGTCGCCTTCATTCGGATTGAAGGCGGCGACGAAACGGTCGTCGCGGAACTCCAGATGCGCGGCGTCGGTCTGCGCCAGCCAGGAGAAGTTCGACAATTGCGCGCTGGACACCAGGCCCGGATTGTCTATCTCGAAGCCGGCCGGCAACAGGTCGGTGATCAGCAGGCGCGAGGGCCACTTGTTCTGCTCATAGACCTTGAGCACGACCACATAGCGCTCGTTCTGCTTGGCCTCGGTGACGTTGGCTTCGGTGCCGTCGAGCTTGTAGTAGGTGCGATCGATGGTGAAGCCGTCGCCGCCGGCCGGCAGCGGCTCGACCGGAGCGGCGACCGTCGTCACCACGGCCTGCAGCGGCGTCGTGCCGGTGTTGGCGATGGTGAGGGGGCTGTCGATCAGGTCGCTGCCGGCGACCTGGTCGGAATAGCCGCCCGAATGCGGCGCGCCGTTGACGGAAAGCGTGATGGAATCATTGCCTTCCTTCAGCGCCCGCGCGGCAAGCAGCATCCAGGATTCGTCCTGGGTGGTGGTCCAGCGGGCATCGGCGCGCTCGCGGCCGACCAGCTTGATCAGCTGCGGCATGATGCTCGGCACCGGCTTCGATTCCGCTGCCAGCGCCAGCATCGCCGCGCCGTCACGCAGCGGCGAGCCGTAGTCCGAGCGGTAGTAGTCGTAGTCGGTGTCGGCTTGCGCCAGCCTGAGCGCCGTCTGGAAGGTGGCTTCCGAGCGCTGCGTGTCGCCATATAGCGCGAGGCTCGCCGCCAGCTGGGCGACGGCCATCGGGCTGGTGAAGGCTTCGAGCTGCGTGTCGGCGTAGTAGCGCAGATCGCCGATCGAGGCCTTCTTGTTGCGGGCCAGCACATAGAGCGCATAGGCGATCTCGCTGCCGCGATCCTGGACGCTCTGGTCGTAGCCGAGCGAGTTCTGCAGGTTGTTCAGCGCCTGGTTCATCGCAAGCGCCGGAACATCATACTTTTCCTCGCGCGCCCGGGTCAGGAACTCGGTGACATAAGCGTCGAGCCACAGGTCGCCGGAGCCCGGCCCCCACAGGCCGAAGCTGCCGCTCGAAGCCTGGTAGGACAGCACCTTGTAGATCGCGTCCTGGATGCGCTGGTGCAGATCCGGATCGTTCTCCATGCCGATGCTCTTGGCCATGTCGTTGACATAGAGCAGCGGCATGGCGCGGCTGGTGGTCTGCTCGGCGCAGCCATAGGGGTAGCGGTCGAGCGACATCAGCAGCGATGGCACGTCGAGCGCGGACGACTGCGAAACGCCGACGCTGACCGAAGCGCCGTCGAGCACGCTTGCGGCCAGCAGTTCCTTGTCGACGCGCAGCGAGCCGCCATGCGGCTTCAGGTCGACAACCATGCGGTTGGTGACCGGAAGCTGCGCCGGCCGCACCGGCAGATAGAGGGTCTGCTCGACCTGCGTACCGTCGGCATGCGCGAGCTTGACGGTGACGGAGGCGTCGCCGGCGGTCTTGGCGACCAGCCGGAAGGTCAGCGACTGGCGCTTGCCCTGGGCGAGCGTCAGCTTCTCGGGTAGGGGCTTGTCGCCGGTCGAAAGATCGCCGGTCGTGGTGACCGAGAGCGCGTAGTCGCCGGCCGGGCCGTCAGTGTCGGCGATGTCGAGGCGCATGGTCGCCGCATCGCCCGGCGCCAGGAAGCGCGGCAGGCCGGCGGTGATTACCACCGGATCGCGCACGATGACGTCGGTCTGGGCGTGGCCGACCGCATCCTTGGTCCAGGCAACGGCCATGACGCGCACGGTGCCGTTGAATTGCGGGATGTCGAAGTCGATGCGGGCCTTGCCGTTGGCGTCGAGCTCGACCGGGCCGGAGAAGAAGGCGACCAGCTTTTCAGTCGGCGGGCTGCCTTGCGCCTGCATGTTGGCGCCGTCGCCGCCGGTCCGTATTTTACCCATGGCGCCGAGCGAGCCGTCGATCAGGCGGCCGTAGAGGTCGCGGATCTCCAGCCCCAGCATGCGCTGGCCGAAGAACCAGTCCTCCGGATCGGGCGCCTTGTAGTTGGTGAGGTTGAGGATGCCGACATCGACGGCAGCCACCATGACGTAGGCGTTGGTGCCAGGCGCGGCGCCATTCACTGCGACCGGGATCGACAGTTGCTGGCGCGGCACGGTCTTTTCCGGCGGCGTCAGGCTCACGCCAAGCTTCTTCGAGCCCGGGTCGACCGTCAGCCATTTGACGCCGATGGCGCGGGCCGGCATGCGCGATTCCTGCGCGTCGCCCGGCCGGAACAAGGTCGCCGTGACATAGGCGCCGGCGCCCCAGTCGTCGCCGACCGGGATGTCGACGGTGGCGCCGCCTGCCGGCACCGTGGCGGTCACGGTCTTCAACAGCTTCTCGGCGCCGATGGTGACAAGCAACTCGCCGGCAAAATGCGGCGAGACCTTCAGCTTGGCGACCTCGCCGGCGGCATAGGTGTCCTTGTCGAGAGCGATCTCCAGCCCGTCGGGCGTCTCGGTGGTGGTGGAGGCGACATACCAGCCGGCGTCGAACTCATAGCTGGTCGCCGGACCTTCCGGATCGGCGGTCTCGACCTCGAGCCGGTAGCGGCCCCAGTCGACGGGCAGCGAGACCGTCGCCTCGCCATCGGCCTTCAGGTCTAACTGGCCATTGGCCACGGCCTTGGTGAGGTTCACCGCCTCGTAGTTCCAGGAATTGTTCGAGCGGTACCATTGATAATTGCGCTCGACCTTGACCAGCGACCACTGGGCGCCCTTCAAATCCTCGCGCTTGCCGTTCGGGTCGACGGCGATGATGCTGAACTTGGCGGTGCCGCCCTGCGGCACCTCGTCATCCGCGAAATCCGGGCGGATGCCAATCATGTCCTTCAGCGGGTGCACGGCGAGATCGAGCGAGCGCTCGACGGCGCGGCCGCCGGCTTCGCGCATGCGCACAGTTACCTTGGCGTTGACCAGCTTGGTGGTCGACGGCAGTTGGTCGATCGTGACCGGGAAGGTCGCCTTGCCGTCGTCGCCGACGACCGGAAGGTTGGTGAAGGGCGTCACGGTCGGCTCGGCCGACTGCTCGTCGGCGAGGCCGAAGGTGAAGTCCTTGAAGCTGTCCCAGGTGCTTGTCGTCGACAGCGTCAACTCGCCTTCGAGCGCCAGGCCCGCGGCCGGCGCGCCGTAGAGGAAGCGACCATCGACGGTGGCGTTGGCGGTCTCGCCCTGGGCGATCTCCTTCTTGTCGGCGGTCAGGTCGAACTCGATGCGATCCGGCACGAAGTCCTCGACCAGGAACATCTGGCTGGCGACGGGCGACTGCTTGGGATCGGTGTAGATCGACACCGTCCAAGTGCCGCGCATGGCGTTGGCCTCGAGCGGCAGGTCGACGGCGTGGCCGCCGGCGGATTCGCCATTGCTGACGATGCGGCGGTTCTCGACGCCGTCGGGACGAGTGAAGATGAAGGTCAGCGGCAGGTTCTCGACCGCCTTGGCGGCGCCGTCGCGGGCAAGGGCCGCGACATGCACGTCCTCGCCGGCGCGGTAGATGCCGCGCTCGGTCCAGGCATAGACGTCGAGCGCGCCGGGCGAGGCGCGTCCCTCGACGCCGCGGTCAGACAGGTCGAAGCCGGCCTTGCCCATGTCGAGGAAGACGAAGTCGCTGTCGCCCTGCTTGGCCATCAGCACGGCCGGCACCATGCCGTTCTCGCCGCGGGTGAGGCCGGCATTGAAGACGGCGCGGCCTTCGGCGTCGGTGGTGGCGGTGCCGAGAATCTCATTGTTCTTGGCCAGCAGCGTCAGCTCGGCGCCAGAAATCGGCTTGGCCGAACCCAGCGAACGGGCAAAGACGTTGAGGCCGTCCTGGCCGGTATAGGTCGAAAGGCCGATGTCGGAGACGACGAACCACTGCGTGGCGCGCGTGCCGTAATCATCGCCCTTGTCGTCGACCGGCTGCGCGGTCAGCACATAGACGCCGGGCTTGCGCTGCGGGATCGCCTGATCGACCGGGAAGGAGGTCGTGACTTCCTTGTTGAGATCGTTGGCGATGTCGAGCGTGCCGAACCAGACCGGCTCGCCCATCTGGTCCGAAATGGTGGAAATGTCGTAGCCGTCGAGCTGATGCAGGAACTGATAGCCGGACAGAAGCTGCGCCAGCGAACGATCGCCGATGCGGTAGAGCGACATCTTGGCGGCGTTCATGTTGACGGTGACGACGGGGATGCCGCGGCGCGCGCCAGCCGGCAGGACAAAGGAGTCGCCGGTGAAGCGGGCCGACGGGGCGCGATCCTGGACATAGATCGACAGCGCCACCGGGGCTTCGATGGTCTCGCCGATAGCGGCCGGCAGGCCGGCGCGGAAGGTCACGTCATAATGCTGGCCGTGCTCCAGGCCCTCGACGCAGATCTGCTTGTCCTTGGCCTCGACAGCCTTGGGTGCGGCGTTGTCGACCGTCACGAACTGCGAATAGTCGACGCCGGTCTTGACCAGTTCCTCGGAAAACTGGGCGCAGATGCGCGGCGTGGAGGAATCGGCGTCGACGGTGTGCTCGACGATCCGGAAACCTTTGCGCGCCTTGAGGTCGGCATAGTCGGCCTGGACCGCCGGCGAGTTGACCAGCGCCAGGCTCGCCTCATAGGCTTGAAGCGACGGCCGGAATTGGTCGCGCTTGTCGAGGCCCTGGGCGACCAGCGCCAGCGCCTCGGCGCGGGTCTTTGCGGTGCGCGCGAGCTTGTAGGCGTTGAAGGCGGCGGAGGTGCCGTTCGTCGGCAAAGTCGCGGGCTCGGTGGTGTTCGAAGCCGGCTCTACGGCGAAGGTCTCGCGCGCCAGCCCCAGCCACAGCGCGCCATCGTCGGGCAGCACCGAGAGCGCGGCCTGGTATTTCTGCATGGCCAGGCGATGGTCGCCGGTGAGCGCCGCCTGCTCGGCGGCGGCTTGCAGGGCGGCAAGCCCTTCGGTTGGCTTGTCATAGGCCGGGTCGGTCAGCTTGTTGCGGAACTGCTGCGCCTGGTCGGCCATCCAGTTGGGGAAGAAGGCGAGCGCCGGCGGCGCGCCGATATCGGGATCGCCATCGACGTTTGCAACCTTGCCGGCGACGGCGCCGGTAAAGGGTTTGAGCTGATTATAGTCGGATTTGAGAAAACACCACTTGGCCTTGGTGTTGTAGGTGAAGGCGCGGCAGGCTGGATCGCCCAGGCATGTGGTCTTGCATTGGTCGAGGGTGACGTTCTGATCCGACCGGAGGTCGAAACCGAAATAGTCGGAATTGTCGATCGTCACGATTCGCCGGGCTTCGGCCGCGAACGCCGCCCCGCCCAGGGCGAAAAAGATGAGGAGAATGAAAGAGAGACCACGAGCCGCGCGCATTGCCATACCACCCTCCAGACATCGCCAGCGTCCGGGTATGATCAAGCTTTGGCAAGGCTTGTCAACGCCGGAACAACGCAGGTTAATTACCCGCGAACGGTTTCCATGCCGGCCAAGGGCCGGTATTTCGACAGAACCTCTGTGAGACGGATCACACTTTCTTGCGGAATCGCAAAAGGTGTGAATTCCAAGCCCGGTCTATTTCAGACAATTGGATTGTGGCCCCTTTACGAACGTTGCGGAACTTCATTCCAATTTTAGTTTTGTCGACTAGGTTGTCTTAATGCCGGCGCATGAAACGCAGATGTCAGGAGGGTTCGCGCCAGGGCGCGGGCTTCCGCGCGCCCTGCTTTTCGCGCTGTTTTGCGCCATCTTGCTGGCCGCCGAAGTGCGTTCGGCAGCCGCTTTCGAGATTTTCGGCATCAAGCTCTGGGGCTCGTCCGACAACGAGGACGCCGACATCGTCGACCCGTTGCGCTATTCGGTGACCATCGACGCGCCCGATGCCGACAAGGACTTGGTGAAGAAACTCGAAAATGCCTCCGCGCTGAAAAACGACGAGAAGCATCCGGTTTCGGGTTCGCTCGGCCTGATGGCCAAGGCGCGCGGCGACCGAGAACAACTGGTTGCGGCGCTTTACGCGGACGCACGTTACGAGGGCGTGGTCACGATCGCCATCCAGGGCAAGTCGATCGACGAATTGCCGCCCGATGCCGAATTCAAGGGACCGCAGCCTATCCCGGTGGTGGTTACCATCGCGCCCGGCCCGAAATTCACGCTCGGCAACATCCGCCTCAAGGGCGATGCGGCGGGGCTGGCGAGCGCCGATTTCGGCCTGATCGCCGGCGGCGATGCAGGCTCGGGCGCGGTGCTCAAGGCCGAAGCCCTGATCGTGCGGGCACTGAAGGACGAGGGCAGGCCACTTGCCAAGGTGACCGACCGCGAGATCGTCGCCGAGCATGACACCTCGACGCTCGACGTCACGCTGACGGTGGCGGCCGGCCCGGTAGCCGGCTATGGCGACACGACGGTCGAAGGCACCGAGAAGGTCGACCGCAACTTCACCGAATACATGACCGGGCTGCAGCGCGGCAAGCAGTACTCGCCGCAGGAGATCGACGACGCGCGCGACCGGCTGCTTGGGCTCGAAGTGTTCAACAGCGTCACGATCAAGGAGGGCGATAAGCTCGACGCCAATGGCAACATACCGATCGACGTTCAGGTCAGCGAGCGCAAGCCGCGCTATTTCGGCATCGGCGGCACTGTCTCGAACACGGAAGGGCTGGGGCTGGAAGGCTATTGGGGTCACCGCAACCTGTTCGGCCAGGCCGAGAAGCTGCGCATAGACGGCTCGATCAGCGGCATCGGCTCCAACAGCATCTCGGCGCTGAACTACAATGCCGGCGTCATGTTCGAGAAGCCCGGAGTGCTCGGTCCGACCTCGAAATTCTTCACCGGCATCAAGACGGTGTTCGAACATCCTGACGCCTATGACCATTTCTCGGTCAAGGGCGACATCGGCGTCTCCTACGACCTCGACAAGCGGCAAAGGGTGTCGGCCGAGTTTGACCTCGACTATTCGAAGATCCACGACGCTTTCGGCAAGCATACCTATCTGATCGCCAGCGTGCCGCTGCAATATGTCTATGACAGCCGCGACAACAAGCTGAACCCGACCCGGGGTTTCCGCTTCCTCGCCTATGCCGAGCCGAGCTACGACATATTGAACGGCGCCACCTTCCTGAAGCTGAAGGGCGAGAGCTACACCTACCAGTCGCTCGACACGGCGAGCCGCTTCGTGCTCGCCGAGCGCGTCGCGCTCGGCTCGATCGTCGGTACCGGGCTGCAGAGCGTGCCGGCCGACCGGCGCTTCTACTCCGGCGGCGGCGGCTCGGTGCGCGGCTATTCCTACCAGGGCATCGGCCCGAAGGACATCAACGGCCAGCCGATCGGCGGGCTGTCCTTCTTCGAGACCTCGGTCGAGATGCGCATCGGCGTCACCGACACGATCGGCATCGTGCCCTTTGTCGATGCAGGCACCGTTTCGACCAAATCCTTCCCCAATTTCTCGGATGTGAAGGTCGGCGCAGGTGTCGGCCTGCGCTACATCACGCCGTTCGGGCCGCTGCGCATCGATGCGGCGGTGCCGCTCAACCGCGATCCCAGCGATCCGCATTTCGGCATTTATGCCGGCATCGGTCAGGCGTTCTGACCATGAAGATATTCTGGCGCATCCTTCGCATCTTCATCTACACGCTGCTCCTCCTGCTGGTGGTCGCGATCGGCGCGCTTTTCGTGCTGACCGGTACAGAAGGCGGACGGCAGAATCTCGCCAGCCTGATTTCCAGGATGGCCTCGAGCGAGGACCGCAAGGTCACGATCGCCGGCATCGAAGGCATCTGGTCGGGTGCGCTGAGGCTCGACCATGTCGTGGTCGAAGATCGCGCAGGTCCCTGGCTGGTGGCGCGCAAGGTGGTGCTCGACTGGTCGCCGACGGCGCTGCTTTCCTGGAACTTCGACGCCGACCGGCTGGCCGCCGAGCGCATCGAGCTGGCGCGGTTGCCGCAGCCGAGCCAGCAGCCGTCGCAAGGCGGTTCGGGGAGTCTGCCGGTGTCGATCGACGTCAAAGCGATCGACCTGCCGGAGATCGCGCTCGGCCAGGAGCTTGCCGGCAGCGGCATTGCCGAGCTGGCCGCCAAGGGCTCGGTCAAGGCCGACCCGTCGCCGCTGGCGATCGAGAGCGTGCTCAATATCAGCCGCCATGACGGCAAAGAGGGCAATGTCGACGCCAAGATCCATTTCGCGCCGGCCGACAACAAGCTCGACCTGGATCTCAAGGCGTCGGAGCCGGCCGGCGGCATCATCGCCAATCTGCTCAAGCTGCCGAATGCGCCGCCGGTCAACATCGTCGTCACTGGTTCCGGGCCGCTGGCGAACTGGAGCGGCGTCGGCACGTTCATGGTCGACAACCAGATCGTCACCCAGTTCACCGGCCGCCATCAGTTGTCGGACAAGGGCCACCATATCGAGGCCAAGGGCGACGGCGAGTTCGAGCCGTTCATGCCGCAGAAGATAAGGGCGCTGTTCGCCGGCAAGACAAGCTTCGACGTCGCCGGTACGGCGACCACGGCCGGCGGCATCGATATCGAACGTGCCATCATCGAAAGCGAGGCCGTGCACGGCACGGCCACCGGCAATGTCGATCCGAAGGGCGCCAGCGACCTTGCCGTCGAGCTGTCCGCCAAGGGCAAGCCGGTCACCATCGATGTCGGCAACAGCGCGGTGCCGATCCTGGTCGCGATCGAAAAGGCGACGGTACGTGCTTTCGGCGACGGCAAGGCGCCGGCGATCGATATCGGGACAACGCTCAACTCGGTCGCGGTTGGCGGCACGCAGCTCAACAACATTACAGGCGAGATCCATTCCGACGGTTTCGATATCGAGAACCGCAGCGGCCCGGTCAATATCAAGCTCGCCGCGGCCGGTCTGAAGACCGACGTCGCCACGCTGGCGCCGATGGTGACGGGCAAGCTCGCCGCCGATCTGTCCGGCACGATCAGCCGCGAGAATGTGACCATCGAGAAAGGCACGTTGCGCAGCGATGCGCTCAACGCCGCGCTTACGGCGGCGGTGTCGCTTACCGACCTGTCGATGACATTGAAGATGAATGCCGACGCTGACTCGAAAGCATTGCCGCCGCAGATCAGCTCGCTGCTCGGCGATCGGGTGACGTTCTCGGCGACGGCGACACGCGATCCGCAGGGCGCGTTCGCCGCCAATTCGCTCGAGCTTACCTCCGGCTCGCTCAGCGCCAGCGGAACGGCCAGCGCGCAAGGCTCGGACATCGAGGCCAATGTCAAAGGCACGCTGGGCGATGTCTCGGCGCTGTCGTCGCTCGCCGGCACGCCGCTTGCCGGCGGGGTCAATTTCGCGCTGACCGCGAGCGGGCCGCGCCTGGCGCCGGACTTTACCGTCTCGGCCGACAGCGCCAGCCTGACGGCGGCCGGCCGCACGGTGAAGGACATCAAGCTCTCGGCCAAGGGCAAGGCCGACATCGTCAACCCGTCGGCCGATGTCTCGCTTACCGGCAGCGCCGAAGGGCAGTCGCTCGACATTGGGGCCTCGCTGGTGACGGCCGACGGCAAGCGTTCGATCAAGGGGCTGACCCTGGCGCTCGGCGACAACAAGGTTTCGGGCGATCTCGTGCTCGACGACAAGTTCCTGCCGCTCGGCACGCTGACGCTTGCTGTGCCCGACATCGGACCGCTGGCGGCGCTCGGCAACCAGAGTGCGACCGGCGACATCAACGGCACCATCGCCTTCGCCAAGGATGGCGGGGCGCCAACCGTCACCGTCAATGCCGCCAGCACATCGATCGAGCGCGGCGATCTGGCGGCAAAGGCCATCACCGTCAACGCGCTGATCGCCAATTACATAAAAGGTCCTGCGATATCTGGAACGATCAAGGCTGACAGCGTGACCTCCGGCTCGACCGTGGTCAGCGGCATCGGCATCGATCTCAAGCGCGACGGCGACTGGACCAATTTTACCGGCGGCGCCACGGCGTCCGGCATTCCGGCGACGGCCACTGGGCGCGTGAAGATCGCCAACGGCACGACCAGCGTGGAAATCGCTTCCGGCGAGGCGACGGTGCGCGGCATCAAGGCGGCCATAGCCGAGCCTTCCAGCGTGTCGGTCACCAATGGCGTCGCCACGGTCGAAAAGCTCGCGCTCAATCTCGGCGGCGGCTCGGCGACGGTTTCCGGCACGGCCGGCCAGACGCTCGACCTGACGGCCAATCTCGCCAACCTGCCGGTGGCGCTCGCCAATGATTTCGTGCCCGGCCTCGACGGCGCCGGAACGGTTGAGGGTACGGCGCATGTCACGGGTCTATCGTCCAACCCCGACATTCAGTTCAAAGCCAAGGTGGCGAGCGCCGAGACCAGCCAGACACGGCAGGCGGGGCTCGGGCCGCTCGATATCGACGCCGCCGGCAGCTATACGCTGGCAGGCGGCGTCGCCCTGGACCATGCCATGCTTTCGGGTGACAAGATCTCGGGCAAGGCCGCCGGCACCCTCAATCCCAATGGCGCCAGCGATTTCTCGCTCGACCTTACCTCGTCCGGACCCAGCCTGCCGCTGACGGTCGGCAGCGCCGCAAGTCCGATCAAGCTCGAAGTCCAGTCGCTGTCGGCAAAGATGGCGGGCGAAAGCACGCAGGCGCGGCTGGATGTGTCCGCGATCCTGCCTTCCATCGCCGCCAGCCAGGCGAAAGTCGACGGCCTGACCCTGGTTCTGCATTCGGACGCCTTCGACCTCAAGGGGCGGTCGGGCCCGGTCTCCGGCACGGTGTCGGTGGACAGGATCGGCCTCGACAATCCCATGATCGCGCCGCTGATCGCCGGCAAGGTCACCGCCAAGGTCGACGGCCGGCTGACGACCGATGCCGTCGCCGTCAACAGCGGTTCGCTGACCAGCGATGCGCTCAACAGCCAGGTTGCGGGCCGGGTGTCGCTTGGCGACGGCGTCGTCGACCTGAATCTGAAAGCCGACGTCGCGTCTTCCGCCTTGCCGGCGGCGGTGCGCGGCATGCTTGGCGAGAGCGCGCAATTGAGCGGGGCGCTGAAGCGCGACGCCCAGGGCAATGTCAGTGTCGACAGGCTGAAGTTCACTTCGGGCGCGCTCAGCGCCGACGGGCAGGCGAGCCTTGCCAATGGCAAGCTCGCCGCCGGCATCAAGGGCGCGCTAAGCGATGTTTCTGGCCTCTCGAAAGATGCCAAGGGCGCCATCGCCTTTGTCCTGAATGCGCAAGGTCCGGTCATCGCGCCCGACCTGTCGATGACTGTGGAGAGCGACCGGCTTTCGGTGGCGGCGCGCGAGATCACCGGGCTGAAGTTGACGGCGACCGGCAAGGCCGACGCCGCCAATCCGGCCGCCAATGTGCAGTTGACCGGCAATGTCGCCGGCCAGCCATTGCAGGGCAGCGCGGTGCTTGCCACCACCGATGGCAGCCGCGCGATCAACGGGCTGTTGCTGTCGCTCGGGCCGAACAAGATTTCCGGCGATCTTACGCTCGACGATGCCTTCGTGCCGGTCGGCACGGTGTCGCTCGATCTGCCCGATATCGGCCCGCTGGCGGCGCTTGCGCTGGAACAGGCCGAGGGCAATGTACGCGGCACGATCGCTTTCTCCAAGACCGCCAATGGGCCCAACGTCGTGGTCAAGGCAAACACTTCGCAGATCAAGCGCGGCGACCTCTCTGCCAGGAACGTCGCCATCGATGCGCAGATTGCCAATTACATCGCCGCACCAGTGATCGCTGGCATGGTGCGCGCGGAGAGCGTCATCTCGGGCGGCACCGCCGTCACCGGTATCGATGTCGATTTGAAACGCGACGGCGACTGGACCGGCTTCTCGGGTGGCGCGACGGTCAAGAACATTCCGGCCAAAGCGACCGGCCGGGTCAAGGTCGCGAACGGCATGACGACGATCGAGCTGTCGTCGGGCGAGGCGACGGTGCAAGGCATCAAGGCGGCGATCGCCCAGGCCTCGACCGTCACCATCGCCAACGGCACGACGACGCTGGACCGGCTGGTGCTCAATCTCGGCGGCGGCACGGCGACGGTGACGGGAAAGGTCGGGCAGGCGCTCGACATCAACGCCAATCTGTCGAGGGTTCCAGCCTCGCTCGCCAACGGTTTTGCCAAGGGTCTCGACGCGGCCGGCTCGATTTCGGGCACGGTCAAGGTCAGCGGTGCGCCGGCCAGCCCCTCGGTCGCCTTCAATATCGATGCCTCCGGCGTGCAGACTTCGCAGACGCGCGGCGCCGGGCTCGGCGCCATGAGCGTGTCTTCGTCGGGAAATTTCGCCGGCAACAGGCTCACCTTCGACGCCAATATCAGCGACGGCGCCGGGCTTGGCCTCAAGGGCGGTGGCTCGGTGACGACGGCCGGCACGCCGGCCCTGGTGCTCGACTTCAACGGCAAGGTGCCGTTCTCCTTCCTCGCCGCAAAGCTCGCCGCGCAAGGCCTGGGGCTCACCGGGACGGCCAATGTCAATGTCCAGGTGCGCGGACCCGCGTCCTCGCCGGTCATCGGCGGTACGGTGAATACCTCCGGAGCGCGCCTGATCGATGCCCGTTCGGGCCTCGCGGTCAACGACATCGCGGCCGACGTTTCGATCGGCGGAGGCGTCGCCAGGATCAATCGCCTCACCGGCACGCTGTCGACGCGCGGCAGTCTGTCGGCGAGCGGCACGGTCGGCATCGTGCCGGCGCAAGGTTTCCCGGCCGATCTGTCCATAAAACTCACCGACGGCCGCTATACCGACGGCCGCGTGGTCACCGCCAATCTCGGTGGCGACCTGACCATCAAGGGTCCGCTCGTCTCGGCGCCAGCGATTGCCGGCACCATCAACCTGGCCAGGACCGTGATCACCGTTCCGGACAAGCTGCCGGCATCGCTGTCGGAGCTGGACGTCAAGCACCGGAATGCGCCGGCCGCGGTGCGGGCGCAAGACAAGGCGCTGCGCCCGGCAACGGCCAGCGGCGGCAACAGCGGCAGCGGCCTGACGCTCGACGTCACGGTCAACGCGCCGAACCAGATCTTCATCCAGGGCAGGGGCGTCGATGCCGAACTGGGCGGCTCGCTGAAATTGACCGGTCCGGCATCCTCGCCGCAGGCCGTCGGCACCTTCACCTTGCAGCGCGGCCGGCTGACCATCCTCGCCAAGCGGCTGACTTTCACCGAGGGCACCGTCGGGTTCCAGGGTTCGCTGGTGCCCTATCTCAACATGACGGCGACCACGACGACGAGCAGCGCCACAGTCACTATCGTGGTGTCGGGCGAGGCGACCAATCCGAAATTCACCTTTTCCTCCGTGCCGGCGCTGCCCCAGGACGAGGTCCTGGCACAGCTCATCTTCGGTCAATCCATGTCCAAGCTGTCGCCGCTGCAGATCGCGCAGCTTGCGAGCGCGGCCGCGCAACTGGCGGGGGTCGGCGGTTCGACCTCGCTGCTCGAGAACCTGCAAAGCGCCATTGGCATCGACGATCTCGATGTGACCACCGACGACAAAGGCGGCACCGCCGTTTCGGCCGGCAAATACCTCAACGACCGCACCTATGTGACCATACAGAAGGGTGACAAGCCGGGCTCCGGCAAGGCGACGATCGACCTCAATGTCGGCAAGGGCGTCAAGCTGCGCGGCGAGGCCAACGACGCCGGCGAGGCCAAGGGCGGCGTCTTCTACGAGCGCGAGTATTGAGGTTGTGGCGCCCGCCCGCGGTGGGGCCAAGAAGACTTGTCCCGCGCGAGAGCGGTCCCTATCCGCCTAGAATGTCTTGATTTAATCGCCTCGGCGTTTTTCCGGGAATTCGAGGCGCAATAGCAATTTTGCGTCAAGACTGTCGCTATCGCGCGAACCGGCCTCATTCCAAAGTTGCACATTCCCTAACATGTTCTAGCTCCATGCCCTCTTTGACATGATGGTCTGGATGCGGAATGTTAAAAGGCGGAAAGCCAACAATGGGAGATAGTCATGGCATTCTACAAGAGTAATAGCGATCGCGTTCCGGATCACATCCTGGCCCTGGCTGAAGAAGCCAAGGCAGGAAAGGTCGATCGCCGCGAATTCCTGGCGCTGGCGAGCGTTTTCGGGGCGTCCACGGCGATGGCCTATGGCCTGATCGGCCTGGCCGATCCGACCCCGGCGCGCGCAGAAGACGTGCAGGGCAAGAAGGGCGGCACGCTGAAGGTCGCGCAGTGGGTCAAGGATCCGAAGGATCCGCGCAAGGCCGACTGGTCGGAAATCGCCAATGCCGAGCGCCAGGCGCTCGAGCCGCTGGTCAAGTACACCACCGACTACACTTTCCGCCCCTATCTCCTGGAAAGCTGGGACGTCAACGACGACGCGACCGAATACACGCTGCATGTACGCAAGGGCGTGACCTGGTCGAACGGCGATGCCTTCACCGCCGATGACGTCATTTTCAATCTGAAGCGCTGGGCCGACAAGAAGGCCGAGGGCAATTCGATGCCAGGCCGCCTCGGCACGCTGGTCAAGGACGACAAGCTCGACGAGAGCGCCGTGACCAAGGTCGACGACATGACCGTCAAGCTTAAGCTCGGCAAGCCGGACATCGCGCTGATCCCGAACATGTGCGACTATCCGGGTCTGATCGTCCACAAGAGCTTCGACGAGAAGGGCGGCGATTTCAAAGCCTGCCCGATCGGCACCGGCCCGTTCGAGCTCGTCTCCTACGACGTCGGCCAGAAGGTCGTCTACAAGCGCCGCGCCGACAACAAGTGGTGGGACGGCGAGGTGTTCCTCGACGGTATCGAATTCATCGACTACGGCACCGATCCGGGCGCCATGGTCAGCGCTTTCGAGGCCGGCGAAGTGCACACCAACTTCGAAACCTCGGCCGACTATGTCTCGATCCTCGACGGCATGGACTTGGTGAAGTCCGAAGTGGTGACGGCTGCCACCATCGTGTGCCGCACCAACGTCAACAACAAGCCCTACGACAACCAGAAGGTTCGTCAGGCGCTGCAGCTCGGCGTCGACAACGCCGTCGTCCTGCAGCTCGGCTACGGCAATGCCGGCACGGCCGCCGAGAACCATCACGTCAGCCCGATCCATCCGGAATATTTCGAGTTGCCGAAGATCAAGCGCGACGCCGCCAAGGCCAAGGCCCTGATGGCGGAAGCCGGCCAGGCCGATTTCGAGCACGAGCTGATCACCGTCGACGAGGACTGGCACAAGAACACCGGCGACGCGATCGCCGCACAGCTGCGCGACGCCGGCATCAAGGTAAAGCGCACCGTTCTGCCGGGCTCGACCTTCTGGAACGACTGGACGAAGTATCCGCTGTCGATGACCAACTGGAACATGCGCCCGCTCGGCGTGCAGGTTCTTGCGATCGGCTACCGCACCGGTGAAGCCTGGAACGAGACCGCCTGGTCGAACCCCGACTGGGATACCAAGCTCAACGCCGCGCTGGCCGTCGCCGACGCCGCCAAGCGCAAGGACATGATGAAGGACATCGAGCAGATCCTGCAGGATTCCGGCATTATCATCCAGCCGTACTGGCGCAAGCTCTACAGCCACTCGACCAAGGCGGTGCAGAATTACAAGATGCACCCGACCTACGAGCACGACTACGGCAAGGTCTGGCTGGAACAGGCCTGATCCGAGCGAATGGACAAAGGGGCGTTCGGCCCCTTTGTCGCCTTCCTCGCGTGATCCGGAACCGGAGAGAAGCTGCAGCAAAAAAAGTTGCGGACTCCTTGAGCGGGTCATGCATAAACTGGGTTGATCGCATTCGAAGGTCTGCTTGCCGGCTTGCTCCGCGTCGCGGCGGCGATGGTCGGCCAATCAGGCTCCCCCAACCCATCGGCAGGGGTCCGCCATGCTTTCTTTCATCCTGAGACGCCTCGGCACCATGGCGCTGACGATGCTGTGCCTGACCTTGATCGTCTTCTTCCTGATCAATCTCGGTCCCAATCTGAAGAAGCTGGCGATCAGCCAGACCGAAATGCACACATCTGCCGAGGATCTCGAGAACTGGCTGGTCGAGCATGGCTACCGGCAGAATTTCTTCGTCCGCTACGGTCAGTGGCTGGGGGTGCTGCCCAAGCAGCCGATCACCGACCCGGCGACCGGCAAGCCGGCACAGCGCTTTTCTTTCTGCAACGACCCGGTCGAGCCGAAGTTCTCGGGCGTCCTGCAGGGCGATTTCGGCTGCTCGACAAAATTCAAGACGACGGTCGCCTCGAAGCTCTTCCCGGCGCTCGGTGCCACCGGGCTTTTGATGTTCTGGGTGCTGGCTGTGATGGTGCCGATCTCGCTGCTGATCGGCATCCTTGCCGGCATGCGCGAGGGCTCGCGTACCGATCGCACGCTGTCGGTCGCCTCGATCGCCTCTACGGCGACGCCCGAATATGTGTCGGGCGTCATCTTCACCGTCATCTTCGCGTCCTGGCTCGGCTGGCTGAACGGCTCGGCGGCATCCGCCAGCCAGGGCATCACCTTCTATAATTTCACCCTGCCGGTGATGACGCTGGCCATCTATGGCATCGGCTACATCGCGCGCATGACACGCGCCTCGATGGTCGAGGTGATGACGCAGCAATATATCCGCACCGCCCGCCTCAAGGGCCTCTCCTTCGGCAGCGTCGTCGTCAAGCACGCGCTGCGCAACGCGCTGATCGCTCCGTTCACCGTGATCATGCTGCAGTTTCCCTGGCTGCTCACCGGCGTCGTTATCGTCGAGGTGATGTTCCGCTACCAGGGGTTCGGCTACACGCTGGTCGAGGCCGCCGGCAACAACGACATCGACCTTCTGCTCGGCTGCTCGCTGGTTTCGGTGTTCATCGTCTTGATCACGCAGCTCATCTCCGATGTCGGCTACGCGTTCCTCAATCCGCGCATCAGGGTTCAATAGGGGGCACGGCCGATGCAGACCGAGTATATCAACGCCTTCGGCATCATTATCGGCGTGCTCTGGCGCTTCTGGCCGGTGTGGATCGCGTTGATCCTGGTGATGGGCGCGAGCTTCACCTACAAGAAGCGGCTCGGCCTTTACGGCCAGCTCTTCGACAGCGGCGTCGGCATCGCCGGCGTGTTCATCTGCCTGTTCTGGCTGTTCACGGCGATCTTCGCCTCGACGATCTCGCCCTTCGATCCGCTGGCGCAGGTCTCGGTGATGAAGGACACGCTGCCCGGCGCGATCGAGCCGGCCTCGAAGCTGGTCTATTATTTCGGCGGCGACAAGCTGGCGCGCGACGTGTTCTCGCGCATGGTCTATGGCAGCCAGATCGTGCTGATCATTGCGCCTGCGGCGACCGGCTTCGCGCTGATGGTCGGCATCACGCTCGGCCTGCCGGCCGGCTACTATGGCGGCAAGATCGACACGATATTGTCGTTCCTCGCCAATCTGGTGCTGGCCTTCCCGGTGATCCTGTTGTTCTACCTCCTGGTGACGCCGGGGATCATGGACACGCCGATCCCCTATGCGATGGCCGGGCTGTTCTTCCTGTTCCCGATCATCTTCTTCAGCGTGTTGTTCTGGACGCGTTTTAAGAACCGGCCGGACCGGCTCTACATCCTGCTCGGCATCACGCTGATCCTCGGCGGCTGGATCTATGTCGGCCTGGTCTTCGACAAGGACCCGCTGCACATCGTCCACATCGATCCCAACCAGCTCAACATCTTCGTGGCGGTGGTGTTCGCGTCCAGTCCGGGCGTATTCCGCATCGTGCGCGGCCTGACCATGGACATCAAGACGCGCGACTATGTGGCGGCGGCGCAGACGCGCGGTGAATCGCCCTGGTACATCATGCTTTGGGAGATCCTGCCCAACGCGCGCGGACCGCTGATCGTCGATGCCTGCCTGCGCATCGGCTACACGACGATCCTGCTCGGCACGCTCGGCTATTTCGGCCTGGGCCTCGCCCCGGAAAGCCCCGACTGGGGCACCGCGATCAAGGACGCCAGCCGCCTGCTGCGCTCCTTCATCCATCCGGCGCTGCCGCCGACGATCGCGCTGATGTCGTTCGTGCTGGGGCTGAACCTGTTGGCGGATTCGCTGCGTGAACAGTCGATGAAGGATTGACGGCGGGATCTCGGATCCCACGTGATGAAGAACAAGGATTGGAGCGACCCATGAACGAGGCAGTTCGAGATCCAGCCAAGTCGACCGGTGGGCCGATCATCGAGATCGAGAACCTCTCGATCTCCTTCTTCACGCGCAAGGGCGAGATTCCGGCCGTGATGGATTTTTCGTGCACGGTGATGCCCGGCGAGGCGATGGGCATCGTCGGCGAATCCGGCTGCGGCAAGTCGACCGTGTCGCTCGGCATCATGCGCGACCTCTCCAACATCGGAAAGATCGTCGGCGGCAAGATCAAGTTCCAGGGCAAGGACATGGGCGAGCTCTCGGAAGAGGAGCTTCGCGCCATCCGCGGCAACAAGATCGCCATGATCTACCAGGAGCCGATGGCGAGCCTCAATCCGGCGATGAAGATCGGCCAGCAGCTGATGGAAGTGCCGCTGATCCACGACAAGGTGTCGAAGGAAGAGGCTTACACCAGAGCGCTTGAAATGGTGCGGGCGGTGAAGCTGCCCGATCCGGAGCGCATGATGCGGTCCTATCCGCACCAGCTTTCCGGTGGCCAGCAGCAGCGCATCGTCATCGCCATGGCGCTGTTGTCCAAGCCGGCGCTGCTTCTGCTCGACGAGCCGACTACCGCGCTCGACGTCACCGTCGAGGCCGGCATCGTCGAGCTGGTCAAGGGTCTGGGCGAGAAGTTCGGCACCTCGATGATCTTCGTGTCGCACAATCTCGGCCTCATCCTGGAAACCTGCGACAAGATCACGGTGATGTATTCCGGCGAGGCGGTGGAAACCGGCAAAATCAAAGACGTGTTCGACCGGATGCGCCATCCCTATACGCAAGGGCTGTTCCGTTCGATCCCGCTGCCCGGCGCCGACAAGAATTCGCGGCCGCTGATCTCCATTCCGGGGCAATTGCCGCTGCCGCATGAGCGGCCGAAGGGCTGCAATTTCGGCCCGCGCTGCCACCATTTCGTCGAGGGCGTCTGCAACGCCGCCGAAATCCCGATGGTCCCGGTAGAAGGCCATGAAGGCCATTTCTCGCGCTGCGTGCGCTTCAACGAGATCGACTGGGAGGCGCTGCCGCCCGGCGCCAAGAAGGTCAACGAAAAGGTCGAGCCCGGCGCGCCGGTGCTGAAGATTCAGGACCTCAAGAAGTACTACAAGGTCGGCGGCAGCGAGGTGTTCGGCTCCAGCGAGGGCCGCGTCGTCAAGGCCAATGAGACGATCTCGTTCACCGCGCGCGAATCCGAGACGGTGGCGATCGTCGGCGAGTCCGGCTGCGGAAAGTCGACGCTGGCCAAAGTGCTGCTGGGGCTTGAGACGGCAAGCTCCGGCACCGTCACCTTGGCCAACAAGGAAATACAGTCGACCGGCATCGAGAGCCGCGGCGTCGACACCGTGTCGTCGATCCAGATGGTGTTCCAGAACCCGTTCGACACACTGAACCCCAGTCACAGCGTCGGTTCGCAGATCATCCGCACGCTGGAAAAGTTCAATGTCGGCAAGAATGTCGCCGAGCGGCGGCAGCGCATGCTGGAACTGCTCGACCTGGTGAAGCTGCCGCGCGCCTTCGAGACGCGCAAGCCGCGCCAGCTTTCCGGCGGCCAGAAGCAGCGTATCGGCGTGGCGCGCGCCTTCGCCGGCGATGCCAAGGTGGTGGTGGCCGACGAGCCGGTCTCGGCGCTCGATGTCTCGGTGCAGGCGGCGGTGACCGAGCTGTTGATGGACATCCAGCGCAAGAACAAGACGACGATGCTGTTCATCAGCCACGATCTGTCCGTGGTGCGTTACATCGCCGACCGCGTGGTCGTGATGTATCTCGGCTATATCGTCGAGCAGGGCACGACCGACCAGATTTTTTCGCCGCCCTATCACCCCTATACGGAGGCGCTGCTATCGGCGATCCCGATCGCCGACACCAGCGTGGTCAAGAAGCACATCGTGCTCGAAGGCGACATTCCCTCGGCGATGAACCCGCCGACCGGCTGTCCGTTCCAGACGCGCTGCGGCTACAAGAAGCTGGTGCCGGACAATCTTTGCGAGACCAAGGTGCCGCCGGCGAAGAATCTCGGCGACGGCCATATGAGCCTGTGCTGGCTGTCGGACGAGGTGCTGGCCAAGATGGAGCCGGTTATCAAGTTCGACAAGGAGCACGCCGCGCATGAAGGCGTGCCGGAAGATGCGCTCGGTACCGGCCCGGGCTTGACCGGAACGGCGCCCAACCGGCCGCGCGGCAAAACGGGCAGCGCGGCGGCCGATGAGATCGGGGATGCCGTGGAGCAAGGCGAGGCCGGCATGCGTGCGCGCCGCCATGCAGTCCGTGACGAGGTTTCCGAAACCGGCGTTCGAAAGCCGAAGGATACGACAAGGCGGCACTAAACCCGGAGGGTGCTAGTTTCCGCACTCCCGCAACTGCGCGGCGTAATCCTGCGCCATCTTGTCGGTGGCGCGGGCGTAACCCTGGACGCCGGCGTCGCCACGGTTGCCGCGGCCGTAAGCCGTCCAGCCGAGATAATAGGCGAGATAGAGATTGTAGGTGTCGTTGCGGGCGACGCCGAACGTGTCGGCGGTCTTTGAATGATACCAGCCGACGAAATCGACGGCGTCGGAGAATTTGGTGCGGCGCGCCGTCCAGTTGCCGGTCTCGCTCTGATATTGCGACCAGGTGCCGTCGAGCGCCTGCGAATAGCCCGTGGCGCTGGAGACATGCTTCCAGGGGATGAAGCCGAGCAGCTTGGTGCGCGGCGGCCGGGCGTTGCTCTTGAAGCCGGATTCCTTGCGCACCGTCGCCATCAGCAAGGGAACGGGGATGCCGTATTTCTGCTCGGTGCGCTCGGCGGCCGACTGCCAGTTGTCGAACCAGCCGTCATTCTGGTCGAAGACGGCGCAGACATTGTTGATGTGGCTGGGCGCCGTCGCGCAGGCGGAGAGCGCCAGCAGCAGGGACACCGCTACAATTTTACTAAAACTCGACCTACGCATTGGAAGACGAATAGGCCGAAATCATAAAGGGAGTCTTGCGGCGTTCCTTAACGCGCGACCAATTCGACGCAAAATCAATTGTCATAATTTCGACCTAAGATGTCGCTTTGTTATTCATACCTGTCGAAAAATGCCGCCTTGGCTAAAATCACGCCGGCAAATGACGCAATCCTGACAGCCGGCGTTTTCGTGCGGGCGCTCTGATGCGCGCATGAGCGAACCAAGACGCAAGCGCGGCGCCGAGCGCACCAGCAACCGAGGCCCAGCCGCCATTCCGCAACTGCCGCCGCGTCGCGTGCAGAACCCTTATCCGCCGATGGCGCTATTGTCGGCCGACCAGATCGAGGCCATCCATCAGGCATCGATGCATATCCTGGAGAATTTCGGCATCGAGGTGATGAGCGCGCGAGCGCTTTCGCTGTTCGAACGCGCCGGCGCTCGGGTCGATCATGCCTCGATGAATGTGCGCATCGACCGCGGCATGGTCGAGGAAGCGCTGAAGACGACGCGCTCGACCTACACGCTGACGCCGCGCAATCGGCAAAACGTCATCCATCTCGGCGGCAACACGATCAACTTTACGCTGGTCGCCGGGCCGCCCAATGTGCACGACATGGAGCGCGGCCGCCGCGCCGGCAATCTCGCGGATTACTCGGACCTCGTGCGGCTGGCGCAGCATTTCAATTGCATCCACATGCTCGGCAACCAGGTCTGCGCGCCGATCGAATTGCCGGCGAACACCAGGCACATGGACACCTACTTCGCCAATCTGACGCTGACCGACAAATCTTTCCACGTCTCGGCCATCGGACGGGGCAGGGCGCTGGACGGCATCGAGATGATGGCGATCGCGCGCGGGCTGACGCTGGACGAGATGGCCGACGACCCCGGCATCGCCACCATCATCTCGGTCAACTCGCCGCGCCGCTTCGACGAGATGATGGCCGAAGGGTTGATGACCATGGCCGAATACGGCCAGTCGGTGGCGGTGACGCCGTTCACGCTGATGGGCGCGATGAGCCCGGTGACGCTGGCAGGCGCGTTGGCGCAGCAGAACGCCGAGGCGCTGTTCGGCATTACGCTGACGCAATTGGTGCGCCCCGGCGCGCCGGTGATGTATGGCGCCTTCACTTCCAATGTCGACATGAAGTCGGGCGCGCCGGCCTTCGGCACGCCGGAAAACACCAAGGCCAACATCGCCTCCGGCCAATTGGCGCGGCGCTATAAATTGCCCTACCGCACGACGCCGGGCTCGGCCTCAAATGCGGCGGATGCGCAAGGCGCCTATGAAACGCTGATGGCGCTGTGGGGCGCCGTGCTCGGCCACGGCAACCTCGTCTATCACGCCGCCGGCTGGCAGGAGGGCGGGCTGACGGCTTCGTTCGAAAAGCTCATCATCGATGTCGAGATGATGCAGCACATGATGGAGTTCCTGCGCCCGATCGTGGTCGACGAGGCCGAGCTGGCGGTGGAAGCGCTGGGCGCGGTGCCGACCGGCGGCCATTTCTTCGGCGAGCCGCATACGCTGGAGCGCTACGCCACCGCCTTCTACCAGCCGATGCTCTCCAATTGGCAGAATTACGAGGCCTGGCAGGAGGCCGGCGCGCCCGACACCACGGCGCGTGCGACGCGGCTGTGGAAGAAAGCGCTGGAGGAATATGTCCAGCCGGCCATGGACCCCGCCGTGCGCGAAGCGCTCGAAGCCTATATGGCGCACCGCAAGGAAGCGATCGGGCAGGGCGAGCCGTGATGCTTCCCATTTCGGTTAAACGCCCTACCATTTTGAATCCGCTCAACCGTCCAACGCGCTGAAATCAGAGAAAACTCCATGAAATCGCATGCAAAGGTCGTGGTCATCGGCGGCGGTGTCGTCGGATGCTCGGTGCTGTTCCATTTGGCACGGCACGGCTGGACCGATGTCGTGCTTCTGGAGCGCGACGAGCTGACCTCCGGCTCGACCTGGCACGCGGCGGGCGGCATGCACACGATCAATGGCGATCCCAACGTCGCCAAGCTGCAGAAATATACGATCAACCTCTACAAGGAGATCGAGGAGCTTTCGGGGCAGGCGACCGGCGTGCACCTGACCGGCGGCGTGCTTTTGGCGGCGACCGAGGCGCGGCTCGACTGGCTGCGCGGCGTGGTGTCCAAGGGCCGCTATCTCGGCATCGACCTCGAGGTGATCTCGGCCAAGGAAGCGGCGGAAATGATGCCGCTGATCGACCCGAAGCAATTCGTCGGCGCGGTGCGCAACAAGGAAGACGGCCATCTCGATCCGTCCGGGGTGACGCATGCCTATGCCAAGGCGGCGCGCAAACTCGGGGCCGAGGTCGAGCGCTTCACCAAAGTCGAGGACATCGTGCGCCGGCCCGACGGGTTGTGGCGCGTCATTACCAACAAGGGCGAGGTGGTGACCGAGCATGTCGTCAATGCCGGTGGGCTGTGGGCGCGCGAGGTCGGCCGCATGGTCGGGCTCGAACTGCCGGTGCTGGCAATGGAGCACATGTACCTTATCACCGAGGACATGCCGGAGGTCGCCGACTGGAACAAGAAGACCGGTACGGAAATCATCCATGCGGTCGACTTCGACGGCGAGCTTTACCTGCGCCAGGAGCGCGGCGGCATGCTGATGGGCACTTATGAGAAGGCCAACAAGGTGTGGTCCGAGTTCCAAACGCCGTGGAATTTCGGCCATGAGCTGCTGGAGCCGGATATCGACCGCATCGCGCCATCGCTGGAAGTCGGCTTCCGGCATTTTCCGGCCTTCGAAAAGACCGGCATCAAGCAGATTATCAACGGCCCCTTCACCTTCGCCCCGGACGGCAATCCGTTGGTCGGGCCGGTGCGCGGACTGCCGGGCTTCTGGGTCGCCTGCGGCGTCATGGCCGGTTTTTCGCAAGGGGGCGGCGTCGGCTTGGCGCTCTCCAACTGGATGATCGAAGGCGATCCCGGAGCCGATATCTGGGCAATGGATGTGGCGCGCTACGGCGACTGGGCGACGATGGCCTACACCAACGCCAAGGTGCGCGAGAACTATTCGCGGCGTTTTTCGATCCGTTTTCCCAACGAGGAACTGCCTGCCGGACGCCAACTCAAGACGACGCCGGTCTACGACACGCTTGCCGCCAAGGGCGCGCAATGGGGTGTCTCTTACGGGCTGGAAGTGCCGCTCTGGTACGCGCCGGAAGGCGTCAAGGATGAGTTCTCGTGGCGGCGCTCGACCGACTTCGACCATGTGGCGCGCGAAGTGGCCGCGGTCCGCAACGGCGTCGGCCTGGCCGAGATTTCCAACTTCGCCAAATACGCTGTGACGGGCGAGGGCGCCGCCGCCTGGTTGGACCGTATATTCGCCTGCAAGCTGCCCAAGCGCGGCCGCATGACGCTGGCGCCGATGCTGAAGGACGATGGCAAGCTGATCGGCGATTTCACGCTGGCCAATATCGACGACCCAAGTTCGAACGAGCATGAATGGTTCATCGCCGGCTCCGGCATTGCCGAGCAGTATCACATGCGCTGGTTCGAGGCGCATCTGCCCAAGGACGGTTCGGTGCGCGTCGAGGCGCTGGGCCAAAAACTCACCGGCCTGGCGATAGCCGGACCGAAGGCGAGGGAGGTGTTGGCGAAAGTCACGCGCGCCGATGTCTCCAACGCGGCCTTCCCCTTCATGGCGGTGGCCAGGATGGATATCGGCATGGCGCCGTGCCTTGTCGGCCGCGTCAGCTACACCGGCGATCTCGGCTACGAGATCTGGGTGGCGCCGGAATATCAGCGCGCTGCCTATCAGGCGCTGATGGCGGCGGGCGAAGAATTCGGCATCGGCCTGTTCGGTTCGCGCGCGCTGAATGCGCTGAGGCTGGAAAAGAACTACGGCTCGTGGGCGCGTGAGTACCGGCCGATCTACGGGCCGCTTGAGGCCGGGCTCGACCGTTTCGTCGCCTACAGCAAGGAAGCAGACTTCATCGGCAAGCAGGCGGCGCTGGCCGAGCGCAAGCAGGGCGGCAAGCTCCGCCTGCGCGCCTTCATCGTCGATGCGGCCGATGCCGACGTCATCGGCGACGAGGCGATCTGGCATGACGGCGCCGTGCGCGGTTGGGTGACGTCGGGCGGCTATGCGCACAATGCGAAGACGTCGGTCGCCATGGGCTATGTGCCGAAGGAGATCGCCGACAGGCCAGATGGGTTCGAGATCGAAATTTTAGGCAAGCGCCATGCGGCGCGCGTCCAGGCGGCCCCACTGTTCGATGCCAATTTCGAGCGGATGCGCGCTTGACCTGCAGGCGCGCATTAGCGTCGCGGTCAGCCGCGCCTGTTGTCGAGCGCGAAGGCGCCGGAGCCGGCGAAGACCAGATAGAGGAAGATGAAGCAGAACGAGATCGCCGCGTCGCCGCCGTTGTTGACGGGGAAGAAATCCTTCGGGAAATGCGCCATGAAATAGGCAATCGCCATTTCGCCGGCGAGCAGGAACGCGACCGGGCGGGTGAACAGGCCGAGCGCCAAAAGGATGCCGCCGACGAATTCGAGGATGCCGGCCGTCGTCGTCAGCCCGCTGAGGGCGTGCGGCTGGGCACTGACCGGGAAATTGAACAGTTTTTGCGAGCCGTGTTCGATGAACTGCAGCGCGGTCATGATGCGCAATATGCCCAAGGCCTGCGGCCGGTACTGGGAAAGGCTCTCAAAAAGCTTCATCTAAAACTCCATTTTTCAACCCTTCCGTCGGCCATAGAATATCGACCGGCGCTGGGCTATTCACACCCCATGGCCAGCCATCAACAATCGGTGATGGGTGGTGTTCCGCCGATCCGGCTTTCTACGATTTTTCTCTCGTTATGGTTGCATAAGTATCGCTATGGTTGTATCTATATGCAAATACCTCCAACGTGGATGCCCTTCGTCATGAGAAAAATCGTCATCAGCCTTTTTGCAATCCTTGCAGGCACCAGCTTCTCCATGGCTGACGACGCAGGCTGCGCCAAGTTCAAATGGCCGGTCGCGCGTGAGCAGTCCTTGTTCGCCACCGCGCCCGCCGCACAGCCCGGCGCTACCCTTGCCGTCGGAGCCGCCGCGGATCTGGCGCTTGAGCCGGCCGATGCGGTCAGCTTCACCGTGCCGCCCGAACGCGCGCCTGCCGCCGGCACGTTCGGCGCGACGGCGAACGTCACCGTGCCGCCGGATGGCGAGCTTCAGGTCAGCCTTTCGGGCGAAGCCTGGATCGACGTCATCCAGGACGGTCATGCCGTGAAATCTTCGGCCTTCAGCGGCGTGAAGACCTGCCCCGGCATCCGCAAGAGCGTGCGCTTCAAATTGGCCGGTGGCGCTGCGATCATCCAGGTGAGCGGCGCCAAGGAGGAGAGCATCAAGGTCGCCGTATTGGCGCCGGAATGACAGACAAGTCCCACCGCGTCGGCAGCGCAGTGGGAGCTCTTCAGTGTTATCGGACGGGCTGGATCACCGCCCCGGCGCGATCAGCGCGAAATGCGCGCCCTGCGGGTCCTGGCACTGGATGATCCACTGGCCGCTCGGCACGTCCATCGGGCCCATGATGACCTTGCCGCCATTGTCGGTGACGCGCTTGGCGGCTGCATCGATCGCATCGACGTTGAAATAGAACTGCCAGAACGACACCGGGATCTGCGGCGGCTTGTTCATGATGCCGCCGCCGGATTCCGGTCCGGCCGAGAACGTCTGGTAGATGCCCATTTCGCCCATGTCGAATTGGCCGGCGCTCTGCCAGCCGAACTGGCTGGAATAGAAGTCGAAGGAGGCATTCCAGTCGCTCGTATAGAGTTCGTGCCAGCCGACATGGCCGAAAGTCGTTGCCGGCACCGGCGGCTGGTCGGGCTGGTTGGGCTGCAGGAACATGAAGGTGGCGCCTTGCGGATCGGCGACGACGGCGAAGCGGCCGACGCCCGGAATATCGTCCGGTGCGCGGTGGACGGCGCCGCCCGCCTGCTTCACCGCTTCGGTCGAGGCGTCGGCATCCCTGGAATGGATATAGCCGAGCCAGGTCGGCGGCATGCCCATCTTGGCCGGCTCTTCCGGCATGGTCATCAGGCCGCCGACGCCGCGCAGGCTTGAGTTCATCACGATATAGCGCGGCATGCCCGGCGTGCCTTCGAAAGGCTCGGCCTTCCAGCCGATGACGGCGGTGTAGAAAGCCTCGGCGGCGTCGAGGTCGGTGGTCATCAATTCGTACCAGAAGAAGGGGCATTGGGAATTCGGCATGGTCGGTCTCCTCACCGGTTCAGGCAGCGATCGCTGTTCGATCCATCCTAGGACGTTCTGGGCGGCAGGATTCCGACATGGGCCATAAATCGATGGCGGCAAGGCCGGCATTCTTGCGCGCTCGCCTGTTTTCGACTTTGCTTGCCGTCGACGAGGGGATTGCCGATTCATGCGCCAGATGTCGCTCACGCCAGAGCTTGTCGGTCTGTGCCACCGAGAGGAGGCGGATCCAGGTCCTAGCGGAGACTGGACACAGCTGAGCGACGACGATTTCCGGGCGCTGTCGCAGCGCCTTGCCGGCGAGGCCGACGCGGGGCCGCTCTGGGTGTTCGCTTATGGATCGCTGATCTGGAAACCGGCCTTCGAATCCGTCGAGCAGCGGCGCGCATCCACTTATGGCTGGCATCGGTCCTTCTGCCTCGACCTGATCCGCTGGAGAGGCAGCAAGGAGCAGCCCGGGCTGATGATGGCGCTCGAACGCGGCGGCCGCTGCGACGGCGTGGTCTACCGCCTGCCCGATGGCGACAAGCAAGCCCATATCGAGACGCTTCTGCGGCGCGAGATCGACGATCATGAGGCGGTCAGCTCGGTCAGATGGGTTCCCGTCCGCACGGCCCAGGGGCCGTTGCGTGCCTTGGGCTTCTGGGTCGGGGTGACAGGTCGGGGAACGTCGCTCGGGCAGCCTTTGGACAAGGTTGCAGGGATTCTGGCTCGCGCCTGCGGTCATGTCGGTTCCGGCGCCGAATATCTCTACAACACCGTCAGCCACCTCGAGACATTCGGCATTCACGACCGCAATCTGTGGCGGCTGCAGGAGCTGGTCGCTGACGAGATCAGGTCAATCCATGGCCACGGGGTCTCGAACAGCGAACCGGCAGCCGCGACAGTTGCAGGAAAAACATGAGTATGATTATCATGTTTTTATTCAGGTTTTTCAGCTACTTGGCCGAAAATTGACCAATTGATAAAAAAATAAAACGTGCTAGCCTTCCCCAAAACGACAACAAGGGGAACTGGAATGGCGACTGGTCATTTCATCGAAGGCATTGCCGGCGGCCGGCTGTCTTCCGAGCAATATGCCGACAATTTTTCCGACCTGCACCCGCCGCTTGATCATCACGAGGCGCTGGTCGAATCCGACCGCTGCTATTTCTGCTACGATGCGCCGTGCATGAATGCGTGCCCGACCTCGATCGACATTCCGCTGTTCATCCGCCAGATCGCCACCGGCAATCCGCTGGGCTCGGCCAAGACCATCTTCGACCAGAACATCCTTGGCGGCATGTGCGCCCGCGTCTGCCCAACCGAGACGCTGTGCGAAGAGGTCTGCGTGCGCGAAGTGGCGGAGGGCAAGCCGGTGCAGATCGGCCGGCTGCAGCGCTACGCCACCGATGTCGCGATGAGCGAGGACAAGCAGTTCTACCAACGCGCGGAAGCGACCGGAAAGAGCGTCGCCGTGGTCGGCGCCGGACCGGCAGGGCTGGCGGCGGCGCATCGTCTCGCCCGCCACGGCCATGAGGTCACGATCCTGGAGGCGCGGCCAAAGGCCGGCGGTCTCAACGAATACGGCATCGCCGCCTATAAGAGCGTCGACGACTTCGCCCAGGCGGAGGTCGACTATGTGACCGCGATCGGCGGCATCGACATCCAGAACGGCAAGGCGCTCGGCCGCGATTTCCAGCTCGCCGACCTGATCCGCAACTACGATGCCGTGTTCCTCGGCATGGGGCTGAGCGGCGTCAATGCGCTGCGCGCCGATGGTGAGCACGCCGACGGCGTCGCCAATGCCGTCGAGTTCATCGCCGAGCTCAGGCAGGCGAGCGATCTCTCCAGCCTGCCGGTCGGCCGGCGCGTCGTCGTCATCGGCGGCGGCATGACGGCGGTTGATGCCGCGGTGCAATCGAAGCTGCTCGGCGCCGAGGAGGTGACGATCTGCTACCGGCGCGGCCAGGAGGATATGAATGCCTCCGGCTTCGAACAGGATCTGGCGGCCGCCAACGGCGTCAGCATCCGCCACTGGCTGCAGCCAAGGCGCGTCGTTGCCGAGAACGGCAAGGTCGTGGCGATCGAGCTTGAATACACCGCCATGAAGGGCGACAAGCTCGCCGGCACCGGCGAAACGCTGCGGCTTGCCGCCGACCAGGTGTTCAAGGCGATCGGCCAGAGCTTTGTGCCGGCACATCTCAACGGCAGCGGCGAGGAGATCGCGCTCGAGGCCGGCCGCATCAAGGTCGATGGCGAAGGCCGCACGTCTCTGTCAAAAGTCTGGGCCGGCGGCGATTGCATCTTCGGCGGCGACGACCTGACGGTTTCGGCCGTCGCGCAAGGGCGCGACGCGGCCGAGAGCATCCACCGGGCACTGACCTCGAACGGGAGGGCATGAGCATGGCAGACATTCGCAACAATTTCGTCGGCATCAAATCGCCCAATCCGTTCTGGCTGGCCTCGGCGCCGCCGACCGACAAGGCCTATAATGTCGAGCGCGCCTTCAAGGCGGGCTGGGGCGGCGTGGTTTGGAAGACGCTGGGCGAAGAAGGCCCGCCGGTCGTCAACGTCAACGGCCCGCGCTACGGCGCGATCTGGGGCGCCGACCGCCGGCTGCTTGGCCTCAACAACATCGAGCTGATCACCGATCGTGACCTGCAGACCAATCTGCGCGAGATGAAGCAGGTCAAGATGAACTGGCCGGACCGGGCGCTGATCGCCTCGATCATGGTGCCTTGCGTGGAGGAAAGCTGGAAGGCGATCCTGCCGCTGGTCGAGGAGACCGGCGCCGACGGCATCGAGCTCAATTTCGGCTGCCCGCACGGCATGAGCGAGCGCGGCATGGGCTCGGCGGTCGGCCAGGTGCCGGAATACATCGAGATGGTGGTGCGCTGGTGCAAGCAGTATACGCGCATGCCCGTCATCACCAAGCTGACGCCCAACATCACCGATATCCGCAAGCCGGCGCGGGCGGCGCATGCCGGCGGCACCGATGCGGTGTCGCTGATCAACACCATCAACTCGATCACCGGCGTCGATCTCGACTCCTTCGCGCCGCAGCCGACCATCGACGGCAAGGGCTCGCATGGCGGCTATTGCGGCCCGGCGGTGAAGCCGATCGCCATGAACATGGTGGCCGAGATCGCGCGCGATCCCGAAACCCGCGGCCTGCCGATCTCCGGCATCGGCGGCATCACCACCTGGCGCGACGCCGCCGAATTCATGGCGCTCGGCGCCGGCAACGTGCAGGTCTGTACGGCGGCGATGACCTACGGCTTCAAGATCGTGCAGGAGATGATCGCCGGCCTGGAGAACTGGATGGACGAGAAGGGGCATGCCTCGCTCTCCGACATCATCGGCCGAGCCACGCCCAACGTCACCGACTGGCAGTATCTCAACCTCAACTATGTCGCCAAGGCGCATATCGATCAGGACGCCTGCATCAAATGCGGCCGCTGCCACATCGCCTGCGAGGACACCTCGCACCAGGCGATCACCAGCATGGTCAATGGCGCGAGGCATTTCGAGGTGATCGAGGCCGAATGCGTCGGCTGCAACCTGTGCGTCAATGTCTGCCCGGTCGAGGGCTGCATCACCATGGAGCCGCTGGCGGCCGGCGCGATGGACGAGCGTACCGGCAAGCCGGTGTCGCCGATCTACGCCAACTGGACGACGCATCCGAACAATCCGATGGCCAAGGTCGCGGCGGAGTAGGGTTATCTTCGCAGTTTTAGCTCAATCGCCCCGTGTATTCGCATGGGGCGATTTTGTTTGGCACGCGGCGCCTCGATTTGAGAAGTTCGCGCCGCCCCTCATCCGCCCTTCGGGCACCTTCTCCCCGTGAACGGGGAGAAGGCAAGCTGTGGCGCCCTCGGCGCTTTTCTTGCAACGCTGACGATTGGCGAAATCATAGGCGAAGGCGTCTTTCGCCCCGTTTACGGGGAGAAATGCCCGGCAGGGCAATGAGGGGCAGCGCCGACTCCTCACGAGAATGAACAACGAATTCCTTAGCTTTCCGTCCCTCCGCGAGCGCAACCCAATATCGCCATGGGCCGTATATGAATCTCCGCATTCTCTTATTGCAGATAAAAATTATCCAGGATAAAAGATATCCATGAATTGGAGATCGGCATCATGAAGCTGGGCGAGGGCGTCGAGGCGGCCATCCACTGTGCGGCCACGCTGGCGAGCGTCGACGGCAACAGCACGATGCCGGGCGCTGCGCTGGCGGAGTGCTTCGGGCTGTCGCCGAGCTATCTGCTCAAGCATCTCAACCAACTGACCGCGGCGCGCATTCTGGAATCGGTGCCGGGTCCGGCCGGCGGCTACCGGCTGGCGCGGCCGGCCGACCGCATCACGCTGCTCGATATCGTCCTGGCGGTCGAGGGCCGCGAGCCCGCCTTCCGCTGCGGCGAGATCCGCCGCAACGGTCCGGTCAAGGTCGATGCGTCGGCCTATGTCAAACCCTGCGGCATCAATGCCGCGATGCTGAAGGCCGAGCGCGCCTACCGGGCGGCGCTCGCCGAAGTGAAAGTGTCCGACGTCGTGGCGGAGTATGCGGCGGAAGGCGACCCGCGCGCCTTCGCGGCGAGCTGCGCTTTCGTCGAGCGCCACCAGCGGCCGCAGAAATCCGGTTCAACCAAGCAAACCTAACCCGCCAGACAGATGTGAAAGGAAAGACGATGAAACAGAGATTGCAGTTCTACGCCAAGGCGCCGGCGCTGATGAAAGCGGTGACCGAGCTCAACAATGCCGTCGAGGCGAGCGGGCTCGAGGCCAGCCTGATCCATCTGGTCAAGCTCAGGGCCTCGCAGATCAATGGCTGCTCCTACTGCGTCGACATGCACAGCCGCGAGGCCCGGCGCGACGGCGAGACCGAGCAGCGGCTCTATCTGGTCGCCGCCTGGAAGGAGTCGCCGCTGTTTTCCGAGCGCGAGCGTGCGGCGTTCGCCTGGACCGAGGCCGTGACCAACATTTCCGACAATGGCGTTCCGGACGATCTCTATGCCGGCACGCTGGAGCATTTTTCCGAGGAGGAGTTGGTCAAGCTGACCGTGCTGGTCGGCATGATCAACATGTGGAACCGCCTCGCCATACCCTTCCGTTCGGTCCATCCGGTCGAGAAGGCCAAGGCTGCCTAGAGCAACGAGGCGCGCGGACGAGAAATCCACGCGCCTGGCAGCTACGCGGCGAACCGCAACCCACCATCGCAGGTCAGCACCTGGCCGGTCATGAAGCCGTTGGTGACGAGGAAGGCGATGGCGTCGGCGACGTCCTCGGCGCGGCCGATGCGGCCGACCGGGGTCTTGCCGGCATATTCGGTGAAGACCGCTTGCCGCTGTCCGTCGGGCAGGAAATCCCACCAGGGCGTGTCGATGACGCCGGGCGCCACGACATTGACGCGCAGCGGCTTCAGCTCGATCGCCAGGATCGGCGCCACGGTCAACAGCATGCCGTTGATGGCGCCGATGCCGGCGACGCCGGGCGCGGCAATCTGCGCCGACACGGCCGAGATGAACGTCACCGAGCCATGCTTGTTCAGCGTCGGCAGGGCCGCCTGCAGGCAGGAGAGCTGCGGCTTGATTTTTTCGTCGATGCCGCTGCTGATGTCGGCGAGGTCGAGCGTCGCGAACGGTCCAAGGCCTTTGCCGCCGCTTGCCGCGAGAACCAGGTGATCGAACGGGCCGAGATTCGCGAAGAACTGGCGGACCTCGTCCGGTTTCGTGGCGTCGAAAGCGGCCTTGTCTGCGGTGCCGTCGAGGCTCTTCCAGGCGCTCTGAAGCTTCTCCTCGTTGCGACCGGTGATCGTCACTTTCATGGTGGGGCTAACCAGCCGCCTGGCCGTGGCAAGGCCGATGCCGGACGAGCCGCCGATGACGACGCAATGTTCGATGGTCATGACTATTGTTCCTTTGATTTTGCTGATGGCTGCCCGATCAGGTCGAGGCTCAATTGCCGCAACTGACGGCGGGCTTTCTGGTCATAGGCCTGCGCGTCGGCGCGCGATTCCCGCTGGCCGTCGAAATAGAGGCCGCTGCGCCCTTCGAGCACCGGCGATGCCGCGAGGTTGAGGATGGCGTCGGCGCCGGTCTCGATCGAACTCCATGGCGTCACGCCGGCCTGCCGGACCATGGTGGTGTCCATGTAGCTTGCCGGATGGAGCGCATTGACGGTGACGCCGGAGCCCTCGATCTGCTCGGCCAGGTCGATGGTGAACAGGATCTGCGCCAGCTTGCTCTGGCAATAGGCGCGCACGCCGCTATAGCCGCTGGTCAGCATGACGTCGGCGAAATCGATCGCCTGCTGGCCGGCCGAGGCGACGTTGACGATGCGCGCCGGCGCGCTGGCCTTGACGAGCGGCAAGAGTTCGGAGGTCAGCAGGAAGCCGGCGAGATAGTTGACGGCGAAGCGCAATTCGTAGCCGTCGGCGCTCACCTGCCGTTTCGCGCCCTGGCCGCCGGTGCCGACGCCGGCATTGTTGATCAATATGTCGAGCCGGCTGGTCTTCGCGCGGACGGCATCGGCAAGCCGCCGCACCTCGGCGAGCGATGAGAGGTCTGCGATCAGAAATTCGGCCTTGCCGCCTTCTGCCTCGATGGCGGCAACCGTCGCCTTGCCGCGGGTTTCATCGCGGCCATGCACCAGCACGCGGGCGCCGGCTGCGCCGAGCCTTTCGGCTACGACGCGGCCGACGCCGTCGGTCGAGCCGGTGACTAGAGCTGTTTTGTTCTTGAGATCCATGTTCAGAGCCTCCTTGTGCTCATCCGAACGCAAAGATGGGACAGGCCGCGCATCCCAAACAGTTCAAACTTTATCCTGGTATCGGTACTGCTATAGTAAGCGGATGGATGCCATCGCCCATTCCCCTGAAGATCATCGCCGGCGCGAGCTCGGCGCCTTCCTGCGCTCGCGCCGCGAGAAGCTCTCGCCTGATGTTGCCGGCATCGCCTGCGGCGCGCGGCGACGCACGCCGGGACTGCGGCGCGAGGAAGTAGCGATGATCGCCGGCGTCGGCACGACCTGGTACACTTGGCTGGAGCAGGGCAGGGATGTGCGGCCTTCGGTCGAAGTGCTTTCAGCACTCAGCGAAGCACTGAGGCTCGACGCCGCCGAGCGGCGGCATCTGTTCACGCTCGCCGGGCGCCAGCAACCCGAGCGGCGGCGCATCCTTGCGGGCAAGGTCGAAGGGCCCTTGCTGCACATGCTGCAGAGCCTGGTGCTGCAGCCCGCCTATGTCGTCGGCCCGCGCTGGGACGTGCTGGCCTGGAACGACGCGGCCGTGGCCATTTTCGGCGATTACGGTCTGCTGGAGGGCGACGCCCGCAACATCATCCATGGCGTGTTCACCGATCCGCACCGGCGGCATTTGCTGGTCGACTGGGAACAAGTGGCCCGCGCGACGCTCGCCGCGTTCCGCGCCGAGAGCGCGAAATATGTCGGCGATCCCGATTTCGAACGGCTGATCGCGCTGATGATGCGCTCCAGCCCGGAGTTCCGCGAATGGTGGCCGCAGCGCGACGTCGTGCATCGGCTGTCGGGCCTGAAGCATCTGCGGCACCCGATTGCCGGCGCGATGGCGTTCGAGCATATGAGCCTGTCGATCGACGATGGCTCGGACATGAAGCTGATCGTCTATACGCCGCTGGCGGAACAGAATTCGGTCGCGAAGCTCAAGAAGTTGCTTGAGGAGCTTCCCGGCGAACGGCGCAGCGCCTGAGGCTTCGTCATCCACGGGCGGAGCGGGAGCGAAGCGGACGCGGAGACCCGAGGATCCATTCCGTTACCTTGATTGTAGGCCGCAGCGGAGCAGAATTCTGCACCGTGGTAACGCCTTGAAGTCACGGAATGGATCCTCGGGTCTGCGCTGCGTCGCTACGCTTCTTGCTCCGCCCGTGGATGAAGAAGCGGAGGGGCTGTGGCCAATCCTCAGCGGCAGCAACTACCAAAAGACGAGACGCTAATCCTTCGGCTTCAATCCATCCAGAAACAACTGCTCCAAAAACCGCGCCGCATCCTCGAAGCGGCCGTCGCCGCCGCGGTCGGCGCCCAGCACTGCGCGCACCTGCACGTCGAAATCAGCATAGTGCTGCGTCGTCGCCCAGATCGAGAAGATCAGATGCCAGGGGTCGGTCTTGGCAATCTTGCCGGCGCGCATCCAGCCCTTGATGATGGTAGCCTTCTCGTCGACCAGCGTCTTCAGCTCGCCTTCCAACAGCGGCATGATGCGCGGCGCGCCTTGCAGGATCTCGTTGGCGAAGAGCCGGCTTTCGCGCGGAAAGTCGCGCGCCATTTCGAGCTTCCTGCGGATGTAGCTGCGGAGCTCGGTCAGCGGATCGCCGATGTCGTCCAGTTCCCGCAGCGGCGCAAGCCAGGTGTCGAGCAGGCGCTGCATCAAGGTCTCGTGAATGTCTTCCTTGCGCCGGAAGTAATAGAGGAGGTTGGGCTTCGACATGCCGGCGGCTTCGGCGATCTGGTCGATGGTCGAGCCGCGAAAACCGTTGGTGGAGAAGACTTCGAGCGCGGCTTCGAGGATCAGCTCGCGCTTTTCCTGCTGGATGCGGGTACGGCGGGGAGCGGAGCCTTCCATCGTGTCCGTCATCCTTGCGGGCTGTCGTGACGGGCTGTGTCTGGACCAATTGTCTGGACCAGTTTTTCCCTGAGCTGTGGAGCGCGCATTCGATGCCGCATTTCCGCTAGTAATCCCCTGACCGCCGGCTGGCGGCGCTAACGTTTGTCCAACCGGTCAAAATTTTGCGTAGCACGAAAACGCAGCAAAGACCAAGCGTTGGCCGCACCGAAACACGCTTACAAGGGGAAGTCCTGGTCATGTCCAACCGGCTGAAAGTTACGCCGAACGATCTCAGCGCATTCTGGATGCCGTTCACGGCAAACCGGCAGTTCAAGCAGGCGCCGCGCATGTTCGTGTCCGCCAAGGACATGCATTACACCACCAGCGACGGCCGCAAGGTGCTGGACGGCACGGCCGGACTGTGGTGCGTCAATGCCGGCCACTGCCGGCCGAAGATCACCGAGGCGATCCAGCAGCAGGCGGCGGAGCTCGACTACGCGCCGGCCTTCCAGATGGGCCATCCCATTGTGTTCGAGTTGGCGAACCGCCTGGTCGACATCGCGCCGAAGGGCATGGACCATGTATTCTTCACCAACTCCGGTTCGGAATCGGTCGACACCGCGTTGAAGATGGCGATCGCCTATCACCGCGCCCGCGGCGAGGGCGCGCGCACCCGGCTGATCGGCCGCGAGCGCGGCTATCACGGCGTCAATTTCGGTGGCATCTCGGTCGGCGGCATCGTCACCAACCGCAAGATGTTCGGCACGCTGCTCGGCGGCGTCGACCATCTGCCGCATACGCATCTGCCGGAGAAGAACGCGTTCTCGAGGGGCGTGCCGGAGCATGGCGCGGATCTCGCCAACGAACTCGAGCGCCTCGTCACGCTGCATGACGCCTCGACCATCGCGGCCGTCATCGTCGAGCCGGTCGCCGGCTCGACCGGCGTCATCCTGCCGCCGAAGGGCTATCTGCAGAAACTTCGGGAAATCTGCACGAAGCACGGCATATTGTTGATTTTCGATGAAGTGATCACCGGCTTCGGCCGCCTCGGCGCGCCGTTCGCGGCCGACTATTTCGGCGTCACGCCGGACATCATGACCACCGCCAAGGGCGTCTCCAACGGCGTCATCCCGATGGGCGCGGTGTTCGTCAAGAAGGAAATCCACGACGCCTTCATGACTGGCCCGGAGCACATGATCGAGTTCTTCCACGGCTACACCTATTCGGGCAATCCGATCGCCTGCGCCGCGGCGCTCGGCACGCTGGATACCTATAAGGAAGAGGGTCTTCTGACGCGCGGCGAGGAGCTGGCGCCCTACTGGGAAGATGCGCTGCATTCGCTGAAGGGCGAGCCGCATGTCATCGACATCCGCAACATCGGCCTGATCGGCGCGATCGAGCTGGCGCCGATCGCCGGCAGCCCGACCAAGCGGGCGTTCTCGGCCTTCGTCAAGGCGTTCGAGCGCGGCGCGCTGATCCGCACCACCGGCGACATCATCGCGCTGTCGCCGCCGCTGATCATCACCAAGGGCCAGATCAACGAGCTGATCGACCATGTTCGCGATGTGCTGAGGTCGATCGACTGATGACAGCGGATAAGGCGCGGCGCTCTAAGGTGCCGCGCCTTATCCTCACTTGTCGATGCTGACGGTGCCGGAGAGAGCTGCGCTAAGCAGGCTGCGCGCCGATGCCTGTCAGGATGACCCGCTTGATGTTCTCCTTGGCTTCCTGCCACTGTCGGTTGGACAGTGACTTGCCGCCATTGAGTGTCTCGATCTGGTGGCCGAAATCGGCATAGTGCTGGGTCGTGGCCCAGAGCATGTAGAGCAGATGCCGCGGGTCGACCGGGTCCATCTTGCCCTCTTCGATCCAGCGCCGGATGATCTCGACGCGGCCGTCGGTCCATTCGCGCAAAGTCGATTCCATATAGTCCTGAAGCACCGGCGCGCCGTGCATCACTTCGGAGGCCCAGACCTTCGAGCCGTCCGCATGGCGGCGCGATATTTCCATCTTGGCGTCGATATAGGCGCTGATGCCGTCCACCGGGCCGCGCGCCGCGTCGAAGCAGTTGGCCGCCTGCAGCCAGATCTCGAAGATGTTCTGGACGACGGAGCGGTAGAGCTCTTCCTTGGTGGCGAAATAATAGTGAAGGTTCGCCTTCGGCAGCCCTGCCAGGTCGGCGATCAGCTGCATGGTGGCGCCGCCAAACCCTGCTTCCGCGAACACTTTTTCGGCGGCCAGCAGGATGGCTTTTTCGTTCTCCCGTCGGATGTCCTGTCGCCGCATGGGACGGGTGGGTTCGGTCATGTCTCCCCCAAGATTCTCATTGACCGGTTGGTCAGGTTGTGTAGTCTGAAAGCTGACCATACGGTCAGGATGCAAACCACTCAAGAGGCGACAAGACCTCTGGTGAAAATGGGAACCGCAAATGGCCGCACCCGGCGAGAATCTGCGAATCAATTCAGATCGCTTGTGGGATTCCATCATGGAGATGGCGAAGATCGGCCCCGGCATTGCCGGCGGCAACAATCGCCAGACCGTGACAGACGAGGATGGTGAGGGCCGGCACCTTTTCAAGCGCTGGTGCGATGCCGCCGGGCTCGAAATGGGCGTCGACGAGATGGGCACCATGTTCGCCCGCCGCGAGGGCACTGATCCCAGCCTGCCGCCGGTCTATGTCGGCAGCCATCTCGACACGCAGCCGACCGGCGGCAAGTATGACGGGGTGCTCGGCGTACTGGGTGGCCTCGAGGTCGTGCGCTCGCTCAACGACCTCGGCATCAAGACGAAACATCCAATCGTCGTCACCAACTGGACGAACGAAGAGGGCGCGCGTTTCGCACCGGCGATGATGGCGTCTGGCGTCTTTGCCGGCGTGCTCGACCAGGCCGATGTCTATGAGCACACCGACAAGAATGGCAAGAAATTCGGCGAGGAGCTTGAACGTATCGGCTGGAAAGGCTCCGAGAAGGTCGGCGACCGAAAAATCCACGCCTTCTTCGAGCTGCATATCGAACAGGGGCCGATTCTCGAGGACGAAGGCATCGACATCGGCGTCGTCACCCACGGCCAGGGGCTGAAATGGCTGCAAGTGACGCTGACCGGCAAGGAAGCGCATACCGGCTCGACGCCGATGCCGAAGCGCCGCAATGCCGGGCTCGGCATGGCCCGCGTCATCGAACTGGTGCACGAGATCGCGATGGACTACCAGCCCGACGCGGTCGGCGCGGTCGGCCATATGGAAGTCTATCCCAACTCGCGCAACATCATTGCCGGCCGCACAGTCTTCACCATCGACATCCGCTCGCCGGAAAAGGAAGTGCTCGACGCCATGGATGGGCGCATCCGCGAGGGCATCGACACGATCTGCGATGCGCTCGACATCAAATACAAAATCGAGCAGGTCGGCCATTTCGACCCGGTCACCTTCGACAAGAATTGCGTCAAGGCGATCCGCGATGCCGCGGAGAGGCTGGGCTACACGCATCGCAACATCGTCTCCGGCGCCGGCCATGACGCCTGCTGGATCAACCGCGTCGCGCCGACCGCCATGGTGATGTGCCCGTGCGTTGATGGGTTGTCACACAACGAGGCCGAGGACATCACCAAGGAATGGGCGGCGGCCGGCGCCGACGTGCTGTTCCACGCGGTGGTGGAGACGGCGGGAATCGTCGAATGACCGACTAGACCTCGCAAACGCAGCTCGCAAAGAAGCGCGAAAGAACAGGGGAACAGACATGACCAAAGTCATCAAGAACGGCACTGTCGTCACAGCCGACCGTACCTGGAAGGCCGATGTGGTCTTCAGCCATGGCAAGATCATCGCCATAGGTTCGGACCTGCATGGCGACCACGAGTTCGACGCCACCGGCTGTTATGTGATGCCGGGTGGCATCGATCCGCACACCCATCTCGAAATGCCCTTCATGGGCACCTATTCGGCCGACGATTTCGAGTCCGGCACGCGCGCGGCATTGTCCGGCGGCACGACGATGGTGGTCGATTTCTGTCTGCCGGCGCCGCAGCAGTCGCTGCTGGAAGCCCTGCAGATGTGGGACAACAAGACCTCGAAGGCGGCCTGCGACTATTCCTTTCACATGGCGATCACCTGGTGGGGCAAGCAGGTGTTCGACGAGATGGCGATCGTGGTCGATCGGGGCATCACTTCGTTCAAGCACTTCATGGCCTACAAAGGCGCGCTGATGGTCGACGACGACGAGATGTATGCGTCGTTCCAGCGCTGCGCCGATCTCGGCGCGTTGCCTTTGGTGCATGCCGAAAATGGCGACGTGGTCGCAGCACTTTCGCAGAAGCTGCTCGCCGCCGGCAACAACGGTCCGGAAGGTCATGCCTATTCGCGTCCGCCGGAAGTGGAGGGCGAGGCGACGAATCGCGCCATCATGATTGCCGACATGGCCGGCGTGCCGCTCTATGTCGTGCACGTCTCGTGCGAGCAGAGCCACGAGGCGATCCGCCGCGCCCGCCAGAAGGGCATGCGGGTGTTCGGTGAGCCGCTGATCCAGCACCTGACGCTCGACGAGACCGAGTATTTCAACAAGGACTGGGACCATGCGGCGCGGCGCGTGATGAGCCCGCCCTTCCGCAGCAAGTGGCATCAGGATTCGCTGTGGGCCGGCCTGCAGGCGGGCTCGCTGCAGGTGGTCGCGACCGACCACTGCTCCTTCACCACCAAGCAGAAGCGCAACGGCGTTGGCGACTTCACCAAAATCCCGAACGGCACCGGCGGCCTCGAGGACCGCATGCCGGTGCTTTGGACCACCGGCGTCAACACCGGCCGGCTGACGATGAACGAGTTCGTCGCGGTGACGTCGACCAACATCGCAAAGATCCTCAACACCTATCCGAAGAAGGGCGCGATCGTCGAAGGCGCCGACGCCGACATCGTGGTCTGGGATCCGAAGCGCAAGAAGACCATCTCGGCCAAGAAACAGCAGTCGGTGATCGACTATAACGTCTTCGAAGGTTTCGAGGTGACCGGCCTGCCGCGCTTCGTTTTCTCGCGCGGCGAGCTGTCGATCGAGGAGGCGGACGTCAAGGCCAAGGTCGGCCATGGCGAGTTCGTTGCTCGCGAGCCGAACGCCGCGATCAACCGCGCGCTGTCGACCTGGAAGGAAATCTCCGCGCCGCGCAAGGTCGAGCGCACCGGCATTCCGGCAACGGGAGTTTGAGATGCGGCGCGGGGGACTGTTCTTAGGCGCTGCCTTGGTGCTTGCTGCCGGCCATGCATCGGCCGCCGGCATTGATCTCAGCAAGCCTTACGGGGACAAATATGGCTGCATCAACCGGAACGGCCAGGAGGTCGCCGCCGACAAGATGTTGCTTCTGACCGACAAGGAGCTGGTCACCGCCGCCAGCGCCTGCACCTTCAGCGACAAACAGGCCCAGGCCGACGGCTCGCTGGTGGTGACGGCGAAGTGCGAGGCGGAAGGCGAGGACGGACAGGCGCCGACCAAGTTCACCATCAAGCGCAGCGCGAAGAATGCGAAGAAGCTGGTGGTGGCCGACGAAGACGGCAATGTGATGGGCGAAGTTTCCCGGTGCAAATAACGGCAGTCCCGCCAGCTTCAAGCAACCAGAGCATCCAGTTCCGGCAGCAGGACGACGCTTTCCTGCTCGTTGGGATCGGTGCGGGCAATTACGGCCGAGGAGGGCGCGTTGCTGAGATTTGCCGGCAGATGCGGTACGCCGGCCGGGATGTAGAAGAGGTCGCCGGCCTTGACGACGATGTGGTGCTCGAGCCGGTCGCCATACCAGGTGTGGACCTCGCCGGAGAGCACGTAGATCGCCGTCTCGTGGTTCTCGTGCAGATGCGCCTTGGCGCGGGCGCCGGGCGGCATGGTGAGCACATGCATGCAGATGCCGGAGGAGCCTACCGTCTCGGTGGCGATGCCGGCGAGATAGGTCAGGCCCTGCTTGCCTTCATAAGAGGTTTCGGGGCGGATAAGATGACAAGTGGGTTTGGGCGACATCGGCAAGGCTCCGGGCGGCGTCGATCTGTTGGGACTGGACGAGTGGAAAACAACATCGACGCAAATGCAACAAGCTTTCATCCGGCGCGGCAGCGGCTGCGAAAGGCAGGCTGCCAGCAATGACCGGAACCTCGCCAGCCGTCGTAGCGGCAAGCAAGCTCGGCCTCACCTTCCAGACCAATGACGGTCCGGTGCAGGCGCTGTCCAATGTCGACCTGACCATCGGCAAGGGCGAGTTCGTCTCCTTCATCGGCCCGTCCGGCTGCGGCAAGACGACCTTGCTGCGCGTCATCGCCGATCTGGAGAAGGCGACTTCGGGGACGATCTCGGTCAACGGCATGTCGCCGGAGCAGGCGCGCGAGAAACGCGCCTATGGCTATGTCTTCCAGGCGGCCGCGTTGTTTCCGTGGCGCACCATCGAGCGCAATGTCGCGCTGCCGCTGGAGATCATCGGGCTCAGCCAGGCCGAGCAGGCGGAGCGCATCAAGCGCACGATGGAACTCGTCAACCTCTCCGGGTTCGAGAAGAAATATCCCTGGCAGCTCTCCGGCGGCATGCAGCAGCGCGCTTCAATCGCGCGTGCGCTTGCCTTCGACGCCGACCTCTTGTTGATGGACGAGCCGTTCGGCGCGCTGGACGAGATCGTGCGCGATCATTTGAACGAGCAACTCCTCGATCTCTGGGCCCGCACCAACAAGACGATCTGCTTCGTCACCCATTCGATCCCCGAGGCGGTGTACCTGTCGACGCGCATCGTGGTGATGTCGCCACGGCCCGGCCGCGTCACCGACATCATCGAATCGACGCTGCCCAGGGAGCGCCCCCTAGACATACGCGAGACGCCGGAATTCCTTGCGATCGCGGCGCGGGTGCGCGATGGGCTCAGGGCTGGGCACAGCTATGACGATTGAGGCGATGAAGGATGAGTGCGGACGAGGCGGCCGCCACGCCTTCGTCATCCTAGGGCGGAGTGACGCGAAGCGGAGCGCAGAGGGAGCATCCCACCTTAACTTCGTCATCCTAGGGCGAAGCAAGGAGCGAAGCGACGCGGCGCAGACCCTAGGATCCATGCCGTTACCTCGACGCTCCGCAGCGATGCAAAATACGGCTCCCTGTGCTGCGCTCTGCTCATTAGCTATTCTGAACCGCTTTGACCCTTCGACCAACGTCACGGCATGGATCCTAGGGTCTGCGCTCCGCTTCGCGTCGCTACGCCCTAGGATGACGAAGTCGCGAAGGTTGTCGCCACTACGGTCGAAGGTGCCCGGCCTTCGCTTCGCTCCGGCCACCCTCTCCCCGGTGGGGAGAGGAGAAGGGGAGCGCTGATGGACTCCTTCCGCTCCAAGATCATCCCCGTCACCTCCATCCTCGCCGGCGTGGTGGTGCTCTGGTATGTCTTTGCCGTCATCCTCAACGCGCCGTTCCAGCGCGATCTCGATAAGCGAGCCAATGAGACGCCCGGCGCGGTCGAATTCATCGGCAAGACGCTGGCGCAGCCGAAGCCGACGCTGCCGGCGCCGCATCAGGTGGCGGCTAATTTCTTCGAGAACACCTTCCTGCGCTCCGTCACCTCGAACCGCAGCCTGGTCTATAATGCCTGGGTGACGCTGTCCTCGACGCTGCTCGGCTTTGCCTTCGGCACGGCGCTCGGCATCGTCATTGCCGTCGGCATCGTGCATGTGGCGACGCTCGACCGCAGCCTGATGCCGTGGATCATCGCGTCGCAGACGATTCCCATCCTGGCGGTGGCGCCGATGATCATCGTGGTGCTGGCGGCAATCGGCATCACCGGCCTGATCCCGAAAGCACTGATCTCGACCTATCTGTCGTTCTTCCCGGTCGCGGTGGGCATGGTGAAGGGCCTGCGCTCGCCCGAACTCATGCATCTCGACCTGATGCACACCTACAATGCCAGTGCCTCGCAGACTTTTTGGAAACTGCGCGTGCCGGCCTCGGTGCCGTTCCTGTTCACCTCGATGAAGGTGGCGGTGGCGGCGAGCCTTGTCGGCGCCATCGTCGGCGAATTGCCGACGGGCGCGGTGGCCGGCATCGGCGCGAAGCTGCTCGCCGGCGCGTATTACAGCCAGACGATCGACATCTGGTCGGCGCTGGTCGCCGGCTCGGTGGTCGCGGCGCTGCTGGTGATGCTGGTCGGCATCGCCGGACGCCTCGTCGACCGCGCCATGGGCGGGAGGCCGGCATGACCTGGCTGAAACCCTCCTGGCAAGCGGTTCTTGCCGTCCTGCTTTGCCTGGTAGCACTGACGCTCGGCGCCATGACGAAACCGGAAGCCGCGGCCCTTGCGCAGCCTGCAGTGACCGTTGCCTACCCCTATATGGGCGCTAAGGCGCTGATCATCGGATTGCTGCTGGTCGCGGCTCTTGCCTCCATGGTGAAGCTCGCGCCGATCATCGAGGCGGTGTTGTTGTTCGTCGGCGCCCATGCCGTCGCCTGGCTGCTGATCAAGGGCATAGGAGGCTTCGAAGGCACGGCGCTGGCGCCCTATTTTCTGCTACTTGCGGCTGCCTGGCTGCTTGCCTGGCGCTGCGTTGCCCTGTTGTCCTCATTGCGTCCGAGCCAAAGCGTGGCCAGGAACGCACTCCGCCTGATCATCCCGGCGATCTTCGGCGCCTGGATCCTGATCATCTGGGAAGCGGTAACGCGCGGCGCCGGCATCCCGTTCATCCTTTTGCCGCCGCCAAGCGCCATCGGCGCGCGCATCGCCGGTTCGCTGCCGGTGCTGGGCGCCGATGTCCGGCAGACGATCTTCAAGGCGGTGCTGTTCGGTTATGTCGTCGGCAGCGGCGCCGGCTTCGCCGTCGCCATCCTTGCCGACCGCGTACCGTTCCTGCGGCGCGGGCTCCTGCCGATCGGCAACATGGTCTCGGCGCTGCCGATCATCGGCGTGGCGCCGATCATGGTCATGTGGTTCGGCTTCGACTGGCCGTCCAAAGCGGCTGTCGTCATCATCATGACCTTCTTCCCGATGCTGGTGAACACGGTCGCCGGGCTTGCCGCTTCCGGCCATATGGAGCGCGACCTGATGCGCACCTATGCGTCGGGCTATTGGCCGACGCTGCTCAAGCTCAGGCTGCCGGCGGCAATGCCTTTCATCTTCAATGCGCTGAAGATCAATTCGACGCTGGCGCTGATCGGCGCCATCGTCGCGGAGTTCTTCGGCACGCCGGTTGTCGGCATGGGATTCCGCATCTCGACCGAGGTCGGGCGGATGAACATCGACATGGTCTGGGCCGAAATCGCAGTTGCAGCACTGGCGGGTTCGGTCTTTTATGGCGTGGTCGCTCTCATCGAGAGAGCCGTCACGTTTTGGCATCCCTCTGTCCGCGGTGGATAGGGGCGGTGGGTATGGGTACTAACTTCAGAGGGTAAAAACATGAAAAGACTGCTGATTTCTGCTTTGGCCGGCGCCATGTCGCTGGCAGCGTTCCAGGCGATGGCCGCCGACAAGGTGACGCTGCAATTGAAATGGGTCACGCAGGCCCAGTTCGCCGGCTACTATGTCGCCAAGGCCAAGGGTTTCTATGACGCCGAAGGCCTCGACGTCGACATCAAGCCGGGCGGCCCGGACATCGCGCCGGAGCAGGTGATTGCCGGCGGCGGCGCCGACGTCATCGTCGACTGGATGGGCGGCGCGCTCGCGGCCCGCGACAAGGGCGTGGGGCTCGTCAACATCGCCCAGCCGTTCAAGAAGGCCGGCATGGAACTGGTCTGCCCCAAGGACGGACCGATCAAGACCGAGGCCGATTTCAAGGGCCATACGCTCGGCGTCTGGTTCTTCGGCAACGAATATCCGTTCTATGCCTGGATGAACAAGATCGGCCTCAAGACCGATGGCGGCCCGGACGGCGTGACGGTGCTCAAGCAGAGCTTCGACGTGCAGCCGCTGATCCAGAAGCAGGCCGACTGCATCTCGGTCATGACCTACAATGAATACGGCCAGGTGCTGGATGCCGGTTACAAGCCGGAAGACCTGGTCGTCTTCAACTACTCGGCCATGGGCAACGACCTCTTGGAAGACGGGCTCTACACGCTTGAGGACAAGCTCAAGGATCCGGCCTTCGAAGACAAGATGGTGCGCTTCGTGCGCGCCTCGATGAAGGGCTGGAAATACGCCACCGAGAACACCGACGAGGCGGCCGGCATCGTCGTCGACGCCGGTGGCCAGGACGAGAACCACCAGAAGTTCATGATGAAGGAAGTGGCCAAGCTGATCGACAACGCCGACGGCAAGCTGATCCCGGCCGCTTACGAGCGTACCGCCAAGGCGCTGCTCGACCAGAAGATCATCAGCAAGGAAGCGAGCGGCGCCTACACGACCGCGATCACCGACAAGGCGATCAAGTAGGCTCCAGCGGCCGGAACGTGAAAGGGGCGGGCGACCGCCCCTTTTTCGTTGCGGTAAAATAAGCGTGTTCCGGGAAACATCGGCCCATTCATCCGTTGCAGTTCTTGCATCCGCGCGCCGGGGAGCCGTGGAGGATGCTGTCATCAACGGAGGTTCTTCATGCGCATCCTGTCTGCGCCGATGCTCTCGGCACTCGCCGTTTCGACCGCTTTCCTGCTCGCGTCGCCGGCCATGGCCGAGACGATAAAATTCAAGGCGACGCTCGACGGCTCGCAGCAGAGCCCGCCCGTCACCACCAAGGGCAAGGGCACCGCGACATTCACCTTCAACACCACCAGCAAGAAGCTCAGCTGGAACGTTAAATATTCCGGTCTGAGCGGACCGGCCGTAGCCGCACACATTCACGGTCCGGCCGACATGGGCGCCAACGCTCCGCCAGTCATCCCGTTCAAGGCCCTCAAGAGCCCGATCAAGGGGTCGGCGACGCTGACCGATGCGCAAGCCGCTGACCTGGAGGCCGGCAAATACTACGTCAACGTCCACACCGCCGCGAACAAGGACGGCGAGATCCGCGGCCAGATCGAGAAGGCGATGTAGGGCGTCGCAGGCCGAGATTTTGGATGCCGGCGGGACAGCGCCCCCCTCTGTCCTGCCGGACATCTCCCCCACGAGGGGGGAGATCAGATGTCACGCCGGCTTTCGCCAATCACCAGCGTTGCAGGAATGGCGAGGCGATCGAACAGCCAATCTCCCCCCTCGTGGGGGAGATGGCCGGCAGGCCAGAGAGGGGCGCGAAGGAACTCGGCCTAAACTCTCTAATCTACTCTCAGCTCTTGTCGCGGATCTGCGTCAGTGTGCGGGTCGGCGTGATCGCCTCGGGATCGAGCTTGATCTCGACGATCGCCGGCTTGCCGCTGGCGCGCGCGCGCTCGAAGGCCGGCGCGAAGTCGGCGGTCTTCTCGACCGTCTCGCCATGGCCGCCATAGGAGCGGGCAAGCGCGGCGAAATCAGGGTTCTTCAGACTGGTGGCGACGACGCGGCTCGGATATTCGCGCTCCTGATGCATGCGGATCGTGCCGTAGATGCCGTTGTTGACGACGATGACGATGATCGGCAGGTCATATTGGACGGCGGTGGCGAATTCCTGGCCGTTCATCAGGAAGCAGCCGTCGCCGGCGAAGGCGACCACGGTGCGATCCGGGAACAGCGACTTGGCGGCGACGGCCGCGGGCGTGCCATAGCCCATCGAGCCGGATGTAGGCGCCGCTTGCGTGCCGAAGCGGCGGGTGCGGTAGAAGCGATGTACCCAGGTGGCGTAGTTGCCGGCGCCGTTGGTGAGGATGGCGTCTTCCGGCAGGACCTTGCCGAGATGCTCGATGATCGGCCCCATCTGGACCGCGCCTGGGCCGGTCTGCGGCGGCGTCGACCATTCGAGATAGGCGGCATGCGCCTTCTCCGTCTCGGCTGCCCAGGACGGCTTGGCCGAAGGCTTGCGCTTGGCAAAGGCCTCGACGAAGGCGGCGGGCGAGGCGTTTATGGCTATGGTCGGTCGGTAGACGCGGCCGAGCTCGCCGGCGTCGGCGTGGACATGCACCAGCGCCTGGTCAGGGTAAGGGCTTTTCAGCAGCGTGTAGTCCGACGACGGCATCTCGCCCAGGCGGCCGCCGAGCAAGAGCACGACATCGGCTTCCTTGATCCGCGCCGCCAGCTTCGGGTTGATGCCGATACCGACATCGCCGGCATAGTTCGCATGCAGATGGTCGAACAGCATCTGGCGGCGGAAAGAACAGCCGACGGGCAGCGACCATGTTTCGGCGATCGCGCGTATGTTTGCCACGGCCTGCTCGTCCCAGCGCGTGCCGCCGAGAATGACGAACGGACGCTTGGCATTGGCGAGCAGCATCTCGAGCGCGTCTAGCTCGGCTTCGCCGGGACGCGTTTCGACCGGTGTGTGCGGCAGCGCTTTCGGAGCCTCGACCTCGTCGGTCAACATGTCTTCCGGCAGCGAGATGACCACCGGGCCGGGGCGGCCGGAGGTCGCCACCGCGAAGGCGCGGGTGACGAATTCCGGGATGCGGGAGGCATCGTCGATCTCCACCACCCATTTGGCGATGTCGCCGAAGAAGCGCTTGTAGTCGACCTCCTGGAAGGCTTCACGCTCCTTGGCGTGGCTGGCGACCTGGCCGATGAACAGGATCATCGGCACCGAATCCTGCATGGCTATATGGACGCCGGCCGAGGCGTTGGTGGCGCCGGGGCCGCGGGTGACGAAGCAGATGCCGGGCTTGCCGGTCAGCCGGCCCTGGCAGTCCGCCATCATCGCGGCACCGCCTTCCTGGCGGCAGACGATGGTGCGGATCGAGGAGTCATGCAGCGCGTCGAGCACCGCGAGATAGGACTCACCCGGAACGCAGAAGATGCGATCGGTGCCGTTGGCTTCGAGCGCCTCGACGATCAGTTGTCCGCCCGTCTTCATTTTGCTCTCTCCAATTCGGCAAGGATTTCGTCCGTGTGCTCGCCAAGCCGCGGCGAGGCGCGCTCATAGACCAGCGGCGTTCCCGACATCACCATCGGCGCGCGCACCGAAGGCAAGAGGTTGCCGTGGCCGTCGTCGAGGTCGAGCCGCATGCCGCGCGCGATCGTCTGCGGGTCGGCGAACATCTGGCCGATCGTGTTGATCGGGCTCGCCGGAACGCCCGCTTCTTCCAACTTGGCCAGCAGCGGATCGCGGTCGAATGCGGCCAGCGTCGCGACGATCGTCTCGCGCAGTTTCGCGCGGTTGGCGACGCGCGCCGGGTTGGTGGCGAAATCTGGATTGGCGGGCAGATCGGTCAGGCCCACGACTGCGCAGAATTTTGCGAACTGGCCGTCATTGCCGACCGCCAGGATGATGTGGCCGTTCTTCACCGGAAGCACCTCGTAGGGCGCGATGTTCATATGAGCATTGCCCATCTGGACAGGCGACTTGCCGGAGACGAGATAGTTGAGGTTCTGGTTGGCGAGCGCCGAGATCTGGCTGTCGAACAGCGCCATGTCGATATGCTGGCCTTCACCGGTCTTCTCGGCATGGCGCAATGCCGCCTGAATGGCGATCACCGAATAGAGGCCGGTGAAGAGGTCCGAGATGGCAACGCCCGCCTTCTGCGGCTCGCGGCCGGCCTCACCGGTGACCGACATCATGCCGGCCATGGCCTGGATGATGAAGTCGTAGCCGGCGCGTGGCGAATACGGCCCATCCTGGCCGAAGCCGGTGATCGAGCAATAGACGAGGCGCGGGTTGACCGCTTTCAAGCTTTCGTAGTCGAGGCCGTATTTCTTCAGGCCGCCAAGCTTGAAATTCTCGATCAGCACGTCGGAGGTGGCGACGAGCCGGCGGAGCGTTTCGGCGCCCTCAGGTTTGGAGAAGTCGATGGCGATCGAGCGCTTGCCGCGATTGCAGCAATGGTAATAGGCGGCCGACAGGTTCTCGCCGTCATGGCTCATGACGAAGGGTGGGCCCCATTTGCGGGTGTCGTCGCCGCCGTCCGGGCTCTCGACCTTGATGACATCGGCGCCGAGGTCGGCAAGCTGCTGCCCGGCCCAGGGGCCGGCCAGGATGCGGGCGAGTTCGATAACGCGGATGCCTTTCAGCGGAGGTTCTGCCATGGATCACCGTGTTGGATGAAGCGCAGCCTCTAGCAACAGGGGGCGGCCGTGTCACGACCCATGCGATAGGCCACGCCGGTCACGACTTCAGCAAGCTGTCGGCCCAGGCGGCGAAATCGCTCGTGACGGCGTCGCGGTTGATCTCGTTGAGGCTTTCGTGGCGGGTCTCGGCGTAAACCTTTGAAACAAGATTCGAAAACCCCATCGCCCGCATGCGTCTGGCGAGATGGTGGACCGCCTTGCCGTAATCCGAGGCCGGGTCCTTGTCGCCGCCGATGAGGTTGATGGGCAGGTCGCGGCGAACGCCGGCGAAGCTCGAATCCTTGCCGGCATGCTGCGCCATGTTGACGACATCGCGCCACATCGAGACCGACGCATCCCAGCCGCAGAGCGGGTCGGCGACATATTTGTCGACCTCGGCCGGGTCGCGTGACAGCCAGTCGAACAGGGTGCGGTGGTTGGGCACCGCCTTGCCCCAGGCCTGGAAGGTTAGCTTGGGCAACAAGCGTGACGGCACGTCGGAGCCAAGCCGCATCCGTTCCCAGCCGAGGATGGCCAGCGCCAGTTGACCGAGGAGGCCTTGCGAGAAATTGCCATTCCAGATCGCGGCGGCATGGACGCGCCCGGAATGGCGCAGCACGAAGTTCAGCGCGATCGAGGCGCCGAGCGAGTGCCCGAAAACGATCACCGGCAAGCCTGGGTGCTCGGCGGCGATCAGGTCATGCACCGCGCCGACATCGGCGATCACCTTGCCGACGCCGTCGGCATCGGCAAACTTGCCGAGCGGCGCATCGGGCGCCTTGGTCGCGCCGTGGCCGCGATGGTCTTGGGCGTAGACGTGAAAGCCGCGCGGCGCCAGGTAATCGGCAAAGCGGGCATAGCGCGCCGCATGCTCGGCCAGTCCGTGATTGATCTGGATCACGGCGCGCGGGCTCGCCTTTGCGTGTTTCACATAGAGGTTGAGCTCGGCCCCGGTCGGTGAGGCCAGTCTCGTCTGCTTGTCGAATGGCATGTCTCGCTCCTTCGGCGACTGTTGGGCGAGCGTTTGGCCAGCGTCAAGAGAGTGCGCCGAGCGCGCAGGTGGGTTGAATGCCGGCAAACCCCGCGAACCGGCAATGGTTGCTGGGGATAGTTTGCCTGGCGGCGTGAAAAAGATCGCAATTCTGACACGTCCACTGTTCTAGTGTGATGAATCCAATACGGTTCAAACGATCGCCGGGAGGGACGGAATGCGGGTCTGGACATTGTGGGGTTCGATGTTTCTGGCCTTGGCCGGCGCAAGCGTGGCGCAGGCCGACGTCAAGATGAGCGGAACCTTCGTGGCCGACGGCGCCTGTCCGGCGACGCAGGCCATCAAGAGCGGCAAGAACCCGGGCAACGTCTCGACCGAAGCGGGCAAGAGCTATCAGCTGCTTTCCGGCAACAAGGACCAGCCCACCCACTATCTCATCCAGGTGCCGGGCGCCGATCCGGAGCGGCGCTGGGTGGCGATCACATGCGGCCATGTTACAGGCGGCAACGCCGCGACCACGCCGGCCGATCAGGGCAAGCCATCGAAGTCGGCCTCCGGCAAGCCGGAATATGTCTTCGCGCTGAGCTGGCAGCCGGCCTTCTGCGAGACCAAGGCCAGCAAGCCGGAATGCAAGGCGCAGAACCCCGGCGAGTTCGACGCCACGCATTTTACCTTGCATGGGCTGTGGCCGCAGCCGAACGGCAATTTCTATTGCCAGGTCTCGGCAAGCGACAAGGCCAATGACAATCCGGCGCATTGGGGCGATCTGCCGGCGGTCGATCTCGACGCCAAAACCCGCGCCGAGCTCGACCAGGTGATGCCGGGCACGGCTTCAAAACTCGAGCGCCACGAATGGATCAAGCACGGCACCTGCTACGGCAAGAACCAGCAGGACTATTTCGCCGACGCGCTCAACCTGATGCGGGCGGTGAACGCCTCGCCGGTGCGCGACCTGTTCAACCAGAATGTCGGCAAGCAGCTGACCTCGGAGCAGATCCGCAGCGCATTCGACAAGGCCTTCGGCGCCGGCGCCGGCGACCGGGTGCGCGTCTCCTGCCTGGTCGATCCGTCGAGCGGGCGCCGGCTGATCGGCGAATTGACGCTCGGTCTTTCCGGTCCGATCGCTTCGGACAGCAAGCTCGGCGATTTGATGTTGGCCTCGGCGCCAACGGCCAAAGCCGGCTGTCCGAAGGGCACGGTCGACGCGATCGGCTTCCAGTAGGCTGGTGCGCTAGGCGATTCTGGGCGCCGCTTGAAGGATGATCGCCTCGCTGCCCGGCTCGCCGACGACGCGGTCGCGGCCGCTGAGCTTGGCCTTGTAGAGGCGCTGGTCGGCCAGGGCGAAAATGTCGGCCAAGGACCGCGTCGTCTCGCTGACGGTGGAGATGCCGACGCTCACCGTGATGTTGAAGCGGCTGGTATGCGCCGAAGTCTTGGCCGCGTTCCTGATGGTTTCGCCGAGCAGCCTGGCCGGTCCGTGCGACTGCTGGGTGAACACGGCGAATTCCTCGCCGCCGATGCGGAACACCTGGTCGTTGCCGCCGACGGTCTCGGCGAGCATCGCGGCCATCGACTTCAGCACCTTGTCGCCTTCGGCGTGGCCGAAACGGTCGTTGATCGACTTGAAATGGTCGACATCGACGATGAGCAGGCTGAGCGGCTTGCCGGTCCGGATGGCGGCGGCGACGGCGGATTCGCCGTCGGCGTCGAAACTGCCGCGATGCAAGAGCCCGGTCAGGCCGTCGCGGCCGACATATTTGATCAGCGCTTCGTAGCGCTCGCGATAGGTGAGGGTGTCGAAAATATCGGATAGGCCGCGCGGCACGGCGATGTCGTTGTCCTCGATCCATTTGAGATAGGCGACGAGCATGCCGCTGTAGGCGAGCGCTGCCGCCATCTTGGCGAACCAGCCGCCGAAGAAGACTTCGATCGGCGCGCCGGCGACAAAATGCAGCGCGGTGAAGAAGCCGGCCTGGTCGAAGGTCAGCACGCAAGCGACCGAGGCCAGGATGCGTAAAAACGGCTGCTGACGCAGATAGGCGCCGAGCTTTTCGTAGAGCAGGATGATCAGGATGGCGTCGATGAACAGGAGCGTGGTGCCCCAGACCATCAGCCAGCCCATCTGATCGATGAAGCCGATATCGGGAACCTTGCCGTTGGGAAGCGGCGCGATGGCATGCAGGCGAAGGATCAGCACCAGGCCGATCATCAGCGCATTGCCGAGCAGCAGGCCGTAGATCGGCTGGCGCACGGTCGCCGCATCTTCCTTCATGTAGAGCAGGAGGATCATCACCAGCTTGCCGGAGAAAAGCACGGCCGAGCCCGGCGAGACCATGCCGAAAGGCAGCGCGACATAGAAGACGCTGGCGAGATAGGTCTCGAGGAAATGCATGACGCCGAGCGCGCAGATGAACACGCCAAGGCCGATCCGACGCCTGAAGCGGAAGAGTGTCACCATGGCGCCGAAGTACAGAACCGCTTCGGCAAGGAGCAGGGCACCGTTCAGCACGTCGTCGTTCCGATCTTTCCCCGAAATCGCGGTCCGCCCTGCGATTCCCCAACCTACATCGTTTTGCAGGCCAATGGTTAACCGCTTCTTTCGTACAATGCGGGAGGCGGCGAAAAGCTGCTGACAAACCGAGTGGGCGCAAAATGGGCGAATGCGCACGGATCGGCGCCCTGTGCACCGAAAGCGATTGCCGTTCGCCGCTTCATCGCCTACATAGCGCGCAACCCCCATCCAACCCGACACTTCAGTTTCCAGGGAAAGCGCGCGTGGCTCGCCAGTTCATCTATCACATGTCCGGCCTGTCCAAGGCCTATGGCACCAAGAAGGTGCTCGATAACGTTCACCTGTCCTTTTATCCGGACGCCAAGATCGGCATTCTCGGCCCCAACGGCTCGGGCAAGTCGACGATCCTGCGCATCATGGCCGGGCTCGACAAGGAGTTCCAGGGCGAGGCGTGGCTGGCCGAGGGCGCCACCGTCGGCTACCTGGCGCAGGAGCCGCAGCTCGACAATTCCAAGACCGTGCGTGAAAACGTCATGGACGGCGTTGCCCGGAAGACCGCCATCATCGAGCGCTACAACGAGCTGATGATGAACTATTCCGACGAGACGGCCGACGAGTCGGCCAAGCTCCAGGACGAGATGGACCGGCTCAACCTTTGGGACCTCGAGCAGCAGGTCGAGATGGCGATGGACGCGCTGCAGTGCCCGCCGCCGGAGTCCGAAGTGACCAACCTGTCGGGCGGCGAGCGCCGCCGCGTGGCGCTCTGCCGGCTGCTGCTCGAACAGCCCGACCTGTTGCTGCTCGACGAACCGACCAACCATCTCGACGCCGAGACCACGGCATGGCTGGAAAAGCACCTGCGCGACTATCCGGGCTCGGTGCTGATCATCACCCACGACCGCTATTTCCTCGACAACGTCACCGGTTGGATCCTCGAGCTCGATCGCGGCCGCGGCATTCCCTATGAGGGCAACTACACCAAATATCTCGATGCCAAGGCCAAGCGCCTGATCCAGGAAGGCCGCGAGGACGATGCGCGCCAGAAGTCGATCTGGCGCGAGCGCGAATGGATCCAGTCCTCGCCGAAGGCGCGCCAGACCAAGTCGAAGGCGCGCATCAAGGCCTATGAGGAACTGGTCGAGCAGTCGCAGAACCGCAAGCCGACCGACACGCAGATCGTCATCCCGGCGAGCGAGCGCCTCGGCAATGTCGTCATCGAGGTCGAGGGCCTCAACAAGGGCTTTGCCGACGAGCTCCTGATCGAGAACCTGTCGTTCCGGCTGCCGCCGGGCGGCATCGTCGGCGTCATCGGCCCGAACGGCGCCGGCAAGACGACGCTGTTCAAGACCTTCACCGGCCAGGAAAAGCCGGATTCCGGCTCGATCCGCATCGGCGAGACGGTCAAGCTTGGCTATGTCGACCAGAGCCGCGACGCGCTCGATCCGAACAAGACGGTCTGGGAAGAGATCTCCGGCGGCGCCGAAGTCATCAAGCTCGGCAAGCACGAGGTCAACAGCCGCGCTTACTGCTCGTCCTTCAACTTCCGCGGCGGCGACCAGCAGCAGAAGGTCGGCAACCTCTCGGGCGGCCAGCGCAACCGCGTGCATCTGGCCAAGATGCTCAAAGGCGGCGGCAACGTCCTGCTGCTCGACGAACCGACCAACGACCTCGACACCGAAACGCTGGCAGCACTTGAAGACGCGCTCGAAGCCTATGCCGGTTGCGCCGTGATCATCAGCCACGACCGCATGTTCCTCGACCGCATGGCCACCCACATGCTCGCCTTCGAGGGCGACGCGCATGTCGAGTGGTTCGAAGGCAATTTCGAGGAATATGAGAAGGACAAGCTGCGGCGCCTCGGCGCCGAAGCGGCGGCGCCGCACCGCATGACGCACAAGCGGCTGACGCGGTAATATCTAAGCGGCGGCGGGCATAGTGAGGTGACAAAATGGCTGACTGGTCCGCCGCCCAATATCTGAAATTCGAGGACGAGCGCACGCGGCCCGCGCGCGATCTCGTCCAACAGGTGCCGGTCGATTTTCCGCGCCGCGTTGTCGATATCGGCTGCGGCCCCGGCAATTCGACGGAGTTGCTGGTCGAGCGCTGGCCGGACGCCGAGGTCAGCGGCTTCGACACCTCGCCCGACATGATCGAGAAGGCGAGGGCGCGGCTGCCCAATGTCAATTTCGCGCTCGCCGACGCCGCCAAGTGGCAGCCGGAGCAGCCGGTCGACGTCATCTTCGCCAACGCCGTCTTCCAGTGGCTGCCGGAGCATCCGGCGGTGTTCCAGCGCCTGATGGGATTTCTTGCGCCCGGCGGCGCGCTTGCGATCCAGATGCCCGACAATCTCGGCGAGCCGTCGCATCAGTTGATGCGCGAGACCGCGGCGGAAGTGCCGTTCGCGGCCAAGCTCAAAGGGGCGGCGCGCGGGCCGCTGCCCCCGGTGTCGTTCTACTACGATCTGTTGTCGCCGCTCGCCGACCGGCTCGACATCTGGCACACGGCCTACAACCATCCGCTTGCCGACGCCGAGGCGATCGTCGAATGGGTCAAGGCGACCGGCCTGAAGCCGTTCATCGACCCGCTCGACGCTGACGAGAAGAAGCAGTTCCTCAACCTCTATACGGCCAAGATCGCCAAGGCCTATCCGAAGACCGCGAACGGCAAGGTGCTCATACGCTTTCCGCGCATCTTCATCATCGCCAAGCGGGCCTGAGCAAATTCCGGCGATGTGCTTTTCGCCGCGATGCCAGCGAGGGTTGTCGATTTAAGCTGGCATAAACCGGTCATATGCGACATGGGTTGCGCCGGGTCGCTTATGCGCCCACATCAGAGCCCGTTACGCCCGGGCTATTGGTTCCAACGCAATTCCGGACGGAAAGCCGGGTCCCTCTTTTCCTGGAATTGCTGTAGACGGATTGGACATGCATCGCGTCATCATCAGCGGCATCGGCGCCGAAATCCCTCAACCCGTCATCACCAATGAAGAGTTGGTCGAAAGCTTCAACAGCTGGGTCGACGCCGAGAATGCGCGCCGCGCCGATACCAGCGAGGCGCCGCTGCAGAAGTCCGCCGCCGACTTCATCGTGCATGCTTCGGGTGTGAAGAGCCGACACGTCATCGAGCGCGAAGGCATCCTTGATCCGACCCGCATGACGCCGCGCATTCCGGCGCGGCCGGACGATGCGCTGTCGCTCGAAGCCGAGTTCGGCGTCGCTTCCGCCAAGAAGGCGCTCGACCATGCCGGATTGGACCCGTCCGAGATCGACCTTATCATCTGCTCGGCTTCGCACCACCAGCGGCCTTATCCGGCGATCGCCATCGAGATGCAGGAAGCGCTCGGCACCAAAGGTGCCGGCTTCGACATGGGGCTCGGCTGTTCTTCGGCCGCGGCGGCGCTGCACATGGCCGTCAATCTGGTGCGGTCGGGCGCGCATAAGCGCATCCTGGTGACGACGCCCGAAATCATCACCGGCCATCTCAATTTCCGCGACCGGCAGACGCATTTCATCTTCGGCGACGCCTCGGTGTCGATGGTGGTGGAGGGGCTCGCCCAGGGCGACAAAAGGCCGGGGCGCTTCGAGGTGCTCGACACCCGCATCTGGACGCAGATGTCGAACAACATCCGCACCAATCTGGGCTATCACACCCGCACCGCCCAGGACGACCCTTATATGATCAAGCTCGAGGGCAATCTGATCAAGCAGGTTGGCAACAAGGTGTTCAAGGAAGTCACCGTCGCCGGCCAGAAATTCATCGTCGAGTTCCTGGCCGAGCATGGGCTGACGCCGCAGGCGATTCGCCGCTTCTGGCTGCACCAGGCCAATGCGCGCATGAACGCGATGATCCTGAAACTGTCCTTCGGCCACGACGTCGACCACGACCGCGCGCCGATGGTGCTGGAGCGGCTCGGCAACACCGCCGGTGCCGGCGCGATCGTTGCGCTGTCGGAAAACCATGCCGACATGAAGGCCGGCGATTTCGGGCTGATCTGCGCCTTTGGCGCCGGCTATTCGATCGGCGGCGCGCTGCTTCGCATGCTTTGAGAATGCGGTTTCAGGCCGGGGCGAAGGGCACCAGCATCGGCACGCGCCTGGCATAGTCGTCATAGGCCGGGCCGAGTTCGCCGCGCAGAAAGCTTTCCTCCAGCTTCGCCTTGACGACGATGCCGATAAGCAGCAGTGCTGCGCCCGCAATGCCCCATATCGTGCCTTTGACGGCCGCCGTGGCGAGGACCGAGAGCAGCAGCTCAGTGTAGATCGGGTGGCGGACCAGTCCGTAAGGGCCAGTATCGACGACGTGATGATCGGCTTTGGCCGTCACATTGGCCGACCACAGCCGGCCGAGATGCAGGCGCGCCCACCAGGCAAACGCGATGCCGGCGGCGATCAGGGCAACGCAGATCCAGGCTTCGGTCCGCGTCGGCATCCAGAGCCGCATGCGGCCGACATAGTCATGCGCCGGCACGAACAGCATCGCGGTGCCGGCCAGCCAGAGAATGCGATAGCGGATCTCCGACCTGAGATCCGCGCGCTTTTGCGCCGGATCGGCCCATGATGCTGCAAGCAGCCAGGATACCAGCCAGAACAGCCATAGCGCGGCGACAGCGTGTCCAACCTGCATGAAACCGAACCTTCCCGATTGCGCGTGATCGTTTATGTGGACGGCGCGTCAGCATTGCGGCGCGCGGCGATCGGCGAAAGGGCTTTGCGGTAAGAAGATCGTGATCGCCATCAAGCGGCGTGATCGGATCATCAGCGCTTTCGACTGGACCGCAATCCGCGAGGTCTTTAGACCAACCCTATGCAGGAAACGAACCTCGAGCTTTTCCCGACGGCGTCGCCGGCAATCGATGTCGAGCCCGGCCGCAAGCTGACGGCCAGGGTCGCGGCGCTCTATGCCGCGCCGTTCGATCGTTTCGAGACGGGCCCGGTCGAGGAATTGCATCTTAGCTTCGACGGCATCCCAGGCGATTTCCATGCCGGCGCGACGCGCCGCTCGGGCGGGCGCGAGCCCTGGTATCCGCGCGGCACCGAAATGCGCAACGAGCGGCAACTGTCGCTGGTGGCGGCCGATGAGCTTGCCACCGTCGCCGCACTTATGGGTCTCGATGAGATCAAGCCGGAATGGATCGGCGCCAATCTGCTGGTCGAGGGCGTGCCGCATCTTTCAATGCTGCCAGCCGGCTCGCTGCTGTTCTTCAAGGGCGGTGTGACGCTCAAGATCGACGGCCAGAACAAGCCGTGCCGCATCGCCGGCCAATCGATCGCCGAGCACGTCCGCGCGGCCGATCGCGATGCCACGGCGCTGCTGTTCCCGAAAGTGGCCAAGCGTCTGCGCGGCCTTGTCGCCTGGGTCGAGAAGCCCGGCATCGTGCGGGCAGGGGAGGAGATTTCGGTGCGCGTGCCGGAGCAGTGGATTTACAGGGCCTGAAGGGAGAGGCCAACGCCGCTTGGCCTCATTCGTCCTCGTCGTCTTCCTCGAGCAGCCGTGTCGCGCGCCATCGAGTCAGCACGTCGTTGGTCTGGTTGATGACGAAGAAGCGCGCCGAGTCGCGGTCATAGCCTTCGGCAAGCAGTTTCTCGTAATCGGTGTGGGCATGGCGGACATGGGCGATGGTGGCCAGCCAGACGGCGATGGTCGGCGGCAAGGTCTTCATATGCACGGAGCCTGCGTCGGCACGGATCTTTTCCATGTCGGCGTAGGGCGCGAGCGGCAGCAGCGCGGTCAGCGCCTTGGCGATGGCGCGGCGTCGTCCGGTGGGCGCGCTCATTTTTCGTCCCGCCCCGCGATGGTCGCTTCGGGGAAGGCATCGGTCGAGGCGTAATAGGGCTTGATGTCGATGACCGGCGTGCCGTCGAGCACATCGATGGCGTCGATCTCGATGCGCCCGGCCTCGATATCGACCTGGATGAGCTTCGCGACATGGAGGCCGATGGGGTTGGGCCGGGCAGGGGAGCGCAGCGAGAAAACGCCTTTGGGTTCAGCCGCATGGCGCGGTTTCTGCACAATCAGAGTCCGCGGCGCGTGATGCAGCCAGGACAGGACCACGACGTGGCTGGCGCGTTCGAGGTTCTGCAGGCCTGGCCGATAGGGCGCGTCGATCAGAACCGTGGCCTTGCGCCCGGTCTCGCGGGCCTGGCGCATGTTCTTCGGGCAATCCTCGCGGCTCGTCCAGGGTGAGACGATGCGGCCGATGAAGACGACATGCCCGTCCGGCGCCATATCGGCCGGGTCGGTTTCCAGAAGTTGTTCGCCGTCACGCTTTTCGAACATCGTCCCGCTCAATTCACAGGCCGTCCGCCGGACGCGGAGCATGGCTGCGGCATTTTCTTGTCCGGAAGCGACATAGCGCTTGCCACGGTTTCAAAATCGACATAAACATATCTTTATATCTTTCAACGAAAGCCTGCTCATGCACGTCTCGCTCGACACAATGGTAGATACATTGAAGGCGGCGGCCGAATCCAGCCGGCTGCGCATCCTGGTGCTGTTGTCGCGCGGCGATCTTACCGTCTCCGACCTCACCGAGATTCTCGGACAGTCGCAGCCGCGCGTTTCGCGCCACCTGAAGCTTTTGCTCGATGCCGGGCTGATCGGCCGCTACCAAGAGGGCTCCTGGGCCTTCTTCCGGCTGACCGATACCGATAATTCGCGCGAGTTCGTGCAGCGCCTGGTCTCGAACGTCCGCGAGGCCGATCCGCAGGTTGTGCGGGATCTCGAAAGGCTGGCTTCGGTCAAACGCAAGCGGCAGGACCGCGCCGCCGAATATTTCTCCGAGAATGCGGCGAGTTGGGATCATATTCGCTCCCTGCATGTGCCGGACCGGGCAGTGGAAGCAGCGCTGCTCAAGCTGGTCGGCAAGCGTCCCTTCCAGTCGATGCTCGACCTCGGCACCGGCACGGGCCGGCTGCTGGAAATCTTCGCGCCGCTCTATCGCCGCGGCGTCGGCATCGACATGTCACGCGAGATGCTGACAGTGGCGCGCGCCAATCTCGACAAGGCGGGTGTGGCCAATGCGCAGGTTCGCCAGGGCGACATTTTCTCGCCGCCGGTCGAGCGCAACGCCTTCGACCTCGTCACCATCCACCAGGTGCTGCACTATCTCGACGATCCGGCGCGCGCCATTGGCGAGGCGGCGAGGCTGCTCAGGCCATCGGGCCGGCTGATCGTCGTCGACTTCGCGCCGCACAGCCTCGAGTTCCTGCGCGACCAGCATGCGCATATGCGGCTCGGCTTCTCCGACCGCCAGATGGCGGAATGGTTCGCCGAAGCCGGGCTCGACCTCGAGGACAGCCAGGAGTTCGAGCCGCGCGGCGGCAGCGAGGCTAGGCTGACCGTCAAGCTCTGGCTCGGCCGCGACCGCCGCCTACTGATCGCCGATCCGTCCAACGATGCATTTCCGGTAAGGGAAACAGCCTGATGAACCAGTTCCGTTTTTCCCGCCGCCCCGACATTGGCGACAAGGTCAAGGTGTCGTTCGAGTTCTTCCCGCCCAAGACCGACGAGATGGAGGCAAGGCTCTGGGACACCGTCACCAGGCTGGAGCCGCTCAAGCCGAAATTCGTCTCGGTGACTTATGGCGCAGGCGGCTCGACGCGCGAGCGCACGGCGCGCACGGTCAAGCGCATCCTCAACGAGACGACGCTGACGCCGGCCGCGCACATGACCTGCGTCGACGCGGCGCGTGACCACGTCGATGCGGTCATCCGCGAATTCGCCGACATGGGCGTCAAGCGCTTCGTCGCGCTGCGCGGCGATCCGGCGGCGGGCGTCGGCACGATCTATCGTCCGCATCCTGACGGCTATGCCAATGGCGCCGAGCTGGTCGGCGCGCTGAAGGGCGCCGGCGATTTCGACATCTCGGTTTCGGCCTATCCGGAAAAGCATCCGGAGAGCCCGGACTTCGCTACCGACATCGACATGCTTAAGCGCAAGGTCGACAATGGAGCGACGCGCGCCATCACCCAGTTCTTCTTCGACAACGATCTCTACGAGCGCTATGTCGAGCGGGCGCGGCGCGCCGGCATCTACATTCCGATCGTGCCGGGCATCCTGCCGGTGCACTATTTCACCCAGGTCGCGAACTTCTCCTCGCGCTGCGGCGCGCTGGTGCCGGCGTGGCTGGCAGAGCGCTTCGAAGGGTTGGAGAACGATCCGCAGACGCATGCGCTGGTCGCTTCGGCGGTGGCGGCCGAGCAGGTGCTCGATCTGGTGGAGCGCGGCGTCGGCGATTTCCACTTCTACACGATGAACCGCGCCGACCTCGTGTTTGCCATTTGCCACATGATCGGCATCCGCTCGCATGAAGCAGAGGCTGCGGGCTCGGCAGCGGCCTGAAATGGAAAAGGCCGAGTCGAACCCGGCCTTTTCGAACTGTTGGACTATCTCGGTGCTTGGTCTTCCCGGATTTGGCGGGTCAGGGAAGAACGCCTATGATAAGGGCACCGATAAATGCGAATGCGGCACAAATCATCAAAGCGTTGATCGGCCTCGTCAGTCCCATGCCATAGCCTCCTCTTCAGAGCTATGGCAGGAGTCTAGGGTCATTTGTGCCACAGGCAAGCGGAAAACGTGCTGCAATGCGACATGATTGTGGAATTTGCGACCCGGGATTTGCCGTTAGCCGTTGAAACTCTTCGGCAAAAACCGGCTGCGGCGTTGTGAATAAATTGTGGCGGCGATGTGGCATGACACCGCTACCATTTGCCGAACAGCCGCCCGTCGATGGTGATGAGGCCTAACCCGATCAGCGTCATGCCGCCGATCTCGAACAGCGCCAGCCGCTCGCCGAGGAAAAGAAAGCCGAGCAGCACCGCGCTGACCGGCACGACCAGCGTGACCAGCGAGGCATTGGTGGCGCCGGCAGAAGCGACGAGGTTGAAATAGAGGATATAGGCGAAGGCGGTGGACAGCAGCGCCAGGCCAAGCACCGCCGCCCAAACGGGCGGCGAGACGGAGAAGAGCCCGGACGGGCCATAGGCGATGAGCACGACCGGGATCATGATGATGGTCGAAGCGGTCAGCTGGCCGGTGGCGACAACCGGCGAGGGGATGCCCTTGAAGCGGCGCGCTATCATCAGCGCCACGGCGTAAGAGAGCGAGGCGCCGATTAGCGCAAACTTCGCCCACACCGGTCCGCCGAGACCTGCGACCAGTCCGGGACCGATCATCACCGCTGTGCCGGCAACACCCAGCCCGATGCCGGCAAGCTTGTTCCAGGAAAGTTTCTCGTCGGTGGTGAGCGCGTTGGCGAGGACCAGCGTCCAGAACGGCGTCGTGGCGTTGAGCACCGAGGCGACGCCGGCGCCGAGCGCGGTCTGGCCGGCGAAGATCAACGAGAAGGGCACGACGTTGTTGGTCAGCGCCAGCAGGAAGAACAGGCCGGCATGCGGGAAAGCCAGGCGAAAGGACGGGCCGCGGATCGCCAGATAAAGCTGGAGCGCCGCCGCCGCGATGGCGACGCGAAACAGCACCAGCGCCAGCGGATGGATTTCCGAGACCGCGACGCGGGCAAAGAAGAACGATCCGCCCCAGATCGCGCCGAGCAGCAGAAGCTGCGCCCAATCCTGGAGCGTCATCGGTCCCCGCGTCGGCGCGGCGCTTGCCGTAACGGACATGTCCTGTTCCTCCCCGGGCAGAGCGCAATCTCGTCCCATCAACACCTCACCAACTGATATCGAGTTTGGCGGCAAGGGCCACCCGAATCCTGACCGCTGGTTTAGCGTTCTCGGAGATTTGCGCCGGCGGCGCGCGATGGCGAGACACAGAACTGTTTTCTTTAGCCGTTAGCTTGGATTAATTGTGCACGGCCTGAGGTTAGGGATTCGTCCATGCAGCGATTTGAAAATGCCCGCGAGGCGGCCTTGGCGCTTCGCCCGGACGATCCGGTCTATTGTTTTCGCCCGCAAGTGCTGAAAGCCGATGCGCTCCAGTTCATGGGCATGTTTCCCGGCAAGACGGCTTATGCGGTGAAGACCAATGGCGAGCAGATCGTGCTGAAGACGCTGGTCGAAGCCGGCGTCAGCGCCTTCGACGTCGCTTCGCCCGGCGAATTCGCCGCCGTGCGCGCCGTCTCGTCCGATGCCGAGATGCTCTACATGCATCCGATCAAGGCGCAGTCGGACATCAAATTGGCGCTCGAGAAATACGGCATCCGGGTGATTTCGCTCGACCATGAGGACGAGATCACCAAGCTTACGCGCGTGGTGCGCGCGCTCGATATCGACCCGGGCGCCGTCACCGTCTTCGTGCGTATCCAGACCAAGGGCCATGCGGCTTACGAATTGTCGAAAAAATTCGGCGCGGGTCCGGCCAATGCCGTGGAACTCGCCGAGCGGCTGAACCGCACCGGCTACAAGGTGGGGCTGTGCTTCCATGTCGGCAGCCAGATCGAGGATCCGGACACTTATGAGCGCGCCTTGGCTTCGGCCGACTGGGTGCGCAACCGCCTGACCTTCGACATTGCCGGGCTCGATGTCGGCGGCGGCTTTCCAGCCGAATACGGCCATGATCCCAACCGCAAGCAGGTCGAGATGCCGTCGCTCGGCCAGCTGATGTCGCGCTTGGCCGGCGACCTGAAGGAATACCAGTTCGACCAGATGCCGCTCGTCGCCGAGCCCGGCCGCGTGATCGTGGCGCGGTGTCTCTCGCTGATCGTGCGCGTGCTGCTGCGCAAGGGCAAGCGGCTCTACATCAATGACGGCATCTGGGCCTCGCTGTCGGATTCATGGACCGGCAAGATCACGCTGCCGGCCCGCTTCATCCCCGATCCGGCGATCCGCACACGCAATGGCGACGAGAAAAACATTGTGCCGTTCAAGGTCTGCGGCGCGACCTGCGATTCCGTCGACATCCTTTCCAGGCCGTTCTGGCTGCCGGAAACGGTCGATACCGGCGACTGGATCGAGATCGGCCATATCGGCGCTTACTCGCTGTCGCTCAGGACGCGCTTCAACGGGTTCTATCCCGATACTTTCGTCGAGGTGACGACGCCGTTCGACGAGGGCGATGCGCCGCAGGGGTTCGCGAGTCTGGAGACGATGGCGGATTGAGCTCTTCCCTTCTCCCCTTGTGGGAGAAGGTGTCGCCGCAGGCGACGGATGAGCAACTGTGTTTGTCAGAACCTGTTTGGATTCCAAGGTTCGTTGTTTCGGATCATTGCACTGAG
>NZ_VFWX01000018.1 GCF_006442965.1 Mesorhizobium sp. CU3 | reverse complement strand
GAATCCAAACAGGTTCTGACAAACACAGTTGCTCATCCGTCGCCTTCGGCGACACCTTCTCCCACAAGGGGAGAAGGCAACGGCGGCGCCTACTGCTTCAGCACATCCGCCCATTCCGGATGGCGGCGGAACTGGGCGTTGGCGAAGGGGCAGAGCGGGATGATCTTCTTGCCGGCGGCGCGCGCATCCTCGACCGCTCGGGTGACGAGCCGAAGCCCGGCGCCCTGGCCGCGAAACGCGTCCGGCACCTCGGTGTGGTCGATGATCAGCTGGTGCTCGCCGATCTTGGTGAAGGTCATCTCGGCCTCGGCGCCGCCCGGGCCGCGCAGCACGTAGCGCCCTTTGGAGCCGCGGTCTTCCAGTTCGATCTCGGGCAGCTGGTCAGCCATTTATTTGCCTCCTCAGAGCATGATGCCGAAAAGTGTGAAGCGGTTTTCGGATGACATCATGCTCTATCTTTTTGATTTGCAGCCGGCGCCAGCGTGAAAAGCCGCCGCGCTGCTTCGATTTCATTCGGCCGCACTTCGTGCCCGCCATCGTGCCATTCAACCGTGACATCGGCGCCATCAGCGCGCAAATAGGCCTCGAGCCGCGACGTCAAATCGGGCGGACAGATCGGATCGCGCCTGCCGGCCGTGATCAAAATATGGCGGCCGGCAAGGCTGCCCTGTACACGGGGTTCGAACGGGATCAGCGGATGCATCAGCGCCGCGGCATCGAACAGCTCCGGCGCGGCGAACACCACCGAGGCCAGTATGTTGGCGCCGTTGGAATAGCCGAGGCCGAACACCGCCGAGGGCTTTGCCGCCTCGACATGCGCCTTGACGAAGCCAGCCATCTTTTGCGTCGCGCGCGCCAGGTCGTCCATGTCGTAGACGCCCTCGCCGGTGCGGCGGAAAAAACGGGCAGCACCATGCTCCGAGACGTCGCCGCGCGGCGACACGATCGTAGCCCCGGGCAGCAACTCGCGACCGAAGCCGAGCAGTTGGTTCTCGTCGGCACCGGTGCCGTGGAAGACGAAGAGCAGCGGGCCGCCCGGCGAACCGGGCAGCAGCTTGTGGATATAAGCGTCCTTGCTCATGACTTAGTCTTCCAGCTTCTGCAAATGCTGCTCGAGATAGGGTCTGAGATGCTGATGCTGCGTCGGCAGCTTCAGCGCTTCGCCCAGATGCGCCGTGTCCTCGTCGCGGTTGAAGCCCGGCTCGTTGGTCGCCACCTCGAACAGCACGCCACCCGGCGTGCGGAAATAGATCGCCCAGAAATAGTCGCGGTCGATGACCGGCGTGACTCCGTAACCCGTATCGACCAGCGCCTTGCGAACTTCGAGCTGTTTCACGCGATCTTCGACCGCGAAGGCGACGTGGTGCACAGAGCCGGCGCCGAGATTGGCGAAGCCGGCGCCCGGCAGCGATTCGATGTCGACGACATCGGCGCCGTTGCCGTTCTTGATCGCCAGCCGGCGCGTGTTGCCCGACTTGTCGACTTCCTCATAGCCCATGAACTTCAACAATTCCTCGGTGGCGCCGCCGTCCTTCAGGCGCAGCGATACCGAATGAAAACCGCGGATCGCCTCGTCGCCGGGAACCCCGCCCTTGATCCAGGGCGCCCTCTTGTCGGCCCTGTCCTCGACCAGCGCGAAGCTGTCGCCGTCCGGGCCTGTGAAGGTCAGCCGCTTCTCGCCAAAGGCCTCGGTGCGCGCGACATTGCCGACGCCCTCATCGGCGAAGCGCTTTTCCCAATAGCCGAGCGTGCCTTCCGGCACCGAGAAGACCGTGGTGCCGACTTCGCCGACGCCATGCCTGCCCTTGCCGATATCCGGAAACGGGAAATAGGTCATCACCGAACCCGGCGTGCCGAACTCGTCGGCGTAATAGAGATGGTAGACGTCCGGCGCATCGAAATTGACCGTCTTCTTGACCCGGCGCAGGCCGAGCTTGCTGGTGAAGAACGCATTGTTGCGGCGCGCGTCGCTCGCCATCGAGGTGACGTGATGCAGCCCCTTGATCTGATTGAGCATGATTGTGCTCCTTCCCTTGTTCTTATGCGGCCCTCGCCGCTCTCCGCGCCAATATGAGGATAGCGCCCGCGACGGCAAAGAAGGCAAACACAGAATGGACTGTATCATAAACGTGAACGAAACCCATACGCTCGTTCATCATTCAGTGACCAAGGCCGGCTTGCAAAGCATTTGATTTTCCGCTCCATCTGCGCCCGCACTGCGACGAGGAGACGACCTTGGACAACCGCCGCCCGAATGTTCTTCTCATCACATGCGACCAGTGGCGCGGCGATTGCCTGTCGGCCGCCGGCCATCCGGTGGTGAAGACGCCGAACGCGGATGCGCTTGCCGCCGATGGCGTGCTCTTCCGCCGCCACTATGGCGGGGCGGCACCTTGCTCGCCGGCACGCGCTTGCCTCTACACCGGCCTCTATCAGATGAACAACCGGGTCTGCCGCAATGGCACTCCACTGGACACCCGCCACGGCAACATCGCGCTCGCCGCGCGTGCCGCCGGCTATGACCCGACCTTGTTCGGCTACACCGACGTCGCGCTCGATCCGCGCGGAATGGCCGACGCAGACCCGCGCCTGCGTAGCTATGAAGGCGTGCTGCCCGGTTTCACCGTTCGGCAGGCTTTGCCGGAACATCAGAAACAGTGGCTCTCCTGGCTGCGCGCGCAGGGCATCGACACCGACGCCGGGAGCCCGGCCATCCACCGTCCGGCCGGCGGGCAGGCCAGGAGCGACGTAAGCCACGCGCCGCCGGTCTATTCGAAGGACCAGACGCCGACCGCCTTCCTGGCCGGCGAATTCATCCGCTGGCTAGGCGAGCAGGAGCAAGGCGCGCCCTGGTTCGCGCATATCTCCTTCATCAGCCCGCACCCGCCCTTCATCGTGCCGGAACCCTACAATACGATGTACGATCCGGCCGATGGCCCGGCCTTCCACCGCACTGCCGATTGGCAGTCAGAGGCCGCCAGCCATCCCTATCTCGCCTACGACCTCGGCAGGCAGGAACGGACGAAATTCGTTCCGGGCGCCGAAGGCAAGGTGCCGGAGTGGAGCGAGGAGAATTTCCGCCGCATCCGCGCGATCTACTACGGCATGATTTCCGAGGTCGATGCGCAGCTCGGCCGAATCTGGCAGGCGATCAAGGCAAGCGGCGCCTGGGACGACACAATCATCGTGCTCACCTCCGACCATGCCGAGATGATGGGCGACCATTTCATGCTCGGCAAAGGCGGCTTCTTCGACGGCAGCTACCACATCCCGCTGGTCATCCGCGATCCGCGCAAGGGAGCTGAGGCGGGCTCGTCCGTCGACCATTTCACCGAAGCCGTGGACGTTTTCCCGACCTTGCTCGAACTGATCGACGCCGAGCCGCAGCCGCATCTCGACGGCATGTCGCTCGGGCCTTGGTTGGACGGAAAAATGCCCAAGGACTGGCGTGACGCAGCGCACTGGGAGTTCGATTTCCGCGCCATTGCCGAAAGCGACGCAGAGCACCATTTCGGCATCGCGCCCCGGCAGTGCAATCTCGCCGTCATCCGCACGGAGAAATTCAAATATGTCCACTTCGGCGGCGGCCTGCCGCCGTTGCTCTTCGACCTGAGGAAGGATCCCGGCGAGCTCAGCAATGTCGCCAACGATCCCGCCTATCTGTCGAAGCGGCTGGAATTCGCCGAAAGGCTGCTCGCCTGGCGCGCCGAGCACCTGGATCAGTCGCTGGCGCTGGCGGAGCTGACGGAGGATGGAGTGGTCGGGCACGTTGCCGGACGTCTACTGTCTCCCACATAGAAAAAGCCCGCGCCGTCGCCGGCGCGGGCCTCTCGACCAATGCAGTCGCTCAATCGCTGAAGATCATGCGCTGCTGGTCGCGCTTCTCGGCATAGCTACCCTTGTCATAAGCAGTCTGCTTCTCGAGCTGCTCCTTGGTGAAGTTGGTATAGAGATATTTCTTGCCGTCCTTGTCGGTCATGAATTTGAGGTGGTCCATGCCGACCGCCACTTCCTTGGCGCCGATGCCGAGGAAGCCGCCGACATTGACGATCACCGCGTCCGGCTTGTTGTCGGGCGTCAGCACGACGTCCCCGATCGAGCCGATCTCGGCATCGTTCGCTCCATAGACCGTGGTGCCCTTGAGGTCGTCGCCGCGGATGTTGCCCATCGGCATTTCACTTAGCATCGACTTGTCGATGGAGGCCGTTTTGGTCTGGTCGGTCGCAGCCGCGTCGTTGTCGGCTGACTTGTTCTCAGCCGTCGCAGCTGGCGCCGTCGGCGCAGGCTTGGCGTCGGCAGTCGACTGCGCGGGCTCGACCGGCTTGGCGCCCTTGTCCGAAGTGGCATCGGATTGGGCCACGGCCGGCGTGGTCGCCGCCGGAGCGTTGTTTGTCGCGGCCGCGGTCGATCCGGGCGCCGGATCATAAGCCTTGCGGTTGAAGTCCGGCTGCGCCTGCAGCTCTTCCTTGGTCGTCTCGGCAACCAGCCAGCGGTCGCCGCTCCTCTCCGCCCACTTTGCCTTGGCGAAATCATAGGTCACGTTCTTGGTGCCCATGCCGAGGAAGCCGCCGACGCCGATCACCAGCGAGTCTGCCGTGCCGTCCTTCGCCAGCACGATGTCTTTCACGTCGCCGATCTTCTGCGCGTCGTCCGCCGTGCCGTTATAGACCGTTTCGCCCATGATGTTGGACGCAAGGTTACCGTCCGCCTTCTTCACCGGTTCTGCCGGCGCGGCGGCCGGAGCCTGGGCTGTTCCGGTGGCTGGCTGCGTCGCATCGGCCGACGGCTGTGCCGGAGCCGGATCGTAAGGCTTGCGGTCGAAGGCCGGCTGCGCGGTCAGCTCTTCCTTGGTCGTCGTCGCGACTAGCCAGCGGTCGCCGTTCTTCTCGGCCCATTGCAGCTTGCCATAGTCGAAGGCCACGTCCTTCGAACCGACGCCGAGGAAGCCGCCGACACCGATGATGGCAGACTTGGCCTTGCCGCTGGCGTCGAAGACGATGTCGTCGACCTTGCCGATGCTCTGCGCATTGTCGCCCGTGCCGTTATAGACGGATTCGCCGATGATATTGGTCATCAGCGCGCCATCGGCGGGCGTCACCGGCGCGGGCGTCGTGGCTGCCGGCGGCTCGGCGGCCGTCGGGGTCGCGGTCTGGGCGAAAGCGCCGCTCGCAAGCAGGGTTGCAAGCGCGGTGGTCGCAAAAAGCGTGCGGATCATGATTGTCTCTCCTCATGCCTGATTCATGCGGGACGGTCCGGGCAGCCCTTCGGCGCGGTCGGACATCGCCTGTTCGACAGGTTCACAACGTCGTGACCGGGCTGTTGTTCCGAAAAAGCGGGCCTATCAAGGGGCGCTAAAATTCCTGACCTTTCGCGGAACCTTTGAGCGCGGTCGCCGTTTCAGCCTGCGGCTGAGAGGTATTTTCAGCTGAGACGAATGAAAAAGCGGGGTGGGGCATGCGGTTTGCTGCGGTGCTGAACCAGGACGGCGGCACGCTGCGCACGATCGATATAGAGGCCTTTTCCGAGCAGTTGCGTCAGACGCTGGAAGCGGCTGGACACACGGTCCACGTTGAGATCGTGCCTGGCCGCGATGTTGCGGCGGCGCTGGAAAAGGCGATCGCGAAACGCAACATCGACGTGGTGCTGGCCGGCGGCGGCGACGGCACGATCTCCACCGCCGCGTCGCTGCTGATGAACAAGAAGAAAGCCCTGGCCATATTGCCGGCAGGCACGATGAACCTCTTCGCGCGCGGCCTCGGCATCCCGCAGACGCTGGATGCGGCGCTGCAATCCTTCGCCGACGGTGAGGTCATGGCCGTCGACATGGCGAGCGCCAACGGTCAGCCCTTCGTGCACCAGTTCTCGGTCGGCATGCACGCCAAGATGGTCCAGCTGCGCGAGAACATGGATTTCGGCTCGCGTCTGGGAAAAATGCACGCCTCCGTTCGCGCCGCATGGGCGACGATCAAGAATCCGCCGGCGCTCAAAGTGAGCCTGACTGTCGGAAAGGCAGAGATCCTCACCCGCACGACCGGCATCGGCATCTCCAACAATCTGTTCGGCGAAGGCCACCTGCCTTATGCCGACAACCCGGCCGGCGGCGTGCTCGGCATCTATGTGAGCGTCGCGAGGCGGCGCCATCATCTGGCGAAACTCTTCCTCGACATGCTGCGCGGCCGATTGCGCGACAGCGCCCATGTAGAGGTGCATCAGGCCGACAAGGCAGTACTGAAAATCCGCTCGCCGACAAAGAAATTCAGCGCCGTCTTGGACGGCGAGCTGATCAGGCTGGAACGCGAGACGACGATCGAGATTCATCCCGGCGCGCTGAACGTGCTCGTGCCGGCGAGCAACGCTCAGGCGAAGGCGGCGTGATGGAAAGATCGGCCGCCCTGCACAGGGTTTGAGGGGTTTGAGGGGTTCGTGACTATCAAGGCAGACAGATTGCCGGCTGATGTCAGTCGCGTCGTGCACGACGCCGACAGGCTCGCCGTGCTGCGCGGCCTCGGCGCGATGGATACGACCGCCGACCCCGACTTCGATCGCCTCGCCGGTGTCGCCTCGGCAATCATCGAAGCGCCGATAGCCCTGGTGAGTCTGGTCGACACGAACCGCCAATGGTTCAAGTCGCGCATCGGCCTCGAAGACAGGGAGACGCCGACCGACATCTCCTTCTGCGCTCATGCCCTCGCTGCCGGCGACGATCCGATGGTAGTCACCGACGCGACGCTCGACCAGCGCTTTGCCGGCAATCCGCTGGTCACTGGAAAGCAGCACATCCGCTTCTATGTCGGCGCGCCGATGATCGTGGCCGGCGCCCGCATCGGCACGCTTTGCGTGCTCGACCGGGAGCCGAAAGCGTTTCCGTCGGCAGACCGGCTCGCGCAGCTCAGGACGCTCGCCGACCTTGCTGCAAGCCTTTTCACTTTGAAGGATGCCAACCGCAACGGCGCCATCGCCAAGGCAGAGCTGGCGCGCGAGGAAAAGCGCCGCGCCATCGCGCTCGATGCCGCCTCGCTGGCAAGCTGGGCCTGGGACGTGCGAACAGATATGATCGATTGCGACATGCTTCTGGCCGAGCTGTTCGGCCTGCCGCCATCGAACCGGCTGAAGGCGCGCGATATCGTCAAGGCCATCGACCCGCGCGACGTCTACCAGACCGAGACGCGTTTTCGCGATGCGCTGAGCGGCAGTGACGACTATTTCGGCGAGTACCGGGTTAGAGGCTATCCTGTCCGCTGGATCGCTACGCGCGGGCGCGTCGTCGAGCGCGACAGCGAGGGCAAGCCGACGCTGATCTTTGGCGTCAACTACGACATCACCGAGCGCAAGCTCGGCGACGAGCGGCAGCGCCTTTTGCTGCGCGAGCTCAACCACCGGGTCAAGAACACGCTTGCGACCGTGCAGGCACTGGCCACGCAGACGGTGCGCCACGCTCGCCAGCCGAGCGAGTTCCTGGAGGCATTCAGCGCCAGGCTGCAGGCCCTCGGCGCTGCCCACAGCCTGCTCTCCGATCGCGAATGGCGCGGCATCGGCATCGGCGAACTGGCCCGCATGGAGGTCAAGCCTTTCGATAGCAGCGACACGCCCCGCATCACGATTGCCGGCCCCGAGCTCCTGTTGTCGCCGGATCAGGCGGTGGGGCTCGGCCTGATCCTCCATGAACTGGCCAGCAACGCGCTGAAATACGGCTCGCTGTCGGTGCCGTCCGGCAAGGTCGACTTGGCCTGGAAGACACAAGGGCGCGAAGGGGCGCGAAGGCTGGCGCTGACTTGGAACGAAAGCGGCGGACCGGAGGTCGAGCCGCCGGATCGCCAAGGCTTCGGCTCCATCCTGATCCGTCGCAGCCTATCGAAAGTCATCGACAGCGACGTCACTCACGAATTCCGCCCAGGCGGCGTCTTTGCCGAGATATCGATGCCGCTCGAACACTCGCCGAAGTGAGGGCGTTACGGCATGTCGTCAGGGCCGGGTCCGGGAGGCGTGGATTTGACGTTCTCGCGATAGATGGCGTAGGCGACGGCCGCGAGCGCAGGTGCCGCCAGAATACCCAGCCCGCCTTTGCTCCTGGCAAGCGCCGGAAGCAGCGCAAGTGCCGCGGTGACGCCGACCGCCGTCATATCGGCATTGCGCCGGCGGGCGCGCTTCCTGGCCCGCAAACCGTTGGTGAGCTTGTGGATCAGCAGCACAAGTCCGGCAAGCACCAGGAAGCCGATGCCGAAGCCAAGGCTGGTCGCGAGCGATCCGTAGCGGGAAGCAAGCCAGATATAGGCCGCGCCGATCAGGAAGCCGACGCCGCACAAGGCAAAAACCGCTGCAAGCGTATAGAAGATCGCGGCCATACGCGCCCTTTTCAGCGCGGCCAATGCCTCGCCCGAGGCGAAGCCTGAAATCAGCGAAATGAGCGTCCCCATCTGCAGCTAGCGGCGGGAAAGCAGCGCGAAGAGATAGCCGACGCCAACCGCGATCGCCAGCGACGTCACGGGTTTCTCGCGGACCTTTGCGATCAGCTGCGCTTCCATGTCCTCGGCGCTGCCGCGCATGCTCTCGAACGCAGATTCGCCCTGGGCGCGCAACTGCTCGACGCCTTCGGCCGCGGCACGGCGGGCCGCGCCATAGCCATCTTGACCGGTCTTGGCGAGTTGCTCGGTGAGCTTCTGGATATCCGCTTTCAACTGCTCGATATCGGCCTCGAGGTCGGCGGTGGTTGCTTGATCGGTCGCGGATTTGCCTGCGGCGGTGGCCATCGCTTAACTCCTTGCGTTTGCTTCGATTTCAACGTCTGTTCTGCGCCAAGGTTCCCCTGAAGTCAGATCAGCGGCCGGCGCTCTTCGCCAAGGCCTTCCCAGCGCGCCAGATCCTTCAACCCCTCGTAATTGATGACAGAGCAGCCGCCGTCGCGCCAGACGATCAGCTTGCGGTCCATCAGCTTGCGGATCGTCTTGTTGGTGTGGACGAGCGACAGGCCGAGCGTGTCGGCGATATGCTGCTGCGTGATCGGGATTTGCACCGGCGTCTTGCCGTTGAGCCCGGCGCCGCGGGCGCGGCTCGTGATGAAGGCAATGAGATAGGCGGCACGCTCAAGCGCCGTGCGCCGGCCGATGCTGAGCAGGTTCTCGTCCAGCATTCGCTCTTCGCGCGAGGCAATCCAGGTGATGTCGTAGGCGAGCCCCGGATGGTTGCGGTAAAGTTCTGCCAGTTGATCGCGTTCAAACACGCAAAGCAGCATCGGCGACAGCGCTTCGACCGAATGCTGCATTTCACCCATCAGACTGCCCTGCAGGCCGATGAGATCGCCGGGCATGGAAAAGTTGAGAATTTGCCGTCGCCCGTCAGGCAGGAGCTTGTAACGGAACGCCCAGCCCGAAAGCACCGTGTAGAGATGAGCACTATGGCTGCCTTCGACCAGTACCGTCGCGCCTTTGTCGACGGCAAGCTCGCCCTTCTTGAAGGTATTGACGAACGCCAATTCCTCCTTCTCGAACTCGCGGAAGGCCGGCAAAGGCCGAAGCGGACATTTTTCGCAAGGATATTGACGGCTGGCGGCAGGACGTGCGTTTTGGGTGGACATTTCGACCCCTCTTCGAAATCCCTGCCCTCACGGGCGCATAAAAACGTTCGAGACCGGTCCAGGTTCCGCTAAGCTCGCGAAGCCCATGTCTTTTTTAAATGACATGGCGCCCGATTCCACGCATGAGTGCCGCCCCGAGGAGACACTGATAATTGTCAGCTTTACTTGACGGACTGCGCATCCTCGTCCTGGAGGACGAATTCCTGATCGCGATGGATGTCGAGCAGCTTTGCCGCGACCACGGCGCCGCCGAGGTGACGATTGCGCGTGAACTCCGCGAAATCGACGGCCAGAACCTGCCATCGCGTTTCGACACAGCCATCGTCGATCTGATGCTCGGGGGCGTCTCGACGCTGGACTTCGCCGCGCGGTTGCGCAGCGAAGGCCTGCCGTTCGTCTTCGCCTCCGGCTATTCGGACTCCGACGAAATCAGGATTTCGTTCCCTGGTGTTCGTCTGGTGACCAAGCCGTATTCGGGCGATGACCTGATCGAAGCTGTGGCTGCGGCCTGCGGCCGTCGCGCCGCGGCCTGACCTCAGTCTGAGGTGTGTTGAGATTCAGGTTGGGCCGAGCCGGAGTCGAAGACGGGCGCGAAGCGACCAAACTGGACGATTTCCGAGAACCGGAGCGGAGCGTACTTGAAGTACGTGAGCACCGGAAGCGCAGGAAACCGGCATTTGCAGGCCGGCCTCACCTGAATATCAGCACACCTAGGCTGCGTTGGACCCGGTCACCTGAGCCGATATAGCGTCAGGCCCGAATTCGTCCTCTCCCGAAATCTTGAGTATCTCCTGCAGCCTGGCGCGCGCCCGGCTGACCCGGCTCTTGATGGTGCCGACCGCGCAACCGCAGATCTCGGCCGCTTCCTCATAGGAGAAGCCGGAGGCGCCGATCAGGATGATGGCCTCGCGCTGATCCTCGGGCAGTTGCTCGAGCGCGCCGCGGAAATCCTTGAGGTCGAGTTGCCCATGCTGTGCCGGGTGGACCGCGAGGCGAGCGGTCATGATGCCGTCGCTGTCCTGCACCTCGCGGCCGCGCTTGCGCATCTGCGAATAGAATTCGTTGCGCAGGATGGTGAACAGCCAAGCCTTGAGATTGGTACCCGGCTGGAAGCTCTCATGCTTGTCCCAGGCCTTGACCAGCGTCTCCTGGACGAGGTCGTCGGCCTTGTCGGCATTCTGCGTCAGCGACACCGCGAAAGCGCGCAGGCTAGGGATCGCGCCGAGCAACTCGGTCTTGAAGCTCTGGGAAACCGCCGCCATGCCTCAATCCTTTTTCTGGGCAGGTTCGGCTTTTTCCAGCTGGCTAAGCAACTGAGCGAAACGGTCCGGCACTTGATCGGAAACCAGATCGTCATAATACTGCTTTAGCTTGCGGGCAATTTCGGAGTTCGTCCCAAGCGGATTGCCATCTCCGTTCCGGCGCCCGCTTCCGGGACCGGCGGTGTGTTTCTTTGACATTTCTTTCATAGTCGCCCTAGTTTCCAGCACTCGCACCGCTCTTCGACTTCAAGCCACAACACAAGCGGAACGCTCGTCTGGTTGCCCATCCCGAGACCCCGAAACGTCCGCCTGCTAATTTAGTTCCGCTCTCGGCGGAACTTTTTATGGAAGCCGGCGTTTGTTTTTCGGGGCTTGCAATCAGTGGCCTTGAAACGTGCAACGTCATCTGAGGGAGACGTAAATAATGAGTTTGTCCGCTACCATCGCCCCGCATCTGCCGTTCCTGCGCCGCTTCTCTCGCGCTGTATCGGGATCGCAGGAGAGTGGTGACGCGCTGGTCGCCGCGATGCTGGAAGCCATCATCGCCGATGTCGACATTTTTCCTGAAGCGTCCAGCGACCGTATCGCGCTCTACAAGGTTTTTGCCAGGTTATTCACCTCCGTCGCCATCCGCGTGCCGCAGGAGCAGGCCCCGACCGCGTGGGAGCAGCGGGCAGCCGCCAACCTGAACGCCATTGCGCCGCTGCCGAGACAGGCCTTCCTGCTGGTTGCCGTCGAGGGCTTCAGCGAGGAGGAGGCAGCCGAGATCCTCAATGTCGACGAGGATGAGTTCTCGGAATTGCTTGCCCAGGCAAGCAGCGAGATTTCCCGACAGGTGGCGACCGATGTGCTGATCATCGAGGACGAGCCGCTGATTGCCATGGACATCGAGGAGATGGTCGAGAGCCTCGGCCATCGCGTTGTCGGCACGGCGCGCACGCATGCCGAGGCGGTCGCCATGTTCGGCCGGACGCGGCCGAAAATGGTTCTGGCCGATATCCAGCTCGCTGACGGCAGCTCGGGCATCGAGGCCGTGAACGAGATCCTGTCGTCGACACCGGTGCCGGTCATCTTCATCACCGCTTTCCCGGAGCGCCTGCTGACCGGCGAACGCCCGGAACCGGCCTTCCTGGTGACCAAGCCGTTCAACCCCGACATGGTCAAGGCCTTGATCAGCCAGGCGCTTTTCTTCGATCGGCAGGCCAAGGCGGCAGCCTGATTGTTCCACGACATGGCATGAGAAAGTGACATGCGAGGCGCTGAGCCTCGCATGTCGCCTCACGTGGCTTCGTGCCTGAAAAAGCATGGTTTCGGGGATCGTATTTTTCGGCGAATGGTGGAACAAACGCCACCGAGCCACGTTCTTTTCCCGACATAAGAAGGAGACGCATCATGCTGTACTGGGCGCTCGTATTTCTCGTAGTTGCAATCATCGCCGGCGCGCTTGGGTTCGGCGGTATAGCCGGCACATCGGCCGGTATTGCGCAGATCCTGTTCTTCATCTTCCTGGCCTTCCTGGTCATTTCGCTCATCGCCGGCCTGTTCAGGAGAGCCTGATCCCGACACTGGAAGCCGCACCCCTCAAACGGTTTCCAGCAACCGCCGGGCGGTGTCTCGAAAGGGCGCCGTCCGGCGGACCGCTTTAGGAGGCTTGAAACTCCAAGCTATCGGACCGGACCAGGAACCTCTTTCGAATAAAGCCGTTTCAGCCTGAGTGCGGGAAGTATTCGATGCGTTCCAAGGCCTTACCGAACGATGATCCCGACAAGCAGGACGGTCACACCGTTCCCGATGGCGGCGCGGTGGTCGAGAATGGTCACACCATGCCGGATGGCGACGTCATCGCGATGCACCCGGCGGAAAGCGGGATGCAACTGGGCCGGGCCTTGCTGCACGCGCTTCACAACGCCGGAATTTCGGTCCTTTACCAGGATCGGCGGATGAAGACGGTCTGGGCACGCAACATGCGTGCCCCCTGGGCGTCCGAAACCGCCGACGGCAAGGATTTGCTGTCGCCTGCCCAAGGCGAACGCATCGGCGCCGCCAAGCGCAGGGTGATCGAATCTGGAAACGCAGACCAGCTCGAGCTCAGCATTCCGGGGAGCCACGGCGTGCGCTGGTTCCAGCTTTGGATCGATGCCGATCGCGGCGAAGCCGGAGAGGTGCTCGGCGTCGTCACCACAATGGTCGAGACGACGGACCAGAAACGCCGCGAGCAGACACTGAAGACCTTGCTGCGCGAGGTCAGCCATCGATCGAAAAATCTGCTGGCGATCATCCAGAGCATCGCCACCCAGACCGGGCGTTATGCCGAAACGCTCGACGAGTTTCTGGCGCGATTCCGCGGCCGGCTGCAGTCGCTGGCCGCCTCGCAGGATCTCGTCACCTCCTCCAACTGGCGAGGTGCGGCCCTTCAGGAGCTCGTATCCGGCCAGGTTGGCCGCTACAGCAGCGACCCGGCGCGAAGCCTGCGGCTGGCCGGCGAAAATCCCTACCTCAACCCCAATGCCGCCCTGCATATCGGCCTGGCGATGCATGAGCTGGCCGTCAATTCGGTGAGCTACGGCGCCCTGTCCCGGCCAGGTGGCCATGTCGAAGTCGGCGCGAGCCTCGAGGCGGATGGCAAGGTGCCGCCCAATCTGCTGCTGACCTGGACGGAGACGATCGGCAACGCGCCGCCCAACGAAAAGCGGTTTGGCAGCGTGGCGCTGGAGCGGGTCGTGCCGATGTCGCTGAACGGCTCGGCGACGCTGGAAATCGGCGCCGGCCGCCTGGAATACCGCCTCACCGTCCCGCATGGCAATTTCGAGACGGATTGATATCGCGCAGTCTTCGCCGCTAGAGCAATTCAGAAAAAGTGTGAGCCGTGCGGCAAAGACATGCATAAAAACAAAGACCTAATACGCCTCGCTTGAATCCGTTTCGGCGCTACCCCCGTCAGGTCTTTAACCGGCTGTTCACCATAAAGTCCGATCCTGTGTTCCCGGCTGACGGTGCGCCGGAAAACCCATCGGCGCCCCGCCTCGCGACCTGGGAGACTTGAAGATGGTTGCCGACATGAACAGGCTGGAGCAGGCTGCCCGCGTCTCGATGAGCGGCTTCCAGGAGAAAGAGCCGCCACCGGCGCAGCGACCATCCTATCTTGCGCTTCGTCTCGGCGCGGTCGCGCTTCTCGCGGCCATGGTCCTGACGGCCTTCTGGCAGCTGTCTTGATCCCCAGTATCGGCGCCGACTGAAGTCCGGCTCAGGAACTTTTGGCGGGTGAGAATCGTTCTTTGCGGCGAGAGGGTTGCCGCCATGGAACATATCGCCGCACTTTTGTTCGTCGTCGGCTGTTCGAACGCAATGACCGACTGCCGTGAGCTCAACGTGCCTGTCGCCGTCTTCGAGACCGGCGAAGCCTGCGCCGCCGAAAGGCCCTTTGCGCTGGGCGACCTGCGAGGCCGGGCGCCGCATATCGTAGGTGAGTGTCTCGCCGTCGACCCCGCGCTTGAGGACGACTACGACCAGATCGTCTGGAATGTGCTGCCGGACGGCAGTCTGAATGCATCGCTCCAGGTTTCGGGCACGCTCCTTGCCTCGGCAGGCACGCGCGCCGAAAAAGACTATCTTAGCCAACAGTAAGATGAGGCGGGCAAAGCTCAAATTTTCGTGCTAAACGGCTGTTGGCACTGCCAAAAGTGAGGACAAAGTGAGGAGCAATTCTATGCGGAAGATGATCATTGCCATGGTTGCCGTGGTCGCTGTCAGCGGCTGCACCAGCACCGAGCAGGATGTCGTCGGCGGCGGCCTGATCGGCGCCGGTATCGGCGGCCTGGTCGGTGGCGGCAAGGGTGCGCTGGTCGGCGCGGCTGTGGGCGCCGGGTCCGGATTGTTGTACCGGAACGTGCAAACTGGCCGCTGCAAGTATCGTGGCCGTGACGGTACGACCTACTGGGCCCGCTGCAACTGATCCGATAATCTTGGGGAAGCGGGGACCGCAACCGGCTCCGCTTCCCGCTGACTTGGTCCGCTGATTCGGCTGCCCCGACTTGTCGCTATTCAGACAGCCAGCGGAATTCTGATCTCCACCTTCAGCCCGGCCTTCTGAAAATCTCGCTTGATCGTGCCGCGCAGTTCGCGCGTGACGTTGAGATCGATCAGCTTGGTACCGAAACCGGTCTTGGTCGGCGTCTCGAGGTTTTTCTGGCCGGCTTCGCGCCAGTTGAGCACCAACACGCGCTCTTTGTCCCGGCCTTCGACCTGCCAGTCGACTTTGAGCGCGCCAACGGCGTTCCCGGCTTCGCCATACTTCAGCGCATTCGTCGCCAGTTCGTGGAAGGTCAGCCCGAGCGCCTGCGTCGTCGTCTCGTCGAGCAGCACCTCCGGACCGGACAGGATGCCTTCCGGCAGATCCTTGCCGAACACCTGGCCGAGTTCGATGCGCAAGAGATCGCCGAGATCGGCCTTTTGCCAGCGCGAGCGCGTCAGCATGTCCTGCGAGGCGGCCATCGCCTGGAGCCGCGCCGAAAACGATGCCGAGAACTCTTTCACATCGGTAGCCTGCGAGGCGGTCTGCCGCGCGATCGCCAGCACACGCGTGATCGAATTCTTGATGCGATGCTTCATCTCCTGCAGGATCAGGTCCTTCTCCAGCAGGCTCTTCTCCGTCGCCTCGTGCAGCGCCGACTTGGCGTCATAGGCGCGCTCCTGGTAGCGGGCCACCAGCGCGATGGCCCCGGCCAGCAGCAGGCCGAACAATCCGAGCATCACCGGGATGGCGCGCGAGGACGGCGGTTCGAAGGCGCCTGTCGGCCTGAACAGCAGGGTCCACGGCCGGCCCGCGACGACGATCTCGCGGCGCGCCAGAAGCTTCGCGCCGATGCGTTCGGCGGGCGGCGCCTCAGACCGGAAGAAGAGGTTGCCGGCCTCCGGCTTGCCGTCATAGACCTCGACATTGACCGGCAGCAGCGGCGCGCGGCTGAGCGCGGTCTGGAACAGGTCCTGGGCGCGGAACGCCGCGTAGAGGAAGCCGGCCGTCGAGGAGCGGCTTGCATTGATGGCGTCGGGCGCGGTTTCGACGTTTAGCCGCACGAAGACCAGGAAGCCGGTATAGGTCTGCGCCGAACCGGTGCCCTGGCCGAGTTGCACCAGCCCGCTCGCATGCTGCTCGTCGTCGGCCATTGCCTTCTCGATCGCGGCGCGGCGTACCGGCTCCGTGAACATGTCGTAACCGATGATCGACTGGTTGGACGTATCGAGCGGCTCGAACAGCACGATCGGCGTGCGCCATGGCTCGGCGGTGGCCGGATAGACCGGATGGGCCGACCCGTGATCGTGCAGGATGTCGCGTTCGACCGCCGCCTCGTCGCCGGTCTTGGCCAGCCTCAGGAAGCCGATGCCGCGCAGGCCGGCGAAATTGCCGTCGATGTCGAGCGCGGTGAAGAAGGCGTTGAATTCGCCGCGCGTGATGTCGCCGTTGCGGGCGTCGAACAGCGCCTGCGTCGAACGCAGCAGCGACAGATGCAGGTCGATGCGGCTCTCGATGCGGTTGAGCGCGTCGTCTGCCGTGCCCTCGAACTTGATCCGCGCCGCCTCCTGCGTGGCGAAATAGGCGAAGCCCGCCATCGTCAGGCTGATCAGCGCGACGGCGACAAAGGCAACGATCGGAAAGAGCTTCTTCAAATCAAGGATGCGGCCCGTGGACGGTCGAGGACCTTTATGGGCAAGTCTCCGCGCCAACACAATGGCGCGGCCAAGCCATCATCATGGCTGGTACATCAAGCAAACGTTAATTAGCCGACTATCTTTATGGCTCAAGCGGCGATCTTCAACGCCCCCGGACCCGGAATGGCGCCGGGCGGAACCTTGCCGAGGATGATCATGCCGAGCACCTCGTCCTGGGTGACGTCGCTGGTGCGGGCGGTGCCCACGACCTGGCCGTTCTTCATCACGCAGACCCGGTCGGCGAGCTCGAACACGTCATGGATGTCATGGCTGATCAGGAAGATGCCGATGCCGTCGGCCTTGAGCTGCTTGACCAACTCGCCGACCTGCGCCGTTTCCTGCGGCCCAAGTGCTGCTGTCGGCTCGTCCATGATCAGGATGCGGGCGTTGAACAGGATGGCGCGCGCGATCGCCACCGATTGGCGCTGCCCGCCCGAGAGCTTGACGACGGGTTCTTTGAATCGCTGGAAGCGCGGATTGAGCCGGCCCATGACCTTGCGCGCCTCGGCCTCCATGGCGACGTCGTCGAGCGTGCCCCAGCCCGTCATCAGCTCGCGGCCGAGGAACAGATTGGCGGCGGCGTCGACATTGTCGGCCAGCGCCAGCGTCTGGTAGATCGTCTCGATGCCGTATTTCTTGGCGTCGCGCGGATTGGAGATCGGGGCCTCCTCGCCGTTGATGAAGATCTGGCCTGCATCGCGCTTGTAGGCGCCGGACAGGATCTTGATCAGCGTCGATTTGCCGGCACCGTTGTGGCCGAGCAGCGCCACCACCTCGCCGGGGAAGAGATCGACCGACGCGTCGTCGACGGCACGGATGCCGCCGAAAGCGATCGAGATGTTGCGCATGTCGACCAGCGGCACGCCTGCGGGAGCGGATGTCTCAGCCATGAACTTTTCCTCCCTGTGTCCGATCAGACGCGCTTGCGGTATACGGTGTCGAGCCACACCGCGATCACCAGCACGGCGCCGACGACGATGTTCTGCAGCGGCGAGTCGACGCCGAGCAGCACCATGCCGGATTGCAGCGATTGCATCAAAAGCGCGCCGAGCATGGCCCCGATGACGGTCCCCGAGCCGCCCGCGAGCGATGTGCCGCCGATCACGGCGGCTGCGATCACCAGGAGCTCATCGAGCGTACCGAGCGCATTGGTTGCCGAATTCAGCCGGGCCGAAGAAATCGCCGCGGCGATCGTTGCCAGCACGCCCATGATCATGAACACCTTCATGGTGATCCAGCGCGTGTTGATGCCGGCCAGATTGGCGGCCTCCGGATTGCCGCCGATGGCAAAGACATAACGGCCGAAACGCGTACGGTTGGTGATGAAGGTCATGACCAGACCGACCGCGATTGCCATCAGCACCGGAATGGCTATGCCGTGCGCAATGAACAGCCCGCCTTCGGGAATGGCGATGTTGTTGGCCTCCGCGTAGCGCTTCACGATACCGGCCGGCCATTGATAGGAATTGGCCACCCAGACCGCGCCCATGATGACGGCGCAGGCGACGGCGCCCATCAGCGTCTCTGCCCAGATCGGGCGGAGCGGGAAGCGGAAACGCTTGCGCTGGACGCGTCCGTTGAACAGCGCGAACACCACGGCAAGGCATGCGACGATGCCGACGACCCAACTCCACGTCGCGCCGATCGATCCGGCCGGCCCGCCGCCCATCAGTTGGAAGGTGGCGTCGAGCGGCGCCACGGTCTGGCCGCTGGTCACCCACCAGGCAGCGCCGCGCCAGACCAGCAGGCCGCCCAGCGTGACGATAAAGGCCGGCACTTCGAGATAGGCGATGATGAAGCCCTGGAAGGCGCCGATGAGAAGGCCAAGCGCCAAGCCGATGACCAGCGCCAGCACCCAGATCCAGGGATTGCCGAGCTCGAGCCCGACGAAGCGCACCAGGAAGTGCACCTGGGCAAAACCCATCACCATGCCGATCACCCCTTCGGCCGAGCCGATGGAAAGATCTATGTTTCGCATGACGATGACCAGCACCATGCCCGACGCCATGATGGCGACGGCGGACGTCTGCACCGACAGGTTCCAAAGGTTGCGCGGCGTCAGAAAAAGGCCGCCCGAAAGGACGTGCAGGCCGACCCAGATGATCAGCAGCGCGCCGACCATGCCGAGCATGCGGGTGTCGAGTTCGGTCGCCTTAAGGAACCGGGCGACGGCGCCGAGTTCCGACGCGCGCGCCGTGTCCGCCTGTGGGGTGGACGTCGTGTCGGTCATGATTTCCTCCCGCCGGCCTGCCCGTCTGACGCGGATGCCGGAGCCAGCCTAGAAGCTATCCGCCGGAGGCGGAAACGTAAAACTCTTTGAGGAGAAACGCTGCGGCCTCAAAGCAATCCCGGGGAAAAGTGTCTGGCGGTTTTCCCCGGGATTGCAGCAGCCAGGCGCTGGAGCGGTTCAACGAACCGCTCCAGGCCGCGGCGCAGGATTTTTGATCGAAGTCGGCAAACTCAGTTGCAAACCTTGACACTGCCGGCGGCAACGCCGGCGCAGACTTCGTCCTTCTTGATCCAGCCGGCGTCGATGACGACGTTGAGATTGTCCTTGGTGATCGCGATCGGCGTCAGGAACAGCGACTTGACGGTGTTGCCGCCCGGGGTCGTGAAGTCCTTGGCGCCGGCGATGTCGGCATTCTTCTTGCCGTCTGCGAGCTGCGAGGCGATCTCGGCGGCGTTCTTGCCGAGCTCGCGCGCATCCTTCCACACCGACACGGTCTGGGTGCCGAGCGCGATACGGTTGAGCGCCGCGTGGTCGCCGTCCTGGCCCGAAACCGGAACGGTGCCGGCAAGACCCTGTGCGGTCAGCGCCGCGACGACGCCGCCGGCGGTGCCGTCATTGGCGGCGACCACCGCGTCGACCTTGTTGTCGTTGGCGGTCAGGAACTGCTCCATGTTCTTCTGCGCGTTGGCAGGCAGCCAGCCGTCCGTATAGGCCTCGCCGACATTCTTGATCTTGCCCGTGTCGATGGCCTGCTTGAGTACTTCCATCGAGCCCGAGAACAGGAAGTCGGCGTTCGGGTCGGAGCCCGAACCCTTGATGAAGACATAGTTGCCTTCGGGCTTGGCCTTGAACACCTCACGCGCCTGCATGCGCCCGACTTCCTTGTTGTCAAAAGTCAGGTAGAAGACGTCCTTGTTCTCGATCAGGCGGTCGTAGCCGACGACAGGAATGCCTTCGTCAAGCGCCTTCTGCACGGCCGGGCCGATCGCCGAGGCGTCCTGTGCCAGGATGATCAGCGCGTTGGCGCCCTGCGAGATCAGGCTCTCGACATCGGTCAGCTGCTTGCCGGGATTGGACTGCGCGTCGGCGGAAATGTATTTGTCGCCGGCGGCTTCGATCGCGGCCTTCATCGCTGCCTCATCGGTCTTCCAGCGCTCTTCCTGGAAGTTCGACCACGACACGCCGATGACCTTGTCCTTCGCCTCAGCGACCGACGCCAATGTCAACGACATGGCGACGCCCGCCAGAATGGCGGCTGCGAATTTCTTCATGATATCCTCCCTGCGCCCTGAGCGGCGCGACCAGACTGGCCCGAAGGCCGGCACAAAGGCCCTTTTTTTCGAGCCTCAAAAAAATACTGATCCAGCCAAACCGCGCTGTCAACTCCGATTCTGATGGCTTTTGATGGGACTTGGCATTTTTTTCGAGTTTCGCAATAAATAATGACAGGCGTTTCGGCTTCTGCGAGTATCGCTGGCGTGTCACCGGCAGGCCATGGCATCATCATAGGCCTGCGGTGACCGGGGAGGAATGGCAGACAAATGTCGGTCGGGATACGCCACGACGATTTGCGCCGGCGCAACCGTGCCATGGTGATCGCGGCCGTGCGCCGGGCCGGCCAGCCGTCGCGGACCGAGATCGCGGCCACCACCGGGCTCAGCCATTCGACCATTTCGGCGATCTCATCCGATCTGATCGACGAAGGCATCCTGACGGAGAGCAAGGCCAATGAGCCCGCCGCATCGCTGAAACGCGGCCGGCCGCAGATCGGCTTGGCGCTGAACCCGGAGGCCGCGGCCGTGGTGACGGTGGTGCTGTCGCTGAACTTCCTCTCCGTCGCCGTCATCGACTATGCCGGCCAGGTCGTCGCCGAGGAGCAGCGCCGCCTCGACACGCTGACCATGCCGCGCGAGCAATTGATCGGCGAATGCGTCGCCATCGTGCGGCGCCGGCTGGAGGATCCCGATCTCGACGTCGGCAGCGTTGCCCGCATCGCCATGGGCATTCAGGGCATCACCGACTCGCACGCCCGCGCCATGCTGTGGTCGCCGATCACGCCGCTGACCGATATTCCTTTCGCCGACATATTGGAGAAGGAATTCGCCATACCCGCCGCAATGGAGAACGACTGCAACATGATGGCGGTGGCGCTGCAATGGCGCGACCCGGCCCGCTACCGCGACAATTTCATCGCCATCCTCCTGTCGCACGGCATCGGCATGGGCCTGGTGCTGAAGGGCGAGCTTTTCATGGGCACGCATTCCTCGGGCGGCGAATTCGGCCACATGATCCATCGTCCCGGCGGCGCGCTCTGCCGTTGCGGCCGCCGCGGCTGCGTCGAGGCCTATGCCGGCAATTATGCCATCTGGCGCAGCGCCATGGGGTTGAGCGAGGACGCCGAGCCGACCGATGTCGGCGACCCCGAAATGCGCGCGCTTGCGATAAAGGCCCGGCAGGGCGACGGTCCGGAGCGCGAAGCCTATCGCCGGGCGGGCCAAGCGCTGGGCTTCGGCCTCGGCAGCCTTTTCGCGCTGATCGACCCGGCGCCCGTTGCCATGGTCGGCGTCAGCGCCGCAGCCTTCGACCTGATCGAGCCGGCGCTGCGCGAGGCGATCGCCCAGACCGCCGGCGGCCAGCACTCAAAATCCATCTCCTTCGACACCGAACCCAACGAATTGCCGCTGATCCGCGAAGGCTGCGCCATGCGCGCGCTCAACTTCGTCGACCAGGAGATTTTCGCGCCGGGCATGCAGGCGCGGACGGGCAAGCACGTCGCCTGAGCGGCTTTGAAGTGATCGTCGATTTCCGAGCGTCCCGCCAGGCGCTGGAGATTGGCGAAGGCCCTGAAGATTCGTCATTCCAGGGCGGAGCAGGAGCGAAGCTCCGTCGCGGAGACCCTGGAATCCATGCCGTTACCTCAGTCGTCGGATGCAGCGGAGCAGAATTCTGCACCGTGGCGGCGCGTCGACGTCACGGCATGGATCCTCGGGTCTGCTCTGCGTCGCTGCGCTCCTTGCTCCGCCCGTGGATGACGAAGCACAAGTGGCTCGGCCACCCACCAGCATGGATGTCGGAAGCGCCGAGCCCGTCAGAACTTTGGTGCCCTGGGTCTAATCTTCGCGGATCGCGTAGCCCGCCCCGCGGATGGTGCGGATGACGTCCGGCATGCGGCCGTTGTTGACGGCCTTGCGCAAGCGGCCGACATGCACGTCAACGGTCCGCTCGTCGATATAGATCGTCTCGCCCCAGACATTGTCGAGCAGCTGACTGCGCGAGAACACTCGGCCGGGGTGGCGCATCATGAATTCGAGCAGGCGGAACTCGGTCGGACCGAGCCGGATTTCGCTCTTCTTGCGGTAGACGCGGTGCGATTCGCGGTCGAGCACGATGTCGCCGACCTTGAGCACGCTGGACAGCACCTCGGGCTTGGCGCGCCGCAGCAGCGCTTTCACGCGCGCCATGAACTCCGGCGTCGAGAACGGTTTCACCAGATAGTCGTCGGCGCCGGTCGACAGGCCGCGCACGCGGTCGCTTTCCTCGCCGCGCGCGGTCAGCATGATGATCGGCAGTCGCTCGGTTTCCGGCCGCATCCTGAGGCGCCGGCAAAGCTCGATGCCGGACACCGCGGGCACCATCCAGTCGAGCACCAGAAGGTCGGGCACGTTTTCTTGCAGGCGGATTTCGGCCTCGTCGCCGCGGGCCACCACTTCGACCTGGTAGCCCTCGGATTCGAGATTGTAGCGGAGCAGCACCCCCAGCGGCTCCTCGTCCTCCACCACCATGATGCGTGGCGCGATCATTGACAGGCAACCTTTTCCGTCAAGCCGCCGGCGCCGACATCGCCGTCTCGTCCTGCTTCGGACGGTTGGCGGGCAGTTGCGTGCCGGTCAGAACATAATAGGCATTCTCGGCGATGTTGGTGACATGGTCGCCGATACGCTCCAGATTCTTGGCGCAGAACAGAAGATGCGTGCAAGCCGTGATGTTGCGCGGATCCTCCATCATGTAGGTCAAGAGCTCGCGGAAGACGGAGGTGTATTTGACGTCGATGCGCTCGTCGTCGTTTCTGAGCTTGGCGAGCGCCGTGGCGTCGCCGGCAGTATATTCCTCGATCACGCCCTGCACCTGGATCAGCACCATCTGCGCCATGCCGTCGATCGAGTGGGTGAGATCGCGCGGCGCAGCACTTATGCCGACCGAGCCGACGCGCTTGGCGATGTTCTTGGCGAGATCGCCGATACGCTCGAGATCGCCGGCCATGCGGATCGCGCCGACGACATTGCGCAGGTCGTCGGCCATCGGCTGGCGCTTGGCGATCAGCGTGATGGCGCGGTCGTCGAGCTCGCGCTGGCGCGCGTCCATGATGGCGTCGTCGGAGACGACGCGCTGTGCCAGCGCATTGTCGGTTTCGAGCAGTGCCCTGGTCGCCGCGCCGACCATGGAACCGGCGAGATCGCCCATGTCGTTGACCAGCCGGCTGATCTGCCTCAGATCCTCGTCGAAGGAAGCGACGGTATGTTCGGCCATATTGGTGTCCTCGTATGAACTCAGCCGAAGCGGCCGGTGATGTAGTCCTGCGTGCGCTTCTCACGCGGCGAGGTGAAGATCTTCTCGGTCCGGTCGAACTCGATCAGCTCGCCCAGATACATGAACGCCGTCTGCCGCGACACGCGCGCCGCCTGCTGCATGTTGTGGGTGACGATGACGATCGTGTAGTCGGCTTGCAATTCGTCGATCAGCTCCTCGATCTTGGCGGTCGACAGCGGATCGAGCGCCGAGGCCGGCTCGTCGAGCAGGATGACTTCGGGCTTCACCGCAACCGTGCGGGCGATGCACAGGCGCTGCTGCTGGCCGCCGGAGAGGCTGAGGCCGCTGGCGTTGAGCTTGTCCTTGACCTCGGTCCAGAGCGCGGCGCGCTTCAGCGCCTGCTCGACGCGATTGTCCATCTCGGCCTTGCTGATCTTCTCATAGAGCCTGACGCCGAAGGCGATGTTCTCGTAGATCGACATCGGGAACGGCGTCGGCTTCTGGAACACCATGCCGATCTTGGTGCGCAACAGGTTCAGGTCCTGCGAACGATCGAGGATGTTCTTACCGTCGAGCAGCACCTGGCCCTCGGCGGTCTGCTTCGGATAGAGCTCGTAGATGCGGTTGAGCACGCGCAGCAGCGTCGACTTCCCGCAGCCCGACGGCCCGATGAAGGCGGTCACGCTGCGCTCCGGCAGGGACAGGTTGATCCCCTTCAGCGCCTTCGACTGGCCATAGTAGAAGTTGAGGTCCTTGACCTCGATCTTGGCCTTCTCGACGGTCGTGTCGGCTACGTTCAGGTCGGTGGACAACATCGGTTTCATCTGTCCTCTCTGCGTCCGGTCAGGCTGCGGGCAAAGATGCTCAGCCCGAGAACCGTCAGGGTGATTATGAGTGCGCCCGTCCAAGCCAGTTGCTGCCATTCCTCATAGGGGCTGAGCGCGAACTGGAAGATGGTCACCGGCAGGCTGGCCATCGGGGCATTGAGATTGCTCGACCAGAACTGGTTGTTGAGCGCGGTGAAGAGCAGCGGCGCCGTCTCGCCGGAGATGCGGGCGATCGCGAGCAGGATACCGGTGACGATACCAGACAGTGCCGCGCGATAGGCGACCGAGCGGATGACCACCCAGCGCGGAGCGCCGATGGCGGTGCCGGCCTCGCGCAGCGCATTGGGCACCAGGTTCAGCATGTCCTCGGTGGTGCGCACCACGACGGGGATCACCAGGATCGACAGCGCGACGGCGCCGGCGATGGCCGAGAAATGGCCCATCGGCCGCACCATCAGTTCGTAGACGAACAGGCCGACGATGATCGAGGGCGCCGACAAGAGGATGTCGTTGATGAAGCGCACCACGGTGGTCAGCTTCGAGAAGCGCCCATATTCGGCCATGTAGGTGCCGGCCAGAACGCCGATCGGCGTTCCGACGACGATGCCGATGATGGTCATCACGATGCTGCCATAGATGGCGTTGAGCAGGCCGCCGGCTTCGCCGGGCGGCGGCGTCATTTCGGTGAAGACCGCCAGCGAGAGGCCGGACAGGCCCTTGTAGACCAGCGCGCCGAGGATCAGCGCCAGCCAGGCGAGGCCGATGCCGGCGGCGATGACGCACAGCGCCATCATCACGCCGTTCTTGCGCTTGCGGCGCTGGTGAAGCGACATGGCTGTCGACATGGTCAGGCTCCCGCCTTGCTATCGATGCGCAACAGCATGTAGCGCGCGATGGCGAGGATGATGAAGGTGATGATGAACAGGATCAGGCCGAGCGCCACCAGCGAGGAGGTGTAGAGTTCGCCGTCGGCCTCGGTGAATTCGTTGGCGATGGTCGCCGAAATCGTCGTGCCCGGAGCAAACAGCGATGCGCTGATGCGGTGGGCGTTGCCGATGACGAAGGTGACGGCCATGGTCTCGCCGAGCGCGCGGCCGAGACCGAGCATGACGCCGCCCATGATGCCGACCCGGGTATAGGGGATGACCACGCGGCGCGTCACTTCCCATGTCGTGCAGCCGATGCCGTACGCCGATTCCTTCAGCACCGAGGGCACCGTGTCGAACACGTCCTTGGTGATCGATGTGATGAACGGCAGAACCATGATGGCAAGAATGAGCGACGACGTCAGCATGCCTATGCCGTAGGGCGGGCCGGCGAACAGGCCGTTGAGGCCAGGAATGCCATGAAACAGCCAGATGACAAAAGGCTGCACAGTCGTTTGCAGGAACGGCGCGAAGACGAACAGGCCCCAGATGCCGTAGATGATCGACGGGATGCCGGCCAAAAGCTCGACCGCTATGCCGATCGGACGCCGCAGCGGACGCGGGCAGAGCTCGGTCAGGAAAACGGCGATGCCGATGCCGATCGGCACGGCGATCAGAATGGCGATGGCCGAGGTGACAATGGTTCCATAGATCGGCGCCAGCGCTCCGAAATTTTCGGTGACCGGATTCCACGACTCGGTCGTCAGGAAGGAGAAGCCGAATTTCGACAGCGCCTGCCAGGAACCGGTGATCAGGGAAATGGCGACCCCACCCAGAAGCACCAGCACCAGGATGGCGGAAAGTCGCGTGGCCGTGCGGAAGATCGTGTCGGTCAAGGCAAAGCGGCGAACTATCGCTTCCCTGGTCCGCGCGCCGGAACTTGTCACGGCTTCGGAAACGGCACTCATTTAGCCCCTCGCATTTACAAAAAGAGAGACAGGAGGGCGCCGGAAGCGCCCTCCCTTTCTTGCGCAGATTACATGCCGGAGTAGATCGGCTTACCGTTGCTGTCGACGATGTCCTTCGCCCACATCTCCTCGACGCTCTTCACGACGGCGTCGGGCATCGGAACATAGTCCAGCCCGGCGGCCATTTCGTCGCCCTTGCCGTAGGACCAGGCGAAGAACTTGAGCGCTTCGCCGGTGGCGGCCGTGTCGTCGGGCTTCTTGTAGACCAGGATCCAGGTCGCGGAGGTCATCGGCCAGGATTCGGCGCCCGCCTGGTTGGCCAGGATGACGCCGTAGCCCGGCTTCGAGCTCCAGTCGGCATTGGCAGCCGCGGCCGAGAAGGCGGCCGCGGTCGGCTCGACCTTCTTGCCGTCCTTGTTGATCAGGTCGGTATAGATGAGCTTGTTCTGCTTGGCGTAGGCGTATTCGACGTAGCCGATCGCGCCGCCGGTCTGCGCGACGTTGTTGGCGACGCCTTCGTTGCCCTTGGCACCGATGCCCACCGGCCACTCGAGCGCGGTGTTGACGCCGACCTTCGACTTCCAATCGGCGCTGACGTCGGCCAGATAGTAGCTGAAGTTGAAGGTGGTGCCCGAACCGTCGGAGCGGTGCACGACGGCGATCGCCTGGTCGGGCAGCTTGACGTCGGGGTTCAGCTTCTTGATCGCCTCGTCGTTCCAATTGGTGATCTTGCCGACGAAGATGTCGGCCAGGACCGGGCCGTCGAGAACCAGTTCGCCCGGCTTGACGCCTTCGAGATTGACGACCGGCACGATGCCGCCCATCACCATCGGGAACTGGGCGAGCCCGATGGAATCCAGGTCTTCGCCCTTCAGCGGCGCGTCGGAGGCGCCGAAGGTCACGGTCTTGGCCTTGATCTGCTTGATGCCGCCGCCGGAGCCGATCGACTGGTAGTTGAGGCCGATGCCGGTCTCCTTCTTGTAGGCGTCAGCCCACTTCGCATAGATCGGATAGGGGAACGTGGCGCCGGCGCCGGAGATGTCGGCCGCCATCGCGGCGGAAATCGAGATGGTGGATGCCGCAGCCATTGCAATCGCAACGACCGCAGAGCGGATGAAGTGTCTCATATGGCCTGCTCCTGTTCGGAATATGGTCTCTCGGCACCCATTTCTGTCGGCGCCCGAGGAGGGGCATAGCCTTCGATTATTACAGTCGCATGACAGTTTCATGTCAGCCCGGTAACGGCTGGACAGGCCTGTCCGAGCAGGCCGTCCACGGCCCTTGGCGGGCGGCGGGAGTTTGCCGTCGGAATCAGCGACTTGTCGGGCCTTTGAAACAAAATTTATCCCGGCGGCCGGGTTACGGCCGCCGGGAAATAAAATCCGGACGAGAGTGCGTTGCCTGAAAGCCAGAGCGGATCATGGCCCAGCTCATCGCCAAAAACAGGTCCGTTGGGGTAGAGTCGACGCTGTTTCCATTGTTGGCGGTCGCTGCTCCCGCCCGTAATCGAATGGCGGAATCAATGACAGCTATTTTCCCGGCTTCGCGTTTGTTTTCATATGGTGCGATCGCACCATACGTATACGTCAACCAGACTGTGTCGCTCCTTGTTGAGTTGGAGCATGATCTTTTCCAAGAACCGGTTCTCACTTTTTGGGATCATGCTCTTCAAAGCCCGCTTCAGCCGGCGTTGCGCCGCATCTCCGCGTCCGCACACAACCAGCGCTCGAGCTTTTCGACCAGAGCCCGCGGGCTGATCGGCTTCGGCAGATAGTCGTCCATGCCGGCTTCCAGGCAGCGTTCGCGGTCGCCCTTCAGCGCATGCGCGGTGACGCCGACGATCGGCACATGCGTGCCCGTCTCTTCCTCGAGCCGGCGGATGGCGCCGGTCGCTTCCAGCCCGTTCATCTCCGGCATCGACACATCCATCAGGATCATGCGCGGATTGAGTTTGCCGAAGGCGTCGAGCGCCTTGCGGCCATTGCCGACGATCTCGAAGCGGTAGTCGGTCTCGCCGAGGATCTGCGTGAACACCAGCTGGTTCACCTCATTGTCCTCGGCAACCAGGATGTCGAGCCCGCGCTCGTCGCCTGGAGGCCGCGGGCGCACCCGCACGGGCGGCGGCTGCAGCATGGCGCGTTCCGCGACTGCCGTGCGCGCGGCCGGCGTGGGCGTTGGGGCAGCATTGGCATCGACTGTCGCCGGCGCCGACGCGCTGTGGCGATGGCGCTGGATGGTGGCGACCAGCGTCTCCAGGAGGACGGAAGAGCGCGCCGGCTTGATCAACTGCGCATCGATGCCGAGATCGCGGTAGGCCGTGTTGGCGAGCGACTGGTCGACCGAGGTCAGCATGATGATCGGCGTATGCGCCAGCCCCTCCGTGTTTCGCACGATGCGCGCCATCTCGGCCCCGCTCATGCCCGGCATCTGGTAGTCGAGCACGACGCAGTCGACCGGCACGCCATAGGCGGCGGCGGCGATCAGCACCTTCAACCCTTCGGCGCCGCTTTCGGCCGCGCAGGAATCGAACGTCCACGACGCCATTTGCTCGCTAAGGATCGAGCGGTTGACCGCATTGTCGTCGATGATCAGCACGCGCGCCCCGGTGACGTCGACCGGCATTATGCGCTGGCCGCCCTGCTCCGCCTTGGGCAACGTCACGGTGAACCAGAAGGTCGATCCCTTGCCTTCGGCGCTGTCGACCCCGATCTCGCCATGCATGAGCTCGACCAGGCGCGAGGTGATGGCAAGGCCGAGCCCGGTGCCTTCATGGCGGCGGGTGGAGGACGTATCGACCTGGCTGAACTTCTCGAACACCAGCTTTAGCTTGTCTTCCGGGATGCCTATGCCGGTGTCGGTGACCGAGATGGTAAGCTTGGCGCCCGCCGGAACCCACTCACCGATGACATCGACCAGCACGTGACCCTCGTCGGTGAATTTCACCGCATTGCCGAGCAGGTTGGTGACGATCTGCCTTATGCGCCCGACATCGCCGACGAACAGGCCTTCGAGACCGGGCTGGACGCGCACGATCAGCTCGAGGTCCTTTTCCTTGGCGCGCGTCGACACCAATGTCGCTACGTCCTCGATTGCCTCGGCGAGGTTGAATGGCGCCGGGTCGAGCACCAACTGGCCGGCGTCGATCTTGGAGAAGTCGAGGATGTCGTTGATGATGGTGAGCAGCGCGTTGCCCGACTTCACGATGATGTCGGTGAATGTCTTCTGCTTCGGATCGAGTTCGGATTTGGCGAGCAGTTCGGCCATGCCGAGAACTCCGTTCATCGGCGTGCGGATCTCATGGCTCATATTGGCCAGGAATTCCGACTTGGCGCGGTCGGCAAGCACGGCGCGCCGGCGGGCTTCACTGAGCTCGGCCTCGCGCCGCTTTAGCTCGGTGATGTCGGTGGTCGAGCCGATGAGATAGAGCGAGCCGTCGGAGGCTATCATCGCGCCCTTGCGGGCGAACTGATGTCTGACGCTGCCGTCGGGCAGCGTCACCGTCTCCTCGATCTCCTGCGTCTCGCCGGTGCGCAGCACGGCCATGTCGCTGGCGACGAAGGCCTCGCCGTCCGACCCGAAGACCTCGATATCGGTCTTGCCGACAGCCTCTTCCCTGCTGAAGCCGGTGAGATCGCACCAGCCCCTGTTGACATAGAACTGCCTGAGGTCCGAGCGCTTGGCGTAGATCGACACCGGCACGTTGTCGATGAGGCTGCGGAACACCTCGTTCTCGCTCATGCTTTCCCTGAGCGCCTGCTCGCGCGCCTTGACGTCGGTGATATCGGTGCTGGAGCCGACCAGATGCACCGAACCGTCCATGGTCACCAGGCGGCTCTTGCGCGTCATCAACTGCCGCACCCTACCGTCGCGGCTGGTGACCGCCTCCTCGACCTCGCGCTCTACGCCGGTCGCCAGGACTTCGGTGTCGTCATTGGCGAAGGCATTGGCCTCGCCGCCGGCGAAAAGCTCGCGATCGCTCTTGCCGAAAACGTCATCCTTGGCAAGGCCGGTGAGCGCGCACCAGGCCTTGTTGACGAACTCGATGCTGAGGTCGTTGGCCTTGATGAACGCGGCCACCGGCAATTCGTCCATGACTTGCCGGTAGAGGTCGATCTGGCGCATGGAGTCGCGCAGCGCTTCCTCGCGGCTCTTGAGGTCGGTGATGTCGACGCGCACGCCGATGAACAAGCCGTCCTCAGTGCGCATGTCGTAGACCTGGTACCAGCGTCCGTCGGGATTGAGCCGCTCATAGGACGAATTGGGCAAGTGGTAGCGCCTGAGCATGGCGTCGAGCCAGCGTTCTCTGTCGACGCCGTAGAGACTGTCGATCGCGGGATCGCCGCTCGAGCGGAAATAGCCGGCCGAATGGCCAAGCACCAAGGCTTCACGAAAACTGCGGCCTGGCTGCCAGGCCGGCTTCAGCGCCGGCAGCGTGTCCTGCAGTTTGCGGTTGGCGAAGACGAACCGGTCGTCGCGGTCGTAGATGATGACTCCGGCCGGCAGCGACTCCAGCACGGTGGCGAGATTCCGGCGCGTATCCTCGGCCTCCATCTCACGCTGTTTCATGTCGGTGATGTCGAGATAGGAGAGCAGCCGCTTGCCGTTGGGCAGCGGCGACAGCGAGGCGATCAGCGTGCGGCCATCCGTGCGCGGCAATTGCTTGGAGCCGGCTACACCGGCGCGGATTTCAGCCTCGCGCTCGGCGATGTGGAGCTGCCACGTCGCATCGTCGGCGCCATAAGGATCAGCCTCGCGGCTGGCCTCCATGAGATCGCGCAGCGTGCAACCCGTCCGGGCACGGCCGGGGTCGATCTTCCAGAACTCGTAGAAGGCGTTGTTGATGACCTCGGCCCGCAAATCGCCGTCAAGCACCATGACGCCGATCGGCATCGAATCAACCATCATCCGAAGTTTGCCGAGCGCTTCGGAAGTTCCGTCCGTATCCGCCATCCCTACCCCCAAGGCCGAACCCTCTCCGGTTCGTCGGCGGAATGTGCCCGACAAGCATTAACGGACCGCTAACCATAACGATTTGCAACCGCTTGTGCCGCATGCCGTTGGGTAAGGTCGAACCTGATGCATGTCGCGCAAAAGTCCGCAGCGATCCTGCGGCAACATGCATCAAAGCAAAGACTCGAAGCGCGTCGCCTGAATCCGTTTCGGCGCGACGCGCTTTAAGCGCCGGCTGCGGTAATCCGCCCGTTGGCGACAAGGGCAATGACGCATTATAAGACTTATGGGGTGTTGCTAATGTTCGTTCGATTCGCGGCTTTTGTCCTTTGTCCGGCGCTGCTTACGGCAGGCGGCTGCACGCGCAGCGACGACGGCACGGTGATCGTGCCGAGCCGGATGGACGTCAGGCGCGTATGGGATAGGGTCCCGCCGGGAACGGCGCCTTCGCGGCAGATCGTGTCCGATGTGTTTCCGCCACCGCCATACACGCCGCCCGGACCGGAGCCGCGCAGATACTCAAGACCGAAACCGGCATCAGCGGACCCGCAGCTGTCCGAGGATCCGTCCGACCCGCAACGGACGCTTGCCTGCCGCAATGTCAGCGAAAACGGCCGGCGTTTCCGCGTCGTTTGCGATTGATGCATATCGCCCGGACGTGCGCAGCGTTTCCGGGACAACCGGCCATCTAAACTGCTTGGAATCAAAACCGGCTGATTGAGCTAGCTCTCAAGAATAGCAAGATTAACCGAGAGCTTTCGTGTACACTTTTGACTGTTACACTCAATCAGGTGAAACGAATATTGCGCTTTCATCTCAAGGTTGAGACGGCAGCCGAAAAACTATTTTTTTGAACCGGCCGAGAGCGGGCAGCCGGTTCGATCACGTATGGATGATGAAACCTTTGGCCTGCATCGGGCGTTGTTGGCGTTGGAGCAATTCCGGGAAAAGTGTGAAGCGGCTTACGGTCCGGGATTGCGTGGCAATCTATCGATCAGCGCAGTGTAAGGGAGACTGAAGATGTCTATTCACTTCACCGTCTCTGGCCTGACCAGGAACCTGATCCACTCGCTTGGGCTGGATCACGAATGGGCGCCGAGGCATTTGACACCCGAGCAGAACCTGTTGCTCGAATGCTATCTGGCGGGCCAGATTCCGCAATCCGCCTGGAACGATTATGTCTTCGAGATGCCGGAGCTGGAAAAGCACGCCCAAATCAGGCGTGCACGCACTTTGGCCTGAGGCACCTATTTCTTCGGCGAGTTGAACTGGAGCGTGAAGACGTTCCCCGCTACGCCCTTGGCGAGCGTCGGCGAGAAGCTGACCGGCAGGCAATCGTTCAACGCCTTGGTCGCCGCATCGACATAGGCCTTGCGTGCCGCGTCATCGCCTTTGACTTTGATAGCCGTCGCTTTCGGCGGCCCGATCAGCGTGCCGTCGCGCTTGAAGCCGAAGCTTAGCGTGACCGATGAGTTGTCGGACTCTGCCGGCGGCTTCCAGCAGGCCAGCAAGGCGGCGCCGACCTCGTTCATGTTGTTGAGCGGTTCCGCCCCGGCGGGATAGGATGCCACGAGCAAGGCTGCAACAATCGAGAATGCCATTGCTTTTGCCATCGCGGTCCTCGTTGCCTGCTCCACGCCCCAAGGGCAATGGTACGACCGCTTTCGAGGATGACAATAGGAATTCGCCGGCGCCGGCGCAGGCGGAATCATACTGTCGTGATTGCCGCGCGAGGGAAAAAAGCAAAAGGCCGGCACGGAGCCGACCTTTTTCCTGTCTCACCCTGGCGCCAGTACATCCGTGGTCGCGGCGAGGACTGAAACCAGTAGACAGGGCTTTAGTAAACGAAACCTTAACCCGGCATCTTCAGGCCTTGGCCTGCGACTTCACATAGGCGATGTAGCCGCGCACGTCGCCGGCCGGTTCCGCATAGGCCTTGCCGAGCTTCTTCTCCAGCGCCGCCATATAGTCCTTCGCCCAGCCCGGCAGCGCGTAGTCGATCACCGCCAGGAATTCGAGCGTCGCCGCCAGCCTGATATCGGCGATCGACGGATTGCTGCCGCCGATGAACGGCTTGCCGTCGCGGAAGAAGGAATGAAACACCTCGAGCGGTTCGGCGATTGCCGCCATCGCCGCCTTCTGCGCTTCCGCCTTCTTGTCGGGATGGGCGTCGCTGTGACCGACCTCGCCGGCATATTGCGGGAAGCCAAGCGCCGGATAGGTGGCGCGCGCGACGTAAGGATAAAGCGTGCCGACCAGATAGAACATGGCGCTGTCGATCATCGCCCGCCTGGCCGGCGCCTTGGGGTAGAATTTTTCCAGCCCGTGCTTGTTGGCGAGATACTGCATGATGGCGCAGCTTTCCCAGAGCACGCCCCTGGGTAGTCCCTTGTCCTCGATCATCGGCGTCAGATGCGCCGGGTTGCGCGCCAGGAATTCCGGCGAGCGCGTCGAACCCCAGGCGTCGGTTTCGGCGGGATCGAGTCCGGCGGCGCGGGCGAACACGCGCACCGTCATGTTGTTGACGCTGGGCTTCAGCATGCTGAGCTTGATGCCGGGCTTCTTGGCCGGCTTTGCTTTCGCTGCTGCCTTAGGCGCGGCTTTTGCCGTCGCTTTAGAGGCCGCCTTTGCCGTCACCTTAGCGGCCGCCGACGCCTTCGCGCCCTTGGCTGCCGGTTTTGCGGCTGCCTTTGCCGCCGGTCTCTTCGCGCTCTTTGCTGCAGCTTTTGCCATTGTTATCCCTCCCTATGGCTTGCTCAGTATGGATTTCTCGGCGCCCTGTCCGACGACAAGGTTGCGCGCGAGCGCTCGACCAGCGCCTGGATCGCATCGGCCAGATGCATCTCCGCGATCGCATAGTCCTTGCGCGCGACGCGTATCTTGTGCGCCTCCATAAGCACGTCGGCATGGCTGAAGCCGGCCGGCGGCTCGAAACGATAGGAGGCAAGCTCGATCAGCAACCCGAGCGCATCCTCGAAATAGATCGAATCCATGAAGCCGCGATCCTTGACGCCGCTATGCTTGATGCCGCGCTCGTCGAGCCGCGCCACCGCCTGCAGGAAGGTCACGCGCGAGACAGAAAACGCGATGTGGTGGACGCAGCCAGTGTCGGTCGGCGTGCGCCGCTTGACTGCTTCGCGGCTCTCATCGGTAAAGACGGTGATCAGCCGCCCGTCGCCCGGATCGAAATAGAGATGGCTCTCGCTCGCCTTGTCGAGGTTAGGCTGCTCGAAGATGAAAGGCATGCCGAGCACGCCCTCCCAGAAATCGATCGAGGTCTGGCGCCCGGCGCCGACCAGCGTAATGTGATGGACGCCCTGCGACTGCAGTTTCTGCATTGGCTTCCTCCCGGGGCACTTGCGGCCAGCCTTGGGCAGGGATGCTAATCCAACTGCATGCGTCGCGCTAGAAGTGCCTGGCTGGCGGCGCCGGAGCGAACCCTAGTATTTTTGATCAATGTGCAAGAAGGATTGCTTGGTACGCCCAAGGGGAATCGAACCCCTGTTCCCGCCGTGAGAGGGCGGTGTCCTGACCGCTAGACGATGGGCGCGCTCAAGAACCGGCTACATAGGCTGGCGGCCGGCAAAAAGCAACTGGGGTTTCGGACTGTCCGCGGACTTTGCCGAAAGGCCTGGTCAACCCAGCCGTTTCGGCTCGATCAGGTCCCAGAGATTGCCATAGAGATCGGAAAACACCGCCACCGTGCCGTAGGCCTCGTGACGCGGCGCCTCGCGGAACTCGACGCCATTGGCCAACATCGCCCGGTGGTCTCTGGCAAAATCGTCGGTTTCGAGGAACAAGAAGACGCGGCCGCCGGTCTGATTGCCGATGCGGCTTGCCTGCGCCGCATCCGACGCTTCGGCCAGCAGCAGCCGCGCACCATTTCCGTTTTGCGGCGTGACGGTGACCCAGCGCTTGCCGTCGCCGAGGTCGACGTCGTCGGTCAGCGCGAAGCCGAGGCGTTTCACGTACCAGGCGACCGCCTCGTCATAGTTCCTGACGACGAGCGCCACGGTGGCAACGCTGCGATGCCCGGCAAAGCCGCTCATTTGGTACGGATCGCGAACTGGCCGACCACCCGTCGCTCGGCGATGTCGTAGACGAAGATGGCGCGGCTGCCGTCGGCCAGCTCGGCGTCGATCGAGATGCGGTTGCCCGAGAGCGACTGGCTGACCACCTTGGCGCCGACGGGCAGCACGATGTCGCCGGAGAGCAGCGCCCCGGCCGGCGCCTGGATCTCGCCAGCCGGTGCCACACCGGCCACTGGTGCATTGCGGGCTTTGTAGACAAGCGCGCCGATCACCACCATAAGGGCGAGGAACAGAAGGCTGAGATTGACGATCATGAAGCGGACGAGCTTGCGGCGCACGTTCTCCGCGGCCGGGTCGAGCGGCTTTTCCTCTTCGTCTTCGGCGACAGGCCGGGCCATGGCTGAACAATCCGCAACGGGTTTCGATGAGCGCTCATAACGAAGAGACCCCGATATTGATAGAGGACGAATTGGCGGACGAGGACTCCGGCGAAGCCGTCGTGCTGGAAGCCGGCACCGACGCCGCCGGCCTGCGCCTAGACCAGTGGCTGGCCGCCAGGCTTGGTCCGGAACTCTCGCGCAGCCGCGTGCAGGCGCTGATCAAACAGGGCGCGGTCTCGATCGCCGGCAAGGCTGTGGTCGAGGCCAAGCGCAAGCTAGCGGCCGGCGAGCGCGTCGAAGTCGTCATGCCCGAGCCCGAGCCGGCCGCGCCGCAGGGCGAGGATATACGGCTCGACATCCTCTACGAGGACGACGAACTGATCGTCATAAACAAGCCGGCCGGGCTGGTCGTGCATCCCGGCGCCGGCAACTGGACCGGCACGCTGGTCAACGCGCTGATCCATCATTGCGGCGCGAGCCTGTCGGGCATCGGCGGCGTCAGACGTCCGGGCATCGTCCACCGCCTCGACAAGGAGACCAGCGGCGTCATGGTCGTCGCCAAGACCGACCGCGCCCACAAGGCCCTGTCGGAGGCCTTCGCCGACCACGGCCGTACCGGCAACCTCGAGCGCGCCTATCTAGCGCTGGTCTGGGGCATTCCACAGCGGCCGACCGGTACGATCGATGCAGCGTTGGGCCGCGCCGCCGACCGCGTGCGCCGCGCCGTGGTGCCGGAGGGGCGCGACGACGCCCGCCACGCCGTCACCCATTTCACGGTTGTCGAACGCTTTGGCGAGGACCAGAAGACCTTCGCCACCGCAAGCCTGGTCGAATGCCGGCTGGAGACCGGCCGAACCCACCAGATCCGCGTCCACATGGCCCATATCGGTCACCCGGTGGTCGGCGATCCGGATTACGGCATGGCCTTCCGCACCAAGGCTAACCGGCTGCCGGAACCCTTGAAAAGCAAGGTCGGCGCCTTTTCCAGACAAGCCTTGCACGCCTGGCTCCTTGAATTCGAGCATCCGACCACCCATCTAACGATGAGGTTCGAAGCGCCGATGCCTGGAGACATGGAGGAACTCGTCGGCGGCTTCCGAAAGCTCTGAACCCAACCCGCCACAGACAAGCTGCAAACCAGCCATCAAAAAACCTGACCGGCGTTGTTCACTTCAGCGTGACAGACTGTTTAGCGTTGAACAAATGCCTGTCTTTTCTGGTTTTGTTCCTATATATACAGGTTGTCGCGGATGAGCCTTTGGCATCCGTGACGAATGCCCGCCGCGTTTCGGGGGCATCCACTCCAAAGAGAGAGGGGGCGCTATCATGGCCCAGTCATTACCCAGTATCGTTTCCGGTGAAGGCGGTCTCAGCCGCTACCTGGAAGAAATCCGCCGCTTTCCGATGCTTCAGCCGCAGGAAGAGTACATGCTCGCGAAACGTTACGCCGAGCATCAGGACACGACCGCCGCGCACAAGCTCGTCACCAGCCATTTGCGGCTCGTCGCCAAGATCGCCATGGGCTATCGCGGCTACGGCCTGCCGATCGGCGAGGTGATCTCGGAAGGCAATGTCGGCCTCATGCAGGCCGTCAAGAAATTCGAACCGGAGCGCGGTTTCCGGCTCGCCACCTATGCCATGTGGTGGATCAAGGCCTCCATCCAGGAATACATCCTGCGCTCGTGGAGCCTGGTCAAGATGGGCACCACCGCCAACCAGAAGCGCCTGTTCTTCAACCTGCGTAAGGTGAAGGGCAAGATCCAGGCGCTAGACGACGGCGACTTGAAGCCCGACCAGATCGCCGAGATTGCCACCCGCCTCAATGTTTCCGAGGCCGAAGTGGTGTCGATGAACCGCCGCCTGTCGGGCGACGCTTCGCTCAACGCCCCGATCCGGGCGAGCGAGGGCGAATCGGGCGAGTGGCAGGATTGGCTGGTCGACGACCATGAGAGCCAGGAAGAGATGCTGATCGAGCAGGACGAGCTGGAAAACCGGCGCTCCATGCTGTCGGGCGCTCTCTCGGTTCTCAACGAGCGCGAGCGGCGCATCTTCGAGGCGCGTCGCCTCGCCGAAGAGCCGCTGACGCTGGAAGAGCTGTCGGCCGAGTTCGACATCAGCCGCGAGCGCGTGCGCCAGATCGAGGTGCGCGCCTTCGAGAAGGTGCAGGATGCGGTCAAGGCCGCCGCCAAGCGCCAGATGCAGGCCCTGCGCACCATCGAGGCGCAGCCGGCGGCGTAAAGCCACGGGCATCAAGCGACAACAAAACGGCGGCGCCAACATCTGGCGCCGCCGTTTTTGTTTTGGCGAAAACAGCGAACCAGCCCTTTCTCCCCGTCACTATACGGGGAGAAATGCCCGGCAGGGCAATGAGGGGCAGCGCCGTGTCTGCGAGATTATCGTTCAGGGCAAACAACCTAACCCGAGAGGATCGAGGCGCCCTACTTCGACCGCCAAGCCGCCCCTCATCCGCCTCTCCCCGTGAACGGGGAGAAGGAAAAGTCATGCCGTCGGCTGCTTGGTCTTCCTGAGGTAAGGCAGCACCGTCTCATAAGCCCCGAAACGCTTGATCGCGTCCTCGTTGGAGACGGCCGCCGTGATGATGACGTCATCGCCTTGCTTCCAGTTGGCCGGCGTCGCCACCTGGTGCTTGGCCGTCAGCTGGATGGAATCGATGACGCGCAGTATCTCGTCGAAGTTGCGGCCCGTCGTCATCGGGTAGGTCAGCGAGAGCTTGATCTTCTTGTCCGGGCCGATGACATAGACCGAACGCACAGTGGCGTTGTCGGCCGGCGTGCGGCCTTCCGAGCTCTCGCCGGCGCCCGCCGGCAGCATCTCGTAGAGCTTGGCGACCGCAAGGTCCCGGTCGCCGATCAACGGATAGTTCACCGTCTGGCCGGTGGCGGTCTTGATGTCGGCCTGCCACTTGTCGTGGCTCGACACCGGATCGACCGAAATACCGATGATCTTGACGTTGCGCTTTTTGAAGTCGCCCTCCAGCCCGGCCATGGTGCCGAGCTCGGTCGTGCAGACCGGCGTGAAATTCTTCGGGTGGCTGAACAGCACAGCCCAGCCGTCGCCGATCCATTGATGGAAGTTGATCGTGCCTTGCGTGGTCTCGGCCGTGAAATCCGGCGCGATGTCGTTGATACGAAGACTCATGACCTATCCCTCTACCCTTTTTGAAAATTGTAGCCGGCAAGCGGCTGGCCGACGCCGACCCGGCAGCCTAGCACCATCACGGCATCGATAAAACGCTCGCAATGGCGGCCATAGCGGGCGCCGGACGAAATTTTTGCGCGATCGCAAGTCAGTTCGGAACGTGATTTTCCGGCTTCTGGCGGAAACGTAAGCCGGTCAGGCCTTCTTGATCGCCAGCGTCGCGGTGAGGTCTTCCATGCGCTGCGCCAGCGCGTCGAGCGCGGTGGTGAGCACGCTGTCGCTCTTGTCGGCCTTGGTCAGCGCTTCGTCGCGCGTCTTGCGCAAGGTCAGTACCTCGCTCTCCATGCCCTTGACCCGCTTGCCGAGCTCGGAAAGCTCGTCCATCACCATGATGCCGGCCATCACGGTCAGCCGCTGGTCGCCGATCTCGCCGAAGGAATCCTTCAGATGCGCGACATAGCGGTCGAAACGCTCGGCAAGGTCGATCAGATGCTCTTCCTGGCCTTCGTCGCAGGCCATCCGGTACTGCTTGCCGTCGATCGAAACCGTGACCTGTGCCATTGGCCTGCCTGTCCAACCCCTACCTGTCCAACACGGCTCGGATGGTTTCCATGGCGGTCACCAGCCGGCGCGAGACTTCCTTGTTGGCGTCCTCCAGCCGCTCGGCGCGCGCTTCGGAATTGTCGAGCTCCTGCGCCAGCCGCGAGCGGTCGGCGTTCATGCGCTGCACTTCCGCTTCGGCTTCCGAATAGTCGCGCTCGTGCTCGAGCTTCGCCGCCACAGCGTTCTCCAGGCCTTCCATGGCCTTGCCCAGCCTTGCGATGACTTCCTTGAGGGTCGTTTCCCCGGTCATGGCCTTTGTCCTATGCCCTGCCCATCACCGAATCGCTCGCGTTCAGAACGCGTTACCTGCGAAAGATTAGGCACCGGGTGAAGGGCGCGTCAACAAAGCTCTCGCGACTGTCCCCCGCTATCGCTAATGTAAGGCGCCCGACAGATAAAAAGACCGCATCACAAGCCAGGCAAAAACCGCCTCGATTTGTTGACTAAAAGGCAGTGCCTGCTATGTGTCGCCCAGCCCTTTCCCTAGGGTTTCCCCAAGGCCCTCAACTTATTTCCCCGGAGGCAGCATGAGCTCGCGCGAACAACACGATCGGATGGCCAATGCGATCCGGTTCCTTTCCATGGACGCCGTCGAGAAGGCGAATTCCGGCCACCCCGGCCTGCCGATGGGCTGCGCCGACATCGCTACCGTGCTGTTCAGCCGCTTCCTGAAATTCGATGCCAAGGCGCCGCACTGGGCCGATCGCGACCGTTTCATCCTGTCGGCCGGCCACGGCTCGATGCTGCTCTACTCGCTCCTCTATCTGACCGGCTATGAGGACATGACGATCGACCAGATCAAGAATTTCCGCCAGCTCGGTTCCAAGACAGCCGGCCATCCCGAATACGGCCATGCCGCCGGCATCGAGACCACCACCGGCCCGCTTGGCCAGGGCCTTGCCAACTCGGTCGGCTTCGCGCTCGGCGAGCGCATCATGAACGCCGCCTTCGGCAACGACCTCGTCAACCACTACACCTATGTGCTGGCCGGCGACGGCTGCCTGATGGAAGGCGTTTCCCAGGAAGCCATCGCGCTGGCCGGGCATCTGAAGCTCAACAAGCTGATCGTCTTCTGGGACAACAACAACATCTCGATCGACGGTCCGGTTTCGCTGGCCGACAATACCGATCAGGTCGCTCGCTTCCAGGCTTCCGGCTGGAACGCCACCCATATCGACGGCACCGACCCGGAGGCAATCGCCTACGCCATCGAGGCCGCGCGCCATTCCGACAAGCCGAGCATGATCGCCTGCAAGACCACCATCGGCTTCGGCGCCCCGACCAAGGCCGGCACCAACAAGGCGCATGGCTCGCCGCTCGGCGCCGAGGAAATCGCCGGCGCGCGAAAGTTCTTCAACTGGGACTCGCCGCCCTTCGAGATTCCGGCTGATATCCTCGACGCCTGGCGCGCCGTCGGCAAGGGCGGCGTCAAGGCCCGCACCGACTGGGAAGGCCGCCTGGCCAAGGCCGAGCCGAAGCTGAAGGCCGAGTTCGAGCGCCGCCTCGCCGGCAAGCTGCCGTCCAACTTCGACGCCGTCATCGCCGACTACAAGAAGAAGCTCTCGGCCGACAAGCCGAAGGTCGCCACCCGCAAGTCGTCGGAAATGGCGCTGGAAGTCATCAATGGCGCGGTGCCGGAAACCATTGGCGGCTCCGCCGACCTGACCGGCTCCAACAACACCAAGACCAGCCAGACCAAGAACATCACCCCCGACGATTACGGCCAGCGCTACGTCCACTACGGCATCCGCGAGCACGGCATGGCGGCGGCGATCAACGGCTTGACGCTGCATGGCGGCCTGATCGCCTATGGCGGCACCTTCCTGTGCTTCTCGGATTACGCCCGCCCCTCGATGCGCCTCGCCTCGCTGATGGGCATCCGCTCGATCTTCGTCATGACGCATGACTCGATCGGCCTCGGCGAAGACGGCCCGACCCACCAGCCGGTCGAGCATATGGCGGCGCTGCGCGCCATCCCGAACCACAACGTCTTCCGTCCGGCCGATGCGGTGGAGACCGCGGAATGCTGGCAGATCGCGCTCGAATCCGAAAAGACGCCGTCGACGCTGGCGCTGACCCGCCAGAACCTGCCGACCGTGCGCACCGAGCATTCGGCCAAGAACCTCTCGAGCCTGGGCGCTTATGAGCTGGCCGCGGCCAGCGGCGAGGCGGCGGTGACGATCTTCGCCACCGGCTCCGAGGTCGAGATCGCTCTCGGCGCCCGCGACCTGCTTGAAAAGCATGGACATCCGACCCGCGTCGTCTCGGTGCCCTGCTTCGAGCTGTTCGACCAGCAGAGCGAGGATTATCGCGCCAAGACCATCGGCAAGGCCAAGATCAAGGTCGCCATCGAGGCCGGCATTCGCCAGGGCTGGGATCATCTGATCGGCAGCGACGGCATCTTCATCGGCATGCACGGTTTCGGCGCGTCCGGCACCATCGAGCAGCTCTATCCGCATTTCGGCATCACCGCCGACGCCGCCGCCAAGGCGGTGGAAGCCCGCCTGCACGCCAAGTGAGACTGGCCTTCATCCGGCGAAGTCACAGCCGACTTCGCCGAACTGGACCAACCTAATCGATTTAAATTCAGCTTTCTGCGGCTGGATTCTTGCGCCTTACGCCGCTATGAAGCTGCGGACCCCATCGCCCCCAGCTCCCAGGGAGAGAAACAATGACCGTCAGAGTTGCCATCAACGGATTTGGCCGCATCGGCCGCAACATCCTGCGTGCCATCCATGAATCCGGCCGCAAGGACATCGACGTCGTCGCCGTCAACGATCTCGGCCCGGTCGAGACCAACGCGCACCTGCTGCGCTACGACAGCGTGCATGGCCGCTTCCCGCATGAAGTGAGCGTCGACGGCGACCAGATCTCGGTCGGCAAGGAGAAATTCAAGGTCACTGCGATCAAGGACCCGACCCAGCTGCCGTGGAAGGAGCTCGGCGTCGACATCGCGCTCGAATGCACCGGCATCTTCACCGCCCGTGACAAGGCCGCCGCGCACCTCACCGCCGGCGCCAAGCGCGTCATCGTCTCGGCCCCGGCCGAGGGCGCCGACCTCACCGTCGTCTACGGCATCAACCACGACAAGCTGAGCAAGGACCACATCGTCATCTCGAACGCGTCCTGCACCACCAACTGCCTGGCGCCGCTGGCGGCCGTGCTGCACGACACCGTCGGCATCGAGAAGGGCATGATGACGACGATCCACTCCTACACCGGCGACCAGCCGACGCTGGACACCATGCACAAGGACCTCTACCGCGCCCGCGCCGCGGCGCTGTCGCAGATCCCGACCTCGACGGGTGCGGCCAAGGCGATCGGCCTCGTGCTGCCCGACCTCAAGGGGAAGCTCGACGGCATCTCGATCCGCGTGCCTACCCCGAACGTCTCGGTCGTCGACCTGAAGTTCATCGCCAAGCGCTCGACCACCCCGCAGGAGATCAACGAAGCGCTGATCGCCGCCTCCAAGGGCAAGCTCAAGGGCGTGCTCTCGGTCACCCATCACCCGAACGTCTCGATCGACTTCAACCACGATCCGCACTCCTCGATCGTGGCGCTCGACCAGACCAAGGTCATGGACGGCAATTTCGTCTCGGTGCTCTCCTGGTACGACAATGAATGGGGCTTCTCGAACCGCATGGGCGACACCGCCGTCGCCTTCGGCAAGACCATCGCCTGATCGAACGCTCGTTCTTACGTTTGAAACGCCCGGCTTCGGCCGGGCGTTTTTTATTGGCCGGCTGCGTCAAAAAACACGCCGTCGCCTTGCACCGGTCATGTCTTCGCCCCACTCTCTGGTAAAGCGGAGAACAGTGGGGATACAGGAGGGGCAATAGCGGATGGAGCATGCGATCTATCTCGTGACGCTGGTCGGCACGGCGCTCATTGTCGCCGCCGCGTTTTCGAGCCTGATCGCCTTCCGCTTCGGCGCCCCCTTGCTGCTCCTCTTCCTCTGCATCGGACTGGCCACCGGCACCGATGGGCTGGGCATCGAATTCGACAATGCGCGGCTGGCTTATTTTGCCGGCTCACTGGCTCTGGCGATCATCCTGTTCGATTCCGGATTCGGCACGCCGCTTAACGCGCTGCGGCAAGCGGCCGGGCCGGCGCTGTCGCTGGCCACTGTCGGCGTCATCCTTACCACCGCCGTGTTCGGCGTCGCCGCTTATTATTTGCTCGACCTCGACTGGCTGGAATCCTCGCTGCTCGGCGCCGCCGTCGCCTCGACGGACGCCGCGGCCGTGTTCTTCCTGCTGCGCGCCGGCGAGATCAATCTGCGCGAGCGCGTGCGCGCCACGCTCGAGGTCGAATCCGGCACCAATGACCCGATCGCCATCTTCCTCACCATCACTCTGGTCGAGATCATCGCCGCGCACGCCAATCCCGAAGCCAATGTGCTTGCGACTAATCTGGTGCTCGGCTTCCTCGCCAATATGGGCATCGGTGCCGTCATCGGCGTGCTTGGCGGCCTCGGCATCGTGCGCCTGGTCGAGCGGCTGAACCTCGATCACGGACTGCTGCCGATCTTCGTACTGACACTCTCGCTGATGGTGTTCGCCGCCGCCGGCGCCGTCGGCGGCTCGGGCTTCCTCGCCGTCTATCTCGCCGGCCTCGTCGCCGGCAATTCCGACATCCGCGCCGTCACCATCCTGAAGCGCTTCCAGGACGGCATGTCGTGGCTGGCTCAGATCATCATGTTCCTGATTCTCGGCCTGTTCGCCACGCCGTCGCAATTCCCAGCGATCCTCGTGCCGGCGATCCTGCTTGGCCTGTTCCTGATCTTCATCGCGCGGCCGCTCGCGGTGTGGCTCTGCCTGATCCCGTTCCGCCTGCCGCGCCCGGAGATCGCCTTTATCTCCTGGGTCGGCCTGCGCGGCGCGGTCTCGATCCTGCTTGCCATCACGCCGCTGCTCGGCGGCCTCGAGCACGGCCGCCTGATCTTCAACGCCGCGTTCATCATCGTGCTTGTGTCGCTGGTGGTGCAGGGCTGGACCGTCGGCCCGCTGGCGCGCCGCCTCGGCCTGATCGTGCCGGCGCGGCTCGGACCGCTCGACAAGGTCGAGCTCGAACTGCCGGGCTCCGCGCATCACGAGCTTCTCGCCTATCGCGTCGCGCCGGGCAGCCCGGTAGCGCGCGGCGAGCGCATCCCGCGCTGGGCCAGGCCTTCCCTGGTATTGCGCGATGGCCGCTCCATGCGCTTCCAGGAAATGGGCCGGCTCGCCGCCGGAGACCAGGTCTATATCTTCGTGCCTGACCGCTATCCGCGCCTGCTCGACAAGCTGTTCGCCAGCCGCGCCGTCGTCGATCCCGAGGATGCCGACTTCTTCGGCGCCTTCGCCGTCGATCCGGCCCGCTCGGCGGCAGAGCTCGAGGCGGCGTACGGACCTGGTCTCACCGAGGCCGAACAAAAACTCACCGTTGCCGCGCTGGTGACCGCGCGGCTCGGCGGTCACGCCGAATATGCCGATCGTGTCGACATCGGCCCGATCGAATTGATCGTGCGCGATGTCGACGAAAAGGGCAGGATCACCGCCCTCGGCCTCTCCTTCGAGCCGACCGCGCCGGTGGCGCGCGTGCCGGTGTTCCTCAGCGCCGGCGAGATCGGCGACCGCATCGCCGCCTTGGTCCGCAACTGGCGCAAGCCAGCGGAAAGGCACGCCGTCGAGGACGTGCCGATCGACCCCGTGGCGCCGCCGCCGGACGGCCAAAAAGCCGCCGGCGAGGGCTGATGTCTCACACAGACATCATTTTTGCGCACGCGCCTCGACGCGGCCCTTGCATCGTCGTTCGCGCCGGGTAAGGTCGCCGCGATTTCGCTAATGCATGTCGCCCAAAAGTGACCTCGCTTTTGGGAGAACGACATGCATAAAAACAAGGACCTAAAGCGCGTCGCCTGAATCCGTTTCTGCGCGACGCGCTTTAGAGCAATTCCAGGAAAAGTGTGGGCGGTTTTCCGTCCGGAATTGCGTCAAACGCACCAGGAAGGAACGCAGCATGGCCGGCTTCAAGACCCTCGACGATATCGGCGCCGTCAGCGGCAAGCGCGTGCTGGTGCGCGTCGACCTCAACGTTCCCGTCGCCGACGGCAAGGTGACCGACGCCACCCGCATCGAGCGCATCGCGCCAACGATCGCCGAGCTGTCGAAGAAGGGCGCCAAGGTCATCCTGCTGGCGCATTTCGGCCGCCCGAAGGACGGCCCGTCGGCCGAATTCTCGCTGGAGCCGATTGCCAAGGCCACGGCCGAGGTTCTCGGCCGTCCCGTCGGCTTCGCTGCCGACTGCGTCGGCGACAAGGCGGCAAGCGCGGTCGCGGCGATGAAGGACGGCGACGTCCTGCTGTTCGAAAACACCCGCTTCTACAAGGCCGAGGAGAAGAACGAGCCGGCCTTCACCGAAAAGCTCGCCGCCAATGGCGACATCTATGTCAACGACGCCTTTTCCGCCGCGCATCGTGCGCACGCCTCGACCGAGGGCCTGGCGCGTCATCTGCCGGCCTATGCCGGGCGCACCATGCAGGCCGAGCTCGACGCGCTGGAGAAGGGTCTCGGCAATCCGGTGCGGCCGGTGGTGGCCATTGTCGGCGGCGCCAAGGTCTCGAGCAAGATCGACCTGTTGATGAACCTGGTGAAGAAGGTCGACGCGCTGGTCATCGGCGGCGGCATGGCCAACACCTTCCTTGCCGCGCGCGGCACCGATGTCGGCAAGTCGCTCTGCGAGCATGATCTCGCTCCCACCGCCAAGCAGATCATGATCGAGGCGGCGGAAGCCGGCTGCGCCATCATCCTGCCCAGCGACGGCGTCGTCGCCAAGGAATTCAAGGCGGGTGCGGCCAGCGAGACCGTCGCCATCTCCGATGTGCCGGCCGACGGCATGATCCTCGATGTCGGCGCAAAGACCGTGCAGAGCGTCAACGGCTGGATCGACCGCGCCGCCACGCTGGTCTGGAACGGCCCGCTCGGCGCCTTTGAGATCGAGCCCTTCGACATTGCGACGGTCGCGGCGGCAAAGCACGCCGCGGCGCGCACCAAGGCGGGCAAGCTTGTCTCGGTTGCCGGCGGCGGCGACACGGTGGCGGCGCTCAACCATGCCGGCGTGGCGGATGACTTCACCTATGTCTCGACCGCCGGCGGCGCCTTCCTCGAATGGATGGAAGGCAAGCCGCTGCCCGGCGTCGAGGTGCTGAAGCGGTAAACAGTCCGCGAACGGCAAAAGCGCCCGGAACTTTCAATCGATTCGTGCTTTTCGGCGTCATTCCTTTGGCGGTAGTGTTCTGCTAGCGCGGAACAAACGCAGCGTAGGAGAGCACCCATGAGCGAACGTCTCGAAGATATCGCCAACCAGATGGTGAGCGGCGGCAAAGGCCTTTTGGCCGCCGATGAGAGCTCAGGCACCATCAAGAAGCGCTTCGACGTCATCGGCGTCGAATCGACCGCCGACAGCCGGCGCGACTATCGCGAGATGATGTTCCGCGCCAAGGACGCGATGACCAAGTATATCTCCGGCGTCATCCTCTATGACGAGACGATCCGCCAGAAGGCCGCCGACGGCACGCCGCTGGTCGACATCATCAAGGCTTCCGGCGCCATTCCCGGCATCAAGGTCGATCTCGGCGCGAAGCCTTTGGCCGGCTATCCCGGCGACACCGTCACCGAAGGCCTGGACGGCCTGCGCGAGCGGCTGGCCGACTACTACAAGCTCGGCGCGCGCTTCGCCAAATGGCGCGCGGTGATCGACATCGACACCGGCAAGGGCGTGCCTTCAGCCAATTCGATCGCCTCCAACGCCCATGCGCTGGCCCGCTATGCGGCACTTTGCCAGGAAGCCGGCATCGTGCCGATCGTCGAGCCGGAAGTGCTGATGGACGGCGCCCATTCGATCGACACCTGCTATGAGGTCTCCAGGGCGACGCTGGTCAAGCTCTATGACGAGCTCTACGCGGCGCGCGTCGTACTGGAGGGCTCGATCCTGAAGCCCAACATGGTCATCTCGGGCAGGAAATCGGGCAAGACCGACGCGCCTGAGGAAGTCGCCGAAAAGACCATAAAGCTCTTCCGCCAGACGGTGCCGGCGGCGGTGCCGGGCATCGCCTTCCTCTCCGGCGGCCAGGATGACGAGGAAGCGACCGCCAACCTCAACGCCATCAACGCTATCGGCCCGCATCCCTGGAAGCTGACCTTCTCCTATGGCCGCGCCTTGCAGGCGGCGCCGCAGAAGGCATGGAGCGGCAAGGCGTCCAATGTCGCAGCCGGCCAGGCCGCCTTCACCCACCGCGCCCACATGAACCATCTCGCGGCGCTCGGGACATGGAAGCCGGCGCTGGAAAATGCCGCCTGACGCTAGCCTTCTCTAACGATTGGAAACCCGGGCCTTGCGCCCGGGTTTTGTTTTTTGCCGACGGGATTCCTACCTGATGCAACGAAAACGCGGCGGCGATGTCGGATCGCGCCCATGTCGAACGTCCTTGGCAGGAGAGGACAGGAGATGGTCATGCATCGCAATGCCGTGGTTTCACGCGACGACTGGTTCGAGGCGCACAGAAAACATCTGGAGCGCGAGAAGGAACTGACCCGGCTGCGCGACTTGATCGCCGCCGAGCGGCGGCAACTGCCCTGGTTCAAGCTGCGCAAGGATTACGTCTTCGAGACAGAGCAAGGACCGAAGCGTCTCGCCGAATTGTTCGCGGGAAAGAGCCAGCTCATCGTCTATCACTTCATGATGACACCGGGCTGCGATCACCGTTGCCAGGGCTGCTCGTTCCTGGCCGACCATATCGACGGCGCCAACCAGCACCTGAAGCACCATGACGTGGCGCTGGTCGTCGTCTCGCGCGCGCCATTGGCCGAAGTGCTGCCCTACAAGCAGCGCATGGGCTGGAAGTTCGACTGGGTGTCGTCCTATGCGTCCGACTTCAACTTTGACCTGCAGGTATCCTTCACCGACAGGCAGATCGCGGCTGGCGACACCACTTACAATTTCGAAAAACGCCCGTTGCGGTCGAAAGACCTGCCCGGCACCAGCGTCTTCTACCGCGACGAGAACGGTGACATCTTCCTCACCTTCCTGTCGCGCGCCCGCGGCGGCGATGCCCTGATCGGCGCCTATCATTATCTCGACATGACGCCCATGGGCCGCAACGAGACCGGCCCCTATCACGGCCTGATGGACTGGGTGCGCCTGCACGACGAATATCAGGACAAGAGCAAAGATCGGCCGGACTGCTGCGAGTGACCAGCGGATCGTTCACGCTGGTTCAAACATGCGCTAATGGGTTGGTACGACATCCACACGGACCATCCATGCAGCGCCTGCTTGCCCTCCTCACCTGGCTCGGCTTCCCGGTCTATGTCTGGCAGGGCCTGGGCGTGCGCCGCCGCACCTCGCGCATGCTGCCGGCGCAGGGCCCGGTCATGCACGAGATCGCCGGCAAGACGCCGGCTGTCTCGTTGCTGGTCCTTGGCGATTCTTCCGCCGCCTCGGTAGGCATCGAGCAGTCCGAATATGGGCTTGCCGCGCAGCTCGCCGGGCTGATCGCCGAATGCACCGGCCGGGCCGTACGCTGGCGCGCCGCCGGCTTCAATTCGGCGACCTCAGGCCAGATCCGCGATTTCGTCCTGCCCAACCTGTCGGCCGATGCGTGGACGCATATCGTTCTGGCCATCGGCACCAACGACACCAAGAATTTTCACTCCGTGCCGCGCTTCAAGAAGGAATTCGGCGGCCTGCTCTACGCGCTGCGCGCCAAATGGCCGGAAGCGCGAGTCGTCTGGTCGCCAGTGCTGGAGTTCACCCGCGCCCCGGCCATGCCGCCGCTGCTCGGCAAGATCCTGGAAATCCGCGCCACCGAGATGAACCGCATGGGCGTGCGCCTCTGCGACGAGCGCGGCGCTGTCGCGGCCTCGCGCCTGCTGATCACCAATCCCGAAGCCGGCTTTGCTTCCGACGGGTTTCACGCCTCGGAAGCGGGTTACCGCGCCTGGGCCGCGCATCTTGTCGGATTCGTACTTGGCGACGAAGCCTAGGCTAATCCGCCAAACTCAAGCCCAATGACCGAGGACGGCCGCCAGCGAAATCGCCGCCATGGCCAGCAACGCCAGCTTCCAGAAATCGCCGCGACGCTTCAGCCCCGGCCATCCCAACGGCTTGATGATCTGGATCAGCATGATGCCAATGATGACAAGGGCGAGCAGTTTCGTCATGCCGCTTTTGACCAGCATCGCAGGCGGCTGTCAAAGCCGTTTCTCGTGCCGGCGTAGCAGGCGGATGCTCCTGACATAGAGGCTGTCGGCAGGACCCTTGCCAGGCCCTCCCGCGCTTTCCGAAACCACCTGCCAGGCTCCTGACAGACTGCTGTCAGGAGGGGTGTGAGATACTCTTCCCATCAAAAGAGAGAGGAGTCTGGTCATGAACGGTTACACCATCTTGCGCAGCATGAAGCATTATGTCGGCAAGATCCGCACGGTGCGCAACGAGATCCGCACCCAGCGTTTCTTGAACAACTTGCCGGCGGACATCCGCAAGGACATCGGCTGGCCCGACCATTATGATGGCCGCGTGCGCGGCAACTGATTTTTTCATGCGCCCGACTTGGACAACAGCCACGTCGCGCCCAGATGTAATGACGATGGGAAACACCGAGCTTCGGGAAATTGCCGCCGTCCTCCCCCGGCCGCCCTGCCGCAGCCTCCTGACAGTATGTTGTCAGGAGGCTTGCGGTAATCAAAGCGGCTTCGGCCTTAACGGCGACGGTTTTCCACCGTCCATGAGAGTGGTTTTCGCATGGTGAAAAGCTGGAACGACAGGCTGAACACGCCAGGCATCAACGGTATCAAGCCGACGCCGCGCACAATGGGCGATGTCGTCGAGGGACAGCCGATGCTGGTGCCAACCGCACGCCAGGTCGACGATTTCATCCGCTCCATCCCGAAGGGCGTCGAGATGGATGTCCGCGCGCTGCGCACGGCTCTGGCCATCGAGCACGGCGCCGAAGTGACATGTCCGGTGACGATCGGCTATCATCTGCGCACCGTTGCCGAAGCCGCGCATGAGGATCTCGAGCGCGGCATGGCGTTGAGCGACGTGGCGCCGTTCTGGCGCGTGCTGGATGCCGATACGCCGACGACGGGCAGGCTGTCCTTCGGCGCCGAATTCGTTGCCGCGCAGCGCAAGCGCGAAGGGCTGAAGCCATGACGCATGTCGCCCAAAAGTGGGAACCGGTTGTGGGCCACGACATGCATAGAACGGGAACCAGGGGATCGATCCATGCGCCGCGCTGACAGGCTTTTCCAGATCGTGCAGCATTTGCGGGGTGGCCGGCTGGTCACCGCGCAGAAACTCGGGTCCTGGCTCGAGGTTTCAGAGCGCACCATCTACCGCGACATCGCCGACCTGCAGTCGACCGGCGTGCCGATCGACGGCGAAGCCGGTGTCGGCTACATGATGCGCGAGGGTTTCGACCTTCCGCCGCTGATGTTTACGCGCGACGAGATCGTGGCGCTGGTTGCCGGCGCCCGCATGGTGCGCGCCTTTGGCGGCGCGACCATGGCAAGGGCCGCCGACGAGGCGCTGGTCAAGATCGGCGCGGTGCTGCCCGACACCGAGAAGGACCGCATCGCCCGCACCGAGATCCACACGCCGATGTGGGTGGTGAGCGACGCCGCGCGCGAAGCCATCGACCTGATCGAGCGCGCCGTCGAAAAGCGCCAGGTTCTGACGATCGACTATTCGGACGAAGCCGGCCGCAGCACCGCGCGCGATATCCGCCCGCTCGGCCTGTGGTTCTGGGGCAAGGTCTGGACGCTGGTCGCTTGGTGCGAGATGCGCGACGATTTCCGCGCCTTCCGCATCGACCGCATCGCCTCGGTGGTCATCGCCGGACGGATCTTCAAGCCGGAACGCGGCAAGCAACTCGCCGATTTCTACCGCGCCGTCGAACGCTCGGAAGATTACGGCATGGCCCCCGACCGCGCGGCAAGGACCTGATTCCCGCCTTCTCCTTCTCCCCTTGTGGGAGAAGGTGGATCGGCGCGACAGCGCCGAGACGGATGAGGGGTGTTCCAGCGGAGTGAGGCGCTGGTGTTCCCTGGAGCACCCCTCATCCGTCCGCCTTCGGCGACACCTTCTCCCACAAGGGGAGAAGGGAGGTAGCGCTTACTCCTCGTCTTCGTCCTTGTCCTTCGATTTCAGCGCCGAGAGCTTGGCGAAGACAGCGTTGGCGTCGAGCTCGGCATCCTCGTCCTTCGGCTTTTCCGGCGCCGGCACAAGCCGTTCGGTCAGCGCGGCCGGAAGCAGCGTATCGCCGACAGGCTGCGCCTGCTCGCGGCCGCGCGAGGCGCGGTTGACTTCGAGGTCGAGGTCGATCTGCGAGGTGAGACCCAGCGTCACCGGGTCCATCGGCTGCAAATTGGCCGAGTTCCAGTGCTTGCGTTCGCGGATCTGCTCGATCGTCGACTTGGTTGTGCCGACCAGGCGCGCGATCTGCGCGTCCTTGAGCTCGGGATGGTTGCGCACCAGCCACAGGATGGCGTTCGGCCGGTCCTGGCGCTTGGACAGCGGCGTGTAGCGCGGACCCTTGCGCTTCGATTCCGGCACCCTGACCTTCGGTTCCGACAGCTTGAGGCGGTGGTTGATGTCCTTCTCGCCGCGCGCGATCTCGTCGCGCGTCAGCTGTCCGGTGATGATCGGGTCCATGCCCTTGATGCCTTGCGCCGATTCGCCGTCGGCGATCGCCTTGACCTCGAGCGGATGCAAGCCGCAGAACTGCGCGATCTGCTCGAAGGATAAAGCGGTGTTGTCGACCAGCCAGACGGCGGTCGCCTTGGGCATCAGCAGCGAATTGGCCATATCAAAAATCCTTCTCGTTCGCCCGCGTTCCCGCGCGGGCGGTGGTTTTAGAGCCACCAAAATGGGAAATTCGCGGCCTGTATAAACGCTCTATCGGGATTTCGCAATGTTTTTGGAAAAGAGCCGTCGAGGGCCCAAAAAGACAAAACCCGCTGGACGAGGTCCAGCGGGTTCGGAACCGGAAACGAAGCAAGCGTCTCGACGGCTCTGCTTGATTTGGCGGCACGAGCCTTGCGGCCACGCCGCTCTTTTAATCAGACCGCCTGGCGGGCGATGCGCTCGATGTCGGCGCGGCTGATGCCGAGGTCGTTCAGCTGGCGCGAGTTGAGCTTGTTCAGTTCGCGCACGGTTTCGTTGTACATGCGCCACTTGCGGAAAGCACGGATCGGGTTCATTTCATTTTCTCCAGTCATTTGACGAAATCGTTCGATGCCGTGCAAATAGGCATGCTTGCCCAAAATTTGAACGGACGCTTTTGCATGGCCGCAATGCATTTTGTGCAATGCAACATTAACGATGCGTTCAGCCTGTCGCTGGCGACGCATTCGTCCGAGATGTGCCGAGATTCAGGTCAGGCCGAGCCGAGAATGTTGGCGTTCGAGAACCGGAGCGGAGCGTACTTCCGCATGTCCCGGAAAAGTGGTCTTCCGGTTTTCCGATAAGGACATGCGGCAACTGGAAACTACGTGAGCACCGGAAGCGCAGGAACCCGGCACTTGCAGGCCGGCCTCACCTGAATATCGGCCCATCCTACCCGAGGTCGAGGACGATCTTGCCAATATGCTCGCCCTCTTCCATCCGCTCATGCGCCCGCCAGGCTTCGCTGAGCGGGAAGATCATGTCCATGACCGGAGCGACCTTGCGGGCGCCGAGCAGCGGCCAAACCTGGGCCTCTAGCGCGGCCGCGATCGCCGCCTTGAATTCGACGGTGCGCGGGCGAAGCGTCGAGCCGGTATGGGTCAGGCGCTTGATCATCAGCGTCGCGAAATTGGTGGGCGCGACGGCGCCGCCCTGCACCGCGATCTGGACGATGCGCCCTTCCACCGCCGCCGCCTCGTAGTTGCGCGCCACATAGTCGCCACCGACCATGTCAAGGATGACGTCGGCGCCCCGGCCAGCGGTCGCATCGCTCACCCCGGCAACGAAATCCTCCTCGCGGTAGTTGATCGCCCGGTCGGCGCCGAGCTTCAGGCAGGCCTCGCACTTCTGCTTGCTGCCGGCGGTGGTGATGACAGTGGCGCCGAAGGCGGACGCCAGTTGGATCGCCGTCGTACCGATCCCGGACGAGCCGCCATGCACGAGCAGCGTCTCGCCCTTCTTCAGCCCGCCGCGCTCGAACACATTGTGCCAGACAGTGAAATAGTTCTCCGGCACGGCGGCCGCTTCGGAGTAGGTGAAGCCGGCCGGGATCGGCAGCACGCTGCCGGCATGCACCTTGACATACTCGGCATAGCCGCCGCCCGGCGTCAGCGCGCAGACCCGGTCGCCGATGCGCCAGCGCGAGATCTCGTCGCCAAGTGCCGCGATTTCGCCCGCGGCCTCGAGCCCGGGCAGGTCCGAGGCGCCGGGCGGCGGCGGATAGGCGCCCTTGCGCTGCTGCACGTCCGGCCGGTTGACGCCGGCCGCGTGCACGCGGATCAGCACCTCGCCCGGACCGGGCACGGGCACGTCCCGCGTCTCCGGCTTCAACACCCGGGGGCCGCCCGGCTGCGAGATCGCGATGGCCGTCATCGTGGCTGGAATCTTGTGATTTGCCATTGCTTCCCGTCTCCTTGCGCCAGCTTTGTCGCCCACCCGTTTGCATCGGCGCCCTTGCCCTATGTATGCTGATTGCCAAATCAGGCAAATGGCCAAAACGGGAGGAGCGACGATGGCGATCTTCGACGACGAACCCAGGAAAAAGGCGCGCCCGCACGAGATCGGCCAAGACCTGGCGCTGCTGTCCGTCGACGAGTTGTCCGAGCGCATCGCGCTGCTGCAGGACGAGATCGTCAGGCTTGAGGCGGAGCGGACCGCCAAGGGCTCCACCAAATCGGCAGCCGAGGCGCTGTTCCGCCGCGGATAGTCGCGCCGGCGTCGCTGGCCGCCGCCGAAAAGCCCCAATACGCCTGTCATCAGGCCCAGCGCTTCGAACCGGATCAGCCAATGTTTGCAACCTACCGACCGATCCTCTCTCTGCTGCGCGGCACGGCGTTCCTTCTGGCGGCGTCCGGCCTGCACGGCCTGCTCTTGCCGTTGCGAGGTCAGATCGAAGGTTTTTCGACCGCCTCGCTCGGCCTGATGGGCACGGCCTGGGCCGGCGGATTCGTCGCCGGCTGCTTCTTCGCGCCGCGCCTGGTGCGTCGCGCCGGCCATGTCAGGGCCTTCGGCGCCTTTGCCGCATCGGGCGCCATCGTCGCGCTGCTCACCGGCCTGATCATCGACGAGTATTTCTGGATTCTTTTGCGCGCCTTCACCGGTTTCACCATGGCCGGCGCCTTCATGGTGATCGAGAGCTGGCTGAACGAGAAGGCCACCAACGAGAATCGCGGCACCGTCTTCGGCCTCTATATGATGGTCACCTATGCCTCGATCATGGGCGGCCAGATGATCGTTGCCGGCGGCGACGTGCGCTCGGCCTCGCTGTTCATGATCACCGGCATCCTGTTCTGCCTGTCGCTGATACCGACCGCCGTTTCGACGCAATCGACGCCGAAGCCGCTGCAGGACGTCAAGCTCGACGTCAAAGGCCTTTACGCCAATTCGCCGGTGTCGGCGGTAGCTTGCCTCCTGATCGGCATCGCCAACGGCGCCTGGGGCACGCTGGGCGCGGTCTACGGCGCCCGCATCGGCATCTCCACTGCCGAGATCGCGCTGATGATGAGCCTGGTGGTCATCGCCGGCGCCGCCATGCAGCTTCCGGCGGGGCGGCTCTCCGACACCACCGACCGCCGTTACGTACTCGCGGGTGCTGCTTTCGGCGCTGCACTTGTCGCGATCCTGCTCTTCCTGATCGCGCCGCGCTCCGGCATTTTCGTCATCGTCATGACCGCGGCCTATGGCGGCTTTGCCTACACGCTCTATTCGATCGCCGTGGCGCATGCCAACGACCACGCCCGCGCCGAGGATTTCGTCAAGGTTTCGGGCGGCCTTCTTTTGCTCTACGGCTTCGGCACCATGATCGGCCCGCTGCTGGCCGCCGCGCTGATGGGATGGGTGCGCCCCGAAGGCCTGTTCCTTGCAACCGCGCTCGCGCATCTCAGCCTCGCCGGCTACACGCTGCTGCGCATCCGCGCCCGCGCCCCGGTGCCGATCGAAAACCGCGATGCCTTTAAGACTCAACCGGCTGAGCGTACCCTTACCCCCGAGGCCTTGCGGCTCGACCCGCGCAGAAAGATTGAAACCGACGGTTGAGATTCGGAGAAGTTGCCCTACAAATAAGGTATGATTTTCTCCGATGCCTTCATGGCGATCGCCGATCCAAACCGGCGTCATCTTCTCGAAGAGCTACGGCGCGGCCCCAAAACGGTCAACGAATTGGCGGCCGGATTGCCGGTTTCACGCCCGGCGGTTTCCCAGCATCTGAAGGTCCTGCTCGACGCCGGCCTGGTCAACGCCAAGGCCGAAGGCACCAGGCGCGTCTACACCGTCAGCACTGCCGGCTTCCTGCGGCTCAACATCTGGCTCGACCAGTTCTGGGAAACGTCGCCGGGGGAATGAGCTAGCCGTCATTGTAAGGGAAGAACTTGAAATAGGGCTGCGCTTCTTCGATCACGCGGGCGAAGGAGGGGCGCGCCAGCAGCCGGTCGTGGTAGCGTTTGACTGCCGGAAACCTGTCGCCGAACGGCTCGACCTTGTTGGCGTAGAACAGAGCGGGGGACGCCGAGCAGTCGGCCATGGTGAAGGTCTCGCCGACCGCCCAAGTCCTTCCCGCCATCTGCTCTTCGATGATGGCGTAGGAATTGCGCAGCTGGGCGCGGGCTTCCTCGACGCCGAACGGGTCTACTTTGTCCTGTGGCCGTAGCCGGTCGCCGACGATCTTCTGCATCGGATGCTGCACATAGAAATCGTAGAAGCGATCCGCCTGGCGTACCTGGAGCGCGAGATCGATATCGGCCGGCACCAGCGCGACCGGTCCGGGATAATGCGTGGCCAGATACTCGACGACGATGGTCGATTCCAGCACCGTGCGGCCGCGCGCATCGTCGCGCAGCGCCGGCATCTTGCCCGTCGGCGACACTTTCAGGAATGCCGCGCGCGAAGCCTCGTCGCCGAGATCGACGATGACCGGCTTGAATGGCGTGTCGTTCTCGTAGAACGCAATAAGCGGCTTCCAGCAGAACGAAGCCAGCGGATGGAAATGCAAAGTCAGGGACATGTTTGGCCTCTTTGTCGCCTTTCAATCGCTTTTGAAGATTTCACCTGTCGCATGGCGGCCGCGTCAAGCTCCGAACGGGTCAGCCGTGAGTCGCGATGGCGTCGATGATCGTCGGCCAGTCGTCGGGATGAAGCTCGTGGCCGCCGCCTTCGATCTCGACCAGCCTTGCGCCCGCAACCGCCTTCGCCAGCGCCGCGCCATGTTCGACCGGAAAGATCGGGTCGGACGTGCCATGGATGACGAGCAGTGGTATCGCCAGATCCCTGATGCTCCGCTTCGGACCGCCGCCCTTGAGCGCGAAATGGTTGGTCGCACTGGCAAGGCCGCCGGAGCGCTCGTAATCCGCCTCGATCAGGTCGCGCGCCCGTTCCGCGTCGAACGGATGCAAGCTGCTCGCTAAAGCGCGCGCGTCCTTGGCCATATAGGCAAGCACCTGGGTCCGATCGGCCCAGTCGACGTCGCCGCCTTCCGCCGCATGCTTGCCATAGGCCTCGGTCATGCCGGGCAGGCCGGAGGTATCGACGCCGAGCGGCGAACTGAAGATCACGCTGAGCGCGCCGACGCGCTCCGGATATTTGAGCGCCAGGTTCTGCGCGATCATGCCGCCCATCGACATGCCGACGACATTCGCCTTGCCGACGCCGTGGTCGTCGAGGACGCGGATGGCGTCATCCACCATGTCCTCGAATGTGTAGGGCGGCGCGCCGGGCGTGTATTTCGTCGAGAGCCCTGTATCGCGATTGTCGTAGCGGATGACGAAGCGGCCGCGCCCGGCAAGCTCCCGGCAGAACGCTTCCGGCCACCACAGCATCGAGGCCATGGCGCCCATGACCAAAAGGATCGGCGAATCGGCCGGATCGCCGAATGTCTGCGAAACAATTTTTGGGCGTGCTTCAGACATCGTCATCGGCTCCTCCAATCCGATTGCATTTTGCAATCAGTTGCAGGATAATCAGACTGATATCATAATGCAACTGGTTTTTCTGGAGACTGTCATGAAGACCGAGCATCGCTCCGGCTGCCCGATCAACCTGTCGCTCGAGGTGTTCGGCGACCGCTGGAGCCTGATCCTCCTGCGCGACATGATCTTCGGCGGCCGGCGCCATTTCCGCGAATTGCTCAACGGTTCGATCGAAGGCATCGCCTCCAACATCCTGACCGACCGGCTGAAGCGGCTGATGGAGCTCGGCATGCTGACCAAGGCCGACGACCCCAGCCACAAGCAGAAGGCGATCTACAGCCTGACCGAGATGGCAATCACCCTGGTGCCGATCATGGCGCATCTCGGCGCCTGGGGGCGCGTCTGGCTGCCGGTCTCGGAAGAATTGTCGATCCGCGCCGAGCTCATGGAAAGAGGCGGTCCTGAGTTGTGGGAGCAATTCATGGACGAACTGCGCCACGAGCATCTCGGCGCGCCGTCGAAGACGCCGCCCGGAACGCCGGGTGTGCGCCAGCAATTGCAGGCCGCCTACCAGGCCGTCGTCGCGCGCAAGGCCGAGTCCGCCACGGCATGAACACCGCTTGTAGGCGTAGCGCTGTGGGGATGTGCCGAGATTCAGGTCAGGGCGAGTCGAGAACGATGGCTTCCGAGAACCGGAGCGGAGCGTACTTTAAGTACGTGAGCACCGGAAGCGCAGGAAGCCGTCGTTCGCAGGCCGGCCTCACCTGAATATCGGCACATCCCTCAGTTTAGATTGATATCCCGGCTGGCCGACCGCATCGATACCGAAAACCCGGCCAGCACGTCGAACAGCGCGATGATCATCAGCGTGAAGAACACGGAGTGCGCCGCGCCCTTCACCAGCAGGAACTCGACCAGGAAGGCGATGAAGACCAGCGTCGACAACAGATGGTCCAGGATCGATGCATTGGTCGTGCGCACCGATTTCGAGATTTCGACGAACAGGAAGATCAGCCCGATCAATATCATCAGGTCGCCGAGCGTCATCGAGAACACACCGCCCGACATCATGCGGAACGAGAACATCTCGATCATCCACGGGTCGTCGCCGCCGCCGAACAAGCCGAGCAGTCCAAGATTGTAGAGGACGAAAGGCACGATCAGCAGCGGGATGGCACCGAACATCTGGGCAACTCCAATGGGCACCTTTTCTAAAATCCGCCGGCGGGACGCCGTCAAGATTTTTCGGGAGCCGCGCCGAACACGCTCTGAGACCTAATGTAATAACGATGTCAAAGCCATGCCGGCCGGCCGTCGAAAACAAAAAGACCGGCCAGAAGGCCGGTCTTTTGAAACGTCATAAACCGTGGAAGCTGCTTAGCTTTCCTTCGGCTCCAGAACCTGGCGGCCGCGATACATGCCGGTCTTCAGGTCGATGTGGTGCGGACGGCGCATTTCGCCGGAATTCTTGTCCTCGACATAGGTCGGGGCCTTGAGAGCGTCGGCCGAGCGGCGCATGCCGCGCTTGGACGGAGAGGTTTTTCTTTTTGGAACGGCCATGGATATGCTCCACTACATGGTCAAAATGCCCCGGCAACCCTCGCGAAAGGGCCGCATCGAGGCCATAATCTGAGAAAGTCGGGTGCCTATACACGCCTTGCGCCGTTTTGGCCAGCGTTGCCCACGAATTTTTTTGAGCCGGGCGCCGGTCCGCCCTAATCGAGGCAGCCGACATAGGCGCCCGAACGACTGGCGCGCCGCTCGATCAGGCTGGCCAGGCGCCTCAATCCCGGTCCCGGCTTGGCCGGATTGCGCGCGATCGGATTGGGCAAGGTGACGGCAAGCAGTGCCGCCTGCCGTCGCGACAATTGCTTGGCCGAGACGCCGAAATGATGCTGGGCGGCGGCCTCGATGCCATAGATGCCCGGCCCCCATTCGGCGATGTTGAGATAGATCTCCATAATGCGCCGCTTCGACATCACCGCGTCGAAATAGACGGCCAGCGGCAGCTCGACCACCTTGCGCACGCTGCCCAGCGGCCGCGACCACAGGAACAGGTTCTTCACCGTCTGCATGGTGATGGTCGAGGCGCCGCGCGTCGCCTCGCCGGCCAGCGCGTCGTCGACCACGCCGCGCAACTCGCCGAGATCGACACCGCGATGGAAGCAGAACTGCCCGTCTTCCGACATGATCACAGAATGCGCCAGTACGGGCGCGACATCGTCGATCGACACCCAACGCCGGTCGTAGCCGGAAAAGGTCACGAGGTCCTTGATCATCAAGGTCGAGATCGGATGCACGAAGGACGGCAGATAGAGGAAGGTGAGCACCACCGGTATGGCGGCCAGCACCAGCGCCACGACCAGGCAGCGCCGGGCGATGCGCTTGAAACCGGCGCGGTTCAGGCGCCGTGGCCGCGCCATGTTCAGCCCTTCGCTTTCATATTCGACGATCGGTTCCGTCAAGCCGCCCCACCCGTGCCTCGCCCCATCGGCATAAAGGCGCGAGGCTGCTTGCGCAATGTCTGAGTGTCGGCTACCGCTCGCGGCCATGGTGAAAGACGAGCCGATTGCCTTCGAATCCGCGCTTTTCATGCGCGCCGCCGCGGCGGAAACGCAGCTGCGGCAAATCCTCGACGCGCGCCCGCTCGCCGGCGAGATCGCGCGGCCCGAGCGGCTGATGGCGGCGATGCGTCATGGCGTGCTCAACGGCGGCAAGCGGCTGCGGCCTTTTTTGGTGATGGAAAGCGCGGCGCTTTTTTCAGCCGATGGCGAGGCGGCGCTGCGCGTCGCCGCGGCGCTGGAATGCGTGCACTGCTATTCGCTGATCCATGACGACCTGCCTTCGATGGACGATGACGATCTGCGCCGCGGCCAGCCGACGGTGCACAAGGCCTTCGACGAGGCGACCGCGATCCTTGCCGGCGACGCGCTGCTGACGCTCGCCTTCGACATCGTCGCCGACGAGGCGACCGCGCTGCCGGCCGAGCGCCGCGCGGCGCTCGTCCTGGCGCTGGCCCGCGCCGCCGGCGCCGGCGGCATGGTCGGCGGCCAGGTGCTCGACATCGAGGCGGAGCGCCAGCGCCCGGACGAGGCCGGCATCATCCGCCTGCAGGCGATGAAGACCGGCGCGCTGATTCGCTTCGCCTGCGAGGCCGGCGCGATCGTCGCCGGCGCGCCTCACCCTGATCGCGAGAGGCTGGCCGAATTCGGCTCGGCGATCGGCCTCGCCTTCCAGCTCGCCGACGACCTGCTCGACCTCACCGCCGACGCCAAGCAGATGGGCAAGGCGACGAACAAGGACGCAGCCGCCGGCAAGGCGACGCTGGCATCGCTGCATGGCCCGGATTGGGCGCGCGAGCAACTGCACGGCCTCATCGACCAGGCGCACGCCTTGCTCGAGCCTTATGGCGAAGAGGCCGCCTTGCTCAAGGAAGCCGCGACCTTCGTGGCGACGCGCAGCAGCTGACACATAAGATCACCTAATCGCGGTAACGCTACTTTGGGTTGGCGACGCGTGGGTCGGGTATCGGCACGGCGGCGATCAGCTCGCGCGTATAGTCCTCGCGCGGCGAGGACAGCACCGCGCGGCGCGGCCCGGCTTCGACGATACGGCCGCCGCGCATGACGGCGACGTCATGGCTCATGCGCTCGACCACCGCCATGTCGTGCGAGATGAAGAGGTAGGCCAAGCCCAGCGTCTCCTGCAGCTCCAGCATCAGGTCGAGCACGCGCGCCCTGACCGACACGTCGAGCGCGGCGACGCTCTCGTCGGCGACGATCAGCTTCGGTTCGAGCGCCAGCGCCCGTGCAATGCAGATGCGCTGCCGCTGGCCGCCGGAGAACTCATGCGGATAGCGCGAGGCGTGATCGGCGGCGAGCCCGACGCGGGCCAGCAGCGAGGCCACGCGCTCGCGCCGGTCGCTCTTGCTGCCGATGCCGTGAATGACAAGCGGTTCGGCGATCGCCGCGCCCACCGTCATGCGCGGGTCGAGCGAGGCGTAAGGGTCCTGGAAGATCATCTGCGCGGCTCGGCGCACTGGCCGCATCGCGCCGGCGGAGAGGCCCTGGATAGACGTGCCGGCGATGGTCACCGAGCCTGCGAAGGGGACAAGGCCGAGCACGGCCTTGCCGGTGGTCGACTTGCCGGAGCCGCTTTCGCCGACGAGACCGAGCGTGCGGCCCGGCATGATGTCGAAGGATACGTCCTGCACAGCAGGGGCCTCCGCGGCGAGGCGGCGGAAGAGGTTCGAAGAAGCGCCGTAGTCGACGACAAGGTTCTTGACCGAAAGCACGGGCGCCGCGCCGTTCGGCGCCGGCGGCCTGGCGGTGGCTGTAACCCGAGGCGGCGCGTCGGTCCCGGCGAAGGCGCCGAGGCGCGGCACGGCGGCGAGCAGTTCGCGCGTGTAGTCGGCCTGCGGCCGCTCGAAAATTTCGAGCACAGGGCCCGCCTCGACGATGCGTCCGTCGCGCATGACGGCCACTCGGTCGGCCATCTCGGCTACGACGCCCATATCGTGCGTGATCAGGATGATGGCGGTGCCGAATTCCCGCTTCAGCTCGCGCATCAATTTCAGGATCTGCGCCTGCACGGTGACGTCGAGCGCCGTCGTCGGCTCGTCGGCCAAGAGCACTTTCGGCCGGCAGGACAGCGCCATGGCGATCATGACACGCTGGCGCATGCCGCCGGAGAGCTCATGCGGGTACTGCTTCATGCGCCGCGCCGAGTCGCTGATATGCACGACATCGAGCATATCGCGGGCGCGCTGTTCGACGCTTGAACCCTCCGCGCCCTGGTGGATGCGGATCGCCTCGGTCAATTGCGCGCCGATCGAATGTACAGGATTGAGCGAGGTCATCGGCTCCTGGAAGATCATGGCGATCTCGCCGCCGCGCACGTCGCGCATGGCGCGCTCGGACAGGCGCGGCAGCGACTGGCGCTCGAGCCTGATGTCGCCGCCGGCGATGCGTAGCGAGGCGCGCGGCAACAAGCGCATGATCGACAACGCCGTCACCGACTTGCCCGAGCCGGACTCGCCGGCAAGGCAAAGCGTCTCGCCCGGCGCCAGCGCGAAGCTGATGCCGTCGATGACGCGCCTGGCGCCCCCGGGCGTCAGCGCGTCCACCGACAGATTATCGACGGTCAGGACAGCATCTTTTCCTCGTCCGGAACCATCCGCCATCAATTGAAGACGATCCTTGGGAAATAGAACGAGACGACCCAGTTCGGCATGTCGACGATCTCGCTGATGCGCAGATCGCCGCAGACGGAGCACAGCATATAGGCGTCGACCGGCTTCAAGCCGTGGTCGGCGGCAAGCAGGTCGACCATGCGCTTCACGCTTTCGCGCGCCGCGGTCATCAGGTCGGGCCCGACGCCGGTGGTGACCTCGTAACCGGCCTCGTCGAGATGACGCGTCACCGGCCCCGGCGTGGTGAAGCGCGGGCTTTCCAGCCGCGCGTCCTTGACCAGCTCGATCGTCGCCTCGACATCCATGCGGCTTTCGATCGCCGTGCCGCAGACCTCGCCGTCGCCCTGGGCGGCATGGGTGTCGCCGATCGAAAACAGCGCGCCCTCGACCTCGACCGGCAGGTAAAGCGTGGTGCCGGCCGACAGGTCGCGTATGTCGAGATTGCCGCCGACGCGGCGCGGCGGCACCACCGAATGCAGGCCTGGTTCGGCCGGCGCCACGCCGATCGTGCCGGCGAAAGGTTTCAGCGGCACGCGCCCGCCCGGGCCGTAAAGCGCCGGCGCCATCGAGGCGGCGTCATATTTCCAGATGTGCAGCGCCGGCTCCTTGAACTGGTCGGCAAGCAGGCCGAAGCCCGGAATGTTGGCGGTCCAGCCGAGACCCGAGGGCTCGAAATGGCGCAGCGTGATCTTCAGCGCGTCGCCGGGCTCGGCGCCCTCGACATAGACCGGTCCGGTCACCGGATTGACCTTGCCGAAATCCAGGGTCGGGACGTCCGCCACCGTGGAATTCGCGTCGAACTGGCCGCCGGAGGAATCGAGACATTCGAAATGGACGGTCGAACCGGGCTTGGCCGTCAGCACCGGCTCGAAATCGCGGTTCCAGCCGAAATGATGGCTGGCGCGATGGATGGTGTAATCGCACTTCACGCACATGGTTGCTTCTCGTTTGTCTTTGGCAAGCCGCCTCCCGTTGGCGTCGCTGGACACCGGCGGCGTTTCTTTGAGAGGTTCCGGCGGCGGCCAAACGCCCGCCGCCGGAAAATGAGGAGCGGCTTATTTGTTCACATAGACCGCTTCGTAATCGATGACCCGGGTGGGATCGATGTAGATCTCGTCCGGCCCGCCCATGCGCTTGGACTTGGCCACCACGCGGCGCTCGTTGAAGACAGGGATCCAGGGCGCATCATTGGTCTGGATGTCGGTGAATATCTGTGCCCAGACCTTGTTGCGCTCCTCGGCCTTTGCCGGCACCGGCATGGCGTCGGCGGCCACGCCGCGGGCGTCGATGTCCTTGTTGCAGTACCACGACCAGTTCCAGCCGCCGGCGACAGCGCTGCCGCAGCCGAGGATCGGCCCGTAGAAGTCGGACGGATCCGGGAAGTCGGCGATCCAGCCGAGCCCGCCCGACCAGACCATCGGCGCCTGCCCCTGCGTGCCGCCGGCGGCGATCACATTGGGATTGGCCACCGCCTTGATCTCGGCCTTGACGCCGATCGCCGCCAGATCCTGCTGGATCGCCTGGGTGATGCGCGGCTGCGGGTCGGTGTTCGAGGTATAGATCTGCGTCGAGAAGCCGTCCTTGAACCCGGCTTCGGCGAGCAGCGCCTTGGCCTTTTCGGGATCGTAGGCATAGCCCTTGTAGTTCTGGTCGTAGCCCGGCATCAGCGGCGGCAGCACCTGGCTGGCCGGCGTGGCGCGGCCATTGATGATGCGCACGATGCGGTCCTTGTTGATGGCCATGTTGACGGCCTGCCGCACCTTGACGTTGTCGAAGGGTTTTACCTGCGTGTTCAAGGTGACGTAGCTGGTCTCCAGCTGCTGGCGGTCGACGATCATGCCCTCGAACTCGGGCGACTTCTTCATCTCCAGGAATTTCGCCGGCGGAATGCCGTCGCCGGCGATGTCAACCTCGCCCTTCTGCAGGCGCAAAAGCGCCACCAGCGGCTCCTGGCCGACCTCGATCGTGAAACTATCGACATGCGGCCGGTCCTTGATGAAGTAGTCGGGGTTCTTCACGAAGACGAGGCGTTGGCCGATGGTCCATTCCTTCAGTGTGAAGGCGCCGGAGCCGACCGGATGCTTGCCAAAGTCGCCGCCCGCGGCTTCCACCGCTTCCTTCGGCACGACGGAGGCAAAATTCAGCGCCAGCACGTTGAGGAAGGTGGCGTCGGGCTGCGCCAGTGTGAACTTCACCGTGTGGTCGTCGACCACTGTGATGCCGTCCATTGTCTCGGCGGTGCCGGCGGTCATCTTGTCGGCGCCGACGATCGAGTGGAAGAAGCCGGCGCCCGGACCTTGCGTCTTCGGGTTGACGGCGCGCTCGATTGACCATTTGACGTCAGCCGCTGTCACCGCGCGGCCGTTGCTGAACTTGACGCCGGGATGCAGCTTGAAGGTGTAGACCTTGCCGTCGTCGGAGACGTCGTAGCTGTCGGCGAGCGACGGCCCGAGTTCCGTCGTGCCGGGCTTATAGTCGACCAGGCGCGAGAACAGCGAATTGATCATTGACCAGTTCTGCCAGTCATAGCCGATGGCCGGGTCGAGCGTTGCGATGTCGTCCTTGTAGGTGACGATGATGTCGCCGCCATTGGTCGGCGTGTCGGCGAAGGCAAGCTTGGCCGGCACCAGGGCCGAGGTGGCGAGCAGGGCCGCGAGGCCGATCTGTTTGATGAATGTATTCATGAAGTTCACTCCTCTGTTGGTTTTGTTGGTTATTGGCTGCGGATGCGGGGATCGACGAACGGCGCGACGAAGTCGGCCAAGAGGTTGCCGAGCACGATGGCCAGCGCCGAGACCAGCGTGACGCCCATGATGATAGGAACGTCGACCTGCTGGATGGCCTGCCAGGCAAGCTGGCCGATGCCGGGCCAGCCATAGACGGCCTCGACCACGACGACGCCGCTCATGAACTGGCCGATGTCGATGCCGACCATGGCGATAATAGGCAAAAGCGCGTTGGGCAGCGCGTGGCGAAGCACGACGCGGCGGCCGCTGAGGCCCTTGGCGTGGGCCGTGCGCACATAATCCTGGCGCAGCACTTCGATCATCGCGGAGCGCACCATGCGCGCGTACCAGCCGGCGCCGAGCACGCCGAGCGTCAGCGCCGGCAGCACGACATGCCGCGCCGTGCCGAAGCCGGACATCGGGAACCAGCCGAGCGTGGCGGCAAAGACATAGAGAAGCAGCAGCGCAACGACGAATTGCGGCGACGAGACGCCGACGAAGGACAGCATCATGACTGAACGGTCGACGAAGCCGCCGCGCCAGACCGCCGCGATGATGCCGAAGGTCAAGCCCAGCGCGACCTCGACGACGATGCCGGCGGCCATCAGCACAAGCGTCGCCGGCAGGCGCGCCAGGATCAGCGGCAGCACCTCGGTCTTTTGCGTATAGGAGCGGCCGAGGTCGCCATGCAGCAAATTGCCGACATAGTGCAGGAACTGCATGACCAAGGGCTGGTCGAGGCCGAGCTCATGCCGGATGGCGGTCACCATCTGCGGCGTCGCCGAGCGCCCGGCGATCAGCACGGCCGGATCCGCCGGCAGGCAATAGAGCAGCAGGAAGGTGATGGCGGCGACGCCGAGCAGGATCAGCACGGCCTGGACGAGACGGCGGGCGAGGAAGGACCCCATCGTCAGAGCCTCCCGCGCTGGGTCGGATCGAGGATATCGCGCAGCGCGTCGCCGATCAGGTTGAAGGACAAGGCCGTGGCCAGGATGATCGCGCCGGGGATGAAGACCAGCCAGGGCGCGTCCTGGAAATAGCTCTGGCTCTCGAAGATGATGTTGCCCCAGGAGGGCTGCGGCGGCTGCACGCCGATGCCGAGGAAGGACAGCGTCGCCTCGAGCAGCACCGTGGTGGCGATGCCGAGCGTGCCCCAGACGATCGCCGTCGGCATCAGATGCGGCAGGATGTGGAACAGGATGATGCGGCTGTTGCCGGCGCCGAGCGAACGCTCGGCGACGATGAAGTCGCGCTCCACCAGGCCGCGCGTCTCGGTATAGACGATGCGGGCGACCTGCACCCAGTTGACCAGGGCGATCACCATGGCGACGATCCACAGGCTGGGCTTCAAGAGCGCCGCCAGCGCAATCGCCAGCAGCAGCGCCGGAAAGGCCATCATCAGGTCGGTGAAGCGCATCAAGAGATTGCCGGCGGTGCCGCGCAGATAGCCGGCGAGCAGCCCGACCAGCAGCCCGATCGCGACGGCGACACCATTGGCGACGAGGCCGATGATCAGCGAGGTGCGGGCGCCGAACAGCACACGAGCGAAGAGGTCGCGTCCAAGCGTGTCGGTGCCGAAGAAATGGCCGCCGCCGGGCGGCAGCGGCGCGCCTTCGAGCGACAAGCCGTCGGCGAGCTGGTCGTCCGGCGAGAAATGCGCGATCCACGGCGCGAAGATCGCCGCCAGCAGAACGATCGCGACCACGATCAGCCCGAACAGGGCTGAAGGCCGTCTTGTCAGTTCGCGCAAAACCCGCATTCGGCGCCTACATCGCCCGCGGCACGGGCTCGTGCCCGGCGACGATGGCTACGGCGACATGCTCGACGGTGAGACGGCGCTGCATGGCGAGGCGGCAGAGCGTGCGGTAGGCATCGGCCTCGTCGCTGCCCTGCGCGGCCATGATCGAGCGCATCGCATCATAGACGACCGGCCTCAGCCTCAGGCGCTCCTCCAAGCCGGCCATGCGCGCCCTTATGGCGGTGCGTTCGCTATGGGCGTGGGTGGCGAGCACCAGCGCGGGATAGACCGAGGAAGCGACGACCGGCTTTGCGATGAGCGCGCCGGCGCCCTTTTCGAGCGCCCAGGCGATGCGGCCAGGCGCTTCTGAACCGAGCAGCGCGACCACCGGGATGGGCGCCTCGTCGCCGTGCCACGGCAAGAGATCGTCAAAACCCTGGTCGGCATCGACCAAGACGATGTCGGCCGGCGTTTCGGCGAGATCGAGCGGCTTCCACTGCACCAGGACGGTGACGCCCAGACGTTCGAGCTGACGCTTCAGGCGGTCGATGTTGTCGTCGGCGCGATGCAGGATCGCGGCGCGCCAGGAAACGAAATTCGGCGTCCGCGTCATTGCACGACCCTCAGATGCGGCGCGTGCTGGCTGGCCAGCGTGCCGACAAGATAGGGATCGGCGACGATCGCGCCGCGCGAAGCGATGACGTCGAAGCCGGACCGCGCATTGATGCGGCCGAGATGGAAAGGCAAAGCGGCATGATTGGTGCGCGGGTCGATCGTCAGTGATCCGAGCACGGTCTGCCGCGGCCGGGCGTGCAGGAAGCCGCGCACGCTGGCCGGGTCGTCGCGGTTCGCCTCAGCGACCGCCTCGGCGCAAAGCATCACGGCGGCATAGGCGCCGGCGAAGAAGCTGGAGATGCGAAGCCCAGCGCCGAAACGGGCGGCGACGCGTTGCTTGAAAGCCTTGTTCTCGGGCGACCCCAGGCTTTCGAAATAAGACGCCGTCGAAAGCTGGCCGACAGCCACGCCCGGCTCGATCTCGCCGAGCTCGCATTCGGTCAGATCGCAGCTCAGCACAGGGCAGCGCTCAGGCGCGAAGGCGGGATCGCGCTCGGCCAGGCGCTTGACGGCGGCGAGGAAGGCATAGCTGGACGGCCCGATCATGTTGTTCAAGATAAAGTCGGGCCGGTGGCGCTGCAGATCGGCGATCAGCAGGCCGACATCGGTCTCCTCGATCGGCAGATAGCGCTCGCCCAGCACCTCGCCGCCGGCGCGCGTGAGAAGCTCTCGCGCCAGCCGGTTCATCTCCCAGCCCCAGACATAGTTGGCGCCGGCGAGATAGACGCGCTTGCCGTGGCGCGGCAGCATATAGTCGAACAGCGGTATCAGATGCTGGTTGGGACAGGCGCCGGTGTAGATGACGTTCTCGTTGGCCTCGAACCCTTCATAGGGGCAGATGTACCAGAGCAGCCCATCATATTTTTCCACCAGCGGGATGACGTCCTTGCGCGACAGCGAGGTGATGGTGCCGATGACATTGCGGCATTGGTCGTCGCGCAGCATGGTTCGGATCAGGTCGAGGTAGCGCTCCGGCTGTCCGGCGGGATCGCCGAAGACCGGCTCGATACGCACAGGGCTGCCGGTTTTCGACAGTTCCTCGATGGCGAACTCGGCGCCGGCGCGGCAGTCGCGGCCGATCGCCCCGTAGGGGCCGGTGGTCGAATAGAGGATTCCGACCTTGAACGTCTTCACCCGGACCTCAAAAAAACAAAGGCCCCACACGCACCTCATGCTCCATGAGACGCGGCGGGGCCATGCTGCCCTTGCCCGGCCTTGCCGGACGCGATGTGTTACGCGGGAAAATGTGCGCTTGCGAAATAGAACACGAGCGGGCGCATGCTTGTCAACGGTCACGCGCTCGAATGGCTGCGGTGGCCTGGAGGTTAGCCCCTTAACGGTTACGCCTCACCGACCCTCACAGCCTCGCCTCGGCGAAAATCCGTGACGCCCATTCCAGGAAGGCGCGCAGCCGCGGCGCGAGCTGCCGGTTCTGTGGATAAAGCGCAAACAAGGGCGTCGGCGTCGGCGGAAAATCCCCCAGAACTTCGACCAGCGAGCCGTCCGCCAGATCCTTTTCCAGCCGGTAGCGCGGCGCCTGCAGCAATCCGAAGCCGAGCCGCGCCAGCGCAACCGCGGTGTCGGAATTGTTGACCCTGACACGGCCGGGCAGCGTGACCTGACGCACCGCAGCGCCGACCGTGAATTCCAGCGGCAGGATTTCGCCGGTGCGCGAGGAGACGAAACCGACGGCCTGATGACCCTCCAGCGCGTCGGGCGATGCCGGCACGCCATAGCGATCGAGGTACCCCGGGCTGGCGCAGGTGATTTCGCTGATCGCCGCCAGCCGCCGCATGATCATGCCGCTGTCTTGCGGTTCGCCGGCGCGGATGACGCAATCGACGCCTTCGCGCACCAGGTCGACCAGTCGGTCGCCCTGGCCGATTTGCAGATCGATCTCCGGGTAGCGTTCGAGGAAGGCGGGCAATCCCGGCAACAGGAACCGCTGCGTCAGCAGCGGATGCGCGTCGATGCGCAACAGGCCGCGCGGCGCGGCGCTGCGGAACCCAGCCTCGGCATCCTCCACCTCGCCGAGGATGAAAAGGCAGCGCTCGTAATAAGCCTGCCCGTCGAGCGTCGTGGCGACATGGCGCGTGGTCCGCTCCAGCAGCCGCGTCCCCAGATGCTCTTCCAACTGCTTGATCGCCTCGGTTGCAGTCGAGCGCGGCATGCCGAGATCGGCCGCCGCAGCGGTGAAATTGCGCCGTTCCACCACGCGAACGAACAGCCGCATCCTGTCCAATCGATCCATGCCCAATTGTTCGCTTTTTCCGAATACTGCTGTCAATAGCAGGGTGATTATCCGGAACGAGGAGCCATCTATATCCGTTTCACAACAACGGACGGAGATCGATCATGCAAAAGACCAGAACGGCAATCGTGACCGGCGCCTCGAGAGGTATCGGCGCGGCGATCGCGAAAAGGCTCGCCCAGGACGGCATCGCCGTCATCGTCAATTACGCGCGCGGCAAGGACGCCGCTGACGAAGTCGTCTCGGCCATCGAGGCTGCCGGCGGCAAAGCGCTTGCGGTCCAGGCCGACATCGGCGAGGCGGCCGGCATGGCCGCTTTGTTCGACGCCACCGAAAAGGCCTTTGGCGGGGTCGATGTCCTCGTCAACAACGCCGGCATGATGAAGCTGTCGCCGATCGCGGACACCGACGACGCGACCTTCGAACGCCAACTCGCCATCAATCTCGGCGGCCCGTTCCGAGGCATGCGCGAAGCTGCAAAGCGGCTGAAGGATGGCGGCCGGATCATCAACTTTTCTTCAAGTGTCGTGGGCTTCTACCAGCCGGCTTACGGCGTCTATGCCGCGACCAAGGCCGCCGTCGAAGCTATGACGCATATCCTGGCCAAGGAGCTCGGCCCGCGCCGCATCACGGTCAACGCCGTCGCGCCAGGCCCGGTCGAAACCGAGCTCTTCACCGACGGCAAGAACGCGCAGCAGATCGAGGCGATCACAAAACTCATCCCGCTCGGCCGTCTCGGCCAACCCGACGACATCGCCGGGCTCGTCGCCTTCCTTGCCGGTCCCGACAGCCTGTGGGTCAACGGCCAGGTCATCCGCGCCAATGGCGGCGCGATCTGAAGCCATCCAGTGCATGAAGCAATCCAACCCGAAAGGAAGAAAATGCCCTTTGCCAACTTCAAGACGCCCGAGGCCGCCCTCACCAGGGCGCAGAAGGAAGACCTCGTCCACCGGACCACGCAGATGTTCGTCGACTATTTCGGCGAGAGCGCGCGTGCCCATACCATGGTGCTGATCGAGGAAGTCGCCGACGGCGGCTATGGCCGGGCTGACGAGGTCTTCATTCTTCCAGACGCCTACCGCGCGAAGGACGATGCCTGATTGACCGAGGCAAGCTGCTTGCCGGGCGGCTCGTCTTTGACCGTTCCTACCCCTCCCACGAACGGAATCTTAATGTAAATCAAGCGTAATCCCGACCATTAAAATTGTGCGTATGTGTTGGGGTTGCGCATGCCGGAATACTCTTCTTTCCTCCGGTCGATCCGGATCCGCTACATTTCGGGATTGCTGATCTTCGCGCTGGCCTCGGCCGCGGTGATGTTCGCTTTGAACCGCGTGAACTCCTTCCGCCACGAGGTCGATGAGCTGAGCGGCAATTTCGTCGCCCTCGCCCGCGACCTGCGCAACGCCACCAACTTCGCCGAGACGACCGGCACCGCATGGCGCAGCGAGACCCGCGAGGCGTTGACCACCGCTGCGCGCGGCCACTCCGAACGCCTGACCGGCGAGATCGATGTCATCACCGCGCAGCTTGCCGCGATCAGGCCGCGCCTGTCGCACAACACCATCAATGAGTTGGATACCGCTTCGGTGAATGACGACCTGTTCTGGTCGGCGCGCGACATGGTGCGCAACTTCAGCCTGATGGCCGCGGCCCAGAAGGTCGACGAATGGAATTATCGCGAGATCCGCAACCAGAACGACCTCTTCGCCCAGCCGATGCTCTTGAAGGTGCGCACTGCGCTCGACGAAGAGCGCCGCCTCGCCGACATGTCGAGCGACCGGCTGCTTTTGTGGGCGAGCTGCCTGTTGTTTGCCGTGCTGGTGATTGCCGCGCTCTGGATCTTCCGTCCGATGGAAAAGGCGATCCGTCGCGCCTTCGCCGAAACCGCCGCATCTTTGTTCAAGGCCGAGGCCGCCGACCGCGCCAAGTCGGAATTCCTCGCCAATATGAGCCATGAGATCCGCACGCCGATGAACGGCGTGCTCGGCATGGCCGAGCTGCTCGCAAAGACCGAGCTGACGCCGCGCCAGAAAACCTTCACCGACGTCATCGTCAAATCCGGCAACGCGCTGCTAACCATCATCAACGACATCCTCGATTTCTCGAAGATCAATGCGGGCCAGTTGACGCTCGACCCTGCCCCCTTCCGCCTCGCGGAAGCCGTCGAGGATGTGGCGACGCTGGTGTCCGCGCGCGTCGCCGAAAAGAACCTCGAGCTCATCGTGCGCGTCGATCCGCGCCTGCCTTCCTTCGTCGTCGGCGACGCCGGCCGCTTCCGCCAGATCGTCACCAATTTGCTGGGCAATGCGGTCAAGTTCACCGAGAAGGGCCACGTGCTGGTCGATGTCGGCGGCGAAATCGTCGACGGCGCCGTCCAGCTCAAGGTCCGCGTCGAGGACACCGGCATCGGCATCCCGGCCGAAAAGCTGCAGAGCGTGTTCGAGAAATTCGCGCAGGTCGACGGCTCCTCGACCCGCCGTCACGAAGGCACGGGGCTTGGCCTGGCGATTGCGGCTCGCCTCGTCGACCTGATGGGCGGCAAGATCGGCGTCGAGAGCGAGATCGGCCGCGGCTCGGCCTTCTGGTTCGCCGTGCCGCTGCCGGTGCACGAACAGCAGACGCGCGACGAGATCGTGCCGGTCGACGTCACCGGTGCCCGCGTGCTGGTCATCGACGACAATCCGGTCAACCGCGAGATCCTGCTGGAGCAATTGAGAAGCTGGAACTTCGATTGCGCCGCAGCCGAGAGCGGCGCTGTCGGCCTCGCCTTCCTCGACCGCGCCAGTCAGCTCGGCGCCACGGTCGACTGCATCATCCTCGACTACCAGATGCCCGGCATGAACGGCGCCGATGTCGCGAAAGCCATTTCCGCCGACAGCCGGCTCTCCGGCATCCCGGTCGTATTGCTCACCTCGGTCGACCAGATCGATTTCGGCAGGATGGTGATCGATTTCGGCATAGCCGCGCATCTGACCAAGCCGGCGCGCTCGGCGGTGCTGCTCGGCACGGTGATTTCCACCATCCAGAAGGCGCGCACGCAAGTCGGCAAGGCGCATTTCGTGCGCGAGCCGGTCGCCCAGCCGCCCGCCTTCACCGTCATCCGCGGGCCGGCCGTGCCGGTGCCGGCGGCGCCGGAATCGGCCACGCCGCCGAGCGGCCCCATCGACATCCTGATCGCCGAGGACAATGAGGTGAACCAGCTGGTCTTCGGCCAGATCCTCAACGGTTTCGGCCTCAGCTACCGCATCGCCGGCAATGGCCGCACCGCGGTCGAGATGTACCGCTCGCTGCGCCCCAGGCTGGTGCTGATGGATGTCTCGATGCCGGAGATGAACGGCTATGAGGCGACCCGCGCCATCCGCGCCAGCGAGGCGCAGAGCGGCGGCCACACGCCGATCATCGGCGTCACCGCGCATGCGCTGAAGGGCGACCGCGAAAAATGCATCGAGGCCGGCATGGACGACTATCTCCCCAAGCCGGTCTCGCCAGACCGCCTCGGCGCCAAGATCGGCACCTGGCTGAGCGAAACGGTGACGGCGAAGACGGCGTAGGGCGAACAGCGACGACTTCCGGTCGCCGCGTTCCTTCGCGCCGACGTCTCCGATGTTCAGATCACCCGATCACCGGTTGCGCATCACCACGCAGGCGCCGCCGACGCTTTGCAGCTTGTCGCAGATGCCGTTGGCCTCGGCGCGCGAATCGGTGCCGATCCTGACCGCATAGATGCCGCGCCGGCCGATCGGCGTGCGCACGCGGCTCACCACCGGGTCATGGCTGGCGAGCAGCGCCGGGAAGCGGCCGCGCACCCTGAGCCACTGGCCGATCGCGGCCGAGCGGCGGAAATTGCCGGCCACCTGCACGCCCCACGGCTTGACGTTGATCGAAGCCATGGCGACTGTTTGCGACATGATCACCGGCAGCCTGCGGCAGGCGACCGCGAAGCCCAGCTTCGGATCGAGCGGCCGTACCGTCCCGGCATAGGATGTGTCGGAAAACTTGTCGACCGGCTCGCCCATGACGTCGAAGACATAGCTTTCGGTCTCCATCGGCAGGAAGCCGCCGGAATTCAGCCAGCGCGACACCCGGTTCTCGCCGGCATTGTAGGCGGCGGCGGCAAGGCCGAGATTGCCGTAGCTTGCCTTCATCTCGGCGAGATATTTCGCTGAGGCCGGGAGCGCCTGCTCGATGTCGAAGGAATTGGCGAGGCCGCGCATCTTGGCGGTGCCCGGCATGAATTGCGCGATGCCTTCGGCGCCGACAGGACTGACCGCATTGGGGTCGAAGCGGCTTTCCTTCCAGATCAGCCGGGCGAAGAAATCCCTGGGCAGGCCGTTCTTGCCGGCCTCGGTCTCGATCAGGTCGCAGACGCGACTGATCAGCCGTTTCGCCGCCGACCGCGACTGCGGCGGATCGGCGAGCGCCTGACCGGCGGAAACCAGCGCGCAGATCAGGATCAGTGCGGCCCAAAGCGGGTTCGGCATCGGCCTACTCGGCCGCGGCTTTGCCGTGCCCGTAGCGCTGCTCGATATAATCGGCCACCATCTTTTCGAAGTCGGCGGCGATCGACGGCCCGCGCAGCGTCGCCGCCTTCTTGCCGTCGATGAACACCGGCGCCGTCGGCGTCTCGCCGGTGCCGGGCAGCGAGATGCCGATATCGGCATGCTTGGATTCGCCGGGGCCGTTGACGATGCAGCCCATGACCGCGACCTTGAGGTTCTCGACGCCCGGATATTTCTCGCGCCAGACAGGCATGTTCTTGCGGATGTCGGTCTGGATGTTCTGGGCGAGTTCCTGGAACACGGTGGAGGTCGTGCGGCCGCAGCCTGGGCATGCCGCGACGATCGGCACGAACTGACGAAAGCCCATGGTCTGCAGCAGTTCCTGCGACACCTGGACCTCGCGTGTGCGGTCGCCATTCGGCTCCGGCGTCAGCGAGATGCGGATGGTGTCGCCGATGCCCTGCTGCAGAAGGATGCCCATGGCGGCGGACGAGGCGACGATGCCCTTGCTGCCCATGCCGGCCTCGGTGAGGCCGAGATGCAGCGCATGATCGGAGCGCGTCGCAAGCTCGGTATAGACGGCGATCAGGTCCTGCACGCCGCTGACCTTGGCCGACAGGATGATCTTGTCGCGGCCAAGCCCGATCTCTTCCGCCATCTCGGCCGACAGGATCGCCGACTGTACGATCGCCTCGCGCGTCACTTCCTGCGCAGTCAAGGGAAAGCCTTGGCGCTGGTTCTCGTCCATCAGCCGGGTCAGCAGCTCCTGGTCGAGCGAACCCCAGTTGACGCCGATGCGCACCGGCTTGTCGTGTTTGATCGCCATTTCGACGATCGCCGCGAACTGGCGGTCCTTCTTGTCCTTGAAGCCGACATTGCCGGGATTGATGCGGTATTTCGCCAGCGCCTCGGCGCAGGCCGGATGATCGGCCAAGAGCTTGTGGCCGATATAGTGGAAATCGCCGACCAGCGGCACGTTGATGCCAAGCCTGAGCAGCCGTTCCTGGATGCGCGGCACGGCGGCGGCGCTCTCGTCGCGGTCGACGGTGATGCGAACGATCTCCGAGCCGGCGCGGTGCAGCGCCGCCACCTGGGCGACCGTCTGGTCGATGTCGGCGGTGTCGGTGTTGGTCATCGACTGCACGACCACAGGCGCGCCGCCGCCGACGATAACGCCGCCGACATCGACGCCTATCGATGTCCGTCGCGGGAAAGGAGAGGAAAAATATCCGGTCATGCCGGCCGCCTTTTATCTGCAAGGTCCGGGCATGAGGTGGCGGAGCAAAGATGGCTTGTCAATGGCAAGCGGCCGCTGGAAGCGGCAAATCGGCGGCGTGCGGCCAGCGGCCGCGCAATTCAAAGGCCCAGGCCACGCCGCGGGATGCGCGTCCAACTGCTCAGTGGATTTGGTTAAAAGACACCAAGCCGGTGGCAGTAGTTGCCACCGGAAGGCTGCACCGCGGCGGGAGCGGTGATGTCGCCTAAGGAAGGTTCAGTGCGCGGTCGGTTTCCCTTTCAGCTTTTCAATCTCGTCCTTGATTGCCAGCTTGCGTCGCTTGAGATTCACGATTTCGAGGTCGTCTACCGAAGGATGGTTCATGGCGTCGGTAAGTTCGCGCTCGATATCACCGTGTTTCCGCTGCAACTCATCAAGATGGGATGCAAGAGACATGATTGGTTCTCCCTTTCATGGTTTCCTCGATTGCAGCCGTCCAGCACGTCCACCGCAGGCTCGCGACTGTGACGGCACCATGACAGTTTGCCACCAACCGATCTCGATGTCGAATGCAACGTGGTAGCATTCCACGACAATGTGAAATGTGATAAGGGCTGCTCGCCGGTCTCAACCAACCGGTCCCGCCCAGACAGCCCGATTGGGCGATGCATGCCAAGACGGTAGATAATGTCCGAACAGGAACAGGCTGAAATACGCCTCGAATATTCCCGGCTCAAACAGGAACACGCCGATTTCGACGCCGCGATCAACGCGATGATCGCCACGGGCTGCGACCCGCTTCAGATCCAGCGCATGAAGAAGAAAAAGCTGATGCTGAAGGACCGGCTGTCGGCGCTGGAAGACCGCATCATTCCCGATATCATAGCCTGAGACGTGTTGACGTTCAGGTGAGGTCGGCCTGCAAATGGCGGCTTCTGGAGTTCACGTACTTTAGACCGCCCCGTCGTTGCCGAGAAAGCCCGACAACGGCCAATGAGCCCATCTTGCCGTGAGAGATGCCTACAAGCTGGTATGCCGCTCAGCGGTCATTTCGCGCGCGAATAGCCGGTGTGAGGAAGTCAGGAAAAATCTGGCGCGATTTCGAAGCACGATCACGCCAGAAAGGGGCCCCTCCCATGCCGCAAACTCGGAACGGCCCACCTCGCTAAGATAGTACTTAAGCCAGCCAGACAAACCCGTCATCAACCCGTCCGCAGCTGACGACAAACGGCTACGGCCTGCTCAAAGAAGTCTGCCGGCGCACGCGTTGGATGCCGCGTCAAGATCGCATAACGCCGAGCCGACCAACGGAAGCATTCGAACCCTTCGGGAGTTCGGGGCTTCTCCCAGTGATCGTAGCCGAGAGCGGACAACACGGCCAAGACATCGCTCTTGAACTCGGAGCCGGTGACGAAGAGTGCAATTCCAGGCCTCAGGGAAGCTAACTCTTCTGTAAGGGCAGCACAGCATGCGTCGGCAACATCGCGCCATTGTTGGCGCGTAGGGGTTTGGGCCGAGCTTGGCTCAATTTTGCAGACATTTGTCCACGCCAATGAACGTCGCGAGCGGTCGAATAGGTCAGCCAACTTCCAGAAAGCTCGGTAACCACCATGCATGCGCTCTCGCTTTAGCATCCAACTCAGCGCATTCTCGGCGCAAATCCCTTGGTCATAGTTGATGCGGACTGCCGGTCCGGCACGGCCAAGGCTTTGGCCAATGCAGAGAATGCTGGACGCATTATCTGAGGCGAAATCCGGTCCCACAGCGCCCGAGAACACGCCATCTGCCGCCCAACCCTTCTCTACGGCTGATTTGCCTGCGCTCACCAAATCGGTCCACGCCTTTCTACTAATTGGAAGCATCCGTACCCCTCTCACGCAAGTTCCCTTGTTAAAAGGGCTACCCTGTCTAAGCTGCACCCGAATAGCTGTAGCAGGTTGGCTTTGTCGACGCTAAGATTTGAGAAGCCTCGAGGGGTTCCCGTGACGTTGGATGAATTCGAGAGAGAGTTGGTGACTTTGATCGGCCGCCCCACCGAGATGAGGCCATTTGTTTGTGAGGGTTCGCCGCTGACCTGCGAAGTATTCCTTATCGGCTTCAACCCTGCCACAACAATGACTGCGGATTTCTGGGAGTTCTGGCGACCGGGATACGGTTACGATAAGGCGACATGGTTTAAGCGGTATCTTGAGGAGCGGGCAGCAACCCGGCGGCAGAAAATCAGTGCTACCCGTCGGAACATAGAGTGCTTTGTAGAAGGCGCGACAGGCGTTCGGGTGCTTGAGACGAATATCTACGCCAGAGCCAGCGACGACATGAAAAGTCTAGACCTTGCCAGCCGTGAAATAGCGCCGTTCAAGTTCCTGCTGAACGCTATCAAACCCAAGGTGATCTTGGTCCATGGCAAGCCCGCATTGCAAGCTATTGGTAAGTTCGGGGCGACCGCGAAAGTGATTGAGGCCGATCACCATTTTTCTCGCCAAACCTCTAAGGCCACTGCCCGTGGATACGGGGCGACGGCGGCTAGAGAAAGCAGGGAGGCCGGCTAAGGAACTGTGCAGTCACCTTCGCGCTACAGCTTTGGGTCGACTCTGCGCAGCTGTCTGATATCCAATGGGGCAAAGACTGCTTCTGGCGCGAACTGCTCAAACTTGACCGCATCTTGCTGATCGGCTTTCGATAGAGTTCGGACGTTCCAAGGGGTGTGAAATGGATTATGATATCTGGAATCGGGCCTTCTATGACGATGGCGAGTGGGTTTCCTGGTCCGACATAGAAGAACAGCTCCAATACCAGGAGTGGCGAGCAAAATATCCTAACGCGATAAGATCTTTGATCCCTTATTTTCAGGATCTCTTGTCGCTGGCGGAAAGCTACCACCTTGAGACAGGTCGTCATCTCAATGTGTACGGAGACATCGGGGAACTCTTCGGAGCCATCACCTATGGAATAAAGCTGAACAAGAACTATGCGCAGGGCTCTGATGGTAGGCTTGGCAACGATCATGTTGAGATCAAAACCATCACCCCGTTCAAATCCAAGGACGAGGTTTTCCTGAAGTTAGCAGGTAACTTCAGCAAGCTGCTCGTCGTGAAGATCAATGCGGACTTTGAAGTCTCATCCCGGATGGTCGTTCGCTCTAAGCTTCCCAAAACGGCGAAGCCTTTTCTCAAGATAAGGTGGGAGGATCTGCTCGCAGCCGAATGACGGCTTCGTTGGCATGTAGTCGTTCGTGCTTGGTCGCAGTGGGCGACTGCTCGCCACCCGATCACGATGTGGAACGCCCAACGGCTATGCCGCCGAGGCCAATGCGCCGGCCAATAGCGGTCGACAAGCAATTGCCGCATCAGGGAGAGCGCAAATGCCACTCAGCTGTGAATCGCCCACTGTGAGGAAGTCAGAAAAATCTGGTGAGATTTGAAAAGCAGGGTAGATGGGAACGAGCATGCCTCCCAAGTCGCAAAATCGTGACCCGCCCTCCCACGACGTTTCGCCTCCACACGGTCAAGACCCTCTGTGTGACCCTATGCGCCGGGTGCCTAGACCTACTGTCGATAGGCCGCGCCATGTCAAAGATCACTAGTACGCTCGGAATCCACCATTTTCGACTCGGCCTAATCTGAATCTCAACACGCCTTGGGTCCGCGTCACGAGATCGACAACCTCGCCGCGCGTTCGCGCAGCAGCGCGATGAGTTCGCCTGTCCGCTCCTCGCTGGTGTCGATCGGCACCACAAGGCACATCGTCGCCTCGACCTTGCCGGGCGCCGAAAAGACCGGCGCTGCCAGGCATTTGGTGTAGGCGTCGACCAGACCGGACGTCACGCAATAGCCGGTCGCGCGGGCCCGCGCGATGTCGTCGATGAAATCGTCGAGCGAAAGCTTTCGCCCGTCGGGCAGCACCAGATCGTCGTCCGTGATCATCGCTTCGATCCGGTCGCGATCGAGGCCGGCCAGCAGCAATCGTCCCGACGCTGTCCAGGGCAGCGGGATCTGCAGGCCGGTGGCGGAGCTGATGCGGAACGGCCTGGCGCCCGGGCTGGAATGGATGATGGTGTAGCGGCCGCTCTGCAGCATGCAAAGTTCGGACGTCTCGCCGGTCTCGCGCGACAGCGTATCCACCTCCTGGCGGCCGCGCCGCAACAGGTCGTTGCCGCGCATATAGGCCATTCCATAAAGATAGAGCTTCTTGCCGAAATAGACGCGGTTGCCGTCGCCGGCCATTTCAAGCAGCCCGGCTTCGACCAGCTCGCGCACCAGCGTGTAGGTGGTCGAGCGCGGCGCATTGAGCCCCTTTGCCAGCTCGCCGACGCCGATGGCGCGCTGGTTGGCGTGCAGGAACTCCAGCATGTGCAGAACCCGGTTCAGGCCTTTTTCGCGCGAGTTCGCCGGCCGCTCCTCGTCCGCATCGACCGTCGGCCATTCGGTCAGCGTTTCACCATCTTGCATTGTCGATTCCTAATGCTAGTATCTGTCTTGTATACCATACAGACGTCTCTTGTAAGGGACAAACTTGCAAAAGACAAATGAGAGATGCGGGCGCGCATTCGCTCGTCCGCAGGGGAACACAACACGAAAAGGAGGTCGCCGTGAACGACACATCCGGCAGACGTGATTTTCTGAAACTGGGAATGGCGAGCCTGGCCGCGGCCGGCGCGCTCACCGCCATCAGCGCCGAGGAAGCGGCCGCGCAGGCCGCGTCCGACAGCGTGCTGCGCACCGCGCTCGACCGCGGCAAGCTGATCGTCGGCACCGGCAGCACCAATGCGCCGTGGCATTTCGAGAACGATGCCGGCGAGCTGGTCGGCATGGACATCACCATGGGCCGCATCCTCGCCAAGGGCCTGTTCGACGACCCGACCAAGGTCGAGTTCGTCATGCAGGATCCGGCGCAGCGCATCCCCAACGTGACGACCAACAAGGTCGACATCACCATCCAGTTCATGACCATGACGGCGCAGCGCTCGCAGCTGATCCACTTCTCGCGGCCCTATTACGTCGAGGGCGTAGCACTCCTGACGCTGCCCGGCTCCGAGAACAAGACTTTCGACAAGCTGCTCGCCAACGGCGCCAACACCCGCATCTCGATCCTGCAGAATGTCGACGCCGAAAGCTCGGTTCACTACGCCCTGCCGCAGGCGCAGGTGCTGCAGATCGACACCCAGGCCAACGTCTTGCAGGCGCTGGAATCGAAGCGCGCCGACGCCGCCGCGGTCGATCTGTCGACCGTGCGCTGGCTCGCCTCGCGCAACCCGGACAAATATTTCGACGCCGGCAAGAGCTGGTACTCGATGCTTTACGGCGCCGCCGTCCGGCAGGGCGACCTCGACTGGCTGACCTTCGTCAACCAGACCTTCACCATCGCCATGTTCGGCCATGAGACGGCGCTCTACGACGCCGCCTTCAAGGAATATTTCGGCCAGGAACCGCCGCCGCGCCATCCGGGCTTCCCGGTCATCTGACCACCCATCCGACGGAACCGGCGGGGAGCGCATCGAGCGCTTTCCGCCTGTTTCTCCTCGACACAGCCCTGCGTGGGGCGGATCCTTGATCCGTCACGCGGGATATTGAGACGGACGCATGGGCTATACGCTCAATTTCAACCTGATCTGGCGACATTTCGACAAGCTGTGGGGCGGCCTGCTGCTCAGCCTCGAGCTTGCCGTCATCTCGATCGCCATCGGCATCGTCATCGGCCTGGTGCTGGCCGTCTGGTACGTCTCGGCCGGCCGCGTCGTGCGCGCCATCATCGCGGCTTACGTCGAATTCATCCGCAACGTGCCGCTGATCCTGCTGGTCTATCTCGTCTTCTACGGCGTGCCGACCGTCATCGACCTCGCCTACAGCGCCCCCACTTCTTTTGTCGTGACGCTGTCGGTCTATAGCGGCGCCTATCTGGTCGAAGTGTTCCGCTCAGGCCTCGAGGCCGTGCCGCGCGGCCAGCTCGACGCCGGCAAGGCGATCGGCCTTACCCCATGGCAACGGCTGATCCATGTGCGCCTGCCGACGATGATGCGCATCACGCTGCCGGCGCTCTCCAACACCTTCATCTCGCTCTTCAAGGACACGTCGATCGCCTCGGTGATCTCGGTGCCCGAGCTCACCTACGGAGCCCAGTGGATCAACTTCAACACCTTCCGCATCGTCGAGGTCTATCTGGTGACGACGGCGATGTATCTGGTGACCGGCTATGCGCTGCTGTTTGCGCTGCGGCTGGTCGAACGCCGGTTCAGGGCGGCGCGCTGACATGCTGAGCCAGATCCTCTATGCCCTGCCGTTCCTCGCCAAGGGTTTCGCCATCACCTTGTGGGTATCGCTGCTGGTGGTGGTGCTGTCGCTGATCGCCGGCGTCCTGCTCGGCGTCGGCCTGGTCTACGGGCCGGCGCCGCTGCGCTGGGCGGTGCGCATCTTCTCCGACACCATCCGCGGCATCCCGATCCTGGTGCTGATGTTCTTCGTCTATTACGGCCTGCCGGCGGCCGGACTGCATCTGCAGTCCTTCTGGGCGGCGGTGCTGGCGCTCACTCTGTTCAAGACGGCGCAGGTCGTCGAATATGTGCGCGGCGCCGTCGCCTCGATACCCAAGGGCCAGTCCGAGGCCGCTATGGCGATCGGCCTGACCTTTCGCCAGCGGCTCACCTCGGTGATCTTCCCGCAGGCCTTCCGTCGGTTCCTGCCGCCCTGGATCAACGGCGTCACCGATGCGGTCAAGGGCAGTGCGCTGGTCTCGCTGCTCGGCATCACCGACCTGATGCAGGCGATCAATCAGGTCATCGGCCGCACCTATGAGGCGATGCCGCTCTATATCCTCGGCGCCCTGATCTATTTCTCCGTCAACTACGCGCTTTCCTACGCCAGCCGCAGGCTGGAGCGGCGCTTCGCTTTCATCCGGGACTAACGCCATGGCCACCAGCTCCACCCCAGCGCTTCTCGACATCGCCGAGGTCTCGAAATCCTTCGGCCAGGTCGCCGTGCTGCGCTCGGTCAGCCTGCAGGTCGCCAAGGGCGAGGTGGTTACCATCATCGGCCCGTCGGGCAGCGGCAAGACCACGCTTTTGCGCTGCGTCAACTTCCTCGAAAGCTATGACGGAGGCTCGATCCGCATCGACGGCAAGGAGGTCGGCTACCGTGATGCGGGCACGCGCCAGCGCCGCAGCGAGCGCGACCTTGCCGCCATGCGCGCCGAGACCGGCATGGTGTTCCAGAGCTTCAACCTCTTCCCGCATCTGACCGCCGCCGGCAACATCATGCTCGGCCTCACCAAGGTGCGCGGCAAGAGCAGCGCCGAGGCCCGCGCCATCGCCGAGCATTGGCTGGGCCGCGTCGGCCTCGCTCACAAGGCCGACAGCCTGCCGGCCGAACTCTCCGGCGGCCAGCAGCAACGCGTCGGCATTGCGCGCGCCGTCGCCATGGAGCCCAAAATCCTGTTGCTCGACGAGATCACCTCGGCGCTCGACCCGGAGCTGGTCGGCGAGGTGCTGGCCGTGGTGCGCAGCCTCGCCGAGGACGGCATGACCATGGTGATGGTGACGCACGAAATGGCCTTCGCCCGCGATGCCTCGACCCGCATCGTCTTCATGGCCGATGGCGGCGTCTCGGCCGTCGGGCCGCCGAAGGAGGTGCTGGCCGCCGAGACCACCAATGAGCGGCTGCGCACCTTCCTGGCGCGCTTCCGCGCCTCGCATTTCTGAAAAACGGGTGGCCTCGGCCATCCAAGGAGTAGCCTTCCCATGTCGCCTTACCAACGGCTCGCCGAACTCGGCCTGACGCTCCCCGAGCCGCCGACGCCCATCGCCAATTTCGTCACCCATGCCGAGAGCGGCCGGCTGATCTTCCTGTCTGGACAGGGGCCGCTGCGCGCCGACGGCACGCTGTGCACCGGCAAGGTCGGCGACGACGTCACCGTCGAGCAGGCCTATGAGCATGCCCGCCTCACCGGTCTCAATCTGCTGGCCGTCATGCATGCGGCGGCGGGCGATCTCGGCCGCATCGTGCGCGTGGTGAAACTGCTCGGCTTCGTCAACGCCACGCCGACCTTCAGCGACCACCCTAAAGTGGTCAATGGCTGTTCCGACCTCTTCGCCGATGTCTTCGACAAGCTTGGCGGCCATGCGCGCTCGGCCATCGGCGTCGGCTCGCTGCCGCGCAACATCACCGTCGAAATCGAAGCGGTCGTCGAGATCGCGGCCTGACTTTCAGGGAGTCCACTCACATGAAAACCTATTCCGACGCCGGCTCCAACACCACCATCCGCGAACGGCTGGGCTTGCGGCCGATCATCAACGTCTCCGGCACGATGACGACGCTGGGCGCCTCGATCATCGTGCCCGAGGCGATCAGCGCGATGGCCGAGATCGCCTCGCAATGGGTGGAGATGGACGACCTGCAGCGCGCCGCCAGCGCGGTCGTCGCTCGCCTGACCGGCGGCGAGGCCGGCTTCATCACCGCCTGCTGCGCTAGCGGTATCACCATGGCGATCGCCGGCGCGATGACCGGCACCAACCTGCTGGCGATCGAACGCCTGCCCGACGACACTGAAGGCCTCAAGTCGGAAGTCGTCATCCAGCTCGGCCACATCGTCAATTACGGCGCGCCGGTCGACCAGTCGATCCGTGTCGCAGGCGCCAAGGTCATTTCAGCCGGCACCGTCAGCGTCACGCAGGATTATCATGTGCGCGAGGCGATCAATGAGCGCACGGCGGCAGCGCTTTACGTCGTCGCGCACCACACCGTGCAATACGGCATGCTTTCGCTGGAGGAGTTCTGCGAGATCTGCCACGCCAAGAATGTTCCGGTGGTCGTCGACGCGGCCTCGGAATACGATCTGCGCAGCTTCCTGGCGCGCGGCGCCGACATCGTCGTCTATAGCGGCCACAAATTCCTGTCGGGCCCTACCAGCGGCATCGTCACCGGCCGCAAGGACCTTGTCCGCGCCGCCTATCTGCAGAACCGCGGCGTCGCGCGCGCCATGAAAGTCGGCAAGGAAAGCATCGCCGGCACCATGGCGGCGCTCGATGCTTGGGAAAAGCGAGACCATGCCGGCATCCGCCGGCGCGAGGAAGCCGCCCTCAACCTATGGAAGGACGCGCTGCAGGGCATTCCAGGCATCAACGCCGAGATCATTCCCGACCCGACCAACAATCCGCTCGACCGCCTGCAGGTCTTCGTGCGCCCCGAAAGCCGCTTCACCGCCGCCGGTCTGGCTTCCGCCCTTGCGGCCGGCTCGCCGCCGGTCATCGTGCGCAACCACGAGGTCGAGCGCGGCCATTTCTTCCTCGACCCCTGCAATCTGCATCCCGGCGAGGCGGAGATCGTGGCTCAACAGTTGCGGGCCGTGCTGACGGCGAAGGACCGGCCGGCGGACGCGATGAAGGTGGCGCGCAAGGAGTCAGCCGGATCGCTGCGCTGGCCGGACTAACCCGCGCAGCCCCGACAATCCTTGCGGCTAGAGGCGAATTCCGCTAAGGCGCGCCTTTGCCGGGGAGCGATACCTTGACCGATCAGCATGCCGACGTCGCCATCATCATGGGCAGCCAGTCCGACTGGGCGACGATGCGCCAGGCGGCCGAAACGCTGGAGGCGCTGGGCATCCCGCACAAAAGGCTGATCATCTCGGCGCACCGCACCCCCGACCGCCTCTATGACTTCGCGAGGGGCGCCAAGGCGGCCGGCTTCAAGGTGATCATCGCCGGCGCCGGCGGCGCGGCACATTTGCCCGGCATGACGGCGGCGATGACGCCGCTGCCGGTGTTCGGTGTTCCGGTCGAATCCAAGGCACTGTCGGGCCAGGATTCGCTGCTCTCCATCGTGCAGATGCCGGCCGGCATTCCGGTCGGCACGCTGGCCATCGGCAAGGCAGGCGCGGCCAATGCAGCGCTGCTCGCCGCGGCCGTGCTGGCGCTCAACGACGACAAATTAGCCGCCCGGCTCGAGGCCTGGCGCTCGGCACAGACCGCCAAGGTCGCCTTCGAGCCGACGGACACGCCGTGAGCCTGGCGCCCGGATCGACCATCGGCATCATCGGCGGCGGCCAGCTCGGCCGCATGCTGGCGATGGCCGCCGCCCGCCTCGGCTACCGCACGATCATCCTGGAACCGCAGCCGGACTGCCCGGCCGCGCAGGTCGCCAACCGGCAGATCACCGCCGCCTATGACGATCCGGCCGCGCTGGCCGAGCTTGCCGCAGCCAGCGACGTCGTCACCTACGAATTCGAGAATGTCCCGGTCGCGGCGGCCGGGGCGCTCGTGGCAAGCGTTCCCGTCTATCCGCCGGCCCGGGCGCTCGAAGTGGCGCAGGATCGCGTCACCGAAAAAAGCTTTCTCAACGGCATCGGAATTCCGACCGCCGAATTCCGCCCCGTCGACAATGACGACCAACTGACGGCGGCGCTGAAGAGTTTCAACGGCAGCGGCGTCCTGAAGACCCGCCGCATGGGCTATGACGGCAAGGGCCAGCGCGTCTTCCGCAACATGGAGACCGGCGGCTTTGCCGGCACCTGCGAGGCTATGGGCAATGTGCCGCTGATCCTGGAATCGCTCGTCGCCTTCGAGCGCGAGATTTCCGTGATCGCCGCGCGCGGCCGAGACGGCGGCATTGCCGTCTACGATCCGGCCGAGAACGTGCATCGCGAGGGCATATTGCGCACCTCCACGCTGCCGGCCGCGATCGGGCCTGAAACGGCCGCGGCGGCCAAGGATGCGGCAGCGAAGATCCTTGCCGCGCTCGACTATGTCGGCGTCATCGGCGTCGAGTTCTTCGTCCTTGCCGACGGTTCACTGCTGGCCAACGAGTTGGCGCCCCGCGTCCACAATTCCGGTCACTGGACGGAGGCTGCCTGTGTCGTCTCGCAGTTCGAGCAGCATATCCGCGCCGTCGCTGGCCTGCCGCTCGGCTCGCCCGCCCGCCATTCCGCCTGCGTGATGGAAAACCTGATCGGCGACGACATGCTGAAAGTGCCGGCGCTGCTGACAGAGCCCGATCTGCTGCTGCATCTCTACGGCAAGGCGGAATCGCGCCCCGGCCGCAAGATGGGCCATTTCACGCGGCTGACGCGAGCGAAATAGCTATCGCCTACTGCATGTCCTGGTCGTCGTCCCCATCCGAGCCGCCGCAGTTCACATCGCCCTCCTTGCAATTGGCGCCGGAGGTGATCTGCTTGGTGCGGGCTATCGTAAGTCCCGTCAGGCACTGCGAAACCTCCATCGGATGGATGGAGCCGCCGACACTGTCGGCGGTCGTATAGGCGCATTCGGCGTCACGGAAGGTGATCCAGGCGCGCTGCGCGGTCTGCAACAGCTTGTTCGAGGCCTGGTCGTTGCGGCGCACCAGCTCCTGATAAGCCTCGTTGAGCTTGGCGTCGGCCGCCTGATAGTCGGTGTCGGCGCAGATGTTCATCATTGTCTGGCTGTCGTCGCCACGGTCGCATTCTTGCGCCCAGGCGGCCGTGTTGGCAGCCAGAAGGACAATGCAGGCGGGCAAAACGAGACGGCGCATAGGGATTCTCCGGTCGCTTGGGCGTCGGACCACCATTCCAGCCGCCTTTGAGTCGCGCAAGGCGCCCCGGAGGAACAGGCAAATATTTGATAAGGGGCCGCCGCTTGTGGCATTCCACCGTCTCACGTGGTTGACACGGACGACACTCCTCGTTTATGAGCCACCGCAAGTTCAAAGGCGCGCTTTTTCCGGGCGCGCCTTTAAAATTCGGCCCGGGACGGGCCCTGACCGAACAGGCAAGACCATGAAGATCAAGAATTCGCTCAAGGCGCTCAAGGCGCGTCACCGCGACAACCGGCTGGTTCGCCGCAAGGGACGCATCTACATCATCAACAAGACCGCTCCGCGCTACAAGGCGCGCCAGGGCTGACGCTTGCGCGCGGCGCCGTGCATGCCGAACGGCATGCATGAAGAAGCGCCGCGCTGATGTCGATTGCCGGTTCGCCGGCCCTCTCACGCAAAATCACTTTGACGATCCGCCGCCCGGGATTAGATTCCGGCGATGCGGATTCGTTTTGCATTTCTCACCGCCCTTTTGCTCTCCGGCATGGCTTTGCCTGCGGGCGCGGAAACGGTGCAGGGCGCACTGCCTCCAGACACCGTGCCGCCCGCCGCTGCACCGCCGGCCGCGACACCGCCACCGGAGGCCCCGACCAAACAGGGCCGTCTCGACCAGCTCTTCACCGAATTGAAGCGCGAGCGCAACGAGAAGGCTGCCGAGCGCATCGCCGGCCGCATCTGGAGCGAATGGAACCAGTCCGGCAGCGCCTCCATCGACCTGATGATGCAGTGGGCGCAAAAGGCGACGGAAGACCAGAAGTTCGACGTCGCGCTCGATTTCCTCGACCAGGTGGTGACCTTGCAGCCCGACTATGCCGAAGGCTGGAATCGCCGCGCCACCGTGCATTTCATGATGAAGAATTACGGGAAGTCGATGGCCGACATCGACCGCACCCTGCAGCTCGAGCCGCGCCATTTCGGCGCGCTTTCGGGCCTCGCCCAGATCATGGCCGAGACCGGCCACAAGCAGTCGGCGCTGGAGGCCTGGCAGAAGGTGCTGGCGATCTACCCGATGATGCGCAGCGCCCAGAACCAGGTGTCGACGCTGTCGGAAGAGCTGGCGGGCGAAGGAATTTGATAGGCAAGGGGAGTAAGGGAATAGGGGAATAAGGGAGTATGTTTGGATGCCGTAAACGGCGCCAAGAATGGTTTACCCTACTCCCCTACTCCCCTACTCCCCTACTCCCCTGAACCAAAACCCTCTCCACCTCCGTATATCCCCGCATGAACCTCATCTGCGCCGCCTTCCTTTTCCTCGTCGCGCTCCTCCTTGCCCTCGCCGGCGTCACCCGCATCGGCGTCTGGTCGATCGAGCGCCGTAACCCGGCCGTCGGCGAATTCGCCGAAATCGATGGCGTGCGCATCCACTATGTCCATGTTCCGGCGTCAGCGGGCGCCAGCCTGCCGCCTGTTGTCTTCATCCATGGCGCCAGCGCCAATCTGAAAGACCAGATGCTGCCGCTGAGACCGTTGCTCGAAGGCCGTGCCGAAATGCTGTTCCTCGACCGTCCGGGCTTCGGCTGGTCGGAACGAGGCGGCAACGACACGCTGGCGGCGCAGGCCGATACGATCGCCCTGCTGATGGATCGTCTTCATATCGGCAAAGCGATCATCGTCGCCCATTCCTTCGGCGGCGCGATCACCACCGCTTTCGCCCGCCAGCATCCGGACAGGACGGCCGGCCTCGTCTTCCTCTCGCCCGCCAGCCATCCCTGGCCCGGCGGCGCGACCGCCTGGTACTACAAGCTGACCGCCGTTCCGGTGGTGGGCTGGCTGTTTTCGCAGACGCTGGCCTATCCGGCCGGCATGGCGCAGATCGGCGATGCCACGGCCTGTGTCTTCTCGCCGAACAAGGTGCCTGAGGGTTACATCGGCAACGCCTCGATCCCGCTGGTGCTGAAACCATCGGCGTTCCGCGCCAACGCCGTCGATGTCGCCCAGCTCTACGACTATGCGCGCTCCGCTTCGCCGCATTATCGTGAGATCAAGGCGCCGACCGTCGTCATATCGGGCGATCGCGACAAGATCGTCTACGCCACCATCCACTCGGTCGGCCTGCAGCGCGACATCTCAGGCGCCGAGCTGGTCTGGGTCCACAATCTCGGCCACAAGCCGGACTGGATCGCGCCCGACCTCGTCGTTGGCGCCATCGAGAAGGTCGCCGGCGCGCCGGTCGATCTCCAGGCCTTGGCGAAAACCGTGGAAGGCCGCATCGCCGACGATGCCTATAACGACGGCAAATGCCCGGATATCAAGGTGCCCGACGCCGAGTTGGCACCGACCTGATTTGGGGCCAGGCCGCTACTTGCAGGCCGGCCTCACCTGAATGTCGGCATACCTAGCGGCTATCCGACCCGACATAGGCAATCCGCAGCATATTGGTCGAACCCGGCGTCCTCAACGGCACGCCGGCCGTGATGATCACCCGGTCGCCCGGCTTTCCGAAACCTTCGTCGAGCGCGATGCGGCAGGCGCGGTCGACCATGTCGTCGAGGTCGGTGGCATCCGGCGAAACGACGCAATGCGTGCCCCATAAAAGCGACAGCCGGCGCGCCGTGTTGAGGATCGGCGACAGCGCCACGATCGGCACCTGCGGGCGCTCGCGCGCGGCGCGGAGCCCGGTGGTGCCCGACGCGGTGTAGGTGATGATCGCCGACAGTTTCAGCGTCTCGGCGATCTCGCGCGCGGCGAGCGAAATCGCATCGGCCCCGGTCGCTTCCGGCTCGGAGCGCTGCGCGTTGATGATGCCGGCATAGGTCGGGTCGGTTTCGACCTTGGTGGCGATGCGGTTCATCATCGCGACGGCCTCGACCGGATAGGCGCCGGCCGCGGATTCGGCAGACAACATGATCGCGTCGGCGCCTTCGAATACGGCGATCGACACGTCGGACACCTCGGCGCGCGTCGGCACCGGCGCGGTGATCATCGATTCCAGCATCTGCGTGGCGACCACCACCGGCTTGCCGGCGCGACGCGCGGCGCGCGTGATCTGCTTCTGGATGCCGGGCACGGCCTCGAGCGGCATCTCCACGCCGAGATCACCGCGCGCGACCATCAGCGCGTCCGACAATTCGATGATCTCTGCCAGGCGGGCGACAGCCTGCGGCTTCTCGATCTTGGCCATGATCAGTGCCCGGCCGCGCGCTATCTTGCGGGCTTCCGCCAGATCCTCCGGCCGCTGCACGAAGGACAGCGCCACCCAGTCGACGCTTGCCGCCAGCACCGCGTCGAGATCGGCGCGGTCCTTCTCGGTCAGCGCGCCGACCGGCAGGTCGGTGTCGGGCAGGCTGACGCCCTTCTTGTCGGAAATCGTCGTGCCGGCGACGACGGTGCAGGTGATCGACTTGCCGTCGCTCTTCACCGCCTTGAGCTCCAGCTTGCCGTCGTCGATCAAAAGTCTGTGACCGGCCTCGACCGAGCTCAGGATTTCCGGATGCGGCAGGTAGACGCGGCTGGAATTGCCGGGCTGTGGATTGTCGTCAAGCGTAAAGGTCTGGCCGGCGGTCAGCGCTTCCTTGACGTTGGCGAACTTGCCGACGCGCAACTTCGGGCCCTGCAGGTCGGCAAGGATGCCGATCGGCCGGCCGACGACCGCCTCGACGGCGCGGATGCGGGCGACCAGCGTGCGCATCAGCTCGTGGTCGGTGTGGCTCATATTGATGCGGAACACATCTGCGCCCGCTTCGAACAGCTTCTTCAGCATTTCCTCGGAGGAGGAAGCCGGACCGATGGTGGCGAGGATCTTGACCTTGCGGTTACGTCTCATTGACTGTTTGTTCCCGGAGCAGGGGCGGCCGCTGGCGCGCCTCCCGTTGCGGGCTCGTCGGTCAGCTGGACCATCCAGCTTGCCTGCTCGCCCGTGTCATATTCCTGAAATCCGGCGCGCTGAAAGCCCCGGGCGACGCAATCGTTCACGCCGGCGATCTTGAACTCTTTTTCGGCCACGCACATGTTGATCGGGCCGTCCCAGCGCCCGCCGCGCTCGGCGTCTTCTGCATAAAGATAGTAAAACCTTGATGACAGCGGCCCCTCGATCAGCGTCTTGCAGGTCGATCCTTCGATGTGCCACCAGCCTTCGGTGATCCAGCCGGCCTTGGCGCGATAGCCGATGCCGACACCCACCAGATTTTGCGTCGCGTTGCAGACGCGGAAGTCGGCTCGGGCGGGCGAGGTCGCGGCGAGCGCACAAAATCCCACGCCGACGATGAGCAGCGGCAGGGTAAGCCGCTTCCGCAGCCTGCCGGCAAAACCCATCTCGAAACCCCTCACGAACCACATTTGCATCTCTCGACGCCCCTTTTCAGCAAAGTGCGGGCGCATGTCAACGCGCCGTTTTGTTCAATTCCAATCGATTTAGAAGAGCCCAGGGCGCAAGATCTCGTCCGATGCGGGATTTTTTGCAGCAACCTTGGCCAAACAACGGCATTGCGCCAGCGTCCTCTTCGTGGAATGACGATACCACATTCGCGCGACCAGCCTCTTTTCAGCCGATGACCCGATCCACAGTTTTCGCGCCGTTCGATATTGTCGAGGGCGATCGCAAGAAAGGCATCGTGCTTCTGGCCGACCACGCCCGCCGCGATCTTCCCGAAGAGTATGGCAGCCTCGGTTTGCCGGCGTCCGAATTCGAACGCCACATCGCCTATGACATCGGCGTCGAGACGGTGACGCGCGAACTGGCCGCGGCGCTCGATGCGCCCGCGGTGCTCGCCGGTTTCTCGCGGCTCTTGATCGACCCCAACCGGGGCGAGGACGATCCGACGCTGATCCGCCAGCTCTATGACGGCACGATCGTGCCGGGAAACTATCCCATGGCGGCGCAAGAGCGCGAGCGGCGCCTCGACCGTTTTTATCGCCCCTATCACGACGCCGTCGGCGCCATGATCGCCTCGGTCGCGCAGGCCTCCGGCAAAGCGCCGTTCATCTTCTCGGTTCATTCCTTCACACCGGTGATGCAGGGCTTCGTCCGCCCCTGGCATGTCGGCGTCTTGTGGGATCTCGACGGCCGCGTGGCGCGGCCGCTGATCGATATGTTGGCGCAGGACAAGACCCTCGTCGTCGGCGACAACGAACCTTATGACGGCGCGCTGCGCGGCGACACCATGTTCCGCCACGCCATCGTCAACGGCTACGCGCATGCGCTGATCGAGATACGCCAGGATCTGATCGCCGACCGCATCGGCGCGCTTGCCTGGGCCGAACGGCTGGCGCCGATCGTTGACGCCATCGACCGCCGTGCCGATATACACGAGGTAAAGATGTTCGGCTCGCGCACCGGGCCAGTGTGAAAGGCCCTTCTATGACCGAACTCAGCCAAGAGCAGCAACGCGATTTTGAGGCGGCCGCCTTCCGCCGCCTGGTCGAACATCTGCGCGAGCGCGGTGACGTCCAGAACATCGACCTGATGAACCTCGCCGGCTTCTGCCGCAACTGCCTGTCCAACTGGTACCGCGAGGCCGCCGAGGCGGATGGCGTTGCGCTGTCGAAGGACGCCTCGCGCGAGATCATCTACGGCATGCCCTATGCAGAGTGGCAGGCGCTCAACCAGACCGAGGCGTCGGAAGCCAAGAAGGCCGAGTTCGAGGCGCGGCGGCCGAAGGATCATTAGCGCCGTCGATCGCCTTCGCGACGTCGTCATTCTAGGGCGAAGCAAGGAGCGAAGCGACGCGCGCAGACCCTGGAATCCATGCCGTGACGTCGGCCGAAGAATGCCGCGGTCCAGAAAAGGGGGATCATACCGCTGGCGCTGCAGCACCAGGTCTGCACCGATGCGACGCCTCGACGTCACGGCATGGATCCTCGGGTCTGCGCGCGTCGCTTCGCTCCTTGCTTCGCCCGTGGATGACGACGCGACAGGCGTTTCGGCTAATCTCCAGCGTTCCCGAGTCGAGCAACTAGGCAGGACAAAACCTACCTCGCCCCCTTGGTCCAAGCACTTCCCGTACCCGGCCCTTGACCCCAAATTGAATCGATCTAATTTGCCACGCGAAACGACTTGGCCTATCGGAGACCATGAACGCGCAAACCACGATCGAGGCCGCTGTCCGCGGCCGCTGGGCAGTCGCCGGCATTTTCCTCGCCAACGGTTTCCTGACCGGCAGTTGGGCGCCGCAGATTCCTGTTTTCCTCACCCGGCTCGACATCACCAAGTTCACGCTCGGCCTGCTGATCCTTCTGTTCGGCGTCGGTGCGGTGCTGGCGATGACCTGGTGCGGCCATCTCATTTCCAGGCACGGCTCGCGCAACGTGGTGCGCATGTTCGGCATTTGCGGCAGCTTCGGCCTGCTGGTCGTGGCGCTGGCCCCTAACGTGCCGCTGGCGGCGATCGCCATGCTTATCTTCGGTGGTTCGATCGGCGGCATGGATGTCGCCATGAACTCCAACGCCGTCGTGGTGGAAAGAAAGCTCTCCCGCGCCATCATGTCGTCCTCGCACGGTTTCTGGAGCCTCGGCGGTTTCGCCGGCGGCGCGCTTGGCGGCTATTCCATCCAGACCTATGGCTATCTCGCCCATGCCATCGTGGTGACGGCCATCGCCTTTGCCGTCATCGCCTTTGCCATTGGCCATCTCGTCGCGGACGACAAGCCGCAGGCCGTCGAGCATCAGAAATTCGCGCTGCCGCGGCACACGGCCGTCTATCTGGTCGGGCTGATGGCGCTGCTCACCATGATCTCCGAGGGCGCCGTGCTTGATTGGGCGGCGCTGTTCCTGCACCAGGAACTCGGCGCCGACCTTGCCGTCGCCGGCCTCGCCTATGCCGCCTTCTCCGGCGTCATGGCGCTGATGCGTTTCCTGGGCGATGGCGTGCGCAACCGCTTCGGCGCCGTGGCGACCTTGCGCGGCTCGGCGCTGGTCGCCGCAGCCGGCATGCTGGTCGCCGGCCTGTCCCCCTCGCCCTACCTTGCCATCGCCGCCTTCGCCTTCTGCGGCTTCGGCATCGCCAACATGGTGCCGATCCTATTCTCGGCCGGCGGCAATCAGGAAGGCATGTCGTCCGGCACCGGCATGAGCGTCGTCACCACCATGGGTTATTCCGGCATATTGGTGGCCCCGTCGGCGATCGGTTTCGTCGCCGAGCATTCGAGCTTCGGCCCGATCTTCGTCGCGCTGTCTGGCCTGCTGGTCGTCGTGATGCTGATGGCAGGGCTCGCTCACCGTGCCGAATTCGCGCCCGAAACTGTTCCTGCCGAATAGCGCTTCAACTCCTCATACAGGAAATCCGCGACGCGGCGGATGCGCATGCTGGTGCGCACGTCGCGATGCATGACCAGCCAGACAGGCAGCACCGGCAAGGGCAGTTCGGGCAGCAGCTTTTCCAACAGAGGATCGCGGGCAGCCAGCGGCTCCTGGCCGATGCCGATGCCGTATCCCGCGCGCACCGCCTCCCACAGCACGATGTGGTTGTCGCTCCTGAAGCGGAAGGCGCTGCGGGCAACCGGCACGCCGAACGCGGCAAAGCCGCGGATCATCTCGTCGCTGCGGTCGAAGCCGATCAACGGATGGTCGGCAAGATTGCTTGGCTGGCGCGGACGGCCGTTCCTGTCCAGGTACGATCTCGCCGCGCAGACGCAAAGCGGAATGTCGGTGACCTTGCGCGCCACCAGTTCGTTCTGCGCCGGCTTCACCATGCGTACGGCAATGTCGGCATCCCGCCGCAACAGGTTGTCGACCTGATTTGAAGCAGCGATCTCGACCTCTATGCCGGGCTCCTCGGCGCCGAGACGAGCCATCATCTGCGGTAGCACATAGGCTGCCACCATTTCTGAGGCGGCGATGCGCACGGTGCCCTCGATCGCTTCGACCGATCCCAGCGCTAGCAGCGAAAACGCATTCGCCTGCTCGCTGACGACCCGGCCGCGTTCGTAGAGGGCGGTGCCCGCCTCGGTCAGTTCATAGCCGCGCCGGCCGCGCCGGAACAGGGTGACGCCGAGCGCCTGCTCCAGTTCGCCGATATGGCGCCCGAGCGTCGGTTGGCTGGCCGCCAGCTTGCGCGCGGCGGCCGAGAGACTCCCGGTTTCCGCCACTGTGACGAAGCTCTTGATGAGATTCCAGTCAAACTCTTGCATTCATTCTTGAATATCAGATCGCCAAAATCAGTCAATTTCCATTCGAATTCAAACCAGCGATATTCGGAATGCAACGTCAACCGGCTCTTCTCCGAGCCACCAACATTGAAACCAGGAGTAACTGAAATGACCAAGATCGCACTCACCCTCACCGCCGTCCTCATTGCCTCGGGCACTGCCTTTGCCGGCAGCGACAACTACGGCTCGGCCAACGCCAACCAGCCTGCCGTTTCCGTAGACAAGGGCTTCACCGCTTCGATCGAGAAGCCCGCGGCCGCCGTCAAGCAGGACGCGCATGTCGAATCCGGCCGGGGCATCTGGGGTCGCTGATCCGGCTCCATTCCCTCAGATCCATCAAACCGAACCAAACCCAACCAGGAGTAACTGAGATGACCAAGATCGCACTCGCCCTCGCCACCGTCCTCGTAGCCTCGGGCGCCGCCTTCGCCGGCAGCGACAACTACGGCTCGGCCAACGCCGACCGGCCGGCCGCGCCTGTGGCCGCCAACATCGACAACAGCGTCACCGCTTCCATCAAGAAGTCGGACGAACTGGTCCGCAAACCCATGATCCCAGGCAGCAACCGCGATCTGTTCGGAAATCGCTGAACGATCCGGTCCCGAGGGGTCTCAAAGCGGCGGGCTTGCCCGCCGCTCTGTCCGCGAACCGCCATCAAGCCCGGCCTGGCACCGTTCTGTGACCTATCCATTTTCGAATAATGAAAATGCATCGATAGAGAATTTCTATTCGTTCTCATAAAGACCATCCTGCACTCCAACGCAAACGACGGAGAGAACCAATGACCAAGATCGCAATTCTGGGCGCCAATGGCCGGCTGGGCCGCGTCGTCGGCAAGGCCTTCATCGACGCCGGCTTCGACGTCCGCGCCGTCACCCGCACCGGCAAGGTGCCCGCCGAGCTGAAGGGCGCGGCGGCGGTTGCCGGCGACGCGCTGGATCGTGACTCGCTGATCCGCGCAACCGAAGGCATCGACATCGTCTTCAACGGTCTGAACCCGATCTACACCGACTGGGGCAAGTGCCTGCCGATGGCCGAGAACGTCATGGCCGCCTGCCGCGCCAACGGCGCGCTGCATCTTTTCCCAGGAACCGTCTACAATTACGGCTCGCCGATGCCCGAAGTGATCACCGAAGCGACGCCCTTCCATCCGACCACCGAGAAGGGCCGCATCCGCTGCGCCATGGAAGAGCTGTTCCGCCGCGAGGCCGACGCCGGCCATGTGCGCACCATTGTTCTTAGGGCTGGCGACTTCTTCGGCGGCACCGGCTCGGGCTCCTGGTTCGACCTCGTCGTCGCCGCCAAGATCGCCAAAGGCGTCTACACCGCCCCCGGCCCGGCCGATCTCACGCATGAATGGGCCTATCTGCCGGACTTCGCCGTCGCCTTTGTCGGCCTTGCCCGCAATCTCGACAAAACGGGCTTCTATGAAGCGATCAACTTCCCCGGCCACGCCGTCACCGACCTCGAGATCAAGGCCGCAGCCGAGAAGGCACTCGGCCGCAAGCTGAAGCTCTCTTTCATGCCCTGGTGGGTGCTGCGCGCCGGCAGCCCGTTCGTCGCCATGTGGCGCGAGATCGTCTCGATGTCCTACCTGCGCTTCGAGCCACACCGGCTGGTCTCGTCGCGTCTGGAACAGGTTATCGGCGAAATCCCGCACACACCCCTCGACGAGGCGGTGGAGGAAGCGCTGGAGGATATAGGCATCACGGCCGCGCCGGCCCGCCAGGCCGCTTGATTGCAAAGGGTCTGTACCAGACACGCAAAGGCCGCCCGGGGACACCGGGCGGCCCTTGCCATTTCAGATCACGCTATTCCGCGGCTTTCTGGAACGCGACCGCCGGCTCGACACCGGCATCCGCGGCAGGCTGCTCGGTCGATACCTTGCCCTTGCCGCGCCGGAACAGCCGACGGAAGAAGGCATAGAAGCGGCTGTTCTTGCTGCGCGTGAACACCATCAGCATCGACGGCGTCACCACCAGTGTCAGCAGCGTCGCGAAGGACAGGCCGAAGACGATGGCCGAGGACAGCGAAATCCACCACTGCGTCGACGGCGCGTTGATCGTCGTCTCGTGATGGAAGATTTCAAGCCCAAGGCCGAAGGCGATCGGCAGCACGCCGAGGATGGCCGACACCGCCGTCAGCACCACCGGCCGCGCGCGCTCGCGGCAGGTCTGCAGCACCGCCTCCATCTTGTCCCAGCCTTCCTCTCGCAGCCGGTCGTAGGTGTCGATCAACACGATGTTGTTGTTCACCACCACGCCGGCCAGCGCGATCACGCCGATGCCCGACATGACGATGCCGAAGGCCTCGCCGGTCGCCAGCAGGCCAAGCAGCACGCCGATCGTCGCCATGACCACGCAAGACAGCACCATCAGCACGCTGGTGAACTTATTGAACTGCATCAACAGCACCAGGAAGATCAGGAAGAGCGCCGCGCCGAAGGCTTTGGACAGGAACGCGCCCGCTTCCGCACTGTCCTCGTTGGAGCCGGCGAGCTTCCAGCGAATGCCGCTGCCGAGGTCCATGTCGGCGACCGCCTTGGTCACCTCCTGCTGCACTGCCGCCACCTGCGCGCCGGCGCTGACATTGGCCTGCACCACCACGGTGCGCGCCCCGTCGATGCGGTTGAGGATCCCGACCGTCGGCTCGGGCTTCCTGACCACGAAATTCGAGATCGGCACCGACCCTTGCGAGGTCTGCACCCTGAGCTCGTCCAGCGTCGACAGCGTGCGCCGGTCTTCCGGCAGGCGCAGCCTTATGTCGACCGCGTCATCGGCGCCGGCCGGCCGGTACTCCGAAAGCTTGAGCCCGTTGGTGACCAGTTGCACCACCGTGCCGACCGAGGTCGGGCTGATGCCGTATTGCGCCGCCTTGGCGCGGTCGACCTCGATCGCCCAGTCGACGCCGGGCGGCGGCAGGCCGTCGGAAATGTCGATGACGTTGGGGATCTTGGCGATGCGCGCCGCCACCTGGCGCGCCTTGTCGTCGAGCCCGGCCGGATCGGCGGCCGACAGCCTGATCTGGATCGCCTTGCCGGTCGGCGGGCCGGCCTCCGGCACCCGCACCTCGACATCGACGCCGGGGATGCCGGCCATGACGCCGCGCAGATCGTCGAGGATCTGGTTGGCGGATTTGCGCTGGCGCCAGTCGACGAATTCGTACTGGATGACGCCGACCACGTCCTCCGGAATGTCCTGGCCGCCGCCCTGCGTCTTGCCGGCGCGCGTATAGACCGACTTCACGCCCGGCCAGCCGAGCAGCCGGCTTTCCGCCGTCTTGGTCGCAGCGTCCATCTCGGCCAGCGATAGGTTGCCGCGCGCATGCACGTAGAGCAGGCCGTAGTCCGGCTCGACGCTCGGGAAAAATTCGACGCCAGCGCCGTATTTCGCATAGCCGACGACGCTGCCGGTCAACAGCACGACGGTCAGCACCAGCACGGTGATTGGGAAACGCACCGCCTGCTTGACGATCGCCATGTACCAGCCGTCGCGATGGTCCTCCTCGTGATGCGCGGGCGCCTTGGCGAAGATCGCACCCAGCGTCGGCGTGAACACCAGCGCGTAGAGCATCGAGGCCGACAGCGTCACGATCAGCGTGATCGGCATGTATTTCATGAAATCGCCGATGATGCCGGGCCAGAACAGGAGTGGCGAGAAGGCGGCGATGCGCGTCATCGTCGCCGCGATTACCGGGCCGGCCATGCGCCTGGCGGCCAAGGCGAAGGCGTCGGCCTTCGGCATGCCCTCGCTCATGCGCCGCTCGGCGAACTCTGTGACGATGATGGCGTCGTCCACCAGCATGCCGACCGCCAGGATGAGGCTGAACAGCACGATCATGTTGATCGTGTAGCCCATCATGGCAAGCAAAAGGATGCCCATCAGGAAGGATGACGGGATGGCAAGGCCGATGAGCAGCGAGGCGCGTCCCGATAGCGCGTAGAGGATGACGATGAACACCAGGATGACGGCGATCATCACATGGTTCTGCAGGTCGCCGAGCAACTGGTTGACGAAGACCGACTTGTCCTGCGTGTAGGTGACATGCATGCCTTCCGGCATCGTCTTGATGAAGCCGTCGGACACCTCCCTGACCTTGGTCAGCGTGTCGATCAGATTGGCGCCGATGCGCTTCTTCACCTCGATGGCGATGGCCGGCTTGCCGTCGAGGCGGGTGACCGTCTCGGCATCCTTGAAAGTCGAGCGTATGGTGGCGACATCCTTGGCCTGGACAACGGCGTTGGGCGTCGCGACCACCGGCAAGTTGGCGACATCTTCCGGCGTCTCGATCAGCGACGGCACCTTGACCGCGTATTTGCCTTCCGAGCCTTCGAGATTGCCGGCCGCCACCAGGCTGTTGGAGGAGGCGACGCCCTGCATCACTTGGTCGAGCTGCAGCCCGTAGGAGGAAAGCTTCACCGGATCGATGACGACCTCGACCAGGTCGTCGCGCGCACCCTGGAGCGAACCTTCGAGCACGCCCGGCACTTCCTCGATACGGTCGCGCAGTTCACGAGCGGCCGATGTCAGCACGCGCTCCGGCACATCGCCGGAAAGCGTCACCACCATGACCGGGAACTCCGAGACGTTGACTTCGGTGACTACCGGCTCCTCGGCCGCCTGCGGCAGATCGGCCTTGGCATCCTGCACCTTCGAACGCGTGTCCTGCAGCGCGGTGGCCAGATTGGTCTGCGGCTGGAACTCGACCAGAACATAACCACCGCCCTGGAAGGCGGCAGAGCGCATCTCCTTGAGGCCCTTCAGGCTCTTCAGCTTGCTTTCCATCGGCCTGAGAAGCAGGCGTTCGGAATCCTCCGGCGAGATGCCCTGGTAGATCAGGCTGACATACATCATCGGAATCGGAACGTCGGGCTCCGCTTCCTTCGGCGTCGACTGATAGGCAACCCAGCCCGCGACGAGCAGGAACAGCAGCGCCGATATTGTGAGGCGGGCGTTGTTGATGGCGAGTCTGACGATATCCATGACTTCGGCCTGCTATTCCCTGGACTGCGAACCGGCCACCGGGGCAAAGGCCCGGCGCGCCGCGTCGTGCTTACTGCGTGCCGGCGGTGGCTTCGCCGATCAGCTTGTTGATGGTGGCCTGATCGGCCTCGACCGGCTTGACCGTATCGCCTTCCTTCACCAGCTCCTGGCCGGCAACGATGATGCGCGCATCTTGCGGTATGCCGCCCAACACCAGACCGTGCGGCGTGTCGTCGACCAGGTCGATCGGGAAGAACGCCACCTTGTCGTCCTTGCCGACGGTGCGGATGCCGAGGTCGCCCTTGTCGCCCAGCGTCACTACCGAACGCGGCAGCATGACCGCATTGGTCGGCTCGGCGCTGAGCGTGATTTCGGCAGTCATGCCGGCAGGGATCGAACCGTCGCCATTGGGGATCGCCACTTCGACGCGGAAGGTGCGGGTCTGCGCCGAGGCATCGCGGCTGATGTAGCGGACGGTGCCGGTGACCTTCTGGTCGTTGACCAGCCGCACGTCGGCCTCGTCGCCGATCTTGATGTAGCGCAGGTCGCGCTCGCTGATCTCGCCGCGCGCGATCACCGGATCGAGCTTGAGGATCGTCGCCACCTCGCCGCCCTGCATAACCGAGCTGCCGAGCTCGACGGGAATGCGGTCGATGACGCCGTCGAACGGCGCCTTGACCTCGTTGCGGTCGAGTTCGGCCTGCGCGGTGTCGAGCTGCGATTGCGCCAGCGTCAGATTGGAGCGCGCGGTGTCGAGCTGCAGCTTGGGCAGATTGCCGGTCTTGGCCAGCCGCTCCGAGGCGTCAAGCTCAGCCTTGCGCTGCACCACGAGTTGCTTGGCATTGTCGAGGTTCGAGATTTTTTCCTCAGCCGCGAGCATCAGCACGAGGTCGCCGGTCTTGACGCGATCGCCCTGCTTGACCGGCAGCTTTTCGATGACGCCGTTGACGCGCGTCGCCAGCACGGCGCGCTTGTCGGCCTCGGTAAGGCCCGAGATCCGGATCGCCCGCGCATAGGTCTTGCGCGGCGGCGTCACCACCGCGACGGTGCGCGGCGCCGCTTTGGGTTCCGCTTCGGCCGTCTTCGGCTTTTCGGCCTCGGGCTGCGCGGGCTTGGCGGCATCCGCCGACTTCACCGCGGCACTGCCCACCGACGAGAAATGGCCCGTTCCCATCCAGGCGCCAAACCCAACGAGCACGACAAGGGCTGCAAGCTTGTGAAACCTGATTTTCGGCATCGTCATTTTTCCGTTGCAGGCCTGGCGAGGTCGGCGTTCCGACACCCGGGCGCGCGGCCGATATGGGTGCGCGCAGGGCCTTATTCAATTCGCCGTGATCGGCGAAACGCCGCTTCTACCTGAAAGTTGCGGCGCAATATAGCCGGAAAAGTTGCGGAACCATTGCGCCACGAAACGTCGCGTTTCGATAATTTTGGGCTCTTTCGCCGCTTTACCGCAGTTTTTCTGTAGGGTCGACCGATATTTACCCAGCTTACGCCGGGTTACTGGCAGCAGGCGTCAGGATGATGCAGGGCTTTTTCTCGCGAGCACTTGCAGTGTTGTCACACAACAATGGCTTACGCTCGCACATCCAGCAGCCATGATCGTCAGGTGATGAGATTGAGCAGCCGGAAGATCCGCTCGAAGGTCTTGCCATAGGGCGGGCGCAGCAGGCCGCCGGCGCTGAGCTTCGACTGGATGAAGATCGGCTTTTCCTTGCTGAAGGTGCGGAAACCCCATTCGCCGTGATAGGCGCCGATGCCGCTCTCGCCGACACCGCCGAAGGGCTGCCGCTCCTGCACCAGATGCAGCATGCAGTCGTTGACCGTAACGCCGCCGGCCACCGTCTCCTGCATCACCCTTTGGCGATTGGCGCCATCTTTGCCGAACCAGTAGAGCGCCAGCGGACGCTCGCCGCGGTTCACATGCTCGATGGCCTCGTCGACCGTCCCGTATTCGAGGATCGGCAGCACCGGCCCGAAAATCTCCTCGCGCATCAGCCGCAGATTGTCGCCGGCATTGCGCACCAGCACCGGCGCCATCTTGCGGTCGGTGACGCCGAGCTTCTCCTTGGCTGGATTGACCTCGATGACCTCGGCGCCGCTGTCGCGTGCTTCCGCCACCATGTCGCCGAGGCGCTTGTGATGCCGCTCGCTGACGATGGCCGTGTAGTCGGGATTGTCGCCGAGGCGCGGATAGAGCTTTGCCATGGCCGAAGCGAATTTCGCCGCGACCGCCGCGCTTTGTCCCTGCGGAACCATCAGATAGTCCGGCGCGATGCAGGTCTGCCCGGCATTGAGCAGCTTGCCGTAGGCGACGCTGGCGACGGAAGCATCGAGATCGCAGGACGGATCGAAGATCGCCGGCGACTTGCCGCCGAGCTCTAAAGTTACCGGCGTCAGATTGGCGGCGGCGGCCAGCGCCACTTGCCGGCCGACGGCAGTCGAGCCGGTGAACAATAGATGGTCGAAAGGCAGCGACACGAACGCCTTGCCGACATCGGCATCACCGACCACCACGCACACCTCGTCGGGCGAAAAATGTTCCTCGACCAGACGGGCCAGAAGATCCGAGAATTTCGGTGTCAGCTCCGACGGCTTGATCAGCACGCGGTTGCCGGCCGCCAAAGCCGCGGTCGCCGGGGCGATGGCGAGCTGGAACGGATAGTTCCAGGGCGAGACGATGCCGACCACGCCGAGCGGCTGCGGCAACAGCCGGTTGCGGCCCGGCATGAAGGGCAGGCTGGTGGCGACGCGGCGCTCGCGCATCCAACCGCGCACATGCGACAGCGCGTGCCTGATGCCGGCGCGCACGACGAACAATTCGGCAAGCCGCGTTTCCTGCGGCGAGCGCGCGGAAAAATCGCTGTCGATCGCAGCGCAGATCTCGGCCTCATGGCTTTCGGTCAGCGCCAACAAGCGCTTCAGCCGGTCCTTGCGCACGTCGATGGCGGGAAACGGCTCTTTCTCGAAGGCCCTGCACTGCGCCTCGAACCTGACGCCGAGGGTGTTCTGCCTCGTCTGCAGCATTGCGACCTCCCCTTTACGTTCAGGTAAGTTACATCGCGCGAAAGGCCGAATCCAGCGCCGGCCCCGGTTCCGCAGCGGAATGCTGTCAAATCAGGTGCGTAAGATGATGCGGCGGAACCGGCTGACGCTCGCATAGTTCTTGCGCGGGCCTTTCACCCGCCAGGCCTCCACCCATTCGTCTGAGCGAAAGATGAAACGCCCAATATAGAGGTCGTCGCCGCATTGATGGTGCACGATCTGCGACGGCGCGCCGCCAAGGCGGATGAACAATTCGGCGCCGCGAAAGACCAGCACGCAACCATCCTGCCGCTCCAGCCTGTAGGCGCGGCTCGCCGGCAGCGCCCGGTCGCCGACGCGCATTTCGCCTTCTTCCGAAAAGCCGCTGTCGGTCAGCAGAGCTTCGCCAGAAAACACGCAACCCGCCGAGCCGGCAAAGTCACGCACCACGCGGCGCACATGCCAGCGCCCGATCAAGGCGCTCGCCAGCTCCGGCAATGCGGCATTCAACAACATCGGCGGCTCGCTCCGGGCAAGGCAACCCTTGCCGATGGTCTATAGGCGGCCGTTCGGAATGCCGAAAGACCTCGCTAAGGGTTTAAGCCCGCCGCCTTGCCGCTTCCGGCTTCAGGTGCGCCGCCAGGAACTCCTTCACCCGTCGTCCAGGCGCCGAGCCGCGCAGCGGCTTCAACCCGTCGTCGAGCTCGCCCGACAGGTCGAGCGTCGCCCGGCTGCCGACGGCGTCGTAATTCTCCTCCAGCCAGTCGCTGGCCGCATTGCGGCCGAGGTCGCGCAGATAGGCCAGGAATGCCCATTCGGCATTGACCTTGGACGACGCAGACAGGTCCTTGAACGCCTCGTCGGCGTCGATGCGGTGCATGCGGATGTCGCGGTATTCCTGATGCGGCAGGCGGCCGGCGGCGATTAGTTCCTTGACGAAGGCAATCGCCCGGAATTCGCGCAAGAGGCCGGCATTGAAGGTGATCTCGTCGATGCGGTTCTGGATCTCGTTGGCGCTTTTCGGCGTGCCTTCGCGCACCACCGGGTTGATCTGCACCAGGAGCACGTCGTCGGTCGCCGTCGACTTGAAGAACGGATAGAGCGCCGGATTGCCGCCATAGCCGCCATCCCAATAGGGCACGCCCTTGATCTCGACGGCGCGGAAGAGTTGCGGCAGGCAGGCCGAGGCCATCACCGTATCGAGGTCTATCTCGCCGTCGGAGAAGACGCGCAACTGGCCGGTCTCGACATTGGTCGCCGAGATGAACAGTTCCATCGACTTGCAGGCATGCACGTTTGCGAAGTCGATCTCGTCCTCGACCACGTCGCGCAGCGGGTTGAGGCCGAGCGGGTTGGCGACATAGGGCGAGAACACCCGCGACATGGTGTCGAAGAACACATAGCCCGGCGTGTTCTCGACCGACCAGTTGCCCCAGGCGATATCCCAGGGCATGCGCTGCACAGGACTGAAGCGGCCCTTCGCCGCGACCGCCCGCCAGAAATCGTCGAGTTTTTGGCGAGCGCCTTCGACGCCGCCCCGGACAAAACCGTCGGCCAGCGCCACCGCATTCATGGCGCCGGCGCTGGTGCCGGACACCGCGGCGATATCCAGCCGGCCATCCTCGAGCAGCCGGTCGAGAACGCCCCAGGAGAAGGCGCCATGCGAGCCGCCTCCCTGGAGCGCGACGTTGATTTTCTTCCTGTCCTCCGCCTTGCCGTTCTTCGCCATGGCGTTCCTGTTCCTGATAAGTCGGCCTGCACCCCGCGTCATCGCGCGGGCAGCCGCCCATGTTGCAGTGCAGCATATAAGAACGGACTAAGGCAAGAACACGTACACACAAGCGTGATAATGGGACTTTTCCTCGCCCCGCGAAGTGGGCTACGGCATGCGCACATCATCTGTGACTGGCATGACTGATCAGGCTGCTGCTTGATTGCCAGGTGGTTCCCCCCAATCCGTTGCTGCTTCGCAGCGCCACCTTTCCCCCCTCCGGAGGGAAAGGAAGAGGAGCGTTGCTGGACGAGCGTCGACGGCAAAAAGCCTGGCGCCTTTCCTCTACCCCGTCGATCGGGGGAGAGGTGGCTCGGCGCGCAGCGTCGAGACGGAGTGGGGGTCGACCAGCGCTGCATTAGACAATGCATGCGCCAAGCTGCCACGCATGCTATCGCCAAAGCCAGCCGCTTCGGAATGTGTGCGTGCCGTGGCTCGCTTCGCGAGGGCGAGGAACCGAGCTTATCAAGCCACAAGATCCGGCACCGGCCCGACATAGCGCGACTGCGGCCGGATCAGCCGCCCGGTCGCCTGCTGCTCGCGGGCATGGGCGAGCCAACCGGCAACGCGGCCGGCGGCGAAGACGTTGGAGAAGGCTTCCTTGGGGAAGCCGACCGCCTCCAGAAGCATCGCGGTGTAGAATTCGACATTGGTCTGGAGCGAGCGCTGCGGCTTGGCAATGCGCAGCACTTCGAGCGCCGCCTGCTCCACCGTCTCAGCGAAGGCCAGCCGGCTGCCGGCCTCGCCGTGGCTGCCGAGCCGGCGCACCACCGCTTTCAGCACGTCGGCGCGCGGATCGCGCACGCGATAAATGCGGTGGCCGAAGCCCATGATGCGCCGCCCATGCGCGATCTCGTTCTGCAGCCAAGCCTTGGCGTCGCCGCTCCCTTCGATGGCGTCGAGCATCTCGATCACCGGCCCCGGCGCGCCGCCATGAAGCGGGCCTTTCAGCGCGCCGAGCCCGGCCAGGATCGCCGAGGTGAGACCGGCCTGCGTCGAGGCAACCACGCGCGTCGCGAAGGTCGAGGCGTTGAGCCCATGGTCGCACACCGTGACCAGATAGCTGTCCAATGCTTTTGCCAGTGCCGGCGAAGCAATGCCGGACAGCATGCGCAGCATATCGGCGGCATGATCGGAATTGGCGTCCGGCGCGATCGGCGCTTCGCCGCGTCCGAGGCGCAGCAGGGCCGGCGTCAGCACCGCCGGCGCCGCGATGAGCCGCAGCGCATCGCCGAGCCCGTCGCCGTCGTGCAGCATCGCCATGCCGGCGCGCATGCCGCTGTAGATGTCGAGCGGAGCAAGCTCCGCCAGCATCGGCCGCAGCCGCTCGAACACCTCGACGCGTGCCTCGCCGATCGCCTTCTCCAGCTCGCTGTCGCCCGGAAGTTCGTCGAAGAAGCCGTCGAACAGCAGCCTAACCACTTGAGCAAAACGCCAGCGGCCGGCCAGTTCCATCAGCGAATGGCCTCGGATGGTGAGATGCCCGCCCGCGCCGTCGACATCGGAAAGCACCGTGTCGGCCGCAACCACATCGTCGAGCCCGTTTGCCATGATTGTCTCCTTGACCTTTTGTGCATTGCAATTAAGGCTGCGCAATCAATGCATCAATCTTGATCAAGATAATCAATGTAAGGCGCCAAATGACGGAATGGCTGACGCGGGAAGAAGCGCTGAAGCGGCTTAATGTCCGGCCGCAGACGCTTTACGCCTATGTCAGCCGCGGCCGCATCGGCATGCAGCCGGACAGGGCCGATCCGCGCCGCAGCCAGTACCGCGCCGACGACATTGCGGCACTTGCGACGCGCCGGGCGCGCGGCAAGAGCCCGCAGGCCATCGCCGAAAGCGCCATCGCCTGGGGCGAGCCGGCGATCTCGACCTCGATCTCGACGGTGTCGCATGGCCGCCTCGTCTATCGCGGCAAGGATGCGGTGACGCTTTCGGCGACGGCGACATTGGAGGAGGCCGCAGCTTTGCTGTGGGCCTCCGACGCCGCGGTCTCCCTCGCCTCGCTCACCCCTTCCTCTGTTCGGCAAGCCGGCACGCCGACCGCGTTTGCGCACCTGTCGGCGCTGGCGGCCGAAGGCTGGCCCTCGCTCGGTCGCGGGCCGGCCATGCTGCAGCAGGACGGCGCCTCCGCCACCAGCGCGCTGGCGACGGCCCTCGGCGCCGTGCCGGGTACACGGTCCGTGCATGAAAGGCTGGCACAGGGCTGGTCGGTCGACGCCAAGGGCGCCGATCTCATCCGAAGGGCGCTGGTGCTGCTGGCCGATCACGAGCTCAACGCCTCGACCTTCGCCGCCCGTGTCGCCGCCTCGACCGGCGCGCCGATCGCGGCCTGCCTGCTCGCCGGCCTCGCCACGCTGACAGGCCCGCGCCACGGCGGCGCCGGCGCGGCGACGATCGCGCTGGTCGAGGATGCCGGACGGTTAGGCGCCGACGAGGCGATCGCGCGCTGGCTGGCGCATGACCGGCCGCTGCCCGGCTTCGGCCACCAGCTCTATCCCCAAGGCGACCCGCGCGCGCAGGGCCTGTTCGACGGTCTCGATATCGATGAGGGATTGTTGCGGCTGCGCGACGCGATCTTCGCCGCGACCGGCCTGCATCCGAACATCGACTTCGCACTCGCCGCGCTGACGCTCGGCCTCCGCCTCCCGGCCGATGCGCCGTTCCGCCTGTTCGCGCTCGGCCGCAGCGTCGGCTGGACGGCGCATGCCATCGAGCAGGTGACCAGCAACCGCCCGATCAGGCCGCGCGCCAGGTATGACGGGCCTGTGGAGAGAGGCTGACGGCCGCCTCTAGCGCAAACGACTGCGATTAGCGGAGACGTCTATCAAGTCGTCATTCCAGGGCGGAGCAAGGAGCGAAGCGACGCGCGCAGACCCTGGAATCCATGCCGTGACGCTAAGGCGTTGCAACGGTTCAGAATTCTGCTCCGCCGCGTTCTATGGCAGACGTCACGGAATGGATCCTCGGGTCAAGCCCGAGGATGACGAAGGGACGCGTGTTTACGGCTAATCCCAAACGCCGCGATCGCCACAAGAAGCCGTCAGGACATTGTGTCCAGCTTGCGCTGCATCGCCGCGATCTGCGCCTTCAATTCCTGCAGATCGTCGCCGCCCTTCTCCGCCGCTTCCTTCTTCGGCGTCTCGGCTGGCGCCGCGGCGCCGGTGCTTGCGGCGGGGAACGGCGTGAACATGCGCATCGCGTTCTGGAACATCTCCATGTTGCGGCGCGTCTGCTCTTCCAGCGCCTTCATCGGCGTGGCCATCTTCATGACGTCGATCGGCGTCTTGCCGAACGCGCCTTTGAGCTGCTCGCGAAAGCGCTCTTGCTCCTTCGAGAAGGCGATCATCGACTGTTCGAGGAAGCTCGGCACGATCATCTGCATCTGGTCGCCGTAGAAGGCGATGAGCTGGCGCAGGAACGGGATCGGCAGCATGTTCTGCCCGTCCTTGTTCTCCAGCTCGAAGATGATCTGCGTCAGCACCGGATGGGTGATGTCGTCGCCGGTCTTGGCGTCCTGCACCGTGAATTCTTCGCCCTTCTTGACCATGTCGGCCAAGTCTTCGAGCGTCACATACGTACTGGTGCCGGTGTTGTAGAGTCGGCGATTGGCATACTTCTTGATGACGATCGGGTCGTCTTTCGCGGCCATCCGTATCCTCCCCAGGATACCGGCACGCTTGGAGTAAGCGGCCGGTAACGATTGCGCCATTGGCGAGGATATGCGCAAAAGCGTCACAATTCCAAGTGGTTTGTGCAGTGCGGCATCAATTAATGCTGCAGGGCCACGGCAAAATCCGCTGCACGGTCAACGTCATGTTACCGCAACCGCCGGGCGCTCTGCTTGCCGCGCATGGCGGCCATGCCCATTTCCGGTTTGACTTGGGGTTTGGAACGGGCAAGAAAGTCCTAAAACGCCCCAAAACACGACACCTCGAAGTCTGGAGAAGAAAATGTCCGCATCCAACTCAATTGTCGTCGCCAGCGCTGCCCGCACCGCAGTCGGCTCCTTCAACGGCAGTTTCGCCGCCACGCCCGCGCATGAACTTGGCGCCGTGGTCATCAGGGAACTGCTCGCGCGCTCAGGCGTCGAGGCGGCCGAAGTCGACGAGGTCATCCTCGGCCAGGTGCTGACCGCCGCACAGGGCCAGAATCCGGCCCGCCAGGCTTCGATCAATGCCGGCCTGCCCAAGGAGACCACCGCTTGGGGCCTCAACCAGGTTTGCGGCTCGGGCCTGCGGGCCATCGCCCTCGGCATGCAGCAGATCGCCACCGGCGACGCCAAGGTGATCGTTGCCGGCGGCCAGGAATCGATGTCGCTGTCGCCGCACGCCGAGCACCTGCGCGCCGGCGTCAAGATGGGCGACTACAAGATGATCGACACCATGATCAAGGACGGGTTGTGGGATGCCTTCAACGGCTACCACATGGGCAATACCGCCGAGAACGTCGCCCGCCAGTTCCAGATCACCCGCGACACCCAGGACGAGTTCGCGCTGGCCTCGCAGAACAAGGCCGAGGCCGCGCAGAAGGCCGGCAAGTTCAAGGACGAGATCGTCGCCTTCACCATCAAGGGCAAGAAGGGCGACACGATTGTCGACCAGGACGAGTATATCCGCCATGGCGCCACGCTCGACGCCATGACCAAACTGAAGCCGGCCTTCGACAAGGACGGCACGGTCACTGCCGCCAACGCTTCCGGCATCAATGACGGCGCCGCCGGCGCGCTGCTGATGACTGAAGCCGAGGCCGCCCGGCGGGGCATTACCCCGCTGGTTCGCATCGCCTCCTGGGCGACCGCCGGCGTCGACCCGTCGATCATGGGCACTGGACCTATCCCGGCTTCGAAGCGCGCGCTGGAGAAGGCAGGCTGGTCGGTCAAGGACCTCGACCTCGTCGAAGCCAACGAGGCCTTCGCGGCGCAGGCCTGCGCCGTCAACCAGGGCATGGGCTGGGATCCCTCGATCGTCAACGTCAATGGCGGGGCGATCGCCATCGGCCATCCGATCGGCGCCTCCGGCGCCCGCGTCTTCAACACGCTGGTCTTCGAGATGCGCCGCCGCGGCGCCAAGAAGGGCCTCGCCACGCTCTGCATCGGCGGCGGCATGGGCGTCGCCATGTGCGTGGAAGCGCTCTGAACAAGCCAATAGCGAATAGGGGAGAATGGCGTCGGCGCGGCGGGATATCGGATCCCTACTCGCTATTCGCCACTCCCTACTCGCCCCGAGGATCAAAGGGAGGAAGCGCATGAGCAAGGTAGCAATCGTCACCGGTGGATCGCGCGGCATCGGCGCCGCCATATCGGTCGCCCTGAAAAGCGCCGGCTATTCGGTCGCGGCTAATTATGCCGGCAACGACGAGGCGGCCCAGAAATTCAAGGCCGAGACCGGCATCCCGGTCTACAAATGGTCGGTCGCCGACTACGAGGCCTGCGCCGCAGGCATCAAGCAGGTCGAAGCCGATCTCGGCCCGGTCTCCGTCTTGGTCAACAATGCCGGCATCACCCGCGACGCCATGTTCCACAAGATGACGCCCGCGCAGTGGAAAGAGGTCATCGACACCAACCTCTCCGGCGTCTTCAACATGACGCATCCGCTGTGGAGCGGCATGCGCGACCGCAAGTTCGGCCGCGTGATCACCATCTCCTCGATCAACGGCCAGAAGGGCCAGGCCGGCCAGGTCAACTACTCCGCCGCAAAGGCCGGCGACATCGGCTTCTCCAAGGCGCTGGCTCAGGAGGGCGCGCGTGCGGGCATCACCGTCAACGTGATCTGCCCCGGCTACATCGCCACCGAAATGGTCAAGGCGATCGACGAAAAAGTGCTCAACGAGCGCATCCTCCCGCAGATCCCGGTCGGCCGCCTCGGTGAGCCGGAAGAGATCGCGCGCTGCGTCGTCTTCCTCGCTTCCGACGAGGCCGGCTTCATCACCGGCTCGACCATCACCGCCAATGGCGGCCAGTACTTCGCCTGAGGTCTTCTGCAAGCAGGCGGCCTGATATCGAGCCGCCTGTTTTCATGCCGCCGGCAAGAGCGGCGCGACGCGATGCGTCAATTCGGCACGCAATGGTTAACGCCGCTTGCCAGATCCTGTGCGCAACCTCGTTCACAAGCTGTGCGCTATCGGTGCACAAGCTGTGGATAACACCATATCTAGGGGTGAACAAACCGGGAAACTCGGCTCAGCTCCGATTCGTCGCCGATTCGTTCTGGCTTTGGCCGGGAAGTTAACGGCGAGGCCCTCAAAAGCTACGAAATTCGTTAAGAACCGTTAAGAAAGATCAACGATTTCATAACCTTGCGAACCGCCTGTCGATCGACCGCAACCGCTTGCCGGCAAAGGTTAACGGACTTCCGCGCATTGCAGCACCCCAGCATAAATCGGGCCAGTTCGCAGATTCAGCATGTGGTGAGACTCGTCGTCGGAAAATCCACATATAGCCGTGAACAAAACCTGAATCGGAACGAGTCAGCGATTCGTCGCCGATTCGTTCCAGACTCGTTCCAGCCGTTAACGAGAACCGATTTTTCAGGGTCCCTACCAAGCTCGCTTGGTCCCAAAGGAACATTCCGCTTTCGCTTGTCGAGCTAAATCCCTATGTGTCGGCTGTCACACGCGGCAGCGCTGTGGTGCTTCAGACCAAGAGCGGCAGAAACCCTTATTTCCGGGCCGATGAATATCCAGCCGAAACACAAAGAGCCGCTGATCCTTTCGGGCCGCGACGTGACGGCCGTGCTAGGCCCCACCAACACCGGCAAGACGCATCTGGCCATCGAGCGCATGGTGGCGCATGAGACCGGGGTGATCGGCCTGCCGCTGAGGCTGCTCGCCCGCGAAGTCTACACCCGCGTGTGCGAGAAGGTCGGCGCCCACAAGGTGGCGCTGATCACCGGTGAGGAGAAGATCGTTCCGGCCGGCGCGAAATATTCCGTCTGCACCGTCGAGGCGATGCCGCGCGACACCGACGCCGCCTTCGCCGCCATCGACGAGGTGCAACTCGCCGGCGATCTCGAACGCGGCCATATCTTCACCGACCGCATCCTGCATCTGCGCGGCCGCCAGGAGACGCTGCTTCTCGGCGCGGCCACCATGCATGGCATCCTGCAGAAGCTCTTGAAGGGCGTATCGGTGGTGACGCGGCCGCGCCTGTCGCATCTCGCCTATGCCGGCTCGAAGAAGCTGACCCGGCTGCCGCGGCGCACCGCGATCGTCGCCTTCTCGGCCGACGAGGTCTATGCCATCGCCGAATTGATCCGCCGCCAGCAGGGCGGTGCGGCCGTTGTGCTCGGCGCACTCTCGCCCCGCACCCGCAACGCCCAGGTGGCGCTGTTCCAGTCCGGCGATGTCGACTATCTCATCGCCACCGACGCCATCGGCATGGGGCTGAACCTCGATCTCGACCATGTCGCCTTCGCGCAGAACCGCAAATTCGACGGCTACCAGTACCGCAACCTGACCGCCGCCGAGCTTGGCCAGATCGCCGGCCGCGCCGGGCGGCATTTGCGCGACGGTACCTTCGGCGTCACCGGCCAGGTCGATCCGTTCGACGAGGATCTCATCAAGAAGATCGAAGGCCACGACTTCGATCCGGTGAAGGTGCTGCAATGGCGCACCGCCGATTTCGATTTTTCCAGCCTCGACGCGCTGAAGCGTTCGATCGAGACCAACGCGCCGGTCGAGGGCCTGACCCGCGCGCTGCCGGCGGTTGATGCGCAGGCGCTGGAGCATCTGTCGCGGGACGAGGAAATCCGCGCTCTGGCCACCACCAGTGATCGGGTCGCCTTGCTCTGGGAAGCTTGCGCGCTGCCGGACTACCGCAAGATCGCGCCGGCCCAGCATGCCGATCTCATCGCCTCGATCTATATGGACCTTGCCCGCCATGGCCATGTCGATGAGAATTACATGGCCGAGCAGGTGCGGCGCGCCGACACGACCGAAGGCGATATCGACACGCTGTCGCACCGCATCGCGCAGATCCGCACCTGGACTTTCGTCTCCAACCGTCCCGGCTGGCTGGCCGATCAGCTACACTGGCAGGAAAAGACGCGCGAAATCGAAGACAGATTGTCCGATGCGCTGCATGAGCGGTTGACGAAACGCTTCGTAGACCGCAGGACTTCCGTCCTCATGCGGCGCCTTAGAGAAAATACCATGCCTGAAGCCGAAATCAGCCCTACCGGAACCGTCCTCGTCGAAGGCCATCATGTCGGCGAGTTGCAGGGGTTCCGCTTCACCGCCGACCAGAGCGCCGGCGGCGAGGATGCCAAGGCGGTGCGCACCGCCGCCCAGAAGGCGCTCGCGGCCGAGTTCGATGCGCGCGCCGAGCGCTTTGCCGCTTGCGCCAATGGCGACCTGGCGCTGGGCTCTGAAGGCGTCCTGCGCTGGATCGGCGCGCCGATCGGCACGCTGGTCGCCGGCGACGAGGCGCTGAAGCCGCGTCTCGTGCTTCTGGCCGACGAGCAGCTGACCGGCCCTGCCCGCGACAAGGTCGCGGCGCGTGCCGAGCGTTTCGTCAATTTCCGGATCGAGTCGCTCTTGAAGCCGCTGGTCGATCTGAAGAATGCCGACCAGCTCACCGGCATCGCGCGCGGCATCGCGTTCCAGCTCGTCGAGCATTATGGCCTGATCAACCGCCGCGACATCGCCGAAGAGATGAAGACGCTCGACCAGGAAGGCCGCGCGGCGCTTCGTCGTCTGGGCGTGCGCTTCGGCGCCTACCATGTCTTCGTGCCGGCGCTGATCAAGCCGGCGCCTTCCGATCTGGTTACGCTGCTATGGGCGCTGAAGAACGACGGCAAGGATAAGCCGGGCTTCGGCGACGTCGTGCATGCGCTGGCCTCGGGCCGCACCTCGGTGGTCATCGACCCGGCTTTCGACAAGTCCTTCTACAAGCTCGCCGGTTACCGCAATCTCGGCCGCCGCGCCGTGCGCGTCGACATCCTCGAGCGGCTTGCCGACCTGATCCGGCCGGCGACCAACTGGAAGCCCGGCCTCGGGCAGCGCCCGGACGGCGCCTATGACGGCCACGCCTTCATGGTGACGCCGCCGATGATGTCGATCCTCGGCGCCACCGCCGACGACATGGAAGAGATCCTCAAGGGTCTGGGCTACCGCGCCGAACCGAAGCCGGCCGCCGAAGTGAAGGCGAAGCTGGACGCTCAGGACAACGCGGCCCGCGAAGCGGCAGCCGCGAAGCTGGCAGCGGAAGAAGCCGCCCGCGCCGCGGCGGCGACCGAAGCCGCGCCGGTTGATACCGGCGTGGAGCCGTCGGCCGAAAACGCGGACCCGGCGGCCGATCCGGTGGAGACGGCGGAGCCCGTCGGCGAAGTTGCCGTGGAGCCGGCTGCCGAGGCCGAACCCGTATCGGAAGAGACGGTGCCTGCGGACGCCACGGCTGCAAGCCAGCCGGCGGAGGAGCAATCCGAAGCACCGGCAGCTGTCGAGGTGGCAGCTTCGGCAAGCGAGACTGCCCAGCCGGAACCCCCGGAGGAAGGCGAGACGACGGCGGCTGACGCTGTCGCATCGGAAGCAGTTTCCGGTGACGCGCCGGCCGAGGCCGAAGAGCCGAAGCCTATCCTTCTGTGGCGGCAGGCGCGCTTCGACCACCAGCGCCCGCGCCATCGCCAAGACAACAACCGCCGCGACAATCGTCCGCGCAACGGCCAACCCGCGCGCGAGCCAAGCGCGGCAAGCGGCCAGCCCGGCGACAGGCCGGCGCAGGAGGGCCGCCGCGACGGCGCCGGCAAGCCGCGCTTCGACCGCTCGAAATTCAAGCCGCGGCCGGACGCCGGCGACCGGCGCGAGAATGGCGAGCGCCGCGAAGGCAGGCCGCAGGGCGATCGCCCGGATCGCAACGACGGGGGCCGCCGCGAAGGCCGGCCGGACTGGAAAGGCAAGAGGCAGGACGGCAAGGGCAACGCTCCGGCCGGCAAGCCGGCCTTCCAGGCCAAGCCGCGCGAGGAGCGCCCGCAGCGCTTCGATCCGGATTCGCCCTTCGCCAAGCTCGCCGCCTTGCGCGACCAACTGAAGAAATGAGCATGATCCCGAAAAGTGGGAACCGGTTTTCGGACAAGATCATGCTCCAACAAAGAGACAGCATGATCCCAAAAAGCGGGAATCGGTTTTCGGGCGAGATCATGCTCCAAAAAAGCTAGCTGCGATGGTTGGAGAGGGCCGCCAGCGCATCGACAAATGGCTGTTCTTCTCGCGCGCCGTGAAATCGCGCTCGCTGGCGGCAAAGGTCGTCACTGCCGGCCGCGTCCGCATCAATCGCGACAAAGCAGCGCAGGCCTCGGATCTGGTCAAGCCGGGCGACGTGCTGACCATCACGCTGGAGGGCCGCATACTGGTCTGGAAGGTGCTGAATTGCGGCAGCCGGCGCGGCCCCGCGGACGAGGCGCGCCTGCTTTACGAGGATATGTCGCCGACGCCTTCGCCGAAGGGCGAGGCCGTTCGCGACGCCATTCCGGCGCTGCGCGAGGCGGGCAGCGGCCGCCCGACCAAACGCGAGCGCCGGCAAACCGACCGGCTGCTTGGCGAGGATTGAACGCAACCGCAGGCGGTAGCGGCTGGAATTCCTTTTCGCAACCCCGGCGATGCCCCCAAGCCGCGCCCTTGCATGCGGCGGGCAAAGGCGTTACCTCACCTGGAAAAGCCGAGCAAATCGGGACGTCCCGGAGCCTGCAATGACCTATGTCGTGACCGACAATTGCATTAAATGCAAATACATGGACTGCATCGAGGTCTGTCCGGTCGACTGTTTCTACGAAGGCGAGAACATGCTCGTCATCCATCCCGACGAGTGCATCGACTGCGGCGTCTGCGAGCCCGAATGCCCGGCCGACGCAATCAAGCCGGACACTGAGTCCGGTCTCGACAAATGGTTGCAGATCAATTCCGAATACGCCGAGAAATGGCCCAACATCACGGCCAAGAAGGAACCGCCCGCGGACGCGAAAAGCTTCGACGGCGAGGCCGGAAAGTTCGAGAAGTATTTCTCCGCCGAGCCCGGCGAAGGCGATTGATACGGGCGCCGGCGATGCCGGCATGACGCGGCGTAACGAGGCCGATGGATTTACTGTCTTGACAGGCAGCGATGGCGCTCGGCGTTAGCGAACGCAGCAAAACCTTGATTCTTCCGACTTTTTGTGTTACATCAGACAAACATGCCGGTGACACAACATCGATTTATGGCGCTGACGCCTCAAATCACTGAAAGGTGAACGTCTCAAACCCGAACCAGAGCAATCTGGGACAGGCGGTCGCATTCGTGCGCTTTGCTGGTCTCGGCTTTTTCGGTTCGGTTCACCTGTTGTGCGGCTAAAGATCGGCCACCGCCGGTCACAAGAGTTCAGCCGGCGCCGCCATGCCGGCGCTACAACCAAGGAGTTCAGGGCGTAATGGCAACGATCACCCCGCAGAAGAAGTCCAACGCAGCTCGCCACGGGTTCAAGACCGGCGAGTTCATCGTCTACCCGGCGCACGGCGTCGGCCAGATCGTCGCGATCGACGAGCAGGAAGTTGCGGGTCACAAGCTGGAATTGTTCGTCATCGACTTCCAGAAGGACAAGATGCGTCTGAAGGTGCCGGTCGCCAAGGCGACCTCGATCGGCATGCGCAAGCTGTCGGAAGAGGATTATGTCGACCGCGCGCTGAAGGTCGTGCAGGGCCGCGCCCGCATCAAGCGGACCATGTGGTCGCGCCGCGCGCAGGAATATGACGCCAAGATCAACTCCGGCGATCTGATTTCGATCTCGGAAGTGGTGCGCGACCTCTACCGCGCCGACAACCAGCCGGAGCAGTCCTATTCCGAGCGCCAGCTTTATGAAGCCGCGCTCGACCGCATGGCGCGCGAGATTGCCGCCGTCAACCGCATGTCGGAGACCGAGGCGGTTCGCCTCATCGAGGTCAACCTCAACAAGGGTCCGAAGCGCGGTGCCAAGGCCGACAACGAGGAAGCCGAGCAGGAAGAAGCTGCCTGAGCTTTTCGCTCATTGAATTGCAAAAACCCGGCCTCGCGCCGGGTTTTTGTTTTTGACCCAAGGATTACGCCGCGCTACCGACGTCCTTCTGGGCCTCTTCCTGGCGCAGCGAGGCGATGAAGCGTTTTGTCCGTTCGCGCTCGGGATTGTCGAAGACGACCGAGGCCGGGCCTTTCTCGACGACGACGCCGGCGTCGAGGAACACCACCTCCTGCGCGATCTTGGAAGCGAGCCTGAGATCATGCGTGGCCATCACCATGGTCGTGCCTTCGCGGGCGAGTTGCCCCAGCACGTCGACCACTTCCTGCGCAAGTTCGGGATCGAGCGCCGAGGTTGGTTCGTCGCACAGCAGCACACGCGGCGACGGCGCCAGCGCGCGCGCGATCGCCACGCGCTGCTGCTGGCCGCCGGACAGCGTCGCCGGCCAGGCATCGGCCTTGTGCGCCATGCCGACCTTTTCGAGCAGTGCCAGCGCCCGTTCACGCGCCTTCGGCTCCGGCCATTTCAGCACCGTCACCAGCCCTTCCATGACATTCTCGATCGCGGTGCGATGCGGGAAGAGCTGGAAATTCTGGAACACCATGCCGGTCTGCAGGCGGATGCGCTGGATATCCTTTGCCGGCACCTTGCCGCCCGGATGGAATTCAAGCGCCTCGTCGCCGATGCGCAAGCTGCCCGAGGTCGGGATCTCCAGCAGGTTGATGCAGCGCAGAAGTGTGCTCTTGCCGCCGCCCGATGGGCCGACCAGCGCCGTCACGCTGCCTTCGTCGAGGCTGACGCTGACACCCTTAAGCACCAGATTGTCGCCGAAGCGCTTTTCGATGTTGGTGAGGCCGATCATGAATTGGCCTCCAGGAAGCCGCCGTAGCGGTTGAGCCGCACCTCGAGCCGCGCCTGCAGCGCAGACAGCACCGAGCTCAGCGCCAGGTAAAGCGCTGCAGCCTCGACATAGAGGATCAGCGGCTCATAGGTGGTGGCGACGATACGCTGCGCGGCCTGGAACATCTCCGGCACGGTTATGGCGGCCGCCAGCGACGTATCCTTGACCAGCGAGATGAAGGTGTTGGAGAGCGGCGGCACGGCGACGCGCCCCGCTTGCGGCAGGATGGTGCGCCGCATCGCCTGGCTCCAGGTCATGCCGATCGAATAGGAGGCCTCCCACTGTCCTTTCGGCACCGAGCCGATGACGGCGCGGATGATCTCCGACGTGTAGGCGCCGATGTTGAGGGTGAAGCCGATAAGTGCCGCCGGAAAGGCGTCGAGCAGGATGCCGACCGAAGGCAGGCCATAGAAGATCAGGAAGAGCTGCACGAGCAGCGGCGTGCCGCGAAAGATCCAGACATAGAAGCGCACCAGGGCGACCAGCGGCTTCGGGCCGAACAGCCGGATCAGCGCCGTCACCAGCCCGGCGATCAGGCCGAGCGCGAACGACAGCAGCGTCAACGGCACGGTGAAGATCAGCGCCGCCCACAACAGCGTCGGCAAGGACTCCAGCATCAATTGCAGCCAGTGCGGCACGGAACCCCTCTCCTTCAACGACATGGCGGCGGCAGCACCGCGGCTTAGGACTATCATGCAAAAACCGGCGGACCGTCAAAGACGGATCCGCCGGTTTTTCTAACAAGCGCTATCGCTTATTTCGAAACGTCCTGGCCGAAATACTTGTCGGCGATCTTCTTGTAGGTGCCGTCGGCCTTGATGTCGGCCAGAGCCTTGTTGATGGCGGCGACCAGTTCCGGGTCGCCCTTGCGCACGATGACGCCGGAATAATCGGCATTCTCTTCCTGCGCGGCGATCTTCACATTGGCGTCCGGCTTGTGCTTCTTGAAGTCGAGAAAGGACAGGCTGTCGTTGATGGTGGCGTCGGCGCGGCCGGTGAGCAGGAGCTGGATCGACTGGTCGAAGCCGTCGGTGCCGACAAGTTCCGCGCCGTTGGACTCGGCGAGCTTGCCGAAGTTCGAGGTCAGCGACTGCGCCGACTTCTTGCCCTTGAGATCGGCGAAGGTCTTGATGTCGGCGTTGTCGCCGCGCACGATCAGCACCGCCTTGGAGGCGATATAGGGATCGGAGAAATCATACTTGGCCTTGCGCGCATCGGTGATGCCGACCTCGTTGATAACGGCGTCGTAGCGGTTGGCGTCGAGGCCGGCGATCAGCCCGTCCCACTTGCCCTCGAGGAACTCGACCTTGACCCCGAGCTTCTCGCCGATCGCCTTGGCGATCTCGACATCGAAGCCGACCAGCGCGTTGGATTCGTCGTGATAGGTGAAAGGCGCATAGGTGCCTTCCGTGCCGACCTTGATGACGCCCGCCTGCTTGATCTGGTCGAGATTGGCGCCGGCATGGCCGGCGGTGACCGCCAGAACCTGCAGCGTTCCGGCGATGAGGAGTGGTTTAAGCCATTTCATTTTTATGTGATCCCGTTTTGACCGGATGCTCCGGCGCAGTGTGAGGGCTGGAACCTGACAGATCGAAAGCCGCGAAATAAGGAACCACATTTCAAAAATCGGTCGTTCCAGGAACCCGATTCTCAAAGCCTGGCGAAAATCCAGCAAGACGGCTTCCGTGATCGATAACAAAACCGTTCCCGGCTGGAACAGCCAGGCTACCGCCGCCACGGAACCATTCCCGCGCTTGGCACGTTGCAAAGCTGTTCTAGGGCGCGACGGCGTCATTTCAACCGTCAACGGTGCAACGAACGCCAAAGGGGACCGGCATGATCGAGGACGCGGCAGGACGGACACTGGTCCGGGCGGCAATGAAGGCTCCTTACCTCGAGCGCGACGAGGAGCATCTTCTGGCGCTGCGTTGGAAGGAAGACAACGACCAGCACGCGCTGCACCGGATCACCGTAGCGCATATGCGCCTGGTGATCTCCATGGCCTCGAAATTCCGCCATTACGGCTTGCCGCTCGGCGACTTGATCCAGGAGGGCCATGTCGGTCTGCTGGAAGCGGCGGCGCGTTTCGAGCCCGCGCGCGAGGTGCGGTTCTCGACCTATGCTACTTGGTGGATCCGCGCTTCGATGCAGGACTACATCCTGCGCAACTGGTCGATCGTGCGCGGCGGCACCAGCTCGGCGCAGAAGGCGCTGTTCTTCAATCTGCGGCGCCTGCGCGCCCGCCTTGCCAACGGCGCCGAACCGATCTCCAACGCCTCGCTCTATCACGAGGTCTCGGTGGCGCTTGGCGTTCCGGAAGCCGACGTGGCGATGATGGACTCGCGCCTCTCCTCTCCCGACAGCTCGCTCAACGCGCCATTGGCCGACGAGAATGGCGCGGCGGAGCGGATGGACTTCCTGGTCTCGGACGACCCGCTTCCCGATGAGATCGTCGGCGACAGGATCGATGTCCAGCGCCGCGCGGTGTGGCTGAAAAGCGCGCTCGGTGCACTCAACGCCCGCGAGCTTCGCATCATTGAGGAGCGTCGATTGACCGACGAGGGCGCCACGCTTGAATCGCTCGGCGAGCAGCTCGGCATCTCCAAGGAACGCGTCCGCCAGATCGAGGCCCGCGCCATGGAGAAGCTGAAGCTGGCGCTGGTGAAACAGAACCCGGAATTTCTGCCGGAAGCCGCCTGACAATATACAGGACTTCAAAATCGGCCATATAAGATATTACTTAAATAGTAATATATCGCTATTATGTAAGATTTTGCTGTTTTAGATATTCATATTGTGAATTCTTTAACAGATCATCGCATGGCAAAATGCCTCTTGGGTCACCGGACCGTAACGAATGTGGGGCCTTGCCATGCTGCGACGCTATGCGCTCTTCGCCGCCTTTATCCTTTTGAGCCTCACGACGCTCGAAGCCCACGCCGATCGAAGGGTTGCCCTCGTGATCGGCAATTCGCAATACCGGGAAATCCCGGCGCTCCAGAACCCCGACCAGGATGCCGATGACGTGTCGAAGACGTTCCGGCTGGCCGGCTTCGACGTGTTCGTCGCCAAGGACGTGACCAGGCTGCAGTTCGAAGAGAAGTTCCGCAACTACCTGGCCGCCGCCGACGGTGCCGATCTCGCAGTCGTCTATTACTCCGGCCACGGCTTCCAGATCGGCGGCCAGAACTTTTTGATCCCGGTCGACGCGTCGCTGAAGGATCCGGCCGACATGGAGGTCCAGGCTATCAAGCTTGACGACATGCTGCAGCAATTGCGGACCAAGTCTAAGATCCAGATGATCATCCTCGACGCCTGCCGCAACGATCCCTTCCCACGCAAGGACTATTGGCTGCGCGATCAATTGATCGTATCCGGGGACAGCGGGCTGGCACAGGTGACAGGCTCGCAGAATGCGCTGATAGCCTTTGCCACGGCGCCGGGCGCGGTCGCTTATGATGGATCCGGCAAAGGCAGCCCCTTCTCGTCCGCCTTTTCCCGCCGGGCTCTGACGCCAAACGAAGAGATCCTCAGCGTCATGGCCGCCGTGCGACGCGACGTGGTCAAGGCAACCAACGGCAAGCAGGTTCCGTGGGAGAGCTCCTCGCTGGTAGACGACGTCGTGCTGATGCGCGGGGCAAGCCAAGCGGCGCCGCCGTCACCCGACACCACTGCGCAAGACCAGCAGGCGTCGGAGCGCGGAATCCAGGTCGCCGCCGCCGAAGCAATCGAAAATCGCGATATCGGCGTGCTGGTCGGCGTCGGCCCGGTTCCGTTGAAGCTGGATCTTCCGGCCAATGAGGCCTCGGTCAGCCTCAAGCTTGCGAGCTATCCGGCAACCGGAACGCTCTCGCTGCCGGATCGCGTGCTGTCGCCGCAATCGAGCCTGATGGTCGGCGAGCTGGACAATTTGCGATACGAGCCGCAGATCGGTTCGGCTTCACCTGTCGAGGTCGGCTTCGATATCCGAGTCGGCAATGCGTCGAAAGAGGCGACGATGAAGCTGTCGCCTAACGTCGATCCTTGCGATCAGGCCGCAGGCGAGCCACTCGACTTGCAAGGTGTCGTCCCCGGCCGGTTGCCGAATGAAATCGGCGGCAACGCAGTCGAACTTTGCCAGGTAGCGGTGAAGGCCTATCCGGATGTCGCACGCTTCCGTTACCAACTCGGGCGGGCGCTGCTGGCGGCCGGCAAGGTCGACGAAGCCAGGCAAACCATCCAGGAAGCCGCCGACAAAGGGCACGTCCGCGCCGTCTACGAGCTCGGCTACATCGCCTCTTCAGGAATAGCGACAACCTTGGATCGCACCAAGGCGAACGCCTTCTATTCGCAAGCGTCCGACAAGGGAGACCCCTATGCCATGGCCGCCTGGGGGCGCGCCTTGTTCGACGGCCTCGGCATCCAACGCGATACCGGCAAGGGATTGGACCTGCTGCTCAAAGCGGCCGCCATGGGCAACATCAATGCCATGAACGATCTGGCGCTGATCTTCAAGGAAGGCCGCAACAGCGTGCCTGCCGATGCGGACCGCGCCCTTGCGTTCCTCAAGGCCGGCATCGACCGGCAAGAAGCCTATTCGATGGGCATTCTCGGCCTCTCGCCCAAGCAAAGCGAAATGAAGGTCGCGGTGTGCAAGCCCAAGGTGGTGACGAAAGTGGTCACGAAGATAAAAGTGATCCGCACCCCTGCGCCGCCGCCTCCACCACCGAAAATCACCAAGCCGGCACCACCCGAAAACGGCTCCATACCCTGGCGCGGCAATGGCGGCGATCACGATCGTTCGACACCCCAGAGGAGCAGCGACAACAGCGATGGCTGACGGTGTCGGCGACAGCACCGGCGGTGCTGCTGGTCGCGGGACTGCGAAACGATCCGTGAACGGATGCCGGTCACGCCGGCAGGGTGCTACTTGTCCGTGACGATCTTGACCTTGTCGCCGGCCGACACCGTCGCGCCCGGCGACATGGCGTTGAGCACCCGGAAGAGATCGAGCTTGCGGTCGACGCCGACCATTTGCGCCGCCAGCGAGCCCATCGTCTGGCCGGCCTGGACGGTGACCACCCTGATATGCAGCGGCTTCAGCGCCGCCTTTTCGGCCGGGCTCAAGGTGCGGAACGATGCGCTGACCGAGCGCGCGACCGAATCGAGCGAAGTGCTGGCCGAGGGTGCTGCGGTGAGCAGCCGATAGACCTGGCCGCCGGCACGGATCACCGCGATGTCGAACTGCCAGCCTTGCGCGGTGGCATGCGCCATTGCCGCTTCGTTACCGTTGATGGTGTCCTGGCGCACGCTGGCGTCTTCGAGACCGGCCACCCAGCCGCTGCGGATATAGTCGGTGAGCGACAGCGACTTGTCGATCGCCACGCCATCGAAGCGGATGGCGATGTCGCCAGGCCCCGTCGCGGTGACCGCGGCGGCGGAATTGTCGATGACGAAGCCGTCCGGCACGGTGAACGAGACGCCGAGATTGGGATGCAGGAAGGTCTGGCCGCGCACATAGCCTTCTTCCGGCGTGTCGCCGTAAAGCAGACCGTCTATGCCGGCGAGGAATGCGTCGCGGTCGCGCGTGCCGACGCCGGGTGCGCCGAAATTGCGGGCAAGGCGCTGCGCCAGGTCGATGCGCTGCGGCGTGCTGGGATGCGTGGCCAGGAAGTCGAGATTGGCGTCGGTAGCGCCGCTGATCGAGCGGAAATCCGTATAGGCCGACATCGACTGCAGGAAGCGGCCGGCGGCATAGGGATCGTAGCCCGCTTCGCCGATCGATTTGATGCCAATGGCGTCGGCCTGCAGTTCCTGATTGCGCGAGAACTGCGCCAGCCTGAGCTTGCCGCGGATGAGCGCCGCCTTGGCGGTCGGGCTGTCGCCGAGCACGTCGGAGACCACCTTGGTCGCCAAGCCTTCCTCGGCCTCGAGCTGCTGCCGCTGCAGGCCATGATTGGCGGTGACGTGGCCCATCTCATGCGCGATGACGGCGGCGAGCTCCGACGAGTCGTTGGCCAGCGCCAGCAGGCCGCGCGTCACATAGAGATAGCCGCCCGGCAGCGCGAAGGCGTTGACGTTGGGCGAGTTGAGGATGGTGATGCGGTAGGTCTGGGTCGGGTTGGCCGAAACCACCGTCAGATTGCCGACGACCTTGGCCACCATGCGTTCGAGCTTGGGATCGGAATATTCGCCGCCATAAGTCGCCAGGATGCGCGGATGCTGCGCCTTGGCCATTTCGACGAGCTTGGCGTTGGCGACGACATTGTCGATGGTGATCGGCTTGTCGGAAGGCTGGAAGCCGCTCTCCTGCACGTCCGGCGGCGTGAACATCTGGCAGCTCGCCAGCGCCACGGCCAAGCCGGCCAACGCGAGGAAACGCGCCAACGGCCTCATCCAAACTTTCTCAGCGCCGGTCGACAGATCGGCTTCCTTTCGAAATCTTTCGGCAAATCACGGCCCAGCCGGACCAGCATGGCCGGACCTAGCCACACTCCCCCGGACAAGGCAAGCAAACGCCGGATCGCCCGTTGCCGGTTTGGCCGTAAATTATGTCCGCTTCCGGGCAATATGTTGTGATCCGGCAACGGTGTCGCCTCGATCGCCGATATAGCGCCGGAAGGCATCGGGTCCAGATCGTTCGAAGAAATCCTCGGCAGGTCCGATCGACGCGATCGTGCCCGCGTCGAGAAAGGCCATGTCCTGGCCGATGCGGCGCGCGTCTTCCGGCTGGTGCGTGACGAACAGCACCGTCATGGCGCGCTCGGCATGGATGCCGGCAACGAGATCGAGCATGTCGTCGCGCAAGGCAGGGCCGAGCGAGGCAAATGGTTCGTCGAGCAAAAGCACCGGCCGGTCGCGCAGCAGCACCCGCGCGAGCGCCACGCGCTGCCGCTCGCCGCCGGAAAGTTCGCGCGGCAGCCGCTTTTCCTTGCCGGCAAGACCGACGCGCGCCAGCGCCTCGGCGACGGCAATGCGGTCGGCATCGCTAAGCCTGAGCGACGGCGAGCGGCCGAGCCCGACATTGGCTTCGACCGAAAGATGCGCGAACAGATTGTTCTCCTGGAACACCATCGACACCGGCCGCCCAGAGGGCGGCGCGTTGCCGACATCCTCGCCGCCGATCAGCACCTTGCCCTTATTGGGCGATTCGAAGCCGGCTATCAGATTGAGCAGCGTCGACTTGCCCGAACCGCTCGGCCCCATGATGGCGGTGATCCGGCCCGCGGCGAATTCGACATCGAAGCGGAACGATGCCTCGCCATAGCTGAACGAGACGCCGTCCAGCTTCACCGCGAGACCTTTTTGCATGGCGCTGAAGCCCTTCGTCATGACCGTCCTTCCCGCCCGAGCCGGTCGGCGGCAACCACCAGCATCAGGCAGACGAGGCCGAGCAGCAAGGCAAGTCCGGCGGCGTCGGCGGTCCGGTAGCTGCCCATGCGCGCCAGGAGCAGATAGGGCAAGGTCTGCACGGAATCGCTGCCGAACAGCGCGATTACGCCGAGGTCGCCGAGCGACAGCGCCATGGCGAAGGCAAAGCCCGTCGCCAGTGGACGCCTGAGCGACGGCCAGTCGATGAGGCGCAGCCGGTTCCAGCCGGCAATGCCGAGCGCCAGGCAAAGCTGCTCGTGCCGCTCGCTGGCCGCATCATAGGCGGGGCGGATGGCCCGGATGGCGAAAGGCATCGCCATCACCGCATTGACGGCGACGACCATGACCGGGGCAATGGCGAACACATCGGCCACGTTGCGCAAGGCGAGGAACCAGCCGGCGCCGAGCACGATCGGCGGCACCACCAGCACGAAGCCGGCGCCGGTGTCGGCGGCATGCTCGAGCAGCGACATCGCCTTGCCGGGACGGCGGCGCAAGGCCAGCGCCCGTCGCGCCGCGATCAATGCCAGCGACAAGGCGACGGCGAGCAACGCCGCGAGGAAGGCGAGGCCGGCGCTGGTCAGCGTCGCGCGGCGCACCGCTTCTTCGCCCGTCAGCCGGCCGAGATCGGCTTTCAGCCCCGCCTGTACGGTAGCAAGCATCGGTCCGGCGACGAACAAAAGCGCAAGCGCGATCAGGCCGGCATTGAGCGCGGCTTCCAGTCGGCCGACGCCAAGATAGCGGCGCGGCGCCACGGAGAGATTGGCCTCGCCGACCGTATTGGCGCCAAGCCGGGTGAGTGCGAGCATCACCATGAATGTCAGGCCGATCTGCAGCAGCGTCAGCACCACGGCGCGCGCCGGATCGAAATCGAAGCGCAGCGCCTGGTAGATGGCGACCTCCAGCGTCGTCGCCGCCGGCCCGCCGCCCAGCGTCAAGACGATGGTGAAGGAGGTGATGCAGAGCATGAAGACCAGCCCGGCGACGCCCGGCAAAGCCGCGCGAAGCGCCGGCCATTCGATCAGGCGAAAAGCGGGCCGGGCGCCCATGCCGAGCTGGCTCGCCAGCCGCCACTGGTCGGCGGGCACCGTGCCGAGCGCCTCCAGGAACAGCCGCGTCGCCAGGGGCAGGTTGAAGAAGACATGCGCGACCAGGATGCCGGAGAGGCCGTAGATGCCGGGCCATTCGCCGCCGCCCAGCGTGGCGAAGACGCCGGCAAAATATCCGGCACGGCCGTAGAGCGCCAGCACGCCGAGCGCGACGACGATGGCCGGCAGCGCCAGCGGCACGGTGAACAGCTGCAGGATCAGGCCGCGCCCCGGAAAGCGCGGATGCCGCGACAGGGCGCGCGCCACCAGCAGCGCCGGCGCGACCGAAAGCAATGTCGACAGCAGCGCCTGCCAGAGCGTGAAGCGGGCGACGCGGAAGAGATAACCGTCGAAGGCCGCATAGGCGCCGGAAAGGTCGTGCGCGCCTTCGACGATGAGGCCGGCAAAGGCGCCGCCGATGAGCAGCGCGATTGCCGCCAGCGCGACGACGCCGGCGGCGATGCGGGAGTCACGCGCGGAATGCACCCTGGCCTACTTGCTCATCACCGCCAGCCACTCGTCCATCCAGGCCTTGCGGTTGGCCGCGACGTCCTCTGGGCTGAACAGCAAGGTCTTGGTCGGCTTGACCAATTTGTCGAAGGCCGGGTTGAGCGACTTGTCGGTCTTGCCGGCTGGGAACATCCAGTTGGTCTCGGGAATGACGTCCTGGAATTTCGGCCCGGTCATGAAGGCGATGAATTTCTGCGCCAGCGGGTTCTTCGCGCCGGTGGTGGTGATGCCCGCCACCTCGATCTGCAGATATTCGCCTTCCTCGAAGGAGGCCGCCTGGTAGCGCTCGGTGTTCTCGGCCACCATGTGGTAGGCCGGCGATGTGGTGTAGGACAGCACCATCGGCGCCTCGCCCTTGGTGAACAGGCCATAGGCTTCGCTCCAGCCCGGCGTCACCGTCAGCACTTTGGTCTTGAGCTTGGCCCAGGCCTCCGGCGCCTTGTCACCATAGACCGACTTCACCCAGAGCAGCAGCCCGAGACCGGGCGTCGACGTGCGCGGGTCCTGGATGACGATCTTGTCGGTGCCGGCGCCTTCCACCAGGTCCTTCAGGCTCTTCGGCGGCGTCTTCAGTTTCTGCGTGTCGTAGACGACGGCGAAATAGCCGTAGTCGAAGGGCACGAACGTGTCGTCGCTCCAGCCGCCGGGAACGTTGCTTACGGACACCTCGCCATGCGGCGCAAACAGGCCGCTCGCCTTGGCGTCGGCGGTGAGGTTGGTGTCGAGGCCGAGCACGATATCGGCCTTGGTGCCGGCGCCTTCCAGCTTGACGCGGTTGAGCAGCGCCACGCCGTCGGCGACCGAGACGAATTCGAGATCGCAGCCGCATTCGGCCTCGAACTCCTTCTTCACCGCTGGTCCAGGGCCCCAATCGGCGGTGAAGCTTTCATAGGTATAGACGGTGAGCTTGTCCTTCGCCGCGGCGGGACCTGCCAGCAGCGAAACAAACCCTGTTGCGAGAATAAGTTGGGACAGTATCGAGCGCATCGGCGCCTCCTTCGTTTGCGTTAAAGGAATTGAGGCGTCGGATGGTCCGAAACGTCTAATCCCTCCGCCGGTACAAACCGGATCAGGTTCAGCGGGTTGGCTTGAATGCCTCTCAGCCGGATCACGTCCGGCACCCCGTTAGAGCGGTTCGACAGATAGGCCCGGCCGCAGCCGGGCGCAAGCGGAAGTTTGCCGGACAGCTAATGTTCAGCCTGGCCTTGGAGGCGCCGTGGTGGCGCTGCCCGGCTTCCGTTTCGACTGGAGGGCTGGTAAGGGCGACGGCCATGGGCACATTCACCATTCTGCTTGGCGGCGAACTCATCCGCACGCCTCGGCTCGAACGCCAGATCGAGGGCACGCGCGTCATCGCCGCCGATGCCGGCATCGGCCATGCCCGCCTGCTGGGCATCGTCCCGGAACTGTGGGTCGGCGATTTCGACTCCGTGCCGCACGCCCTGCCGGATGACTTGGCCGCGGTGCCGAAGACCGTATTCCCGGCCGAGAAGGACAAGACGGACGGCGAGCTGGCCATCGCCGAGGCGCTGGACCGCGGCGCGACCAGTCTCATTCTCGCCGGCGCCTTCGGCGGCAAGCGGGCCGACCATGCTTTCCTGCATCTGGCGCTGGCCGTGCGGCTGGCCGAAGCCGGCACCACGGTGATGCTGACCAGCGGCGCCCAGGAAGGCGTGCCGATCCTGCCTGGCGAAGCAGACTTCGACTATGCCGGCGGCACGCTGTTTTCGGTGCTCGGTTTCTCCGAGCTCTCCGGCCTCACGGTCACCGGCGCCAAATGGCCGCTCGACCGCGTCGAGGTGGCGTTCGGCTCCTCGCTCACTATATCAAACGAGGTCAGGGGCCGGCTCGGCATCGCGCTGGAGCGCGGCAGGGCGCTGCTTCTGGCCCATCCCTACCCTCTCCCAGAAAGCTGATATGGCGCCGCCACTCCTCAATCTCGACGGCATTAAACTGACCTTCGGCGGCACACCGCTGCTCGATGGCGCAGCACTCAGCGCATCGGCCGGCGAGAAGATCGCGCTGGTCGGCCGCAACGGCTCCGGCAAGTCGACCCTGCTCAAGATCGCCGCCGGCATGATCGAGCCGCAGGACGGCGAGGTGTTCCGCCAGCCTTCGGCGACCGTTCGCTATTTGCCGCAGATGCCCGACATGGATGGTTTCGCAACGGTGCGCGCCTATGTCGAAGCCGGGCTCGGGCCTGCCGACGATCCGCACCGCGCCACCTATCTGATGGAACATCTCGGCCTTACCGGCGAAGAGCGGCCGAACGACCTGTCCGGCGGCGAAGCGCGACGCGCCGCGCTTGCCCGCGTCATGGCGCCCGAGCCGGACATCCTTTTGCTCGACGAGCCGACCAACCATCTCGACCTTTCCGTCATCGAGTGGCTGGAAGAGGAACTCGCGCGCACCTCGTCCGCCGTCATCCTGATCTCGCATGACCGCCGCTTCCTCGAACGCGTCACCCGCGCCACCGTCTGGCTCGACCGCGGCCAGACCCGGCGGCTCGACAAGGGTTTCGCCCATTTCGAGGAATGGCGCGACCAGGTGCTGGAAGAGGAAGAGCGCGAGCAGCACAAGCTCGGCCGGCAGATCGTGCGCGAGGAGCATTGGCTGCGCTATGGCGTGACCGCCAGGCGCAAGCGCAACATGCGCCGCCTCGGCGAGCTGCAGTCTATGCGCCAGCGCTTCCGCAGCCATCGCGGCGCCGAAGGCACGGCCACCATGGTGGCGAGCGACGCCGCCGAATCCGGCAAGCTGGTGATCGAGGCCAAGACCATCGACAAGAGCTTTGGCGATCTGACCGTCGTCAAAGGCTTCTCGACGCGCATTCAGCGCGGCGACCGCGTCGGCCTGGTCGGCCCGAACGGCGCCGGCAAGACGACGCTGTTGAAGATGCTGACCGGCGAGCTGGCGCCCGATGCCGGCTCAGTGCGGCTCGGCGTCAACCTGGAGATCGCCACGCTCGACCAGAAGCGCGAAGCCGTCGATCCGCAGGAGACGCTGGCGCATTACCTCACCGATGGGCGCGGCGAGAACCTCGTCATCAATGGCGAGCAGCGCCATGTCGTTTCCTACATGAAGGACTTCCTGTTCAAGCCGGAGCAGGCGCGCACGCCGGTGCGCGAACTTTCCGGCGGCGAACGCGCACGGCTGCTGCTTGCCCGCGTGCTGGCGCGGCCGGCGAACCTGCTGGTGCTCGACGAGCCGACCAACGATCTCGACATGGAGACGCTGGAGCTGTTGCAGGAACTGGTCGCCGGCTTTGCCGGAACGGTGATCCTGGTCAGCCACGACCGCGATTTCCTCGACCGCACCGTCACCAGCGTGATCGCGCCGGACGGCGGCGGCCGCTGGATCGAATATGCCGGCGGCTATTCCGACATGCTGGCGCAGCGCGGCGGCTCGAAGCTGGAAGACCGCAAAGCGAGAGCGAAGACCGAAGCCAGCGAAGCAGCGCCGAAGGCCGAACCGGCCGCGCAAAAAGGTTCGGCGAAGAAACTCTCGTTCAAGCAGAAATTCGCGCTGGACTCGCTGCCGAAGAAGATCGAGGCGGTCACCGCCTCGATCTCGCGGCTGGAAAACAACATCGCCGACCCGTCCTTCTATGAGCGCGATCCGGCCTCGTTCCAGAAGACCATCGCAGCGCTCGACAAGGAGCGCACGACGCTCGCCGCGCTCGAGGAAGAATGGCTGGAACTGGAGATGCTGCGCGAGGAGATGGAGGGCTAACCTCCGCTCACAAACAGGCCTCGCAAATCGCGGCGATGTGGCGCCTGTCCGTGCCGCAGCAACCGCCCAGCACGCCTATATGGCCGAAACGATCCCGCATGGCGCGATAGCGCCGGCCGAGATCGATCGGATCGCCCGGATCTAGTTCGGTCGCCGCATCCAGTTCTGCATGGCTTTTGGCGGATGCATTGGCGCGCACGCCGCGAATGCGGCTTAGCCACTTGCCGCCGTCGGCAAGAACGGCATCGAAATGGCTGGGGTGCGCGCAGTTGATCATGAAGTAGGCCGGCGCACCGTCGGTCTCCTCGTCGACCAATTCTATGGCGTCCTTCAGGCTTTCGCCGGAAGGCAGGCGTCCGTCAGTCTCCACCGTGAAGGAAATCACCGGCTGCAGGCCGGCCGCCATGGCGGCGCAGGCTATGCCGGCCGCCTCTTGCGAATAGGTCATGGTGACGGCGCTGACCATGTCCGCGCCGGCGTCGCGGAAGGCCTTGATCTGCCCGGAGTGATAGTCCTCGGCTTCGGCGGGCTTCATCGACGTATCGGCGCGGTAGCCGTCGCCGCGCGGTCCGACCACGCCGTTGACAAGCACAGACACACCGCGCGCCACATAGGGGGCGGCAAGCTCCCGCGCCCACACGACCGCTTGCCTGTTTGCGATCGACAGCGCCTGCGACGAAAAGCCGAGTTTTTCGGCCCAGTCGGGATTGGCGCGCCATGTCGGCGTATCGAGCACGAAGCCGACGCCGTGCTGTTCGGCGATGTCGAGATACTGGCGAAAATAGCCGCCGAGCCTCTCGCGTCCGTCCTCCTTGCCAAGCAAGGGAAAAGCCGCGAAGCAGGGCAGATCGAGACCATCCAGGAACACCAGGGAGGTTTCGAGGCCGCCATCCGTCAACAGAACGGTTTCGCCCAGTTCGCGTAGATTGATCTTGGTCATCGCCACACCAGGGTTCAAACTGTCGGTTGCGCGGTTGTAGAAGCTGAGGGTCGCTCGATCATGTCGCCGGAAAGCAGGCTGGTAACGCGACTGTTACCAGCACCTATCCGTTGCGGCGGCGGTGGAATGCGCATATTCTATACGCATGTTGCGGAGGCCATTATGCGCAAGATAACCGCCAACGCCGTTCGTCAGCCGGCGAATTTGTCGATCGATTCACAGCTCATGAAGGAAGCCAAAGGCCTCAACGTCAATGTCTCGCGCGCTGCCGAAGCCGGCATAGCCGAAGCGGTGGCCGCCGAGAAGACGCGGCTCTGGAAGCTGGAGAACCGCGATACGATGGACGCCTGGAACGGCTATGTCGAAAAGCACGGCATTCCGCTCAAGGATCACCGGCAGTTCTGATGGCGCGCTACGACGTCTTCACCGTGAGCAGTATCGAAGGCGGCTACCTGCTCGATGTTCAATCCGACCTGCTCGACCATTTCAAGACGAGGGCGGTGGTTCCACTTCTGCCGCTGACGTCCACTCCGCAACCAATGCGCAAACTCCATCCCATCTTCGAGATCAACGGGCGCAAGCTGGTGATGGCAACCCATTTGATCGCCACGGTCTCGACAACGGAACTGGGTGAAAGCCGGCTGAACCTGACGCGGCACCACGATGAAATCGTCGCCGCGCTCGACATGCTGTTTCAGGGATTTTGAGCTGCGGCGCCATTGCGGCGCCGCGGTCTCTCACCCAGACGTCTTGGCCGCCCAGGCCTTCAGCGCCTCATCGAACACCTTCTCGCCGGGGATGCCCTTTTCCATGGTGAGCAGCGCGCGGCGGCCGGTCTTGTAGACGACCGGCACATCGATCCAGTCCTGGCCCCTGAGCAACGTCAGATTGGCGTCCTGATCGGCCTTGGTGTCGTTGAGCGCCACCAGGAAGAAGCCGTCGGCGATCTTGGCCGGAATGCCGATCAGCGGGCTGCCGGCATCCTGTTCCGAGCTCTTCATGGCGATGCGCAGGATGTTGTCGACGCCGCCGCCGTCAAAGCCCTGCGGCGTCAGGAAGATCATCTCGATGATGTGGCTGGCCGGCAGGGTCTGGTCGGTGTTGCGCCGGATGGTCATGCGCAACTGGACATTCTTGCCGGGGATCGTCGCTTCGGCGCGGATCGCCGGCTCCGGCGGCAGGTCGCCGCCGGGCGATTCCTGCACCAGCGACCAGACGATGCTGCCGGGCTCTGCCGTGCCCGGCTGGGTGCTGGTCTTTTCCTCATAGAAGATCGCCTTCTGGCCGACCGGCACGGTCGCCTCGGCTGTGGCGGGCGCAGGCGTTGCAGGCGCGGTTCCCGCCGCAGGCGCTGCCGCGGGCGGGGTTGTTGCCGCTGGCGGCGTGGTGGCCGCTGCCGGTGGTGTCGTTGCAGCGTCCGGGGTGCCGGCTGCAGGAGCGGCCGGATTGGCCGCGGCATCCGCTGGAGGCGTTGCGGCCGGCTGCGCCGCATCCGGGGCCGGCGTCGCCGCTGGCGGCGTTGCTGCTGGCGCGGTCGGCGGCCGCGTCGTCAGCGCCGCGACGGATTCGCCCTCGCCGATCGTCGCCTGGCCGCCGGCTGGACCGGGATCGGTCTCCTTGCCTTCCGGCGTCAGACGCTGCGTGAACTTGGTCGCCTCGGCAGGTTCGCCGGCGGCAGGCGCGGGCGTTGCCGGCGTTGCCGCCGTCTCGGTCGGCTTTGCAGGCGCCGGCTTGACCAGCGGCTCAGTCGACACCGTCTTGCTGGCGCCGCCGTTGAGGCCGAGCAGCGAGGCGAAGGCATTCTTGTTCAGCCAGATGCCGTAGCCGCCGCCGGCCAGCACCAGAAGCGCGACGACCGCGGCGATCAGGCCGCCATAGCTGCGCTTGCGCGGCTGCGGCCTGAGCCGCTGAAAAGTGTCGGCCGCCGGCTGCTCGTCATTGGCAAAGACATCGCTGCCGTCATCGGCGTCGGCATCCTGCATGCCCGGAAAGTTGACATCGTCGTCGCGCGGCGACGGCATGGGTGGCGGCGCCGAAGGCGCCTTTTGCCAGGCGGGCTCCGCCTTTGCCGTATTTTGCCAGCTTGGCTCGGTCTTTGCGGCGCTCTGCCAGCCGGGCTCCGTCCTTGCCGGGGCAGGTCGCGCGGGTTCAGCCCTCGCGCTGCCCTGCCAGCTCGGCTCGGTCCTTGCGGGGGCAGGCCCCGATTTGAACGTCTCGGCCTTGAACGGGTCCGGCTTGGCAGGCTCGGGAGCCGCGGGGTGCCTGACATGGCTTGGCTGGTTCTTGTTGCGGTCGATCGAGGAGAAGATGTGCTCCAGCTCGGCAAGTGGGTCCTCGGCCGGCGCGCGCCTGACATATTCGCGCTCGACGCTCGAAATGGCGTCTTCCAGCGACCGCTTCTGCTTGCTGACGATATCGGGGGCGAGCGGCGGCGCGTAGTCGGCGAGCTTCTTCGCCAGCACCGAACGGGCGCCGTCGTAAATCTGCTTGCGCACCTCGAAGGAAGGATCGCCCTTCTTCTCGAGCTGCTTTTTCAGAACGGTAACGAAATCTGCCATGCGTCAGGTGACCTGCATTCGCTTCCCGGCTCGGCCGCAAATCAGCACCGGGAAGGCTTGAGAAACTAGTCTTGAAACGGATCGGTCACAAGTATTGTGTCGTCCCGCTCCGGGCTGGTGGAAAGCAGCGCCACCGGGGCGCCGATCAGTTCCTCGATATAGCGGACATATTTAACCGCCTGCGCCGGCAGGTCGTTCCAGCTGCGGGCGCCGGCCGTCGTCCCCTTCCAACCTTCGAGCGTCTCGTAGATCGGCTCGACGCGGGCCTGCGCGCCCTGGCTCGCCGGCAGGTAGTCGATGACTTCGCCATCGAGCCTGTAGCCGGTGCAGACCTTGATTTCGTCCAGCCCGTCGAGCACGTCGAGCTTGGTCAGCGCGATGCCCTTGATGCCGTTGACGGCGACCGCCTGGCGCACCAGCACCGCATCGAACCAGCCGCAGCGGCGCTTGCGACCGGTGACGACGCCGAACTCGTGGCCGCGCGTGCCGAGGAATTCGCCGACCTCGTTCTTCTGTTCGGTCGGGAACGGGCCTTCGCCGACACGCGTCGTGTAGGCCTTGGTGATGCCCAGCACATAGCCGATCGCGTTCGGACCAGTGCCCGAGCCGGCGGCCGCCTGGCCGGCGACCGTGTTGGACGAGGTGACGAACGGATAGGTTCCGTGGTCGATGTCGAGCAGCGTGCCCTGTGCGCCCTCGAACAGGATGCGCTCGCCGGCGCGCCGCTTGTCGTCGAGCACTTTCCAGACACGGTCCATATAGGGCAGGATATCGCCGGCGACCGAGGTCAGTTCCTGCATGATCGCCTCATGCGTCGCTTCCGGATGGCCGAGCCCGCGGCGCAGCGCATTGTGGTGCGTCAGCAGCCTGTCGACCTTCAGGGGCAGCGTTTCCAAATCCGCCAAATCCATCACCCGCACCGCGCGCCGGCCCACCTTGTCCTCATAGGCGGGGCCGATGCCGCGGCGGGTCGTGCCAATCTTGGTTCCGGAATTCGAGGCCGCGTCTTCGCGAAATCCGTCCAGCTCCCGGTGCAAGGACAGGATAAGCGCGGTGTTTTCGGCGATTTTCAGGCGCTCGGGCGTCACCCCGATGCCCTGGTCCTTGAGTTTCTTCACTTCGGAAACGAAGGCATGCGGGTCGAACACCACGCCGTTGCCGATGATCGACAGCTTGCCTTCCCGCACCACGCCGGAGGGCAACAGCGAGAGCTTGTAGACCTTGCCGTCGACGACCAGCGTGTGACCGGCATTGTGGCCGCCCTGGAAGCGCACGACCACGTCGGCCCGTTCCGACAGCCAGTCGACGATCTTGCCCTTGCCTTCGTCGCCCCATTGCGAGCCGACGACCACCACATTGGCCATGTTCTTTTCCCTTGAAACGCCGCCCGGGCGGCCTGAAACGACAGGCCTCTATAGCGTCAAGCGCTGGCGGGCGCGACCCTTTCTTTGCGGCGAAATCGGCGCCGGGGCACAACAATTTTGGCGTATCGCCGCTGGTGCGGCCGCCGCAAAACGCGAAAGGCGCGGACGAGGTCCGCGCCTTCGATGGAACCTGCCGGCAGGAACCCGCTATTCGCCGCCGACGTCGAAGCGCAGCCGCTTGGCCGAATCGATCGACTTGTGGGCCCGCACCTGCTCCAGCACCTTTTCCGGAAACGGCGCGTCGAGATAAAGCAGCGCGATCGCGTCGCCGCCCGGCCGGTTGCGACCGAGCTGGAAGTTGGCGATGTTGACGCCGTTCTCGCCGCACACGGTGCCGAGCAGGCCGATGATGCCGGGCGCATCGGCATTGGTCGTGTAGAGCATGTGCTGGCCGACCTCGGCGTCGAGATTGATGCCCTTGATCTGGATGAAACGCGGCTTGCCGTCCGAGAAGCAAGTGCCGGCGATCGAGCGCGTCATGTGCTCGGTCTTGACGGTGAGCTTGATATAGCCGTCGAACACGCCCGACTTGTCTCGCTTGACCTCGGCGACGATGATGCCGCGTTCCTTCACCATGATCGGCGCCGACACCATGTTGACGTCGGCGACCTGCGGCCGGATCAGCCCGGCAAGCGCTGCACTGATCAGCGCGCGCGTGTTCATCGTCGCGGTCGAGCCGTCGAACAGGATCTCGACCTCCTTGATCGGATCTTCGGTGACCTGGCCGACAAAGGCGCCGAGCACCTCCGCGAGCTTGACGAAGGGTTTCAGCCGCGGCGCCTCTTCGGCCGTGATTGAGGGCATGTTGATGGCGTTGGAGACCGCGCCCTTGATCAGGTAGTCGCTCATCTGCTCGGCGACCTGCAGGGCGACATTCTCCTGCGCTTCCGCCGTCGAGGCGCCGAGATGCGGGGTGGCCACGACATTCTCCATGCCGAACAGCGGGTTCGCCTCCGCCGGCTCGACCTCGAACACGTCGACGCCGGCGCCGGCCACCTTGCCGCTCTTCAGCGCCGCCACCAGATCGGCCTCCACGACCAGGCCGCCGCGGGCGCAATTGATGATGCGCACGCCGTCCTTCATCTTGGCGATCGCCGCAGCATCGATGATGTTGCGCGTCTTGTCGGTCAGCGGCGTGTGGAGGGTGATGAAGTCGGCACGGGCGAAAAGCTCATCCAGCTCGACCTTCTGAACGCCGAGCTCCTCGGCGCGGCTGTCGGACAGGAACGGGTCGAAGGCGACGACATGCATCTTCAGGCCGACGCCGCGCGTGGCGACGATCGACCCGATATTGCCGCAGCCGATGACGCCGAGCGTCTTGCTGGTGATCTCGACGCCCATGAAACGGTTCTTTTCCCACTTGCCGGCATGGGTGGAGGTGTTGGCCTCGGGAATCTGGCGCGCCAGCGCGAAGATCATCGCCACCGCGTGCTCGGCCGTGGTGATCGAATTGCCGAAGGGCGTGTTCATCACGATGATGCCCCTGCGGCTGGCGGCAGGGATGTCGACATTGTCGACGCCGATGCCGGCGCGGCCGACCACTTTGAGCCGCGGCGCGGCATTGATCAGCTTTTCGGTGACCTTCGTCGCCGAGCGGATGGCCAGCCCGTCATACTGGCCGATCAGTTCGGCGAGCTTTTCCTTGTCCTTGCCGAGGTCGGGCAGATAGTCGACCTCGACGCCGCGATCCTTGAAGATCTGCACGGCGGTGGTGGAAAGTTTGTCTGAAACGAGAACGCGGGGCGCCATGGCGGCCTCCTTGAAATGAGATTGATCCGTTGTGGGGATCGGCGGCCCACAGGCCGCCGCTGAAGATTTCAGGCAGCCGCCTTGAGCGATGCCTTCTGGGTGGCAAAAGCCCAGTCCAGCCAGGGCAGCAGCGCCTCGAGATCGGATGTCTCGACGGTGGCGCCGCACCAGATGCGCAGTCCGGGCGGCGCGTCGCGATAGGAACCGATGTCGTAGGCGACGCCTTCCTTGTCGAGCGCCGAGACGAGGCCCTTGGCGAAGGCCGCCTGGCCATCGGCATCAAGCGCGGTAACCTGGCTGTCGGCGAAGGAGAGACAAACCGAAGTGTTCGAGCGCGTCGCGGCTTGCACGGCGAGGTGGCCGAGCCAGGGCGACGTCTCGACGAAGCGGTCGAGCACCGCGGCGTTGGCATCGGCGCGGGCGATCAGAGCCTCGAGACCGCCGATCGACTTCGCCCAGTGAAGCGCGTCGAGATAGTCCTCGACGCAAAGCATCGACGGCGTGTTGATGGTCTCGCCCTTGAAGATGCCCTCGATCAGCTTGCCGCCCGAGGTCAGGCGGAAGATCTTCGGCAGCGGCCATGAAGGCTTGTAGGTCTCCAGCCGCTCGACGGCGCGGGGCGACAGGATCAGCATGCCATGCGCGCCCTCGCCGCCCAGCGCCTTCTGCCAGGAGAAGGTGACGACATCGAGTTTTTCGAAATCGAGCTTTTGCGCGAAAGCGGCCGAGGTGGCGTCGCAGATGGTGAGGCCCTTGCGGCCGGCCGGAATGAAATCGCCGTTCGGCACGCGCACGCCCGATGTGGTGCCGTTCCAAGTGAAGACGACATCGCGGTCGAAATCGATCTTGGCAAGATCGGGCAAGGCGCCGTAGCCGGCTTCGAACTTGCGCACGTCGGCGAGCTTCAGCTGCTTGACGACGTCGGTGACCCAGCCGGCGCCGAAGCTTTCCCAGGCGACCATGTCGACGCCGCGCTCGCCGAGCAGCGACCACAGCGCCATCTCGACCGCGCCGGTGTCGGAGGCCGGCACGATGCCGATGCGGTAATCCGCCGGTACTTGCAGAACCTCGCGCGTCAGCTCGATCGCCTGCTCGAGCTTTGCCTTGCCGATCTTGGCGCGATGGGAGCGTCCGAGCGCGGCAGCCTTCAGCGCCTCGACCGACCAGCCGGGGCGTTTTGCGCAGGGACCTGAGGAGAAATTGGGGTTTGCCGGACGGAGTCCGGGCTTCGTAAGCGTCGTCATCGTGGTCTATCCTTCCAGATAGTGGCCCCTCGTTGGGGAGGGGTGGCCCACGGACGGCGATATGCTTTCAGGCTTTCGGCGTCAAGAGCAAAGTTTTTGTCGCTGACGGGATACTTGCCCCGTGACCCATTGACGAGCGCCGCTGAAACGAAAACGGCGGATCGCGAGACCCGCCGTCGGAATCGGCTGGCTTGTTCCGCCTACCAGAGGTCGTAGCGCAGGCCGAGCTTGACTGTCTGGTAGTCGATGCCCTTGTGGATGTTAAAAGCACCGCTGTCATACGCCACGAATTTGGCACTCGGCACCGAGAAATATTCGTAGCCAAGATCGACCGAGACATTTTTGCTGACCTGATAGGAAAGGCCCGCACCGATCGAATAGGCAAGATTAAATTTAGCTTCCGAGTCCTCCGAACCCTTGTAACCAGCTGGGTCGTCGCAGGTGAAGCCTCCGGCGCCGGTCGAATCGGGAGCAACCTCGACGCAATTGCGCTCTCCCATAGTCTTGAAATATTTGTTGTATGCGATACCCACGCCGCCACCGATGTAAGGAGTCAATCCAACGTAGGTGCCGAGGTCCACATAGCCATTGGCCATCAAGCTGTAGCCCTTGTTGGTGGCACGGTTTGTCGCCTCGCAGTCTTCGGTAGCCGGGGCACTCCCGATAATGACCGTACCGCCGGGCCCTATGGTTACAGTGCCTGTGTGCCCCGCGCACCCGTTCGGCACCAGCGCATGGTCGCCGAACTTGTTGGTCGGCAGGATGCCGCCATTAAGTTCGACCCTGAGGAAGTCGTTGAGGTGGTAACCCATGCCGATGCTGCCCGTGAACAGGCTGGCATCGTTGGTGAAACTGGTGGCCCCACTCGACGATATCTGATGCTCGAACGGATGGCTAAACGCATAACCGACATCGCCGCGCAGATACCAGCCGGAACCCACCTCGACCGGCTGATAGTCCGGCGCCTGGTCGGCATATATCGGCGGATCGTAGTCGGCCGACATCGCCTGCGTCGCCGGCATCAGCGCGATTGCGGCTACCGCCAGTGCTTTAAGCGATTTGAATATCATGGTCCCCGGCTCCTGAAATTGGCGCCAGCCG
>NZ_VFWX01000017.1 GCF_006442965.1 Mesorhizobium sp. CU3 | reverse complement strand
CGCGACGGACATGCCAAATTCTGTCCACGCACCGAACCCCAAACAACCCGCCTCGCGCGGGCTTCGCCGGCGGCCCGCCGCTCTTGCAAGCCGATCGGCAATTGATACCGTTCGTGGCTTGCGTTCCGGCCTGCCGGATCTCACAAAGCCTATGCGGCAGATAGGTTGAGGAGAGCAAAATGCGGCAGGCGCTGATCGTATGGGGCGGCTGGGAGGGGCATGAGCCCGAAGCCGGCGCGCATGTCGTCAAGGCGATGCTCGAGGAAGAGGGCTTTGCCGTGCGCGTCGAAAACACGACCGCGGTCTTCGCCGATCCGGCCATCGCCGATCTCAGCCTGATCGTGCCGATCTACACCATGTCCAAAATCGCCAAGGACGAGGCGGCCAACCTGACCAGGGCGGTCGAGAACGGCGTCGGCCTCGGCGGCTATCATGGCGGCATGGGCGACGCCTTTCGCGAGTCGCCCGACTACCAGTTCATGTGCGGCGGGCAATGGGTCGCACATCCCGGCAACATCATCGACTACCGTGTGAACGTGACGCGGCGCGACGACCCGATCATGCAGGGCATCGAGGATTTCCCCTACCGCTCCGAGCAATATTATATGCATGTCGACCCGTCGAACGAGGTGCTGGCAACCACCACCTTCTCCGGCGAACATGCGCCGTGGATCGACGGTGTCGTCATGCCGGTGGTATGGAAGCGGCGGCACGGCAAGGGCCGTGTGTTCTATTCCTCGCTGGGTCACGTGGCTTCGGAGTTCGAGGTGCCGCAGATGCGCACCATCTTGCGCCGCGGGCTGGCGTGGGCGGCGCGCTGATCGACAGGTTCGAAGCCGGCTCCATATTTTACGCAATTCCGGACGGAAAACCGCTGCGCACTTTTCCTGGAATTGCTCTAAACGCTCTCAAGATAAGTCTCGATCTCGAAGTCGCTGACATTCAGCGCAAAAGTGTTCAACTCCTGGCGCTTGCAGGCGACGAAGGCGTCGCGCAGCACGTCCGGGAAGATCTCCGCCACGCGCTTGCCGCTCTCGAAGGCGGCAATCGCCGAGGCCCAGTCCGGAGGCAGCTTGGCCAGCGGCAGTCCCTGGCCCTCGCCGCCGGTCGGCTCGCCGGGCGAGAGCTGCTTCTCGATGCCGATCAGCGCTGCGCCCAGGATCGCCGCCAGCACCAGATAGGGGTTTGCGTCGGCGCCGGAGACGCGATGCTCGATGCGGCGCGCCGCGGCCGGACCGCCCGGAATGCGGATCGCCACCATGCGGTTCTCATAGCCCCAGGCAACCGCCGTCGGCGCGTAGGAGCGCGGACGCAGACGGCGGTAGGAATTGAAATGCGGCGCGAACACCAGCGTGCTTTCGGCCATGGCGGCAAGCAGGCCGCCGACTGCGTGGCGCATCGTGTCCGAGCCCTGGTCGGAACCGTCGTCGAAGATGTTGCGGCCGTCCCTGTCGAGGACGCTGAAATGCACGTGAAAGCCGTTGCCGGCACGCTCGCCATAGGGCTTGGCCATGAAGCAGGCGGCAAAGCCATGCTTGCGGGCGACGCCTTTGACGGTGCGCTTGAACAGCACCGCATCGTCGGCGGCGCGCAAGGCGTCCGGCACGTGGTTGAGGTTGATCTCGAACTGGCCGACGCCGTTCTCGGCGATCGCGGTGTCGACCGGGATGTCCTGCATGCGGCAGGCCGCGTAGACATCGTGGATGAAGCCCTCGAAATCGTCGATCTCGTCGATCGAAAGTGCGGCGTCGGAATCGAGACGCCGGCCGGTGATCGGCGAGACGGGTCCGACCGGCCGCTGCGAGGTCGGGTCGACGAGGTAGAATTCAAGCTCGGTCGCGGTGACGGGCGTCAGGCCGAGCGCCGCATAGCGGTCGAGGATGCGGGCCAGCGCTCGCCGCGGGTCGCCGAGATAGGGAGCGCCGGTATCGTCCGCCAGCCAGACCGGCAAAAGCGCGGTCGGATGCGCGGTCCAGTCGACCGGCAGGATGCCGCGTCCGGTCCACTGGCAAAGCCCGTCGGCGTCGCCGGTCGAAAACACCTGCGCGTTGCCCTCGATGTCCTCGCCCCAGATGTCGAGCCCGATCGCCGAATAGGGCATGCGCAGCTTGCCCTCGAGCGCCTTGCGCGCCTGCTCGACCGGAATGCGTTTTCCCCGCATGATGCCGTTCAGGTCGCACACCGCGGCCCGCAGGCTCTGGATGTCCTGCCTGCTTTCAAGCCAGTTCAAAACGTCCACGATCGCATCGCTCAATTTCCAGCCCCTTTCAGGAGGTGCTGTAGCCCTGCCGGCTACGATATCCTATTTCAGCTTTTGAGTTTATGAAGGCCAACACAGCTTGCGCCGGGTTGCTTTTCTTCATTTTTTCAATTCACTAGCTGGGATATCGGGCGGCATTTCGGGCTCTTGTTGTGCGATCTGCGATCGCAACATAGCGACCCGACCGACGAAAGCCAAGCTGGAATCGGGACGCGACCTGTCAGTGGGGCACTTCCGGAAAGTTCACTTGGCCAAGGATATGCGTGGCGCCTTCCTCGATGTCGCGCACGATGGCGGCGCGGGCGCGCGCGCCGTCGCCAGCCTCGATCGCCACCACCACCTCTTCGTGGTAGTCGATGCCGAGGATGCCGGCGAGATCATCCTCGAAGCCGATGCGCAGGTTCCTGAGGAACGGGCCGACCTGCATCCACACCGTTTCGATCAGGAAGATCATCTGCTCGTTGCCGCAATGGCGATAGACCCCGAATTTGAAGTCGTGGTTCCGGCGCAGATAGTCGTCGATGTCGCCGCTGCGGGCGGCCTGGGTAAGCTCGGCGGCGTGGCGGCGGATGGCGCGCAGATTGTTGCCGTTGATGCGTCTTGTCGCGAGCTCGGCGGCCGTGCCTTCCAGGACCGTGCGCACCGCGGTCAATTGCTCAAAGCGCTCGGCCGAGATCAAGGGCACCTCGACGCTGCCGTTCGGCATTGGGCTCAGCGCCCGCAGTGCCTGCAGCCGGGTGAAGGCGCTGCGCACCGGCATGTCGCTGGTGCCGAGCTCCTTGGCGAGCTTGCGCGAGGTCAGCTTCTGGCCGGGTCGGAGCTGACCGGACATCAGCGCCCGCACGAGCTCCAGATAGACTTTCTCATGCAGGGGAACGCTGTCGACAGCGGTCAATCCGAATCGCGGTTTGTCGGCCATTGGCTAAGCGTTGCTTCACTCGTCCTGAAATCTGTAATCCGCCGCCATGGTGGTTCGGCGGCAGTTCCAGGCCGCACGATAGACGGTTGACGCGCGGCTGCAAGGGAGGGCAGGGCGGGTGGCCCTAGGCGGTTCGCCACTGACGGTCCGGTTGTCTCGCTTCAACTGCGGAACCTGGTTCATCGAAAGCTGCGGCCCTGCCGCAATCTCCAGATTTGACTGGCATCGCCGTCCGACAATATGGTCGCGGGCAACCGCAAAGGAATGATCATGGAACAATGCTGGCGCTGGTACGGCCCGAACGATCCGGTGACGCTCGACCACATCAAGCAGGCCGGCGCGACGGGAATCGTGACAGCGCTGCACAACATCTATGACGGCAGCGCCTGGCCGCTCGACGCCATCCTCGAGCGCAAGCGCATCATCGAGGCGGCGGGGCTGACATGGTCGGTGGTCGAAAGCATTCCGGTGCACAACTCGATCAAGACCGGCACGCCCGAGCGGGAACGCTATGCCCGCTGGTACAGGGATACGATCCGGGCTTTGGCCAAGGCCGGCATCTCCACCATCTGCTACAATTTCATGCCGGTCGTCGATTGGACGCGTACCGACCTGATGTACCGGCTGCCGACCACCGGTTATGCGCTGCGCTTCGATGCGCTCGACTTCGCAGCCTATGACGTGTTCGTGCTGAAGCGGCCGAATGCCGAGGCGGGCTACAGCTCGGCGCGTCTTCAGGAAGCGGAGGCGCGGCTCAAGATTTTGAGCAATGAGGACATAGACAAGATCGAACGCAACCTGATCGCCGGCCTGCCGGCGACCGAGCGCACCTACAATCGCGAGACGATGCGCGATGCTCTTGCCGACTATGCTGCGATCGGTCCGGCGGAACTGCGCGCCAATCTGGCCTGGTTCCTGAAGGAGATCATCCCGACGGCCGAGGAAGTCGGGGCGCGGATGTGCATCCACCCCGACGATCCGCCGTTCTCGCTCTACGGCCTGCCGCGCGTCGTCTCCACCGCAGACGACGCCCGTTTCATACTGGGTGTGGTCGACAGCCCGTCGAACGGGCTGACCTTCTGCACCGGCTCCTACGGCGTGCGCGCCGACAACGACCTCGTCGCGATGATCGAGGAGTTCGCGCCGCGGATCCATTTCGCGCATCTGCGCAACGTGACGCGCGAGGCGGACGGCTCCTTCTACGAGGCCGAGCACCTGGAAGGCTCGACCGACATGGCAGAAGTCATCTTGGCGCTGATGAAGGAAGAGGCCCGCAGGCGCAAAGAGGGTCGCTCCGACTGGCGCATTCCGATGCGCCCCGACCATGGCCATCTGCTTGCCGACGACATCGGCAAGACCAAGATCAATCCCGGCTACTCGCTGATCGGCCGGCTGAAGGGTCTCGCCGAACTGCGCGGCATCATGCGCGCGGTGGAGCGGTTCGACCTGGCCGCGGCGGGCTGACCATGCGCTGCTGCCGCCACGAGAACCTGCAACGCGCGGAGGAGACCAAGGTCGGCTCGCACGTCGTTCGTGACGGCTGGACCGAAGGGGTGTCCGTTATGCTGAACCCGGCCTTTCGGCCGGTCATCAGGCGGGCGTCCGTTCTCGGATAACGCAGCTTAGATAACGCCCTACCCGGAACGGACATGCCCGCCGAAGCGATTTCTCCTTCGTACGGACATGACCAATGCCTGACAATCTCAATACCTTATTCCCCGGCGCGGACACGCAAGGCTGGCTGAAAACGCATGCGATCAGCGAGGTCGAATGCCTCGTCCCCGACGTCAACGGCGTGCTGCGCGGCAAGGCGCTGCCGGCAGCCAAATTCCTCAAGTCGCTCGAGGACCGGGCGCTCTATTTGCCGAGCAGCGCCTTCCTGGTCGCCATCGACGGCCGCTATTCCGGCTCGATCGACGAAGGCTTTGCCTATTCCGATCCGGACATGCGTATGGTGCCGGACATCTCGACGCTGTGCGTCGCTCCGGGCAGCGCCGGCAAGGCCTATGTCTTTGCCGACACGTTCCATATGGACGACCGGCCCTGGATGGCCTCACCGCGCCACGTGCTAAGGGCCGTGCTTGAGCTTTATGAGCAGCGCGGCTGGCGCGCGGTGATGGCGCCGGAACTCGAATTCTACCTCACGGCGCCCAATCCCGATCCGGATCGTCCGATCACCGCGCCGGTCGGGCGCAACGGCCGGCCGGAAAGCGTGCAGCATCCTTACGACATGCAGGCGATGGAGGAGTTCGAAGCGGTGACGCGGCGGCTCTATGAGCATGCCGCCGTCGCCGGCCTGCCGGTCGAGACGCTGATCCATGAATCCGGCACGGCGCAGCTCGAGATCAACCTGCTGCATGGCGATCCGCTGGCGCTGGCCGACAAGGTGCTTTTGTTCAAGCGTCTGGCGCGGCAGGCAGCCCAAGCGAACGGCATGCACGCCACTTTCATGGCCAAGCCGATCGCCGCGCAGGCCGGCAGCTCGATGCACCTGCACATGTCGATCGTCGACGAGAAGGGCGAGCCCTTGTTCGCCGGCGAAGACGGCGAGGACAGCGAGATGTTCTCGCAGTTCATCGGCGGCCTGCAGAAATATGTCCCGGAAATCATGCCGCTGTTCGCACCCAACGTGAATTCCTACCGGCGCATCCGACCGAACCACAGCGCGCCGGCCAACATCGAATGGTCGCATGACAACCGCTCCTGCGGCCTTCGCGTGCCGATGGGCGGACGCGCTGCCCGGCGTATCGAGAACCGCTTGCCCGGTGCCGACGCCAATCCGTATCTCGCCATGGCCGGCTCGCTGATCGCTGGTTATCTCGGCATCGAGGAGAAGCTGGCGCGCTCGCCGGAAGCCCACGGTAATGCCTATCGCAGCAAGAGCACGCTGCCGAAAACCATGGAGGAGGCGCTGGAGCGCTTCGCCGCCTGCGCGCCCGTGCGGGCGCTGCTCGGCGAGGATTTCTTCCAGACCTATCTGCGCGTGAAGAGCGTCGAGCTCGACCTGTTCCAGAGCGTCGTGACGTCCTGGGAACGCGACCATCTGCTGCTCAAGGTGTGATCATGGTCTCAACAGGTTTCAACGCCGGTCTCGATATCGGCAAATCCTACTATGTCGCCACCGCCAATCCGGCGCCGGACCATCCGGCCCTAGACGGTGACGTCGAGGCCGATCTGGTCGTCGTCGGCGGTGGCTGCACCGGCCTGTCGGCGGCGCTGCATGCCGCCGAGCGCGGCCTGAAGGTGGTGCTGCTCGAAGGCGGCAAGATCGGCTGGGGCGCCTCCGGGCGCAATGGCGGCCAGATGATCCCCGGCCTGCGCAAAGGCGCCAAGGGGCTGGTGAAGTCCTTCGGGCAGGAACGGGCGAAGGCGCTGTTCGACTTGGCCTTCGAGGCGCGAGGGCTTGTGCTCGACATTATCGAGCGCCACGCCATCGACTGCGACCTGCGCCTGACCGGCCACCTTGTCGGGGCCGTCAACGGTTCGGACATGCGCGACTTCGAGGAAGAAGCCGAGTGCCTCGCCAAGGTCATGAACTTTACCGATATCGAGATATTTTCAGCGGCGCAGGCCCGGCAGAAGGTGGACACGCCCTATCAGGGCGCGGTCTTCGAGCCGCTCGGCGGCCATATGCATCCGCTGAACTACACGCTGGGGCTGGCGCGCGCCGCGGTTAGCGCCGGCGTCGTCATCCATGAGAACTCGGTTGCCACCCGACTGGAGCGGGAGCCGTCGATCCGCGTCCATACCGACAAGGGCTCGGTCCGGGCCCGGCATGTGGTGCTGGCGGGCGATGCGCTGCTCAAGGGGCTGGAGCCGCGCGTCAACAGCCGCATCATGCCAGTCGGCAACTATATCGTCGCCACCGAGCCGCTGGACGGCAAGGCCGATGTCATCCCGGCCAATGTCGCGGTCTCCGACACGCTGTTCGTCGTCAACTACTACCGCAAGTCGGCGGACGGCCGCCTGCTGTTCGGCGGCGGCGAGCGCTACACGCCGTCGCCGCCGGCCGACATCGCGGGCTTTGTGCGGCCGCATATGGAAAAGACCTTTCCACAGCTCAAAGGCTGCCGCATCGACCATGCCTGGGGCGGGCTGGTATCGGTGACGACGTCGCGGCTGCCGCATGTCGGGCATTACGGCGAGGTCTATTTCGCGCATGGCTATTCCGGCAAGGGCGTCATCCTGTCGACGCTGTCGGGCAAGCTGTTGGCGGAAGCGATCACCGGCGATACCTCGCGGCTCGACCTGTTCTCGACGCTGACGCCGCTGCCCTTCCCGGGCGGCACGGCGCTGCGCGGGCCGCTCTATGTACTCGGCATGCTGTGGTATGCGATGCGCGATCGGCTCAGGCACTGAGGCGGACGCCGAACGGACGATATCAACCAAGCGTCGCGACGCCCGGAGCAAATCCCGGGCGCTGGGGATGGTTCAGCGCTGCCCGGCCGACGCGAGGCGCGCCAGAGCCTCGCGGACGCCGGCGCGCCGGTAGGTCTCGGTGACGAGGCCTTCCTTCCTCAACGCTTGCCGCCGCCGCTCGACAAAGTCGCGCTCCTCAGCGGTCAGGTCGTGCTCGCGCTTGCGCAGCCACTCCTGATAGGACGTGTCCACTTCCTTGACCGGCTTGGCCGCTGTCGAGACCGCTGCTGGTGGATTGTCCCTGTAGCGAGGGCGCAAGGCGCTGTTGGGGTTGTGTTCGGTCCGCTTGTCGTTGCCAGAAATGACAAGGTCCGGTTTGGCGACGCGGCCCGACGGATCGTAGACGAACGCCGACACGATACGGTCGAGCGCCGCGTCGACCTCCTTGGGACGATGCACAACATCGCGCTCAGGGCGATCGGGCACGGCCAGCCGGGTGATGCCGCGATCGTTGATGGCGTCGAGCACCTCGCGATGGTCGAGCGAGGTGATCACCTCGCGTCGGGCTGGCCAGAAATCATAGGGCGCATGCGCGCCGTGACCCTTGCCGATATGGAAGGCGTAGATTTCAGGATAGATCGTCAATTCGTTGCGACGGCTGGGTTTGACGTCATAGAACGAGGTGATGGCGATCTGCAGCAGATGGGTGGCGCCGATACCGCCCAGCGGATCGTCGATCACCAGACCGAAGCGATCATGCGGGTTCCAGTCGGGCAGCGCTTCGGCGATCGAGGCCGTCTTGCCGTCGATCTCAACGTCGAACATCTCCGCCTTCAGCAAAGTCACGACATGCATGGCAAAAGTCCTTTTCGCGAATCGATGCGCGCGATGCCTGCAATAAATCACCAACGGGTCGGGCTGCCATCCCGCTTGGCTGCTTTTCCAACCGGCCAGCCGTCGCTAATGTTCAGCTGCTCACGAAGCGATTTGCTTTGCCACGGAGCGAGAAGCCGATCCGTCGGCGGGCAGGAAAAGGAACTTTATGGATCAGAGCCGGCTGACGAAGAAGGAACGCCATGAGCTGATCCTTTCGGAAGTGCGGCGCTCTGCTTCGATCCGCATCTCCAAGCTCGCGCGCCGCATCGGCGTCGCCGGCGAGACCATCCGGCGCGACCTTATCGAGCTCGGCGAGGCGGGGCTGATCAACCGCACCTATGGTGGCGCCACCATTTCCTTGATGACGTCCGAGCCGGTGATCGCCGAACGCGGCCTCACCCTGGTCGAGGAGCGCGCCCGGATCGGCCGCGGCGCCGCCGGCCTGATCGAGAACGGCCGCATCGTCATGATCGACGGCGGCTCGACGACCTATGAGGTGGCGCGCGGTCTTTCGCAGCTCAGGCGCGACCTGACCGTCATCACCAATTCGCTCGGCGTCGCCTCGGTCGCCGGCGCCAATCCGAGTTTTCGCGTCATCCTTTGCCCCGGCACCTATGACAGCCGCGAGGCCAGCGTGCTCGGCGAGGACACGGTCGAATTCGTCAGCCGCTACAATGCCGATGTCGCTGTTATCGGCGCTTCGGCCCTGAATGGCGAGGGGCCGAGCGACACGATCTCGGGTGCTGCGGCGGTAAAGCGGGCGATGATGGCGCGCTCGCTGTCGACGATGCTGGTCGTCACCAACGACAAGTTCGGCCGCACCAGCCTGGAGCGCGTCTGTGCGCTGAGCGAAATTTCCGATGTCGTCACCGACAGCGAGCCGGCTGCGGAGCTGCGTGCGGCAATCGACCAGGCCGGCGGCGAGCTGCATGTGTTTGCCGTATAGATAATCGGCTAAGCGTCCCTGTTGGTCAGCGCGATGTGGCAGCAGCCGGAGCCATGGCCCGGCGTCCAGGTGACGTTGGCGAAGCGCACGCCGGTCGCCTCGAACAGACCGCGGTCGAAGGCGCCGGCGATGCGGCAGAGCGTGGCGAGTTTTTCGTCGCCGACGCCGGCCTCGACCCAGGCATCCTTCAACGGGCAGCGCTTGACCTTGAAGGCGATGTGGCCGGGGCCGCGCTCGACATCTGTCGGATACATGCGGCCGCCATCCGGACTGACGGCAAGGAAGGCTTCGCCGATCGCCGGCGCGTCGTTCGGACCGAAGCCGGCGAAGGCCGCAGCCGCGACTTCCTGGCCGCGCTTTTCGATGGTCCGTATCATTACCGCCTCGGCCTGCTCGGCACCGAGCTCGGCGGTCAACTCGTCTAGGAAGAGGCGGTAGAGATCGGCGCGGTTGCGGAAGGCGGAGTCGAGCTCGCGCGACAGTTTCTCGGCTCTGGCGACTTCGGCGTCGGTCATAATGTTTCCTGACTGGATCTGACGAGCTTCGGCGTCGCGGCGACCAGCGCCTTGCCGATCGCCGATTGCGGATCGGCGATGATGGCACGGGCATCGCCGGTTTCGACGATACGGCCGGCATCGAGGATCGCGATGCGATGGGCGATGGCGCGGATGACGCCGAGGTCATGTGAAATGAAGAGGTAGGAAATCCGTTCCTCTCGCTGCAGGTCGAGCAGCAATTCCAGGATCTGTCCGCGCACGGAAACATCGAGCGCCGCCACCGCCTCGTCGAGCACGATCAGCGACGGTTTTGTCGCGATGGCGCGGGCGATCGCCACGCGCTGACGCTGGCCGCCGGAGATTTCGTGGATGGGGCTTGCCGCCAGATTGGCGTCGAGGCCGACCCGTTCCAGCAACGCGGCGATCCGATCCGGGCGCTCGGCGCGTGAAGCGATATTGTGGATGCGCAGCGGATCGTCGAGCACACGCGCCACGCTGGCGCGCGGATTGAAGGCGGCGAGCGGATCCTGGAACACCATCTGCAGCTTTGCGCGCCTGGCGCGCAGGGCTGCGCCAGACAGCGCTAGAAAGTCGTGGCCTTCGAAGTCGATGCGGCCGGCATCGGGCTCGATCAGCCGCAGCACCAGCCGCGCTATCGTCGATTTGCCGCTGCCGGATGGGCCGGCAAGCGCCAGCGTCTCGGCCGGGCCGATCTCGAAGGATACGCCGTCGACCGCCGCGAAGGTTTTGTCGCCGCGACGGTAGTGCTTGGCGAGGTTGGAGACGGCAAGCACAGTCATGCCGGGGTGCCTTGCCGCTCAAGCAGTGGCGTGGCGTCGAGGCCGAGATGGGCGTCGAGCAGTGCCCGCGTATAGGCGTGGCCCGGGGCGTCGATGATCTGACGGGTTTCGCCGAGTTCGACCAGTTCGCCGCGGCGCAGCACCGCGATGCGATCGGCCAGCGTGGCGGCCAGCGCGATGTCGTGGCTGATGAAGAGCAGCGTCATGCCGTCCTCGGCGACGAGGCGCCGGATCAGCGCGACGATCTCGGCCTGGACAATGGTGTCGAGCGCGCTGGTCGCTTCATCGGCGATCAGGAGTTTCGGGCCGGCGGCGATGGCGGCTGCGATGGCGACGCGCTGTTTCTGGCCGCCGGAGAGCCGGTGCGGGTAGGCGCGGACAGTGGCGTCGGGGTTGGGGAGGCGGACGCGCTCGAGGAGGGTTTTGGCTTTGGCATATGAGTCGCGCCAGCTGAGATTGAGATGCGTGCGGGCGACCTCGGCGATTTGTTTGCCGACCGGCATCACGGGGTCGAGGCTGGAGGAGGGGTCCTGGAAGACGAAGCCGATGTCGCGCCCGAGGTGGGGGTGGCTTGCCGGCAAGAGCCACTCAATCGTTCCGCCAACCTTGGTGCTCCCCGCCAACAACCCCGCAACCGCCAGCGCCAGCGTGCTCTTGCCCGAGCCGCTTTCGCCAATGACCGCTAGGCGCTCCCCCGCGTGCACCTCCAGGCTCACACCCTTCAGCGCCGCCACTTCGACCCCATCGCGCCGATAGGCAACCGCCAGTTCTCGGATCGACAGCAGCACCGTCACGACAAGCTCCTGCGCACCGCGGTGCTCTCCACCACGCCTTCGCCGGCGAGGTAGACGCCGAGCACCGTCAGCACCAGCGCCACGCCCGGAGCGATCGAGAGGAACGGCGCGGTGCGCAACACGGTGCGGCCTTCAGCGATCATGCCGCCCCAGGTGACGCGGTTGGGGTCGCCTAAGCCAAGGAAGGACAGCGCCGCCTCGGTAAGGATCGCGGCAGCCACGATCACCGACGACAGCGCCAGCACCGGCGGCAGGGCATTGGGCAGCACCTCGCGAAATGCGATCGCAATCGGATGCATGCCGATGACGCGGGCGCCGGCGACATAGTCGCGTTCGCGGATCGACAGCACTTCGGCGCGGGCGAGGCGCGCGGGGCCGGTCCAGGCGCCGAGCGCTATGGCCACGACGACGACGCCGAGCGAAGGGCCGACTATGCTGACGAAGGCGAGCGCTAGCAGAAAGCTCGGCACGGTCTGGAAGGCGTCGGTGACGCGCATCAGCACTTCGTCGACCAGGCCTCCGGCGAAGCCGGCTAAAGTGCCGACCACCGCGCCGATGAGAAGTGCTGCCGCGGCGGCGGCCAGTCCGACGGCAAGCGAAGTGCGGGCGCCGTGAAACAACTCGGCCAGCACGTCGCGGCCGAGCCGGTCGGTGCCGAGCGGCAGCGACCAATCCTGGAACGGCGGCAGCAGCGCTGGGCCGGCGATGGCTTGCGGGTCGCCCGGGAAGAGCAGCGGCGCGGCGAGCGCCATCGCAACCAGAAGTGTGAGGATCAGCGCACCGGCTATCGCCTCCGGCGTGCGGAAAAAGCGGCGCAGGCGGTTCATGCGCCGGCCTCGCCGGCGCCGACGCGCGGATCGAGAAGAGCGTAGGCGAGGTCGACCAGGAGATTGATGAGAATGACGAGAACGGCGCTGACCAGGATGATGCCGAGCAGCAGCGGCGTGTCGCGCCCCGCAACAGCTTCCTGCGCCAGCCGGCCGAGGCCGGGCACGGCAAATACGCTTTCGATGACGACGCTGCCGCCCAGCATCTGCGCCGATTGCAGGCCGAGCATGGTGATCAGCGGCAGCAACGCGTTGCGGGCGACATGGGCAAGCACGATGCGGCGGCGCGTCAGCCCCCTGGCGCGGGCGGCGAGGATAAAATCCTGCCGCCAGGCTTCGGCCATGCCGGCGCGCATCATGCGCAGATAGAGCGCAAGGTAGATGAAGCCGAGTGCCGAGACCGGCAGCACGAGATGGACGGCAATGTCGGTGGCCCGCGCCAGCCCGATCTTGCCGGAAGCGATGGTCTCGATGCCGCCGATCGGCAGCCAGCGCAGGTCGACGGCGAAGACGACGATCAGCACCAGGCCAAGCCAGAAGCCAGGCACGGCGTATAGCGCCAGCGAACCGATCGAGAGGAAACGATCGCGAAAACTGCCGGGCCGCGCGCCGGCATAGATGCCAAGCGCCGAGCCGAGGCCGAAGGACAACGCGGTGGCGCTGCCCATCAGGATCAATGTGGTAGGCAGGCGTTCGAGGATGATGTCGCGGATCGGCCGCGAGAATGTGACGGACTGGCCGAGGTCGAGGTGCAGCAGTGCCCAGAGGTAGTTGGCGAGACGTGTCAGTTCCGACTGGTCGAGGCCCCAGCGGTGGCGCAGCAATTCGATCATACCGGCATCGCCGCCGGTCGAGACGATGTAGGCGTCGACTGCATCGCCGGGCGCGGCTTCGAGCAGCATGAAGCTGCCGATGATGACGATGAGGAGGACGAAGACGCTGCCGACGAGGCGGCGGCGGAGGAGGGTTAGGGCGCCGGTCATGCGCGCCTCGGTAGGGTGGCGGTACGCCGGCTATAGGAGATGTCGAGCCCAGGCCCCCCTCTCTGTCCTGCCGGACATCTCCCCCTCAAGGGGGGAGATTGGCTGCCAGCAACGGCTTCGCCGATTTTCGACGTTGCAGAACTGGCGGGACGGACAAACGGCTGATCTCCCCCCTTGAGGGGGAGATGTCCGGCAGGACAGAGAGGGGGGTGACGGAACGCGGCCTCCGGCCAAATTCCGATTTCTTCGCGAACTCTCATCCGCACGAATGTGTCACGATTCCAAATAGGTGTCCGCCCAGCTCGACACCGCCCAGCGCGGATTGTTGGCGATGTTGCCGACCTTGTCGCTTGCGACCGAGATGAAACTCCACTCGGCGACGTTGATCAGCGGCAGGTCGGCGGCGACCTTTTTCTGGAACTCCTTGTAGAGCTCGGTGCGAGCGGCGCTGTCGAGCGTCTCGGATGCCTTGGCGATCAGCGCGTCGAGATCGGGGTTCTTGTAGCCGCCCTGGTTGGAGAAGGGCACGCCGTCGGGAATGCCGCTCTGCACAAGGATGGTGGTCGAGATCGCCGGGTCCCCGCGGAACACCGGCGGGCCGACGGCGAGGTCGAAGGCATGGTCGGTGTAGACCGCCTTGATGTGGGCGGCGGAATCGTTGTTGACGATCTCGGCGTCTATGCCGATCGCGGCCAGCGCCTGGCGCAGATAGTCGCCGAACTGTTTGGTTTCGTTGAAATAGGGCGCGGGCAAGAGCTTCAGCGCAAAGCGCTTGCCGTCGTCGGCGCGCTTGTAGCCGGCTTCGTCGAGCAGCGCGTTGGCCTTGGCGACGTCGAAAGGATAGGTCGGCACGTCGGCGGTGTAGAATTGCGGATCGTTCTTCGGCACCGGGCCGGTGGCGGTCGCGGCATAGCCGAGGAAGATCGTCTTGACGACGAAATCCTTGTCGATGGCGTGCGCGATGGCCTGGCGCACTTTCAGATCGGAGAGTTCCTTGCGGCGGTGGTTGATCTCGACGACGAGCTGGTAGGTCAGCCCTTCATAGCCCTTGGTGATGACCTTCAGGCCGGGTACTTTCGAAATGCGGTCGAGATCGGCGAGCGGCACGGCCGAGAAGGCGGCGAGCTGGATCTCTTCGGCCTCGAGCGCGGCGGCGGCCGAGGTCCGGTCGGGCAGCACCTGGTAGACAATTTCGTCGAGATAGGGCTCGTCCTTGCCCCAATAGGCGTCGTTCCGGGTCAGCCGGTAATACTGGCCGGCCTTGTATTCGGCGAATTTGAACGGGCCGGTGCCGACCGGCGCGTTGTTGGCCGGGTTGTCCTCGATCTTGCCCACCTCATAAACGTGCTTCGGCACGACGCTCGACAGCGCCGGCAGCGCGTTGCGGATGAGCTGGAACGGCGTCGGCTTGGCGAATTTGAAGACAGCGGTGAGATCGTCCGGCGTGTCGACGGCCTGCAGATCCTTGAAGACCGTGCGGCCGAGATTCTGCAGCGGCTTCCAGATCTGCAGCGCCGAGAAAGCGACGTCGGCGGAGGTGAACGGCTTGCCGTCATGCCACTTCACGCCGTCGCGCAATTTGAAGGTGACCGACAGTCCGTCGGCGGCACCTTCCCAGGACAGCGCCAGGCGCGGCTCAAGCCCGTCCTTGCCGTCGAAGGAGGCTTCGGCCAGCGTTTCGACGATCTTGCTGGAGATGAAGAAAACGCCGTTCGAGGCGACGATCGCCGGGTTGAGGTTGCGCGGTTCGGAATCGGCGGCGAGCACCAGGCGGCCGCCCTTCTTCGGCGTCTGCGCCAGGCCGATGGTCGGCAGCGCGGTCGAGGCCAGAAGCAGTGCCGAGCCGGCCAGCAGGCCGCGGCGTGAAATCGTCAATTCGGACATCGCTCAACTCCCCTCTTCGCGCCATAGGCGCGGCAATCCGGTGATTATGGCCCTTGGCAAAGGTTTCGCCAGAGACGGTTTTGGCGCAGGATGGGTTGGCTTTGAAATTTCCGTCCGCTGGACCAGTTATTCGCGAGAGGCGGCTTGCCGCAATCTGGTAGGACCAGGTTGCGTTTTGGTTGGCCGCCTCAGAGGTTGGAACGCGCCATTGGCGCGAAAGTGATCAGTTCTGGCTGGACCAGAACGGCTGGAATGGTGCAGATTTGGCCGACAGCCAAAAACATGACGTTCGGCGCCGATGCGGCCGAGGAACAGGGAGAGGCAGATGAACATCGCTCCGGGCAAGACCGAGGTCAGCAGCATTCCGTTCGACCAGGCGCGGGTGGACCGGCTGATGGAAGAGGCCGGCATCGACGTGCTGTTCGCCACCTCCAAGCACAACACGCAGTATCTGCTCGGCGGCTACAAGTTCATCTTCTTTGCCGCCATGGATGCGATCGGCCACAGCCGCTATCTGCCGATCGTGCTTTACGAGAAAGGCGGGCCGGAGCACGCGGCCTATATCGGCAACAAGATGGAAGGCGGCGAGCACCAGAACCATCCGTTCTGGACGCCGACCCTGCATGCCGCCTGCTGGGGCACGCTCGACGCCGCCAACCTGGCGGTCGAGCACCTCAAGCAGATCGGCAAGAATGCTGCACGCATCGGCATCGAGCCGGGCTTCCTGCCCTCGGACGCCTACACGCTGATCCGCAAGGCGCTGCCGGATGCCAAGCTGATCGACGCCACCGACATGCTGGAGCGCATGCGCGCCATCAAGACCGACGCCGAGCTCGAACAGTTGCGTACCGCCTCGGAGCTGATCACAGACTCGATGCTGGCGACGATCGCCTGGGCGCGCGAAGGCACGACCAAGGCCGACATCATCGAGCAGCTCAGGCGCGAGGAAACCAATCGCGGCGCGCATTTCGAATATTGCCTGCTGACGCTGGGCTCCAGCCACAACCGCGCTTCGTCAGGCCAGGCCTGGAAGAAGGGCGAGGTGCTGTCGATCGATTCCGGCGGCAATTATCACGGCTATATCGGCGACCTCTGCCGCATGGGTGTGCTGGGCGAGCCGGACGCCGAACTGGAGGATCTGCTGGCCGAGGTCGAGACGGTGCAGCAGGCGGCCTTTTCCAAGGTCAAGGCGGGCATCCTCGGCGGCGACATGATTTCGCATGCGGAGGGTGTGCTGAAGGCCTCCAAGGTCGCGCCCTATACGGATTTCTTCGCCCACGGCATGGGGCTGATCACGCATGAGGCGCCGTTCCTGATGACCAACCATCCGGTCGCCTATGAAGGCACCTATGCGGCCAAGCCGCTGGAGAAGAACATGGTGCTGTCGGTCGAGACCACCATGCTCCATCCGACACGCGGCTTCATCAAGCTGGAGGATACGGTCGCGGTGACGGAAAGCGGCTATGTGATGTTTGGCGACCGCGGCCGCGGGTGGAACAGGGGCGGGGTGGCTTGAGTGCTGGCGTTGGTCCATGATTTGGAATTACGGTGAGCTAAGCAGATGACGTACCTCGTCGTGGACCGCTACAACAATGAGCCAAGAACTGCCCAAGCAGGTCTTTCTAGACGGTTGCCGGCAGGTCTCTGCGTGGCTTGAGCCAATAGGGTTCCTTTTCGCTAAAAGCGGACCTCATGCCAGTCGACGCGCCGGCGACTGGACATTTAAAATCTCCTTTCAATCAAGCAACGTGAATGTCGCTGGTGAATATGTCGAGCTGACCGTTCATGCCTCCGTTTGCAGCAAGGCACTGAAAGAATGGGATGAGGGCTCGGCTTGGCCTGCAGATGCAAGCGACTGGGTAGCAGGGGGGGCAACTCGGCAATTTGCGGACGCCGTACAAATGGCGGACGTGGAATTTAGCGGGACCAATTACTCGCCCGGCTCAAATCGCGAATATCGTTGCCAACATCAAGACGACTATCTTACCGCTTTTTGAGCGCTTCAGCGAATCCCAAAAACTCGCTCAAGAGGTGGCGATCAACGAAGTTCCGGGCTTTGAACGGCCAGAGCACGCCATCAGATTTGTGTACTGGCAGCTAGGTCGAGAGTCGGCCGAGGACTGTATCTCCTACTGGGTCGAGCGCCTGCCCTCAGGGGATGCTTTCCGGTCAGAGCGGGATGTTCCTGCTCTTCCAGGCAGACTTGCGCTCGGGAGCGACGCCAACAGCTTAGCTAGAATAGCCCGCGCAATGAAGATTGGGCTTAGCCTGTAGTTACTTGCCCGCCGGCAGCAGCCTGAAATCCGGAAGATCGCGCAGCGCCAACTCCGGACCGGCCGGCGAATAGACGACAAACAGCTGCATCGGCTGGTCGCCGGTGTTGAGCGTCGAGTGGAAGCGGCTTTCGGGCACGTAGATGGTGCAGCCGGGGCCGACCTTGGCCACCACCGGGTTGCCCTTCTCGTCGTCGACCATCTGCTCGCCGTTGCCGGAGATGACGAAGATGATTTCTTCGGCGCCCGGATGGTTGTGGCGGGTGTGGCCCTGGCCGGGCGGCAGGTCGACGACGCCGCCGGAAAAGCGTTCGGCGCCGTTCACTTCCGGCGCGACGGTCAGCGCCAGTCTGCCCCAGTCGAAGCCGAAGGCGCTGACATCCTTCGGGTAGACGAAAACCTTGCTCCTGTCGGCCATAGCCTCATCCCTTCTTTTTCTTCTGCGCCGTCTTCGGGTCGTGCAGCGTGACGGCCTTGAAATCCGCCGTCTGCCTGGCGATTGCCGCTTCCGCCGGCAGCCGCTCCATCGAGCTTGCGCCGTAAAAGCCGTGCAGGCCCTTGCAGCGGTCGAGGATGTAGCGGGCGTCGTCGGGCATCGAGATCGGCCCGCCATGGCAGAGCAGGATGACATCCTTGCGCACCGACCTTGCGGCATTGGCGATGGCGTCGATCTCGACCACGCAATCGTCGAGCGATTTCGCCGAGGTGGCGCCGATCGAGCCGCCGGTGGTCACACCCATATGGGCAACGACGATGTCGGCGCCGGCTCGTGCCATGGCGCGCGCTTCGTCCGGGTTGAAGACGTAAGGCGTGGTCAGGAGGTCGAGCTTGTGCGCCTCGGCGATCATTTCGACCTCGAGGCCGAAGCCCATGCCGGTCTCCTCGAAGCTGCGGCGCATGGTGCCGTCGAACAGGCCGACAGTCGGGAAATTCTGCACGCCGGAAAAGCCCATCGTTTTCAGCTCGGCTAAAAGCAGCGGCATGATCACGAAGGGGTCGGTGCCGTTGACGCCGGCCAGCACCGGCGTCTTCTTCACCACCGGCAGCACCTCATAGGCCATTTCCTTGACAATCTCATTGGCGTTGCCATAGGCGAGCAGGCCGGCGGCCGAGCCGCGCCCGGCCATGCGGTAGCGGCCGGAATTGTAGATGATGATCAGGTCGATGCCGCCGGCTTCCTCGGCCTTGGCCGACAGGCCGGTGCCGGCGCCGCCGCCGACGATCGGCACGCCCTCGGCGATCATCTTGCGGAATTTCTCGAGGATTTTCTTGCGCGGAATGGCGGCCATCGGGTCTCACTTCTTGGCGATGTCGAGGAAAGTTTCGGCCGCGGCCTTGGCGAAGGCCGGATCGTTGATGTGCAGCGGCAGGCGCATCACGGTGCGGTTCCGGGTCGGCTTGATCGTCCGCTCGATCGCCTCGAACAGCGCGGCGTCGGCCTCCGGGTCGAAGAAGGCGCCGCCTTCTATATCGAGCGCCGACACGCCTTTTTCCGGGATCAGGAAGCGCACAGGGCCTTCGCAGCGGGCGAGGCGGGTGCCGATCCATTCGCCGATCATGCGGCACTCGTCCGCCGTGGTGCGCATCAGCGTGACGTTTGGATTGTGCTCGTAGAACAACCGGCCGCGATATTTTTCCGGAATGGTCGCCGGCGCCCAGAAATTGACCATGTCGAGTGCGCCGACCGAGCCGACATAGGGCAGCTTCGTGCGGGCAATCGCCCCGAAGCGATCCTGCGTCGCCGGCAGCACGCCGCCGAAGAGCAGATCGCAGACTTCCGTCGTGGTGATGTCGAGGACGCCGGCGAGCAGGCCGGAATCGGCAAGCTTCTCCATCGAGCGGCCGCCGGTGCCGGTGGCGTGGAAGACCATGCAGTCATGGTCGGCACGCAAGTGCTCGACGATCGCCGTCACGCAAGGCGTGGTGACGCCGAACATGGTCAGGCCGAGCGCCGGCTTGCCCGCGGCGGTTGGCGCCGGCTTTGCCGCCATGCCGGCGATCGCGTGGGCGGCGTTGTGCAGCACGACACGTGACAGCCGGTTGAGTCCGGCCATGTCGGTCACCGACGGCATCATGATGATGTCGGAGACGTCGACGTAAGGCGCGGTGTCGCCGGAGGCCAGCGTCGAGACCATGAGCTTCGGCACACCGAGCGGCAGCGCGCGCATGCCGGCGGTGATGATCGAGGTGCCGCCGCCACCGCCGATGCCGATGACGCCGGCAACGTCGTCGCGCGATTGAATGAAGCGGGTGAAGGCAATGCCCATGCCGGCAACGGCCTTGCCGCGATCGTCGATGCCGAGCACGGCGCCGGCGCCATCCGGATGATGCGCCGCGACCTCGCTTGCCTCGATGTCGACCGGGACGGTGGCGCCACGCGTGCCGATGTCGACGCGGACGACGGCGCCGCCGGCAACGGTGACGGCATTGGCCAGGAAGGCCAGCTCCTCGCCTTTGGTGTCGGCGGTGCCCACGACGTAGATGCGCCTCATGGAGGCGTCTCTCTGCCGATGGGCTCAGAGGCGGCGATGCTCGATGCGGAGAGCGTCAATGTAACCAATCCATGGTGAGGTCATTGCATTTTTTTGAGACGCGCGTATCATATTGGCATGGATGTCTCACGTCAATCAGTCGCCGCCGGCGATGCCGCCGAGCCGACGTCGCTGCCCGAAAAAGGGCCGCGCGCCCGCACGAGGCGGCTGATGCTGGAGACGGCGACGCGGCTGATGCAGGCCGGCGTGACGCCTTCGGTGAGCGAGGTGGCGGAAGCGGCGCAGGTTTCCCGGGCGACGGCCTATCGCTACTTTCCAAGCCAGGCGGCGCTTGTGCAGGCGGTCGTCGACGAAGGGCTGGGGCCGATCCTGACCTGGAAATCGGCCTCGGACGATCCCGAGCGGCGCGTGGCGGAATTGTTCGCTACCGCCATGCCGCGCATCGAGGCTTTCGAAGCGACGTTCAAGGCGGCGCTGAAGCTTTCGCTCGACCAATGGGCGCGGCGGCAGGCGGGCACGCTCGGCTCCGAGCCTGCCTTCACGCGCGGCCACCGCGTCGATCTCCTGAAGGATGCGATCGCGCCGCTCAAGGGCCGGCTGCCGCCGCGCAAGTTCAAGCGGCTCGCGCAGGCGCTGTCCATGATGTTCGGCGTCGAGGTGCTGATCGTGCTGAAAGACATGTGGGGGCTGGACAGCCAAGCGATGGCGTCGGTCGCGCAATGGGCGGCGGGCGCGCTGGTGCGGACGGCCGTGGCGGAAGCTGGGCTGAAATCCGATGCGACTTTGCCGGCGTCCGGTCGTGAATGACCACGATCTGGTTGGACCAGATTGCGGAGCCCGCTGTTGATATTGGTGATGACAAGAGGCTGAAAGCAAGGGCCTCACCTATCAAGGAGTAGGAAAAACAAGGGAAAACAGACAGATACTGTCGCGATTGGCTTGCCGGACCGCTTCCGGCCACCCAAGAAAGCGCTTGACGACCGTCTTGAATTGGTAATACCAGATCAGTACAAATAATGCGGATCGAAAGTGAAGGCTGCGATCCATTTCCGACCGGGCGAGGAGGCCCGAAACCGGAAAAGCGCCATCACGGGAGGAACTACCAGGGCCGACCACGCTGCCGGCTCGCATGACAAGGTAGAATGCGCACAAGGGAGGAAAACTATGCGCAAGATAGTGACCAGCGTAATCGCTGGTATCGGGCTGGCGCTTGCCTGCGGAACATCGGTCCGCGCGCAAGACAAGGAACTCACCATCTTCTGGGCGGAATGGGATCCGGCGAACTATCTGCAGGAACTCGTCAACGACTATACGGCCGAGACAGGCGTGAAGGTTACGGTGCAGACGACGCCGTGGCCGGATTTCCAGACCAAGGCCTTCACCGAGTTCAACGCGCATGGCGATGCCTACGACATGGTGGTCGGCGACTCGCAATGGCTGGGCGCCGGTTCGACGCAGGGCCACTATGTCGACCTGACCGACTTCTTCAACCAGCATAAGCTGGGCGACGTGATGGCCCCCGCGACCATCAAATACTACGCCGAATATCCCGGCGGTTCCGGCAAATACTGGGCGATCCCGCTGGAAGGCGACGCGATCGGCTGGTCCTACCGCAAGGACTGGTTCGAGGACCCGAAGGAGAAGGAAGCCTTCAAGGCCAAGTATGGCTACGACCTCGCCGTGCCGACAACCTACGCGCAGCTGCGCGACATCGCGGAGTTCTTCCATCGTCCTGATCAGAAGCGCTACGGCATCGCCATCTACACCGACAATTCCTATGACGCGATGGCGATGGGCGTCGAGAGCTCCATCTTCAGCCATGGCGGCGATCTCGGCGACTACGCCACCTACAAGGTCGACGGCATCATCAACTCGAAGGAGGCTGTCGCCGGCCTCGAAATGTACAAGGAGCTCTACAAGTTCACGCCTCCCGGCTGGGGCAAGACCTTCTTCGTGGAGGACAACCAGGCGATCACCGGCGGTCTCGCGGCGATGAGCATGAACTTCTTCGCCTTCTTCCCGCCGCTGGTGAACAAGGCCACCAACCCCTATGCCGACGTCACCGGCTTCTTCGCCAACCCTGCCGGTCCGGACGGCAAGCGCTTCGCCGCTCTCGGCGGCCAGGGCATCTCGGTCGTCTCGTATTCGAAGAACAAGGACGAGTCGATGAAGTTCCTTGAATGGTTCATCAAGGACGAGACGCAGAAGAAATGGGCCGAGCTCGGCGGCTACACCTGCAGCCAGGCCGTGCTGAAGTCCGAATCCTTCCAGAACGCCACGCCCTACAACAAGGCGTTCTACGACACGATGTTCATGGTCAAGGATTTCTGGGCAACGCCCGAATACGCCGAAGTGCTCGATCAGCTGAACCAGAACATCTATCCGTTCGTGGTCGGCGGCAAAGGCACCGCCCAGGAGGCGCTCGACAAGACCGCCGCCGACTGGAAGGCGACCTTCACCAAGTACAATCGCTACAAGTAAGCATCGCAGGCAGAATGCCGGAGGAGGGTTTCCCCTCCGGCATTCCTGTTTTCAGGGAGACATTCGTTGGCTTCGGTAGCCCTCACCCATCTCGATCCGGCCTCCAGGGCCGCCGCGCGCGGCTGGTCGGATCTGACCATCCGCAACCTGTTCATCATCCCGACGCTGGTTTTCCTGATCGTCTTCAACATCTTCCCGCTGATCTATTCGCTGGGCTATTCCTTCACCAATTTCGCCGCCAACCGCACAGAGCCCTGGCAGTTCGTCGGCCTGCAGAACTATCGCGAACTGCTGAGCGACGACCACATCTGGTCGAACTTCGTCATCACCGCGAAATACGTCATCGTATCCGTCGCCGGGCAGATGATCGTCGGCTTCGGTCTGGCGCTGCTGCTCAACCGCAGCTTCCCGATGAAGGGTCTGATCACCACGCTGCTTTTGTTGCCGATGATGATGTCGGCGGCGGTGGTCGGCCTGTTCTGGCAGCTGCTCTACAGCCCGTCCTGGGGACCGATCAACTACGTCTTCGGCCTGGGCGACTTTGCCTGGCTGTCCAATCCCGACAGCGCGCTCTATGCGGTCGCGATCACCGACATCTGGATGTGGTCGCCCTTCGTCATGCTGCTCTCGCTCGCCGGCTTGTCGGCCGTGCCGCAGCATCTCTACGAAGCGGCGGCGATCGACCGCGCCGGCTGGTGGTACACCTTCACCCGCATCACCTTGCCGCTGGTCTCGCCGATCCTGCTTATCGCGCTGATCTTCCGCACCATGGAGGCCTTCAAGACCTTCGACATCGCCTACACGATGACCACCCAGCCGACCGCCGAACTGATCGCGATCCGGCTCTACAAGCAGGCCTTCCAGCAGTGGGATACCGGCAAGTCCTGTGCGCTGGCCTACATCGTGCTGATCATGGTGCTGGCCATCACCAACCTCTACGTGAAGTACCTCAACAAGGTGAAGGAGCGCTGACATGGCCGCCGTCCGCACTTCTTCCGAGGTTGCCCTCAACCGCGCGGCAATCGTCGCGGTGCTGGTCGCGACGCTGATTTTCCTTGCGCCGATCTACTGGATCGCCTCCACCGCGTTCAAGCCGAAGGAACTCGCCGTCAGCGTGCCGCCGACCGTCCTCTTCCAGCCGGAAGTCACGCCCTTCATCCGTCTGTTCACCAAGCGCGTGCAGATGCAGAAGCCCGTCGAGCCGCAGGTCTACGAGGCGGCGCCCTGGTGGGAAAAGCGCATCTATGACGGCGGCGAGCGGGTGCTGAAGGTCGGCAAGGACGTGCAGCTTTCGCAATATCCCAACCGCTTCATGAACAGCCTTATCGTGGCGGTGATCAGCACGGTGCTCGCCGTCGGCATGGGAACTTTCACCGCCTACGGCTTCTCGCGCTTCAAGATCGCGGGCGAAGCGGACCTTCTGTTCTTCATCCTGTCGACGCGCATGCTGCCGCCGGTCGTGGTCGCAATACCGATGTTCCTGATGTACCGGATGGTCGGCCTCAACGATTCGCATATCGGCCTGATCATCCTCTACGTCGCCTTCAACCTGTCCTTCTCGGTCTGGCTGATGAAGGGCTTCATGGACGAGATCCCGAAGGAATATGAGGAAGCAGCGCTCGTCGACGGCTACACGCGCATGCAGGCCTTCTTCAAGATCGTGCTGCCGGAAGCTGCGACCGGCATCGCCGCCACCGCCGTGTTCTGCTTCATCACCGCCTGGAACGAATACGCCTTCGCGCTGATCATGACCAACCGACGCGCGCAGACGGCGCCGCCCTTCATCCCATCGCAGATCGGCTCCGGCCTGCCGGACTGGACGACGATCGCGGCAGGCACCTTCCTGTTCCTGCTTCCGGTCGCGATCTTCACCTTCCTGCTGCGCAACCACCTGCTGCGGGGTGTGACCTTCGGAGCGATCCGCAAATGAGCTTTCGCGCCGTCAACCAGAAGTATCTTCTGCCGGCCTCGCAGATCCTGATGGTGCTGGGCATCGTCGCGCTTTGCCAGCCATGGAGCCTTGGCCTGCATTCCTATGGCGTGACGATCATCCTGGCCGGGCTGATCGGCTTCAACATCACGTCCAAGATCGCGCCGGAGCGCGCAGAAGAAACCGGCGCCGCGGCGCATGAGGGGGCCCGGCAGTGACGCAGATAGAACTTCGCGGCATCGAGAAATTCTTCGGCGCCGTCCAGGTCATCCACAACCTCAACCTAGCCATCGCAGACAACGAGTTCATCGTGCTGCTCGGGCAGTCGGGCTGTGGCAAGACGACGACGCTGCGCGCCATCGCCGGGCTGGAGACGATCGACAAGGGCGACATCCTGATCGACGGCAAGGCGGTGCAGCATCTCAAGGCCGCCGACCGCGACATCGCCATGGTGTTCCAGTCTTTCTCGCTCTACCCGCACATGAACGTTTTCGAGAATATCGCCTTTCCGCTGCGCGCCACCCGCATGGGCAGCGGCGAGGTCGACAAGGCGGTGCGCGAGGTCGCCCGCGTCCTGCGTATCAGCGACCTGCTCGAGAAGAAGCCGTCGGCGCTCTCCGGCGGCGACATGCAGCGCGTGGCGATCGGGCGCGCGCTGGTGCGGCGCCCCAAGGCGATGCTGATGGACGAGCCGATCGGGGCGCTCGACGCCAAGCTGCGCGAGGAGATGCGGGCCGAGATCAAGCGCCTGCACGTCAAGCAGGGCTCGACGACGATCTACGTCACCCACGACCAGATCGAGGCGATGAGCCTGGCCGACCGCATCGTCATCATGCATGAGGGCTTCATCCAGCAGGTCGGCACGCCGGACGACGTCTATTCGCGCCCGGCCAATTTGTTCGTGGCGCAATTCGTCGGCAGCCCGGTGATGAACATCGTCGAGGCCGGCGTCGCCGGGGAGGCCAATGCGGCGCGCGTGTCGATCGGCGAGGCGCCGGGCGGTTTCGAATTTCCGCGTGAGCTTTTGTCCAAGCTCAACGGGCACTCCAGTGGCGGCCTGACGCTCGGCATCCGTCCCGAGGGAGTGCTCGTCCGGCGCGAAGCCGCGCCGGGCTACATGCCGGTCGAGGCGCAGATCATCGAGCCGCTCGGCTCCTTCGACATCGTCGATCTCAAGGTCGGCTCCAAGATGCTGCGCGCCCGGACCAAGGCCGGTTACGTTTCGGGGCCGGGCGAGAAGGTCCATGCCCGCATCGATCCGGAGCAGGCGCATTTCTTCGACACGGCAAGCGGCAAGTCATTGGGGGTGAGGCTGTAATGGCCCATATCGAGCTCAGGAACATCACCAAGAAGTTCGGTGGCCATACCGCGCTGACCGGCTTGAACCTCGACATCGCCGACGGCGAGTTCTTCGTGCTGCTCGGCGAAACCGGCGCCGGCAAGACGACGACCTTGCGGCTGATCGCCGGGCTGGAGAAGCCGACCGAGGGCCAGGTCCTGATCGACGGCGTCGACGTCGCCGGATGGGGGGCGGCCGAGCGCGACGTGGCGCTGGTGCTGCAGCAATACTCGCTCTATCCGCGCTACACGGTGCGCGAGAACCTCGAATTCCCGCTGAAGCCGAAGATCCGTCGGCTGCCCGATGCCGAGATCAAGGACCGCGTCGCGCGCGCGGCGCGTACGCTGAGAATCGAGCACCTGCTCGACCGCAAGACCGACCGGCTGTCGGGCGGCGAGATGCAGCGCGTCTCGATCGGCCGCGCCATCGTGCGCAAGCCGCGCGTGTTCCTGATGGATGAGCCGCTGTCGGCGCTCGACGCCAAATTGCGCGAAGCGCTGCGCACGGAATTGAAGAACCTGCAGATGCAGCTCGGCGCCACCTTCCTGTTCGTCACCCACGACCAGATCGAGGCGATGTCGATGGGCGACAAAGTCGGCGTGCTCAACCATGGCCGCATCATCCAGACCGGCACGCCGCAGGAGATCTACAACAATCCCCGCGACACCTATGTCGCGAGTTTCGTAGGTTCGCCGCCGATGAACCTGATCGACGGCAGGCTGGTCGACAACCGAGCGGTGATGGCGCCGATGAATTTCGAACTGCCGCTTTCCGGGGGAACCAGGACGAGTGGCGGGGCGGAGGGTCGCCCGCTCGTCTTCGGCATCCGCCCCGAGGATGTCTATCTGGAGAGCGGCGCGCCGGTGGAGGCGCAGGTCCACGATGTCGAGAACCACGGCGTCGAGAAGATCGTCACGCTGAGGGTCGGCGATACGATGCTGCGCGCGACTGTGCCCGCGAGGACCGCCGTCGCGATCGAGCAGCCGGTTCGCTTCGCCTGGAATCCGGAGAAGGTGGTGCTGTTCGACAAGGGCAGCGGCGTCAGCCTGCGCCACGCAGGATAGTAGTCCGGCCCTGTTGCCGGCCGCAGGGCCATAACGCAATCTCCCGTTTTTGCGAAATTCTAGGCCAAACCGTGGTTCCTGGAATTTGCTCCAGTTACACGCCTGAAGTCCGCTCGTCGCCGCCGGCCGTGGCGCGGAAGTGGCTTGGGGCTTCGCCCATCACGCGCTTGAAGGCGCGGCTGAAGGAGGCTTCCGAATCGTAGCCCAGCCTTGCGGCAGCTACCGAGACCCGCATGCCGTCGCGTGTCAGCCATTGCCTGGCCTGATGCATGCGCACGCGCAGGACATATTTAGCCGGCGTTTCGCCGACGACGGTGGCGAAGCGCTGTGCGAAGGCCGAGCGCGAGGCGCCCATCTCGTCGGCCAGCGCTTCGACCGTCCAGTCGCGCTCCGGCTGCAAATGGATGGCGGCGAGCACCTTGCCGACATCGGGATTGCGCACGGCGGCGATCCAGCCGGTGGCGTCGCCGCAGCCATTCTCGACCCAGGAGCGGATGATGGTGGCGGCAAGCACGTCGGCAAGGCGGGCGAGGATCCCGCCCGAGCCGACCCTGTCCATCGTCACTTCGCCGGCCATCGCATCGAGCAGATGCTGGATGCCCGGCGCATTGGCCATCAATTTATGCGCCTGCATCAAAGCGGGCATCATCTCCAGCAGCGGATGCGAGCCGTCGAGATTGAAATGCATGCTGCCGCAAAACAAAAGGGTCTTGCAGCCGTCGCAGCCGTTGGAGACGTCGTAGACGTTCTCGCAGATCGGCTCGATCGTGTAACGGCCGATGGGCACCGGCGGCACGCCGGGCGCGCTGGCCAGAATATGTTCGTCGCCGCGCGGGATCAGTAGCGCATCGCCGACCGACAACTGGGTCCATTCCTTCGCCGGCGTGAGCAGCCAGCAGCCCTGTTGTCCGATGAAATGGAAGCGTGCGGCCTTCTGTGCCGGGAAGGAGACCGCCCAGGGCTCGCCGAGCACACAGCGGCCGTAATCGACACCGTCCAAACGCAGGCCGCGCAGCATGTCGGTCAGCGGATCACCGGACGTGACCAAAGTCGATTTGGACGAATTGTAATTCATTTTGGCGTTTCTAGCATGGAAACTCCAACCAGTCACTCCCTATGTTGCTTTGCAGTCAAATGCTGCGCCGCAACCAAGCCGCACCGAAACGGCACCCGAAGCATGTAACGGGTGGAGCCTTGAGCCGGTGATCCCCTAGCTGGCGCCGCAATCAGATCGGAGACTTGCCATGACCGAACCCGCCACAGGCGCCATCGACGCCGCTGTTCTCGACCGACCCGAATCCGAGGAGCGAACCGAGCCTGCCTGGGGTGCGGTGATCTCGATGGCGCTCGGCGTTTTCGGCCTGGTGACGGCCGAATTCCTGCCCGCCAGCCTGCTGACGCGGCTGGCGCAAGACCTCGGCGTCAGCGAAGGCGCCGCCGGCCAGGCGGTGACCGCGACGGCGGTGGTCGGCGCCATCGCGGCGCCCACCATGGCCATCGTCACCAAGCGGCTCGACCGCCGGCTGGTGATGTGGATCCTGTCCGTCCTGCTGATCGTCTCTAACCTGCTCGCCGCCTTCGCCTCATCGCTCACCATGCTGCTTCTCGCCCGCGTCGTGCTGGGCATCGCGCTCGGCGGCTTTTGGTCGATGTCGGCGGCGATGGCGATCCGTCTGGTGCCGATGCGGCTGGTGCCGCGCGCCATGTCGATCATCTTGACCGGCGTTTCGGTCGCTACCGTGACGGCGGCGCCGGTCGGCGCCTATGTCGGCGACATCTGGGGCTGGCGCACCGCCTTCATGATCGCGTCCGTCGTCGGCGCGCTGGCGCTCGTAGCGCAGCTGGCCACGCTGCCCAGCCTGCCGCCGACGGCGGTGGCGAGCTTCCGCACACTGGTCGAGGTGCTGAAGCGGCCGATGATCCGCATCGCGCTGCTGGTCGTGCTGCTGGTCGCCTCGGGGCAGTTTGCCGGCTTCACCTATGTGCGGCCTTTCCTGGAGACCGTGCCGGTGATGCGGATCGAGACGATCTCGCTGGTGCTGCTCGCCTATGGCGTCGGCGGCTTCTTCGGCAATTTCGCCGGCGCCTTCCTGGCCGAGCGCAATCTCAAGATGGCCGTCGGCCTAGCGCCGCTGCTGATCGCCTTGTCGGCGCTGGCATTGCTTGCGCTCGGCGCTTCGCCGATCACCGCAGCGATTGCCGTTACCGCCTGGGGCTTCGCCTTCGGCGCGGTGCCGGTCGGGCTGCAGACCTGGCTGGTGCGCGCAGCACCCGACCAGGCCGAGAGCGCCGGCGGGCTGATGGTCGCGACCTTCCAGGTGGCGATTGCGCTCGGCGCGATCGTCGGCGGCCTGCTGGTCGACCATGCCGGCGTCGCCAGCGCCTTCGCCTATAGCGCGGTCGCCACGCTGCTCGCGGCCCTGGTGACCTTCTCGATCGGCCCGAAGCGAGCCGAATAGCCCGGCTGTTCGTTTGCGTCGGCCCGTGGTCCCGCAGGGTCTCGGGCCGACGTCGTCGTGAACATCAGGCCGAGCGGCCGTCGAACTCGAAGACTTCGATCGCCGCAAGGTCGACCTCGTCGAGGCAGTTGATGTTGATATAGGCGGAGCGTTCGCCGCCCTTGCTGACATCTTCGGCGAAAGGATGAATGCCGCAGGTGCGGCAGAAGCGATGCGCGATCCGAGCCTTGCCGAAAGTGTAGCGGCCAAGGTCGTCGCCCCAAGCGACAAGGTTGAGCTTTTCATGCGGCACCGCCCACAGCAGCGCGCCCTTGCGCCGGCAGATCGAACAGTTGCAGCGCAAGCCCATGCCGAGCTCGCCCTCGACCTCGAAGGCCACCTTGCCGCAGTGGCAGCTGCCTTTGTACAGCATCAGCATCTTCCTATCGCTGGCAGGGTGCAAAGGCACGCTTGCCGGGTTATCCCTTCCGCCGGCCTGAAACAGACCTGCCTAGATCAGGATGACGTTTCGTTGAATCGTCGTCCTGATCTAACTCTTGTTGAAGCATGATCTTTCTCCGAAAACCGGTTCCCACTTTTCGGGATCATGCTCTAGAAGACGTTGCAAGCTTGCGGGGTCCGACATCGAAAATGCAATCTATTCGCGACCGTCTTGAAATCATCCTGTCACGTCTTGCCAATCGGGCAGCCGACGAGAAGGTTTATACGAAGCTCTATGCCGAGGCCGCGCGCGCGGCCGCCGATGCTTCAGACGCCCGCCGCAAGGCCGGCGTCAGCCTCGGGCCGCTCGACGGGCGCATCGTCTCGATCAAGGACCTATTCGACGTTGCCGGCGAGCCGACGACCGCCGGCTCGTTGATGCTGGCCAACGCCGCCCCGGCGACGCGGGATGCGGCGATCGTGCAAGGGCTCCGGCAGGCGGGCGCCGTGGTCATCAGCAAGACCAACATGACCGAGTTCGCCTTCACCGCGATCGGCGACAACCCGCATTTCGGCACGCCGGGCAATGCTGTCGACGCCAGCCTGATTCCCGGCGGGTCTTCATCCGGAGCCGGCGTCGCGGTCGGCGAGGGCACCAGCGAAATCTCGATAGGCTCCGATACCGGCGGCTCGGTGCGCATTCCGGCTGCCCTCAACGGTGTCGTCGGCTTCAAGCCGACGGCACGGCGCGTGCCGCTAAACGGCGCCTTCCCGCTGTCGATGACGCTGGATTCGATCGGGCCGCTGGCGCGCAGCGTCGCCGATTGCGCCGCCACGGATGCGGTCATGGCCGGCGAGGAGCCGGCTGCGCTTGAGCCGGTTCCGCTTGCCGGCCTGCGTGTCGGTATTGCGCGCGGCGTGCTGTTCAGCGAGACGCAAGCGGAGGTCGCCGCGGCCTTCGAGGACTGCATCGGCAGGATCGGACAGGCCGGCGCGCGCGTCGTCGATTTGTCGATCGACGATCTCGTCGCCGAGATGCGCGCCGCCACCAGGCGCGGCACGATCGCCTCGATGGAGGGCGCGGAAGTCCATGCCGACTGGCTGACGGCGGGCGCCTCCGTGCCGGTCGATCCGCATGTCACCGGGCCGTTGTCGCGCGCGCTGGCGGTGCCCGCTTCGGTCTATATCCATACGATCCGTCGGCGAGGGGAGCTTGTAGCAGCCATGGAGCAAAGGCTGGCTTCCGTCGACGTATTGGCCTTGCCGACCGTGCCGATGGTCGCGCCGACGATTGCCGCCATGGCCGGCGACGAAGCGCTGCGCGACAGAACGGAAGGGCTGCTCTTGCGCAACACGCAGGTCGCCAACCAGTTCGACCTTTGCGCGATCTCATTGCCAATGCCGGGTATGGCACTGCCGGCTGGTTTGATGCTGGTGGGCAGGCACGGGCAGGATCGGCGCCTTCTCGGCGTTGCTGCGGCTGTGGAGGTGTTGCTCGGTCGTTGATAGGGCGCCGCGCCGGCCCGCTGCACCCTCGCGATGGCCGCCGGTAACTAACCGCCGTCCGGGAAGCGCCGCCGGTAGTGCCCGACCACTTCCGGGTTGCGCAGATTGACCGGTAGCTTGCCGGCGAGCACAAGCAGCGCCTCGCCCGCCGCGCCGGTACCCATGCGCATCATCGACTCTTCGGTGATGCCGGCCATATGCGGGGTGACGATGACATTGTCGAAACCGAAATATGGGTGGTTCGGCGGCAGTGGTTGCGTCGCGAAGACATCCAATGCCGCGCCGCCAATGCGGCCATGGCGCAAGGCCTCGATCAGCGCTTCGTCGTCGACCACCGGCCCGCGCGAGACGTTGATCAACAGCGCATTGGGTTTCATGCGGGCGATGCGCTCGCGGCTGATCAGGCCGCGCGTTTCCTCGGTCAGCGGGCAGCAGAGCACGATGATGTCGCTCTGTTCGACCAGCGCGTCGATCGACAGGAAGCCGACGCGCTCGGGCGCCGGGCGCAGGCTGCGCGTGGCGGCCACGACATTGAGGTCGAAGCCGTGCGCGGCGATGTGGCCGACCGCCTGGCCGACGGCGCCGAGGCCGACGATGCCGATGGTCTTGCCGGCAAGCTCGTTGGTCGAATTGGCGTGTTCGCGCCCGGCGAGCCAGCCCTTGGCGCGCAGGTCGCGGTCCATCACCCGGAAGCGCCGCGAGAGCGCAAGGGCCGCGAACATCACATGCTCGGCGACCGAGCGGGCATTGACCGCGGGCACGTTCGCCACCAGCACACCGGCTTCGGTTGCCGCCTCGACCGGGATCATGTCCAGCCCGGCGCCATGGCGGATCGCGGCGCGGAGGTTGGCCGCGCCCTGGAACAGTTCCGGCGGCAGCGGCGCGCGCACGATGACGATGTCGGCATCGCGCGCTTCGGCGGTCAGCGTCTTGGCGTCGAGTGCCGAGGCGACAGCCAGCCGGCCGGCGCCGGCCAGCATCGCCGTGGCGCGCGGGTGCAGCGGATGCGTCGAGAGGATCTTGTGCACTGCCTCAGGCCTTTTCGAGCGCCGCGTTCTTCGGCTCCGTGCCGCGGCCTTCGATGATCCCTTTCCAATAGCTTTCGGCGCCTTGCAGATGCGCGCTCATCAAGGCCTGGGCGAGGTTGCCGTCGCGGCGCAGCAGCGCCTCGTAGATCTGGATGTGCTCGGCATGCGAGCGCTTGCTGCGTTCGAGATCGTTGAAATAGATCGGCAGGCGCTGCTCGCCCATCAGGTAATAGACGCTGCAGATGTTGTGGAAGACACCGTTCTTGGTGGCTCGCACGATCTCGAGGTGGAACTCGCGGTCCTCCTTGGCGAGGCCTTCGCCGGCGGCGATGCGCTCTTCCGAAGCCTTCAGGATTTCGCGCAGCCGCTCGAAATTCTCCTCCGTGGCCCGCGAGCAGGCAAGTTCGGCCGCCTTGATCTCGTGGATCTTGCGCAGTTCGACGGTCTCGTAAATCTGCACCGGGTCGAGCGGCAGGCCGGCGCGGGCGAAAAGCGCCAGCGCCTCGACGCTTGCCTGCTTGGTGTCGACATAGATGCCGGACTTGGCGCGGCGCTCGACGATGCGCATCGCTTCGAGGATGGCCAGCGCCTCGCGGATCTGGCCGCGGCTGACGCCGAAATGTTCGGCCAGTTCGCGCTCCGACGGGGTGCGGCCCGACTCCTTGTCCGAGTTGGAGAACAGATAGGCGGCGAGTTCCGCGAGGAGGTTCTTTTCTTTCATCGTCAAATGCGTTGCGCGTGCGCCTCCAGGAACCGCTCGGAGATGGTGAATCCCAGCCCGGGCTTTTCAGGGATCGCTATCATACCGTCCTTTGTTTCGACAGTCTCGTGAACGAGATCGTGTATCATCGGATTGGCGCCGAGCGAAAATTCGATGATGAAGCTGGCCGGCGAGGCGGCGCAGACATGCAGGCCGGCGAAGAAGCAGGGCGCGCCGGCCCACAGATGCGGCGCCAGCCGCAGGTTGAAGGCGCTGGCTATGGTGCCGATCTTCATCGCCTCGCTGATGCCGCCGCAGAAGGCCGGATCCGGCTGGAATATGTCGGCCGATTTCAGCACGGCGAGATCGCGGAAGGCGTAGCGCGTCGCCTCGCTTTCGCCGGTGGCGATCGGGGTCGCGCCGGAGGCGCGCAGCTCGGCCATGCCGGGCTTGTCGTCGGCGATCACCGGCTCCTCGAACCAGGCAAGGTCTAGGTCGGCGGTGAGGCTGATGAAGCGCTTGGCCTCGGCGACGGTGTAGGTGCCGTGCGCGTCGACCATGAGGTCGACATCCGGTCCGATCGCGGCCCTCGCGGCGCGCACGCGCGCGGCCGAAACATGCGGTGCGCCGTCCATCGAGCCGACGCGCATCTTCAGCGCCTTGAAGCCGCCCTTGGCGATGTAGGATTTCAGTTGCTCGCCAATGGCCTCGGCGGGCGCCCAGCCGCCGGAAGCATAGGCCTGCATGCGCTCCACCTTGCGGCCGCCGATGAGCCGCCAGACAGGTTGGCCGAGCGACTTGCCGAGAATGTCCCAGAGCGCGATGTCGACGGCGCTGATCGCCGCCACGCTGACGCCGCGCCGTGCCAGCTGCGGCATGGCATGGCCGCTATGCGCCGCCGTCTCATGGCGCACGCCGTTGTAGAGCATTTCCCAGATGACGGAGATATCGCCGGGGTCGCGGCCGATGAGCTGCGGGCCGATCTCGTGGTTCAGCATATGGACGAGCGCGCCGTAGCTGCCGGCGCTGCCGGCGGCGTTCTTGCCTTCGCCCCAGCCGACCAGGCCATCATCGGTCTCGATGCGCAAAATGGCGGCGTCGAACGTCGTCACCTGACCGAAGTCGCTGCGATGCTGCTTCGCGACTTCGATCGGGATGCGGACCCACCAGGCCTGGACGCTTTTGATGCGCATGGTCTTCCCCGGGGCCCTGCCGCCGGTCGAGGCGGAAGGGCGGAGCTTCGGATCGTCTACTTGATCAGCGGCAGCAGCGTTTCGGCGGTGATGCGCATCTGATCGGTGTAGAATTTTTCCGTCAGCACGCTGGAGCCATGGTCCTGGATGAATTTGAGCTGCTCGGGCGAGATGTCGACCGGATTGCGCTCGACCATTTCCGGATAAGGCGCGGCCGGCGTGCGGTCTACCGGCGCGACGAACTCGTTGGTCAACGCGCCGTCATAGCCGACTTCCTTCAGCGTGCGCACGATCTTCGGCCAGTCGATCTGGCCGAGGCCCGCGGCGAAGCGGTTGTTGTCGGCGACGTGGAAGTCGTAGAGGCGCTTTCCCACCTGGCGGATGGCGTCATAGACGTTAAATTCCTCCATGTGGATGTGGTAGGCGTCGAGGCAGACGCCGCATTCCGGGCTCACCGCATCGGCGAGCGCCAGCGCCTGGGCGCCGCGGTTGAAGAGATAGGTCTCGAAGCGGTTGAGCGGCTCGACGGCGATCTTGACGCCGACCTTCTTGGCATGGGCGAAGCATTCGCGCGTGGCGTCGACCACCCAGCCCCATTCCTCCGCCTCGGTGCCGTCCGGCACCACCTTGCCGACGGTCGCGGGCACCAGGGTGATGATCTCGCCCTCGAGCTCGCTCACCATGGTCAGCACGTCCTTGACGTATTGGACCGACCTTTCGCGCTGGCCCTGGTTCTTGGCGGCGAGGTTGCGTTCGCCCAGCATCAGCGTCACCGAACCCCAGCAGCGGATGCCGTGCTCCTTCAACAGGGCGCGCGTCTCCTTGGTCTTGTACTGCTCGGGTTCGCCGGAAATCTCGATCGATTCATAGCCGAATTTCTTGATGCGCTTCAGCGTCACCTCCAACGGCTCCGCGCGCATCCAGTTGTGCGTCGAAAGATGCATGGTCTATCCTCCCCAGAATTCGCCTGTCATGTTTACTCGCGACGTTCTCCTGCGAACCCGTCGCGTAATCTCCGCCCCACGGCGTTCCAGCGATTTTCTCGAAACTGGTTCGACCAATTGGGTCCTTGATGACCTCTAGCGCAAATTCACTTGTACGGCAAGAAGTACGGCCATAACGCCATTGTGATGCCTTATACATTTGATTTTCAACAGTAAATACAATAGCCGATAGCCAAGCGCCTGGCTTGCGGGCCCGTCTCGCCCGCTTGACCAAAAATGGAGATTTGGTAATACCAGAATGAAGCCGCGCACAAATGCCGGCAGAAAGAGATCGACCGGGCTGGCCCTGACTTCAATCGGCGCTATGCTTGGTCGCGGAAATCAAACGAGGGAGGATGCCGATGCCGACGACGATGAAGGGTCCCGGCCTGTTTCTGGCGCAGTTCGCGGGCGATGCGGCGCCCTTCAATTCGCTGGCTTCGATCACCAAATGGGCGGCCGGCCTCGGCTACAAAGGCGTGCAGATCCCGACCTGGGACGGCCGGCTGTTCGACCTGAAAAAGGCCGCGTCGTCGAAGGCCTATTGCGACGAGGTGAAAGGCATCTGCGCCGAAGCCGGCGTCGAGATCACCGAACTGTCGACGCATCTGCAGGGACAGTTGGTGGCGGTGCATCCGGCCTATGACGCGCAGATGGACGGCTTTGCGCCGCCATCGGTGCACAACAATCCCAAGGCGCGGCAGAAATGGGCGGTCGAACAGATGAAGTTCGGCGCCAAGGCGTCGCGCAATCTCGGGCTGAATGCTTCGGTTTCGTTCACTGGCTCGCTGGCTTTCCCCTACCTCTACCCGTTTCCGCAGCGGCCGGCCGGGCTCATCGAGGAAGCCTTCGGCGAACTCGGCAAACGCTGGAAGCCGATCCTCGACGTCTATGAAGACAATGGCGTCGATGTCGGCTACGAGATTCATCCTTCCGAGGACGTGTTCGACGGCGCGACCTTCGAGATGTTCCTCGACGCGGTCGGCGGCCACAAGCGCTGCAACATCAATTACGACCCCTCGCACTTCCTCTTGCAGCAGCTCGACTATCTCGAATTCATCGACATCTATCACGAGCGGATCAAGGCCTTCCACGTCAAGGATGCCGAGTTCAACCCGACCGGGCGGCAAGGCGTCTATTCCGGCTATCAGGGCTGGGTGAACCGCGCCGGCCGCTTCCGCTCGCTGGGTGACGGGCAGGTGGATTTCAGCGGCATCTTCTCCAAGCTCACCCAGTACAATTACGATTCCTGGGCGGTGCTGGAATGGGAGTGCTGCCTGAAACATCCCGAGGACGGCGCCGCCGAGGGCGCGCCCTTCATCCAGCACCACATCATCCGGGTGACGGAAAAGGCCTTCGACGATTTCGCCGCCGGCACGACCGACAAAAAGCTGCTGCGCGCGATGATGGGGATTTGACCCGCGAACTTCACTTGAGAAGATTCGACTGCGGGTCCGGACGGGATTGAATTGCAAGCCGTAGCGGACCCCTATACCCCGCTCCGACGCTGTGCGTCGGCCCTCTCCGCAAGGGGGAGGGTGAGGAGCCAAAGAGGAGAGTACGAAAATGGTCGGCGCATCGAAGTCGGAAACGGGAGGCGGCCCGATCCGCTATGGTATGGTCGGCGGCGGCCAGGGCGCATTCATCGGCGCGGTGCATCGCATCGCGGCGCGCATGGACAACGACTTCGTGCTGGTTGCGGGTGCGCTTTCAGCGAACCCCGAGCGCGCCAAGGCGTCGGCAGAGGAACTCGGACTCGATCCGGCACGCAGCTACGGCTCCTATGCCGAGATGGCGAAGGCCGAAGCCAAGCGCCCGGATGGCATCGAAGCTGCGGCGATCGTGACGCCCAACAATGTCCATGTGCCGGCGGCCAAAGCCTTCCTCGAGGCCGGCATCCATGTCATCTGCGACAAGCCGCTGGCCACCTCGCTGGCGGAGGCGAAGAAGCTCGCCGCTCTGGTCGAGAAGACCGGCAAGGTGTTCGTGCTGACCCACAACTACACTGCCTATCCGATGATCCGCCAGGCGCGCGAGATGGTGGCCAAGGGCCAGCTCGGCGACATCCGCATCGTGCAGTCGGAATATCCGCAGGACTGGCTGACCGAAGACCTCGCCGCCACCGGCCAGAAGCAGGCGTCGTGGCGCTCCGATCCGAAGCAAGCCGGCGCCGGCGGCGCGCTGGGCGACATCGGCACGCATGCCTATAACCTCGCCCGCTTCGTTTCCGGGCTGGAGCTCGATACGCTGTCGGCCGATCTCGACGCCTTCGTGCCTGGACGTCAGCTCGACGACAACGTCAACGTCATGCTGCGCTTCAAGCCGGTCGGCAACAAGCATCCGGCCAAGGGCATGATCTGGGCGAGCCAGGTGGCGCCCGGCCATGAGAACGGGCTGAAGCTGCGCATCTACGGCTCGAAGGGCGGGCTGGAATGGGTGCAGGCCGATCCGAACTATCTCTGGTACACGCCGTTCGGCCAACCGAAGCAGCTTTTGACTCGCGCCGGAGCCGGCGCGATACCGGCCGCTGGGCGCGTGACGCGTGTGCCGTCGGGCCATCCGGAAGGCTATCTCGAAGGCTTCGCCAATATCTACCAGGAGGCGGCACGGGCCATCCGCGCGGCGCGCCGGAAGGGCGGCAAGCCGGCTAAGGATGTGATCTTCCCGACGATCGAGGATGGCGTCGAAGGTATGGCCTTCATCGAGGCCTGCGTGAAGTCGTCGAAGAAAAACGGGGCGTGGACGAAGCTGTAGGGGCGAGACTCACCCTCATCCGAATTGCCAAGCCGAATTGCAAACGCAATTCGGGGCAATCCGACCTCTCCCCTTGGGGAGAAGGTGGCCGCAAAGCGGCCGGATGAGGGGGAGTGTGGCCGCTGGCGCAAATGGCTGGCCAGCAAGCCGGGGGAGGGGTCGATGAAAATCGGCATGTGCATGTTCTTGTGGACGACAAGCGTTTCGAAGAAGCACGAGGCGCTTCTCAAGGACATCAAGGCGACCGGCTTCGACGGGGTCGAGATCCCGGTCTTCGCTGGCTCACCGGACGACTATAGCAAGCTCTGCGCGATGCTCGATCGCATCGGGCTGGAGCGCACCGCGGTCACCGCGATGGGCGATCCGGCGATGAGCCTGATCTCGCCGGATGCAGCCACGCGCAAGGCCGGCATCGACTACATGAAATGGGCGATCGACTGCAGCGCAGCGCTCGGCGCCGACCTGCTGAGCGGACCGCTGCATTCGACACTCGGCGCGTTTTCCGGGAGCGGGCCGACGGCGGCCGAGAAGAAGCGCTCGGTCGCCTCGCAGCGCGCCATCGGCGACCATGCGGGCAAGAAGGGCGTGACCATCGGGCTCGAAGCGCTCAACCGCTTCGAATGCTATCTGCTGAACACGATGGACGATCTGTCGGAGCATATCGACGCGATCGACCGGCCGCACATCAAGGCGATGTACGACACGTTCCACGCCAATATCGAGGAAGCCGACCCGATCGGCGCCTATACGCGCAACCGGCGGAACGTCGTTCACATCCACATTTCAGAGAACGACCGCGGCGTGCCGGGGCGCGGCAATATTCCCTGGAAGGAAACATTCTCCGCCATCCGCAAGAGTGGCTATGACGACTGGCTGACGATCGAAGCGTTCGGGCGGTCGCTGAAGGATCTGGCGGCGGCGACGAAGGTGTGGCGGGATTTCGCGGAGAGCCCGGAGGCGGTTTATCGCGAGGGGTATCGGCATATCAGGGATGGGTGGAAGGCTGCCGCGTAAGCGTCTCTCTCTTCGTCATCCACGGGCGGAGCGGGAGCGAAGCGGACGCGGAGACCCGAGGATCCATTCCGTGACGTCGACGCGCCGCAACGATGCAGAATTCTGTACCGCTGCACTCTACGGCTTAGGTAACGGCATGGATCCTCGGGTCTGCGCGCGTCGCTTCGCTCCTTGCTTCGCCCGTGGATGACGAAGGCGCGAAATTACCCCCGCTCGGCCTGCAACCTGTTATAATCATGCAGCGTGCGGCTGAGCCTGCGCCGCAGGAAGTTCGAGATGTTGTCGAAGATGAAGACGACGAGCAGCGTCAAAAGCACCATGTAGAAGACGTTGGCCCAGTTCGAATTGGTGCGCATCGCCTCCCACAGTTTCAGGCCGATGCCGCCGGCGCCGACGGCGCCGATGATGGTGGCGCCGCGGGTGTTGGATTCCCACTGGTAGAGCGTCTGGCTGATGAAGACGGGGATCACTTCCGGCAGCACGCCGTAGCGCTGCACCAGCAAGCCGTTGGCGCCGGTCGAGAGCACACCCTCGCGCGGCTTGTCGTCGATGTTCTCCAGCGCCTCGGAATAGGTTTTGCCCAATGTGCCGATCTCGGTGAAGAAGATCGCGGCACTCCCGGCCAGCGGTCCGGGGCCGAAGGCGCGGGTGAAGAACAGCGCCCAGATCAGCATGTCGACCGAGCGCATGAAGTCGAAGAAGCGTTTCAGCACCTGGCTGAGGATGCCGCTCGGCGTGATATTGCGCGCGGCGAAGAAGGCGAGCGGGAAAGCGACGATGCCGCCGAGCAGCGTGCCGAGGAAGGCCATGACGATGGTCTGCAGCAGCTTCGTCCAGACGTCGCCGTGCTGCCACTGGGCGTTGTTCCAGATGTTGTCGGCGGCCAAAGAAAGGTTGGAGGTGCCAGGCTGCAGTTCGGGGCCCGAGACGATCAGCGAGACCACTTCGCTGTAAGGTCTGCCGAAGAAGGGCGAGCGCGTGTCGAAGACGAAATTCGCCCAGCCGAGGAAACGTTTGCGCACCTTGACGCGGTCGACGGTGACGCGCACCTCGCCGGCAAAGCCCATCTTGGCGACGATCTCGTCGTCATGCACCGTCACCCAGTCCGGCACGGGGCCGGTTACTACCGGCTTGCCGCTGGTCAGCGCTACCGGCACGGTCACGCCATTCGCCGTGATCGTCGCCTTGGTCTTGTCGAAGGTGACGGATTTGGCATCGCCGTCGATCTGCACCGTAAAAGTGCCGTCGGGGTTTTGGATCACCCAATCGGGATTGGGGTTTTCGCCAAGTGCGGAAAAGCGCGGATATTTCGGCGTGATCTGAGGCTGGTCGAGGCGGAATTCCGGCTGCAGATCGTAGCTGATCCATTGCGACAGGAAGAGCGGCAGCCGCTCCCAGTGCGACTCGCGCAGCACCTGCGGCAGGCTGAAGAACCACAAGGCATAGCCGAGATAGAGCAGCGTGCCGGCGATCAGCAGCAGCGGCCAGAAACGCTTGTAGGCCGGCCGCCGGAAGATCTGCGGGTGGCGGTCCTCGATGGCAGCGATTTCTTCTACAGTGATTGCCATTTCACGCGCTCATCAGGAAAGCCTGTTCGCCGACGAGCTTGCGGCGCAGCCAGGCGGAGAACTGGTCGACGAGGAAAATGGTGATGAACAGCAGCAGCACCAGCGCCAGCGTCTTGGCGCCGAAGCCGCGCGAGATGGAAAGCTTCAATTCTTCGCCGATGCCGCCGCCACCGACGGCGCCCATGATGGTCGAGATGCGCACGTTGATCTCGATTCGGAGCAGCGTGTAGGACATGAAGTTGGGCAGCACCTGCGGCAGGCCGGCGAAGCGCACGCGCTCGAACCAGTTGGCGCCGACGGCGCGCAGGCCCTCCTCCGGGCGCATGTCGATGTTCTCGTTGATCTCGTAGAACAGTTTTCCCAGCGCGCCGATCGAATGCAGGCCGATGGCGATGATGGCCGCAACCGGGCCGATCGAGACGATGGCCGCGAACAGCCCGGCAATGACGATTTCGGGGAAGGCGCGCAGCAATTCCATGAAGCGCTTGACGACGAGCCGCAGGACCGGGCTCGGCGTCAGATTGCGCGCGGCGATGAAGGAGAAGGGCACGGCAAAGACGAAGCCGATGAAGGTCGAGACCAACGCGACGTTCACCGTGGTCAGCATCAGCTCGAAATATTCGGGGATATAGAAGCCGCCCCAGACATAGACGCGGCCGAGCGGGAAGTTGAATTCCTGCGTGCCCTTGTCGTTGGGCGAAGCGATGTCGAACAGTGCCCGCCAGACGTCGTTCCAGTCCTTCGGGATCAGCCAGCTGAGGAAATCGAGAAGATGCGGCAGCCGGTCGAAGAAATGGCCGGCATTGGCCTCGTCGGCGAACCACATGGTGGCGCACATGGCAACGAGAAGCAGGCCGATGCCGAGCGCGGTGTAGAAGCGTCTGAGCGATGTCTGGCGTCGCCAGGCATCCGCCTGCTGGCGGGTCGCGTCGGAGTGGAGGGTGGCTGATGTCATGATCGGAGATGCAAAAAGGGCGGTGTTTTGAACACCGCCCTTTCGGTTGTCGTCGTCAGCCGCCGATAGCCGCTTTGCGGGCTTCGACGATGACGTTGTAGAAGTCCGGCTTGACCGGGACATAGCCGGTGAAATCGCCGCCTTCGACGCCTTCGAAGCACGCCTTGTCCTTGGTCGGCAGGGCGGTGAAGAAGGCGGCCAGCTTGGCGGTCATGTCGGCGCCGAGCGCGGTGCGCACGACCAGCGGGCCGTTCGGGATCAGGCCCGAACGCCAGACTTCGACGAAGTCGTTCGGATCGACGGCGCCCTTGGCGACTTCCTTGTGGAAGGTGCCGGAGGTATAGCCGTTCTTGAAGTCGCCGATGCCCGAGGAATCGTCCACGGCCACGTCGACCTTGCCGTCGCGCACGGCCAGCACGTTGTTCTCGTGGCCGCCGTTGAACTGGGTCGAGGCGAAATAGGTCTCGTTGGAGGCGCCGGTGTCCTTCGGGATCTGCGTCAGCGGGATCAGATAGCCCGAGGTCGAATCCGGGTCGGCATAGCCGAGCTTCTTGCCCTTGGCCGACTTGATGTCGGTGATGCCGGAGGACTTCAGCGCCAGGCCGATCGAATAATAGCCGGTCGCGCCGTCGGTCTGCTGGGTGGTGAGGATCGGGGTGACGGCGTTCGGGTCCTTGATATAGACGCTGGCGTAACCTGAGGCGCCGAGCTCGGCGAAGTCGAGCGTGCCGCCGAGCAGGCCCTGGATGACGCCGTCATAGTCGGCGGCCGGGAACAGCGACACCTTCTCGAAGCCGAATTCGGCCTTCAGATGGTCGGCAAGGCACTGGTAGTTGCGCAGACGGTCGGTCTCGTTCTCGCCGCCGAGGATGCCGACGCGGAACTCCTTGATGTCGGCGGCATTCGCGGCGCTGGCTGCCATGGCGAGCAGCGAAATGCCCGCAAAAACCATTTTTCTGAACATTGTGCTCTCTCTCCTGTTGTTCCGGCTGCGCGCCGGCGTTCTGATTTTTCAAGTCTTGCCTTTGACGCGGGCGGGCGATCCGGGTTGCTCGCTCTGCGATGCCCAATGACGCGCCCGGATCGATGAAGCGGGTCCGGGCCTGGGGCTCAGTAGCCAGGAAAAGCTGGTTCGAGCGGTCCGGCGGATGCAAGGATCTTCGGCTTGATGGTGACGCTGGTCGACGTGATCGCTTCGGAGATCTCGGCGCCGCTCGCATCCGCGCCATAGACGGTGCGCACGGCGTCGCGGTCGAGGTCTTCCGGCGCGCCGTCGAAGACGACCTTGCCGGCGGCCATGCCGATGATGCGGTTGCAATAGGCGCGCGCGGTGTCCAGCGTGTGCAGATTGGTGATGACGGTTATGCCTTCGCGCTGGTTGATGTCGCGCAGCGAGTCCATCACCACCTTGGCGTTGAGCGGGTCGAGCGAGGCGATCGGCTCGTCGGCCAGCAGCACCTTCGGCTGCTGCATCATGGCGCGGGCGATGGCGACACGCTGCTGCTGGCCGCCGGACAACGTGCCGGCCGGCTGCAGCGCGGTGCGGGCTATGTCGAGCCGCTCGAGCGCGGCAACAGCCTCGGCGCATTCGGTGCGCGTGAACATGCCGAGCAGATTGGAGAACGTCGAGCGGTGGTTGAGGCGGCCGAGCAGCACGTTAGTCAAAACGTCGAGGCGCGGCACCAGGTTGAACTGCTGGAAGATCATGGCGCAGTCGCGCTGCCAGCGGCGCAGCGGCGAACCCTGCAGGCTGGAGACTTCTGCGCCGTCGAAAAAAATCGATCCCTGGCTGGGATCGATGAGGCGGTTGACCATTCGCAGAAGCGTCGACTTGCCGGCGCCGGAGCGTCCGATGACGCCGACCATCTGTCCGCGCGGGATCGAGATGTTGATGTCGCTGACGGCCGTGTTCTTGCCAAATCGTCGGGAGACGCCGCGGATTTCGAGCGTGGCCGCTGATGCCGACATACCAAAACTCCAGTCCATCGTCATTTGAAGGTCTGTTAACCTTCGCTAGCGCAGGCGGATGAAGCTGGGGTGTCGGATTGATGTCAGTTTTGTTACCGCGCACAGGCTTGTGGGGCTAATTTCCCAGCACAGGGTTTTTGACAGGGTCGGCTATGTTTCTGTTGAGAGTGCCTCGGAGATTGGCCGAAACGGCCATTTCGTCGTCATCCACGGGCGGAGCAAGGAGCGTAGCGACGCGCGCAGACCCGAGGATCCATGCCGTGACGCATGAGCGCTGCTGCGGTGCAGAATTCTGCTCCGCTGCACTCTTCGATCAGGGTCACGGAATGGATCCCAGGGTCTCCGCGACGCCGCTTCGCGGCTGCTCCGCCCAGGGATGACGAGGTTGAGAGGCTTCAGCCAATCCCCGGCGCTTGCGCTGACTTCACGGAAACGGTGAAAATCTTGCCCCGTCGACAAGCGGCAACTTTCCAAAATCCCTGTGCCGAACTACTTAGCCGAACACGAGCAGTTCCTCGAAATGCTCCATGTCCTTGAAGCTGCAGAAGGCTGGCGGACGCAGCTCGATCACCGGAGCTTCGCGCTCGAGGAAGGCCAGGCAGTCGTCGAACAATTCCTGCCAGGCTTCTGCCCGCTCGTCGGCGAGGCGGCTTATTTGGTAGGCGAATGTGATGTGGAAGACGTAAGTGTCGTGGTCCGGGTGACGATAACCGAAGGGCACTGAAAGCGCATCGCGCCAGGCACTCATGATGGCCCTGTCTTCCTCCGAAGCGCCGGCGACGGTGAGGCCGTTCGGCGTAACGCCGATGGCCTTTATCCTGAACGAGCCGCTGCCTTCGAAGTTTTGCAGGCGCTCCAGATAGAGCCGCGTCATGTCGTCGATACTAGTGTCGACCGGCACGTCGGATGGCCAGTAGGGCAGTCGGCGCCGGTACTCGATGATGCCTTGGTACAGCGTCATGTGCAGACTGGAGATCGGGGTGAAGGCCAGCCGGTCGGCATCAGGCATGGCCAGCATGCGCTCGCGCACCTTGATGACAGCAGCCTCGGAAGGTGAGCCGGCTACGAGATGGGAGACGACGGTGTTGCCGGGCTCGAGCAGGAAGTTGCCTGCCGTGTCGTAACGCGTGCCGAGATGGGTCGGAGGCGCCGGGTTGGTGCCTTCGAAGAATAGGGCGAGCGAAGGTCTGACTGTGTCGAGCATGACGATCTCCTGGGGAGATGGCCTCGTGTCCGAGTCTTGTGTCAAAGGTGTGAAGGTCGGCGCCGATTATCCAATTCGCGCGAATTGCCCCGATCGGGCTATCACCAGCACTATTTGATACTCAGGACCAGTGCTGCGTAATAAAGGATTACAAGCCCGGCCGCCGACAGAGCCAATCCGAAGAGCGTCGCCACGATCACCGCAGCAGAGCCCGCTTCGACACGGCGGTAGATACTGCGGCCCACTATCAGAAGCCCGATCGCAATCAGTCCCAAACCGATGCAGATAACCGTGAAGAAAAATTGCTGAGCTCCATCCATATTGGATGCCTAGTTGGATTCTACTGATTTAGTATTAAGCTTTCTTGCAAGCATTTATATTGCCGAGTGCGGTATGTTTGTCGGCCGCGCGTCTGCGAATAGCGCTCGCGTCATTCGTATTTTTCCAGAAACTCCTCCGCCGACAATTCGCGAAAATCGCCGAGCGTGGCGCGCAGCTTCGCATGGTCCCAGTCCCACCAGGCAAGCGCCTGGTAGCGCTCGGCGGTGCGGCGGTCGAAGCGCTCGCGGATCGGTTTTGCCGGCACGCCGCCGACGATGGTGTAGGGCGCGACATCCTTCGACACCACGGCGCCTGCGCCGACCGCGGCGCCGTCGCCGACGGTGACGCCGGGCAGGATGGTCGAGCCGTGGCCGAGCCAGGTGTCGTGGCCGATGGTGACGCGTTTGGCGCGGCGCTGAGCGAAGAACTCGCTCTCGTGCTCGGCATCGTCCCAATAGTCCGAGGCGCGGTAGGTGAAGTGGTGCAGCGTCGGCCGCGAGACCGGGTGGTTGGTCGCGTTGATGCGCACGCTCGCCGCGATGTTGGAGAATTTTCGGATGGTCGCGCACCAGACGGCGCAGTCCTGCATCATGTAGGAATAGTCGCCGAGCTCGCATTCGGCGACGCGGCTTCGCTCGGCGATCTCGGTCCAGCGGCCGAGCGTCGAGTTCTCGACCTGCGCCGTCGGGTGGATCAGCGGCGCCTCCGAAAGCTTCTTGCTCATGCAGCGATCTTTCCGGCGGCGAAGGTGGTGACGTCGATGACGCGATCGGCGACCGCGTCACGCACGTCGAGGTCATGGAAGATGCCAAGCAGCGCAACTCCGGCGGCCTTCTTGGCGGCGATCAGTTCGACCACGACGTCGCGGTTTTTCGCGTCGAGCGAGGCGGTCGGCTCGTCGAGCAGCAGGATCGGGTGTTCGGTGATGAAGCCTCGCGCGATGTTGACGCGCTGCTGCTCGCCGCCCGAGAAGGTCGCTGGTGGCAGCGCCCAAAGCTTCTCCGGCAGGTTGAGCTGGGCCAGCAAGGTGCGCGCTTTTTCCCGCGCGGCCTCTCTGGTCTCGCCACGCTCGACCAGCGGTTCGGCGACGACGTCGAGCGCCGAGACGCGCGGCACGGTGCGCAGGAACTGGCTGACATAGCCGATCGTTTGCCGGCGCACGGCAAGCACGGTGCGCGGATTGGCGGCGGCGAGATCGATCAGGCCGCCTGCGTGCTGGACGATGATCTGGCCTTCGTTGACGGCATAGTTGCCGTAGAGCATCTTCAGGATCGAGCTTTTTCCTGCGCCCGACGGGCCGCCGAGCACGGCGCATTCGCCGGCGCGGATCGAGAAGGAGACGCCCGCGACGACAGGCAGCGTGACGCCGTCGCGCAGATGCATGGTGAAGCTTTTGGCGACATCGGAGACAACGAGAGGCGTCGGCATGATCATACCTGCAAAATCGAAGACACAAGAAGTTGCGTATAGGGCGCGCGCGGGTCGTCGAGCACGCGGTCGGTAAGGCCGCTTTCGACGACGCGGCCGTCCTTCATCACCATCATGCGCTGCGACAGAAGCCGCGCCACGGCGAGGTCGTGGGTGACGACAACAGCGGCGAGGCCGAGGTCCGTGACCAGGCCGCGCAACAGATCGAGCAGGCGCGCCTGCACGGAGACGTCGAGGCCGCCGGTCGGCTCGTCCATGAATACCAGGCGCGGACCGGTCACCAGATTGCGTGCGATCTGCAGGCGCTGGCGCATGCCGCCGGAAAAGGCGCGCGGCTCGTCGTCGATACGGTCCTCGTCGATCTCGACGCGCGACAGCCAGTCGACCGCGGTGGCGCGGATCTTGCCGTAGTGCCGGTCGCCGACCGCCATCAGCCGCTCGCCGACATTGGCGCCGGCCGAAACCGTCATGCGCAGGCCGTCCGCCGGGTTCTGGTGAACGAAACCCCAGTCGGTGCGCATCAGGAAGCGGCGCTCGGCCTCGCTCATGCGGTAGAGCTCGCGCAACTGGCCGTCGCGCATGCGGTAGCTCGCCGTGCCGGAGGAGGGCAGCAACCTGGCCGACAGGCAGTTGAGCAGCGTCGTCTTGCCGGAGCCGGACTCGCCGACCACCGCCAGCACCTCCCCGGGCCACAGGTCGAAGGTAACGTTCTCGCAGCCGACGCGCGAGCCGTAGAATTTGGAAAGCGCTGAAACGCGCAGCAGCGGTTCGTCGGTCATTCTGCCGGCTCCGTTTTTCCCAGAACGGGATGGGCTTCAGGTGCGAGATGACCGCGATGGCCGTCCTCGCGCCGCTTCTCGCAGTGGTCGGTGTCGGAACAGACGAACATGTGGCCGCCACGGTCGTCGAGGATGACCTCGTCGAGATAGACATTCTCGGCTCCGCAGATCGCGCAAGGCTGGTCGAAGGTCTGCACCTCGAAGGGATGGTCCTCGAAGTCGAGGCTGACCACATCGGTGAAGGGCGGCACGGCGTAGATGCGCTTCTCGCGGCCGGCGCCGAACAATTGCAAAGCCGGCGAACGATGCATTTTCGGATTGTCGAATTTCGGCGTCGGCGAGGGGTCCATCACATAGCGGCCTTCGACCTTGACCGGATAGGCGTAGGTGGTGGCGATGCGGCCGTGCCGGGCGATGTCCTCGTAGAGCTTCACATGCATGAGGCCGTATTCCTCCAGCGCATGCATTTTCCGCGTTTCGGTCTCGCGCGGCTCGAGGAAACGCAGCGGCTCGGGGATCGGCACCTGGAAGACCAGCACCTGGCCGGCGGTCAGCGGCTGCTCCGGAATGCGATGGCGGGTCTGGATGATGGTCGCTTGTCCCGTCTCGGTGGTGACGGCGACATTGGCGACCTTCTTGAAGAAGGCGCGGATCGAGACGGCGTTGGTGGTGTCGTCGGCGCCCTGGTCGATGACCTTCAGCACGTCGTCGGGGCCGATGATCGAGGCGGTGACCTGCACGCCGCCGGTGCCCCAGCCATAAGGCATCGGCATCTCGCGCGAGGCGAAAGGCACCTGGTAGCCGGGAATGGCGATGCCCTTGAGGATCGCCCGGCGGATCATCCGCTTTGTCTGCTCGTCGAGATAGGCGAAATTGTAGGTGGCGATGTCGGTCATGGCGATCACATCCGCTCCGTGCTACCGAATTGACTTGCAAGGCGTGGAACCCGGACCGGATCGAAATGAATTCTGCCGGATGGATGCACCTCGGGATCGTGTTGCTGGTGTTCGCCGGCGTCGTCGTCTTTTTTCTGCGGCGCAGGATTTTTCCGGCGCCAAGGGAAGGTTCCGGCAATTCCGAAAGTTGGTACGGCGGTGGTGGCTACGAGGGCTCCAGTGGACACTCCCACGATGGCGGTGGGCACGCCGGTCACGGTGGCGGAGACAGCTGAGCTCATTGCACGACCTCCAATTCCCTGGCGTAGCGCGCCAGTCGCTCGGCCAGTGTGCCGGTGTGCAGTTCGAACAGATGGTTGTCGTCGTCGTGGAAATAGATCGAGCGGCCTTCGCCCTCGACGCGCGGCCGCGGCGGACGCATGTCGAGGCCGAGCTTCCTCACACGCTCGGCGTAGCGGTCGAAATCCGCATCATCGATCTTGAAGGCGATGTGGTTGTAGCTCCGCTCTGGCAGCGGCTCGCCTTCCATGATGGCGATCCAGAGATCATCGATCAGGAAGAATTTCTCGCGAGACAGTGAGAATTGCCGAGCGCCGCTGTCGTAAACCTCACGCGCGTCGAAGACGCCGGTCAGGATATCGCTCATCCGGTCGAGGTCGCGCACGACGAAAGTCACGTGGGAGAGGCCCTGGATCATTCCGCGGCCTCCCGCTTTTCCTCGGCGGCCTTGTCCTCATTTTCCCGCGCCTCGTATTCGGCGCGCATGCGGCGCACGAGGCCGAGTTCGGCCTGGAAGTCGACATAATGCGGCAGCTTCAGATGCTCGACGAAGCCGGTCGCCTGCACATTGTCGGAATGCGAGATTACGAATTCCTCGTCCTGCGCCGCGGCAACGACATCTTCGCCAAGCTCGCCGGCGCGCAGCGCCCGGTCGCACAGCGCCATTGCCATCGCCTTGCGCTCGCTCTGGCCGAAGACCAGGCCGTAGCCGCGCGTGAATTGCGGCGGCGCCTTGGCCGAGCCCTTGAATTGGTTGACCATCTGGCATTCGGTGACGCGGATCGAGCCGAGCGGCACGGCGAAGGGCAGTTCCGGCACGTCGAGCTCGAGCTCGACTTCGCCGATGCGCACTTCGCCGACGAAGGGATGGTTGCGGGCATAGCCGCGCTGCGTCGAATAGCCGAGCGCCAGCAGAAAACCCTCATCGCCGCGCGACAGCGCCTGCAGGCGTATGTCGCGCGCCATCGGGAACTGCAGCGGCTCGCGCGTGATGTCGCCGGGGACATGGTCGCGCGGCATCTCGCCATCGGCCTCGATCAGCCCTTCATGGGCAAGGATCGCCGAGACGCGCGGCATCGCCTCGTCCTCGACCGGACGTTGAACCGGCGTCTCGACCTCGGCGCCGGCGGCAAGCTCAGGATCGAGCAGGCGGTGCGTGTAGTCGAAGGTGGGCCCAAGCACCTGGCCGCCGGGCAGATCCTTGTAGGTCGCCGAGACGCGGCGCTCGACCTGCATGGCGCCGGTATCGACCGGGTTGGTGTAGCCGAAGCGCGGCAGCGTGGTGCGGTAGGCGCGCACCAGGAAGATCGCCTCGATCATGTCGCCGCGCGCCTGAACTACGGCCAGCGCCGCAAGCTCGCGGTCGTAGAGCGAACCCTCGCTCATCACGCGGTCGACGCCGAGCGCCAGCTGCTCGACGATCTGGTCGAGGCGCAGCGCCGGCACCGCGCGGTCGCCGCGGCGGCGGTCGGCCAGCAAACGATGGGCGTTGGCAATTGCGGCCTCGCCGCCCTTTACCGCGACATACATGTCAGGCCTCCATCGTCTTGATGCGGGTGGTGCGCGGCAGGCAGGCGAGATTGCCGGGCGCCGCCAGGATGATGTCGACGCCGCGCGGAAAACGCTGGTTGTTCTGCTTCCACTGCTCGACGAAATGGCGCGGCATGCCGGGAGGCGCGATCATCGACGTCTTTTCGATGCCGGGTCCTTCGAGCAGCAGCGACGGGCCGGAAGCGAGATCGTCGACCAGCAGGATCAGCGTCGTCGAACGGTCGGGATATTCCTGCGTGCCCTGCGCAAAACCGTCGAGCGCCGCCATCTCCTTCGGATTGGCGATCAAGGCGAAATGCGCGTCGGCCGGCGTGTTGGCCAGGGGCGCGCCGGAATGAAAGCCGAGCCAGGCCTTGACGGATGCCGTCTGCAACGGCGCGTCGAGCCAGACCGGCGTGTCGTTGTCGCAGAGCGCCAGCGCCACGGCGCCGGCGGTCGCCGACAAGGGAGCCGGCGGATGGGCGAGCGGCGGCAAAGGCGGGACCGTGCCGGGACGCGCCATCGCGTCCATGATGGCGCGGAACACGGTCTGGGCGTTGAAGACCGGCTCGGCGAAGCCGCCGTCGATCGATTGCGTGGCGATATCCATCAGTCCTCTCCGCGCACCATGGTGAAGAAATCGACTTTGGTCGCCCCCGTCTCGACGCGGCGTTTTTCGCGCGCGGCGTCGAGTGTTTCACGCAACGGCGCCACCAGCTTTGCCTCGACCTCTGCGCGATGCGCAGGGTCCTGCCAGAGCGCGTCGGCGATGGCCGCGAGCCTGGCTTTCTGCTTGTCACGCCCAAGCGAATAGGAATGGCCGACCTGCCCGGAAGGCAGCCGGACGGTGGCACGCGTGACCGTCGCCTCGCCGACATTGAAGGGCGCGCCGCCGCCGCCGATCCGCCCGCGCACCGTCACCAGTCCGGTTTCCGGGCCGCGCAAAAGCTCAGCCTCGGATGGCAGGCCGGAGCCGTCCCACAGGCGCGCGATCTCATCGGCCGCGGCATGCGCAAGCGTCGCCATAGCGGCTTTCCGCTCCGCTTGCTCGCGCGCTTCCTGTCCTCGCATGGTGCCGCTCCTTGTATGGAAATTTGTCTATTGATATAGACAACTATACAAATTATACTGACCTAGTACCGAGAGTCCATGACGCGTGGATGACAGGGCGAAAAATACCGGGGGCGGTAGTGATCGGACTTGCCAGTATCGAAAGACGCAACGGTGTGGCGCTGTGGCGGCAGATCGCCGACAGGATCCTGCAAGGGATCGCCAGCGGCGATTTCGCCGAGAATACAGCGCTGCCGCCCGAGGTGGCGCTGGCCGAGCGCTACGGCGTCAACCGCCACACGGTGCGCAGCGCGATCGCGGCGCTGACGCAGGACGGCGTGCTGAAGGCCGAGCAGGGGCGCGGCACCTTCGTGATGTCGCGCAAGCGGCTGTCCTACCCGATCGGTGCGCGGACGCGCTTTTCCGCCGGCTTGCAAGGACAGACGAGCGAGCGGCACATCGCGCTCCTGTCGTCGTCGACCGAGCCGGCCAGCCGGCGCATCGCCGAGGCGTTGGGCATCGCCAAGGGGGCGGCCGTGATCCGGCTGGAGACGCGCGGCGAAGCCGACGGCCATCCGGTGTCGCGCGCGACCACATGGTTCGACGCCAAGCGCTTCGCTGGCATCGATACCGCCATGGCGGAGACGGGATCGGTCACCGCCTCGCTAAAGCGCTTCGGCATCAACGATTATCTCAGGCACTCGACGGTGCTGTCGGCACGCCATGCCGATGCCGACGATCTTGCAGCACTTGATCTGCAGCCGGGCGCGATCGTGCTGGTGACGATGTCGGTCAACGTCACGCTCGACGGCCAGCCGATCCAGTTCGCGGAATCGCGCTTCCCGGCGGAACGGGTGGAGCTGAGGCTGTCAGCCGGCGATTAGCCAACCTCGATGACCGCCTTGATCAGCCCAGATTTCTCCTGCGCCCACCGCGCCAGATCGCGCGGCGTGCCGGCGAGCGTCGTGCGGTGGGTGACGAGTTTGGTCAGCGGCACGGCGCCGTTGCGGATCGAGGCGGCGACGTGGTCGAAATCGGCCCTCAGCGCGTTGCGGCTGCCGACCAGCGTCATCTCGCGTTTGTGGAACTCCGGGTCCGAAAAGGTGATGTCGTCCTTGACGACGCTGACCAGAACCAGCGTGCCGCCATGCGCGACGTGGGCGAAGGCCGATTGCACCGAGCCCGTGTTACCGGTGGCGTCGAAGACGAGGTCGAACCCTTCGCCGCCCGTCGCCTGCTTGACCAGGTCCGTCGCCGAAACCTTGGAGGCGTCGAGCGGGGCAAAGCCGAGATCTTTTTCGGCGAAGCCGAGCCGCTCGGCGCTCATGTCGAGCAGGCTGACGTCGAGCCCGGCAATGCGCGCGAAGATCGCCGTGCCCAGCCCGATCGGTCCGGCGCCGATGACCAGCGTGCGCTGGCCCGGTGTGCCCAGCGAGCGGCGCACGGCGTGGGCGCCGATCGCCAGGAATTCCACCGCCGCGGCGTCGGCCAGCGACAGGCCGTTCGTCGGATAGAGGTTTTGCGCCGGCACCAGGATCTCGTCGCACATGGCGCCGTCGCGATGGACGCCGAGCACCTCGATCTTCATGCAGCAGTTCGGCTTGCCGTGCCGGCAGGCGATGCATTTGCCACAGGCGAGATAGGGGTTGACGATCACCGGTTCGCCGACGGCGAGGTCGACGCCTTCACCCCTCTCGACAATGGTGCCCGAGACCTCGTGGCCCATGACGCGCGGATAGGCGAGGAACGGGTGCTTGCCTTCGAAGATATGATAGTCGGTGCCGCAGATGCCGACATGGCTGATGGCGACGCGCGCCCAGCCGGGCGCGGGCGCACCGGGCGCTGCGCGGTCTTCGAGGACGAGCTCGCCAGGCGAGCGGCAGACGACGGCTTTCATTTCGCAAATCCAAAACAAAAAAGAACGCCGGCCTCGTACGAGCGAGGCCGGCGGAGTTCAGGAGGATTCATTTGCCGCGACGGCGCAGGCCGTCGAAGTAGACGATGACGATGATCAAAAGGCCGGTGATGACACGTTGCCAGAAGGTGTTGACGTTGAGCAGGTTGGCGCCGTTGTTGATCGTCGAAAGAATGAAGGAGCCGATCAGCGGTCCGTGCACGGAGCCGATGGCGCCGAACAGCGAGGTGCCGCCGATAACCGACGAGGCGATGGCCTGCAGCTCATAGGTGTCGCCTTGGGTCGGGTTGCCGATGCCGATGCGCGAAGCAAGCAGCACGCCGACGAAAGCGGCCAAAAGACCGGACAGGATATAGGCCATGAAGATGGTGCGCGGCACGTTGACGCCGGATAGGCGCGCGGCCTCGGCGTTGGAGCCGACCGAGAACAGATAGCGGCCCCAGCGCGTGTGATGCAGGAAGATATAGGACGGAATGGCGACTAGGATCACCATCCAGAACAGATAGGGGATGCCGAACAGCGAGCCGCGCGAGAAGGCCTGGAACGGATCGCTGTTGATCGAGATCGAATTGCCGTTGGTCATCAAGAGGCCGATGCCGCGCAGCGAGGTCATGGTGGCCAGCGTGATGATGAAGGGCGGCAGGCCCATCTTGACGATGCCGAAGCCGTGGAAGAGGCCGATGGCGACGCCGACCAGCAGCGTGACCAGCACCGCCGCCCAGATCGGCCAGCCGGCATTGATCAACAGCGCGACGATGACGGTGGTGAAGCCGACCACGGCGCCAACCGACAGGTCGATGCCGCCGGTGATGATGACGAAGGTCTGACCGACGGCAAGGATGGCGATCAGCGAGCCCTGGCGCAAAAGATTGGTGATGTTGAGCGCCGAGGCGAAGGACGGCGTGGCGACAGCCAGCACGATCCACATCAGCACCAGCAGGCCAAGCAATGTCAGCCCGAACAGCGCGTTGAAATTGCGCTTGGGTTTTTCGGCGGGAATCGTCTCGGTGCTCATCATTGCCCTCCCGGCTTTTCTTGTTTCTCGGCCAGCGCTTGTCCCAGAATGTCTTCGTGGCTGGCGGTGCGGAACCCGTGCGTGGCGACCAGCTTGCCGCGCCGGAACACATGCAGCGTGTCGGCAAGCTCGTAGACCTCCGGCAGATAGGACGAGATCAGGATGATGCCGGCGCCCTTCGATAGAAGCGTCGAGAACAGCCGGTAGATCTCGGCCTTGGTGCCGACATCGACGCCCACTGTCGGCTCGTCGAAGATGAAGAGCTTGGCGCCATGCGCCAGCCATTTGCCGATGACGATCTTCTGCTGGTTGCCGCCCGACAGGCTGGAGGCGAGCGCGCTGCGCGTCGGCGTCTTGATGCGCAGGTCGGCGATCTGGCGGTCGGCCTCGGCCTTCTCCTTCGCACCGGAGATCAGCGCGTTGCTGGAGATCCGCTTGTAGATCGGCAGGTTGAGGTTCATGCCGACCGACAAATTGAGGCACAGGCCCTGGTCGCGGCGGCTTTCCGGCGCCAGAGCCATGCCGAGCCGGATCGCGTCATGCTCCGAGTTGACCTGGACTTCCTTGCCTTGCCAGAAAATCTGGCCGGCCGACTTTTTGTGGCGGCCGTAGAGCGTGGTGACGAACTCACTGCGGCCAGCGCCGATCAGGCCGTAGAGGCCGACGATCTCGCCGGCGCGGACGCTCACCGAGACATTCTCGAAGCCTTTGCCGGAGAGGTTGTTCGTCTCGACGATGGCCGCGCCCGGCGTGAAATGTTCCTTGTGGTAGATCTGTTCGATCGAGCGGTTGATCATCAGCTTGACCAGTTCGGGCTCGTTGGTCTCGGCGATGTTGCGGGTGCCGACCAAAGTGCCGTCGCGCAGCACCGAGACGCGGTCGGCGAGTTCGAACACTTCCTCCATGCGGTGGCTGATATAGATGATGGTGACGCCTTCGCCCTTCAGCCGGCGGATCAGCTTGAAGAGCTGGTCGGCTTCCTTGCGGGTCAGGTAGGCGGTCGGCTCGTCGAAGATCAGGAATTTGGTGCCACGCACGGTGGCTCTGGCCGCGGCGATCAGCTGCTGCTGGCCGATGGTGAGGTCGCCGAGAACGACATGCGCCGGCAGGTCGAAGCCGAGACCGTTGATGATGTTCTGCGCTTCCTTGACCATGGCGCGCTGCTGCAGGAGGCCGAAACGCGATTCCTCCTCGCCGAGGAACATGTTGGCGGCGACGGTGAGATGGCGGCACAGCACCACCTCCTGGTGCACGGCGTTGATGCCGAGCGCCATGGCCTCATGCGGGGTGGCCAGGGCCGCCGGCTTGCCTTCCCAGACCACCTCGCCCGAGGTGCGCGGCATGACGCCGGTCAAGAGCTTGATGAGCGTCGACTTGCCGGCGCCGTTCTCGCCGACGATAGCGTGAATTTCGCCCGCCTTGAAGGCGAGGTGCACGGGCTTCAGCGCATGCGTGCCGGGATAGCGTTTTTCCAGGCCGTGTAGTTCGAGGATCGTCCGGCCCGGGGCCAGCGTGGGGGCGGGGTGCAGGTCCTGCGCCGTCGACGTCATGACAATCCTCCCAGATTGATCTCAGCCGATATGCAGCAATGCGTCTTCTGTGCGCATCTCGATAGCAAGTTAAAGCAGGCTAACGAATTTCCAAGCGGCCGGCGGAAGTTTCCGGGGCGCCGAGGCCCCGGAAACCAGTGCGAGCGACGTCGCTCAGTTGAGCTTCGGGTTGAGCAGAGCGTCGATCTTCGGGTCCTTCATGTTGGCCTTGGTGACGAGGTTGGCGCCGGTGTCGACGTTGGCCTCGACCTTCTCGCCCTTGGAAGCGGCAAGCGCGGTCTTGATGCCGTCATAGCCCATCCGGTACGGATCCTGGACGACGAGGCCGGAGATGACGCCGTCGTTGAGGAACTTGATCAGCTTCTCGTCGCTGTCGAAGCCGATCAGCGCCACCTTACCGCCGAGATTGTTTTCGGCGATCGCCTGGCCGACGCCCTGCGCCATGATCAGGTTCGAGGCGAAGATGCCCTTGAGGTCCGGATTGGCGGTGATCAGGTCGGTGGCGATGTTCAGGCCCGTGGTAGCCTGGCCGTCGGCATACTTGTCGGCGACGAGCTCGAGACCCGGATATTTGGCCTTCAGCTGTTCAATGAAGCCCTGCTTGCGCTGCTCGAGCGAGCCGGCGCCGGGAAGTGCTGTGATCAGCGCGACCTTGCCTTCGACCTTGCCGCCATTGGCGGCGCCGATCGCGGCGGCCAGACCATCGGCGGCGACGCGGCCGCCCTGGACGTTGTCGGTGGTCAGGAACGAAGTAAAGGCCTTGGAGTCGGCGCCGGAGTCGATGCCGATGACCTTGACCTTGGACGCGGCCTCATCGATCGGCTTGCCGAGCGCCTTGAATTCGGTCGGCGAAATCACGATCGCCGCCGGGTTGCTGGCGACGGCGTTTTCGAGGATCGAGATCTGGCCGTTGACGTCGGTTTCGGCCTGGGCGCCGAGCTCCGGCACGTTGATGCCGAGATCCTTGCCGGCCTTGCGGGCGCCGGCCAGCACGATCTGCCAGTAGAAGGAGGTGGTGTCCTTGACGATGATCGGGATGGTCACGTCGGCGGCAGAGGCCGGTGCCGAATGCATCGCGCCTGCGAGCATCGAAGCGGCGGCAAGCGCCACGAAAGCGCGGCGGTTGAGAAGGCTGGTCACGAATTTCATTAGGATCCTCCCTAAATCGCCTGGTGAAGGTTCGGAAGCTCTATCTGGATAGGCGCGGCCCAAACAGAACTTTATCAATAAAAAACATTTGCCATATTCTGATAGTGCATCGCTTCGGCCGATGCAAGCGGTCACTGGTGCCGTTTGCGTGAATAAATGGGCGGGTGACGTGCCCTGTTTCGGCCCTTACGAGGCTTCCGATCCTCCTTGACGCATGGAACATAAATTCCACTATTGTGTCAATATGGAATGTCTATTCCTCCAACTTGATCGCGTCTTTGTGAAAGGTGGCGCCTGTCGAACAGGCGGCAGCATGATGGACGGCTCTCTTCACCCAAGGCTCTGCAACACTGTGTAGGGGTCGTACTTGGCGAAATCCTCCGGCGGCACCTCGACGTTGAGCAGTTCGAGGTTTCGCGTCAGGTTTGCTGGCTTGGCAGTGCCGGTCAACACAGAGGCAACGACGGGTTCATGAAGCGGAAACTGGAACGCCGCGGCGGCGAGTGGATAGCCGCCATTTGCTGCAATATGCTCCATGGCGCCGACGCGGCTCAAAATGTCCTTGTCCGCCGGCATGTAGTCGAAATGAGCGCCGTGCACAGGGCCGGTCGCCAGAATGCCGGAGTTGAACACGCCCCCAACGATCAGCGATGTCCCACGCTGGCGGCACAACGGCAGCAGCTCCGCCTGCGCACTGCGGTCGAGGAGCGAGTAGCGGCTGGCGAGCAGGATGCAGTCGAGCGGCGCGCGGGCCATTACGTCGAGGCAGATCCGGACCTCGTTCACGCCGAGGCCATAGGCGGCGATCGCGCCGGAGGACTTCAACTCCTCCAGGGCCCTCAGACCGCCGTCCATCAATTGGCGGAAGTGCAGCTTCGTCTTTTCGACGCCGTGCGTGTATGTGCCTATGTCGTGCACGAAGAGGATGTCGATCCTGTTGAGGCCGAGCCGCGCGTGGCTGAACTCGACCGAACGCATGATGCCGTCGTAGGAATAATCGTAATCGACCGCGAAAGGCAGCGGCTCGACATAGGAATGGTCGGGCACCTGATCTTCGGGAACCGGCCGGAGCAGGCGCCCCACCTTGGTCGAGAGCACATAGGAAGAGCGCGGCTTGTCGCGCAGGAAATCCCCTGTCCGTCGCTCGGACAGGCCGAAGCCGTAGAACGGGGCGGTGTCGAAGTAGCGCAGCCCGGCATCCCAGGCAGCCTGTAAAGTCGCCATGGCGGCCTCGCGGGAACAGGCGCGATAAAGCCCGCCGATCGCCGCGCCGCCGAAGCTTATTTCAGTCACGTCGAGCGTAGTGCTGCCGATACGGCGTTTGTTCACAAAAGCCTCCCCTCGCAGCCGGCTTACGGCCGGTCATCGATGTCTTGTTGGTCGAGAGCGTTTCAGCGGCCCAATCGGAAAGCCGTTACGCGTTTGCCTGGATTGCTCTAAAGCGTCGCGCCGAGGTGCCAGGGCACGAATTCGTTGTCGCCGTAGCCGAACGCCTCGCTCTTGGTCTTGCGGCCCGACGCGGTCTCTATGATCAGCTCGAAGAGCTCGCGGCCCATGCCGGCGATGGTCTTCTCGCCCGAGGCGATGACGCCGCAATTGACGTCCATGTCCTCTTCCATCTGGTTGTACATGGTGGAGTTGGTGGCGACCTTGATCGACGGCGTCGGGCGGCAGCCGAAACAGGAGCCGCGGCCGGTGGTGAAGACGATGATGTTGGCGCCGCCGGCGACCTGACCGGTGGCCGAGACCGGGTCGTAGCCGGGCGTGTCCATGAACACTAGGCCGTGTCCTGAGACCTTCTCGGCATAGCCGAAGACGCCGTTGAGCGGCGTCTGGCCGCCCTTGGCGACGGCGCCCAGCGACTTTTCCAGGATGGTGGTCAGGCCACCGCGCTTGTTGCCGGGCGAAGGATTGTTGTCGATCGAGGCGCCGTGCTTGGCGGTATGGTCCTCCCACCACTTCACATAGCTGTCGAGCTTGGCGGCGATCTCCGGCGAGGCGGCGCGATAGGCGAGCAAATGCTCAGCGCCGTAAATCTCGGTGGTCTCGGACAGGATGCCGATGCCGCCGCAATCGGCGAGGATGTCGACGGCAGCGCCCAGCGCCGGGTTGGCGGTGATGCCGGACATGCCGTCCGAGCCGCCGCATTGCAGGCCGACGACGATCTCCGAGACCGGGATCGGTTCGCGCTGCAGATGGCCCACCTCCTCGGCGATCTCGGCCAGCACGTCCATTGCCCTCAGGACCGATTTGCGCGAGCCGCCGGCCTCCTGGATGTTGAAGTGGCGCTTGCCGGCGGCGACGCCCTTCTGGCCGTAAAGCGTGAGCTGGTTGACCTCACAGCCCAGCCCGACCATCAGTATGCCGCCGAAATTCGGGTGGCGCGCATAGCCGGCGAGCGTGCGGTGCAGCACCATCATGCCGTCGCCGGTGGCGCTCATGCCGCAGCCCTGGCCGTGCACGATCGGCACGAAGCCGTCGATGCCGGGATATCTCGGCAAGAGCGTGCGGTTTGCCTCGTCGGCGATCGCATGGCAGACCGTCGACGAGCAATTGACGCTGGCGATGATGCCGATGAAGTTGCGCGTGCCGGCGCGGCCGTCGGCGCGGCGATAGCCCATGAAGGTGCGCTTGCGGTCCGCCTCTGTAGCGTGTTCGGCCTCGCTCGGCGGCACCACCGGCAGCCGGCCGCTCTCGAACACCAGATTGTGCGAGTGGACATGCTCGCCAGGTGCGATGTCGGTCGTGGCGCGGCCGATCGCCTGCGCGTATTTCACCACGGCTTCGCCGGCGGCGATCGGCTTGATCGCCACCTTGTGGCCCGGCTCGATCACCGCCACCGCGGCGGCGCCCCCCGGCAGGGTGGTGCCGATCTCAAGGCGGCCATTGGCAACTGCGACATTGTCGGAGGGGGAGAGAAGGATGATGTTTGCAACGGTCACGAGCGGCTGTCCTGGGTGATCCTGGGAGTGCGGGGCGGATTGACTTGCGCCCGTTTAAGGGTAATGTCTTTTATCGGGAAAAAACATTTTTGCGTCAATTGTTTTTTCGTCGCGGCAGCGTGCCTCCCGCGGAGAGCATCGATGCCCGTTGGCAAGCCGGCGAAAACCTTTCGTGTTTTCGGACGCTTGCGCTAGGAACGCAACATAATTGCCTCAAGCCGGCCGTCGCAAGCGCCGGCGAGGCAACGGGGCAGGGAAATGTCGAAGAGTAACAACGTCTACAAGGACGCTTTCAACCGCTGCCTGCGCATGCTCGACGAATCCCGGAGCCTGCCTTCGGAGCCCGAGCTCGGCACGCTGCTCGGCGTCAGCCGCACCACGGTGCGCAGCATCCTCTCGCGCATGGAGGAGACCGGGCTGATCGACTGGAATAAGCGCAGCAAGACGGTGCTGAGGGCGCCGCGAGAGGAGGATTTCTTCCCCGAAGAGGAAACCGATTCGCTGGCCGAGATCATCGAACGCTCCTTCATGCGCCGGCTGCTGGCCGGCGGTGCGGAGGCCGGCATGCAGATCAACGAGCTGGAGCTGGCGCGCGAGATCGGTGTCGGCACCACCAGCGTGCGCGAGTTCCTGATCCGCTTCTCGCGCTTCGGGCTGATCGAGAAGCGGCGCAACAGCCACTGGGTGCTGAAGGGTTTTACCCGCGCCTTCGCGCTGGAACTGACCGAGATCCGCGAGATGTTCGAACTGCGCTCGGCGGCGGCCTTCGTCGCGCTGCCGCAAGAGAGCGCGGTGTGGGCCGATCTCGACAGGCTGGAGGTCGAGCATCGCCAACTCGCCGGCGAGATCGCGACGCGCTTCAACGAATTCTCCGAACTCGACGAGCGCTTGCACCGGCTGATCCACCGCGCCTCGCATAACCGCTTCATCGTCGACTTCTACGACGTGATCGCGATGATCTTCCACTATCATTATCAGTGGAACAAGGCCGAGGAGCGCCAGCGCAACGAAGTCGCGATTCAGGAGCACCTGGCCTATATCGCGGCGCTGAAATCGCGCGATCCGGCCAAGGTCGACGCCGCCTGTCGCAAGCATCTGAAATCGGCGCGCCAGACGCTGCTGAGCTCCATTCCCGAAGGACGACAAGCGCAGCCCGCGTAAGACCCGCGTCGCGCCGCGTTGCCGCAGCGCAGTTTTGCCGATTTTCCGGCTGAGTTGTCCGTGTTACGGTCGATCAAGTTTCCGGGAGAGGCTTTCCCTTGGGTATACGGCTGAAACGATGGAGCATGCCGGCCGCGTTCGTCGCGGCGCTGCTTTTGTTGCTTCAGTCCTCGCTCGGCGCCTTTGCCTTCGGCGCGCCATCGCAGCTCGATGCCTTCGGCAATGTCATCTGTACGCATGAAGGCGTGGTCAAGCTGCCTGGTGGCGATCCGCACCAGCAGCATATGCCGGCCTGCTGCGCGCTCGGCTGCAGCATGGTTTTTTCGGCGCATCTGCCGCCGCCGCAAGCGAATGCACTGCACGGGGTGGCGGCTTTCGAAGCGGTCGCTTTTGCAGTTCCGGCCTTCCAGCATCTGGACTTCGCCCGCGATCGCTCGCCGGCCAATCCGCGCGCGCCGCCGGCAATCGGCTGATCCCGCGGAACCTTTCGCGGCCTTGACCATCCTACGATCAGACTGCTCGCGGCCGCCTTGCGGCGCGATCCCCTATCCATGGAGCAACCATGTCCAATCTTCCTAATGCGCGAGCCTTCGCCCTTCGCGGCGCGCCGCCGCTCGATCTGCGGCCTATCGGCCTTGCCATGCTCGCTTTGCTGCTACTGTTCGCCTGCATTCCGGCCGCCCTTGCGCATGAGTTCAAGGTCGGCGATCTCCAGATCGAGCATCCTTGGTCGCGCGCCACGCCGCCCGGCGCCAAGGTCGCCGGCGGCTATTTCACCGTGGTCAACAAGGGCAGCGCGGCTGACCGGCTGCTGTCCATCTCGTCCGACATCTCCGACAAGGCCGAGCTACATGAAATGGGCGTCAAGGACGGCGTCATGACCATGCGGCCGGTCAGCGGCGGGCTGGAAATCCCGGCCGGCGGCAAGGTCGCGCTGAAGCCCGGCGCCTACCACCTGATGTTCACCGGCCTGAAGCGGCAGCCGAAGCAGGGCGAAAAGTTCCCGGCGACGCTGACCTTCGAGAAGGCCGGCAGCGTCAAGATCGAGTTCGCCGTCGAGGGCATGGGCGAAACCGGCGACATGGACATGGACCACGACGAGTAATCGCTGGGTCGCATTCAGAAATCAGAGGGACAATCCATGAAGACATATCTTTTTGCCGCAGGCGCGCTGCTTGCGCTCGGAACGAATGCGGCGCTGGCGCATATCACGCTGGAAACCCAGGAAGCCGCCGTCGGCTCGACCTACAAGGCGGTGTTGCGCGTGCCGCATGGCTGCGAGGGCAAGGCGACGACCGCTGTGCGGGTGCAGATCCCGGAAGGCGTGATTTCGGTGAAGCCGATGCCGAAGCCCGGCTGGACGCTGCAGACCAAGAAGGGCAAATACGAGAAATCCTACCAGCTCTATGGCGAGACGCTGACCACCGGCGTCAAGGAAGTCGACTGGAGCGGCGGCAATTTGCCCGACGAATTCTATGACGAGTTCGTCTTCCGCGCCTCGCTGGCGGCCGATCTGCCGGCGGGCCAGATGCTCTATTTCCCTGTCGTCCAGGAATGCGGCGACGCCGCCGCGCGCTGGATCGAAATCCCGGCGGCGGGGCAAGACGAGGATTCCCTCGAAACACCGGCGCCCGGCATCAAATTGCTGCCCAAGAAATGATCTCTTGATGGCGCGCTCCATTGGAGCGCGCCATCACTTCCTGTCCCGAGAGCATGAACGCAATACAGCCTCCATCGACGATCCGGCGCATCGGCCTGCTTGCCTGGCTGCTGGCGGCGGTCATGGCGATCGCGGTGCTGGCTTTGCCGGGCCGTGCGTTTGCACATGCGGCGCTGGTCGCGACCGATCCGTCCGACGGCGCGGTGCTGGCGCAAAGCCCAAAACGATTTTCAATCACCTTCAGCGAGCCAGTCTCGCCTTTGGTGCTGACGCTGGTGCGGCCGGACGGTTCGCAACTGCCGCTGACCTTTTTCCGCCTCAACGACCAGACTGTCGAGATCGACAATCCCGAAACGCTCAGATCCGGCACGCATGTGCTGAGCTGGCGCGTGGTGTCGGTCGACGGCCATCCGGTCGGCGGTTCGGCGCTGTTTTCCATCGGCGCGCCGAGTGCTCCGCCTGTTGTCGGACAAGCCGTCGACTGGACGCTGCGCGCGGCGATCTGGGTCGGCAAGTTGTTTCTCTATGCCGGCTTCTTTCTCGGCATTGGCGGCGCATTCTCGCTTGCCTGGCTGGCAGAGGACCGGCGCCTCGGCCAACGCTTCGTCGCCACCGCGCTGCTTCTCGGCCTCGTCGGGGCGCCGTTGTCGCTCGGGCTGCAGGGGCTGGATGGGCTTGGCGCACCGCTCGCCCGCTTCGCGTCGCCCACGGTGTGGAAGACGGCATTGGAGACCAGCTTCGTCTGGACCGTGCTGATCGGCCTGATCGCGCTTGGCCTTGCTTTGCTGTCGCTTGCCGGACCGGCAAGCCTTCGTAAGCTGTTGGCAACTCTGGCGCTTCTCGGCGCCGGCGCCGCCCTTGCTGCCAGCGGCCACGCCAGTGCCGCCGAGCCGCGCTGGCTGACGCGGCCGCTGGTGTTCCTGCATGGCACGGCCATCGCCTTCTGGGCTGGCGCGCTGGCGCCGCTTGGGCTCGCGCTGCGGCGGCAGCCGTCGGAAGCGCAGCTGTTCCTGCGCCGGTTCTCACGCGCGATCCTGCCGGTGGTGGCTGTGCTTGCCGCCAGCGGCATCGTGCTTGCCATCATCCAGGTGCAGCAGCCGGCGGCCCTCATCGACACATCCTATGGCCGCCTGCTGCTCGTAAAGCTGGCGCTGCTTCTGTTCCTGTTCACGCTCGCCGCCGTCAACCGCTGGACGCTGACCAAGCCCGCCGAAGCGGGCGACACCGAAGTGCAGCGGCGTCTGGCGCGTTCCATCCGCATCGAGGTGGTGATCGTGCTCGCCATCTTCGGCGTCGCCGCCGGCTGGCGCTTCACGCCGCCGCCACGCGCGCTGGCGATTGCCGCCACGCAGCCGGTGTCGATCCATATCCATACCCTGCAGGCGATGGCCGATTTGAGCATCACGCCTGGACATGCCGGACAGACCGCCGCCTCGATGATGATCATGACCGGCGATTTCGGGCCGCTCGACGCCAAGCAAGTGACGCTGGTTCTGTCGAAGCCGGAGTCCGGCATCGAAGCGATCAAGCGGCCGGCATTCAAGCCCGGCGATGGCACCTGGCGGGTCGACAATCTGGTTATCCCCGTTCCTGGCCGATGGAATGCGCGGCTCGACATCCTTGTCTCGGACTTCGAATTGGTGAAGATCGAAGCGCCTATCGAGATCAGGGCGGAATAGGCAGCCCTGCCCGACACAATTCAGCGAGACGGTTGACGCCGCCGCTGTGGCCCGTCATTCATCTGGGAAGGCATCTTCAAGATGCCGCCATCAACAAAAGATCCGGAAGCAGGGAAGAAACGATGGAAAAAGCCGAAATCGGCCTGATCGGGCTTGGCACGATGGGCTCCAACCTGGCGCTCAACATCGCCGAACATGGCCACCGCATCGCCGTCTTCAACCGCACCCCTGCCCGTACCGACGCCTTCGTCGAGAGCGCCGGCGCGCTGAGGGACATGGTCGTGCCCTGCTACAGCCTGGAGGAACTCGCCGCCGCGATCCGGCCGCCGCGGCCGATCATCATCATGGTGCTGGCCGGCAAGCCGGTCGACGAGCAGATCGCGGCACTGCGCGGCGTGCTGTCCAACAACGACATCGTCATCGATGCCGGCAACGCTAATTTCCGCGACACGATGCGCCGCTTCTCCGAGCTCTCCGGCTCGGGCCTCACCTTCATCGGCATGGGCGTGTCGGGCGGCGAGGAAGGCGCGCGGCACGGACCGTCGATCATGGTCGGCGGCACCGAGGAGTCGTGGAAGCGCGTCGAGAGCGTGCTCACCGCGATCTCGGCCAAGTTCAAGGACGAGCCTTGCGCGGCCTGGCTCGGCCATGACGGCGCCGGCCACTTCGTGAAAACCATCCACAACGGCATCGAATATGCCGACATGCAGATGATCGCCGAGATCTACGGCATCTTGCGCGACGGCCTCGGCATGGCGCCGAAGGAGATCGGCAAGGTTTTTGAGCAATGGAACCAGGCTCGGCTCAACTCCTATCTGATCGAGATCACCGCCAAGGTGCTCGCCGCCGACGACACCAAGACCGGCAAGCCGGTGGTTGACATCATCCTCGACCGCGCCGGACAGAAGGGTACCGGTAAATGGTCGGTTATCGAAGCGCAGCAGCTTGGCATTCCGGCCACAGCCATCGAGGCGGCGGTCGCGGCGCGCGTGCTGTCCTCGATCAAGGACGAAAGGCAGGCGGCCGAGAAGGCTTACGGCGCGATCGGCGTCGAGAAGATCTCCGGCGACAAGGCGGCGCTGCTCAAGGATCTCGAGCTGGCGCTGTTCGCCGGCAAGATCGCGGCTTACGCGCAGGGTTTCGCGGTAATGAGCGGTGCCTCGAAGGAATTCAACTGGAACCTGCCGATGCCGACCATCGCCAAGATCTGGCGCGCCGGCTGCATCATCCGCTCGCAGATGCTGGACACGATGGCGGAGGCCTTCGGTTCGGGCAGTGCCACGACCAATCTCCTGATGGCGCCGGCCTTCATCGCCATGATGCAGGAAGCGCATCCGTCGCTCAGGCGTATCGTGGCAAGGGCGTCCGAAGCCGGGTCGCCGGTGCCGGCGCTGGCGTCCGCACTCGCCTATTTCGACAGCTACCGACAGGGCCGCGGCACCTCGAACCTGATCCAGGCGCAGCGCGATTTCTTTGGCGCGCACGGTTTCGAACGCATCGGCGAGCAGGGCGCGTTCCACGGCCCATGGGGCAGCGGAGCCGCCTAGAGCCAGGTGAGGCCGGCCTGCAAATGGCGGCATCCTGCGCTTCCGGTGCTCACGTACGAAAAGTACGCTCCGCTCCGGTTCTCGGAAGCCACCATTTTCGACTCGGCCTGACCTGGCTCTCAAGTCGCGCCAATCAGCCGCGATAGGCCAGAACCTCGCTCGGCTTGCTCAGCGATTGCAGCGAGCCGGGTTCTTGGCCTGCGATCCAGCCCATCACGGCGCGGGCGAGCTCGAAGCCCGCCAGCCGGAAGTTCTCGTTGACGACGAGCAGCTCGCGCCGGAACAGATGCAACAGTTCCGAAGATTGCTTCGACACCACGTCGACGTCGCGGCCGAGCTTCAGTCCGGCATCCTCGATGCCGGCGACGATGGCCAGCGTGGCGGCTGCTGCACTGCTGACGAAGCCGTCTGGGCGGTCCTTGCGCTGCATCAATTGCGCTGTGCGCGTCCTGATCTGTTCGATCGACTGATCGATGGAGACGGTGTTGAACGGCACCTCCGAGGCGCCGACCTCGCTCAGCGCATCGGCAAAGCCGTTCACCGTGTGGCGGTAGTAGGTGAGACCGAGCGGCGGCGTCACCAGGGCAAGCCGGTTGCGGCCCTTGCCGGCGAGTGCGCGCACGGCCTCGTTGGCGAAAGCGTAATTGTCGAAGTCGTGATAGGGATGCACCAGGCCCATGTCGGTGCGGCCATGCGTGGCGAAGGGAATGCCGCGCTCCAGCAAGTAGCGGGCGCGCGGGTCGTTGGGCTGCGTGCGCGAGATGATGACGCCGTCGGCCGAGCCCGTCTCGACCAGATAGCGCACCGGGTCGAGTGGGTCTTGCGAGCGCGAATAGGGCGTGACGATCAGGTGGTAGGGCGTGTCGGCGATCACCTCGGTAACGCCATAGATGATGTCCGAGACGAAACTCATCAGCTCGTGCTCGGTGTTCAGCACGAGCGAGATGACGTTGGTCTTGCCGGTCCGCAAGCGCACGCCGGCGCGGTTCGGGCGGTAGCCGATCTGCTTAGCGACGAGCTGGACGCGGCGCCTTGTCTCGGCGCCGATCTCCGGCGCGTCCTTCAGTGCTCGCGATACCGTGGTGACGCCGAGCCCGGTCATGAAGGCAAGCGTCTTCAGCGTCGGCCGCTCCTTGCCCGACGCGTCGTCGTCATTCCTGGTTATCCGTCTGTCCATTCGTCCCGCCCGTCAGGCGCATAGCAGCCGCAAGGCCGGCCGGCAACCGTGTGGGGGCTGACATTGCGCTACATTCAGCCTTTGGTACGGTTCAATATACTGAAACGTTACAGGTTGCCAATGCTCGCGACCTCCCGGTGTGGCCGCGACCCTTTCGCGGCGGGGTGCGGAGGAGAGGCCAAAGCTGTTGGATTCACAAAGAAATATCGCGATCACTACACTTTTAGTAGCAAAAGCGCACTTTGGCGCTGACAGCGTAGTCTCGAGCAATGGGTTTTGTTCGCGCCTCGAAAAAATCTAGACGAGGCCTCAAGCGAGGGGGTTGCCTAGGCCGTTCATTTGCCGTATCGAAAATCTGTAACGTTTCAGATTCTGGGAGGAAATCGAAATGCGATACAAAATCCTGACCGCTGCGTTCGCGGCCACGGTGGCGCTGAACTTCGCCGGACCGGCGTCTGCGACCGATCTGGAAGTGATCCACTGGTGGACGTCGAAGGGCGAGTCGGCGGCGGTCTCGCAGTTCGCCAAGGCCTTCGACAATGACGGCCATGGCGACAAGTGGGTGGACAGCGCGATCGCTCTCGGCGAGACGGCCCGCTCCACCGTCATGCAGCGCGTGCTCGGCGGCGATCCGCCCGGTGCCGCCCAGTTTAATCCCGGCCGCCAATACGAGGAACTGATTTCAGGCGGCAAGCTGCTCGACCTCACAGATATCGCGAAGGCCGGCAAGTGGGACGAGGTCATCCGCCCGAAGGCGATCGGCAGCGCCTGTCTCGTCGACGGCCACTGGTGGTGCGTTCCAGTCAACATCCATTCGAACTACTGGGCCTGGTACTCCAAGCCGGTGTTCGAGAAAGCCGGCGTGCCCGAGCCGAAGAACCTGGCCGACTTCATCGCTGCCGCGCCGAAGATCAAGGAGGCGGGTTTCATTCCCTTCGCCATCGGCGGCGACGGCAATGGCTGGCAGATCCAACTGCTGTTCCAGGACATGGTCACCGAAGCGCTCGGCGTCGCCAAGCGCGACGAGATGTACACCAAGAAGAGCGCCGAAATCGCCGGCGGCCCCGAGATGAAAGGCGTCTTCACGCAGTTGCGGGCGCTGAAGCAGTTCACCGACAACGGCTATGCCAACCGCAACTGGAACGACACCACAAACCTGGTGATCACCGGCAAGGCCGGGCTGCAGGTGATGGGCGACTGGGCGCGCGGCGAATTCGCGGCTGCCGGCATGACCGGGGTCAAGGATTTCGGCTGCATGATAGGCCTCAACGAGGCCAAGCCCGTGGTCAGCACCGACGGTGACATCATCGTGTTCTTCAAGCAGAACAATCCCGATGTCGAAGCGGCGCAGAAGCGTCTGGCGGCGCTGCTCATCAGCCCCAAGGTGCAGGTCGCCTTCAACAACGCCAAGGGTTCGATGCCGGTGCGCGGCGATGTCGACATGTCGACGGCCGATCCCTGCATGCAGAAGTCGCTGAAGGCGGTCGAGGATCCGGCCAACATCGTCACCGCGACGAACCGGTTCATCACCGAAAACACCAACCAGCAGCTCAACGAACTCGTCGCGCAGTTCTTCGCCGACGATTCCATGACGGCCGACGACGCCACGGCGAAGTTCGCCACCATCATCGGCAACTCCGACTAGATCAGGATAACGTTGTCATCCTGATCTAGTTCTTTTGTTGGAGCATGATCTTCTTCCGAAAACCGGTTCCCACTTTTCGGGATCATGCTCTCGACCGACCAACCCCTCGGGGACGCCGCACTTGGTGGTGGCGTCCTCTTCATATCCAAGCGTCGGCGGAAGCGGAGACCGGAACACGATGCAGAAAAGCTGGAGGCAGAGGTTCCATCTGCCCGCGGTGATCGGGACGATACCGATGATCCTGGTTGCCGTCGGCGTGTTCGTCGTCGGCATCGGCTTCTCAGTGCTGTGGTCCTTCACCAGTTCCAAGCTCTTCCCCACCTACGACTTCGTCGGCCTGGCGCAATACAGGCGACTGTGGGGCGACAACCGCTGGCTGGTCTCGGTCAACAACATCTGGTTCTTCGGCCTGATGTCGATCGCTTGCAACATGGTGTTCGGCTATCTGCTCGCCGTCTTCATGGACCAGCGCATCCGCCAGGAGGATCTGTTCCGCTCGATCTTCCTCTATCCGTTCGCCATGTCGCTAATCGTCACCGGCCTGGTCTGGCAATGGGTGCTCGATCCCAATCTCGGCCTGCAGGAAGCAATGCGCAATCTGGGCTGGACGAGCTTCTCCTTTGCCCCGCTGGTCGATGCCAACACCGCGATCTACGCGCTGGTCGTCGCCGGCATCTGGCAGGGCTCCGGCGTGACGATGGCGATCCTGCTTGCCGGCCTGCGCGGTATCGACGACGAGATCTGGCGGGCGGCGCGGGTCGACGGCATTCCGACATGGCGCACCCACATCTCCATCGTGGCGCCGATGATGAAGGGCGCTTTCGCCACCGCCTTCGTCCTGCAATGCGTCGGCGTGGTGCGCGTCTACGACCTTGTCATCGCCATGACCGGTGGCGGCCCGGGCATCGCAACGTCGATGCCTGCGGTCTATGTCATCCAGCTCATCACCGTGCGCCAGAATGTCGGCCAGGGCATGGCCGCGGCGACGATGATGCTTTTGCCGGTGTTGGTCGTGCTCGCCTTCAGCGGCATCGTGATATGGCGGCGAAACCGTCTGCGCGGAGCCGGCGCATGACCTTAGCTCAGACCCCCGCTGCGATGCCGGCCCAAGGCGTGTCCGATCAGGCCGATGCCGGTCCCTCCGGCAAGAAGCCACGCCGCGTATCGCCCGGCCGGATCGGCCTCTACGTCTTCCTGATCGTCGCCGCGCTGTTCTTCCTGATCCCGGTCTACATCATGGTCGTCACCTCGTTGAAGGGGATGCCGGAGATCAGGCTCGGGCATCTTTTCAACCTGCCGAGCGAGCCGACCTTGCAGCCCTGGGCGGATGCCTGGCTGCACGCTTGCACCGGCCGCGACTGCAACGGCTTGAGCCCCGGTTTCTACAATTCGGTGAAGATCACGCTGCCCAGCGTCGTCATCTCGATCATCTGCGCATCGATCAATGGCTACGCGCTGACCTTCTGGCCCTACAAGGGCGCAAACCTGCTGTTCGGCCTGCTCGTGTTCGGCGCCTTCGTGCCTTACCAGGTGGTGATCTATCCGCTGATCATCGGGCTGAGCTCGGTCGGCCTGTTCGCGACGCTGCCCGGCATCATCATCGTGCACACCATCTTCGGCATGCCGATCCTGACGCTCCTGTTCCGCAATTTCTATGCGGCGATGCCGGTGGAGCTGTTCAAGGCGGCGCGCGTCGACGGCGCCGGTTTCTGGCGCATCTTCTTCTACATCATGCTGCCGATGTCGGTGCCGATCACGGTCGTCGCCGTCATCCTGCAGGTCACCGGCATCTGGAACGACTTCCTGTTCGGCATCGTGTTCGCCGGCCGGCCCAACTGGCCGATGACGGTGCAGCTCAACAACATCGTCAATACAACAACCGGGGTCAGGGAGTACAACGTCAACATGGCGGCCACCATTCTGACGGCGGCGGTGCCGCTGATCATCTATTTCGTCTCCGGCAGGTGGTTCGTGCGCGGCATCGCCGCCGGCGCGGTGAAAGGCTGATGGATATGGCGGCAAACGGCACCAGCGTCTCAATCCAAGATCTGTCGCTCAATTTCGGCATGTTGTCGGTGCTGAAGACGCTCAATCTCGACGTCGCCGAGGGCGAATTCGTCGTGCTTCTGGGGCCGTCCGGCTGCGGCAAGTCGACCTTGCTCAACTGCATCGCCGGCCTGCTCGACATTTCGGACGGCCGCATCTTCATCAAGGGCAGGAACGTCACCTGGGAGGAGCCGAAGGACCGCGGCATCGGCATGGTGTTCCAGTCCTACGCGCTCTATCCGCAGATGACGGTGGAGAAGAACCTGTCCTTCGGGCTGCGCGTCGCCGGCGTGGCGAAAGACGAGATCGCCAAGCGCATCGCCCGCGCCGCCGAAATCCTGCAGATCGAGCCGCTGCTGCAGCGCAAGCCCTCGGCGCTCTCCGGCGGCCAGCGCCAGCGCGTGGCGATCGGCCGGGCGTTGGTGCGCGACGTCGACGTCTTCCTGTTCGACGAGCCGCTGTCGAACCTCGACGCCAAACTGCGCGCCGAACTGCGCGTCGAGATCAAGCTTCTGCATCGCAAGCTGCAGAACACGATGATCTACGTCACCCACGATCAGATCGAGGCGATGACGCTGGCCGACCGCATCGCGGTGATGAAAGGCGGCGTCATCCAGCAGCTCGACGCGCCGCAGACGATCTACAACCGCCCGGTCAACCGCTTCGTCGCCGGCTTCCTCGGCTCGCCGGCGATGAATTTCGTCGACGGCCGGCTGGAGAACGGCGATGGCGGCTGGCGCTTCAGCGCCGAAGGTCTGACAGTTCCGCTCGGCACCTATGATTTCGACCGGCAGCCGCAGCCCGGGCCGGCCGTCTTCGGCATCCGGCCGGAGCATGTCAGCCTGAACAGCGGCAGCGGCTGGCCGTTCTCGGTGGCCGGCAAGGTCGAGGTGGTCGAGCCGATGGGCTCCGACACGCTTGTCTGGCTGCGGCTGGCCGGACAGAAATTCAGCGTCCGCGTCGCCTCGGAACGCGCGCCCAGGAATGACGAGGCGGTGACCGTCGGCTTCGATCCGATGCGCGCCTCGCTCTTCGATGCCGAGACCGGCAATCGCCTTTAACCTCCCAGACCAACAAAACGGACAGGACAGATGAACTGGTCATTCCAACTCTACAGCGCCCGCAATTTCCAGCCATGGGACGGCGTGGTAAAAATGCTCGGCCAACTCGGATATAAACAGGTCGAAGGCTTTGGCGGCGTCTATGACGATCCGAAGGCTTTTCGCGCCGAGCTCGACAAGAACGGGCTTGCCATGCCGACCGGGCACTTCTCGATCGACGCGCTGGAGAACGACTTCGACGGCGTGCGCAAAATCGCCGATGCGCTCGGCGTCACGCTCTTGATCTGCCCGTATCTGATGCCCGATCAGCGCCCGTCGGACGCTGGCGGCTGGCGCGGCTTCGGCGAACGCCTGGCCAAGGTCGGCGAGACGGCGAAGAAGGCCGGCTACGGCTTTGCCTGGCACAACCATGATTTCGAGTTCAAGCCGCTCGCCGACGGCTCGCTGCCGCAGGACCACATCCTGTCGGCCGCGCCCGACATCGGCTGGGAGATGGACGTCGCCTGGGTGATCCGTGGCGGCGCCGATCCGCTGCCCTGGATCGAAAAGCACGCCAAACGCATCGTCGCCGTTCACGTCAAGGACATGGCGAAGCCGGGCGAGGGGCTGGACGAGGACGGCTGGTCGGATGTCGGCCACGGCACGATCGACTGGGCCGGTCTGTTCAAGACATTGCGCGCCAAGAGCGCAGCGAAGTATTTCGTCATGGAACAGGACAACCCCAACGACATCGAGCGCTATGCAAGCCGTTCGATCGCGACGGCCAAGAGCTGGCAGGAGTAATGGAAATGGCAAAGAAACTTGGCGTCGGCGTCATCGGCTGCGGCAACATCTCGAAGGCGTATTTCTCGCTCGCGCCGCTGTTCCGCGGCATCGAGATGCGCGCTTGCGCCGACATCAACATGGAGGCCGCGAAAGAGCGCGCCAAGGAGTTCAAGCTCCGCGCCGAAACGGTCAACGACCTGCTCAAGGACGACGAGATCGACATCATCGTCAACCTGACGATCCCGGCGGTGCACTACGAGGTGTCGAAGCAGGTGCTCGACGCCGGCAAGCATGTCTATTCGGAAAAGCCCTTCGTGCTGTCGGTCAAGGAAGGGCTCGACCTCAAGAAGCGGGCCGAGAAGAAGGGCCTGCGCATCGGTTCGGCGCCGGATACTTTCCTCGGCGGCGCGCATCAATTGGCGCGCGCGCTGATCGATGGCGGCAAGCTCGGCAAGATCACCAGCGGCACCTGCCACGTGATGGGCCACGGCATGGAGCACTGGCACCCCAATCCCGACTTCTTCTTCCAGCCGGGCGCCGGTCCGGTGCTCGACATAGGGCCGTATTACGTCACCAACCTGATCCAGTTGATCGGGCCGGTGAAGCAGGTGACGGCGTTTACCGCGACGCCGGCCAAGGAGCGCACCATATCGTCGAAACCGCGTGCGGGGGAAAAAATCCCGGTCAACACGCCGACCACGATTCATGCACTGCTGGAGTTCGAGAATGGCGCGGTGGTGACGCTCAACACCTCCTGGGACGTCTGGGCCCACGGCCACGCGCCGATGGAGCTTTATGGCGAGGCCGGCACCGTCTTCGTGCCGGACCCGAACTTCTTCGGCGGCGAGGTTCGCTTCACCGCAGCGGATAAGCCAGTCAAGAAGCTGCCGAAATGGGAGCATCCGTTCGCCGTGCCCAACCAGATGCACAGCCAGGGCATGCTGGCCAATTATCGCACAGCCGGCCTTGCCGACATGGCGATCGCGATCGGCGAAGGGCGGCCGCATCGCTGCTCCATGGAGCTGGCGCTGCATGCCGTCGACGTCATGACCGGCATCCTGCGCGCCGGCGAGAGCGGCAAGGTCGTCGCCATGCAGACGACCTGCGAGCGGCCGGCGGCGCTCGGCGTCAAGGACGCCAAGGCGCTGCTCGCCAAGAAGAAGTAGGCGCTGGCGATTATCGATAATTTTTCAAATCGGCCTCTCCCCGTTTCGCCGGGGAGGGGGTAAGGAGAGGGGCAAGCATCGATTCAATTTCCCCTTGCGGCGATCCCAACGCCGCCCCGATCCGAGGATCCGCCATGCCCTACATCGCCGCTGAAAGCCGCTACGAGACAATGGTCTACAATCGCTGCGGGCGCTCCGGCCTGAAGCTGCCGGCGATCTCGCTCGGCCTGTGGCACAATTTCGGCAACGACACGCCGCACAAGACAAAGCAAGCGATCGTGCGCCGGGCCTTCGACCTCGGCATCACGCATTTCGACCTCGCTAACAATTACGGCCCGCCGCCCGGCTCCGCCGAAATCGCCTTTGGCGAGATCATGCGCACCGATTTCGCTCCCTATCGCGACGAGATGATCATCTCGACCAAGGCCGGCTACGAGATGTGGGCCGGGCCTTATGGTGAGTGGGGCAGCCGCAAATATGTGCTGGCCAGCCTCGACCAGAGCCTGAAGCGCATGGGGCTCGACTATGTCGATATCTTCTATTCGCACCGCTTCGATCCGGAGACACCGCTGGAAGAGACGATGGGCGCGCTGGATCACGCGGTGCGCTCCGGCAAGGCGCTCTATGCCGGCATCTCGTCCTACAATTCGCAGCGCACGCGTGAGGCCGCCGACATATTGAAACGGCTCGGCACGCCCTGCCTGATCCACCAGCCGAGCTATTCGATGCTGAACCGCTGGGTCGAGGAGGACGGGCTGCTCGACACGCTGGAGGGGCTGGGCATTGGCTCGATCGTGTTCTCGCCGCTGGCGCAAGGCATGCTGACCGACAAATATCTCGGCGGCATTCCGGACGGCAGCCGGGCTGCCCAGGGCAAATCGCTCAGGCCCGCCTTCATCAACGACAAGTCGATCGCCAACATCAAGGCGCTGAACGAAATCGCCAAGAAGCGCGGCCAGACGCTGGCGCAGATGGCGCTGGCCTGGGTGCTGCGCAAGGGCCGGGTGACGACGGCGCTGATCGGCGCTAGCCGGCCGGAGCAGGTCGAGGATTGCGTCGGCGCGCTCAAGGCGCTGGAGTTCAGCGACGCCGAGCTCGCCGAGATCGACACTTACGCACGCGAGGCCGATATCAACCTGTGGGCGGCGTCGGCCGAACGCAAAGGGCCGCCGCGCAAGTAGCGATTGGTCGGCGAAGCACCTCCGACGCTCGTGGCCCAGCAACGAGCGGCGCGGAAACAGTGGCAAAAACCTTCGTTCGTCGCTATCTCAGGGGGAAGAGACCGTCCGCGCTTGCGGACGGCGCCATGAGTGGACCGGCAAGATGACGGCAAGGGATACGCTGACCAAGAACCAGCTATGCGTGCTCGAGAAGCTCGAGGCGTCCAGCGGGCCGCTCAGCGCCTATACGCTGCTCGACCAGCTGCGCGAGCGCGGTTTTCGCGCGCCGCTGCAGGTCTATCGCGCTTTGGACACGCTGGTGAAGTCGGGCTTCGTGCACCGGCTGGAAAGCCTCAACTCCTTCGTCGCCTGCGCCGAACCGCACGACCACAGCCATTCGATGACCGCCTTCGCCATCTGCGACAATTGCGGCCAGGTGACCGAGATGTCCGACCATGATGTCGACCACCGCCTGGACGAATGGGTGCGCTCGACCGGGTTTGCGGCGAAGAAGGCGGTGATCGAGTTTCGCGGGACGTGCGCGAAGTGCCGGGCGGAAGCCGCCTAACGCGCAGTCGACCAAGCAAACCATATCGCTACCAGCGCCAGCATTGCGGACAGCACCCTGCGGGCGATGCGTTCGCGGCGCGGATCATTGAGGAATGGTTCCAGCGTTCCCGCCAGCAGGACGATCAGCGCATGGATTGCGGTCGCGATGGCCACGTAGACCGTGGTGAGCAGCACGGTTTGGGCGAGGGCCGGCCGATCGGCTTCGATGAATGTCGGAAGCACGGCGATGTAGAAGATCGCCGCCTTCGGGTTGAGCAGGTTGGTGACCAGTCCACGGGCGAAGTACTTGCCACCCGGCATCTTGTTGGTCGAAACCACATCCGTTCCGGCCGTCCAGCCTTCCCAGGCCAGGTAGAGAAGGAACAGCGTACCCGCCCAGCGAAGGCCCTCGTAGAGCAGCGGCGACGCCTGGATCAATTCGGCGACGCCGAAGGCGGCGATGCCACCGATGATGGCGAGACCCAGCGCGATGCCGGCGACCGTAGCGAAGCCGGCACGACGGCCATCGTTGGCGGAGACCAGCGCCAGATAGGTCATGTTCGGTCCCGGTGTCAGCTCGATCAGCAGGGCCGCGAGCGCGAAGGACAGCAACGCAGCCGTCGAGAGCGGCAGCATGTCGCTCACATCAATGCGCCTCGTCCCAGTTGTTCGCTGCGCGGGCATCGACATGCAGCGGCACCGACATCGAAATGGCCGGCATCGGTGCGTTTTCCATCACCTTGCGCACGACGGGAATCGTCGCTTCGACTTCCGCGTCCACCGTCTCGAAGATCAGCTCGTCATGCACCTGCAACAGCATGCGGGCCGAGAGCTTCGCCTTCTCCAGCGCCTCTTCCATATGCACCATGGCGCGGCGGATGATGTCGGCGGCGGTGCCCTGGAGCCTCGCATTGATCGAGGCGCGCTCGTTGAAGGCGCGGATCGAGGGGTTGGACGACCTTATCTCCGGATAGTGGATGCGGCGGCCGAAGATGGTTTCGACGAAGCCGTTCTCGCGCGCATAGGCCTTGGTCTCCTCGATATAGTCGCGGATGCCCGGGAAGCGCTCGAAATAGCGCTTGATGTAGGCGCTGGCCTCGTCGCGCGGGATCGACAGCTGGTTGGCGAGGCCGAAGGCCGAGATGCCGTAGATGATGCCGAAATTGATCGCCTTGGCCCGCCGCCGCACTTCCGACGGCATGCCCTCCACCGGCACGTTGAACATTTCCGAGGCGGTGATGGCGTGGATGTCGGCGCCGTCGGCGAAGGCCTGCTTCAGCTGCGGGATCTCGGCGACATGGGCGAGCACGCGCAGCTCGATCTGGCTGTAGTCGGCCGAGACCAGCTTGTGGCCCTTCTCGGCGATGAAGGCGGTCCTGATCCTGCGGCCTTCGGCGGTCCGCACCGGGATGTTCTGCAGATTTGGATCGGAGGATGACAGGCGGCCCGTGGTCGTCGCGGCAAGCGCATAGGAAGTGTGGACGCGATTGGTGCCGGGATTGATGAAGCCCGGCAACGCGTCGGTATAGGTCGATTTCAGCTTGGTCAGCTGGCGCCAGTCGACGATCTTGCGCGGCAGTTCGTGGCCTTCTGCGGCGAGATCTTCCAGAAGCTGCGCCGAAGTCGACCATTGGCCGGTCTTGGTCTTGGAGCCGCCCGGCAGGCCCATCCTGCCGAACAAGATGTCGCCGAGCTGCTTCGGCGAGCCGATGTTTATGCGCTCGCCGACGATGCCGTAGATCTCTTCCTCGACGCGGGCGGCGCCCTGCGCCAGCTCGCCCGAAAGCCTGGACAGGATCTGGCGATCGACCGAAATACCGCGCTGTTCCATGCGGGCGAGCACCGGCACCAGCGGCCGCTCCAGCCGCTCATAGACCGATACCAGTCCCTTGGCGGCGAGCCTCGGCTTCAGCACCTGCCAGACCCTCAGCGTCAGATCGGCCTGCTCGGCGGCATAGATCGTTGCCCGTTCGATATCGACCTGGTCGAAGCCGACGGCGCTCTTGCCCGATCCGGCAAGTTCCTTCTTCGAGGCCGGCGTGTGGCCGAGCCATTTTTCCGACAGCCCGGCCAGGTCGTGATGGCCGACCGTGCCGGCGTCGAGCACATAGGAGATCAGCATGGTGTCGTCGAACGGGCCGACCTCGACGTTGTGCCGGCTCATGACGACGATGTCGTATTTCATGTCCTGGACGATTTTCAGGACGGATTTGTCCTCGAGCAGCGGCTTCAGCAGCGCCAGTGCGTCGCGAACAGGCACCTGGTTTTCCACCTGGCCGCCGCCAAGCAGGTCGCCATTGCCGCTCTTATGGGTGAGCGGCACATAGGCGGCGCGACCCGGCGCGATCGCGATGGATATGCCTATCAGATCGGCCTGCATCGGATCGGACGAGGTGGTCTCGGCGTCGAAGGCCAGGATGCCGGCTTCCCTTGCCTCGGCGATCCAGGATTTCAGCGTGGCCGTGTCGCGGATCGCGGCATAGGCGGAAAAGTCGATCTTGCCCGATGAGGCCCTTTCCATCCGCAGCGCCGAAAGCAGCGATGGGGTGTCGCCCTGGGGCGGCGCGTCTTCGCCCTTGACGGCCGGCTTGGCGGCGCCGTTCGACGAGGGGGCTGCCGGCCTCGGCGGCGCACCGGCGCCGACATCGGGGCCATGCGCGGTATCTGCGCGCTCGACGGTAACGGCGGAAGCCTGCACATCGCCGATTTCGGTCGCGGTCGCCTCGGCGACGCGCCGCGTCAGCGTGGTGAATTCCATGGTCTTGAGGAAGCCGATCAGCTTCGGGCCGTCCGGGTCATGCAACACCAGATCGTCCAGGCCTTCCTGCATAGGCACGTCGTTCTTCAGCGTCACCAACTCGCGCGAAATGCGCGCCTTGTCGGCATTGGCGATGATGGTTTCGCGGCGCTTGTCCTGCTTGATCTCGGAGGCGCGCGCCAGCAATCCATCGAGGTCGCCGAACTGTTCGAGGAGTTGCGCCGCCGTCTTCGGGCCGATGCCGGGAACGCCCGGCACATTGTCTACCGAGTCGCCGGTCAGCGCCTGCAGGTCGATCATCTTTTCCGGCGGCACGCCCCATTTTTCGATCACTTCGGGGATGCCGATCTGGCGGTCCTTCATCGGGTCGTACATACCGACCGTCGGGCCGACCAATTGCATCAGGTCCTTGTCGGAGGAGATGATGGTGGTGTCGGCGCCCGCCTCGCTGGCGAGCCGGGCGTAGGTCGCGATGATGTCGTCGGCCTCGAACCCTTCCATCTCGATGCAGGGCAGGTTGAAGGCGACCGTCGCCTGGCGGATCAGGCCGAATTGCGGGATCAGGTCCTCCGGCGGCGCCGAGCGGTTGGCCTTGTATTCGGGATAGAGATCGCTGCGGAAGGTCTTCGACGAATAATCGAAGATGACGGCGAAATGTGTCGGCACCACGCCTACATTGGTGTTGCGGGCATCCTGCATCAGCTTCCACACCATGTTGCAGAAGCCGAGCACGGCGTTGGTCGGCAGGCCGTCGGATTTGCGGTTGAGCGGCGGCAGCGCGTGATAGGCGCGGAAAATGTAGCCGGAGCCGTCGACAAGGAAGAGATGATCGCCTTTTTTCATGCCGGCAGGGATAGCGCGGCCAAGCTTCGCGGTCCATGCCAAAGGCTGAACAAACGGCTCACTCCGGCAATCCCCTGACAGAAGCTGCCGGCGCGGTTTCGGGCACTCACGGCCATGTTACAAAAGTGTAATTCTCGTGCCCTTGAATCGCCACGTTCAAAGACCCAAATACACGTCATCGGCAGTTTTCGCCGAAGTCCGGACCAAGGCCCGTCCCCCGCCTATTCCGGGCAACTGCGGCAGCCTATCCCCCCTCTCCGGGCTGCCGCAACGTTTCGAGTAAAGACCGCCGTGGTTCCCCCTCCACCACGGCGGTCTTTTTTTGCCTTCCGACTTTTGCTTTCGATGCATGCCGCCTTCCCAAAACCGTCATACGCTTTTGGGAGACATGTAGTGCCTGGTCCAACGATCGCGGCTTTTCGTTTTCGGCCCGGCCCTTTAGGGTCTGCCGCAAAACCCGAAAGGCCTCGCAATGTCCAGAATCGCTCCCGTCCTCGACCGCCTCGACCAGAATCTCGACCAGAGCCTGGACCGGCTGTTCGGCCTTCTCGCCATCAAGTCGATCTCCACCGACCCGGCCTTTGCCGCGGATTGCCGAAAGGGCGCCGAATGGCTAGTCGCCGAGCTCAAGCTGATCGGCTTCGATGCGAGTGTGCGCGATACGCCCGGACATCCGATGGTGGTGGCGCATCACGATGGGCCGGCAGGCTCGCCGCATGTGCTGTTCTACGGCCACTACGACGTGCAGCCGGTCGACCCGATCGAGCTCTGGGAGACCGATCCGTTCGCGCCGTCGATCAAGGAGGTCGCGCCCGGACGCAAGGTGATCACGGGCCGCGGCTCGGCCGACGACAAGGGGCAGTTGATGACCTTCGTCGAGGCCTGCCGGGCGTGGAAGCAGGTGCACGGCAATCTGCCATGCCGCGTCACCATCCTGTTCGAGGGCGAGGAGGAATCCGGCTCGCCGTCGCTGAAGCCGTTCCTGGAAGCCAATGCCGGCGAGTTGAAAGCCGATTTCGCGCTGGTCTGCGACACCTCGATGTGGAACAGCGAGACGCCGTCGATCTGCGTGTCGCTGCGAGGCCTGGTCGGCGAGGAGGTCACCGTCAAGGCGGCGAACCGCGACCTGCATTCCGGCCTCTATGGCGGTCCGGCCGCCAATCCGATCCGCATCCTCGCCAAGATCCTGGCCGACATCCACGACAACGACGGCCGCATCACCATCCCCGGCTTCTATGACGGCGTCGAGGAGACGCCTTCGCAGGTGCTGAAGTCCTGGGAAGGGCTTGGCGAAACTGCGCAGACTTTCCTCGGGCCGGTCGGCCTTTCCATTCCGGCCGGCGAGAAGGGCCGTTCCGTGCTCGAGCTGACCTGGGCGCGGCCGACGGCCGAATTCAACGGCATCATCGGCGGCTACACCAGCAAGGGCTTCAAGACGGTGATCCCGGCCGAGGCCTCGGCCAAGGTGTCGTTCCGGCTGGTGCACAAGCAGGACCCGAAGAAGATCCGCGCCGCCTTCCAGGCCTTCGCGCGCGAGCGCATTCCGGGCGACTGCTCGGTCGAATTCCACCCGCATGGCGGCTCGCCGGCGATCCAGCTTTCCTACGACTCGCCGTTCCTGGCCAAGGCCAAGGATGCGCTGTCCGATGAGTGGGAAAAGCAGGCCGTGACCACCGGCGGCGGCGGCTCCATTCCCGTGGTCGGCGATTTCCAGACCTATCTCGGCATGGAATCGATGCTGGTCGGTTTCGGCCTCGACGACGACCGCATCCATTCGCCGAACGAGAAGTACGAGCTGACCTCCTTCCACAAGGGGCAGCGTTCCTGGGCGCGCATTCTCGATGCGCTGACCCGCTAGGCGGGGTTTCACGCGGGGCGTGAAATTCAACTTTCTGTTGATTTTTCCATGGATCGCGGCAAGGACGGGTTAGACCGCGATCCGGAGAAGAGAATGACCGCCGATATCCGTTTCCATAAGAACGATCTGCCCGATCTGTCGCGCTACAATGTCGGCGCGGTGGCCATCGACACGGAAACGCTGGGGCTCAACCCGCATCGCGACCGGCTCTGCGTGGTGCAGATCTCGCCCGGCGACGGCAGCGCCGACGTCATCCAGATCGCGCCGGGACAGAAGAAGGCGCCGAACCTCGTCAGCCTGCTCAAGAACCGCTCCATCACCAAGCTGTTCCACTACGGCCGCTTCGACATCGCGGTGCTCTACAATGCCTTCGGCGTGATGGCCGAGCCGGTGTTCTGCACCAAGATCGCCTCGCGGCTCACCCGCACCTATACCGACCGGCATGGGCTGAAGGACCTGTGCAACGAATTGCTCGGCATCGGCCTGTCCAAGGCGCAGCAATCGTCGGACTGGGCGGCGGAAACGCTGTCGCCCGAGCAGCTCGAATATGCCGCTTCCGACGTGCTTTACCTGCACCGCCTGCGCGAGGTGCTGGCGACCCGCCTGGCGCGCGAGAACCGCAGCAAGGAAGCGGAGGCCTGCTTCCGTTTCCTGCCAACACGGGCCAAGCTCGACCTGATGGGCTGGGCCGAGGAAGACATCTTCGCGCATAGCTGATGGAACCGGGCGCCGAGCGGGACGTTTCCGCCAGCCGATCGAGACGTGGGAGGGAATGAGATGGCAGAACGCAAACCGATCGCGAGCGCGCCCAAGGACGGTTCCAAGGTCACGATCCTATGGAAGGACGGCGACGGCGTGGTCAACGAATCCATCGGCCAGTATCGCGACGGCGGCTGGTGGGTCTACACCGACAGCGACACGCAAAAGAAGGTCGATGCGACGAGCTGGCGGCCGGCCTCCGGCGACGATGACGACCAGTAAGCGATCGGCTATCTGAAAGATTTGCGGCGAGCGCGGGCTCGCAAAAAAGGGGCCGCTCATTGAGACAAAACACGCTTTATCTGATCATCGGCGCGCTTGTGGTCGCGCTCATCGCGCTCGGGGTCTACGCCTATCGCGAGCAGACCAGGCCAAAGGGCGTCGAGCTGAAGATCGACGACAAGGGTATTTCCATCCAGCAGAATTGAGGACGGCGGGCGGCCGGTACGGGCCGCTCGCCGCAGGGGGGCAGACTGGCTTCGCGGGACGATAGGGCGGCTGGAGGATTTCGGCCGGAAATACAGGGTTTGCGCGGCCTCGCCGTCGCCTTTGTCGTGATCTTCCACATCTGGCCGACAGCACTCCCCGGCGGCTATGTCGGCGTCGATGTCTTCTTCGTCATCTCCGGCTTTCTCATCACCGGCCTGTTGGCGCGCATGGCGCTGGCCGAAGGCGGCATATCGCTTGTCGGCTTCTACACGCGGCGTGTGCGCCGGCTGTTGCCGGCGGCGATCGTCACGCTTGTGGTGACACTTGCTGGGACGCTGCTTTTCGTCTCCGACGCCTGGTGGGAAGAGACCGTCAAGCAGGTGATGGCTAGCGCGCTTTATGTGCAGAACTGGCGGCTTGCCGATCAGGCGGTGGACTATCTCGGCGCCCAGGATGCGCCGAGCCCGGTACAGCATTTCTGGTCGCTGTCGATCGAGGAGCAGTTCTACATCGTCTGGCCGTTGCTGATGATGGCGGCGCTCTGGTGGGCCAGGCGGCGCGGGCAGTCGCCGCAAAGGATGCTCATCACCTTGCTTAGTCTGATCCTGGCGGCATCGCTCGCGGCATCAATCGTGATCACCCGCTCCGATCCGGCATGGGCCTATTTCGTCACCCACACGCGGATCTGGGAACTGGCGCTCGGCGGACTTTTGGCGCTGACCCTCGACCGGCTTCGGCCTAACGAGCGAACGCGGATGGCGGTGGCTGTCCTCGGCATGGTTGCGGTCGTCGCGTCGGCGATCTTGTTTTCAAACGCGACCGCCTTTCCCGGCTACAATGCGCTGCTGCCGACGCTCGGCGCCGGCTTGATCATCGCGGCCGGGACGATCCGCATCGGCTGGTTCCGCGGCCTCGACATCGCGGCGCTGCGCTATGTCGGCGACCGCTCCTATTCGATCTATCTGTGGCATTGGCCGCTGATCATTTTCTACACCGCGCAGCGCGGCTCGATCGGCGTTGTCGACGGTCTTTTGCTGATCGTCGTCACCCTCGCCGTTTCGGAACTCTCCTACCGCTTCGTTGAAGAACCCTACCGCCATTCGCGCTCGCGCCTGGAATGGCGGCCGCTGATCGACGGCACCATGGCGGTGGGGCTGTGCGTGGCGATGGCCGGCGGGCTGCTGTTCGCCATCCAGAGGCAAACCATCGATATCGGCCTGATCGGGACGCCGGATTATCCGGGGCCGGCCGCCTTGCTGGCGAATGCCGCCGTTCCCGAGGGCGTAAAGCTCCTGCCGCCGCTCAGCAGCCTCGGCAGAGACCTGCCCGTGATCTACGAGACGCACTGCCATCGGGATCAGAGAAGCACGAATGGCGAAGGCTGCCTGCTCGGCGACCCGCAGGGAACAAGGGCCATCGCGATCATGGGCGATTCCCACGCGGCGCAATGGGTTCCGGCGCTCGACAAGATCGCCAAGGACCGCAAGTGGAAGTTCTTCGTCTTCACCAAGGCTGCATGCCCGGTGACCCGGATCACCGTCCAAGACGAAGGCAAGCCCTATCCGGAATGCGCGATATGGCGGGAGAAGGTCATCGCCGAAATCGCCAGGCTGAAGCCGGATTTCGTGTTCACCAGCCAGAGCAATTACACCAGCGTTCCGCAGGATGTCATGGTCGAGGGGCTGCGCAGCGTCTGGGCCGAGCTTGCCGGGCAGGGCGTTCATGTCATTGCCATCCGCAACACGCCCTTCAGCCGTTTCGACCCGCGCACCTGCCTGGGTACCGATCCGGCCAAATGCAGCAATCCGCGCGCCGAGGTCGAACAGGAAAACGTCTCCGCGCTGGCGGCGCAAGGCGTGCAGGGCGCGACGGCCGTCGACCTCAACGATGCGATCTGCGCCAAGGACGTTTGCCCGGCGGTCGTCGGCAACATCGTCGTGCTGCGCGACAACCACCATCTCACGGCGACTTACGCGCTGGCCTTGGCGCCCTATCTGGCAAAGGCTGCGGGTTTGTGAGCAGGTCTAGGCCGTGATCATTCCCGACGATATCCCGCCCGAGGGGCATGACGAACTCCTGACCGTCGAGGACTGGCTGAGGTTCAATCCGCCGCCGAAGCGCAAACACTGGTTGCGCGATCGCCTGCGGATGGTGCGCTTCCTGCGCTCGCCGGCCGGCGAGACGATGCTATCCGGCAAGGAAAAAGCCTTCTCGAAGGCGATCGTCGCTTCGGTGGCCTTCAACCGTCCGGACATGATCGAGTGGCAGGTCCATCTCGTGCGGCGACACCTCGCCGAGAACGACGGCTATGTCGTCTTCGACAACAGCAGCCGCGACGAGGCGAGGCAGGCGATCCGCGACCTCTGCCGGCGGCTTGAAGTTCCTTACGTCGGTCTGCCCCGGAACAAGATGTATGTCAGCGCCTCGCACGGCCTGGCGCTGAACTGGATCGCCAGGAATTTCGTCGCGGCCTTCAGACCCTTGCTGTTCGGCTTCATCGACCACGACATCTTTCCGACCGGCGCCTTTTCCGTCCGCGAGAAACTGCAAGGCAAACTCCTCTACGGCAGGAAGCGGACCGACACGCCAACGCCGGGCGGCTGGTTCCTGTGGCCGGGCTTCTGCTTCTTCGACGGCAGCGTGTCGCCGCGGCGGCTGGATTTTTCGCCGAGCTACCGCTTCCACATGGATTCTGGCGGCGGCAACTGGCCGAAGTTTTACCGCTCCTGCGAGCCGGAGAAGGTGCGTTTTGCCGAGAAGAGATGGCTTCGTTTCGGCGACGGACGGGACGAATTCAACGACTACTTCATGTTCATCGACGGCTGGCTGCATGCCGGCAACGCCTCGCATTGGCGGAAGCCGCAGGTCGACAGGCGCGAGCAGCTTATCGCGCTGCTGCGCAAAGCCGGCGGGCCGGATCAGCCAGCGGTGGAAGTCGCGCTATTGTGAGGATGCGCGGGGGTGACACCCTGCTTATGCCGATATGCTGGGGGCGGCGGCACATTCCGAAAATCCTAAGGGTTTTCAGAAGGCTGCATAAACCCTGCTTTAACGCGCCTTTAAACCGCCGCATCTAGTCTTCAACCCAAACGCCATCGGCACCGGGGCAGGCAAGCAAGAGCGCATGGCGAACCGCAGAGACAGTCGCATCGAACCGAGCTTCGAGGGCGCGCAGCGCGCGAAATCCTCCGATGGCTTTTCGGTCAGCGAGGAGGATCGCGTCGTGCCGGGCAGTCGTAAATCCGCTTCCAAGGGCAAATCCGCCAAGGCGAAATCGCGCGGCCGTGGGCGCGACCGCAACCGGCGCGGGTTGCTCGGCCTTGCCACAAGGCTTGTCTACTGGTGCTTCGTGCTCTGCATCTGGGGCGGCATCGCTGCGGCCGGCATCGTCGTCTATTACGGCGCCAAGATGCCGGCGGCGACGACATGGTCGGTCCCCGACCGCGCGCCCAACATCAAGATCGTCGACGTCGACGGCAATCTGATCGCCAATCGCGGCGCGTCGGGCGGCGAGGCCGTCAGCCTGCATGAAATGTCGCCCTATATTCCGGAAGCGGTCGTGGCCATCGAGGATCGCCGCTTCTATTCGCATTTCGGCGTCGACCCGATCGGGCTGTCGCGCGCCATGGTGACGAATCTGCTCGGCGGGCATTTCTCGCAAGGCGGTTCGACGCTGACGCAGCAGCTGGCGAAGAACCTGTTCCTGACGCCGGACCGCACGCTGGAGCGCAAGGTGCAGGAAGTGCTGCTCGCGCTCTGGCTCGAGCATAAGCACACGAAGGACCAGATCCTCGAAATGTACCTCAACCGGGTCTATTTCGGCTCTGGCGCCTATGGCGTGGAGGCGGCTTCGCGGCGCTATTTCGGCAAGAGCGCGCGCGACGTCACGCTTTCCGAGGCCGCCCTTCTCGCCGGCCTGCTCAAGGCGCCGTCCAAGCTTTCGCCGGCGCGCGACCCGAAGGCGGCGGAAGATCGCGCCCAGCTGGTGCTGGCGGCCATGCGCGACGAAGGCAAGATCGGCGACAAGGAATACAAGATGGCGCTGAGCGCGCCGGCGACGCGCGCGCCGTCCTACTGGACAGGCTCGGAAAACTACGTCGCCGATACGGTGATGGACGAGCTGCCCGACCTGATCGGCGACGTGCGCGGCGACATCGTCATCAACACCACCGTCGACCTCAATCTGCAGAAACTCGCCGAACAGTCGATCCGCCGGCTGATCGACGAGAGCGGCAAGAAGCTCAACGTCACGCAAGGCGCGCTGGTGTCGATCGACGACTCCGGCGCGGTGCGCGCCATGGTCGGCGGCTACGACTATTCGACCAGCCAGTTCGATCGTGCCTCGGAAGCGCGCCGGCAGCCGGGCTCGGCGTTCAAACCCTTCGTCTATATGGCGGCGCTGGAAGCCGGCCGCACGCCCGACAGCATCCGCAACGACGCGCCGATCAAGATCGGCAAATGGACGCCCGACAATTACGGCGGCAAATATTACGGCAAGGTCACGCTGGCGACGGCGCTTGCCAAGTCACTGAACTCGGTGGCGGCGCAGCTCACCATGGAGGTCGGGCCCGACGCCGTGGTGGAAGCCGCGCATCGCATGGGCATCCAGTCGGATCTGCAGGCCAACACCTCGATCGCGCTCGGCACTTCGGAAGTGACCCCGCTGGAACTGACCTCGGCCTATGTGCCCTTCGCCAATGGCGGCTACAAGCCGGACATCCATTTCATCCAACGCATCACCAACTCCGCCGGCAAGGTGCTCTATGAGGGCAGCACCGGCAGCGCGCCGCGCGTCATCAAGGCCGACATCGTCGGCATGATGAATTCGATGATGACCGGCACCGTCGAGATCGGCACTGCCAAGAAGGCGGCGTTCAATTGGCCCTCGGCCGGCAAGACCGGCACCAGCCAGAATTCGCGCGACGCCTGGTTCGTCGGCTACACCGCCAATCTCACCACCGGCGTGTGGTTCGGCAATGACGACGGCAGCCCGATGAAGAAGGTCACCGGCGGCGCCTTGCCGGCGCAGGCCTGGCACGAATTCATGGTGGCGGCGCATGAAGGCGTGCCGGTCCGGCCGCTGCCCGGCACCTGGAAGTCGACGCCGTCCGATACGATCGTGCCGGACGAGATCCCGACGGTGGATGCCTCGCCGGCGCCGGCGCCGCCCGCGGCGGTCGGCCAGTCGCAGCCCGTTGCCCAGGCTCCCGCGCCCGTACGGCAGGCTCCGGCGCGGCAGGCGCAGCCGGCCGAGACCGTCGATGCCGGCGGCTTCGACATGCCGAGCGACAGCGGATCGACCGCCTCGATCAAGCATCCCGTGCCGCCTGGGGACGTCGGCGGCCCGACCAAGAAGCGCCAGACCTCGATCCTCGATATACTGGGCGGCGGTTAGAGCGGCACTTCGCCTCTCGCCACAGAAGGCGCCTTCGGCTACATGTCCGGCCGGAGACCCGCGACATGGCCGAGACCGACAGCAGAAAAACCATCGTGCTCACCGGCGCCAGCCGGGGCATCGGCCATGCGACGGTGAAGCGCTTTTCGCGCGAAGGCTGGCGCGTCATCACCTGCTCGCGCCAGGCCTTTGCCGAGGATTGCCCGTGGCCGGCCGGCCCGGAAGACCACATCAAGGTCGATCTCGCCGACCAGGAGGATGTCGGCATTGCCGTGTCGGAAATCCGTCACCGGCTGGAGGCGCATGGCGGCCAGCTCAATGCGCTGGTCAACAATGCCGGCATCTCGCCGAAGCTGAAAGACGGCAGCCGGATGAACTCGATCGAGACGCCGATGCATGTCTGGCGCGACGTGTTCCAGGTCAATTTCTTCGCGCCGATCATGCTCGCGCGGGGTCTGTTCAAGGAGCTGGCGGCGGCCAAGGGTTCGATCGTCAACGTCACCTCGATCGCCGGCACCAGGGTGCATCCCTTCGCCGGCACGGCCTATGCGACGTCGAAGGCGGCGCTCGGTTCGCTGACGCGCGAGATGGCGCATGATTTCGGTCCACACGGTATCCGCGTCAACGCCATTGCGCCGGGCGAGATCGACACGGCGATCCTGTCGCCCGGCACCGACAAGATCGTCGAGACGATTCCGTTGCGCCGCCTCGGCGCCACCCCGGAAGTGGCCGACATCATCTACTTCCTGTGCTCCGGCCAGTCGTCATACGTGACCGGCTCGGAAATCCACATCAATGGCGGCCAGCACGTTTAATCGGCAAGGTCAAAGCGTCCTTGCCCGCCCGGCAAGCCCCCCGAGAACTGCCATCAGCAAGGTCGCAAGGGCGCAAAGTCCCAGTGCGACGTTCCAATTGCCGGTGGCATCGTGGGCAAGGCCGGCAAGAGGCGGGCCGGCAGCGGCCAGGGAATAGCCGAGGCATTGCGCCATTCCGGACAGCGCCGCCGCCTGACCGCTGTGCGATGCCCTCAGGCTGACGAAAGACAGGCCGAGGATGAAGGCGGCACCCGCGCCGAAGCCGAACAGCAGCACCCAGAGCGCTGCCAGGACTGGAAACTGCCATAGGCCGAGCAGCGACAGGCATGTGATGAGCGACATGCCGATGGCGAGAGCCCTCTGATCCTTCATCCGCCGCACCACCGCGCCAATGACCAGACCGGCAATGGCAGTCGCCAATTGAGACAGCCCGTGCAGGGAACCTGACGTCGCAGCCGAATAGCCCGCCTGCGCCAAAATGGCAGGCAGCCATCCGACGACGATATAGAAAACCAGCGAGGTCAGGCCGAGAAAGCCTGTCACTTGCCAAGCCAGCAACGAGCGCCAGACAGGGGTGCGCTCGGCCGTGGAAGTGGCGTTTTGCTCGGTTGGCGCGGACTGCGAGCGCAGTTGCGGAAGCCAGGCAATCAGCGCCGCCGCCGGGAAGACCAATGTCGAGGCAAGCGAGAGGTGCCAGTCCGAGCCGGGCAGCCGGGCGATCGGGATCGCCGCCGCCGATGCAAGCGCTTGCGCCAGTCCCGAGGTGATAGCATAGGCGCCGGTCAATGTGGCGATCCGAGTCGGAAAGTCACGCTTCAGCAGGCTGGGGAGCAGGACGTTGGCGACAGCGATCCCCGCCCCGAGCGTGGCAGTGCCAAGGAACAGCGCCGAAATGGAGCCGGTCGAGCGCAAGGCGATTCCGGTCGCGACGACGAGCATCGCGCCGAACAGTGATTTCTCGATGCCATATCGGCGCGCCAGGTGGGCCGCGAAGGGCGAAATCGCCGCGAATGCCAACAAGGGCAGGGTGGTCAGCACGCCCGCCTCGGCGGCGCTGATGCCGGTAGTTTCACGGATCATGCCAAGCATCGGCGCAACGCCGGTGATGGGCGCTCGCAACGCCGAGGCGATCAGCAATATACCGACCAGGATCAGCCCCTGGCCGCTCGACGTCCTAACGGCTTCTCTTATCGTCATTGCAATGCTCCTGAACTGTTCTTGGCTCGAACAAGGGCGTTGGCCGAAACGGCCGCCTAATTGGCTATGGTGAGAACGGCCTTGCCGCTGAAGCTGCGCTGTCTCAGCGCATCCAGGGCCTGGCCGATGTCTGTCCACGGCACGGTCAAGGCGACGCGGGTTTCCAGCCGGCGGGCTGCGGCCAGGCCAAGCAGCCGGGCGATATCGGCGCCGATGGCCGGGCCGGAGGTGTAGTAGGCGAAGGTCTGCAGCCTCGCGCCTTCGTGACCCGGAACGAACTGGCGAAAGGAGACCGGCGTCGGCTCGCCGCTGCTCGAACCGAACATGACGATGGTGCCGCCCGGCGCGACGCGCTCGATGGCGTGCGCGAGGCTTGTCCCGCCGACGGATTCCGTGATCAGCGCAAACAGTCCCCCGGCTTCCTCGATCGCTCCGACGACCTGCTCGGCTCCGAGTTGACTGAGATCCTCGGCATGCCTGGCGGCGGCGACCGCAGTGACCGAAGCGCCCTGCGCGCGGGCGATCTGGATCTGGAAGCGGCCGACGGCGCCGCTGGCGCCGGTGATCAGCACCCGCTGACCGGCGAGGTCACCGCCATGGCGCAACGTCCTCAGCGCCGTCGTGCCGGCGACCGGCAGCGTTGCCGCCGAGACGAAGCCGACCGCGTCCGGCATAACGGCAAGCCGGTCGGTCGGCACGGCGACGCGTTCGGCCCAGCCGGCCTCGTCGACCAGAGCCACGACCCGGGCGCCGGCGGCCGGCCCGGAGCCATCGGCCGCTGCCCGTTCCACGAAGCCGACGATGTCCTGGCCGGGGATCCAGCCGTCGGGACGGATGGCGAGAAGACGCAGCTCACCACGATTCAACGACGTTGCATGAATTGTTACCAATGCTTCATTTGCATTGCAGTTTGGCTCGTCGATCTCGGTGAGCTTGAGCCGGTTCGGGCTGTCGGACGAAATGGCAAGCGCGAGCATGAAGCCACCTTTGAGGTTTCGACGCCGCGACCGATCGCGACGATAGCGGCAAGATCCTATCGACTTCCTCAGTTGAAGAATTTAGATATAATGCCAAATGATCGCTAAAAGCAGTCAAGCATGAGACAGCCGCTCCGCTGGCCCTGGTTGAACTTCGACGTCGACGATGTGACAGCGCCGGCGATCGCCGTCGGCGTCGACGTGACAGAGACCAAGGCCGAGGTGCCGATGCATTGGCATCGCAAGGGGCAGCTCGTCTTCGCGCTCGGCGGCGGCGTCACCTGCCGCGTTCCCGGCGGGCTGTGGATGGTACCGCCGCATTGCGGGGTCTGGGTGCCGAGCCGCATGGAACACAGCAACATCGCGACGGCAAACGCGCGGATTTTCTTCGTCTATGTCGAGCCGGGCGCGGCCGAAATGCCGGACCGCTGCCGCACGCTGTCGATCTCGCCGCTGCTGCGCGAGCTGATCATCGAACTGGCGGATTGCGCGCCGGACGATGCTAGAGGCGAGTTCCTCGGCAAGGTCCTGCTCGCCGAGCTGCCGCTCATGCCGGTGCAGCAACTGCATCTGCCGATTTCGGCCGAGCCGCGGCTGAGACGCATCGCCGAGGCGCTGGCTGAGGATCCCGCCGATCGCAGCACGCTGGCTGAGTGGGCGAACCGCGTGGCGCTCAGCGAGAGCAGCCTCGCGCGCCTCGTGGTGAAGGAGACGGGCTTGAGCTTCGGGCGCTGGCGCCAGCAACTGCATTTGATCGTGGCGCTGCGCGAGCTGGCCGCGGGCGCCAGCGTGCAGCAGGTCTCGGGCGATCTCGGCTATGAATCCGTCACCGCCTTCATCACCATGTTCAAGAAGGCGCTGGGCAAGCCGCCGGCGAAATATCTCAGCGATATCGCGCAGCACGGCGGTTCCGCCTTCGCGGCGTAATGTCGGTCAGGCGGGCTGCGGGTTGATCTCGATAGGCTGCTCGATCGGAATGGCTGCCTTGCCGGTCACCACCTCGACGATGCCGCGCGCGATCTCGCGCTCGCCCATGATGACAGCGTCGGCGCCGAGGCCTTTCAGATGCTCGACCTCGGCATCGGAATGGGCGCGGGCGACCACGTTGATCGCGGGGTTGGCCGCGCGGGCGCGCAGCACGATCTGGCCGGCCTCGAAAGCGTTGGGGATGGCGAGGATCAGCCGCTTCGCGCCTTCCGGATTGGCGGCCGCGAAGACTTCGGCATTGGCGGCGTTGCCGGCGACCGTCTCGACGCCGTCGCTCTTCAGCTTCGCCAGCGTCTTGTCGGCGTCCTCGATGACCAGGAAGGGCAGGGCAGCCTCTTTCAGCGCTGCACCCACGAGGCTGCCGACGCGGCCATAGCCGATCAGGATGGAATGGCCGCTCAGCGCGGTCTTCGGAGGCGGGCCGTCGTCTTTCTCCGCCGGGGGCGCCGCTACCGAAGCGACCTGGCCGGGTTCGGTGGCCGGACCGAGCGGCTTCTGCTCCGGCGTCGGCGCGGCATCCTTGCCGGCGCGTTTTTCCAGCCACGGCTTCATCCAGTCGATGACCAAAAACATCAGCGGGTTCAGCAGGATCGAGAGAATCGCGCCGGCCAGGATCAGGTCACGGCCCTGCTCCGGCAAGAGTTTCAAACCGACACCGAGTTCGGCCAGGATGAAGGAGAATTCGCCGATCTGGGCCAAACTTGCCGAGATCATCAGCGCCGTCGCGATCGGATAGCGGAAGACGATGACGATGACGAAGGCGGCGATCGACTTGCCGATGACGATGATGGCGAGCGTGGCCAGGATCGGCAGGCCATTGCTGAACAGGCTGAATGGATCGAACAGCATGCCGACCGAGACGAAGAACAATACCGAGAAGGCGTCGCGCAGCGGCAGCGATTCTTCGGCCGCGCGGTGGCTGAGTTCGGACTCGCTCATGATCATGCCGGCGAAGAAAGCGCCGAGCGCCAGCGACACGCCGAACAGTTTTGCTGCGCCGAAGGCGACGCCGAGCGCAATCGCCAGCACCGAGAGCCGGAACAACTCGCGCGAGCCGGTATGCGCGACATAGTGGAGGATCCAGGGGATAACCCTGCGGCCGACGACCAGCATGACGACGACGAAGGCGGCTACCTTGGCCAGCGTGATGCCGACCACGCCCCATATGCCGTAGCTAGCCGGCAGCGACAGCAGGCTGGCATGGTCGTCGGCCGGCGGCTGGCCGCCGAGCACGCCGGCCAGCGCGGGAAGCAGCACCAGCGCCAGCACCATGGCGAGATCCTCGACGATCAGCCAGCCGACGGCAATGCGGCCGCGTTCGGTCTCGATCAGCCGCCGTTCCTGCAGCGCGCGCAGCAGCACGACGGTCGAAGCAACGGAGAGCGCCAGGCCGAAGACCAGGCCGGCGCCGAGCGACCAGCCAAGTGTCCAGGCGAGACCAACGCCGAGCAACGTGGCGAAGCCGATCTGCACGATCGCGCCCGGCACGGCGATGGCCCGCACCGACAGAAGGTCTTTCAGGGAAAAATGCAGGCCGACGCCGAACATCAAGAGGATGACGCCGATTTCGGCCAGCTCGTTGGCCAGGCCGGCATCGGCGACGAAGCCCGGCGTGTTCGGGCCGACAAGCACGCCAGCCACCAGATAGCCGACCAGCGGCGGGATGCGGAAACGGTTGGCTAAAGCTCCGAAGACGAATGCAAGCCCCAGGCCGGCGACGATGGTGGCGATGAGGGGCGTGTCATGCGGCATTGTCTATGGAGCGCCTTTCGAAAATTACGATGTCGGATGGGCGCCGGCCGAAGGCAGCCGCCTTCGGCAATATGGTGGACGGAGCGGCGATGATGCAACCACCGCCTGGCAGAAATCGACACCGAAGCAGCTTGCGCCGTGCGAAATCGGCATCGCGCCGCCGTGGACAGGCGTTCGATCCGGCAAGGTCGGCTTTAATCTACTAACTTAGTAGAATTTAGAAAAAACTGTTTTGCGGCTTTTCGTGCCAGGCGCTAAAAATTATGCCGGATCAAGGCCGTTTCCCACGCTGCCCTAACCGCTTCGCTCTCAAAGTAGAATTTTTTTCTCCTGCCCTTCGCGGCTGCGAAAAAGCGATTGCCTCGCCCCAAGGGACGCGCGAGTGCGTGCCTTCTGGTTTTTGCCGCGACCGCATAAAACTGCCAGACTGTTCCACTATTGCTCATCGCCATGTCGCCAGCCAATGCCAAGCTCAACGCCTTTCCCGTCTTCATGCGGGTCGACGGCGAAGCCGTGGCCATTGTCGGCAATGGCGAGGAAGCGCTGGCCAAGGCAAGGCTGCTTTCGCAGTCGAGCGCCGTGCTGCGCATCGTCGCGGGCGATGCCGATCCCGAGCTTCTGAAATTCATCGCTGCCGTCGGTGCCGAGCATGTCGACGCCGCCTATGATGCCGCGCATCTCCAAGGCGCGGCCCTGGTGTTTGCCGCCAGCGGCGACGAGGCGCTCGACCGCCGCGTCGCCGAGGATGCGCGCCAGTTCGGCATTCCGGTCAATGCCGTCGACCGTCCCGAGCTTTGCGATTTCTTCACGCCGGCGCTGGTCAACCGCGCGCCTGTCGTCATCGCCATCGGCACCGAAGGCGCCGGGCCGGTGCTGGCGCAGATGCTGCGCAGTCGCATCGATCGTATGCTGTCGCCTTCGCTCGGCCGGCTGGCGGCTCTGGCCGCTTCGTTCCGCGCCGCCGCCGAGCGGCTGCCGAAGGGCAACCGCCGCCGCCGTTTCTGGAGCGATTTTTTCGCCGGCACGCCGGCGAAGGCCGTCGAGGCCGGCGAATTGGCCAAGGCGCAGGAAGCGGCGTTCGACCTGCTCGTGTCCGATGCGCCGGCGGAGGGCCACATCGCGCTGGTCGGCGCTGGTCCGGGCGCGGAAGACCTTCTGACGCTGCGGGCGCACCGCCTGCTGATGGAAGCCGACGCCATCGTTTATGACGCGCTGGTGCCTGAAGGCATCGTCGCCATGGGCCGCCGCGACGCCGAACGCCTGCCGGTCGGCAAGCGCAAGGGTTGCCATTCGAAGAGCCAGGAAGAGATCAACGCGCTGCTCGTTGCGCTCGGCTGCGCCGGCAGGCGCGTAGTACGTTTGAAGTCGGGCGATCCGCTGGTGTTCGGCCGCGCCGGCGAGGAAATGGCGGCGCTGCGGGAGGCCGGCATCGCCTATGAAGTGGTTCCGGGCGTCACCGCCGCTTTCGCCGCGGCTGCCGATTTCGAATTGCCGCTGACGCTGCGCGGCGTCTCGTCCTCGATGGTGTTCACCACCGGTCACGATCTCAAGGGCAATTCGCTTCCGGATTGGGCGAAGCTCGCCATCTCTGGGGCGACTGTCGCCGTCTATATGGGCCGCTCGGTCGCGGCCGAAGTTGCTGGCCGGCTGATCGAAGCCGGGCTGTCGCCCGATACGGCCGTCGCCGTGGTCGAGAATGCCAGCCTCGGCGAGCGCCGCCGTTTTCACGGCACGCTGGCCGACCTGCCATCGCTTGAAGCGCGCGCCGATCTCACTGGGCCGGTGATGACCATCATCGGCGACGCGGTCGCCGGCGCCAACTTTGAACAATCCGAGCCGCTCGCGGCACATAAGCATGAAGGCGCGGCTGCAGCCGTCGCCGAAGGAGTTTGTCCATGAAGGTTCTGACCGCGAACAGGCTCTCCGACGGCATCGCCGTCTGGTACGCCGATGGCGGCTGGGCGGAGACGGTCGGCCATGCCGATCTCGCGCATGACAAGGCGGCGGAGGACCGGCTCGAGGCGATCGGCGCCGCGGCCTACGCCAACAATGAGGTGGTCGACGTCAACCTGATCGACGTCGAAATGGTGGACGGCTTGGTAGAGCCGGTGCGGCTGCGCGAAAAGATCCGCGCCGCGGGCCCGACCATCCGCACCGATCTCGGCAAGCAGGCAAGCCCGGAAGCCATCGGGGCGTAGAGTTTCAGAGCATGATCCCGAAAAGTGGGAGCCGGTTTTCGGATAAGATCATGCTCCAACAAAGAACTTAGACAGAGCGGGCGGACGCGCCCTGAAAGACGAAGCATGTACCGTTACGACGAGTTCGACCACGATTTCGTTCAGGCCCGGGTCGCCGAGTTCACCGACCAGGTCGAGCGCCGGCTGTCCGGCGACATCACCGAGGACCAGTTCCGGCCGCTCAGGCTGATGAACGGCGTCTATCTGCAGTTGCACGCCTATATGCTACGCATCGCCGTGCCCTACGGCACGCTGAACAGCAAGCAGATGCGTATGCTCGGCCACATCGCGCGCAAATACGACAAGGGCTACGGCCACTTCACCACGCGCCAGAACATCCAGTTCAACTGGCCGGCGCTGTCGGACATTCCAGCGATCCTTGCCGATCTGGCCAGCGTCGAGATGCACGCCATCCAGACCAGCGGCAACTGCATCCGCAACGTCACCGCCGATCATTTCGCGGGAGCCGCCGCCGACGAGGTCGCCGATCCGCGGCCCTATGCCGAGATCCTGCGGCAATGGTCGTCGGTGCATCCGGAATTCTCGTTCCTGCCGCGCAAATTCAAGATCGCTGTGACGGGCGCCGAGCGCGACCGCGCCGCCATCCAGACGCATGACATCGGCCTGCACCTGAAGAAGAACGCGGCCGGCGAGCTTGGTTTCGCCGTCTATGTAGGCGGCGGCCAGGGCCGCACGCCGATGGTGGCGAGGAAGATCCGCGACTTCCTGCCGGAAGCCGATCTTCTGTCCTACTGCACGGCGATCCTGCGCGTTTACAACCTCTATGGCCGCCGCGACAACAAGTACAAGGCGCGCATCAAGATCCTGGTGCACGAGACCGGTGTGGAGGAGATCACGCGCCAGATCGAGGCCGAATGGCAGGAATTGAAAGACGCCGAGCTGAAGCTGCCGGAGGCCGACATCGAGGCGATCAACGCCTATTTCGCGCCGCCGACGCTGGCGAACCGGCCGGAAGGCGACGATCTCTTGAAGCAGGCGCGGCTCGATTCCAAGAACTTCTCGCAATGGCTCGACCAGAATGTCGTGACGCATCGCCACCCCGACTATGCGGCGGTGACGATTTCGCTGAAGGGCATCGGCGAGGTGCCGGGCGACGCCACCGACAGCCAGATGGAAGCGGTCGCCGACATCGCCGAGAAATACGCCTTCGACGAGCTGCGCGTCAGCCATGAGCAGAACCTGATCCTGCCACATGTGGCGCGCGCCGATTTGAAGGCGGTCTATGACGCGCTGGTCGAGATCGGGCTGGCAACGGCCAACTCGAACCTGATCAGCGACATCATTTCCTGCCCGGGGCTCGACTATTGCGCGCTGGCCACCGCGCGCTCGATCCCGATCGCGCAGGAAATCTCGCAACGCTTCGCCTCGCTGGAGCGGCAGCGCGAGATCGGCGAGCTAAAGCTGAAGATTTCCGGCTGCATCAATGCCTGCGGCCACCACCATGTCGGCCATATCGGCATTCTCGGCGTCGAGAAGAAAGGCTCCGAGCTCTATCAGGTGACGCTCGGCGGCTCGGCCGACGAGAACACTTCCGTGGGCGAGATCATCGGCCGCGGCTTTTCCTCGGAGGAGATCACCGATGCCATCGAGCAGATCGTCGATACCTATCTCGGCCTTCGGCTCAATCCCAGTGAACGATTTATCGACGCCTACCGCCGTGTCGGTCCCGCGCCGTTCAAGGAGGCGCTCTATGCTGGCGAAACCAAGGCCGCTTGATCGGGTCGTCGATGTCGAGGCCGGCGTCGCCGCCGAGGCGGTCGGGCTCGACGCGCTGCACGGCCATCTGAAGCCGATCGAGATCATCGAACGCGCGGCGCGCGACCTGTTCCGCGGCGAGATCGCCGCCGTGTCGTCCTTCGGTGCGGATTCGGCGGTGCTGCTGCACATGATCGCCGAGGTCGACCGCTCGCTGCCGGTGATCTTCCTCGATACCGGCAAACATTTCGAGGAGACGCTCGGCTATCGCGACGCGCTGGTCGCCGATTTCGGCCTGACCGACATAAGGGTGATCAAGCCGGAAGAGGCGGCGCTCGAACGCGTCGATCCGACCGGCAGGCTGCATGAGACCGATACGGATTCCTGCTGCAATTTGCGCAAGGTCGAACCGCTGGCGCGCGGCGTCGAGCCGTTCCGCGCCTGGTTCACCGGGCGCAAGCGCTTCCAGGCCTCGACACGGTCCGCACTGCCGGTCTTCGAAGCGGTCGGCTCGCGCATCCGCATCAATCCGCTGGCGCATTGGACGACTTCGGACCAGGCCGACTATATGCGCGCGCACGCGCTGCGCGAAAATCCGCTGGTTGCCTATGGTTATCTATCGATCGGCTGCTTCCCCTGCACGCAGCCGGTGCAGCCGGGCGAGGATGCGCGCAGCGGCCGCTGGGCAGGTCACGCCAAGACCGAGTGCGGCATTCACTTGTCGGGCTTGGAGAAATCGCTGACCGACGCCTCACTTTAGGCTATGCCGATAGTCAGGTGAGGCCGGCCTGCGAACGGCGGCTTCCTGCGCTTCCGGTGCTCACGTACTTCAAGTACGCTCCGCTCCGGTTCTCGGAAGCCACCGTTCTCGCCTCGGCCTGACCTGACTCTCGACATAGCCTTTCGATTTTTTGGACCTTGGGATTTTTGATGACTGGAACGACGACAGCGGGGACCCGCCTCTGGACCCCGGACGGTTTTCGCGAAGACGAGTGGACCCATGCCGAAAGCGCCGAGGCGCTTGCCGGCAATGGCCGTTTCATCGTGCCGCTGCAGGTCTTCCTCGGGCTGGACGAGGAGGTCCGCAAGTCGGCGCGCGAGCGCCTTGGCGTGCTGCTGCAGCCGGGCGACGAGCTCGACAAGATCGTCGGCCTGCTCGACCAGTTGTCGCTGGTGGCGCTGGCGTTCCCGGCCTTCAATGACGGCCGCTCCTTCTCCAAGGGCGAATTGCTGCGCGCCCGCCACCATTTCGAGGGTCCGGTGCGCGCCACCGGCCAGGTGCTGGTCGACCAGCTGCCGCATATGCTGCGGCTCGGCTTCGACGAGTTCGAGGTCTCCAACCCGGTGCTGTTGAAGCGGCTGGAGGAAGGCCGCACCGGCGGCCTGCCGGTCTATTACCAGCCGGCCGTTGAGCAGGAACCAAAGGGGCCGAAATATTCCTGGCGCCGCAAAAGGCCCGGCTGACGCAGCGGCATCTTTACAAGGCGCTTCCGCAGGCATTCTCTCAAGGAAACGGACGGAAATATCCGCCGGGAGGAGAGGATGCGCTACGACTATGTGATTGCCGGCGGCGGCTCCGCCGGCTCGACGCTTGCCGCAAGGCTTTCCGAGGATCCATCGAAGACGGTCTGCCTGATCGAGGCCGGCGGCAGCGGCAAGGATCTGCTGATCCGTGCGCCGGCGGGCATCATCGCGCTTTTGCCCGGACGGCCGAAGATCAACAATTGGGCCTTCGAGACGGTGCCGCAGCAAGGCCTCGACGGCCGCAAGGGCTTTCAGCCGCGCGGCAAGGCGCTCGGCGGTTCCAGCGCCATCAACGCCATGCTCTATACGCGCGGCCACCGCCGCGACTATGACGAATGGGCCGAGCTCGGCTGCGACGGCTGGTCGTTTGACGAGGTGCTGCCCTATTTCCGGCGCGCCGAGGGCAACCAGCGCGGCGCAGATGGGCTGCATGGCGGCGAGGGGCCGCTCCGGGTCGGCGAGCAACAGGAGCCGCGGCCGATTTCCAGGGCCTTCGTCGAAGCCTGCGGCGAAAACCAGATCAGGCTGAACGACGACTTCAACGGGCCGGAGCAGGAAGGGGCGGGGCTCTATCAGGTGACGCAGTTCTGGGGCGAGCGGCGCAATGGCGAGCGCTGCTCGGCGGCCGCCGCCTATCTGCATCCGGCGATGGATCGGAAGAACCTCACCGTCGTCACCGGCGCGCAGGTGACGAAGGTCGTTCTGGACGGCAAGCGCGCCACCGGGGTGCGCTATCGCGCCGGAAAGACGGAAGCGGTGGCGGAGGCGAAGCGCGAAGTCATCCTGTGCGGCGGCACGTTCGGCTCGCCGCAGCTCTTGCTTCTGTCGGGCATCGGCCCGGCGGTCGAGTTGGCGGCACATGGCATCCCGGTCGCGCATGAATTGCCCGGGGTCGGCAAGAACCTGCAGGACCATCTCGATTTCATCCTGGCCTGGAAGTCGCGGCAGACGGACTTGATGGGCATCGGCCTCGCCGGCCTGCCGGCGCTGCTCAGGCATATGCTGCGCTGGCGCCGGGACGGTGGCGGCATGATCGCCACGCCCTATGCCGAGGCCGGCGCCTTCCTCAAATCCGATCCAGCGATCGAGCGGCCGGACCTGCAGCTCCATTTCTGCATCGCTATCGTCGACGACCATGGCCGCAAGCTGCATATGGGCTACGGCTTTTCCTGCCATGTCTGTGTGCTGCGGCCGCATTCGCGCGGCGAGGTCGGGCTGATGAGCGCTGACCCACTTGCGCCGCCGCGCATCGACCCGCGCTTCCTAGAGGATCGGCGCGACGCCGACCTGCTGCTCAAGGGGGTGCGGACGATGCGCGCGATATTGGAGGCGCCGGCGCTGGCGAAATACCGCCACAAGGAAATCTACACGGCCGGCGCGTCCAGCGATGCCGAGTTGATGGCGCATATCAAGGCGCGCGCCGACACGATCTATCACCCGGCCGGCACCTGCAAGATGGGCGTCGACGACATGGCCGTGGTCGATCCGAAGCTCAAGGTCCGCGGGCTGGAAGGCCTGCGCGTGGTCGATGCCTCGGTGATGCCGACCTTGATCGGCGGCAACACCAACGCGCCGACGATCATGGTTGCCGAGAAGGCGGCGGATATGATCCGGGTTGCAGCCTGATCTCTCGTCATTTGGTCGGACCAGGGTTTCCACTTTAGCGAGGGCGTCGGCGTCGTTGCTGCATCTCTCGCAAAATGGACTCAATCTGGTCAGACCAATTTGGCGATTTGCACTTCCCCTTCCGGCCGCTTGCCCTTAGGATAGGCTTATTATTTCACGTCTCGAAATAAATAGCCGACAAAGGGAGGAAGGCATGGCAGGCAAGAAAATACTGATGCTCGTTGGCGAATTCAGCGAGGAATACGAGATCTTCGTCTTCGAGCAGGCCATGCATGCGGTCGGCCACACCGTCCATGTCGTGTGCCCCGACAAGAAGGCCGGCGATGTGCTGAAGACCTCGCTGCATGATTTCGAGGGCCACCAGACCTATACCGAAAAGCTTGGGCACGACTACATCCTCAACAAGACCTTTGCCGAGGTGAACCCGGCCGACTACGACGCGGTCTATGCCGCCGGCGGGCGCGGGCCGGAATATATCCGCATCGACAAGCGGGTGCAGGCGCTGGTCCGGCATTTCCATGAAACCGGCAAGCCGATCTTCACCATCTGCCATGGCGTGCAGATCCTGATCGCGGTCGATGGCGTGGTGCGCGGCCGCGAAGTCGCGGCGCTGCATTATTGCGAACCGGAAGTGACGCTTGCCGGCGGCATCTATATCGATGTGCCGCCGACCGGCGCGCATGTCGACGGCAATCTGGTCTCAGCCAAGGGCTGGCCAGGCCTCGCAGCTTTCATGCGGGAATGCCTGAAGGTGCTCGGGACCGAAATCCGCGACGGCAAGGCGCTGATGCGCGATGAGCGCAAGGCGGCCTGAGCGGAGCCTGCCGCGCCTTTGAGCCCCGGTGATTGCCGGTTGAAACAGGCGGCGCGCGGCTACCGCCGCTCGCCCCCGGCCGGCTTGGCATCTGCCCTGTCCAGGCGATCCAGCAGTTCCCTGAAATGCTTCGGCATGTCGGTTTCCAGGCGGAACGCCGGCATCGCGCGGAGGAAGCGCTGCGTCGCCTCGCTGCCCAGCTGCCGCCTGAGGTCGGCGGCGATTTCGCCTCGCTTGTCGCCGTTCTTGCCGTTCATCGTCCCAAAATCCTGTGTCGGCTTCGAAACTCCCGCAGCCCGGCAATGGTTCCCGCACGAGCCCGTGATGGCAACCGAAGCCAGTCGATACGGTAAAATTTGAATTAATCTGGAATGAATGCCGAGAGCCGCGGCTGGCGCTTGCCCCTTGATTTTTGGCCCTCAAACCTCGATATCGGGCGCAAATCCAGACCAATCGAAATGATGGGAAACGGCGATGAGCGACCAGGCAAAAGACGAACGCGCGCCAGACGACATTGAAGCCGCAGAGGCTTCCGGCGAACGTGCGCAAGGCGGCGTCGACGGCGACTATGAAGCGCTTGTACGACTGCTGAAGGAAAACGAGGAACTGAAGGACCGCGCGCTGCGCACTGCCGCGGAGATGGAAAACCTGCGCCGGCGCACCGCGCGCGACGTGCATGACGCGCGCAGCTACGCGGTGGCGAATTTCGCGCGCGACATGCTGTCGGTGTCGGACAATCTGCGCCGTGCGCTGGATGCCATCCCGGCCGAGGCGAAGGCCGCGGGCGATGCCGGCTTCAAGTCGCTGATCGAGGGCGTCGACCTCACCGAGCGCGCCATGCTTTCGGCGCTGGAGCGCCATGGCGTGAAGAAGCTGGCGCCGGAAGGCGAGAAGTTCGATCCGAACTTCCACCAGGCGATGTTCGAGGTGCCCAATCCGGAGATCCCGGCCGGCACGGTCGTCCAGGTCGTGCAGCCTGGATATTCGATCGGCGAGCGGGTGCTGCGGCCGGCCATGGTCGGCGTGTCGAAGGGCGGCCCGAAGGCCGCCGCCGCCGCGCCGGTCGAGCCGGGGCCGGTGAACGAGCAGGCCGAGAAGGATGCGTGATTAGGGGAGTAAGGGAGTAGGGCAGTAAGGCAGTAGGGAAAAAGCCAAACCGTGCATTCACGCGGTTCTGTGGTATTCAATAGCTTCCCTATTCCCCTATTCCCTTACTGCCCTACTCCCTTACTCTCATGAATCCCATCGCCTTGCTCGACTATGCCGGCGTCGCCGTCTTCGCGGCGACGGGCGCGCTTGCGGCTTCGCGCAAAGAGCTCGATATCATCGGCTTCCTGTTCCTGGCCAGCGTCACCGGCATCGGCGGCGGAACGCTGCGCGACGTCATCCTCAACCTGCCGGTGTTCTGGGTGGCCAACAGCGGCTATGTGCTGATCTGCGCCGTGGTGGCGGTGCTTGTCTTCTTCAGCGCGCACCGGTTCGAATCCCGTTACAAGCTGCTGCTCTGGCTCGATGCGATCGGGCTTGCCGCCTTCTGCGTGATGGGCGCCGCCAAGGGGCTGGCGATCACCGGTTCGCCGGTCGTGTCGGTCGTCATGGGCGTGCTGACCGCGACTTTCGGCGGCATCCTGCGCGACCTGCTCGCGGGCGAGCCTTCGGTGCTGCTGAGGCCGGAAATCTATGTCACGGCCGCTCTCGCCGGCGCCACCCTCTTCACGCTCGGCGATCTTGCCGGCCTGCCGGCGCTGGCATCGAGCCTGCTCGGCTTCGCGGCGGCATTCGTCGTGCGTGGTGGCGCGCTGAAATTCGGCTGGTCGTTTCCGGCCTATAAGAGCCGGCCGGGGCGGAGGCCGGAAGACATACCCAGAGTGAGGAGGGAATAGTGGGTAGTGAGTGTGTGAGCGCTGCTGCTCACCAATGACTACTCACTACTGACTGATTCACGCCGCGAAGCGCTGCCCTTCACCGCCATAATAATTGACGTAGCGGGCGCCGATCTCCTTGACCGGCATGACGACGAAGACGTCGACAGTCGAGAATTCGTGGTCGATGACGCAGCCGTCGCCGATGCGGGCGCCGACGCGCAGATAGCCCTTGACCAGCGGCGGCATGGCGGCGATCGCCGCCTTGGCGTTCACCGCCTCGATCGGCATCAGGTCCATCGAGCAGTAGCGGCCGGCCACCGCCCGGACATCCCAGGCGGAATCGGTGCGGCAGTGATGGGCGAGATAGGTCAGCGCCTCGGCGTGCGCGGCCGGCACGATGCCATGGAAGGAGGCGCAGCCGGTCATGACGCCGATATTGTAATGGTTGATGTAAGCCCAGATGCCTTGCCAGAGCGCCTCGATCGTGCGCTTGGAGCGGTATTCCTTGAGAACGCAGGAGCGGCCGAGCTCGAGGAAGCGATGGCCCGGATGGCGCGCGACCAGCTTGGTGAGCTCGAACTCGCCCTCGGAATAGAAGCCGCCGGCCGCCGTGGCGATCTCCTGCCGCAGCAGGCGATAGGTGCCGACGATGCGGCGATGCTCGGGGCCGGGCAGCGAGGTGTCGAGCACCAGAAGGTGATCGCAAAGCGGGTCGAAACGGTCGGCGTCGCGCCGGTCCTGCGCCTGAAACAAATCCTTCCTGGCGCCAAGCTCGTCATAGAACACCCGGTAGCGTACTTCCTGGGCAGCGGCGATTTCGGCCTCGTTGCGGGCGAGCCGCACTTCGAGATTGCCGATACGGCCCAGCGGTGCGCCGCTTGCGACGGCATCGGCGGTACGGGCAGCGATGAGGGCGCCGCCAGCATTTGGCCGAGTGTCACAGTCAGGCATAACTGTATGCACGAGTGATTCTCCTTCGAGCCATCCCTCTTGGCACGGGGATACGGTGTAGGTGCAACAGGATTGTGACAGTACCGTGATACGACGGGGCGGGCAATACTTCGCCGGCTGGCAATTACCTTCAACCGGCTAGCTTACGGCCGCAAAACCCAGGCAATCCAAGGCTCGCCGCGGTTAAAAATTTCGTTACCGCCCCAAGGCACCTAAATCGGACCGGAACTCTCACGTCTGTTTGGCTAGAACCGGATTGCAGTTTTCGAAAGCCTAAGCCGCGACCTGGCCCTCGACCGCCTGGACGAGCGCGTCGGGATCGAGCGGCTTGGTCACGAAGCCGCTGGCGCCGTGAGCAAGTACCGCATGGCGGGTCTTTTCCTGGCTGTCGGCCGAGAGCACCATGATCGGGATCGGCGGCACGGCGGTCGCTTCCTCATGCCGGCGGATGGCCGCGATCGCGTCGAGCCCGTCCATGACCGGCATGTGGAGGTCCATCAGCACCACGTCGAAGCGGTGCTTGAGCCCGGCCTCGGTCACGGCATCGACCGCGGCCTTGCCGTTGCCGACGATCCTGACGCGATGTCCGGCCTTGGTAAGCGTGGCGCGGGCGAGCAAGGCGTTGATGTCGTTGTCCTCGGCGATCAGCACAGACAGGCCCTGGTCGCGCCGGCGTGCGGAGGAGCCGCCGCGCGGCTCGGGCTGCGGCTGGGCGGGCGCCGGCGCATGGCTGGTCAACAGCACCCGAAGCAGCGTTTCGCCACGCACCGGCCTTGCAAGGAAGGTGGCGTAGCCATTGGCGCGGAATTCGCCGAGCAGGCCGCGGTCGGTCGGCGCGATCAGCGTGATGGCCTCGCAATCGGCGAAGCCGCTTTCGCGCAGGCGCTTAAGCATGCGTCCGTCGCTGTTCTCCAGCGCGGCATCGATCAGCAGCGCGTTGCAGCCCGAGGCCAAGGGCGCGGCCTGGGTCGGCGTGGCGACGATTTCGACGCTGCCGCCATGGGTGCGGATGGTGCGGGCGATGGCATCGGCCTCGATCGCGTTCCTCGACACGATCACCGCGCGCCGGTCGGCCAGGATGTTCTTGCGGTGCTGCGGCGGTTCGGTCGCCTGGACCGCGGGGATTTCGAGGACGAACTCCGAGCCTTCGCCGAGCCGGCTCGAGACAGAGATGGTGCCGCCCATGGCGGAGACCAGCCGCTTCGAGATCGCAAGGCCGAGGCCGGCGCCGCCATGCACCCTGGTCGAGGTCCCGTCTGACTGCTCGAATTCCTCGAAGATGCGATCCATGTCCTCCTCGCGCAGCCCCGGGCCGGTGTCGGCGACCGTGAAGCAGATATGGTCGGTGGTCTCGGTGCGGGCGCGCGCCACGGTCAAAAGCACGCCACCGGCGTCGGTGAATTTCACGGCATTGCCGATGAGATTGAGCAGCACCTGGCGCAGGCGGCCCGGGTCGGCGGTGATCATCTGCGGCACATCGGGTTCGACGTGGCAGCCCAGCCCGATATTCTTGGCGAAGGCCTTCGAAGCCAGGAGCTCGATGATGTTGTCGGCGATCTCGCGCAGCGAGGTCGGCTGCGGTTCGGGTTCGAAACGGCCGGCCTCGATCTTGGAATAGTCGAGCAGGTCTTCGATGAGGGCGAGCAACGCGCTGGCGGAGGTCGAGACGGCGCCGACATAGGTGCGCTGCTCCGGCGACAGGTCGGTGTCGGCAAGCAATTTCGCCATGCCCATGATGCCGTTCATCGGCGTGCGGATCTCATGGCTGACAGTGGCGAGGAAGCGCGACTTGGCTTGGCTGGCATACTCGGCGCGTTCGCGCGCGGTGATCAGCGAGGCTTCGGCGCGCTTGCGCCCGGTTATGTCGCGGGCGATCGCCCGATGCGAGACAGCGCCGGTGTCCTTGTCGCGCACCGACAGTTCGATCCAGGAGAACCAGCGCGGACCGCTCGGCGTGCGGATGGCGACATCGGTGGAGCTCAGGCATTCGTGATCGGAAAAGGCGGCGTCGGGAACGATGCCGACATCGATGCCAAGCTCCGACAGGGTCTTGCCGGCGAGATCGCGCGGGTCGATGTCGACGAGCTGGGCAAACACCTTGTTGGCATAGACGATATGGCCGTCGCGGTTGCGGTGGACGACGAGATCGCCGAGCGCGTCGATGAGGCCGCGAAAACGCTCTTCGCTCTCCTGCATCTCCCACATGCGGTCGGCCAGCGTCTCGATCTCGGCGCGGCTGCGGGCAGCCGTCGCATCGAGCAGCGCCGCGGTGCGGCGCTTGTCGCGACGTTCGCGCAGATACATTGCGAGGCCGGCAAGTCCCATCGCGGCAAGGCCGATGGTGACGATCGGCGGCGCTCCGGTGAGATGCGCCAGTCCGATCAGCACGGCAATGGCGACGAGCGTCAGGAAGGGCAGGCCTTCGTGCCTGGCGCGCGGCAATTCGGGCGCCAGCGGCGGCGTGACGAGCAAACGCCGCCTGGGCGCATCCGGGGCGAGCCCGTCAGCGCCTGCCGGCTTGCTGTCCTGCCTGGTGTCGGAATCCGCGACCATGCGCGAACCATGCCAGATAGAGATTATGGAAGGCTGCGGCGGATCGTTCGAATTTTAGCGATTTCGTGCGTTCCGGGCATCGGCGCCGACGAAACCGGGGCTTGCCGGCTACATATCGACGACGACGCGGCCCCTGACCTTGCCTTCGACGATGTCGCGCGCGGCATCGACGATGCCGTCGAAGCCGATCGTGCGTGACAAGGTCGACAATTTCTTGAGGTCGAGATCTTTGCCGATGCGGCGCCATGCCTCCAGCCGGACTGCTTTCGGTGCCATGACGGAATCGATGCCGAGCAGCGATACGCCGCGCAAGATGAAGGGGGCGACGCTCGACGGCAGATCCATTCCGCCGGCCAGGCCGCAGGCGGCGACGGCGCCGCCATAGGAGGTCATCGACAGCACATTGGCCAGGGTATGGCTGCCGACGGAATCGACGCCGCCGGCCCAACGTTCCTTGGCAAGGGGCTTGGCCGGCTGGCTAAGCTCCTCGCGCGAGATAACCTCGGCCGCGCCGAGGTCGATCAAATAGGGGCTTTCGGCATTGCGGCCGGTGGATGCGATCACGTGGTAGCCGAGGCTGGAGAGGATCGAGACGGCGACAGAGCCGACGCCGCCGGCCGCACCCGTCACCACCACGGGGCCTCGGTCAGGCAGGATGCCGTGGCGTTCCAGCGCCATGACGGAGAGCATTGCCGTATAGCCGGCGGTGCCGACGGCCATCGCGTCATGCGCGCTGATGCCTTCCGGCAGCGGTACCAGCCAGTCGCCCTTGACGCGGGCGCGTCCGGCATAGGCGCCGTAATGCGTCTCGCCGACGCCCCAGCCATTGAGGATGACATGATCGCCCTTGCGCCAATCCGCATGCGAGGAGTCGATCACGGTGCCGGCGAAATCGATGCCCGGTACCAGCGGCCAGCGACGTACCACCGGCGCCTTGCCGGTGATGGCCAGCCCATCCTTGTAGTTCACCGTCGTCGCCTCGACGGCAACGGTGACATCGCCTTCCATCAGCTCGGCTTCGGTCAGGTCGACGACATCGACGGATTGCTTCTTCTCGGCATCGCGCGAAACCAGGATGGCTTTGAACGTGGCGGACATTTTTTCTCCTCGGGTTTCCGTGGGTCGTTGGACTGTGCGGCGACAGACCCGCGCGGTCAATCTTGCGAAGGCTTCGGCTGGCGGCGCCAGCCGATCAGTTCGTCGAAGACGACAAGTGCGGCGCCGACCGAAATGAAGGCATCGGCGAGGTTGAACACGGCGAAGGACCAGACGGGCGTGTGGAACAAGATGTAGTCGATGACGTGGCCGTAGACGGCGCGGTCGATCAAATTGCCGAGCGCGCCGCCGATGATGAGCGCAAAGCCCACGCGGGCGACGATATGTCCGGCCGGCGTGCGTGTGGCGAGATAGAGCACGAAAGCGACGACCAGCACGGCGATAACCACCAGGCCGGTGTCGCCGAAGGACTGGAACATCGAGAAGGCGATGCCGGTATTATAGGTGCGAAACAGCGCCAGGAACGGCACGAGATCGACCTTTTCCTGGAAGGCGAGACCGTTCTCGACTAGTTGCTTGATCCACTGGTCGAGCGCGACTGCAACGACCACCAGCAGGGCATAAGGGGACCAGGATTTCACTTAATCAGTCCTCATCGCGTCTCGGTGGCGTCGAGCTTCAAGGCGCCGCGCCTTATCTCGAACAGCATGACGCCGGTGGCGACCGCCAGGTTGAGCGAGTCGGCGCGGCCGGCTTGCGGAATCCTGAGCAGCCTGTCGCAGCTTTCGGCCAGGCTGCCGGGCAGGCCCTGCTGCTCGTTGCCCATCAAAAGCAGCACCGGACCGCGCGAAAAATCGACGGACCGATAGTCGACCGCGCCCTTGAGATGGGTGCCGGCGACGAGGCCGGAGAAATCGCGCCGCCAGGCAAGAAAGGCCTGCTCGGTCGCCCTGGCGACCGGAACGGCGAAGATCGAGCCCATGGTGGCGCGCACCGTCTCCAGCGAGAACGGATCGGTGGTCTCGCCGACCAGGATGACGCCCTTGGCACCGACGGCGTCGACGGTGCGGATGACGGTGCCGAGATTGCCGGGGTCGCGGACGCGGTCGAGCGCCACCCAGACATCGCCATCCCTGGCGCGAATGTCCTTCAGCGCCAAGGTCTGCTGGGCAAAGACGCCTACCACCATTTGCGGGTTTTCGCGCCGGGTGATGGCGGCCAGCACCTTTTCCGAGACTTCCAGCACGGTGCCGCCGGCGGCAACGGTGCGCGCGGCGACCTTTTCGACCGCCGCATTGCCGCGTCCGGCCTTTGCAAAGACCAACGTTTTGATCGACCAGCCGAGGTCGAGCGCGTCGATGACCAGCTTCAGGCCCTCGGCCATGAAGGCGTTCTGCTGGTCGCGGAATTTCTTCAGCGCCAGCGCCTTGATGTCCTTGACCAGCGGATTGGCAAGGCTGGTGACTTCCTTGACCTGCCCGACCGGGCGGGCGCCGTCATGTGCGTTCATTTCAAGCCACCCAGCGCGAGAACAGCGAGGTCGACAAAGCGCGGCCGGCCGACTTCTCGCGAATGATAAGTTCGCCGGATTCGACCGTGCCGCCCATGCCGGCAAACGTATCGCGCATCAAGGCATGGATGGCGAAGAAGGAGGCCCGGATCGAATAGGCGGTGAGCACGGCGGCGATCGGCTTCGGCGTCAGGATCGAGCGGCAGAGATCGGTCAATCCAGGCAGATCCTCGAACAATTGCCAGACTTCGCCCTTGGGGCCGCGGCCATAGGCCGGCGGATCGAACAGCACGATGTCGTAGCGGCTGCCGCGGCGTTCCTCGCGCTCGGCGAATTTCACTGCGTCCTCGACGATCCAGCGGATCGGCTTGTCGGCAAGGCCGGCCATCTCCTGGTTCTCTCGCGCCCAGCCGATCGCCTTCTTCGAGGCATCGACATGGGTGACTTCGGCGCCGGCGCGGGCCGCGACCAGCGAGGCAAGGCCGGTGTAGCCGAAGAGGTTCAAGACCTTCACCGGACGCTTCGCCGCCGCGATCAGGCCGGCCATGTGGTCCCAGTGCGAGGCCTGCTCGGGAAAGACGCCGACATGGCGGAAGGAGGTGAAGCGGCCGAGATAGTCGATGCCGTCATGCTTCATCGGCCAGGTTTCGCCGAGCGGCGACTTGGGAAAGCGCCAGCGGCCGATGCCTTCCTCGTCGGTGTCGCCGGTGAAGATGGCGTCGGCGCGGTGCCATTCCTTCGCCGGCAGGGCGCGCTGCCAGATCGCCTGGCCTTCGGGGCGCACGATGCGATAGGGGCCGTATTGCTCCAGCTTCTCGCCGCCGCCGCTGTCGAGCAGCGCGTAATCGGCATTGGGCGCGACTTCGAGGATCAGCGGCAGCTTTTCGGCCGGCAACTGGCCCTCGCGGCGCGCCACTATGCGCGGCGCGGGCTTTACCTCCTGCCTGTCCTTCGGTTCGGGCCGCTCGGCAGGCTTTGCCGGCGGCCGCGCCGGCGCAAACGCATCGCGCGGGCGTGGCTGCTCCGCCCGGGCGGGACGGCTATCGCGGCGCTTGTCGCGAAAAGATTTCAAGAAGGATCAACTCCGGCGGTTCGGCCCGCTTCTGCCACAGCAAGGCCCATCGGCGCAACAAAGCATGCGCCGCGCGGACGTTGCGGCGGCTTCCGGCCGCGCCCGTGCGGTTCTATCCTGCGGTAGATGTCCCGTTCCGAACGCCTGCTCGACCTGATCCAGATCCTGCGCCGCCATCGCCAGCCGGTGAGCGGCCACACGCTCGCGGACGAGATGGGCGTGTCGATCCGCACGCTCTATCGCGACATCGCGACGCTGCAGGGGCAGGGCGCGCCGATCGAGGGCGAGGCGGGGCTGGGCTATGTGCTGAAACCCGGCTTCATGCTGCCGCCACTGATGTTCTCCGACGAGGAGATCGAGGCGATCGTGCTTGGATCGCGTTGGGTGGCTAAGCAGCCCGACAAGAGGCTGGCGGCGGCCGCTGCGGATGCGCTGGCCAAGATCGCGGCGGTGCTGCCGGACGATCTGCGCGAGGACCTCGATGCCACGACGCTGCTGGTCGGGCCGCGTTCGGACCATCTCGAAGCGATCGATCTCGGCGTCGTCAGGCAAGCGATCCGCGACGAGCGCAAGCTCGGCTTCGTCTATCGCGACGCCGAGGGCGCTGCCTCCGAGCGCCTGGTCTGGCCGTTCGCGCTCGCCTTCTTCGATAAGGTGCGGGTGATGGTGGCGTGGTGTGAGATGCGCCGGGATTTTCGGCATTTTCGCGCCGACCGGATGTCTGGCCTTACGCCCACCGGGATCCGCTATCCGCGCCGCCGTCAGGCAATGCTGAAGGAATGGCGGGCGACGCTCGATGCGCCCGGCCGCAACGGTGCGAAGGGGACTTCCGGTTGATCGATGCTGCCAGAATCTGACAGCAGGCTTGCATATCGTCTCCAAGGTTCAGAGACTTTGGAGACCAGACATGACCACGCCGAATTTCGTCATCCTCTATGTCGACAGCCCGGAAAAGAGCGGCGCTTTCTACGCCTCGCTGCTCGGACGCGAGCCGGTCGAATCCTCGCCGACCTTCGTCATGTTCGTGCTCGACAAGGGTTTCAAGCTCGGCCTCTGGTCGCGTCATACTGTGGAGCCGGCCGCGGCAGCGGCAGGTGGCGGCGGCGAGCTCGTGCTTGCGGTCGAGAACGCGGCGGCGGTCGATGCCACCCATGCGGATTGGATTGGCAGGGGCCTTGCCATGCTGCAAGATCCGACCGATCTCGATTTCGGCCGCACCTTCGTCGCGCTCGATCCGGACAATCATCGCCTGCGCGTTTACTGGCCCTTCGAGGGAGCGCAAGGATGAGTGGCTTCTGGATCGCGGTGGCATCGGCCGAGCATGTGCGGATCGGCCGCAAGAACGGCTTCATGCAGGTCAATCATGGCAAGGCGGCGCCGTTGCGCCGCATCAAGCCGGGTGACGGCGTCGTCTACTACTCGCCGAGCACCGTGCTCGGCGAGAAGGGCGGGCTGCAATCCTTCACGGCGATCGGCACCGTGCGGCAAGGCGAAGTGTATGAGGGCGTCATGGGCGGCGGCTTCACACCCGCGCGGCGCGACGTCGACTGGTGCGACGGCAAGGAGGCGCCGATCAAACCGCTGCTCGATCAGTTGGATTTTACCGCCGGGAAGCCGAACTGGGGCTATCAACTGCGCTTCGGCCTGTTCGAGATCAGCGAGCATGATTTCCGGCTGATCGGCGAAGCGATGGGAGCAAGCCCTGACTATTTGAGCGCCTTGTAGACGGCGATGCCGGCAGCGAGGTCTTCAAGTGCCGCGCCGACCGACTTGAACAGCGTGATCTCGCTGTCGCTTTGCCGGCCGTTCTTCTCGCCGCGCGCCAGTTCATGCAGGTCGGCGATGATCGCTTCGGGCTTGAGCACGCCGGAGGCCAGCGGCTGGACAATGTCGCCGGCCTCTTTGGTGGCACCGGCGCGGGTGTCGACATAGACGCGGGCTCGCGAGATGGCATCGTCATTGGCCTCGCGCATTTCGGGCGTGAAGCCGCCGACGAGATCGACATGGGTGCCGGGCTTCAGCCGCGCGCCCTTGACCAGCGGCGCGGTCGAAATCGTCGCCGACGAAACGATGTCGGCCTCGGCAAGCTCGGCGTCGAGGTCGCCGGCGGCGCTGGCCGAAAAGCCTTCGGCGCGCAAGGCAGCCGCAACCTTTTCGGCATTGGCTGCGGTGCGGTTCCAGATGCGGATGGAGGTGATCGGGCGAACCGCCGAATGCGCCTTGGCAAGGAAAGGCGACAGCGCGCCGGCGCCGATCACCAGAAGCCGCGAGGCATCCGTGCGGGCGAGATAGGAGGCGGCGAGCGCCGAAGCGCAAGTCGTGCGCCACTGGGTCAGCCGCTGGCCGTCGATCAGCGCTTGCGGCTCGCCGGTGACACCGTCGAGCAAAAGATAGAGGCCCATCACCGCCGGCTTGCCGATGGCATTGTTGTCGGGCGAGACGGTGACGATCTTGACGCCGATATGGCCGCCGACCGAGGTGCCGGCGGCGTTGAAGTCGGTCCATGCCGGCATCAGGAGCAGCGTCGAGGCGGCTCCATCCGGCCGCTCGACGCCGTGGTGATGCCGGACGGGCTGCACGGCGCCGTCGCGGAAAGCGGTGCGCAAGGTCTCGACAAGACCCGGGAAGGTCAGCGCGCTGTCGACCTCGGCGGCCGAAATGGTCAGCATAGAAGGCTCCGTGGAAAAGTGCCGATCAGTTGGTCGGCTTGGGCAGCGCCGGGCCTTGCGGCGCGGCCGGCGCGCGGCTCACCGCCTGGCGCAGGTTCTCCGCCTCGAGGCCGCGCTGGCGAGCGAGCTTGCGATAACGGCCCTGCTTCACCCAGGTGGCCAAGCTGCCGACGATCATGCCGACGGCCAGCGCCAGGAACAGGAAGATGAAGAACGGCCAGTTCAGTGTCAGTGCGGGATTGCCGGGATGGAACGGGTCGAGCGTGAAGGCGACCGGGCCGCGATTGGCCACGGCGAGCGCGATCAGGATGACGGCCAGCGGCACGAAGACCACGATGAGGATGAAGCGATTGAACATCAGATCTCCATGGGAGCGACGGCTTAAGGCGAGCATGTCTGTGTTCCGAAAACCGGCCCCCCCTTTCGGGAGACATGCTTTCACGCCACGGTTCAACCCGCCGGCGCGGCGCCTATTTGCCGCCGTTCAGCCTTTCGCGCAACTCCTTGCCGGTCTTGAAGAACGGCACCCATTTCTCCTCGACCTCGACGGATTCGCCGGTGCGCGGGTTGCGGCCGGTGCGGGCGGGGCGGTTTTTCACCGAAAAGGCGCCGAAACCACGCAGTTCGACGCGATTGCCCTCCGCAAGGGCGTCGGTGATTTCATCGAAGATCGCACCGACGATGTTTTCGACATCGCGCAGAAACAGATGCGGGTTGCGTGCAGCGATGATCTGCACAAGCTCGGATTTGATCATAGGAACGTTCCCCGTAAACCACTGCGGTCAATTATCAGGATGATTTTTATTGCTTTTTTGGCTCGCCCAACGGCACCTCAAGGGTGCCAGACCGAAACGAGACCGTCAAGAAACAAGCGGTCGGCGCCCAGTTCGTGAATGACGTCGCCGCCGGCATCGGGCAAGCCGAGCGCCTTGGCCGCCATTTTTGCCATCGACTGTGAGAGCAAGAAGCCGCCGCGCCCGTCGGTATCCTTCCATTCGATGACCTTGAGCTTGCCGTCGACGCCCTTGGTCGCCAGCCAGTCGATCGCCTCCTGCTCGCCGCCGAGAGCGTCGACCAGATGATTGGCGAGCCCCTGGCGGCCCGTGAAGATCGAGCCGTCGGCCAGCGCCAGCGCCTGGTCGCGCGTCATCTTGCGGCGGTCGGCGACGATGCCGACGAACCAGTCGTAGCTGTCGAGGATCAGCTTGCGCACCATGGCGCGCTCGTCGTCATTGGTCGGCTTGAACGGCGAGGGCGCAGCCTTGAGCGGCGAGGACTTCACCTCCTCCAGCTTGATGCCGAGCTTGTCCATCAAGCCGCTGACATCGGGATATTGGATGAGCACGCCGATCGAGCCGACAATTGAGGTCTTGCGGGCAACGATGTGGTCGGCGGCACTGGCGATCATATAGCCGGCGGACGCGGCAAGCGTGCCGATTTCGGCCACCACCGGCTTGTCGCCGGCAAGCTTGCGCACTTCCTCGAAGATCGACTCGCCGCCGACCGTCGTGCCGCCGGGCGAATCGATCACCAGGATGACGCCCTTGACCTGCGGCGAGGTGCGGATCGTCTCCAGCCTTGTGATCAGTTCGTCGTCTTCGGTGATGGTGCCTTCGATCCTGACCTTGGCAATGTGATCGAGCGCGCTGCCGGTAAACTTTCCGTCATAGAACCAGGAGGCAAAGCCGATCACCGCTGCCGCCAGAACCACAAAAGCGGCCACGCGCCAGAATGTCAGCTTGCGGCGCAGGCGGCGGCGGTCGATCAGGTCGTCGGCTCTCATTGCCATTGTCTGCCTCGTGAATGGTGGAAAAGGCCGCTTTTAAAGCAAGCTTCCGCGCGCGGCTACCGCTTTGGGTCTTTGTTTCGATGCTTGTCGCTGTCCCGCAACCGCGGCACACATGCATTAACGACAACCGCAGCCGTTGACGACGCCCTCACGAAAAATTAACGCAATGGCTGCGTATCTGCTATGAAGTGTACGAAGCCGCGCGGGATTTGGTGTCCGTCGCAGGCTGAAGTTTGTCATATTTTTGCAGTTTTGCTCGGCTTGTGCTTGCGTGCGGGGACCGGCATACCACCTATAGGCGGTGTTTGCGGGCATAAGGCTTTAACAGAAACGATCATGTTGGCGCGATCTGACGAAATGAGCGATGCCGAGGCTCCCGCGACGCCGGACAGCATGCGGGGCGACGCCTTTCATCGCGCGCAGAAGCATTCGCGGCGCGTGCGCGTGCTGAAATTCGCGGTGCCGCTGCTCGCGGCCGCGATCGCCATCGCCTTTCCTATCTATTCCTATCTCGGCGCGCCGGTATCGATCTCGGTGCAGGCCGACGGAACGGCATTTTCCGACGGCAAGCTGGTGATGGCCAATCCCAAGCTCAACGGTTTCACCAAGCAGAAGCTGCCCTATTCGCTGACTGCGACCAGGGCGACGCAGGATGTCGGCAAGCAGTCCATCATCGACCTCGAAGGCATCAACGCCAAGCTGCCGGTCGCCAGCGACAATGTTGTGGCGGTCGATGCCACGCACGGTATCTACGACCGCGACGCCAACACGATGGACCTCACCAGCGATGTCAGCGTGACCACTTCGGACGGCATGGTGGCGAAGTTCAAATCGATCTTCCTAGACATGGGCAAAGGCTCTATGAAGACGAGCAATCCGGTGGATGTCAGCCGTGGCGGATCGCGCATCACCGCGGATTCGATGTCGGTCGAGGACAACGGCAGGCTCGTGGTCTTCGAGAACCGGGTGCGCGTCAACATCGATCCGGCCGCGCTCAAGGCGGCGGGGGTACAAAGTGGAGAACAGAATGCGTCGCAGTAAATCCGCCTGGCTCGTCGGCGCGGCCTCCACATTGCTGGTACTGGGAACGGCGCATTCATTCGCGCAGTCGAGCGCGACCAGCCAGATTCCCGGGTTGAAGCTGTCGGGCGACCAGCCGATACAGATCGAAAGCGACAAGCTCGAGGTGCGGCAGAACGAGAGCATGGCGGTGTTCACCGGCAATGTGACGGTCAACCAGGGGCCGACCCTGCTCAAGGCCGGCAAGATGACGGTCTACTACGTCAAGCCTGCCAATGGCGATAAAAGCGCTGCGGCGGGTGCGTCGGCGATGACGGGCGCCGCCAACATCGACCACCTCGTGGTCGAGAACAAAGTCTACATCAAATCGAACGACCAGATCGCCACTGGCGATACCGGCAAATTCGATATGAAGACGCAGGTGCTGGTGCTTTCGGGTCAGGAAGTGGTGCTGTCGCAGGGCGACAATGTGCTCAAGGGCTGCAAGCTCACCGTGCAGATGAAGAGCGGCCTCGGCAATGTCGACGGCTGCCCGCGCGTCATCATGATGTTCAAGCCGCAGAAGCAGGACGCGCAGAAGCAGGGAGCGTCGAGCAACTAATGGCCGGCGTAACTTCGCTGCTGGCCCGTCTTCCGGGGCGGGCGGCCGCAAAGCCGGCTGCGCCGGCGACGGTCGGCACCGACAAGGCCAAGTTCAAGGGCACCCTGATCGCCAAGGGCCTGACCAAGAGCTACAAGGGGCGTAAGGTGGTGAGCGGCGTGACGATCGGCGTACGCGCCGGCGAGGCCGTCGGCCTGCTCGGTCCCAACGGCGCCGGCAAGACCACCTGCTTCTACATGGTCACCGGCCTTGTGCCCGTCGACGAGGGCACGATCGAGATCGACGGCTTCGACGTCACCTCGATGCCGATGTACCGCCGCGCCCGTCTCGGCATCGGCTATCTGCCGCAGGAAGCCTCGATCTTCCGCGGCCTGAATGTCGAGCAGAACATCCGCGCCGTGCTGGAAGTGGTGGAAAAGGACCGCAAGGAGCGCGAGCGCACGCTCGACGAGCTGCTCGAGGAATTCCACATCAGCCATCTGCGCAAGGCGCCGTCGATGTCGCTGTCGGGCGGCGAACGCCGCCGCCTCGAAATCGCCCGGGCGCTGGCGACCAGGCCGGCCTATATGCTGCTCGACGAGCCGTTCGCCGGCATCGACCCGATCGCGGTCGCCGATATCCAGCAGCTGGTGCGCCATCTCACCGCGCGCGGCATCGGGGTTTTGATCACCGACCACAATGTGCGCGAGACGCTCGGCCTGATCGATCGCGCCTACATCATCCATGCCGGCCAGGTGCTGACGCACGGCCGTGCCGACGAGATCGTCGCCAATGCCGATGTGCGGCGCCTCTATCTCGGCGAAGGCTTTACGCTTTAAGGTGTGTTGATATTCAGGTGATGCCGGCCTGCAAACGCCGGTTTCCTGCGCTTCCGGTGCTCACGTACGAAAAGTACGCTCCGCTCCGGTTCTCGAAACCACCGTTTTCGGCTCGGCCTGACCTGAATCTCAACGCACCTTGGAATTTTACGCAATCCCGGCTGGAAGGCTCCGGCGAAGTCGCCGAGCCCAAACGCTTCGCCCTTTTTCCTGGAGTTGCTCCGGCGCGTTAAATTCGTTTCCTCGCGGTGAATTCAGACGAATTCCGATCGGTTTTTCGCGATTCCTCGCCCGATAACGCTCCGGTAAGCCTCGACTGCTAGCGTTTGCCTTGACAAGCAAAAGCCGGGCCAGTTTTTATGGTCGGCCGGAAAAATCTGTTTCGGTTAGTCCGATGCGTAGACGAGGCGTTTGAACAACACCATGGCGCTGGCAGCCAAACTGCAGCTCAGACAGTCCCAGTCGCTGGTGATGACGCCGCAGCTGATGCAGTCGATTCGATTGCTGCAGCTGACCCATGTCGAGCTCGAGCGCTTCATCGACGAGGAGATCGAGCGCAATCCGCTGCTGGAGCGGGCGGAGCCGCAGGACGACGCGGTGACCGACCAATTGCAGAAGAGCGATGCCGCGCAGGAAAAGCCTGCCGAGGGTGATTGGTTCGAGGGCGAGACGGAGTGGAGCGCCGAGGCGATTTCGGACAAGCTCGACTCGTCGCTGGAAAACCTGTTTCCCGACGATCCCGGCACCAGCGAGCGGCTCGGGCCGGACCTGACGGCGCAGTGGAAGTCGGCTTCGGGTGGCGGCGCCGGCATGGCGGCCTCCGAAGGCTTCGATATCGGCGACATGGCCGCCTCCGTGGTGACGCTGCGCGAGCATGTCGGCGAACAGATCGCGCTTGCCTCGCTCAATCCCGGCGAGCGCCTGATCGCCGGCGAACTTGCCGATGGGCTCGACGAAGCCGGTTATCTGCGCGCCGAGCTCGATGAGGTCGCTGCGCGTCTCGGCGCGGACAAGGCGACGGCGGCGCGCGTGCTTAATGTGTGCCAGAGCTTCGAACCCGCCGGCCTTTTTGCGCGCGACCTCGCCGAATGCCTGGCGCTGCAGCTCGTCGCGCGCGACCGGCTCGACCCGGCGATGAAGGCGCTGGTCGCCAATCTCGAGCTTCTGGCGCGGCGTGACTTCCAGGCCTTGAAGCGCCTCTGCGGCGTCGACGAGGAGGACCTTATCGACATGCTGGCCGAGATCCGGGCGCTCGACCCGCGGCCGGGCATGGCGTTCTCGGGCGGTGCCAGCGACGCGATCGTCGCCGATGTCGAGGTGCGAGCGGCCAGCGACGGCAGTTGGGCGGTGGAGCTCAACGCCGACACCTTGCCGCGCGTGCTGGTCGACAACGTTTATTTCGCCAGGGTCTCCAGCCACACCAAGAACCAGGCGGAAAAGGATTTCCTCGCCGAGTGCCTGCAGAGCGCCAACTGGCTGACGCGCAGCCTCGACCAGCGCGCCAAGACCATCCTGAAAGTGGCCTCCGAGATCGTGCGGCAGCAGGACGCGTTCCTCGTCCACGGCGTTCGCCATCTCAAGCCGCTCAACCTGCGCACGGTGGCTGACGCCATCGGCATGCATGAATCGACCGTCAGTCGCGTCACCGCCAACAAATATATGCTCACCCCGCGTGGCGTCTTCGAATTGCGGTATTTCTTCACCGCCTCGATCGCCTCGGCGGCCGGCGGGGAGGCGCATTCGTCCGAAGCCGTGCGCGACCGTATCAAGCAGATGATCGACGAGGAGAAGCCCGCGGACGTGCTTTCCGACGACGCCATCGTCGATATGCTGAAGGAAAGCGGCATCGATATCGCCCGCCGTACCGTCGCGAAATACCGCGAAGGCATGAACATCGCATCCTCGGTGCAGCGGCGGCGCGAGAAGCGGGCTTTGGCCAACGCCGGCCGCTAGGCTTGCCGACCTTCGGGTGAGGCCGACCTGCTCGGGATTCACACAGGCATTCGCAGCCGCGGGAAGGCGCGGATTTTCCACAGTTCTCAAGCTTCATTGACAAGCCGCAATGAAGTGGCTAGAAGCCCGCCCGCATGAGCAGGGCGGTAATGCCAGCTTGCAAATGGGTCCGTCAGACAAGGCCACGGACGGCCAAGAAGGCGACTTGTGATCAACCGGAAAGTTCGGGTCTAAAATCGGCGCGCATGCCGCTGCGAAGCTTGTGCGTGCGCACCACGGGTATAAACTCGGAACAGTTTGAAGCCTGAGCAAGGAAGGTCAGTTTTCAGATGAATTTGCGCATTTCGGGAAAACACATGGACATCGGGGATGCGTTCCGCACGCGCATCAACGACCGCGTCGGCGAGGCGATCGAGAAATATTTCGATCGTGGTTTTTCGGGACATGTCACCGTCATCAAATCGGGATCGCGATTTTCGGCCGATTGCATGGTACGGCTGGATTCCGGCGCGTCCCTGCAGGCAACGGGCGATGCCCAGGACCCGACGCTTGCCTTCGAGGCGGCCGCTGATCGCCTCGAGACGCGGCTGCGGCGCTACAAGCGCCGGCTGAAGTCGCGCAATACCGGCAACGGCAATGGCGAGGAGCCGACCGATATCGCCTATACGGTGATGGCGCCGCTGACCGACGATGAAGAAGACATTCCGGTGGACTTCGCTCCGGTCATCGTTGCCGAATCAAGCATGACGCTGCGGACCATGTCGGTGGCGTCGGCCGTCATCGAGCTGGACAACAGCGACAGCCCGGTCTTCCTGTTCCGCAACGCCGGAACCGACCATCTCAACATCGTCTACCGCCGGCCGGATGGCAACATCGGCTGGATCGATCCGTCGACGACCAAAGTCGCTCAGGGATAAAAAGCCGGCCGCGCGAGGGGGCGACGACCGGCGCGGCAGGCGAGCAAGGGATTTTTCAAGCATGGATCTCAGTGATCTCATCAGCGTTCCGGCAATCATGCCGGCGTTGAAGGCGAATTCCAAAAAGCAGCTTCTGCAATTGCTGTCGGAGAGGGCCGCGGCGATTTCAGGGATTCCGGAGCGGGAGGTGTTCGATACCATCCTGCAGCGCGAGCGGCTGGGCTCGACCGGCGTCGGCAACGGCATCGCCATCCCGCACGGCAAGCTCGCCGGCGTGAAGCGCATCGCCGGCGTCTTTGCACGCCTGGAAACGCCGGTCGATTTCGAGGCGCTGGACGATCAGCCGGTCGATCTCGTGTTCCTGCTCCTGGCGCCGGAAGGTGCCGGCGCCGACCATCTCAAGGCGCTGTCGCGCATCGCGCGCGTGCTGCGCGACGCCGATACGGTGGCCAAGATCAGGGGAACGCGCGATGCGGTGGCGATCCACGCGCTGCTGTCGGACACGCAGGCCTCGCACGCGGCCTGAGGTTTCGATTTTTTTGGATTAAAGCTTCCAAGGGCCGCCGCGGGCGGCCCTTTCCATTTCTGAAACCGTAAGCCGCCTTTAGTGAATGGCGACCGTGGTCAGATCATTCTCCATCGCACCCGCCAGCGCCCGGTCACGGGCGTCGGAAAGCAGGATCGGCTGGCCGTTGGCGGCAAACAGCGCCCACAGCTCCATGCCGGGAGCGATTTCCTCGAGGCCGGGGAAGCGGCCGCGCAGGTCGTCGCTCGAGACTTTCCTGAGATAAGCGACCGAACCTTCGCCGAGATGGGCGAGTTCGCCGCTGGTCATGGTGGTGGTTTCGTCAGTTCTGGTCATTTCAAGCCTCCTTGGCGCGAGGACGCCAGGATTGGCCGCCTCGCATAGAGCCATCGGCGAAGATCAGTCTTTCACCGATATGTTTATTTTCCGTACCAGCCGCTCGGCCTCCGGACGGTCGAGGTCGATCGAAAGCAAGCCGTTCTTCAGCTCTGCCGCAATCACCCGCATGCCGTCGGCCAGCACGAAGCAGCGCTGGAACTGGCGCGCGGCGATGCCGCGGTGGAGGAATTCGCGCTCGGTGTCGTCGGTCTGACGGCCGCGCACGATCAGCTGGTTTTCCTCCGTGGTGACATCGAGGTCGCTTTCGGCGAAGCCCGCGACGGCGAGCGTGATGCGCAGCCGCTCGGCCTTGCCGTCGGAGGCGCCCAGGCGCTCGATGTTGTAGGGAGGATAGCTGTCGCCCGACTTAGCCAGACGCTCGAGGGTCTTTTCCATGGCGTCGAAACCCAGGAGAAGCGGGCTGGAGAAGGGCGTCATTCGACTCATTGTTACACTGTCCTCTCAAGAGCGACACAAACTGGAAAAACCCGGATGGCATTTTTCCCGATGGTCTTGATATGGTCCGCCGGCCAATCAAGTTCAAGCCGCTAAATCCCGCCCAAAAAGACTCCCCAAAAGGAATTGACATGCCGCAGTCCCGAAAGATCATCATCGACACCGATCCCGGCCAGGACGATGCCGTCGCCATCCTGTTGGCGCTCGGCAGCTCCGAACTGGACATAGTCGGCATCACCGCCGTTGCCGGAAACGTGCCGTTGAAACTCACCCAGAACAATGCCCGCAAGATCTGCGAACTGGCCGGCCGGCCCGACATCAAGGTCTATGCCGGCGCTATCCGCCCGCTGGCGCGCGAGCTGGTCACCGCCGAGGAAGTGCACGGCAAGACCGGCCTAAACGGGCCGCAATTGCCCGAGCCGACGATGAAGCTGCAGGAACAATATGCCGTCGATTTCATCGTCGAGACGCTGATGCGCGAGGAAACGGGCACGATCACGCTCTGCCCGCTCGGCCCGCTCACCAACATCGCGCTGGCACTGATCCGAGAGCCGAGGATCGCTCCGCGCATCAAGGAAATCGTCTTGATGGGCGGCGGCTTCTTCGAAGGCGGCAACGTCACGCCGACGGCCGAATTCAACATCTATGTCGACCCGCAAGCCGCCGATCTGGTGTTCAAATCCGGCATCCCGATCGTCATGATGCCGCTCGACGTCACCCACAAGGCGCTGACCACGTCCAAGCGCATCCAGGCCTTCCGCCAGCTCGGCACCAAGGTCGGCACCGCGACCGCCGAGATGCTGGAGTTCTTCGAGCGCTATGACGAGGAGAAATACGGCACCGACGGCGGGCCGCTGCACGACCCTTGCGTCATCGCCTATCTGCTGAAACCCGAGCTGTTCAAGGGCCGCCGCTGCAACGTCAGCGTCGAGACCTCGTCGGAGCTCACCATGGGCATGACGGTGATCGACTGGTGGGGCGTCACCAAGCGCGAAAAGAACGCCATGGTGATGCGCGACATCGACCATGACGGCTTCTTCGCGCTGCTGGTGGAGCGGCTCGGCCGGCTAAACTGATCAGCGCCTCTACTTCGCTTTCGAGAACGCCAACCACAGCCCGCCGCCGACCAGGAAACTGCCGCTGATGCGCGACATTAGCCTGACGCGGCTGGCTGACAGCAAGCGCCCGGCGCGGCCGGCGGCGAGGGCGTAGGTCGAATCCGACATTGCGGCGAAGACCATCGCGGTCAGGCCCATGACGACGATCTGCAGCGTGTAGTTGCCGTGCGGCGCGATGAATTGCGGGAAGAAGGCGCCGAAGAACACCAGCGTCTTCGGGTTGGAGATCGCCACCAGGAAGCCCTGCAGGAAGAAACCGCCGCGCGGCTTCCTGGCCGAGCCATCGGGATTCAGCGTGCCCTTGGCACGGAACATCTGCACGCCCATCCAGATTAGGTAGGCGGCGCCGATCAGCCGCACCCATTCGAACCAGTGGCCCATGCCGGCGATCAGCGTGTTGAGGCCGATGCCGACGATGGCGATCATGATGGCGAGGCCGGCCTGGGTGCCGGCGACATTAGCAAGTCCGGCTTTCGAGCCGTGGCGGATGCTGTTGGCGATGATCAGCGTCACCGTCGGTCCAGGCACCAGGATGATGACGATGCAGGCGACGACATAGGTGGCGTAAAGTTCCAGCGACATGGTCTTTCCTCGGGGGATAGAGGTGATGCGGCGGTGGCGCGAGCGATCAATGCACGGCGCTTTTGCCGGCGCAAGCGGCACGCTGTGGACCAGTGACGAGACGCTTATACCGCTCCGGCCTTCCAAGGCAGGGTTGCCTCATAGGCCGCGCCTGCCCGCAGCACGTCGAGGTCGCCTCGCGGCCGGCCGATCAACTGCATGCCCATCGGCCGGCCTTTTTCGTTGAAGCCGGCCGGCACGTTGAGCGCCGGGCAGCCGCCCAGCGTGGCGAAGGCCGAGACTTGCATCCAGCGGTGATAGCTGTCCATCGGCCGTCCGGCGACTTCGCTCGGCCAATGGGTCGAGACCGCGAAAGGGAAGACCTGTGCGCTGGGCAGGGCGATGAGGTCGAAGCGCTCGAACAGCGACAGCAGCGTCTTGTGCCATGACGTGCGCCGGACGGTTGCCGCATGGACCTGCGGCGCGTTGAGGCGCATCGCCTGCTCCACTTCCCAGACCGCCTCCGGTTTCAGCAGCTTGCGCTTTGCCGGGTCGTCGTAATGTGCCTTCAGCCCGCAGCCGCTGCTTGCCTGGCGCAGGGTGACGAAGGCCTGCCACAGCGCCTCGAAATCGACGTCAGGCACCAGCGCCTCGCTCTCGAACGACGCATCGGCGAAGCGGGCGAGTGATGTCTCGCAAAGGTCGAGGACACCCGGCTCCATCGGCAGGTGACCGCCGAGGTCGCCCAGCCAGGCGATGCGGCCGCCGGCCGCTTTGGCCCGCAAGCTGTCGAGGAATGAGCCCTGGCTGTCATGCGACAGCGGCGCCTGCGGGTGATAGCCGGCCTGTTCGTCGAGCAGCAGTGCGATGTCGCGTATATTGCGGCCCATCGGCCCTTCGACGCCCATCTGGGCATGGAAGACATCGAAGGCTGGACCCGCCGGCACCAGACCTTGCGACGGGCGAAAACCATAGACGTTGTTGTAGGCGGCCGGGTTGCGCAGCGAACCGCCGAAATCGCTGCCGTCGGCAACCGGCACCATGTCGAGCGCCAAGGCCACGGCCGCGCCGCCGCTGGAGCCGCCGGCGATCAAAGCCGGGTCGAAGGCGTTGAGCGTCGGCCCGAAGACCGGATTGTAGGTGTTGGAGCCCAGCCCGAACTCCGGAACGTTGGTCTTGCCTATGATGATGGCGCCGGCCTTGCGGAGGCGATCGACGAAGATCTCGTCTTCCTGCGGGATGAAATCGGCGAAGATCGGCGAGCCGAAGGTGGTCCTGAGTCCTTTGGTCAGCGCAAGGTCCTTTATCGCGATGGGCAGGCCGAACAGCGAGCCGGCCTCGCCGCCCCGCGCCAGATGGGCATCGGCGCCGGCGGCCTCGGCCAGGATGTCGGCGCGCTCGCGCAGCGACACGATGGCGTTGACCAGCGGGTTCACCGCCTCGATGCGGTCGAGGAAGGCGGCGACCACCTCGCGCACCGACAGGCGGCGCTGCCGGATGGCTTCGGTGAGATCGACGGCGGAGAGGCGGCAAATGTCGCTGGCCGGCGGCACGGCATGTTTGGTGGCCGGGCGCATCTGTCAGCGAACCGCCGCCAGGGCCGTTTCGACATCCTTCGCCAGCGGGATCGCCGGCTGCGCGCCGGGTTTCAGGCAGGCGAGCGAGCCGGCCGCGGCGGCGCGTGCCAGCGCCTGCGCGAGCGAGAGGCCCGACGACAGGCCAGCGCCGAAATAGCCGCAGAAAGTGTCGCCGGCGCCGACCGTGTCGACCGGGGTGATCTTCAGCGCCGGGACTGTAAGGAAATCGTCGGGCGTGGCGGCAAGCACGCCGTCGCCGCCGAGCGTGACGACGATGGCGCGACCGGTCTTTTGCGCATAGTCGCGCATGCGGGCAGGGCGGTCGCGCCCGGACAGCGCCAGCGCTTCGCCATAGAGGTCGAATTCGGTCTCGTTGGCGACGGCATAGTCGGCCTTGCCGACGAAGCTCGAAGCCTCCGCGCGGAACGGCGCGGTGTTGAGCACGCTGACGGCGCCGGCGGCGCGGGCCGCATCGAGCGTCGCCTCGACCGTCTGCAGCGGGATCTCGTGCTGCAGCAGCACGACGTCGCCCTTTTTCAGGAACGCCTTTGCGACATCGCCCGGCACGACGGAATCATTGGCGCCCGGCACCACGGCGATGACATTCTCGCCGTCGGCGCCGACCAGGATCAGCGCCGTTCCGGTCGAGGCGAAGCTCTGGCCGACGCCGGAGAGATCGACATTGCCGGCCTTGAGCAGCGCCAGCGCGTCGCCAGCGAAGCTGTCCCTCCCGACCGCGCCGACCATGCGCACCGGCACGCCGGCGCGGGCGGCCGCCAGCGCCTGGTTGGCGCCCTTGCCGCCCGGCGTGGTGGCGAAGCCGGAGCCGCGCACCGTCTCGCCGGGCTCCGGCAAGCGGTCGACATTGGCGATGAGGTCGAGGTTGATCGAGCCGACAACGATGATCAAGAAGAAGCCTCCCGGCGGAGCGGTCCGGCTTTCGGTCGAATGCCGACACTCCAAGTGTCTGCTTTAACAAAATGATTGCGCAAAAGGCTAGCCGCAAAGGTCGTCGGGTGCCAGATCGTCAGGGGCCTTTGCGCGGCGCAGCCCACAGCTTCATTCGCAGCGTACCGTGACCGTGCCTTGGTAATTGCCCGCCGGGAAGATGCCGGGCGATTTCGTCGCGGTGAGATCGACCTGGATGGTGTGGGTGCCGTTGGTCACCCGCTGCGGCGAGCTGCCCGGCACATCCAGGCCCGAGCCGTCGAGGCGGTAGACGGTGGCGAAGGTGACGTTGGTGTCGCCGCCGCTCGGCGCCGAGGTGAAGGCGATCGGCGCCGGCGCGGAGACAGTATAACAATCTAGCAGGTTCAGGATCGAACACAGGGTCGAGTTCGCGGTGATGGTGGCGCCGGCGCTCGATCCGCCGGGCTGCTTGGAGCCGAGGATGTTGATGGCGGGGTTCGATTTCATCGTTCCCGATGCGCCGATCATGATCGTGCAGGTGCCGATGATCGCGGCCTGCGCCGGGAGGCACAGGCCGGCAAGCGCCGCCGCCGCGAACAGCGCGCGGCTATTTCCGCTTCTTTTTCTTTGCATTGCCGGTCGTGCCTCTGATCGTCCAGCCTTCGTTGGCCCATCCTGCTGATTTGACCTGGGCCGCGCCGGCTTGCGCAGCGTTGACCTGAGGTGCGCCAGCCTGGGGCGCGGAACCCTGGGGCGTGGCGGCGGCCACACTCCCCGTCGTCTGGCCGTCGGCGCCAAGGCCCATTTTGAGAAGCTTCAATTCAAGCTGCAGACGCTCCACTTCCAACTCGTAGAGTCGACTGCAATCGACGCGTTTCGGCGTCCGGCCGATCGGGATCACCACGCGGCCATAGGTGGCGATGTCGCTGCTTGCCTGGTTGCTCGAGTTGTTGCCGCGGATGATGCCGAGGTCGAGATAGGCGCCGCTGCCGGAAACGGCCGAGCGGCAGGTCGTGCCGTCGCTGGCATGAACCTCGTCCTGGCCCTGGGGCAGGCTGACGCCGGGCAGGCTGAAACCCGTCTGGTTCTGGTTCAGGTTCAGGATATCCTCGGCAAGCCCCTGACTTACGAAAGCCAGGACGGGCAGCAGGGATAGGGTCAGAACCTGCGATGCCCGAAGAACTTTCCGCATATCTGTGCCCTTATCTGGGTCTGCTCGCTTGGAAAGGGGATGCTCTCGGTACAGATACGCACTTTACGCTCGTTCGCGCCGTCGAACGGGACCACCACCAAGACGGGGCGCGACGCCTGGCCGGCCAGAAGAAAGGCGCTCGGCGTGATCTTGGCCGCGACCGGCTCGAAATTCTGGTCGTAGACATGAACCTCGACGCGTATGCGCTGGTTGTACGGATTGCCCGGGAAAACGCGCACGGCAAAGGCGTCGGTGAAGGACCGCACCTCGCCGCGCATCGGCGTCATCGATTGGCTCGTCGCCGCAACAGGTGACAGCGCGGTAGTCAGGCCTGCCGCCAGAATTGCAATCGTTCTCAAGGATCGCTCCTTTCCCTAGAGCGTTTCATGGAACCGATGAAACGCTCTATCCCTTTGTTTTTACGCAGTTCCGGGCGGAAGACCGATCATACTTTTCCTGGAACTGTTTTAGAGGACTATTCGCAGCGCAGCGTCACCGTTGCCTGGTAGTTGCCGGCGGAGAAGCGGTTCGTGCCGCTCTTGGTGCCGGCGAGATTGACCGCGACCGTCGATGTGCCGGGCACGGTCAGCGCGGTCGCGGTGCCGGTCTCGGCGATGGTCTGCGCGCCGGTGGTGGCGAAGGTCGGCGTCCAGGTGGTGGCTGTGACGTCGCTGGTCGGCACGGTCGTGGTCGTCACCGGGTCGACGCTGAGCTGGACGCCGCCGGTGGTGTCGACCTGCGCGCTGCCGGCCGAGCCGCCGGCATTGTGCGAGCTCAGCGACTGCAGATTGCTGCTGACGGTCATCGTGCCGTTGGAATTCACCGTGATCGTGCAGGTCGCGGTGATCGTGCCGTTAAACAATACGTTTCCGGTGGCGGCCGATGCTTGATGGCCGGTGCAGGCGGCCAGCAAGCCAGCGGCCGTGGCGGCGCGAAGGAACTTCATCGAGACCCCTCTTTCGAGCCGGATGATGCGGCTCAATCTAGGAGTCATCTTCCATTTATCGTGGTTAATTTAACGTTAAATGGGATATTGATCCCAAACAACTTCAAAGAAAACCGGCGATAACCATAGGTTGTCGCCGGTTGTATCTCGCCAATAAAACAGTTTACTTATTTGAGTTGTACCGAGTTATATTACGAAACACGGTTTTTCGCAATGGGATGCGAAAAAATCGATTGTTTCAGGACCCCACCTGTCCGGCCTCCCAACCGAGGATGGCGCGCTTGCGCGTCAGACCCCAGTGGTAGCCTGTCAGCGCGCCGGATTTGCCGAGCGCCCGGTGGCAGGGCACGACGAAGGACATCGGGTTGGCGCCGACCGCAGCGCCCACTGCGCGGCTTGCGGTCGGGTGGCCAATGCCCGCCGCGATCGAGGAATAGGTGCAGGCCTTGCCCATCGGGATGCGCAGCAGCGCTTCCCAGACGCGCAGCTGGAAATCGGTGCCGATCATTACCACCCGCAGCGGCTGGTCGGCGCGCCATTGGGTCGGGTCGAAGACCCGCGCCGCATAGGGTTGGGTGGCGGACATGTCCTCGACGTAATTGGCGTTCGGCCAACGGCCGGACATATCGGCGAAGGCCGCCCGCTCGCCGCCGGCATCGCAGAAGGCAAGGCCGGCGAGGCCGCGGTCGGTGACCATGACCAGCGCGATGCCGAAGGGCGAGATGTGGTAGCCGTAGCGGATGGTGAGGCCGGCGCCACGGGTCTTGTAATCGCCGGGCGACATCGCCTCATGGGTGACGAAGAGGTCGTGCAGCCGGCCGGGGCCGGACATGCCGAGCTCGAACGAGGTCTCCAGGAGCGGCATGCCGGAATCGAGCAGCCGGCGCGCATGGTCGAGCGTGACGGCTTGCAGAAAGGCTTTCGGCGACAGGCCTGCCCAACGGGTGAACAGTTTCTGCAGCCCGGTCGGCGTTTCGCCGACTTCCTCCGCCAGGGTTTCGAGAGAAGGCTGGTCGCGGTAGTCGAGGCTGATCTTCTCGATGGCGCGGCGCACGACGTCGTAGTCGCTGCCTTGCGGCGTGATGTCGTTCTGAAGGATCGCGGTCGGTTTCATCTGCCTATTCATGGTCATCTGAGCGTTCATGGCAATATCTCCTTGAGCCTGAATATCGGTCCTCCCGGGCTTTGCCTCCACCCGAAACTTGCCTTCCTCCAATAGGCCGGGGTCACGAAAGCGGATCGCCGCGAACAGGCAAAATCTGACGGGATAGGGAAGCCTGCTAAAGACCTCAGCGCGTCTTGGCAGTCGCCAGCGCGCGCGAAAAGGCAGTGGCAAAGCTCTCGCGGGAATCCGGATCGAGGAAGCCACCGATCGGCACGCTCTTGCCTTGCGCCTCCACCGCCATTCTGGTGATGCCGATCTCGGCATGGCGGGCGATCGAAAACCTGGTCCAGAACGGGTTGAAGCGATGCGCTTCCGACTTGCCGGACGGCGCCGTCTTGCGGATGTCGAGGCTGGTACGCGATACGGTGATTTCCTCGCGCGCACGGGCGGCGCGGTAATTGGCGCGGAAGGCGATGTAGACGGCGATGACGTCGAGACCGAAGAAGCCGAACACCGGCCAGGCGCCGTGCGACAGGAAGAAGGCGCCGGTGACGACCCAGCCGAACAGCAGCGCTCCCATCAGGATCAGGAAGCCGGTGCGGCCGAGCGAGCGGTGCGGCGTCAGCAGGGCCTGGAAAAATGGCTCGTCGGCTTCGAATGAGGCGTTTGTGTCGCTCATAAGGGACTATTATAGGAAGGGATATGGCGCCTCCCAAGTCCAAAAAATCCGCAACTGTCAAAAAGCCACAGCCGACCGCTTCGAGCGGCCGCGCAAGTGCGAGGCGACCGAGGAAGGGCGCGTCGCGCTGTCTCTACACGCCCGCCGAGGTGCATGAGATCTTCCGGCGCTTCTCGGTCCAGCGGCCGGAGCCGAAAGGCGAGCTCGACTATGTCAACGCCTTCACGCTTTTGGTGGCGGTTGTGCTGTCGGCGCAGGCGACGGATGCCGGCGTCAACAAGGCGACCAAGGCGCTGTTTCTAGCCGCCGACACGCCGACCAAGATGCTGGCGCTCGGCGAGGCCAAGGTCGGCGATCATATCCGCACCATCGGCCTGTGGCGCAACAAGGCCAAGAACGTGATCGCGCTGTCGAAAGCGCTGATCGACGACTATGGCGGTGAGGTGCCGCAGGAACGCGACGAATTGGTGAAGCTGCCGGGCGTCGGGCGCAAGACCGCCAATGTCGTGCTCAACGTCGCGTTCGGCCAGCACACAATGGCGGTCGACACGCATATCTTTCGCATCGGCAACCGGATCGGGCTGGCGCCTGGCAAGACGCCGGAACAGGTCGAGGAAGGGCTGCTGAAAGTCATCCCGGACGAATTCATGCGCCATGCCCATCACTGGCTGATCCTGCATGGCCGCTATGTCTGCAAGGCGCGCAAGCCCGACTGTCCGGCCTGTGTCATCGCCGACATCTGCAAGTCGCCCGAGAAGACCACTGACGTGCCGGCGCCGCTGGTGGAGATTGCGCCGTTGAAGGAGACGGCTGCGGTCGGGGTTTAGGGTCTTTTTCGCGCAATTCCGGACGGAAAATCGCTACACACTTTTCCTGGAATTGCTTCAGTAACCGTAGCCGCGCGCCATGGCCGCGGCGAAGATCGGAATGAGCAGGAAGATGGCGCCCTCGGCGCGGACATAGTTCTTCACCGAGGCCAGCTCCGCGGCCGGCACGGAGAAGGACGGATTGCCGCTCGCTTGGCGGCTCCAGGAGATGAAGCGGATGGTCGGCACGATGGACAACAGGCCGACAATGGCGAAGGCTGCCATCTTGGCCCAGAACACCCAATTGTAGACGTAGAATTCCCAGCCTTTGAGGCCATAGAAGACACGGCAGATGCCGACGACGACGATCAGCGCGGCGATGATGCCGTAGTGGCGATCGATGCCGGCAAGGCGCTTGAGCGTCGCCGCCCCCAGATCGCCGCGCACCAGCACGAACTCGGCGCCGATGATGCCGGCCAGCGAGAACACCAGGAGGTGATGGACTATCGCCAGCAGAAGGTCGGTGGTGTCCATGCTTCTCCTCCGGTCGAAGTGCCGTGCCCGGTCCGCAACCTAGCATCGTCGGGCGAAAAGCCCATAGCGACGCTGGGTGCGGTTAGCGCCATCTCCTGACAGTCCGCTGCCCGCGCTGGGAGATGCATCGTGCCGTTCTGGCCCTTGCTCGAACGGGACGGTTTGCTAAGCGCTGCCGCCTCAACGAGGAAATGCCATGAGCATCAAAAAGGAAACCGGCGTGCCGATCCTGGAAACGGCGCGCACGATTCTGCGGCCGCACAGGCTGGACGATTTCGACACCTATGCCGCCATGTGGGCGGAGCCCGGCGTCACCCGTTTCATCGGCGGCAAGCCGCGCACGCGCGAGGAAAGCTGGATGCGCTTTCTGCGCCATGCCGGCCTGTGGTCGCTGATCGGCTACGGTTTCTGGGCGATAGAGGACAAGGCTACGCGGCGCTTCATCGGCGAGGCCGGCTTTCACGATCTGAAGCGCGAGATCGAACCTTCGCTCGAAGGCATTCCGGAAGCAGGCTGGGCGCTGGCTTCGGTTGCGCATGGGCAAGGCATGGCCAGCGAAGTCGTCGCACGGATCGTCGCCTGGGCCGACGAGACGTTCGGTCCGGCGAAAACCGTTTGCATCATCGATCCCGATAACGGCGCTTCGCTGAGGGTTGCCAAGAAGAACGGTTACCGCGAGACGCTGCGCACCACCTATCATGAAAAGCCGACGATCCTGCTGGAGCGCCAGGCGGGCGGAAGCGTGTGATTTGGAGCCTCGCGGGCGTGGTGATTCAGCGCTTGGCCTTGGTCTTGTTGAGCGTCACGGCGGCCCGGACCAGCGCCTTCAGCGCGTCCTCCTTGATCGCTTCGCCTTCATGGAAGTCGATGGCGCGCCTGGTGTTGCCTTCGAGGCTCGAATTGAAGAGTTTCTCGTGATCCGGCAGCGCCGCGCCCTTGGCGAAAGTCAGCTTGACGACGGCCTTGTAGGTCTCGCCGGTGCAGATCATGCCGGCATCCTCCCAAACCGGCACGCCGCGCCATTTCCATGTCTCGATCGCCTCCGGCGCGGCTTGCCTGATCAGGGCGCGGAGCCGGGCAAGCATCTCGCCGCGCCAGTCGCCCAGCTCCTTGATCCTGCCATCGATCAGCTCGGAAGGAGACTTGCCGTCGTCGCTTGTGCTCATGTCCTGGTTTTCCTTCGCTTCTGAATGGAAGATGGCCACCGTGCCCCTTCGCGGGGAACCGCGCTTGATCTTTCGTGCGTTCACATCCGTTCGCCGGGCAGCCGGCTCGCCTGCTTCACCCAGGCGGTGAACTGGGCTTCATCCAGTGCGCCGTCCTCGTGGATGTGAAGGTAGCGCGTGTCCTTGCTCTTGGATGGAACCGGCGGCGCCGGGTCCAGCATCAGGCCGCGAAAGAACGCCACCTTGATGTATTTGGCAAAGCAATGGATGCCGAGGAACCATCCCTCGCCGTCCATGCCGTAAAACGGCGAGTTCCATTTCACCGCCTTTTGCACTTCCGGAACGGCCTTTGTTATCAGCTGGTCGAGCCGGCGTCCGACCTCGCTTTTCCAGCCGGGCATGGCCGCGATATAGGCCTGCACCGGCGCGTCGCCATAGCCCTTGGCGATCTGCGGGTTGCCGCCCGACAACAGGACGGGCTTTGCTGTCGCGCCCTCCGTCGATTTCGCCTTCGCCATCAGGCCGGTCCCTTCCGCTCGTGCGCCGCATCGCCGCGCGACCTCGCCACATAGGGCAGCACGAACATATAGAGGCCGGAGAACAGCAAGAGGAAGAGCGGGATCAACGGCGAATAGACGATCCAGGCCGGCGGCGGGCCGAAGGCCATGGCGGCAAAATTCGCGATGACGGTGATGGTGAAGATGATCGACAGCCAGCGATGAAGCTGCCTGGTCCACTTGCTCCAGTCCAATGCTTCCTCCTTTGCAGAATGCCCAAATGGATCGACGATTCACCAGCGCGCCAGCTGCGAAAGCTGAATGAGATTGCCGCAGGTGTCGTTGAGTTGCGCGATTGTGGCGCCGGTCACTTCGGTCGGCGTCATGGCGAAGCTGCCGCCATTGGCCTTGATGCGCTCGTGATCGCCCTTGATGTCGTCGGTGAACAGCATCAGCGCCGGCTGGCCCTGCTTGAAAATGGCCTGCTGGTAGGTTTTCGCCGCCGGATTGTCGTTGAGCGCCAGCTGCAGTTCGGTGCCGTCTGGATCGTCGGGCGCGGTGACGGTCAGCCAGCGAAACGGCCCGTTGGTGAAGTCGGCCTTCTTGGTGAAGCCCAGCACGCCGGTGTAGAAGCCGAGGGCTTTCTCCTGGTCGTCGACATAGATGCTGGTCAGCTTGATCTTCATTTGTCATTCCTCCATTGCTTGCGCCTGCGGTGCGCCGCTCCGCCAGGACCTGTGTCTGTCTTTTGAGCCTTTGCGCGGACTTCACTCGAGCCGCGAAAGCAGTTCTTCCAGGGCCGCGAAGTAGCGCTTCCAGCCCACCGTGGCGCCGCGATAATATGGCTCCTGATCCGTGCGGAAGCCGACCTGTTCCATGCGCAGACGGGTGCCGGCACCGGTCGGCGTCAGCGTCCAGGTAATCACGCTTTCGAGGTCTTTTGTGTCCCAGCTGTAGGACAGCGACTTGTTGGGTTCGACCGTCCGCACCTGGCAGTCGACGCTGCCCCAGTCGGCGCTGACGTTGAAACGGTGATCCACCACCGGCTTGAAATTGTTCTTCATCAGCCACTCCTCGATAAGATGTGGCTGGGTGAGCGCGCGCCAGATCTTTTCCGGCGGGAAGGGGATCTCGCGCTCGACGACGACGGAGCGCGCTACGGCCTCATTCATTGGTCCATCCTTTTGAGCAGGTCCTCGAGGTCGTCGAAGCGGCTTTCCCAAAACCCCGCCATCTCGCGCGTCCAGTCCATCAGCGGCGACAGCGCGCTAAGCTGGGCGCTGTAATGCGTCTGGCGGCCCTCATGGCGGTCGCGCACCAGCCCGGCCTCCTTGAGCACGCCGAGGTGTTTCGACACCGCCGGCTGCGACACGCCGGCCTGCGCGGTCAGCGCGCCGACCGTCTGCTCGCCCTGCCGGCACAGGCGCTCGAAAATGGCGCGCCTTGTCGGATCGGCAAGTGTCCTGAACAGCACATCGTGCGAGGCCGACATCTCAATCGATAACCCGTTGGCTATTGATTGACGTATAACCATTGGGATATATGTGAGTCAAGCAGAAAGCTGGAGCGGTGCATGATCCTCGTAACCGGAGCCACAGGCCATATCGGTCGCAGCGTTGTTTGCAGGTTGGCAGCGCGCGGCCGCGAGGTGGTCGCGATGGTCCGGAACATCGATGCCGCGCGTCGCCGGCTGCCCGCCAAGATTCCGCTGCGTGTTGGCGATTACGAGGACGTCGGCTCTCTACAAACTGCGTTTGATGGCGTCGATGTATTGGTCCTGATCTCAAGCGATGGCGAGGCAGACGCCGTGATGCGGCACCATGCCAACGCCATTGACGCGGCTGCTGCCCGTGGAGTCCGGCACATCGTGTTCACAAGCATCCTCGATGCCAGCGAGATGTCGACTTTCTACTTCGCCGATGTCTATCGGACCTCAGAGCACCAACTGGCGCATTGCGGCGTGCCTTCGACCGTTCTGGCATGCGGCCTCTACTCGGATTTCATTCTCGAACACTGGCTGCAGTCCGGTGTTGCATCGGGGGAACTCGCACTTCCCGCCAACCATGGTCAATTTGCGCCGATCTCGCGCGACGATGTTGCCGCTGCCATTGCATCCGTCGCCGCCAGACCGGAGAAATTTGGCGACATCCGGATGCTCACCGGGGATCGACTGCTGGATTTCGATGATGTCTGCGCCATCTATCGCGAGGTGAGCGGCAGGCCGCTGCGCTATCGCTCCTGCGCCATCGAGGAATATTTGACTGCAGCATCGGCCCGGCTCGACGAGCCCTGGCCCCGTGCCTTTGCAAGCCTGTGCGCCTCGATCGGCCACGGCGGCTACTGCTACACGGTGAACCATTTTGCAGGAATTACACGCCGCAAGCCGGAAAGCTTCCGCGATTTTCTCGTTCGAACACTATCGGGAATTCCGCCGGTCGACTTGCCGAGTTCTATCCTGAAACGTCCGCGTTGAGGCTCGCCACGTCCAGCATGAACGCATCCTCGCCGAAGGCGCGGGTGGCGCGGGCGGCGGCTTCGAGCAGCGGACGTTTCATGCGGCTGAGGAAGGCCGCGTCGACGCGGGTGCTCGGGCCGGCGAGTGTCAGTGCGCCGAGCAAGGCGCGCCCTGGCCCGAACACAGGCGCCGATATGCCCGCCGTCTGCGGATCGCGGTCGCCGATCGAGATGTAAGTGTAGGTCCTGCGGATCGTCTCATAAGGCTCGCCCGGTTCGCCGGAGAAGGCGGCAAGCACGCGGCCGCCTGAGCCGACGAGCAAGGGAAGCACATCGCCCTCGCGGATCGTGTAGCGGATCGGATGCTTCGATTCGACCCGGTAGAGACAAGTGCGCACATCGCCCGAGCGCACATAGAAGGCGACACTTTCCCAGCTTAGCTCGGACAGATCGCGCATGATCGGCAACAGGATGTCCATCGCCACGACGGAGCGCTGGTAGAGCGCGCCGAGCCTGAACGTGGCCGGCCCGACGCGGTAGCGGCCGTCGGCCAGCCGCTCCAGCAATTGACCGCGGATCAGCGAGTTGGCGAGCCGCAGGATCGTGCTCTTGTAGAGGCCGGTGCGGGCGGCGATCTCGGCAAGGCCGAGCGAGCGGTCGGCGGGGGTGAAGGCATTGAGGATGGCGATCGCCCGCTCGAGTGCGGCAACGCCGTCGGCCGATCTCGAAGCGGGAGGGGTGTCTGTCATTTCGCCGAAGGTTTCACTGTCGCGGTCCAATCCAGAGGACAGACTTTCCTTTGATTGTCTGCGTTCTGTCTAGCAGAATGGTATTCCTGTTGACAGAACTAAGTAACATTTGCTTGAACTCGATGTGAAGGCCCGTGATCGGACCTCGTCTTGGCAGGCACCGGAGGAGGGTGCCCGTGATCTGGAGGAATCCCATGCTGAACAGACGCAGATTTTTGACCGGTACGGCCGCGGCCGGCGCCGCCGGTTTCGCCGCCTTGCATTTCGCCCCCGCCTTCGCGCAGGACGCGCCGCAGGTGCAGATTTTCGTGCCTGCGGCGCCCGGCGGTGGGTGGGACCAGACGGCGCGCACCATCGATCAGGTGCTGCGCTCCGAAAAGCTGATCTCGGGCTCGCAGATCACCAATGTCGGCGGCGCCGGCGGCACGGTCGGCCTGCCGCAATTCGTCAACCAGTGGAAAGGCAAGGGCAATTCGCTGATGGTTGCCGGCATGGTCATGGTCGGCGCCATCATCGCCAACAAGGCGGCCAACAACCTCACCGAAGTGACGCCGATCGCGCGGCTAACCGGCGAGTTCGAGGCGCTGGTGGTGCCGGCGGAATCGCCGTTCAAGACGGCCGCCGATTTCGTCGCCGCGCTGAAGGCCGATCCGACCAAGGTTCCGGTCGCCGGCGGTTCGGCCGGCGGTTCCGACCACATCCTGTTCGGCCTGATCGCCAAGACCGCCGGCGTGCCGGCGGCGAACCTCTCCTATGTGCCGTTCGCCGGCGGCGGCGAGGCGCTGTCGGCGCTGCTCGGCAACCAGGTCGCGGCCGGCATCTCGGGCTATGGCGAATTCTCCGAACAGGTGAAGGCCGGTGCGCTGAGGCTGCTCGCCATCTCGGCCGACAAGCGCCAGGACGGCATCGACGCGCCGACGCTGAAAGAGGCGGGCATCGACGTGGAACTGTTCAACTGGCGCGGCGTCTTCGCGCCGCCCGGCGTCTCCGACGAGGACAAGGCGGCGATGATCAAGCTGGTCGAGACCATGGCCAAAAGCGACGCCTGGGCGGCCGAGTGCAAGAACCGCAACTGGACACCGATCCTGCTCACCGGCGACGACTACGCCAAATTCGTCACCGAAGACACGGCCCGTATCGGCGCCATCCTCAAGGATCTCGGCTTGGCCTGATCCCTCTCCACCGGGTCGCGGAGGCGGCACCGCCTCCGTGACGGCATGAACGGGCAGAACTGCGGCGATGCCGGCGGTGCGATGCCGGCCATCCGGGGAGGAGATCCATGAGCGTGAGCGACCAGCAGGCGTCACCGGCGCGCCTTGCCATACCCGAACTTCTCATCGGCGTCGGGCTGCTGGCCTGCGCCGGCGCCGTCGCCTGGCAGACGCTGGCGATCCCTGTTTCGCCGCTCTATTCCAAGGTCGGCCCGACGGTTTTTCCCTATATCACCATGGCCGGGATGATCGTGCTTTCGCTGCTGCTCATCCTCGCCGCCATCCGCGGCGGCTGGCAGCCGGAGGAAGAAAAGGAAACGCCGACCGACTGGAAGGCGATGGGCCTGGTGGCGGCGGGCCTCGTCGCCAACCTGGTGCTCATCCAGCCGCTCGGCTTTACCCTCGCTTCGACAGTGATGTTCGTGCTGATCTGTTTCGGCTTCGGCAGCCGGCACCCGCTGCGCGATGCGCTGCTTGGCCTGGTGCTGGCGCTTGCCGCCTATTTCGGCTTCGCCAAGGCGCTCGGCGTCAACATTGGGGCCGGCCTGATCGAGAATGAGCTCAATGTGCTGATCAGCGCCGTGTTCGGCGGCAAGGGGAGCTGAGACCATGGACACGCTCAGCCATCTCGCAAATGGATTCGCGGTCGCGTTCACGCCGACCAATTTGTTGTGGTGCCTGGTCGGCACGACGCTCGGCACCGCCATCGGCGTGCTGCCCGGCCTCGGGCCGGCGCTGACCATCGCGCTGTTGTTGCCGATCACCTATCAGGTGGCGCCCGAAGCTTCGTTCATTTTGTTTGCCGGCATCTATTATGGCGCCATGTATGGCGGCTCGACGACGTCGATCCTGCTCAACACGCCGGGCGAGAGCGCCACAATCGTCACCGCCCTAGAAGGCAACCGCATGGCGCGTTCGGGACGCGGGGGTGCCGCGCTTGCCACCTCGGCGATCGGCTCCTTCGTCGCCGGCACCATCGGCACGCTGGGTGTCGCGTTCCTGGCGCCCACCGTGGTCAAATACGCGCTGAAGTTCGGGCCGGCCGAGTATTTCTCGCTGATGGTGCTGGCCTTCATCACCGTCTCGGCGGTGCTCGGCTCGTCGTCGGTGCGCGGGCTGACCAGCCTGTTTGCCGGCTTCGTCATCGGCATGATCGGCGTCGACCTGCAGACCGGACAGCCGCGCTTCACCTTCGGCACCGCCGAACTGCTCGACGGCGTCGACGTCATCATCGTCGCGGTCGGCCTGTTCGCGGTCGGCGAGACACTCTACATGGCCTCGCGGCGCTATGCCGGCAAGGACGAGATCGTGCCGCTGAAAGGTTCGCTCTACATGACGGCGGCCGAATGGGCGCGTTCGTGGAAAGCATGGCTGCGTGGCGCCGCAATCGGCTTCCCGATCGGCGCGATGCCGGCCGGCGGCGCCGAGATCCCGACCTTCCTGTCCTATGCGATCGAAAAGAAGCTTTCGAAGCACAAGGAGGAGTTCGGCACGGTCGGCGCCATCGAAGGCGTCGCCGGACCGGAGGCGGCCAACAATGCGTCGGCCGCCGGCGTGCTGGTGCCGATGCTGACGCTCGGCCTGCCGACCTCGGCGACGGCGGCGATCATGCTGTCGGCCTTCCAGAGCTACGGCATCAATCCGGGACCGCTGCTGTTGACGACGCAGGCCAATCTGGTCTGGGGCCTGATCGCCAGCCTGTTCATCGCCAACGTCATCCTCGTCGTCCTCAACCTGCCACTGATCGGCCTTTGGGTGCGGCTCTTGAAGATCCCGGCGCCGCAGCTCTATGCCGGCATCCTGGTGTTCGCCACCGTCGGCACCTATGGCATCTCGCAGTCGCCGATCGACCTCGTCATCCTCTATCTGCTCGGCGCGGCCGGCTTCCTGATGCGGCGCTTCGATTTTCCGACTGCGCCGGTGATCATCGGCATGATCCTGGGGCCGCTGGCCGAGACACAGTTTCGCCGGGCGATGACGATCGAAAACGGCGACTGGACGGTATTCTTCCGCCACCCGCTGTCGCTGACGTTGCTGACGCTGGCCTTCATCGGCCTCGCCGGGCCGCATATCTGGGCCTGGATCGAGCACCGGCGCAGGCGCGGGCCGGAGCATGTGCCGGGCGATGCCTGATTTATCATGACAGGCCTGCTTTCCGGTATCCGCGTCCTCGACCTCACCAATGTGCTGGCCGGCCCTTACTGCGCCTACCAGCTGGCGCTGCTCGGCGCCGACGTCATCAAGGTCGAGGCGCCGCCGGGCGGCGATCTGGCGCGCCAGCTCGGCGCTTCGGCGGAGCTCAACCAGGCCGGCATGGGGGCGTCCTTCCTGGCCCAGAACGCCGGCAAACGATCGGTCGTGCTCGACCTGAAGAGGGCGGAAGACCGCGAGCGTTTCCTCGATCTGGTCGCGACCGCCGACGCGCTGGTCGAGAATTTCCGTCCCGGTGTCATGGATCGGTTGGGGCTTGGCCATGAAAAGCTGAAGGACGTCCGGCCCGGCCTCATCTATTGCGCGATATCGGGTTTTGGCCAGACCGGGCCGATGCGCGGCAATCCGGCCTATGACCAGATCATCCAGGGCCTCTCGGGGATCATGAGCATCACCGGAACTCCGGAGACCGCGCCGTTACGCGTCGGCTATCCCGTCGCCGACACGCTTGGCGGGCTGGTCGGCGCCTTCGCCATTGCCGCGGCGCTGGTGCGGCAAAAGACCAGCGGCGAGGGCACCTTCCTCGACGTGTCGATGCTCGAATGCACGCTGTCGGCGCTCGGATGGCCGGTGTCGAATTATCTGACGGCAGGCGTCGAGCCGAAGCCGATGGGCAACGAGAACATGACGGCCGCGCCCTCGGGCGCTTTCCGCACCGGCGATGGCCTGCTCAACATAGCCGCCAACAAGCAGGAGCAGTTCGTCACGCTGTGCGGACTGATCGGCCGGCCGGACCTGGCTGCCGACCCGCGCTTTGCCGAGCGCGAAACGCGCAAACGGAACCGGGCCGCCTTGAAGATGCTGATCGAGGACGCGCTGGCCGGCGCTTCCGCCGCGAGCTGGGAAGAGAAGTTCAACCGTGCCGGGGTGCCGGCGGGGCGGGTGCTGACGATCCCGCAAGTGCTGGAGGAACACCAAGTCATCGAACGCGCCATGACGACCAGCTTCGAGAGCGTCGCCGGGATGGACCGGCCGCTGACCGTGGTGCGCTGCGGCTTCATGGTCGATGGCGCGGCGCCTCAGCCGGCCGGGCCGCCGCCGCGTCTGGGCGAGCATATGGATGAGGTCTTCGCCACACTGCCGGGGCGCGACAAATCGAGGGCGCGGGCATGAGCGGCGAGAAAAAGACCGGCCGCGAGCGCGCGGAGGAATGGTGGCAGACCTCCATCATCGAGATGCGGCCGGGTGTGATCCGGCTGCGCGGCTACGAGATCCAGGACCTGATCGGCCGCGTCAGCTTTCCGGCGATGATCTGGCTCATGCTGCGCGGCGAATTGCCGAGCGAGGAGCAGGCGGCATTGCTTGGCATTGCGCTGGGAGCCGCCGTCGATCACGGCCCACAGGCGCCGTCGATCGCCATTGCCCGCATGGCGGCGACCTGCGGCGTCGGCATCAACAACGCCATGGCGTCGGCCATCAACGTGCTTGGCGACGTGCATGGCGGCGCCGGCGAGCAGGCGCTTTCCTTCTATGGCGATGTTGCCGCGGCGATGGATGGCGGCGCCGGCCTGGCTGCGGCGGTGACGGCGCGGCTCGAGCGGTTTCTTGCCGAGGAGAAAGGCTATGTGCCGGGCCTCGGCCATCGCTTCCATCCGGTCGACCCGCGCGCGCCGCGCCTTCTTGAGCTGACACGGGAGTTCGCCGCGCGCGGGGTGGTCAGTGGACGCTTCGCCGACATAGCGCAGGCGATCGAGGCGGAAGTCGAGGCGCGCAAGGGCAAGAAAATCCCGCTCAACATCGACGGCGCCACCGCCGTCATCTATGGCGAGCTCGGCTTTCCGCCGGCGCTGACGCGCGGGCTCTTCGTGCTGTCGCGCTCGGTCGGCATCCTGGCGCATGCCTGGGAGCAGTCGCAGGAGAGCGACCGCAACAAGGGGCCGCTGCCCAGGGAATGGCTGTGGGCTTATACCGGCGCGCCGGTACGGCCTTTCCCGAACGACACTGAATAGAGTGGCAATCTATGCGGGGTCGGCTGCCGGATTCGTCAAATCCCTCAGCAGTGTCGACAGCTCCGGCTCGTCGATGAGCAGCGCGGCATCGGCAGGCGGCAGCCATGCGCGTTGACGGTTCGCGGCTTCCCGCCAGTCGGCCAGTTCCTCGGTCACTTCGAGCATATAGACCGCCACGTCGACGCGGATGAAACCGTTGGTCATGCGCTTCCAATAGGAATAGGCGCCGGCCGGCTGCTTCAGCGTCCTGCCCAGAACGCCGGCTTCTTCCTGGGCCTCGATCGCCGCCGCCTTGCGTCCGCTCTTGCCTTTCATCGGCCAGCCCTTGGGCACGATGAAACGCTTGGTCGTGCGTGAGGTGACCAGCAAGACCTCGAGGCCGCCGTCGCCGCGCAGACGAAACGGAATGGCCGCCACCTGGCGGATCCGTTGGCCTTTCTTGGCCTTGCGAACTGCTTTCTTCTTGGCTGTTGCCATCCCAAATTCCGGTGAGAGCAAGACCAGTGCCGTACGCTGTCCGCGCGCGGCAAAACTCCGGGCCCTAAGACCCCAAAACCACCGCCCTTGCAATCCGGCATTTCGCCTGCAAGTAAGTCGGCTAATAAACCGAAAAAACCGAATTGTCAGCGGCAGACACGCGAAATCGTGTTGCCTACGGTCTCCATGCGGCAGGTTTTACCTATAACCGGCACGTCAGGCTGGGGGTTTGGCGCGGTCTGCCGGTCCAACTCACGATAGAGTTGCTGCTGCTGCTGATATTGCTGCCGCTGCAACTGGTTCTGCAACTGCTGCAACTGGCCCTGCTGCACCAATGCGTTGCCATTGTTTGGTAAGACCACCTGGGCCGACACGCCAGGTGCCGTATACAGCAAGCCGGTGGCCGCGAGGGCGGCCATTGTCAGACGGAAATGCGACATCGTTTCCTTTGTCCGCATGAACGATAGAGCCTCATCCTAATATAGGACGTTCGACCAGCTCTGCCATGGTCAGTTGATCGATTGTCATACCAAAGAAAATCCGGCAGGTGCCCGCCATTGCACTTGACGGCAGCAGCGGTCGGCGGCTCTATCGCGCGGTTCCGCCCGTCCGCATGACTGGCCGGTTGGTCAAAAGGGAATTCGATGAAAAGCAGGTATAGGTTGACCATAGCGATGCTGGCCGTCGCGGGTATCGCAGCTCTGCCGGCATTCGCCGCGCAGAACAACAAGGGCGACAAGGTGGCCGCTCAACCGGCCGACGCCGCGGCCAAGCCGCAATTGCCGGGCGGCGCCTCGGCGCTGTCGGAAACCCATGGCGACTGGACGGTCAATTGCCAGATCACCGGCAGCAACAAGGTGTGCAGCCTGTCGCACCAGCAGTTCAACAAGCAGAGCGGCCAGCGGCTGCTCGCGATCGAATTGACGACCAAGACCGGCCAGGACGCCACCGGCACGCTGGCGCTACCCTTCGGGCTTGCCTTGGCCAACGGCATTTCGCTCGAGATCGACGACAAGAAGCTGGACGGCACGCTGCAGTTCAACACCTGCCAGGCGGTCGGCTGTCTGGTGCCGGTGACCTTCGACGCCGACACCACGCCGCTCTTGCAGAACGGCACCACGCTGAAGATAAACGCTACGGCGGCCGACACACAGCAGCCGATCGCCTTCACCATCTCGCTGAACGGCTTCGGCAGCGCGCTGGCGCGGACGGCGGATCTGTCGGCGGACTGATTACCGAATTGGTTTTCGAGTAGGGGGGGGGGGGGGGGGGGGGGGGGGGGGGGGGGGGGGGGGGGGGGGGGGG
>NZ_VFWX01000016.1 GCF_006442965.1 Mesorhizobium sp. CU3 | reverse complement strand
TACGATTTCGACAGCGGCACCTTCAAAGGCCGCCGCATGATCTGGGGCGGCCGCCACGCCGTGCGCACAGTGGTCTACATGGCTGCCCTTACCGCCAGCCGCTCAAATCCCGCCCTCAAGGCCTTTCACCAGCGTCTCATTGCCAGGGGCAAGGAGCCAAAGGTCGCCCTCGTCGCCGTCGCACGAAAGATCCTGACCATCCTCAGTTCAATGATCCGAAACAACGAACCTTGGAATCCAAACAGGTTCTGACAAACACAGTTGCTCATCCGTCGCCTTCGGCGACACCTTCTCCCACAAGGGGAGAAGGGGGAGAAGCGCCCCGTGAAAATTCCCCTTGACCTAAACCTATCTTGAGCTTGCAAACCCATCTCCGAGCCACCTGCCAACAAACCCAATCGGAGATGAAAAATGACCACCAGAAATCACCAAGCCAGCAGCGTCTTCCGGGTCGACAAGTTCGTCGTGCCGGCCGAAGCGCGCGAGGAAATCCTCGGCAAGGTCCGCATGACGCATGAACTGCTGCGCCGGCAGGACGGCTTCGTGCGCGATTTCGTGCTCGAGCAGTTCTCAGGCCCTGGCGAGTTCAACATCGTCACCATGGTCGAATGGGAAAGCCAGGAGGCGGTCGAGAAAGTTGTGCCGATCGTCAAGGCGGCGCACGAACGCATCGCCTTCAGCCCGCAGGAGACGATCGCCCGCCTCGGCGTCAAGGCCGACATCGCCAACTACCAGCGCGTGCCGGAATTGTAGGTCTTGGGCTCACGTGGATACACGACGCTCGCACGGGGGTCGGTGCGGGCGTCGCGACCATTTTGGATCGCGTTGCTACTTCCTTTGCTCCGTCAAAAAGAAAGTCCCGTCGGCATGGCCGTTGGCGCCGCAGGATGGCGGTTGCGTGCGGCCGTCCTTGCCATCGCCGCTCTGCTCCACGACCAGCGCGTCGCCTGAATGGCGGAATGTGAAGCTGAACCCGGTCGGCTTGTTGTCGTCATCGGTGTCGACAAGCCGCAGCTCGTTGCGAAGCTTGACCGTGCCGCCGATCTCGCACAACCCGTTGCCCGAGATGGGTTCGGCGACTTCCTCCGAGATTTCGAGCCTGACGGCGCTTACGGCTTTGATCTCGACGGTGCCGCGCATGCTGCTCCATGTGCCGATGAAGCCGGCAACCGACGGCTTGCGGATATCGGCGAGGAAGGTGGCGCGATCGTGCATGAATTCGGCGAGATCGACGGTTTGCTTGTCCTTCGGCGTATCCTTGTTGAAGTCGGCGATCTGGTCGCGGTAGCGGATGAAATCGCTCTGGTCGTCGCGCAACGCCTTGCCGGCGCGGGCGTCCAAGAGCTTCAGCGCGGCGGCATAGCTCTTCGCCACGTCGGCATCCGCCTGCGCCAGCGCCGGATCGGCACAGATGGCTTTTTCCGCCGTGCTCGCCGCCTTGGCGCAGTCGAACGATGGCTTGCTCAGTGCCCGGGCATCGCCATTCGCCAGCAGCAGCGCCGCCAGCATCGCCAATGGCACGGCCACGAGGCCTGCCTTGCCCGCTTTTGAGATCATCGGCCCGCCCGCCTTTTCCTCGCGCCATGAACCGGCAATGCCGGCAATTCTGGCGGCAACGAGGCCGGCAGGCAAGCGTCCCGTTTCCGACCCCGCCATTGTTGCGTTGCGGGCAGGGGGGCTTTCCGCTATTGAGGCGCAACCTGAAACAGGGACCCGCCCCAAACCCGATGAGCCTTCTCGACTCGGTCAAGAATACGTTCGTTCCGATCCATCGCGAGGGATATCCCTTCATCGCCGTCTTCGGTGCGGTGACGCTGTTTCTCGGCTATTTTTCCTCGATCCTGTTCTGGATCGGCCTGATCCTGACCGCCTGGTGCGTCTATTTCTACCGCGACCCCGAGCGCGTCACGCCGGTCGACGACCGCCTGGTGGTCAGCCCGGCCGACGGCGTGATTTCGGCGGTCGGCCCCGCCGTGCCGCCGAGTGAGCTTGGCCTGGGCTCCGGCGAGATGACCCGCATCTCGGTGTTCATGAACGTCTTTTCCTGCCACATCAACCGCGCCCCGGTGCGTGGCAAGATCACGCGCATCGAGCACAAGCCCGGCAAATTCCTCAACGCCGAGCTCGACAAGGCAAGTGCGGAGAACGAGCGCAACGGCTTGGTCATCGACAGCCCGAACGGCACCATCGCGGCCGTTCAGATCGCCGGCTTCGTGGCGCGGCGCATCGTCTGCTGGGCCGAGACCGGCGGCGCCATCGCCATCGGCGAGCGCTTTGGGCTGATCCGCTTCGGCTCGCGCGTCGACGTCTTCCTGCCGAAGAACGCCGTGCCGCGCGTCGCCGTCGGCCAGACGGCGGTGGGCGGCGAGACGGTTCTGGCCGAGTTCGGCGGCACGGCGGTCACGCCGCTGGTCAGGATTTCCTGAGCGGTGGGCGCGCCGTTCAAGAAATTCGAGGCCCACGCCAGCGGCGGCCCGCGCATCCGCGAGATCCCGATGCGCATGGTGCTGCCCAATCTGGTCACCGTGCTTGCCATCTGCGCCGGCCTGTCCGGCATTCGCTTCGCCTTCGAGAACCGTTTCGAGATCGCGGTGGTGATGGTGCTGCTCGCCGCTTTCCTCGACGGCATCGACGGCCGTCTCGCCCGCATGTTGAAGGCGACATCGAAATTCGGCGCGCAGATGGATTCGCTGGCCGACATCGTCAATTTCGGCGTCGCGCCGGCGCTGGTGCTCTACGCCTTCCTGCTCGACCGCGCTGGATCGCCGGGCTGGATCGCGGCGCTTCTCTTCACCATCGCCTGCGGCATGCGCCTTGCCCGCTTCAACGTGCTGGCCGAGGATCACGACCAGCCGGCCTGGCAGACCGAGTATTTCGTCGGCGTCCCGGCCCCGGCTGGCGCCGTGCTGGTCATGCTGCCGCTCTATATTTATTTCCTGCGGTTGGGGCTGGAGCCCACGCGTCTGGCGGGTTTCATCGCTGCCGGCTTCACGGTGCTGGTCGCCTTCCTACTGGTCAGCCGGCTACCGGTCTATTCCGGCAAGAGCGTCAAGGTGCCGGGCGACAAGGTGCTGCCGGTCATCCTCGGCGTGGTGCTCTACATCCTGCTCCTGATGACCTATCCCTGGTACACGCTGACGGCGTCGGTTGCCGGCTATCTGCTTTTCCTGCCCTTCTCGGTACGCGCCTATTCCAAGCGCGCCAGGCTGGAGGGCGAAAAGGTGCCGCCTTCGGATATCGGGTAGGGCGCTACGCCGCCGCGCTCAGCCCCAGCCGGTCGATCGCCAGCTTGCGCGCCGAGATGTAATCCGTCTTGCCCGAGCCGAGCACCGGGATCTCGTCCACCTTGATGATGTCGTTCGGCACCATCAGTTCCGCTGCACCCGCCTTCTTGCCGAACTGGCGCAGCTCTTCCGGGTTGGCGTCATCGGCGGTGGTGACCAGCACGATGCGCTCGCCGCGCCTCTTGTCGGGCACCGCCACCGCCGCGTGCCGCTCTTCCGGCCACAGCGACTGCACCAGCATCTCGACCGCGCCCAGCGACACCATCTCGCCGGCGATCTTGGCGAAGCGTTTGGCCCGGCCGCGGATGGTGACGAAGCCTTCGCGGTCGATCGACACGATGTCGCCGGTGTCGTGCCAGCCTTCCAGCGGCTGCAACTCGCCGGGCCTGTCGGCGGTCATATAGCCCATCATCATGTTCGGTCCATCGAGCCACAGCCGGCCGCCTTCGGCGATCCCTTCGACCGGCTCCAGCTTCATGCGGATCGCCGGCAGCGGCCGTCCGACGCTGCCGTCGCGGCCATGGATGGCGGTGTTCACCGCCACCACCGGCGCCGCTTCGGTCAGGCCGAACCCTTCGACGATGGAAGCCTGGAATCGGTCGCGATAGGTGCGCCGCGTCTCCGGCTTCACCGCTTCCGCACCGGCGACGACGAAGCGCAGGCTGGAGAAGTCGCCGTCCTTGGCGGTGCGGGCGTAGTTGGCGAGGAAAGTGTCGGTGCCGAACATCACGGTCGGCTTCACCTTGCGCGCGATCTCCGGGATGATCTTGTAGTGCAGCGGCGAGGGGTAGAGGAACAGCTTTATTCCCAGCACCAGCGGCAGGATGGTGCCGCCGGTCAGCCCGAAGGAATGGAACACCGGCAGCACGTTGAGCAGGATGTCGGCCGGCGAGACGGAGACGCGCGCCTCGGCCTGCATGACATTGGCGAGCAGATTGCGGTTGGACAGCACCACCGCCTTAGGCGTGCCTTCCGAACCCGAAGTGAACAGGATCACCGCCGGTTTCGCGGCCTGCTGCCGCTGCAGCGGGAGCCGCCACAAAAGTGCGGCCGCGACCTTGTCCAGCGTCGTCACGCCGGCGCGGATATCCTCCAGCCAGAGCATCTTTGCGCCACCCGCCTCGACGGCGGCGACGATGTCGTCGATGGCCGCCTTCTCGATGAAGGCGCGGGACGACACCACGGTGCGGATGACGGCGGTGCGGACCGCCGCGGTGACGCTGGCCGGGCCGGCGGTGTAGTTGATCATCGCCGCCACGCGGCCAGCCGAGATCAGGCCGACGAAAGTCAGCACCACGCCGTTGGCATTGGGCAAAAGCACACCGACCGCTTCGCCCGGCGCCGTCACCGCCTCGAAGCGGCGGCCGAGCACGCGGGCGCCGATGAACAGCTTGCGGTAGCTGAGCGAACCCGAGATCACGTCCTCGACGATCGGGCGTGACGGACCGATGCGGTCGGCGGCGTCACGCATGGCAAGGAAGAGGCCGCGGTCTAGATCGGTGCCGAAAAGCCGCGCCTCGGCGAAACGGTCGAACAGCGCGTTGGTGTTGGAGGCCATGTCCGGATTGCGCGCCGCGAGTTCGGCAATCGTCATCGGCTCCAGCACGCTGATCGAGAGGCTCGGGAACCAGTGCCGCGGCGCCTTCTCCTTCTGCGTCAGCGACGACGGCAGGTCGCGCGCGCCGGCGACGAAGATCGGCACGATGCGGGCGTCGGCCTGCATGGCGATGCGGGTAATGGCGCGGAAGAGGCGGAAGGATTTCACGTCCGGCTCGACGTCGTCAGGCAGATAGACGGCGAGCCGTCCCTTGCCCTTCAAGACGCGCACCAGCCGTCGGCTGACGAAGACATGCTCGGCGTTGAAGGCGATCGTGCGGCCAATCTCGCGCCATGGTTCCAGCCAGGGCGAGCGCGCCGAGGCATCGTCGAGGATGTGCAGCGTGTCGTCCGGCAGCAGCGACAGCATCAGCGCCGGCTCGATGCGCGACTGATGCGAGACCACATAGATCACCGGCGCCTGCGCCGCGCGGGCAATGCGGATGCGCTCGTCGGCGATGCGGTAGACGAGCTTGAACGGCACATAGAGCAGCGCCTGGGTGAAGCGCAAATCGAGCCGGAAGGTCTCGATCGCGCCGATCAGCAGCCAGGCAAAGACGAGGCCCGCCAGCAGCGCCAGGGTCAGGATCATGCCGCTCTCTCCCAGTCTCCTCGACGCGGCTCTTGAGCGGCCGCTTTCGCCGCAGAGGGTAGCGGAAGTCGGGGGAAGGTCAATGCGGGCTGAAGCCTGCCTCGATCGCCACTTGAAAAGCCATGACACATGTCGTAAATAAAGTGACACGTGACGGAGAAATGATATGGCCAGTTTCCCGACAGGGTTTGTCGAAGCGCCACACATGGAGCCGGAGTTCGAACGGCTGGTCGACTTGTTCGGCGGGCCGAAGGTCCTTGGATCCTCCATATCCAGCCCGCTCGAAGCGCATGAAATGATCCTGCATGGAATTCCAAGCGAGGCCCTGGAAAGCCTTGTCAAGCAACTGACCGTCATCGATGCGGATGCCTTCGAGGCGGCATTCGGCATGAGCGAGCGGACATTTCAGCGGCACAAGTCGGATCATTCCAGGACGCTCAATCGCGAACAAGGCTCCAGGACCTGGAATTTCGCCAGGGTTCTCACCAAGGCAACGTCCGTTCTTGGCACTCAGGAAGCGGCGGAGAAATGGATGATCGAGCCCGCCATGGGCTTGGACAACCGGCGCCCGATCGATCTCCTGGCCACGGCGGCGGGCACTATCCTCGTCCAGGAATTCCTCGAGCGGCTCGACTATGGTGTCTACGCGTGACGCCCTTGCCGGGTTCTCTTGGAACGGGAGAAGTCCTCGGCTGGAGACTTGATCACAAGCGCTTCCAGGCAAGCTGGGACAGCGGCGAGGGAGCCTTCAAACTCGGAGGACGGTGGAACAGCAAAGGCGTCAGGGCCGTCTATGCGTCCGTCGACCCGTCGACCGCCATTCTGGAGGTTGCGGTCCATAAGGGGTTTCGCACGCTCGATACCGTTCCTCATGTGTTGACGGCGTTCGAAATCACCGATCCGTCGAAGATCCATGTCGTGCAAACGGGTGATGTTCCGAACGCCAACTGGCTGCGTCCCGGCATTCCCGGCGCGGGACAGCAGCAGTTCGGCGATGGTCTGCTGGCGCAGCATCCCTTCGTTCTCATTCCGAGCGCGGTATCCCAGCACAGCTGGAACCTAGTGTTCGACCCTGGACGGGCGACCGGCCGTTATAGGCTGCATCTCCAGGAGGATTTCGCCCTGGATACGAGGCTTCATCCTCCTGCGGGATAGCCGCCCGATCGGGGAAGGCACGCAAAATGCTCTACGCCGCAGCCTTCAATCTCCCGCTGATGAAGCGGAACTCCTGGCTCTTGCCGCCGAAGCCGTAGGCGGCCGCCGGCACTTCGTGCACCAGCGCATAGCTTTCCCCATGCACGCCGCCGAGCAGCCGCTCGAAAGCGGCGAAGATCGCCCTGAGATAGGCCTCGAGCTCCAGCTTGGTGTTGGTGCCGTCGACGACCTTGATGTCCAGCCAGAAGGTGTTGGTGCCGTGCTCGGCCAGCGACTTGCCGCCGGCGAACCAATGCTGCGGATCGATGTAGTTGACGGCGACCGCCGTGATCGTCGGATCCTTGCGCAACTCCCTGGCGGTGATTTCGGTGATCTCCATGGCGATGGAAGCGGACAGCTTGGCGTCCGGCTTGCTGGTGACACTGACATTGATGATGGGCATCCTTTCTCTCCTTTGGTTCGGCGCGTCGCGCCTTCGATGGAGAGACCATGCCATCGTCATTGCATCAAAAAAATCGAATTGTTTTTGACAAATGCTTCGATAGTGTCGAAGTATGGAAACGCTCGATCCCGATCTCCTGAAAACCTTCCTCGCTTTCGTCGATGGCGGCTCGCTGGCCAAGGCGGCGTCCGCCGTCGGCCGCACGCCTTCCGCGGTGACCGCGCAGATGCAGCGGCTGGAGGAGATCGTCGGCGAGCCGCTGCTCACGCCGCAGGGCAGGGGGCGCGGCCTGACGCCGGCCGGCGAGGACCTTGTCTGCCATGCCAGGCGCATCCTTGCCGTCCACACGGAGGCCTGGCTGGCGCTGAAGGGCGCGCGCGCCGGCGGCCGCATCGCCATCGGCACCACGCAGGATTTCGCCGATCACGGCCTGCCGGACCTTCTGCGCGCCTTTGCCGCCAGCCATCCGCGCGTGCGCATCGAACTGCGCGTCGGCCGCTCGCAGGAGCTCGGCGCGGCGCTGCAAGCGGGGCAGCTCGACGTCGCGATCACCATGCGCCAGACGCCGTCGCCCGACGAGGTGGCGCTGATCAGCGAGCCGATGCTGTGGCTCTGCTCGGACAAAGGGCTGGCGGCACGGCAGGAAGCGGTGCCGCTGGCGCTGCTCGATCCCTATTGCGGCTTCCGCGAGGCCGCGCTGAACGCGCTCGATGCCGCCGGCCGCCGCTATCGCATCGCCGCCGGCAGCGCCAGCCTTGCCGGCCTGCGCAGCGCGGTCAATGCCGGCATCGCGCTGACGCCGCGCACGCGGCGCTTTGCTCATTCTGGCATTGTGGAAGCACCCTACGAGCTCGACCTGCCGCAGCTGCCGATGGCCGACTTCGCCATCCGGCTCGGCCGCGAAGCGCCCCGCCCGGCGCGAGATCTGGCGGAGCTGCTCGGTGCCGATCTGGCAGTGCCTTAAGGGCAAAGAAAAAGCCGACCATTTTGCAGGTCGGCTTCTAGTCAGACGGGTCGAGGGGTTTGGGGGGACTTGGGGGGGTGACCCGTCGAGCTAACAATGCCTGAGTCGGATGATGGTTCCGTGACTGGCAAAATAATTTTACGACCGCGCCGATTTCGCCTTCGTCCAATCGCGTCCGGCATGGGCGAAAACCGCGCAAAGCACGATGGCGCCGCCGATGATGCTGGCCATTGGCGGTATCTCGCCGAGGAAAACCAGCGCGAACAGGATGGCGAAGGGCACTTCGGCCGAGCCGAGCAGGCCGGCTTCGGCGGCTGGAATGAGACGCGAGCCTTCCGTCCACAAGATCGAGGCCATGGCGAAGGAGCAGCCGAAGGCGGCGAGCAGCACGACGTCGCGGGCCGAGACCGCCAGCGGATCGGTGACGAACCACCCGAGCACGAAGAGCAGGAAGGCCGAGACGGCGCCCGCCCAGACCACCGGCGAGTCGCGAAAAGCGCGCACCATGATCATGTAGAGCGCGCTGCCGGCGGTCATCAAAAGCGCCAGCCCGTCGCCGAACAGATGGCCGTTGCCGAGGCCGGTGCCGACCATGATGGCGACGCCGCACAGCGAGACACAAGCCGCAAGCATGGTCTGCAGCCGGATTTTCTCGCGCACCAGGAGGAAGGCGAGAAGGGCGGCGATGAAGGGCGACGTGGCATAGATCACCGCGACATTGGCGACATAAGTGTATTTGAACGCCGAGATGAAGGCGATGCTGGCCGCTGCGCCCTCGATGGCCAGCAGCCAGCCGCGCCAGCCGAGCCGCAGACTCTCGCGCCCATCCGAACGGCGGCGGCGCCACAGCACATAAAGGGTGATGAGGATCGAGCCGAAAAAACCGCGCCAGCATGTAATGGTCAGCGGATCGGCATGGATCGATTTGGTCAAAACGCCGGTCAGCGCGAAGGCGATGGCTGAGGCCGATACCAGCACGATGCCGAGCGTCCGCTCTGCCGCGAGCTTGGCGGCGGGGGACTGAAGCTTTTCGGGCATGTCGAGCGTATCCGTCATGGCGTCAGACTATGTCCCCGCTGCTGACAGCCTTCTGTCATGAGGCCTCGCTCCGCTTGCGAAAACGTTCGTTGCCGACCACCAGCAGGCCGGCGCCGATGATTAAGGCCGCGCCCGCGAACACCTCAGCGCGCGGCACGTCGCTCCAGATGGCGTAGCCCAGCGCGAAGGCCCACACCAGCGAGGTGTACTCGAAGGGCGCCACGATCGACACCGGCGCGCGCTTCATGCCTTCGAACAGCATGTATTGCGCCAGGCCGCCGAGCCCGCCGACGCCGATGAGCAGCAGGAGCTGCGTGGCGTCCGGCATGTGCCACCACAAAAGCGCCGGTACGGCGGAGAACAGCAGGAAATAGAAATTGTTGAGCACCAGCAGGATGGTCGTGCGCTCCTGTATGGCGGTCTTGCGCATCAGCACCACGGCGATGCCCCAAAACACCGCCGCCGCCAGCACCAGCAGCACCGGGAGGGAGATGCCGAGCCGCGTCGGATCGCAGGCGATGAAGACGCCGATGAAACCGATGAACACCGCGATCCAGCGCAGCAGCGGCACCCTCTCGCCCAGGATCAGCACCGACAGCACGGTGACGATGATGGGGGCCGCGTAATAGATGGTGGTGAGTTCGGCGAGCTGCAGCGAACGCGCGGCATTGTAGTAGCAGAGCCACGCCGCCAGCGTGAAGGCGCTGCGCACCAGCATCGGCCTGACGATCGGCGAGGCGATCGTATCGGCAAACAGCCGCCTGCCGCCGATGGCACCGCAGGCGACGAGCACGGTGATCGAGCGGAAGAACATGATCTGCCACACGCTCATGCCGGCGACCAGAAGCTTGATCGAGGCATCCTGCGCCGAAAACAGGAAGTAGGCGGCCGCCGTGAATAGGATGCCGGCCAGCACCCTTTCGCGGCTTTCGAGGATGACGACATCGGCCATGAGCTATAGGCTTGCTTTGCGTGGGGGCGGCTCCGCCCCAGCCGAACCGCCAAGCCTGCTATACGGTCGAAAGCAAGGGCTGCGCTACTCCAGCGCGGTGCTTGCGTTGGCGCAGCATCACAGGCGGCGCGGGCGGCTAAAGCCCGACATGCGCCATCATCTCCGGCGGATAGCGGTCGCCCTTGATCGCGATTGTCCGGCTGGCGGCTTCGATGTCCCGCAGATCATGCGGCGTCAACTCGACGGCGAGCGCGCCGATGTTTTCCTCCAGCCGCTCGCGCCTGCGCGTGCCGAACAGCGGAACGATCCAGGTTTTTTTGGCCAGCAGCCATGCCAGCGCCACCTGTGCGGGGGTGGCCTGATGCCGCTCGCCGATCTTGCGGATCAGATCGACCAGCGCCTGGTTGGCCTGCCGCGCATTGGCTGAGAAGCGCGGGATCTTGTTGCGGAAATCGAGGTCGTTGAAGTTGGTGCCGGCGTCGATCGTGCCGGTCAGGAAACCTTTGCCGAGCGGGCTGAACGGCACAAGGCCGATGCCGAGCTCTTCCAGCGTCGGCAGGATCTCGGTTTCCGGCTCGCGCGTCCACAGCGAGTATTCGCTCTGGAGCGCGGCGAGCGGCTGCACGGCATGGGCGCGGCGTATGGATTGCGCGCCCGCCTCCGACAGTCCGAAATAGCGGACCTTGCCCTGCGAAATCAGGTCGGCGACCGTGCCCGCCACCTCTTCCATCGGCACGTCAGGATCGACGCGGTGCTGGTAGTAGAGGTCGATATGATCGGTCTTCAGGCGACGCAGGCTGCCTTCGACGGCGCTGCGGATCTGGGCCGGCTTGCTGTTCACGCCGCCGCGATGCTCTCCGGTGGCCTGGTCGATGTTCCAGCCGAACTTGGTGGCGATCTTGACCTTGTCGCGCATTCCGGCGAAGGCCTCGGCGACCATCTCCTCATTCGTCCATGGGCCGTAGACTTCGGCTGTATCGAAGAAGTCCATGCCGAGATCGACCGCGGCGCGCAGCACGCCGATCATCTCCTTGCGATCGGGGATATCGCGCGATTTGCCGTAACCCATGGCGCCGAGCGAAAGCGCCGATACTTCAAGGCCTTGGCCCAGTTTGCGTTTCTGCATTGCCGTCTCCTTCAATCGATTGGGGTGATCTGGACCGTCGCGTCGCGCGCGCGGTCGCCGATCATGGGTCCGAGATAAGGGCTGCCGCGATACTTGGCCCGGTAGGCCGCATCGATGCGGTCGTTCATCGCTCCTTCGACAGGCTCGAAGGCGACGTCCTTTGTCAGCCCGGCGGCGATGACGCGGCCGGCTTTCTGCCGCATGGCTGCCCGGTGCCAGCGGGAATTGCGTCCATTATAGGCGCGCACGAAAAGCCCGCCGTCCACCGCCACCGACCATATCCAGGTCGGGGTTCCATGGGTCTTGCCGTCCTCGCGGAGCGGCGAGATGTGCAGGTCGTCGGCACCCGCGATCTTTTCCAATTCGTCTCGAGCCCAGGCCATCATTGTTGAGCCTCGTCGAAAACCTTGCGGGCAGCCTGCAGCGCGCTCATTGCCGGCGGCCAGCCGGCATAGAAGGCGAGGTGGGTGATCGCCGCGATGATCTCGTCGCGGGTCACGCCATTCTCCAACGCCCGCTTCAGGTGGAACGGCATCTCGTTGAGGCGGTAGAGCGAGATCAGGCTGGTGATCGTCACCAGGCTGCGGTCGCGCGGCGACAGGCCCGGATGTTCCCAGACATCGCCGAACAGCACCTTGTCGGTGATATCGGCCAGGTGAGGGGCGAGATCGCCGAAAGCCTGGCGCGCGTTGGTCGGTTCTTGCTTCGTCGTTTCCATTGGGCCTTGCTCCTTGTCTTGCGAACAAAGATAGGCCTTCGCCGATTATGCGATTAGCCGGTGGAAACAGATTGAGCTTATCGTGTAGGGCGATAAATCGCGCCGTTGGAGGCCTGCCGGCGACGCCTATTGCGTCGCTTGGTAGAGTTCCGAGGCCGCCTCCTTCAGCGCGCGCCTTCCGTCGGGCCTGAGATACATCATGTGGCCGCCCTCCACGACATCGAGCCGTATCGGTTTGGCGCCGGCAAGCGAGGGGATCTGGTTCACCAGATAGCGCGAGCCGAGATAGGGCGTGACCAGGTCGGTGTAGCCGTTGACGATGACGACGCCGAGCGCGGGGTTCAGCGCGCGCGCCCGCTGCAGATCGTCCATGACGCCGGCATAGCCTTGCCCGCCGATGCCGTAATCCCAATTGTGGCCGACCTCGCCGCTGAGCAGCCGGTAGCTGACATCGGTGTGGTAATTCAACTCGTCGCGCGCATAGGCGACGAAGGCCGAGGTGAGCGCCGGCACGCTGCGGTCGAGCACCGGGTCGGGGCCGGCGTCGCGGTCGCTCTCCGGCGCAATGTCGACGCCGGCGACAGTGGCGTCGTAAGGGCTGAGCACCTTGCCCTTGGCGCGTTGGAATTCCTTCGCGAAAAGCCCGACCGGCATGCGGGCGAAATTGCGCTTCACGAGATCGAGCGGCAGGCCGGTGATCTGGGCCACGCGCTCACTCGCCAGCTTGCCGCCTTGCTCCAGCCCGCTGTTCAGCGCGCTGAGATAGTCGCCGAGCGCATAGCGCTCGACATCGGCAAGCTTGTCACGCAGCGCATCGCCGCTGACGCCGTCCGCCTGCAGTTTCGCCGCCGCCAGCGAGGGCAGTTCGAGCGCCCAGTGCAACTGGTCGAACTGGTCCGGTCGCACCAGCATGAACTCGAGCGCCGGCGAGATCAGCACGATGCCGCTGGGCGTGAGGCCCACATCCTCCTGCAGCGTGCGCGAAAGCAGTGCCGCACGAAACCCGCCATAGCTTTCGCCGGCCAGATAAAGCGGCGACCCGGTGCGGCCGTTCTGCGCCAGGTAGAGGCGGACGAAGGCACCGATCGAAGAGGCGTCCGCCTCGACGCCCCAGAACTCCTTGCCTTCATGCCCCGGCGCCTCGCGGCTGTAGCCGGTGCCGACCGGGTCGACGAAGACGAGGTCGCTCATGTCGAGCCAGCTGTCGGGATTGTCGATGAGCTTTTGCGGCGGCGGCAGGAATTCGCCGTCGGTGGAGGTCTGGACGATGCGCGGCCCGATGGCGCCGAGATGCAGATAGGCCGATGCCGCGCCGGGGCCGCCATTGAAGACGAAAGTGATCGGCCGATCCTTCGCCGCGGCGGACGACTGCTGCGTGTAGGCGACATAGAAGATCTCGGCGGTGACATCGCCCTTGCCGGACAAGAGCGACAGCGTGCCGGCCTTGGCCTGGTAATCCAGCTTGCGCCCGCCAAGCGTGATCGAATGCTCGGTCACCTGCGGCGCCGGCAACAACGACAGCACGCCGCCTTCGGGGGCGGGGCGCTCGGGTGCCTCGGCGAAGGCCGGTTGGGCGAAGGCGGCGAGCGCAAGGAGGGCGAGGGGAGCGAGTTTCAAAGTGGGCCGCATGACACCTCCGGTCGGAACGACTCCCGCCAAAGTATGGCCGGAGCGACCGAAGTCAAAGAGAATGACGGATGGTCGGCGGTCCGGCGTCGCCAAATTGTATTACGCGCCCATTCCGCCAGTATCACCGGCATTCGCCATGTTGAACTTGCGGCGGCATGCGCTACGCTAGGCGCGAATGCTCTCGAATTTTTCCCTCGACCGGTTTGCAAGCTGGAGCGGCGGCGTCGCCGCCGCGGCCGGTGCCGCGACGCCCGAGGAATTGTCGGCTCGCTTCACCGCTGCGGCGGGCATATTGGTCGGCTCCGATCGCGTCTATGTCGGCTTCTATCGCCGTGACATCAGCTCCCTGACGATCGACGACGCCGGCCCCGACCGCTGGAACCGCGACTATGATGCCGGTGTCTACCGGCTGGATCCCTTCTTCCAGCGCTTCGCCAGCACCCGGCAGGATTTTCTGCTGCCGCTATCGGCCCTCCGCAACCGCGATTTCCAGCTTTCGCCCTATTATCGCGAGTTCTACGGCCCCTCCGACAGCTTCGACGAGATAACCGGAGTGTTCAATCTCGACAGGCTGACGGCCGGCTATGTCACCTTTCTGCGGCGCAATGGGGAACCGCCCTTCGGCGAGCGGGATCTGGCGCTCGCCAGCGCCGCGGGCGGCGCGACCAGGCTCATCCTGGAGAAGTTGTTTCACCTGTGTCGCCTTCGGGACAAGGGCGGGGCAATCGAGGTCGCGCGGTCGGGGCTGAGCCCACGCGAGGGCGAGATCGCGCGGCACCTGATCGAGGGTGGCAATGCCAAGACCATCGCGCGGAGCCTTTCCATCTCGCCCGGCACTGCCCGAAATCACATCAAGCAGGTCTACCGCAAGCTCGGCGTGCACTCGCAGGTGGAGTTGCTGGCGGCAATTCGCGAAGTCGTGCGCGACTAGAGCGGTTCAGCGTTTCACAGAATTGCCGAACTGCTCTATCTCTTTGTTTTTACGCAATTCCGGACGGAAAACCGTTTCACACTTTTCTTGGAATTGCTCTGATATCTCGCGCCGGCGCTACTGACCCGTCACCACGCGCGTCCACATGCGGTTTTGCGACCGCAGCAGCTTTGCGTCGCTGTTGTTGACCACGAACAACTTGGCCTTCACGTCGTCGGGAGGAAAGACGCCGGGGTCGCTGGCGATCGCCTTGTCCATCAGCGGCAGGGACTCCGGTATCGCGTTGGCGTAGGAGACATAGCTGGAATTGGCCGCGGCGATGTCGGGCCGCAGGTTGAAGTTGATCCAGGCCATGGCGTTGTCGGGATGCGGCGCATCCTTCGGCACCGCCATCGTATCGTAGTTGATGAGTGTGCCTTCTTTCGGAATGGAATAGGCGATCTCCGGCTTCTTGGCGGATTCGGCGGCACGCGTCCTCGCCTGAAGTATGTCGCCCGACCAGCCCAGCACGACGCAGATGTCGCCGTTGGCCAGGTCGTTGATGTATTTCGAGGAGTGGAAATAGCGGATGTAGGGCCGCACCTTGGCCATCAGTTCCTCGACCTTGGCGAGGTCGTCGGGACTGGTCGAGCGCGGGTCGACATGAAGATAACTCAGCGCCATCGGGATGACTTCAGCCGGCGCGTCGATCATCGCCACCCCGCAATCGGAGAGCTTCTTGACCACGTCGACGTCGAAGACCATGGCGAAGGAATTCGTCGGCGCGTCCGGCAGCCGCTGCTTGACCGCGGCGACGTTGTAGCCGATGCCGTCGGTGACGGCCATGTAGGGCACGGCATGCTTGTTTTGCGGGTCGGCGCCCCCGATCAGCGAAAGGGCTTGCGGATCGATCTTTGCGTGGTTTGCGAGTTTCGATCCGTCGAGTTCCAGAAAAGCCCCGGCCTTCACCTGGTTCTTCAGGAACGGATAGGCCGAAGGATAGACCACGTCATATCCCGAGCCGCCCGTGAGCAGCTTTGTCTCGAGCACCTCGTTGCCGTCATAGACATCGTAGCGGACCTTGATGCCTGTCTCCTTCTCGAACTTCTCGGCCGTGTCCGGCGCGATGTAGTCCGACCAGTTGTAGACGTTGACGACTATTTCCTCATCCGCCGAGGCAGTGCCGGCGATGCCGCAGGCAAGCCCGGCGACCAGGATTGACGGGATCAGTGCGCGCATGATTGTCCTCCTTCTTGCTTCAGGCTGGCGCTGAGGATCGCGCAGCCTCCGTTCTGCCTTTCGCCCCCGGTTCGGCCGTCGGGCTTCGTCCCTCAGCGTCGTTGCGGCGCATAGACCGGCAAGGTGATGCAGGCGACATTGCCGCCGCCCAGCAGGATCTCGCGCGAGTTCTCGATGCCGACGATTTTGTGGTCGGGGAACAGCTCGGCCAGCTTTGCCTTCGCCTTCACGTCGAGATCGGAGCCGAACTCCGGCACGACCACGACGCCGTTGCCCGGATAGTAGTTGATGTAGCTCGCGGCGATCCGGTTGCCGGCCGGGCGCGCCCAGGTCGAATCGAGCCGGTCGACGCTTTCGCTTTCTTCCGGCGTCATCTCGATCGGCAAGGGATGCGGCAGCCGATGCACCTCGAGGGCGCGGCCACGCGCGTCACGGGCCGAGCGCAGCACCTCCTCGGCCTCGCGCACGATCTCATATTGCGGGTCATCGCGATCGTCGGTCCAGCTCAGCACGACCACGCCCGGCCGCACGAAGCAGCAGACATCGTCGACATGGCCGTCCGTCTCGTCGAAGGCGAAGCCGCGCGGCAGCCAGATGATCGTGTCGACGCCTAGATAATCGCCCAGTTGCCGCTCCACCTCGGCCTTGCCGAGATGGGCGTTGCGATTTCGATTGAGCAGGCATTGCTCCGTCGTGATGAGCGTGCCCTGGCCGTCGCACTGCAGGCCTCCGCCCTCGGCGATCAGCGGCGCGCGATAGCGATCCATCCGCTCGATTTCGAGCACTTTTCGCGCCGCCAAATCGTCCAGGTCCCAGGGCGCGTAGAGCCCGCCGTCGAACCCGCCATAGGCGTTGAAGGTCCAGTCGACGCCGCGCACCGCGCCTTGATCGTTGACCACGAAATTCGGCCCGCTGTCGCGCAGCCAGGAATCGTTGGTGGACATTTCGACCACCCGCACATGGTCGGGCAACCTGGCCCTGGCGTTCTGCCACTGCCGGCCGGATGCCGCCACCGTCACCGGCTCGCTTTGCGCGATCGCCGCGGCGACATTGGCAAACAGCGTCTGCGCCGGTTTGGCGCCGAGGCGCCATGTGTCCGGCCGCTCCGGCCAGATCAGCCAACAACCCGATTTGGGCTCGAACTCGCCGGGCGCGCGAAATCCGTCCTGTTTCGGCTTCGTAGATAGGGTACATGGCATGTGCGGCACCGGAAGATTGCAGACGACTTTCGTGCGGATCAGACGTTTTCGAGATGTTGTCCGTCAATGTCCCATTTGGGATGGGGTGTACTCTCGGATGCCAGGAACCAAGGAGGCAAGATCGTTCGCCGCCCCTTCAACGATGCAGACCTGGGCAGGAACGGCGGCAGGGATAAATGCGTTGCCTTCCTGGCCAATCGAGGCAAATCTCGGCCGGCGGCGGATGCCGAAACAGGAAGCAGTGAACGAAAAGGACAGGCAATGGACTCCGCCGCACTCAAGGCCATGCAAGCTCCGCTGAAGGACGCCTATCGCGACGATGCCGCCAGGGCGCTGATCACGCTACGCGCTCGCGGCACGCTCGACGACCAGTCGATCGCCTGCAAGGTGGAGACGGGCAGGGCGCTGGCGGTCGCCGGACTTCATCCGGCCACCGGCGGTTCCGGCCTCGAGCTCTGCTCCGGCGACATGCTGCTCGAGGCTTTGGTCGCTTGCGCCGGCGTGACGCTGAAAGCGGTGGCGACGGCGCTGGAGTTCAAGCTCGGCAACGCCACGGTCGAGGCCGAGGGCGACCTCGATTTCCGCGGCACGCTGGGTGTGGCCCGGGACGCGCCGGTCGGTTTTCGGGAGATAAGGCTGAAATTTGCCCTCGATACCGACGAGCCGCAGCAGCGCATCGATTCGCTGTTGAAGCTCACCGAGCGCTACTGCGTGGTGTTCCAGACGATCAACAGCAAGCCAAAGCTGAGCGTGAGCGCAAGGCGCTGACGCTACTGCGCCGCGGGCTCCTCGGCGTCCCCTTCATCGGTGAACGGCGAGGCGCTCGGCACGCAATTCACGGCCCAGCCGGCCGGCGTCGGCTGCTTCTGGTATTCGGTGATCGCGTTGGTGCATTGTTCGCGGGTGTCGAAGGTGCTTGGCAGCACCACCATGCCGCCCTGCGGGCCGGCGATCACCAGATACCAGACCAACGCTACGCTGGGGGTGGCAGCCATGGGAATTCCTCGCTTTGCTCAAATGTCGGAGTCGGATCGGTTCTAGCAACTCCTACCACAAGGCGAAAGCAGGGCGGCAAGAGAGCGCCCCCTCGGGTCATCACAGACCCGTGAACGGAGCGCTCTAAATGCATGTCGCGCAAAGTGTGCAGCGATTTTGCGGCAACGACGTGCATAAAAGACAAAGACCTAAAGCGCGTCGCCTGAATCCGTTTCAGCGCGACGCGCTTTAGTCGCCAGCGGTCATTCGGCCGCAAAGCAGTAGTAGAGGCCGTCGCCGCCGGTGCCTTTGAGTGCCTCCTGACTGCAGCCGCCGCGCGAGGCGTGCGAGGAATTCCACGATTTCGCCGCCGCCGAATCGTCGAGGCCGGTGCGGTCGTGATGGCCCATCATCGCCGCACCCTCCGCGCCGCTCATCGTCCAGTCGCCGCAGGTCTGGTCGGCGAGCCGGGTGCCGTCGGGCTTCGAACCGGTCAATATGTCGTGGCGGTTCGGCTTGTCGCCGCGGCCATTCACGACCTCGCCCTTCTCATCGAGCGCTGTCTGCTTGGTGATGCCATTGGCATCGCCGTGCAGCGAGGCGACGTCGTCGGCGATCTTCTCGCCCTTGGCGTTGAACCACGGACCCTTGCCGATACGGTCGCGCGCATCCTCGGCGCTGGAGGAGAGATAGGCGTGCCAGGTCTTGCCGGTGATGCCTGCCGCTTCCGCCAGCGACGCGCAATGCGCATCCGCGCCCTTCAGGCCACCGAGGTCGGCGCCTTTGCCGGAGCCGACGCTGGTGACGAAGAAACTCATCTTGGCGTCTTGCGAGAGGGCAGTGCCGGCTGTGGCCGCGAGCGCGGCGGCAGTGGCGGTGGCGGTGGCGGCGACGAGAAGAAGTCTGCGCATGTCGGTCCTCCGGTTTCGAATGTCCTACATTCGAAGAACGTTGCCGGAGGGCGGTTTAATCCGTCGCGAACCTTGCTTATTCCGGCTGCCGATAGGCGACGAAGCGGTTTTGCTTGGCCTGGAAGATCAGGCCCGTCTCCTTCAGTTCCGGGCTGGCCAGCGGCACGATGCGCCTGGCAATCTCCGAAGGATGCGGCAGGGTTTCCGGATCCTCGCCGGGCATCGCCTGCGCGCGCATCGCGGTGCGGGTTGCGCCCGGATCGACGGCGTTGACCCTCAGCGGCAGGCTCTCGGTCTCATGCGCCCAGGAACGCATCATGGTCTCGACCGCAGCCTTGGACGCCGCATAGGGCGCCCAGAAGGGACGCGCCGAATGGGCCGAATTGGCGGACATGATGATGGCGCGGCCGGCGTCGGAGAGCCTGAGCAGCGGATCGACGGAGCGGATCAGCCGCCATGTCGCGGTGACGTTGATGTTCATCACCTTCTCGAAGGTCTTGGCCTCGACATGGCCGATCGGCGAGATCACGCCGAGCACGGCGGCGTTGGCAACCAGGATATCGAGCTTGCCCCAGCGCTCATGGATGGCGCCGCCGAGGCGGTCGATGCCGGCCATGTCGGCAAGATCGAGCGGCACCAGTGTCGACTGTCCACGTCCGTCGGCCTTGATCTGGTCGTCGAGTTCTTCCAACCCGCCGACGGTGCGCGCCACCGCGATCACATGCGCGCCGGCAGCCGCCAGTTCACGGGCAAGGAAATAGCCGATGCCGCGCGAGGCGCCGGTGACGACCGCGACGCGGCCCGAAAGGTCGAGGGTCATGCAAGAATGTCCGTGGAGTGCTTAAGAGCCGCTCGACGCCAGCAGCGACAGCGTGCGCACATTGTCGTGGCCTTCGAAGTCGAGCAGGCGGGTGGGGTACTGTCCGGTGAAGCAGGCGTCGCAGAATTGCGGCTGCTCGTTGTCGCGGCCAGCCTCGCCGACGGCGCGGTAGAGCCCGTCGATCGACAGGAAGCCGAGCGAATCGACGCGGATGAACTCGGCCATCTCCTCGACCGACATGCGCGATGCCAAGAGCTTCGACTTTTCCGGCGTGTCGACGCCATAGAAGCAGGATGCACTGGTCGGCGGCGAGGCGATGCGCATATGCACTTCCTTGGCGCCGGCGTCGCGCACCATCTGCACGATCTTCTGGCTGGTGGTGCCGCGCACGATCGAGTCGTCGACCAGCACCACACGCTTGCCTTCGATCATGCGGCGGTTGGCGTTGTGCTTGAGCTTCACGCCCATGTGGCGGATGGAATCGCCCGGCTGGATGAAGGTTCGGCCGACATAGTGGTTGCGGATGATACCGAGCTCGAAGGGAATGCCCGCGGCCTGGGAAAAGCCGATCGCCGCCGGTGTGCCGGAATCCGGCACCGGCACGACGATATCGGCCTCGACGGGATTTTCCTGCGCAAGCTCGGCGCCGATGCGCTTCCTGACATCATAGACGTTGCGGCCTTCGACCGAGGAATCCGGCCGCGCGAAATAGACATATTCGAAGATGCAGAAGCGCGTCTTCTGCGGCTCGAACGGGAAGATGCTCTCGATGCCCTTGGAGGTGACGACCACCATCTCGCCGGGCTTGATGTCGCGCACGAAGCGGGCGCCGATGATGTCGAGCGCGCAGGTCTCGGAGGCGAGGATCCAGGCACCGTCCAGATCGCCCAGCACCAGCGGCCGGATGCCCAGCGGATCGCGGCAACCGATCATCTTCTTGGCGGTCATCGCCACCAGCGAGAAGGCGCCTTCGACCTGCCGCACGGCCTCGATGAAGCGCGAGTTGAGGTCGCGCTGCTTGCTGGTCGCGACCAGATGCAGCAGCGTCTCGGTGTCGGAGGTCGAGGAGAAGATCGAGCCCTGCTTCTGCAGCGTACGCTGCACGGTGAGCGCATTGGTGAGGTTGCCGTTATGGGCCACCGCCAGGCCGCCTTCGGCGAGCTCTGCAAAGAAGGGCTGGATGTTGCGCAGGCCGGCGCCGCCGGTTGTGGCATAGCGAGTGTGGCCGATGGCGCGATTGCCGGGCAGGCGGTCCAGCACATTCTGCTTGGTGAAGGTGTCGCCGATCAGGCCGACATGGCGTTCGACGTGGAATTGGCTGCCGTCATAAGAGACGATGCCGGCGGCTTCCTGGCCTCGATGCTGCAGGGCGTGCAGGCCGAGTGTGACGATGGCAGACGCGTCCTGCCGGCCGAAGATGCCGAATACGCCGCACTCGTCGTGGAAATGATCGTCAGCCTCGGCGGAAAGGACATTGCCTCTATCTGCCGTTGAGTCTGCCATCTGGTGCTCAAGCTCCGCTAAAGCTGCCATATAGGGCGATCGCTCGCAGAACGCAACGCACGCTTTCTTGCATTCACAACCGGTGCCAGTCAGGCCTAAGCGGCGTTAGGCCCGGCCGGCAATCAGTTTGCCGGCGCTGGAGCGGGGGCGGGGGCCGGAGCGGGCGCAGGTGTGGCTGGCGCCGGCTCGTTGTCGGCCGGGGCGTCGCCCTCGCTGTCGTCGGGCGCCGGCGCATTGTCGTCGCCGGCCGGCGGCTCGGCCGCTGGCTGGTCGCCGGTCGCCGGCGCGCCTGCCTGCGGCGCGCCCTTATGCGTGTATTTGTTGACCAGTTCTTCGGTGTTTTCCGGCAGCACGCTTTCCAGCTTGGCGCCGATCGTCTCGAGCAGTGGCCGCGACTTGGCGTTGGCGATCCAGGCTGGCGCCTTGGCGCCGGCCAGCCAGTTGAAGAACAACAGCGCCACTGCGACCACCAGGATGCCGCGCGCCGCGCCATAGAGGAAGCCGAGCGTGCGGTCGAGCGCGCCGATGCGTGAATCGATGATCCAGTCGGCAAGCTTCATGGTGATGACGGAGACGACGATCAGCGCAATGATGAAGACGACGCCGGCGGAGGCCGCCATGGCGATCTTGTCGTTCTCGACATAGGGCTGAACATAGGGCAGCACGGGCTTGTAGAAGAAGAACGCCGCCGCTGCAGCCGCTGCCCAGGAAACCACCGACAGCACTTCGCGAGAAAAGCCGCGCACCATGGCAAGCATTGCCGAGACCAGGGTGAAGCCGACGAGTATTCCGTCAAGCAGCGTAATCGGCATGTTTTTGCCCCACTCCGATCTCTGTTCACGGTCCGACGGACCGTATCACTCCCCCTCGTCGGCGCGGCTGCGCCGTGAGCCGGCTATGCGCGCCACAAGGTCGGCAAGCTCGGTGGGCTGGAACGCGCCGGCCCCGATTCCGCCGGCAACTTCCTCGCTGCCGAGCGGCAGAACCGCGCTACCGAAACCCAGCTTTTCGGCCTCTTTGAGGCGCTGCTGCGCATGCGCAACCGGCCTCACCGCGCCCGATAGGCTGATTTCGCCGAAATAGACGCAATCGGCGGGAAGGGCAAGACCGGTGAGCGACGAAACCAGTGCCGCGGCGACCGCGAGGTCGGCGGCCGGTTCCGAGATCCGGTAGCCGCCGGCGACGTTGAGATAGACGTCGTGCTGGCCGAAGCGCACGCCGCAATGCGCCTCCAGCACCGCCAGCACCATCGAGAGCCGCGCGCCGTCCCAGCCGACGACGGCGCGGCGCGGCGTGCCGAGCGAGGACGGCGCGACCAGCGCCTGGATCTCGACCAGCACGGGCCTGGTGCCTTCCATGCCGGCGAAAACCGCGGCGCCCGGCGACTTTGCGTGCCGTTCGCCGAGGAAAAGCTCGGACGGATTGGCGACTTCGCGCAGGCCCTTGTCCGACATCTCGAAGACGCCGATCTCGTCGGTCGGCCCAAAACGGTTCTTCACCGTACGCAGGATGCGGAAGTGATGATTGCCCTCGCCCTCGAAGTAGAGCACGCCGTCGACCATGTGCTCGACGACGCGAGGGCCGGCGATCTGGCCTTCCTTGGTGACATGGCCGACAAGCACGATCGCGGCGCCTGTGGATTTCGCGTAGCGGATCATCGCCTGGGCGGCCGCGCGCACCTGGGTGACCGTGCCCGGCGCCGAATCGGCAAGGTCGGTCCACAGCGTCTGGATGGAATCGAGGATGACGAGGTCCGGCCGCCTGCCGTCGGCGATGGTGGCGAGGATGTCCTCGACATTGGTCTCGGCGGCGAGTTCCACCGGCGTGTTGGCGACACCCAGGCGCTGAGCCCTCAGTCTGATCTGCGCGACAGCTTCTTCGCCCGAGACATAGACGATGCGATGGCCCTTCGAGGCGAGTGCCGCGGCGGCCTGCGTCAGCAGCGTCGACTTGCCGATGCCGGGATCGCCGCCGACCAGCAGCGCCGAGCCGCGCACGAAGCCGCCGCCGGTGGCGCGGTCGAGCTCGCCGATGCCCGAAACGATGCGCGGCGCGTCCTCGATGTCACCGGAGAGGCTGGTCAGCACCACCGCGCGGCCTTTTCGCGCGTTGCGGGTGTTCGCCGGCCCCGAGCCGATGCCGCCGGACGTGCCTTCCTCGACCAGCGTGTTCCACTCGCCGCAAGCATCGCATTTGCCCGCCCAGCGCTGATGCACCGAGCCGCAATTCTGGCAGATGAACTGAACGCGCGATTTAGCCAAAAGCTACTCAAACCTCTCCGGCAGATGATGCTCTTCCGCCAGATCGGAGAACCGCGTGAACTCGCCGTGGAAGGCGAGGCTGACGGTGCCGGTCGGTCCGTGGCGCTGCTTGGCGACGATGCACTCGGCCTTGCCGCGCGCCTCGTTCATTTCGTTTTCCCACTTGACGTATTCCTCGGTGCCGAGCTTCGGCTCGCGGTTCTTGAGGTAATACTCCTCGCGGTAGACGAACAGCACCACGTCGGCGTCCTGCTCGATGGAGCCGGATTCGCGCAGGTCCGAGAGCTGCGGGCGCTTGTCGTCGCGGCTTTCGACCTGACGCGACAGCTGCGACAGCGCGATGATCGGCACGCCGAGCTCCTTGGCCAGCGCCTTCAGGCCGGTGGTGATCTCGGTGATTTCCTGGACGCGATTCTGCGAGGCCTTCGCGCTCGAGCCCTGCATCAGCTGGATATAGTCGATGACGATGAGGTCGAGGCCGCGCTGGCGCTTCAGCCGGCGCGCGCGCGCCGAAAGCTGTGCGATCGAGATACCGCCGGTCTGGTCGATGAACAGCGGAATTTTTTGCATCGTCTGCGAGCAGGCGACGAGCTTTTCGAAATCCATCTCGGTGATCTCGCCGCGGCGGATTTTCGACGACGAGATCTCGGTCTGCTCGGAGATGATGCGGGTGGCGAGCTGCTCCGACGACATTTCCAGCGAGAAGAAACCGACCACGCCGCCATTGGCCGCCTTGAAGGAGCCATCGGCCTGCTGCGCCGGCACGTAGGCCTCGGCGATGTTGAAGGCGATGTTGGTGGCGAGAGACGTCTTGCCCATGCCGGGACGTCCGGCAAGCACGATGAGGTCGGAGGGCTGCAACCCGCCCATGCGGCGATCGAGGTCGCGCAGGCCGGTGGCGATTCCGGAAAGATGGCCGTCGCGCATATAGGCGGCGTTGGCCATGTCGACGGCGGTCTTCACCGCGTCGTTGAAGCTTTCGAAGCCGCCGTCGTAGCGGCCGGTTTCGGCGAGCTCGAACAGGCGCCGCTCGGCATCCTCGATCTGGTCGGAAGGCGACATGTCGACCGGCGCGTCATAGGCGATGTTGACCATGTCCTCGCCGACGGTGATCAGCGCGCGGCGCGTCGCGAGGTCGTAGATGGCGCGGCCGTAGTCGGTGGCGTTGACGACGGTGACGGCCTCGACCGCGAGCCGCACGACATATTGCGCGACCGTCATGTCGCCGACTTTCTCGTCGGCCGGCAGGAAGGTCTTGAGCGTGATCGGCGTCGCGATCTTGCCCATGCGGATCAGCTCCGCCGCCACTTCGAAGATCCGGCGGTGCAGCGGCTCATGGAAATGCGCCGGCTTGAGAAAATCCGAGACACGGTAGAAGGCGTCGTTGTTGACGAGGATGGCGCCAAGCAGCGCCTGCTCGGCCTCGATGTTGTTCGGTGCCTCGCGATAAAGCGGCGTCTCCGCCGCGCCGAATTTTCTCGCCGCCTCTGCCATGATGTCCCCGATTTCGATCCCGCCTTCCCGATATCAGAAGGAGACGGATCGAGTGCTGACCTTTCTGCAACAGTGCGTGTCGATGCGGGCTGGATTCACGTTGTTCACAGGAACGCCGAGCCATCCACAGGACAGTATTCCGGTGGCCCGATTCCGGTTGACTCGGCAAGGCACCATTCTTAGTTGCGGATATGGAACGAAGCAAGAACAATTTATATACTCACTGCCGCGGAGTGCTCGCTGTTCGCAAGCTGCCGCGTTTGTTCACGCGAAAAAATTTGGGCGTTCAAGATTAGCCGAAACACCCATCAAGTTGTCATCCACGGGCGGAGCAAGGAGCGAAGCGACGCGCGCAGACCCGAGGATCCATTCCGTGACGCATGAGCGTTGCAGCGGTTCAGAATGAGCTCTTTTCTGCACCGTCTTCACCCCTTGCCCGAGGTCACGGAATGGATCCTCGGGTCTGCGCGTCCGCTTCGCTCCCGCTCCGCCCGTGGATGACGACGTTCGGACGTTCTCGGGCCAATTGCCAACGCACCGCCGACGCTGCTCAGCCAATCGTATCGCCCCAGTCCGCCCGCCGCGCCGCCTTGAACACGTCCCCGTCGCGCTTGCTGAACAGGTGCTCGCCGGCGCTGCCGTCCGGCCGGCAGAGTTTCAGCACCACCCTGCCGGAGCCGCCCTTTGGCGGCGCGATCACCCGTGCCGGGTGCGCTGGCGCCGCATGCCGCGACGCGGCGAGATAGACGAACTTCTCGTCCTCCCACGGCACGTCGGCGTCCTTGACCAGCCGATGCAGCCGCGAGCGAGCGACGCGGCGAGCGAAATGGCACCAGTCGGGGGGCGCGAGCGGGCAGGGCACGTCATGCGGGCAGGGTGCCAGGACATGCGCGCCCGCCCCGATAAGTTGCTGTCGCGCGGCAAGGACGCGCTGCCAGCCGGCCGGCGTGCCGGGCTCGACGATGAGCATCGTGTCGGCCGTCAGCTGCCAGAGCCGGCCGACGAGTTTCGGCAGCGAGGCCGGCGCGACTTCGTCGAGCACATAGGCGATGCTGACCAGATCGGCAGGCTTGAGGCCGTCGAGATCGATTGTCGCATCGCCGGCGATCCAGTCGGTGCGGGCGGCAATCTTGCTGGCTGCCAGCGACTGCCCGACCTTGCGCACCGCTGCACTTGCCTCGACCAAGACGGCCTGTTCCAACTCCGGCCAGGCGTCTGTCGTGGCCCAAAGCATCGTGCCAGGCCCGGCACCGACATCGAGCAGGCTCTTGGGCTGGAAATCCGGGCGCGCATCGGCCAGCGCATCGAGGCTGGCGCGCACGGCGGCATAGGTGGCGGGCAGCCTCGTCGCGAGGTAAGCCTTGACAGCAATGTCCTCGCCCATATGCAGGCGGCCGTCGCGCAGTTCGGCGCGGTAGCGTTCCGAAAGCGTCTTCGCGGCCTGCTTGAGTGTCGCCAGCGGCACCTTTTCGAGCAGACTGTCGACGCCTTGCCGCAATGCGGCGGGGAGTTCCATCGCTTAAGCTCCCCGAGGCGCCAGAAGGATGACCGAGGCGCCGGCGATGCAGAGCGCCGCGCCCACCAGATCCCACCGGTCGGGCCGCACGCCTTCGACCAACCAAAGCCAGCCGAGCGAGGCAGCGATGTAGATGCCGCCATAGGCGGCATAGGCACGACCGGCGGCGTCCGTGTCGACCAGCGACAGCAGGAAAGCGAACAGCGCCAGCGAGACGAGGCCTGGGATCAACCAGAGTGGCGATTTCGTCATCCGCCACCACGACCAGAACGAGAAGCAGCCGGCGATTTCGGCAAGCGCGGCTGCGATGTAGATGAGGTAGGTCATGAGAAAGGCCTCGCGAACGAGACCTTTTTCGTGGCGTCAGGCCCTGATGGCAAGCGGCAATGCGCCGTCATTCCACCTTCTTGCGCCTGCGCGTCGGCTTGGCCGGCTGGGCAACTGGCGCGGCTGGCTCTTCGTGGCCGCGATCGCGCAGCTCCAGCGCCTTCTCGCATTTGGCCATGTAGTCGCGCGTCACCGGCAGCGTGTCGTTCCTCTTCGCGAGCTGGAACTGGAAGATCACCAGGTCCTGCCAGCGGAAAGCGGCTTCCGAAGCGGCGAGATAGAACTCCCACATGCGGCAGAAGCGCTCGTCATAGATCGCCTTGGCCTTGTCGCGGTTAGCTGCAAAGCGCAGGGCCCAATGCTTGAGCGTATCGGCGTAGTGGAGCCGCAACACCTCGATGTCGGTGATGACGAGGCCGGATTTCTCGATCGCCGGCATCACCTCGGAAAGCGCCGGGATGTAGCCGCCCGGGAAGATGTATTTGCGGATGAAGGCGCTGGTCGCCCATGGCACGCCGGAGCGGCCGATGGTGTGAAGCAGCATCACCCCGTCGGGCTTCAGAAGCGTCGCTGTCTTCTCGAAGAAGGTGCGGTAGTGATTGAGACCGACATGCTCGAACATGCCGACCGAGACGACGCGGTCGAAGCGTTCGTTGAGCGCGCGGTAATCCTTGAGCTCGAAATGCACGCGGTCCTGCAGCCCTTGCGCATGCGCGCGGTCGGTGGCCACCCCATGCTGCTCGGTCGACAAGGTCACGCCCTGCACGTCGACGTCGAAAGCCTGGGCAAGATAGAGGCCGAGCCCGCCCCAGCCGGAGCCGATGTCGAGCACTGTCTGGCCGGCCTTCAACCTCAGTTTGGCGGCGATGTGGCGCTTTTTGGCCAACTGCGCCTCGTCCAGCGTCATGTCGGGCTGTTCGAAATAGGCGCAGGAATACTGCATGTCCTCGTCGAGGAAGAGTTTGTAGAGATCGCCCGACAGGTCGTAGTGGCGCTCGACGTTTCGGCGCGAGCGCGCGGCGGTGTTGATCTGCTGGAGCCGGCGGAAGGCGTGGCGCAGGCCCTCGATCGCTTTCGACCAGGTCACGTCGATGCCGCTCGAGCCCATGTTCTGGAAGGCGATGCGCATCAGCCCGAGAACGCCGCCTTCGATCACGTCGAGCTCGCCGTCCATATAGGCTTCAGGCACCGCCAGCATCGGGTCGAAGGTGATGGCGCGTTCGGCATGCCTGGTCTTGATGCTGATGTGCACCGGCTCGCCGCTGCCGTCGCCGAACTTGTGCGTCGAGCCCTTCGGCCCGGTCACCTTGAGGTTGCCGACATGCACCAAGCGCTCGAGAACGTGTTTCAGCAGGATATTCATGACCAAATGTCCCCTCAGTCGGGGCACCGGGTAATTGGACTGGCCCGGTAACCGGACTGGAATGCCAAATCGAAGTTGCCACAGCGCGTCGCCCGCGTCCAATCGACGCGCCACGCTGCAATCTTGCATCAAGATATAGGGTGTCGGAAAGTTCCGATTGGCACAAAAAAGCCCAGGTCGATGACCCGGGCGTTAGTCCAGAATATCTGGAGGCCTGAAAAGCCGGGGCAGTGCCCCGGCTTGGCCCGATCAAGTTTGCGAGATCAGGCGTTCTCTTCGCCGCCTTCGAACTCGGCGTTCGGGTCGAAGAAGTTCTCCGGACGCGCGTTGTCGTTGATGTCGTCGCCATAGATGGCTTCGGCGGTGGTCAGCGTCTCGCCCTTGGCCTGGCGCTCGGCTTCGTCGGCCGAGCGGGCGATGTTGAGCGTCACGGTAACCTCGACTTCCGGGTGCAGCGCGATCGCCACATTGGTCAGGCCGATGGTCTTGATCGGGTGGTTGAGCTCGATCTGGTTGCGGTTGACGCTGAAGCCCTCGGCGGTGAGCAGGTCGGCGATGTCGCGGGTCGACACCGAACCGTAGAGCTGGCCGGTTTCGCCGGCCGAGCGCACGACGATGAAGTTCTTGCCGTCGAGCTTCTCGGCGACTTGGCTCGCTTCCGACTTGCGCTCCAGGTTACGGGCTTCGAGCTGGGCGCGCTGGCCCTCGAACTTCTTCTTGTTGGCGTCGTTGGCGCGCAGCGCCTTGCCCTGCGGGAGCAGGAAGTTACGGGCGAACCCGTCCTTGACCTTGACGGTGTCTCCCATCTGGCCGAGGCGGGAAATGCGCTCCAGGAGAATGACTTCCATGGTTTCGTTCCTTCGTTTTGGCGCCATCGCGGATGGCGTCGGATTTTCTGGAACAGGTCAGGAAGCAAAAAGGGCGTCGCCGCCGGTGTCGCTGTCCTGCCTGTCGCGGCAGTTAGAGGCCTTGGCCCCAACTCGGGATTTGATGCTCAATCCGACACGCCCGTCGCGCCGGTGAAAAGAGCGGGCGGCAAGCCGCCCGCTTGCTAGACCATGATCCCGAAAAGTGGATACCGGTTTTCGGAAAATATCATGGTCAAACCAAAGGCCTTAGCGAACCACGTAGGGCAGTAGGCCGAGGAAGCGGGCGCGCTTGATCGCCTTGGCGAGCTCGCGTTGCTTCTTCTGGCTGACAGCGGTGATGCGCGAGGGCACGATCTTGCCGCGCTCGGAAATGTAGCGCTGCAGCAGACGCACGTCCTTGTAGTCGATCTTGGGCGCGTTGGCGCCGGAGAACGGGCAGGTCTTGCGGCGGCGGTGGAACGGACGCCGGGTCGGGATCTGGTTGATGTCGACCATTATTCTGCTCCTTCAACGGCTTCGCGCGGACGGCGCGGACCGCGCTCGCCATCGAAGCTGCGCGGCGGGCGATCGCCACGGTCGCCGCGATCGCGGTCGCCGAACGAACGCGGACCGCGGTCGCCACGCTCGCGGTCGCCGAAGCCGCCGCGCTCGGAGCGCTCTTCGCGCTTCTGCATCATGGCCGACGGGCCTTCCTCATGCGCCTCGACCTTGACGGTGAGGAAGCGCAGCACGTCTTCCGACAGGCCCATCTGGCGCTCCATCTCGTTGAGCGCGGCCGGCGGGCAGTTGATGTCCATCAGCGTGTAGTAAGCCTTCCGGTTCTTCTTGACCCGGTAGGTGAGGGACTTCAGTCCCCAGTTCTCGATCCGGCCGACCGAGCCGCCATTCGCGGAGATGACGCCCTTGTACTGTTCGACAAGCGCGTCAACCTGCTGCTGCGACAGGTCCTGCCGGGCAAGAAACACATGTTCGTAAAGAGCCATTATGTTTTAGTGCCTTTCTTCGTTTCTCTGGACCGGCCCTCGCGGCTAAGCCTCTGCAACTTGTCTGACCCGGCAAAGCGGGGAAGAAAGGAGCATCGCGAGACGGTCGAGAGCGGAGACACGGGAGGCTGGAAGCCCTTCTGGCTTCGTGTCGCGGCTTTTCAAAGGCCACGGCCCTCCGTTCAGCCCCCAGCAAGGACCGGCAGATTGCGGGCGTCTATATAGCAATTCGTCAGGAAGGCAAGGGCGGGTAGTGTCCCAAGCGCGGCCGCAAGGTGTCGGGGCTCAAGAAAAACGTCAACGACTGCCATTCGTCGATTTTATCGATTTTCCGGTAAGCCCGTTTTAACCAACCCCACAAGGTTGCGCTGGGTTGTAACCGCCCGTTTATCATGAAGGGCGCATGAAACCCCTACAGGCCGCATCGCGGCAGGAATAACGGCAATTCCGGGGGTAGGGGATGCTTCTCAGACAGTTTTGGCGCTCAAGGCGCGGCAATTTCTCATTGATGCTGGCGCTTGGGGTTCCAGCGATCCTGGGCGCCGTGGCCTTCGCCTCCGACGTCTCGACGCTGATGCGGGCAAAAAGCAATCTGCAGAACGCGCTCGACGCCGCGAATCTTGCCTCCTCGCATCTCGGCGATATCGATGTCTCGCGCAGCGAGGTCTTCGGCCGCTATTTCCAGGCCAATGTCGCCACCCATGGCGAACTCGTCAACGCCAGGGCGACGCTGACCGTCGACAAGGGTGTCAACTACGTCAAGACCAAGGCCGTAGCCTCGGCCGACATCAATCTCAATTTCGCTTTCCTCTTTGGCTCCGAGAAACATATCCAGGTCGACGCCTCGGCCGTGGAATCGAACAACCAGCTCGAGGTGGTGCTGGTGCTCGACAACACCGGCTCGATGGCCGGCGCCCGCATCACCGCGCTCAGGACGGCGACCAAGTCGCTGCTCGACTATCTCGAAGCGGCTAAGTCGCCGACGCGCCAGGTACGGGCCTCGCTGGTGCCGTTCGTCACTGCCGTGAACGTCAACGGCCCGGAATTCGACCCGTCCTGGATCGACATGAACGGCCAATCGTCCACCAACGGCATCAATTTTCCGGTGGTCAAGGGCAAGCGCCCCGATCACATGTCGCTGTTCAAACAGCTTCAGAAAGACATTCCGGCACTGAAGCACACCGGCTGGAAGGGCACCGGCTGGAAAGGCTGCGTCGAGGCGCGGCCCGGAACGTTGAACATCTCCGATACGCCGCCCGATCCTTCCAACCCGGACACGCTGTTCGTGCCCTATTTCGCGCCGGACGATCCCGATGTCGCCAAGAAGCCATCTTCCTCCTATGGCAATTCGTCGACCGGCTACAACAATTCCTACCTCGACGACACGATCGACACCAGCAAGCTGAGCGACAACATATTGGGCATCGATCTCAGCGGCCTTGTGACCGGCCTGGTCGACGCGCTTCTCGGCGCAGATCTGAAGAAAATCGGAAAATATGTCGCCTCGACCAATAAGCTGATCACGGAAACGGGCGGAACGATAACCATCGGGCCGAACCGATCCTGCCCGACGCCTATCGTGCCGCTGACCGACGATTTCAACAGTCTGCGTACCGCGGCCGCCCAGATGAGCGAATGGAACGGCTCCGGCACCAATGTCTCGGAAGGTCTCGCCTGGGGCCAGCGGGTGCTGTCGCCGCAGCCGCCCTACACCGACGCCGCTCCGTACAAGACGGCGGGGGTCACCAAGGTGGTGATGCTTCTGACCGACGGCGAGAACGTCGTCTACGGCGCCTCCAACACGCCGCAGAAGTCGGACTACACCTCCTATGGCTATCTCGCCGGGGGCCGCTTCGGCTCGGACAACCAGACTGCGGCGGCGCGCAACGTCGACGGCTGGACCAAGGATGTCTGTTCGCAGCTGAAGAGCCAGGGCGTGCAGATCTACACCATGGTGCTGCAGGCCGACACCGCCGCCAATCGCTCGCTCTACAGCGCCTGCGCCTCAGACCCGAGCGACTACTACGCCGTCGAGGACCCGGCCAAATTGCCCAACGTCTTCCAGTCGATCGCCAACAAGTTCTCCAGGTTGCAGCTTACGAACTGACGCTGCGCCTGTTCTTGGAGCGGGTATCGCGGGCGGGCCGGCGCTAAACCCAGCGGACATGTCAGTTCCCGCGCGATCGGGTCTTCGCGTATCCTTCGAACGGCGTCCGCATTTCGGCACGCGCGACGACAAAATGGCGCCGACGGCCTGAGGGCGCTGCCTCAGCTCGTATGCGCGACGACCTTGTCGACAGTCTCCGGGAAGAAATCCGGCGCCGAATTGCGCTTGCCGAACATCATGTCGTACTGGATAAGCCGGAAGTCGTTGATCTTCGGGTCGATCTGCTTCTGCCTCGCCCAGTCCGGCGTCGCTTCGCCAGACGGTGACAAAAGCAGGTTGCGGTCGACGACGCGGTAGTGTTGCCGCAGAGCGCCGAGGAAGCCGGTGTAATAAGGGTGGGTGATGCCCGCCTCGGTGAGGATGTGGTAGGGCAGGAAGGCCGGGCTTACCGACCCCAGGTTCTGGACGGGCCCGGTGCGGTTCGACCAGATGACCAGCGGCGTGTCGTGATGCTCGAGCGCAGCGCCCGCGCTGGGCTCCTTGCGCGGCGCGACATTGTCCTTGAGATAGCCCGTCTCGACATAGACGGGCCCCAGCGGCGGCAGATGGTCGCCGAAGAAGGCGAGGATGGTCGGGCGCTTGCGCGCCTTCGCCCAGTCGATCAGGCGCTGGAGGCCATGATCGGCGTCGGCCGAGCCTTCGGCGTAGGAAAGTAGCGATTCCCGCGCCCAGGAGCTGATCGGCGCATCCACCGTGTGCGTCGGGTTAGAGTAGCGGTAAGGCTCGTAAGGCCCGTGGTTCTGCAGGCTGACCGCAAAGAAGAACACCGGGTCATCGCTGGCATCGGCCTCGCGGATGATTTCGTCGGTCATCGCCGCGTCGGAGGCCAGCGGGCCGCGCTTTTCCATCGGCGGCAGCGTCTCTTCCGACTTGAAGTCCTTGAAGCCGAAATCGGCATAGACCGCGCCGCGGTTCCAGAACCAGTTGGTACCGGGATGGATGGCGCGCGCATTATAGCCTTCGCTCTTCAGGAAGGTCGCCAGTGACGGGGTAGGGGTGCGCACATATTGCTGGTAGGGGATCGAACCCGCCGGCAGGAAGGCATTCGAAAAGCCGGTCAGCGCCTCGAACTCGATATTGGCGGTCATGCCGCCGAATTCGGGCGAGAACATCGAGCCGGAGCGCAGCGCCCGCACCGTCGGGATCGGGTCGGGCTTGATGGTGACGCCAGGCAACTGCGTCGGGTCCCAGAAGGATTCGCTCATCACCACGATGATGTCGGGCTTTTCCTCGGGCACCGAGGCGACGACATCCGGCCGCTGGATCGCGGCCATGGTCTTGTCGGAATAGCCGGGCGGCGCCGAGACATGCGCCATCGGCACGTTCATGGCGAAGGCGAGCGCAAAGCCGTTGGAGGCGTAGTTTTCCTTCTGGTCCCACATGATCGGGATGATCTGCAGCCGGTCGCGCGTCCACGAGAAGGTGGCGTAGTCCATGATCGAGACGAAGAAGGCGAGCAGCGGCACCGTCAGCGCCAGCCGTGCCAGCCGACCCTTGCGGCTGAGGATCGGCACGCGCCGGCGCCACAGCCGCCAGCCATAGACGAGCAAAGTGAGTCCGCCGATGATGCCCGCGGCCAGCATGATCGCAGTCCACGGGCGCTCGCGCACCAGAAGCGGCATCAACGCCATGATCTGGCGGGCGAAGAGGAAGTCCGTCGGGTAGAGCGGGTCGCCGAGATAATGCGATTTCTGGTGGCCGACAAAGGCCAGCGCCAGCGTCAGCGGCGCTACGATCATCAGGCTTTGATGGCTGCGGCCTAGAATGGCGTCGAGACCGACCATGATCAGCGCGAAGACGATGATCGTGGTCCAGCCCGGCTTGAAGGGTTGCAGGAAGAAATCGACCGTGCCGAGGAAGTCGCCGCGCACGATCCATTCGATGGCAAAGACAAGCAGCGCCGAAACAAGAAGTGTCGCCAAGCCATAACGCACGGTCGGCCAGAGACGCCCCGGCAGATAGCCGGTGGACGGATCGTCTTCCAAAAACCGCGGCACGGGTTTGGCCGCGCCTTTCCTGATCCTTGCCACTCAACTTCCCCCGTGCCCACGCGACACGCCTTCCACGCACGTCACGCTTCTGTCATCGAACTGTCACCCAAAGCTAGCGCCTGTGGCGGAAATAAGAAGAGCCAGCGAACGATTCGTGAGCGGTTTTCATCAGGTGTGATCGAAAAAAAGCCTTTTGGAACAGGCAGTCAGCCGGCTTTCTGGGTTGAAAGAGCGCCCGAATGGCAGCCCGCGGGCTTGACTTGGCCGTCCGCCTTGCGCCAGAGGCAGGAGAAAACCAGCCTCTGGAGAGTTGAAAAATGGCCGTCGCATTCACCTTCCCGGGCCAGGGCAGCCAGGCCGTCGGTATGGGCAAGGACCTGGCCGACGCCTTCCCCGAAGCACGCCGCGTCTTCGAGGAAGTCGATGCGGCATTGGGCGAAAACCTGTCCAAGCTGATCTGGGAAGGGCCTGAAGAGACGTTGACGCTGACCGCGAACGCCCAGCCGGCGCTGATGGCGGTATCGCTGGCGGCAATGCGGGCGCTGGAAGCGCCCGGCTTTTCGCTGAAGGGCAAGGTGGCCTATGTCGCCGGCCATTCGCTGGGCGAGTATTCCGCGCTTGCCGCCGCGGGCTTCGTTTCGGTCGGTGATGCGGCCAAGCTGCTGCGCACGCGCGGCAACGCCATGCAAGCGGCGGTGCCGGCGGGCGAGGGCGCCATGGCCGCCATCATTGGTCTCGAGCAGGCCGATGTCGAAGCGGCCTGCGCCGAGGCCGCGAAGGGTTCCGTCTGCCAGGTCGCCAACGACAATGGCGGCGGCCAGCTGGTGATTTCCGGCGCCAAGGCGGCGGTGGAGCTGGCGGCGAAGCTTTGCACCGAGAAGGGCGCCAAGCGCGCGCTGATGCTGCAGGTCTCGGCACCCTTCCATTCGGCGCTGATGGCGCCGGCCGCTGCTATCATGCGCGAGGCGCTGGCCAGCGTGGCGAAGCACGCGCCCGTGGTTCCGGTCGTCTCCAACGTCACCGTGACGCCGACCAGCGACCCGGACGAGATCGCGCGGCGCCTGGTCGAGCAGGTTACGGGCCGCGTGCGCTGGCGCGAGACGGTGGAATGGTTCGGTGCCAATGGCGTGTCGAGCCTCTACGAAGTCGGCGCCGGCAAGGTGCTGTCGGGCTTGGCGCGCCGCATCAATCGCGACATCGCCACCGGCGCTATCGGCACGGCGGCGGAAGTCGAGGCGGCGCTGGCGGCGTTGGGCTGAGGAACGCTCGAACGTTACCGGTAGGTGTCGAATGTCCCCTTCGAAGATTGGTCGAGGCAAAGCTGAACACCTGGCCGAGGACTATCGCGTTGCAACTGAGGTTCTGGAGCGCATTCGGCGCGGTGAGGAGTACGTCCTAAGCGCCGAAGATTTCTGGCATGGCTTGGATGATTTGACGTATACGGAACCGGGAACGCCCGTGGCGAATTCGGAAAAATGAGGTTGAAAAAATGTTCGAACTGACCGGCCGCAAGGCGCTCGTCACCGGCGCATCGGGGGGCATCGGCGAAGCGATCGCCCGGGTGCTGCACAGCCAGGGCGCGATCGTCGGCCTGCACGGCACACGCGTCGAGAAGCTGGAAGCGCTGGCCAATGAGCTTGGCGACCGCGTGAAGCTGTTTCCCGCCGATCTGACGAACCGCGACGCGGTCAAGGCGCTGGGACAGAAGGCCGAGGCCGATCTCGAGGGCGTCGACATCCTGGTCAACAATGCCGGCATCACCAAGGACGGGCTGTTCGTGCGCATGCCGGACACCGACTGGGACAGCGTCATCGAGGTCAACCTCACCGCCGTGTTCCGGCTGACCCGCGAACTGACGCATCCGATGATGCGCCGCCGCCATGGCCGCATCATCAACATCACCTCGGTGGTCGGCGTCACCGGCAATCCCGGCCAGACCAATTACTGCGCCTCAAAGGCCGGCATGATCGGCTTTTCCAAGTCGCTGGCGCAGGAGATCGCCACCCGCAACATCACCGTCAACTGCGTCGCCCCGGGCTTCATCGAATCGGCCATGACCGACAAGCTCAACGACAAGCAGAAAGAGACGATCATGGCCGCCATCCCGACCCGGCGCATGGGCACGAGCGTTGAAGTGGCGTCGGCGGTGGCCTATCTCGCCTCCAACGAAGCAGGCTACGTCACCGGTCAGACCATTCACGTGAACGGCGGGATGGCGATGATCTGAGGAGGGGCCCGAGCGCCTGTGAAAACAGCCATTTCGGCTTGGACGCCCGGCCTTTTTCGTGTAATGCGGCCCGCAACCCGGCGGTTCGGGCAAAAACCGGTCCTGTGGCGTTGCGTTGCCCGCAAGACCATCTTTCAGCTTGATTAGCGGCATTCCGCCCGCTAACGAAGACAGACAACATAAGACGAGGATTGCCCCAAATGAGTGACACCGCAGAGCGCGTCAAGAAGATCGTCATCGAGCATCTCGGCGTCGATGCCGACAAGGTGACGGAGCAGGCGAGCTTCATCGACGATCTGGGCGCGGACAGCCTCGACACGGTCGAACTCGTCATGGCGTTCGAAGAAGAGTTCGGCGTCGAGATTCCGGATGATGCCGCCGAGACCATCCTCACTGTCGGCGATGCCGTAAAGTACATCGACAAGGCCTCGGCCTGAGATTTTTCGCAGGCATTACCGGGGAGGACCTGCGATGAGGCGTGTCGTCGTCACGGGCCTTGGCCTGCTTTCGCCGTTCGGCATGGGCGTCGAGCACAGCTGGCGGGAATTGCTCTCCGGCCGCAGCGCCTGCCGCCGCGTCACCGAATTTGAGGTGGACGATCTTGCCTGCAAGATCGCCCACATCATTCCGCGCGGCGACGGCTCCAACGGCACCTTCAATCCCGAAGCCGTGCTCGAGCCGAAGGAGTTGCGCAAGATCGGCGACTTCATCCTTTACGGCATCGCGGCCGCCGACGAGGCGCTGGCCGATTCCGGCTGGAAGCCCGAGACGCATGAGGAACAGTGCGCCACCGGCGTGCTGATCGGCTCCGGCATCGGCGGCATCGACGGCATTGCCGAAAACGCGCTGACGCTGAAGGAGCGCGGTCCCCGCCGCATCAGCCCCTTCTTCATCCCCGGGCAGATCATCAACCTGGTTTCAGGCCAGGTCTCCATCCGCCATGGGCTGAAAGGCCCGAACCACGCGGTGGTCACCGCCTGCTCGACCGGTGCGCATGCCATCGGCGACGCGGCGAGGCTGATCATGTGGGGCGATGCCGACGTCATGGTGGCGGGTGGCGCCGAGGCGCCGATCACCCGGCTGTCGATCGCCGGCTTCGCGGCCTGCCGCGCGCTCTCCACCGAGCGCAACGACACGCCCGAAATCGCGTCGCGTCCCTATGACCGCGACCGCGACGGCTTCGTCATGGGCGAGGGTGCCGGTGTCGTCGTTCTGGAAGAACTCGAGCACGCCAAGGCGCGCGGCGCGAAAATCTATGCCGAGGTCACCGGCTACGGCCTGACGGGCGACGCCTATCACATCACGGCGCCGGCCGAGGATGGCGACGGCGCCTTCCGCTGCATGACGGCGGCACTGAACCGGGCGAAGCTGTCGCCGGCCGACATCGACTACATCAACGCCCACGGTACCTCGACCATGGCCGACACGATCGAGCTCGGCGCGGTCGAGCGGCTGGTCGGCAACGCCGCCTCGAAGATCTCGATGTCGTCGACCAAGTCGTCGATCGGCCATCTTCTGGGTGCTGCCGGCGCCGCCGAGGCGATCTTCTCGATCCTCGCCATCCGCGACAATGTCGCGCCGGCGACCATCAACCTCGAAAATCCGGAACGCGAGACGGCGATCGACCTCGTGCCCAACAAGCCGCGTGAGCGGCAGATCGATGTCGCGCTGTCGAACTCCTTCGGCTTTGGCGGCACCAACGCGTCGCTGGTGTTCCAGCGCTACAGTGCCTGAGTAATGCATGTCGCCCAAAAGTGACGTCGGTTTTGGGAAAACGACATGCACAAAAACAAGGACCTAAAGCGCGTCGCCTGAATCCGTTTCTGCGCGACGCGCTTTAGCCAGCAATTTCGGGAAAACGCTCGGTTTTCCAGCGGAATTGCCCGGAAACAGACGGCTAACCGGCAGTCCGCCAACTGCCGTCATTTTTGCCAAATTCGGCCCTAGCCTTGCGCCAGGGGATTCGTAGCAAGATCAGACGGTAGGGCCATGAACACAAATCCGGGCGGCGGCGGGGATTTCGGACGGCAAGGCACCAAGGGCCCGATCGTGCCCAAGACGGCGGCCGAGGCGCTGCGCCCGGAGGCCGGCACGCCGCCGCCTTCGAAGCGCTCGCGCGCCTCGCGCAGCCAGATCGTCGTCTTCCTGAATTTCTTCCTCTCGGTGGTGATCCTCGTAGTGCTCGCCTCGGGCGCCGCGCTCTATTTCGGCATGCAGGCCTTCGTCGAGGCCGGTCCGTCGGCCAATGGCGACACCTTCCTGATCAAGCCGAACACCGGCGTGCAGGATATCGCCGACCAGTTGGAGCGCCGCAACCTGATCAGCGACGCCCGCATCTTCAGGCTGGGCGTACGCGCCACCGGCAATGAATCGGCACTGAAGGCCGGCGAATATGCCATCAAGCCGCGCGCCTCGATGCGCGACATCATGGAGCTGTTCAAAAGCGGCAAGTCGGTGATGTACTCGCTGACCATTCCCGAAGGGCTGACGGTCGAGCAGGCGCTGCAGCGCGTCGCCGACCAGGAAGCGCTGACCGGCGAGATGCCGTCGACCTCGCCGCCGGAGGGCAGCATCGCCACCGACACGCTGCGCTTCACCCGTGGCGCCACAAGGCAGCAGATGGTCGACAAGCTCATCGCCGACCAGAAGAAGCTGGTCGAGGACGTCTGGTCGCATCGCGCGCCGGACCTGCCGATCGCCAACATCGATGATTTCGTGACGCTCGCCTCGATCGTCGAGAAGGAGACGGGCCGCAGCGACGAGCGCTCGCGCGTCGCCGCCGTCTTCCTCAACCGCCTCGCCAAGGGCATGCGGCTGCAGTCCGATCCGACGATCATCTACGGCTTGTTCGGCGGCAAGGGCAAACCGGCCGACCGGCCGATCTACCAGTCCGATCTCGACAAGCAGACGCCCTACAACACCTATCTGATCAAGGGCCTGCCGCCGACGCCGATCGCTTGCCCTGGCCGCGCGGCACTGGAAGCGGTCGCCAACCCCTCGCAGACCGACGATCTCTATTTCGTCGCCGACGGCAATGGCGGCCATGTCTTTGCCGCGACGCTGGAAGAGCACAACCAGAACGTCGCCCGCTACCGGGCGCTGCAGAAGAAGCAGGCCGACGCCGCGGCCAAGGCCTCCGGCCAGACGACGGCGCCGGCTGCTCCCGATGACAATGCCAATGGCAATGACGCGGGCAACAATGGCGATACCGGCGAGAACGGCGACGCCGGCGGCGACGCTCAGTAAGCTTGCCACTCACGTCCTTTGACGCGAGCCGATATTCATGTTTTGAGGGGACGCCGGCCAAAGTCCGGCAATTTGGGCGCGTGGGGCGTCAGGCGAACAAGCCTGGGCCTGCGACAGGGGATGCATAATGAGCCTGCAAAGCATGACCGGCTTCGCGCGGTCCGTCGCCGAAAGCGACGGGACCTCGATCGCCTGGGAGGTGAAGTCGGTCAACGGCAAGAGCGTCGAGGTGAGGCTCAGGCTGCCGCAAGGTTTCGACCGGCTGGAGACCACCGTCCGGCAGACCGTTCAGAAGCGGTTCGCCCGCGGCAATTTTCAGGCGACATTGACGGTCGGCCGAGCTGCGGCGAAACAGGTTCAGCCGGTGGTCAACGAGGCTTTCTTGAAGGATCTGGCGGGCCTGGCGAAGCGCCTACAGGAGCAGTTCGGCACCGAGCCCGCTACCGCCGACGGGCTGTTGTCGCTGCGCGGCGTGCTCGACATTCCCGAGGCGGTCGAGACCGAGGAGGAGCGGGCAGCACTCGACGCCGCGATCCTCGCGGCGCTCGAAGCAGCACTCAATGGGCTCGAACAGGCGCGCCGCAACGAAGGCGCCGCACTCGGTAAGCTGCTTGCCGGCCATATCGACGCCATCGAGGCGCTGACGCTGAAGGCCGAGGCCGACCCCTCGCGCGAACCGTCGGCGATTCGTGAGCGCATCGCAGAGCAGGTGCGTCTGTTGATGGATGCCTCCGCCAATCTCGATGCCGCGCGCCTGCATCAGGAAGCGGCCTTCCTCGCCACCAAGGCCGACATCCGCGAGGAGATCGACCGGCTGAAGACCCATGTCGCCTCCGGCCATGCTTTGTTGAGAAGCGGCGGTGCGGTCGGCCGCAAGCTCGATTTTCTGGCGCAGGAATTCAACCGCGAATCGAATACCCTATGCTCAAAGTCGAACGCCGCCGCGGTCACCGCGATCGGGCTGGAGCTCAAGGCGGTGGTCGACCAGTTTCGCGAACAGGTCCAGAATCTGGAGTGAGGGAATGGTTGCCAAGGAGCCGACGGCTGCCAGGGATCTGGGGTCCCGCATCCGCCGCCGCGGATTGATGCTTGTGCTGTCGTCGCCGTCCGGTGCCGGCAAGTCGACCATCGCGCGCAATCTTCTGGAAAGCGATGGAAGCCTGGAGCTGTCGGTTTCTGTTACCACCAGGCCGCGCCGCGGCTCCGAGATCGAGGGCGTCCACTATCATTTCAGCACCATGCGTGAGTTCGAGCGGCTGCGCGATTCCGACGCGCTGCTCGAATGGGCCGAGGTGCACGGCAATTGCTACGCGACGCCGCGCGAGCCGGCCGAGCTGGCGCTGGCCGAGGGCCGCGACATGCTATTCGACATCGATTGGCAGGGCGCCCAGCAGCTCAAGGAGAAGATGCGTGCCGACATCGTCTCGATCTTCATCCTGCCGCCGTCGATGAAGGAGTTGAAGGCGCGCCTGAAGCGTCGCGCCGAGGACCAGGAATCGGTGATCGAGACCCGGCTGAAGAACGCCCGCCTCGAGATCGAGCATTGGAAGGAATACGACTTCGTCATCGTCAACGACGATCTCGACCGAGCCTTCGCCGAAGTCCGCGCCATCGTCACGGCGGAACGGCTGCGGCGCGACAGGCGGCCGGGGCTGTTCGATTTCGTCTCGGGATTGCTGGACGAGAAGACGGAGTGAGGCGGGCGCCGTTGCGTCGCCGAGCCGAATAAACCGCATCAGCCGTCTTACAGATCGTCCGGCCAACGCTGTGCCCCATGAAGCACGCGTAGGATTCGAATTCTGCCCTCGGTCAGCTGATAGGCCGCGACGTATGGCGTGCCGACGATGACAAGCTCTCGTGTCGCCGAGAGTCTGCCGATCCGGCCGCACTCGGGAAAGTCTCGAAGGCGACTGACGGCTGCGACAATCCGCTTATCGACGGGGATCGCGGCCGCAGGGCTATTAGCCTCGATATGCGTAAAAATGCCGTCGCGATCCGAAAGCGCGAACGCCGACCATACGATCTTCAAGATTTAGGCCCATTGACCCTGCGACGCGCTGCGGCGCGTTTTTCGGCAAAATGCGCCTCGACCTGGTCGTCAGGAATGTCAGGCCGGGTGTCGTCGAGGGCCTCGCGCACCTTGGCACGAAACCACACGTCGTAGGCCTCGCTGTTCGTGATCAGATCGATGGGAATCGCACCTTCGTTGGCGGTGCGCGTGAGTAATATCCGCACCGCGTCCGAGACCGTAAGCCCCATGCTTTCGAGCACTGCGGAAGCTCGATCGCGGATGTCGGCGTCGATGCGCGTCTGGACAAGTGCATTCGTTGGCATGGCAGTCTCCTTTGCAGGAAGGTAATGCATTCGAATGACAATTGCCAATGGCCCATTTGCGGAGCAGAGAACTAAACCGCGTTCGTCAGCCTTACAAACTCCTCGACGCTCAGCGTCTCGGCGCGGCGCGTCGGGTCGATGCCGGCGCGCGTCAGCAGCGCTTCGCCGCCGAGGCTCTTCACGCTTTGCCTGAGCATCTTGCGGCGCTGGCCGAAGGCGGCTTCGGTGACGCGGCCGAGCTTTTTGGCATCGGCGGGCAGGGGTGATGCGCGCGGCACCAGATGCACCACCGAGGAGGTGACCTTGGGCGGCGGGGTGAAAGCCTGTGGCGGCACGTCGAAGGCGATTTTTGCCTCCGTGCGCCAGCCGGTCAGCACACCGAGCCTGCCGTAGGCATCGCTGCCGGGGAAGGCGGTGATGCGTTCAGCCACCTCGCGCTGGAACATCAGCGTCATCGACTGGTAGAAGGGCGGCCACTCGGCTCCCGTCAGCCAGCGGATCAGAAGCTCGGTGCCGATATTGTAGGGCAGGTTGGCGGCTAGCTTTACCGGGGCGCCATCCGCCGTGGCGGCAAGGGCGGCAAAATCCGTCTTCAGCGCGTCACCGGCAATCACCTCCAGCCGTCCCGGATAATGACTGGCGATATCGGCCAGCGCATCCAGGCAGCGTTCGTCGCGCTCGATAGCGATCACGCGCCGCGCGCCGTTGAAGAGCAGCGCCCTGGTCAGCCCGCCCGGGCCCGGGCCGACCTCGATCACCGTCGCCTCGCCAAGATCGCCGGCGGCGCGCGCTATCTTGCCGGTCAGGTTGAGGTCGAGCAGGAAATTCTGCCCGAGTGATTTTTTCGCCTGCAGGCCGTGGCGCTCGATCACTTCGCGCAGCGGCGGCAAGCCGTCGATGGTCACGCGCCCTTCGCTCAAATCAGATCCTCATGCCGCGGCGGCCTGGCGGCCGCTGTCGGCCAGCCGGCGCGCCAGCCTGAGCGCCGCGATCAGGCTGTCGGCGCGCGCGATGCTCCTGCCGGCGATGTCGAAAGCGGTGCCGTGGTCGGGCGAGGTGCGGATGAAGGGCAGGCCGAGCGTGACGTTGACCGCCTCGTCGAAGGCCAGCGTCTTGGCCGGGATCAGCGCCTGGTCGTGATACATGCAAAGTGCTGCGTCATAGCCGGCCCGCGCACGCGGGTGGAACATCGTGTCGGCCGGCAGCGGTCCGACCGCCTCGATGCCTTGCGCCTTCAACACCTCGACGGCCGGGGCGACGATCGCGGCATCCTCCTGGCCCATGGCGCCGCCTTCTCCGGCATGCGGATTGAGCCCCGCAATCGCCAGCCGCGGTCGCGCGATCCCGAAGCGGCTCTTGAGATCTGCCGCCGTGACGCGCGCGGTGGCGACGATCAACTCCGTCGTCAGTACCTTCGGCACATCCGCCAGCGGGATGTGTATGGTCACCGGAACAGTGCGCAATTCAGGCCCGGCCAAGAGCATCACCGGCGTCACCTCCGTGCCGGTATGACGCGAAGCCAGATGCGCCAGGTATTCGGTGTGGCCGGGAAAGCGGAAGCCGGCGTCGTAGAGCGGCTTTTTGGCGATCGGGCAGGTGACGACGGCCGCGGCGCGGCCAGCGAAACAGTCGGCCACGGCGCGGTCGATCGCCTCGATGGTGCCGGCGGCATTGGCGGTGTCCGGTTCTCCCGGCCGGTCGCTGTGGCGGGCGTCGAGCGGCACGATGGGCAGCGCGCGATGGAAGTGGTGCGCGGCTTGTCCTGGCAGTGTCTCGGCGATCGTCACCGCGGCGCCGAGCCGGCGCGCCCGCGCCTCGATCAGGGCAGGGTCGGCAAGCAGGTAGAAGGGCGGCACGCCGGCGCTGTCACCCGCCTGCCAGGCGGCGATGGCGATCTCCGGCCCGATGCCGGAGGGATCGCCGACGCTGAGCGCCAGCGGCGCATCGGTCTTCTGAGCGCTCATGCGAGCTCGCCGATCGCGCAGCCCGCGCGCAGGCAAATCTCGGATATGTTGCCGTGACGAGGCACGCGTCGAACCCTGCCGCTTGAGAGCGGATCGTCGTTCACGAAACGACCGCTCTATCCCCTGTTTTTGACGCAGTTACAGATGAAACCGCTTCACGCTTCCTTGGCAGTCCGGACGTCCTAGCGTTCGACGATCTTGGCCTTCTGGCGCAGCTCGGCGACATATTTCTTGCTGAGCTCGTCGGCGTCCTTGTCGTTGCTGCCTTCGGCCTGGAAAACCATCTGCGCCGCCTTATCGTCGGAAACCTCCCGCGAGGAGCAGATACCGATGAACTCGACGCCACGCTCGGTCTCGCGCGTCGGCGTCGCGCCGCCGACCTTGGTCGCCTTGATCTGGTCGGCCCAGTCGGTCGGCAATTGCGGCGCCAGCACCCGGCCGAGATCGCGTACGGTGACGTCGATCAGCCCCTTGGCGAATTCGCGCGTGGTGGTGCAACCGTTGAAGCGCGCGCGCATCGCGTCGGCTTCGCGCTTGCGCTTGGCAAGCGTGGCGGAGCGCTCTGCGGCCGGCACGACGAAGATCACCTGCTGCAGCATGTATTCCATGGCGGTGGGCTTGGCGCCGCCCTTGTCCAGCATGCGCCGCACGGCGTCCTGCTCGGTCACCGAGCCGCCTTCGCCCGAACGGTAGCGGGCGCCGAGCGCCTGGTTCCAGGCCATCTGCGCGCGGATGAATTCCTTGAAGTGCTCCTTGGTGACGCCCGATTGCGCCATGATGGCGTCGAGCTTGGCCAGCGGCATCTTGTTGCCAGAGGCAAAGCGCTGATAGGCCGCGTCGACCTGCTGATCGGTGATGCGGATGCCGAGCCGCTTGGCCTCGGCCAACCGCAGCGTCTGGTCGATCATCTCCTGCGCGGCATCGCCCTTCTTGTGCTGTAGCTTGAAGAAGGCGGCCCGATGCTGGATATCGCCGGTCGTGATCGGTATGTCGTTGACGATATACTTGATCTGCGCCGCGAAAGCAGGCTGAACAGAGGCCGTCACCGAAACCGAGGTTGCCGCCACCAGCAGTGCCAGGCCTGCCGAAAACAGGTATTTCCTCATCTTAACCTTCCCCATTTTCCCGCCACGCTTGGCGCCGCGCGTCCCTCCGAACGCATGCGCCACGTGGCCAACCCCATGCCCGGCCTATGCGGCGAAACGATGTCGCCGGTACCCAACCCCGGAATCAAGCCATTTTCGAGGGATCGCGCGCCAAATCAAGACCCGCGGCGCCGATATGTCGGCGACACGGCCACCGGCAGGCTCTACTGGATGGTATCGACGGACTTGGTCGAGGATCCGAAATCGCCAAGCGTGCGGAACGACAGGTTGAAGCCGATGTTCTGCGACAACTCCTTGGTGACGGTATCGCGGGTCTGCGAATAGGTCATGATATAGGTGAAGCAGGAATCGTTATAGGCAAATCCGACGCCGTCATTGACCAGCACGTTCTGCTCGATATCGTAGGTGCCGGTGCCGAAGAGGCGCCAGTTCTCGTTGAGATGCGTCGAGGCGCCGAGCGTGACTTCATGGCGGTCGGTGGTGAAGCCATAGAGCGGCTGTGCCTGGATGAAGGCGTATTTGGCGCTGAGCGATATCGGCGTGCTGGAATAGGCGGCCTTCAGTTCGGCACGCCTGACTTCGAAGGTGTCCTCGTCGAAACGGCCGCTGACCGAACCGGAGAATCCGCTCGGGCTGTTGAAGCCAACCAGGCCGACATAGTCGGATTTGGTTGTCTGCAGGCCTGAATAGGCGCCGACATTGACCAGATCCGGCGCGTCGAATGAGTTTTGTCCCGCCAACTGATAGGATTGGCCGAAGATGGCGTTGGTGCTCCAGCCGCCGTCATACGAGCCGGAATAGCGGAAGCCGACATTGGCGCGCGTGCCGCCTTCGATGCGGTCGTAGCCGGAGAACTTGTCGCGCTCGAACAGGGTGGTGGCGTCGAAGACGAAGCTCTGGGCGTCCTCGTTCGGAATGGCCAGGCCGCCGACATACTGCTCGTTCGGGCGCACGAAGACCTGCGCTGTCGGTTCCAGAATGTGGCTGGAGTTCGCCATCGAGAACAGAAGCGGCCAGCGCATATCGAGGCCGAGTGTGGCCATGTAACGGGCCAAGGACGACCGCATATCGACGCTCTCGCCGAGATTGGTGGCCATCTGGTTGACCGCGGCGATCGAAGCCGAATTGGCGTCGACATAGCCCGCATCGCCGCGGAACGCGAGCAACGGGGTCAACTGCAGGCCGTCGTCGGTGGTAAATGTGCGCTTCCACTCGGCCTCGGCGGTGAGCCGGCTGGACTCGCCCTCGATGCCGCGCACATTGTTGATCGAGGTGGGAACCGCACTATCAGCCAGCACCGCGTCCAGCCGGTTGCGGCTGATGACGCGCGCGTTGACGTTGAGCGACAGCTGGCCGCCGGCCACCGACATGTCGGGGATATAGGCATAGTCGAACGACGGCAGCACCCAGGGCTGCTTGGCCGCGCGCGCCGTCGGATCGCTGGAGAGCGTGTCTTCCTGCACTTCGAAGCGCATGGCGCGCACGTCGAAGTAATTGCGGTCGCTCAATCCGGTCAGATAGATCGACGATTGATGAATAAGGTCGCTGTAGCCGTCGATATTGTAGGTGCGCGAGAATTCCTTGTCGGTCTGCACCAGCACGTCCCAACCGAAATTCCAGCGCTCGTTGATGGCGAACTGCCCTTTGGTGCCCATCATGCCGCGGAACTTGTTCGGATCGTTTTGCGGCCCCGAATTCACGTTGTAGCCGTTTTCATCGACGAAGGCGCCGGGATCCTGCTGGTTGATGCCGGCGATCTTCAGCGTGTACTGGCCGTTGTTGAAGCGCTGGCGCCACTCGGCCTCGCCGAGGAAACCCTGCTTGGTATAGCCGGTGCCGGTGACGGTCAGGTCGTAGGTCGGCGACAGGGCGAAGTAATACGGAATCTTCACGCCGGTGCCGAGGTGGCTGTTGAAGACGATGCCGGGCAAGAGGAAGCCGCTCTTGCGCTTCACCGTCGGGTCGGCGATCTCGAAAGCCGGCAGATAGGCGAGCGGGAAGCCGAAGAATTCGAAATTCGCATTCTCGAAGCGGACGGTTTTCTTCTCGCCGTTCCAGATGATCTTGCGCGCCTTGACGCGCCAGGTCGGCGCCTTGTCGGGCTTGTCCTCGCACGGCTCGCAGGCGGTGTAGACGCCGTTGTGGAAGGTGGTCAGCACACCGCCCATGCGCTCGGCGCTCTCGGCGGCGAAATAGGCCTTGTCGATCGTCTCGACGCGCAGCGCGTTGGCAAAGCCGTCGGCGAAGTCGTCGGTGATGTCCATGTGGTCGGAATTGATCTTGGTGCCGTCGCTGTTGATCAGCTCGACGGCGCCGCTGGCAACGAGGCGCTTTGTGTCGCGGTTGTAGACCACGCGCTGGGCCACCAGCTTGTTGCCGCCATAATCGATCTGGACGCCGCCGACGGCGGTCACCGTGTGCTTGTCGTTGTCGTAGACCAGCGTGTCGGCGGCCAGCAGCATCTGCGTGCCGGACGGGACGGCTTTGGCAGTAACGACCTGCGCCAGCGCCGGTGCAGTCGGCACCGCGCAAGCGAAAAGACATGCCAAGGCGGTCGCCCCATAAAGGCGTGCCAAACCGGCCTGCCTATGGCTGCGCAAACCAGCCTCCCTCACTAGCCGTCTTCCTTGTATAGCAGAAATGTCACCCCAAAGAACATAGCCACGACAACCGGAACCCATGCAGCCACCATTGTAGGCACGAATCCGGCGACACCGAATGCCTTGACCAGTACCGAAACGACATAAAGCAGAAACCCGGCCACGACGCCACCCAGAATCATCGTTGCCGACTGCCCCATTCGCGCAAATCGCATTGAAACTGTTGCCGCAATCAGTGTCATGGCCACCAGCAGGAACGGCAACGCCACCAGCGAATCAAACTGCATGGCGAAGGCATTTGCCTTGAGCCCGAACGAGCGGGCAACCTCGATCTTGCGCGGCAGCTCGTAGAAAGGGATGGTTTCGGGGCGCGCCAGGCGCTCTTGCACGAATTCCGGCCGCAGATTCGTCGCCACCTTGTCGGACGCCAGCGTCTGGATATTGCCGCCCTTGAAGATCTTGACGTCCTGCAGGTCCCAGTAGCCCTCGCGCAGGAAAGCCTTGGCGGCATCCTTGCGCTCGGCGATGTTGCCTTGCTGGTCGAGGATGAAAAATACCGCGTCCGCCATCTCCAGCCCCTGGTTGAGGATGGCGCGGGCGCCGATGATGGTGTCGCCCGAATCAGTCTTCTGCCTCAGCCAGGGCGTCTCGGTGGTGGTGACGGCATTCGATTTGCCGGCCCTGAGGTCGTTCTCCATCTGCTCGGACCAGGAAAAGCCGTGCGCCGCGATCGGATTGATCACGGCTACCGACAGAACGCCGAACATCAGCGCGCCGACGCAGCAGGGAAACAGGAACTGCCAGGCCGAGACGCCGGCCGAGCGCGCGATCACCAGCTCGTAGCGACGATTGAGCGACACCAGCGTCGCCATCGCCGAGAACAGCCCGACGAAGGGCACGGTCTGCAGCATGATCATCGGCATCCGCAGCGCCGAAATGGCGAAGGCGGTGCCGTAAGTGAAGCCGGGCAGGCCGGTGGTGCGGCCGGAAAGCTCGGTGAAGTCGATCAGGAACACCAGCGCCAGCAGGCCCAAAAAGAACCAGATCGTGATGGTGACGTAGCGAAAGAAGAAATAACGGCCAAGCGTCCAGCCCATTGCTCAGGCTCCCTGGCCGGAAGCGCTGCGCCGGACGAGCCACAGCTTCAGCGCCGACCATGAATTGCTGACTCGGCCGGCGAGGTTGGTCAGCCAGTCGGCCCAGGCGGTGGGCAGTTCCATGGTACGCGAGGAAACGATGAACCAGATCGAAACCGCGGTAGCGGTAAGCGGTACGGCGTAGAGCAGATAGACGAAGTACCAGACCTTGTCGGCCTTGCCCGCCACGAAGAATCCGATCCAGCGCACGAAAAGCGCTATGGCGATGGCGGTGATCAGCGGGTGGATTCGCGCCTCGCGGTGCGAGCGCGCGTCGCCGGCGACGGCCAGCGCGATGAGCGCAAACACCAGCGAATAGCTCCATTCCGAGAAGCGCTGGTTGAGCTCGCCCCGGTAGCTGCCCGGTTCGCGCTGGTACATCTTGTCGTTGGGGTCCGGATTGAGCAGATATTGCGTCGTGCGGTCCTTGGGCAAAAGCGTGATGTCGTTGGCTGCAGACAGGAAAGCCGACATGTCGAACGCATAGGAGGTGAAGCGGATGACGGAGAGGTCGCCGGTCAGCGATTTGCGGTTGATGACGCCGTCATTCATCATCAAGACCTTCTCGCCCTTCTGTTCGACGATGCTGCCGGACTTGGCGTAGTAGACGAGGCTTGCGCCTTCCTCGCGCGAATCGGCGACGAAGATGCCGCCCAGCCTGTTGCCGGGAAGCCGCTCGCCGATCTGCAGATAGAGCCCCTCGTCGATCTTGCGGAACGTGCCCTCCTGGATGATCAGCGACAAAAGATCGGCGCGCGAGGCCGCGACCAACTGGCGATTCTTCTGCCGGGCATAGGGATCGATGCCGTTGTCGACGACGAAGGAGAAGGCGCAGGCAGCAAGCGCCAGCAAAAGGATCGGCCGCGCGATGGTCCAGCGCGATGCGCCGGCGGCGCTCAGCACCGCCAGCTCCGAATCGGTGTTCATGGCGGAGAGCGTCTGCGCCACCGCGACCACCAGCGCGAACGGCACGACGATCGGGATGATCGAAGGGATAATGAGCGCGGCGACCTCGAAGAAGGTCAGTGCCGACTGGCCGTTGTCGGTGACGAGGTCGATCTTGGCCAGCACTTGCGTCGTCCACACGATCGCCAGCGTCCAGACCAGCGCCGCCAGGAACATCGCCAGCGCGCGACGCATGATGTAGCGTTCAACGACCTTCATGAAGGCTTTTCTCGATCTTGCCGAACGGCATCATGCCCGCGGACAAAATAGTGATCCGGCGGCGCCCGCACAACTGGGTCATCGGCGCTCGCTCCGCTTTGTCGCCCCCCGGCGCGCCGGAGTCTGAGCGCCAATCGATAAGAAATACGAAACATTGATGGTTAACAGCATGTTGCGGCAGGAGGCTTACGTCGTGCCGCGACGAATCCTGCGGCATTTTCGGCGCTGGTATAGACCGCGATTTCGGCCAAAGTCTTGCCAAATGGGTGAAAACGACCAAATGTCGCGCACGCTTGCCAAAGCTCGCGCTTGCTCAAATTACCTTGCCGACACTTGCGGCCATCCCCGAAAGCAGGACCTGATGACGTCGAGACCAACCATTGCCTTCGCCAAATTCGCCGCGCCCAAAAAGGGCAGCATCTTCGTGCTCGCGGCCGAGGGCGGCATCCTTGGCGAAGCCGCGAAGGCCTGCGACCCCGCCGGTGCATTGGCGCGTGCGTTTCCAGTCGCGGATTTCTCCGGCAAGTTCGCAAGCTCGGCCGAAGTGCTGGCGCCCGAAGGCACCTCGCTCGACCGGCTGGTGGCGATCGGCGCCGGCAAGGTGGCGAGCCTCGATGATTATGCCTGGCTGAGGCTCGGCGGCGCCATCGCGGCATCGCTGCGCAAGGCGACCGAGGTTGCCGTCATCCTCGACCTGCCGGAGTTGCAGCCGGATGCGCGCCAGGCGGCGAACCTTGCCGCCGGCATTCTTTTGCGCAGCTATGCCTTCGACAAGTACAAGACCAGGAAGGACAAGGACGACGGGCAATCCGAAGGGAACAAGTCCGAGGTCAAGAAGGCCGAGCGGAAACCCGCCAAGGTGACCATCCACTGCGCCGACCCCGCCGCTGCCAAGAAGGCCTTCGCCAATGAAGAGGCGGTGATCGACGGCGTGCTGCTGGCCCGCGATCTTGTCAACGAACCCGCCAATGCGCTCGGTCCGGTCGAATTCGCCGACCGCGTCAAGCAACTGGAAGCGCTCGGCGTCGAGGTCGAGATCCTCGCCGAGAAGGAGATGAGGAAGCTCGGCATGGGTTCCCTGCTTGGTGTGGCGCAGGGCTCGCCGCGCGGCGCCCGCATGGCCGTCATGCAATGGAAGGGCGGCAAGCCCAAGGATGCGCCGGTTGCCTTCATCGGCAAGGGCGTCACCTTCGACACCGGCGGCAATTCGATGAAGCCGGCCTCCGGCATGGAGGACATGAAGGGCGACATGGGCGGCGCGGCCGCCGTCACCGGCTTGATGCATGCGCTTGCCGCGCGTAAGGCGAAGGCCAATGTGGTCGGCGTCATCGGCCTGGTCGAGAACGCTGTCGACGGCCATGCCCAGCGCCCCGGCGACATCGTCACCTCGATGTCCGGCCAGACCATCGAGGTGCTCAACACCGACGCCGAAGGCCGCCTCGTTCTGGCCGACGCGCTCTGGTACGCCAACGATCGGTTCAAGCCGAAATTCATGGTCAATCTGGCGACGCTGACCGGCGCCATCATGGTCGCGCTTGGCCAGCATTACGCCGGCCTGTTCTCCAACAATGACGAGCTTGCCGGCCGGCTCTTCAACGCCGGGCAGGCAAGCCAGGAGCGGCTTTGGCGCATGCCGCTCGGACCTGAATACGACAAGCTGATCGAGTCCAAGAACGCCGACATGAAGAACATCGGCGGCCGCTACGGCGGCGCCATCATCGCCGCCCAGTTCCTGCAGCGTTTCGTCAAGGACACCCCCTGGGCGCATCTCGACATCGCCGGCACAGCCATGGGCGCGCCGTCGAGCGAGATCAACCAGTCCTGGGGCTCGGGCTTCGGCGTGCGCTTGCTCGATAGACTAGTGCGTGATCACTACGAAGGATAGAGCTGCGGGATGGCCGACGTCCTCTTCTACCATCTGACCGAATCGACTCTCGAGGAGGCGCTGCCCGGCCTGCTCGAGCGCAGCGTCGACCGCGGCTGGCGCGCGGTCGTCCAGACCGGCACCGAGGAGCGGCGCGACGCGCTCGACCAGCATCTGTGGATTTTCCGCGACGATTCCTTTCTCGCCCATGCCACCGACCGCGAGGCCTATCCGTCCGAGCAGCCGATCCTGCTCACGACAGGCGAGGGCAACGCCAACGCCGCGCAGATCCGCTTCCTGGTCGACGGCGCGACACCGCCGGAGCTTTCCGGCTACGAGCGCGCCGTCTTCCTGTTCGACGGCCATGACGCCGCCCAGTTGGAAGGCGCGCGCACGCATTGGAAGACGCTCAAGGCCGCTGGCCACGTCGTCACCTACTGGCAGCAGACCCCCGACCGCCGCTGGGAGCGTAAGGCTTAAGCGCAGTCGGCGGGATGTTTGATTAAGCTTGGGTCCCTAGTGAGCTTTCAACTGCTGAAGCAGGGCCCGATTGGCCTGCAGCAGATCGAGATAGCGCTGCTTTTCTTCAGGCGTGGCATTGCAAAAGAACCGCAACAACTCGTTGGCGCGATCCTCGAACGCGCGGAATGCTGGCAACTCTTTCGTTCCGGCGCTGGCCAAGCGGCTGAGCGTGAACCGATCCTTGAAGTTCGACCCATCTTGCGAACTGGCCACCGTGACTCGGTCTACTTGCCCGCCGATGTAGGACGTCGATACGCGCGACTCGCTGCCATTGGGTTTTTCATCGATGGTCTTGAGAACCCCATTGCCATCGGGGTTCGGGCACTCGACGGATACCCTTAGAAAATCGCTCGCGGCGAAGCTACAAGAACACATGGCGAGCAGCAAAACCAATGCGAGACCGATCGAGTGTTTCACTGGGGTTTTCGATCCTCCGTGACCACAACCTCTTAGCACCGATCTATGAAATACGTGACCAGTGTCTCGAAACCGATCGTTGGCCGGAACCAGCGAGGTCATGCGCCCGAATATTCTCCGCTTAACCCTTTGCCAGCGCTGACAATTGTTCCAGGCTGATCTTGTGGACAAGCGGGTCGGCATGCCGGTGCGCCAGCAGCCATTCGCCGTTTTCACGGCGGAAAACCAGCGTCACCCTGAGCGGCCATTCCTGGTCCTGGCCGCCGACCTTGCCATGCCCCCATTCGATTACGGCGAGCACCGCCATGTCGCCCGATGCGTAGGTTTGCACCAGCTCCATTTTCACCCCGCCGTCCTGGAAGTAGCTGGCGAGTTCAGCCAAATGCTCGGGGCTTCTGTCGAACCCTCTCGAGAATGGACCGCCGAAGGGCTGCATCAGGGTGAAGTCGGGCGCGATCTCGATCAGGTCGAGATAGGCTTTCATGTCGCCGCGCATGAAGGCCGAGCTGGCGGCTTCCGCCCGTGCCAGAAGCTCCTTCAGGGCGGCGCCGTCGATGGCCGCCTGTGGCGCGGCTTCGCTCGTGGCAGCCTGCATCGCAGGCGCCAGGGCGAGCGGCGCCGCTAGCGCCAGCCGCCTGGAAACAACCTTGCTGCGGGCTTTGCGCTCAAGCGGCGCGCCGGCCCTACGGGTCGTATGGATGGATTTAGACATCAGAATCTCCTCGAAAATCGGAAACGAAGCCGGACGACTTTCGCCATCCGATCGATGCGGGAGGGGATCTCACTTCAGCTGAGATGAATCCAGTGATATGATTTCAGCAATATGCTGCACCAAATTGATCTATCACGCATCGACCTCAACCTGCTGGTCCTGTTCGAGACCGTCATGGAAGAACGCCATGTCGGCCGCTCGGCGTCGCGGCTGAACTTGTCGCCATCGGCGGTCAGCCACGGCCTTGGCCGGCTGCGCGGCTTGCTTGGCGATCCGCTGTTCTTGCGTACGCCGAGGGGCGTCGTGCCGACCGACCGCGCGCTGGAACTGGCGGCCCCTGTCGCCGAAATCCTGGCGCGGGTGAGGAGCGTCGTCGCCAGCGCCGAGCCCTTCGATCCCGCCCGCACCAAACGTCGCTTCGTCATCGGCGCTCCCGACGGCGCGTCGGCGGTGTTCCTGCCGCCGCTGCTCGAAGTCCTGCATCGAAGCGCGCCGGGCATCGACATCGGCATTCGCCAGTTGCTGCCCAGGCAGAACGAGACGTCGCCTCTGCCCGCTTGGGGCGATGTGATCGCCGAACTTGAGGCAAGGCTTATGGATGTCGCGGTCATCCCGATCGACAATGCGCCCGAGCGCTTACTTCGGCGTCCGCTCTATGAAGAGGATTTCGTCGTCGCCATGCGGGCGGGACACCGGTTCGCGCGGGACACCGGCATCGAGGCGTACTGTGCCATGGAGCATCTTGTGGTGTCGCAGACCGCCGACGCGCAGGGATTCGTCGATATCGCGCTTGCCGCGCATGGCCTGTCGCGGCGCATCGCGCTCACCGTACCCAATTTCATGTTCGCGCTCGCGGTGCTGGCCGAGACGGACTTTGTCTCGGCGCTGCCGCGCCGCTTCGTTGCCACGCATGCGCCCCGCTTCGGCGTCATCGCCGTCGATGCCCCGCTGGTGCTGCCGCGTTTCCAGATCAGTGCCGTGGTGCCGAAGGTCGCGATGATGGATGCAGGCATTGCCTGGCTGGTCGGTCAGCTGGAGCAGGCGGCGCGCGAAACGCAATTACGCGGGGCAGACTAGAGCGTTTCACCGTTTCATGGAAACGGCGAACCGCTCTATCTATTTGTTTTTACGCAATTCCGGACGGAAAACCGCTCACACTTTTCCTGGAATTGCTCTAGCCACCCGGGCAGCGCTGTTGCCAGGCGCCTGCTCAATCGAGAGCTTAACGATCAGCGATCGCTGATCGTCACCTTGTTGATTTTCGTGCCTTGCGGGAGGTCCTTCACTTGCTGATGAATCTGGCCGGCAATATTGACCTTCACCACGAAGAACGTTTTCTCCATTTGCTCAACATTCATTTCGCCACCGAGCACTGGTGGCTGTTCGAAGTCGTAACACTCTCCAGAACCTAGGACCAAACCCTTCTTTCGTGCCGCTACAACCAGCCCGGCGAGCAAGAGATCGTCTTGACGGTCAGTATCGTTCAACTGCGTCGTGAACTCCGTCCAACTACTCGACACCTGCGTTAAACGACCCTCGATCATATCCAGAAGCCTAACGGATCCATCAGAGGCTCGAAAGAAAATGTCGCCAAACGCAGAAGCCGCCGCGGGCTCTAAACCTTCCAGCCCGATCCACTTCCAACTCTCTAGCGCTTGCGTGAGATCTCCATTGGAAGGTTCGATGAAGAAGGACTGAAGGTCACGAGGCCAAATGGCCTTAAGTGCGCTCGATGCGTTGGCTTGCCCCGCGGTTTTCTGATTGGCGCCGACTGCGCCAAACATCGAAGAAATAAAGCGAGAAAAAGGATTGGTCATAAGTCACCCCCTCCGAGCTGTATACTTTGAGCCGATTCCACCTGCAATCGAAGTGCATCGCAGAGCCTGATGCATTCGTGCTGGTTTTGATGGTGGCCGTCGCTACCGACCATATTTTGCGCTAGATAGAGCCAAGCTCACGCGGCGGGGAGAGGATGCGCATCAAGATCGTCGGAACCGGCAGGGCGGTGCCGGCTGAGCGGGTGACGACGCGGGCGCTGGAGGAAAGACTGGGCCTCGGCGAAGGCGCGCTCGAAACCGCCACCGGCGTCGTCGAGCGCTATGTCTGCACGGGCGAATCGCAGATCGACCTTGCCTGCAGCGCGGCGCGGCTGGCGCTTGAGAATGCCGGGCTTGAAGCCAACGCGCTGGATCTGATCATCGGCGGCTGCGGCGTGCCTTACCAGCCGCTACCGGCGACCGCGCCGCTGGTCATGCAGCGTCTCGGCCTTGCCGATGGTTCAGCCGCCGCTTTCGACGTCAACAGCACCTGCCTCGGCTTCCTCACCGCCTTCGAAACCGCCGGCCGCATGCTAGAGGCCGGGCAGTGCGAGACGGCATTGGTGTTCTCGTCGGAAGTGGCCTCGCGCGCCTTGCCTTGGCAGGATGCGCCGGAGATCGCCGCGCTGTTCGGCGACGGCGCCGCGGCTGCCGTGCTGCGCCGGGCCAACCCAGGCGAGGGCAAGGTGGCCGCAAGCCTGATGCGGACTTACCCTTCCGCTTGGGAAGCCTGCGGCATCGGCTCGGGCGGCACGCGCTTCGATTTCCGCAACGAGCCGCGGGCCTTCGCCGCGCACAGCCTGTTCCACATGGACGGCAAGGAACTGTTCCGGCTGACCTCGCGCCACTTCAACGCCTTCGTCGGAGACTTGCTGGAGCGCGCCGGTTGGAGGCACGAAGACGTCGATCTCGTCGTGCCGCACCAGGCAAGCCCCTTCGCGCTGGCGCATATGGCGCGCCAGACCGGTTTTCCGCCGCAAAAGCTGGTCGACATCTCGGCCCGCTTCGGCAACCAGATCGCCGCCTCCATGCCCTTCGCGCTTGACGTCGCGCGTCGTGAAGGCCGCGTGGCGACGGGTGCAAAGCTGCTGTTCCTCGGCACGTCGGCCGGCGTCTCCTTCGGCGGCATGGCGCTGGAAGCCTGACGATGGTCGTGCTCGTCACCGGCGCCAGCGGTTTTTTGGGTTCGAATGTGCTCGAGTGGCTGGCGGTGATGGGGATGCCGGCAATCGGCATCGGCCGCGACGCCGAACGCTGCCGCGCCATGGAGCGAGCCGGCCATGCGATGATCCGGCGCGATTTGTCATTGCCGCTTGACGAGAAGATCGACACGCGCCTCGGCAGGGTGGATCAGATCATCCACTGCGCCGCGCTTTCTTCGCCATTCGGGCGACTAGCGGACTTCGTGGCGGCGAATGTTGCGGCAACGCAAAATCTCGTCGACTTCGCCAAGCGGCGGGGCGTCAGCCGCTTCGTCCACATTTCCAGCCCGACCGTCTGCTTTGCATTTCGCGACCAGATCGGGCTCACCGAGGACGCGCCCTTGCCGGAACCCGTCAACCACTATGCCCGCACCAAGCGCGCGGCGGAAAAGATCGTGCTGCGGGCGCCCAAAATTCATCCGGTCGTGCTGCGGCCGCGCGGCATCTACGGCGCCGGCGACCGCACACTGCTGCCGCGCCTGGTCAAGGCTGCGCAAAGCCGGCCGCTGCCGCTGTTTCGCGGTGGCCGGGCGGCCATCGATCTCACCCATGTCGACGATGTCGTCGATGCGGTGATCGCTGCCCTTGCCGCGCCTGCGCAGGCTGAAGAACAAATCTTCAATGTGTCGGGCGGCGAAGTGCTGCCGGTGCGCCGCATCGCCGACGAGGCTTGCGCCCGCGCCGGTCTCAAGCCGCGCTGGCGGCCGATGCCGTTGCTGCCGGCGATGCTGGCGGCGGGTGTGATGGAGAGGGCGGCCCTCGCTCTGCCCGGCCGGCCCGAGCCGCCGGTCACCCGCTATGGGCTCGGCCTTTTCGCCTATGCCCAGAGCCTCGACCTCTCCAAGGCAAAACGCATGCTCGGCTGGGCGCCGAAAATAGCGTTCGAACAAGGGCTCGATCGTACTTTTGCTGCAAGGGCGCCGGCATGAGGATCGTCTTCGCCAACAGCGCCTGGGTGAGCGCCGCCGAGCGTCTGATCCTGCGCGGCGGCAGCTGGCAGAGTGTCAGGTTGCGCGTCCGTTATGGACTGATCTTTCATCCCGTCGCCGGTCCGGTGCTCGTCGACACCGGCTATACGCCGGAAGCGCTGACGAGTGAGCGGCGCGGCCGCGCCCTGCGCCTCTACGGCGCGTTGCTGAAGCCCGAGCTCAACGCCGCCGAACAGGTCCTGCCGGTGTTGGGGCGCTTCGGCCTGTCGCCGGACGACATCCGCACCGTCATCGTCACCCATTTCCATGCCGACCACATTTCCGGCCTGTCGCTGTTCCGCAACGCCCGCTTCATCGCCAGCGATGCCGCCTGGGTGCGCGCCAAGGCGCGCAAGCCGCGCCAGAATCTGCGCCACGGCGTCTTCACCGAACTCTTTCCCACCGACTTCGAGGCGCGGCTCGATGGCATATCCGCGAAGCCGCGCATCGAGCCGCGCGGCGATATCCCGGGCGGCGCCGATCTGTTCGGCGACGGCAGCATGATCGCGGTCGATTTGCCCGGACATGCCGACGGCCAGTTCGGCCTGCTGTTCGCCGGCCTTGAGCGCCCGCTGCTTTATGCCGTCGACGCGCAATGGCTGCTCAAAGCCTTGACCGAAAACCGCACGCCCGGTTTTCCGGCAACGCTGATCGCCGAGGATGCAGCCGCCATCGAACCGATCAGTGCCATGCTGCGCCGCTTTCTTGGCACGGGCGGCGAAGTAATGCTCTGTCACGACCCCGCGCCGACATCCCACGACCTTGCGGAGGCCGGATGAACGGCCTAGCGGAAGCGGTCGGCGCCTTTGCCTTGACACGCTGGGTGTCGCGCAAGAGCCGCGAAGACTTCGAGCGCTGGCAGGCAGCCGCCCTGCGCCGCTTCCTCGACCGCGACCTGCCGCGCGCGCCCTTTTACGGTAAGGCGCCGGCGCGCCTCACCGGTCTGCCTGTCACCGACAAGGCGCTGCTGATGGCGCGCTTCGCGGATTTCAACATCCATGGCCTCACCGCGACCGAGGCCTGGGAGGCTCAAGCCAGCAACGGCCGCGTCGGCGCGCTGACGGTAGGCGCTAGCACGGGCACGTCGGGCAATCGCGGCCTGTTCGTGATTTCTGAAGCCGAGAAATACCGCTGGCTGGGCACGATCCTGGCCAAGGCGGCCCCCGATCTTCTGTGGCACGGCATGCGCGTCGCCGTCATCCTGCCGCAGAACACGGGGCTGTACGATAGCGCCCGCAAATCGCGGCTGGTCAAGCTCGCTTTCTTCGATCTGGCGCGCGGCCCGGAAAGCTGGCGCGGCGCGCTCGAAACCTTCGATCCGACGGTGATCATCGCACCGCCGAAGATCCTGCGGCACCTTGTTGCCGAGCGCTTCCGTCTGCAGCCGAAGCGCATCTTCTCCGCCGCCGAAACGCTCGATCCGGTCGACCGCCCCGTCATCGAAAATTTCTTCCGGCTGCCACTCGACCAGATCTACATGGCGACCGAGGGTCTGTTCGCCGTGACCTGCCGGCAGGGCGGCGTGCATCTGGCCGAGGACTCCGTCTTCTTCGAATTCGAAGCGGCCGGCGAGGGGCTGGTGACGCCTTTGGTCACCGCCTTCCGCCGTCAGACCCAGATCATGGCGCGCTACCGCATGAACGACCTGCTGCGACTGTCGGATCGGTCCTGCCGCTGCGGCTCGCCGTTGCGCTGCGTCGACGAAATCGTCGGCCGCATGGATGATATCTTTCGCCTTCAATCGGCTTATGGGCCGATCCTGGTCACGCCGGATGTGTTGCGCAACGCCGTGCTGAAGGCCGACCGCCGCATCGACGATTTCCGCCTCGTCCAGGCCTCGTTGGACGTGATCGAGCTGAAGCTTCCACCGACCCTCGCCGACGAAGCGGTTACAGCCGTCTATCAAGCGGTGAATGCGCTGTTGGAAACGCGAAAGGCGAAAGCCACAATCGCATTGATCCGCACGCCGATGCCGCTGGAGACCGGCCGCAAATTGCGACGCGTCGAATGCCGGCTGGAGACGACGCCATGAGCGGCTCCGCAGCCATAGTGAACCGACCTGCGCAGCAGGTCGACCGCGTCGAGAACAAGCCGGCCAAAGTCGAGGTATTTGCAAGCCTTTTCAACGCGATACCGGTCGGTGAGCTCATTGCTAATCTAACGACAAGGGTCGAGACTTTCGAGGTCGCCGGTCGCGCCTTTCCGCTGACGCTGAACGACGCCTCCGACGCGCCGAACTGCTACATCTGCTGCCCGTCCAGCGCCTATATCGACTATGCCATCGACGAGACGCGCAACTTCGCCGCCCATCCGTTGCTGCGGGGCGCGCTCAAGGCGCTGATCAGCGCCTGCGCGCCACTGGTCAGGGCAAGCGGCCTCGGCCATCAGGCGCAGGTCAACAACTGGCTCTTTTCGACCAATCCGGTGCCGCTGCTCGACCGGTCGACCGTTGCGGCGCTGCGGGCCAAACTCGTCGCGCGATTCCCCGACCGCGCCATCGTCATCCGCTCGCTAAACGAGATCGCCGATCCGGCGACAATTGCCGCGTTGAAGGCCGAGGGCTTCCGCATGCTGGCGGCGCGGCAGATCTACATCTTTGTTGACCGCAGCTCGGCACCCGCCATGACAAAAAACCTGAAACGCGACCGCAAGCAGCTCGGCACCACGCCTTTCGAGCGGGTCGGCGACGCCGATTTCTCCGAGGCCGACTATGCGCGCGCCGAGCAGCTCTACAACATGCTCTATCTTGAGAAATACACCCCGCTCAATCCGCACTACACCGCCCGCTATATCGCCGAGATGCACCGTCGCGGCATCATCAGCCTGGCCGGCCTGCGCCGCCCGGGCGGCGAGCTCGTTGCCGTCACCGGCCTGTTCGAGAATGGCGGTACGCTCACCCAGCCGATCGTCGGCTACGACACCAGCCTGCCGCTCGGGGAGGGACTCTACCGCATGGTGATGGCGATCGGGCAGGATCATGCGACGGCGCGCGGCCTGTTCTTCAACATGAGCGCCGGGGCGGCTGGCTTCAAGCGCCTGCGCGGCGCCGTCGCAGCGATCGAATATATCGCCGTCTATGCCGGCCATCTTCCGCTGCGCCGGCGTATCGCGATCCGCATCATGGAGAGCGTGCTGGCGCTGGTCGGCATTCCGTTGCTGAAAAGGTTCGAATTGTGAGCGAGCGCCGCGACAGGAACGATTTCTGGCAGGCCGTTGCGCTGTCGGCCGATATCGGCAAGCGGCCGAAGCGCATCCTGTTCGACGGCGAGCCGGTGGTGCTGTTCCGCTCGGCGCACGGCGTTGCGGCGCTGTTCGATCGCTGCCCGCATCGGCTGGTGGAACTGTCGACCGGCAAGGTGGTCGGCGGCGAGATCGAATGCCCTTACCATGGCTGGCGCTATGATGGCGAAGGCCGCTGCACCGCCATCCCAGGCCATGTCGGCTCCATGCCGCACTATCGCGTCCGCCGCTATGCCGCGATCGAACGCGACGGCGTCGTCTTCGTCTCTTCCGGAACGCCCCAAAGCGAACCCTATCTGCATTGCATGCAGGGCAAGGACATCATCGTGCGGCGCGTGCGCTCATCGACGCGGTCGACGGTCATCGATGCCGCGGAAAACATCCTCGACGCCACCCACACCCATTTCACCCACAAGGGCCTGCTGCGCGGCCTGACCGCGAAACGCCATCTGGTGCGTGTCGAGGTGAGCGGCGGCGAAGGCTGGGTCGAGGCCTGCTACACCGGTGAGGACCACCAGCAGGGCCTGATCAGCCGTCTGCTGGAAGGCGAACGCACGCGGACTATCGGCCGCTTCCGCCATCCCGGCATCGCCGAGCTCGAATATTGGAGCAGGGACGGTCTGGTCTTGGCCACGACCTTCCACCTGCGCCAAGCCGATGCTAGCACTGTCGAGGGCGTCGGCTGGCTGATCGGCCGCCGCCACGGCTTGCTCGGCGAGCTCAAGGCGCTGGCCTTCAAGCCGCTGTTCAACATCGCGCTCGAGCAAGACCGCCGCGTGCTGAAATCGGCGAGCGACAACGCCCGCTTCGCGCCCGCGGCACTGCCGGTGATCGGCCCGCTCGACTTCCTGCGCCGCGACATCGCGGCGATCATGGAAGGGAAAATGCCGACGGCGGCAGCGGAGGCGAGGGTGCACCAGATCGAGCTGTGAATTATAGTTCACACGCCTTGATTTGAATGCATCTGTGAATTATAGTTCACAGATGATAGAGGTTCGGCAGTCCGACGAATTCAGGAGATACCTGCGGAATCTCAAGGATATCCGCGCAGCCAGAAAGATTGCTGAGCGGCTCGTCCGGGTTGGAGCCGGTCTGCTGGGGGACGCCAAGTTCTTTGAAGGCATCGGCGAACTGCGGATCGATTATGGGCCGGGCTATCGCGTCTACTTCGTACGACGCGGCAATACGCTCATCATCCTGCTTTGCGGAGGAGACAAATCCTCCCAGGACAGGGACATCAGAAAAGCCAAACAGATGGCTAAAGAGGTTTGATATGGTCCTCAAAACTACACCATTTGACGCCGCTGAATATTTCAACGACGCAGAGTCCCAAGCCGAACTCCTTGCTGACGCATTTGAGACGGGCGACGCAACCTATATCGCACATGCGCTTGGTGTTGTCGCACGTGCGCGCGGTATGACGGCTGTAGCCAAGGATGCCGGTGTTACGCGCGAGGCGCTCTACAAGGCATTGAGTGAGAAAGGCGATCCTCGCCTCAGTACTTTATTGGGTGTCACGAAGGCATTGGGTCTACAGCTTTACACTAGGCCAGCCGGCCCCGATTCCCTCGGCACATGAGAGATTGGGAAGCTTTGGTCAGGCATGCTCGTCTGGCCCGTTCCACTCAATGTCCCGCGTCGATGCCGCCTGCAGGCTGATCCGCTCGCGAAAGGCCACGCTGGCAATCTCAGCCAGCGCTCGCCATTGCGCTTTCACCGGCGCGGGATCGCCCGGCCAATCCAGGAGTTCCTGGCCTTCGCCCATCGCCTTTCGAAAGCCGCCAAACCTTCCTGAACGCAAAGCCGCCGGCAAACCATAGACCCACATCGCAAGCCGCACGGTCTGCGGCGCGGTGACCTCCGGCCTGACCTCCGCGCCATCGCCAAGCACCGCATCGGCAAACCGCGCCGGATCGCGGAAGAAATGCAGGCCGCTGACGGCGCGCGGATTGCATTCGAGCGGCAGCACGCGGCCATCCGGCTCACGCATCAGGTCGAAGGAGATTTGGCCTGACCACGCCGTGCCGGCGACGATGCGCTCGACCAATGTCCGTGCCGCCTGATCCTCGATCCGCTCGAAGAAGATGCCCGCGCCCCTGCCGGCGCGGTAGAGCGAGCGGTAGAGCGCCAGCGCCTTGAGGCGGCCGTCGCGCGCCACCGCATAGGCGCTGATCTCCTCGCCTTCGACGAAACGCTGCGCCACCCAGGGCATGGCGGGCGAAGGGACGATCGCGTCGAGCGTTTCCGGCGCCGGCTTGAGCAGCACATGGCTGGCGAAGCGCGACCATGCCGGCTTGAACACCAGCTCGCGCGATCGGCCGCGCACCGCTTCGAGATCGCCGCGTGAGGCAAGCAGCGTCGTTTCCGGCACCTCCACGCCGAGCCGTTCGGCAAGTCGGATGAAGCTGTGCTTGTTGTGGACCTCGGCCAGAAGCTCGATGCCGGGAGCGAACAATCGCGCCGTCATCTCCCGTCCGCCCCAGGCGAGCGCGAGATAAAAAACTTCCTCGCAGGTCGGGATGACCAGCTCGATGCCTTCCGCGAGGATCAGCGCCTCGACCGCCTCGGCATAGGGTTGGCGTTCGAAGCGCGGCGGCGGCAGCCGATGATAGCGCGCGCAGGCCTTGCTGGCGGCGGCGATCGGCCGCGATGGCGTGTCCGCCAGGATCACACGGGCACCGGCGCCGCGCAGCAGCCGCGCAAGATGCAGCGCCACCGGCGCGCGCGCCCCTGTTATGAGGATGGTTCTAACAGCCCCCGGCATCGGTCATTCGCGATCGTTCCCTTGCGAAGACCGTTGCGCGAAATCAATGCGATTGGCAACGCGGCGCGGTCGCCGCGATCACTTCCGCCGCGCCTTCGGCTTTTCGACAGGCGCGGGCTTGCCCGGCAGGCGCCACCCGTCGCCCTCGCCATGCGCCGGCTGCGGCCGTGCCACATAGGCGAGCGCGCCATTGGCCTCGAGATAGATGCGCGACAGCATCTCGGCCAGAACGCCGGACGTCACAGCTTGCAGCCCGGCGATCACCAGGAAGAAGCCGGTGATCAGCATCGGCCTGGTGCCGATGTCCTGACCCCAGAACACCTTGATCGAAAACAGATAGGCCAGGATCAGCGAGCCGAGCAGGCCGAGCACGATGCCGATGCCGCCGAAGAAATGCCCCGGCCTTGTGCGGTAGCGCATGAAGAAGAACATGAAGACGAGGTCGAGCACGACGCGGAAGGTGCGCGAGATACCGTATTTCGACTGGCCGTAGATGCGCGCGTGATGCGTCACCACCTCCTCGGCGATGCGGCGCGGCGTCGTCACCGTCGCGAGCCACGCCGGAATGAAGCGGTGCATCTCGCCGTAGAGCCTGACGCTGCGGATGACGCTGCCGCGGAACACTTTCAAGCTGCAGCCATAATCGTTGAGCTTCACCCCGGTGACGCGCGCGATCAGCCGGTTGGCGATGCGCGACGGCAGGCGACGCATCCAGAACCCCTCCTGGCGGTTCTTGCGCCAGCCGGCGACGAGGTCGAGATCCTCGGTCAAAAGGCGATAGACCATGCGCGGAATGTCGAACGGGTCGTTCTGCAAATCGCCGTCGAGCGTCGCGATGACATCGCCGCGCGCGGCATCCAGCCCGGCCTGCATGGCGGCGGTCTGCTTGTAGTTGCGCACCAGTTCCACGCCATGCACATGTGGGCCGTAGACCGCGGCCAACCTGCGGATCTCCGCCGGCGTCGCGTCGGTGCTGCCGTCGTCGACCAGCACCACTTCCCAGGGCTGGCTGTAATTCTCCATCGCCTGGTGGATGCGCGCGAGCAGCGGCTCGACATTGTCGGCCTCGTTGTACATCGGGATGACGATGGAGAGCCTGTGCTCGGGCATGACGGCGCCCTCGGGCAATCCCGATTGCGGGATGGGAAGCACGTTCATCGCGGTCATTTCCTTGCCGGTCCCGCCGCCGGCGTCTCCGGCAGCGTCGATTTGGAGGGGAACAGCCAGGCGATCGCCCCGGTGGCGACGGCCGAGCAAAAGATGAAGAGATGCAGCGCCAGGGCGGCCTGCAGGCCTTGCTTGATGGCGATGCCGGAATAGAGCAGGGCGGCCGCGGCGCCCGCTTCATAGGTGCCGAAACCGGCTACGCCTTGCACGGGAAGGATCGCCGCGGCTTCCGCGCCGACGGCGCCCGGGAAGGCGGTCTGGAACGAAGTGTTGAGCAGCATGCCGAGCAGCCAGCCCTGCACGGCAAGCTTCAGCGCCCAATTGGCCACCGTCCACCACCAGCCGTAGCGCGAGCGCCCGGTCGCCTCGGTAAAGATGTCGCGCAGCTTGCCGAGCTTCGAGACGATCCTGCCGCGCCCGGTCCAGTCGTGCGGCGCGCGCGCCCAGCGCGGCAGGTACCAGGCGGCGGCGATCAGCACCGCTATGCCGGCGGCCCTCAGCGCCGGGTGCAGGCCGGGCCACACCAGGCAGGCGAGCACGCCGACGACGAAGGCGTCCTGCAGCCGGAACCACAAAAGCGAGGCGCTGGCGCGCACGATCGAAATGCCGAACACCTGTCGCAGCAAGATCGGGAAGGCCGTCTCGCCGCCGCGGAACGGCACGACATTGATCATGGCGTTGTGGATGAGGATGACGCGCAGCACGGCGCCGAAGCGGCCGTTGACGTCGTCGCGGAACTCGTCCAGGACGCGCAATGCACGCAGCACATAGGTGACGAACAGCGCCGCCGTCACCGCCGCGAAGGCGCCGGGCGTAATGCTGGCGAAGGCATCGCCGACCATCTTCCAGCGCGAGTCGCTGACCAGCCATGCCAGCAGCGCCAGAGTGACGATTATCGATATCGCTCGCTTCAACCAGGTCTCCAAAGGCTTCGCCCGTCTGGCGAAGGCTGTTCCTATAGAGCAGCGGCCCCGGCGAATCCACCGGCTTGGTTGATGCGTCGACCGGCAGGAGAAATCTCAATGGCTGGATGGGCGGACCGGTAGCCCGCCCATCCTTGAGCCTTGCGACTCACTGTCCGCCCATTTCCTTCTTGAACGTGTCGAAGTCGACCTGCATGCCGTTGAAGATGGTGCTCCAATGCCTTGTCAGCGCGGCCATGGCGACCGCTTCCTGGATCTCCTCGTCGGTGGCGCCGGCGCGTTTGGCGTTCTCGGTGTCCGACCAGATGCAGTAGCTGCAAGGGATCTGCGCCGCGACCGCCAGCGAGATCAGCGACTTGACCTTCGGCGGCAACGCCGTCTTGTCGCTGAGCTCGATGGCCTTGACCTCGGCCCAGGCGCCGGGCAGACCGGCCTTCGGGAATTGCTTCACGAAACTGGGCACGCCGCCCATGGTCGCTTGGATGTCCTTGACGGCCGCGTCATAGTCGTCGGCCCTGGCGGTCGTGGCCAAAGTCGTGGCGAGCATGCCGGCGGCGGCGAGCAGCGAGGCGGAACGGAAGCAGGAATGCACGATATGGATTGCGCGAATGACTGACATGATGTTCTCCTCTGGTTTTTATTGGCCTTACGATGTAAGGTATGCGAGAAAATGAACCTTACAGTGTAAGTTGTCAAGCGGCGCCATGGATTCATCGATCAAAAAAAAGCGAACTCGCGGAAAACTGTCCCGCGAACTCATCGAAGACGCCGCCTTCGAGGTTATCGAGCGGGAAGGGCTGTCCGGCTTTTCGATGCGCAAGCTCGCCGCCGCGCTCGGCTGCGAGGCGATGAGCATCTACCATCACTTCCCCTCGCAGGCGCATCTCTACGAGGCGCTGGTCGACCGGCAGATGAGCGGGCTGGTCATTCCCGACGACAGCCTGCCCTGGCGCGAGCGGGCACGCATCGGCATGCAGGAGTTCCGTCGCGTCGCGACCGAGCATCCGGCGTTCGCGCCGTTCATCGTCGTCTACCGCATGAACTCGCCGCCCTGCCTTGCCAAGCTCAACGCCATCATCGGCCTGTTCGAGGATGGTGGCTTCGGGCCAGAGCTCAGCGCCCGCCTGTTCCGCGCCGCCGGCTATTACCTGATGGGCGCGATCCTCGACGAGACGGCCGGTTACGCCAAGGGGCCTTCGGCGGTCACCACCGTCAGCGACGAGGAACTGGCGCGCGACTATCCGAGCGTCGTGAAAGCCGGCGCCTATTTCGGGGCCGGCGGCTTCGACAAGACTTTCGAGCTTGGCCTGGAAATGTTTCTGGACGAGATGGAGCGGGTCCGCGAAGCTGCCCGAAACGAAACCGCGAAAAGATAGCGGCAGTCCCGCCCCGAAAACCAAGGCATTGAATGCGCTTCCTCTCCCTTCTGCTCCTCATCGCCGGCGCCGCCATCGGCATCTTCTATCCCTGGGCGATGAGCAACTTCTCCGGCCATGCCATCGGCACGTACCGCGTCTATGAGGGCGGCCGCTTCAAGCCGGTGACGGTGCAGCTTGCCGCCGGCGATGCGCCGCTGCGCGTGCTGGTCGATCTCACCGCGCGCGCCGAGCGCATCGCCGGGCAGCAACGCACGCTTTTGACGCTGACCGCCGCCAGCGGCGGCCGGACAGTGCTGGCGTCGACGCTCTCCTTCAACCACACCGACAATCCGCGCGAGGTCAGCCCGCAACTACCCGACAAGATTTTTCGCGACGAGGCCGGCGTGATCGAAACCGTCACGCCAGGGCCTTATGTCTTCACCGTCGGCCCGGGCGACGCCGACGGCATCGACATGCGCGCGGTCGATCTCATCCTGCGCGCCGGCACCGGTTCGATCGACGAGCGCGCGCAGCCGGCGGGCTATACGCTGATGGGCATCGGCCTTAGCGGGCTGGTGCTGACGCTGGTTTTCGGTCGCGGCGACAAGCCCCCGCAGAATCCCAATTCGCAGCCGCCACCGCCGCGCTGGGGCCGCAATGGGTCGGCGAGGTAAATATGAACTACCGTCACGCCTATCACGCCGGCAATTTCGCCGATGTCGTCAAGCATGCCGTGCTCACTCGCCTGGTCGAATATCTGAAGCAGAAGGATAAGGCGTTTCGCGTTATCGACACCCATGCCGGCATCGGCCGCTACGATCTGGCCTCGGTCGAGGCCGGCAAGACAGGCGAATGGCAAAGCGGCATCGGCCGGGTGTTCGAGGCGGCGCTCGAGCCGAAAGCGGCGGCGCTGCTTACGCCCTATCTGGAAGCGGTGCGGGCGCAGAACCCCGATGGTGAGCTGCGGCGCTATCCCGGCTCGCCTGTGCTCGTGCGCCATCTGTTGCGCAAGCAGGACCGGCTGACTGCGGTCGAATTGCATCCCGAGGACGCCGAACGGCTGAAGTCGGTTTTTGCCGCCGATTTCCAGACAAGGGTGATCGAACTCGACGGTTGGCTGGCGCTCGGCGCGCAAGTGCCGCCGAAGGAAAAGCGCGGCCTCGTGCTGATCGATCCGCCTTTCGAGGAGCAGGGCGAATTCTCTCGCCTCGTCGAAGGCCTGCAAAAGGCGCACCGGCGCTGGCCGGGCGGGCTCTATGCGCTCTGGTACCCGATCAAGGACCGCAAGGCGGTCAACGCCTTCCGCACGGCGTTGAAAGAAGCGGGCATCCCGAAGATCCTCGACATTGCCTTCGACGTCCGCCCGGTCTCCAACGAGCCAAGCCTGGACGGCAGCGGCCTTGTGGTGGTCAATCCGCCCTACACGCTGGAGGGCGAGTTGCGAACGCTGCTGCCGGCGCTACATAAGCTGCTGGCGGTCGCCCAGCCGTCGCGCTGGACGCTGGAGTGGCTTGCGGGGGAGTGAGAGCAATGAAAGCGCGCATCGCTGTTTTGACGCTCGGCGTCGACGATCTGGAGGCGTCGCTCAAATTCTATCGTGACGGGCTCGGCCTGCCCACCGAAGGCATCATCGGCCGCGAATTCGAGCATGGCGCTGTCGCCTTCTTCGACCTCGCCGGCGGATTGAAGTTCGCCATTTTCGAACGTGCCAGCATCGCCCATGACGCCGGTGTGCCGCAAAGCGGGCGCAGCCCGACCGAGTTTACCATCGGCCACAATGTTGGTAGCGAAAGCGAGGTCGATGCGGTGATGGCGCAGGCGATCGAAGCCGGCGCCAGGCTGGTCAAGCCGGCGCAGAAAACCTTCTGGGGCGGCTATGCCGGCTATTTCCAGGATCCCGACGATCATCTTTGGGAAGTCGTCTACAACCCCGCTTTCGTCCCTGAGGATTGAGCGCCGAGCCTTCTCGGCAGCGTATTCGTTTTTGCAGGCATCGAGCTGGCGAGGGTGACATAGAAGGACGCCTCCCATGCGGGTAAGGACGGCCGCGGGAAACAGGCATATGCTATCCTCTCGGGCCGGTTACGGGGAGGGGAGAGCGACATGCTGGAAACGGACAAGATCTTTGCTGGCTCGGTGCCGGAAAACTACGACCGTTACATGGTGCCGTTGATCTTCGAGCCCTATGCCGCGGATCTTGCCAGACGGGCGGCGTCCTTTTCGCCTGGCGCCGTCCTGGAGACCGCCGCTGGTACCGGGGTCGTCACCCGCGCCTTGGCGCCAAAGCTGTCTCCCGACGCAAGCTATGTTGTGACCGACCTCAACCAGCCGATGCTCGACCACGCCGCGTCGCGGCAAGGTGCCGACGCCCGCATCCAATGGCGTCAGGCGGATGCCCTGGCGCTGCCGTTCGATGATGCAGCCTTCGACGTCGTCTGCTGTCAGTTCGGCGCGATGTTCTTCCCCAGCCGCGTGTCCGCCTATCGAGAAGCCAGGCGTGTGCTCAAGCCCGGCGGGCGTTTCCTGTTCAACGTGTGGGACCGCATCGAGGAGAATGTGTTCGCCGATGACGTGACCAATGCGCTCGCCAGCATTTTTCCCGGCGATCCACCCCGCTTTCTGGCGCGTACGCCGCACGGCTACCACGACACGGCGCTGATCCGTGGCGAGCTGCAGGATGCAGGCTTTTCCGATACGGCTATCGAGACAAGAGCCGAGCAGAGCAGGGCGGCCTCGCCACGCATCCCCGCCGTCGCCTATTGTCAGGGAACGCTGCTGCGCAACGAAATCGAGGCAAGGGACGCCGTAAAGCTACGGGCAGCCACCGACTACGCCGAAGCCGCGATCGCGGACAGGCACGGCAGCGGCGCGGTCGCGGCCAAAATCCAGGCGCATGTGATTGTCGCCGTGGCCTGATGTGGGGTGCTCTCTCTTTAGCCGGGTCGCCGAGGAACGAAGTTTTGCGGAAACCATTGTTTTCGCAACCGCTTGACCGTTGCCGAGCGAATCCGCACAGTGCGCGCATCACCTTCGGGAGGCTGTCATGACTCGCTTCGCCCATTCCGCTCTTGCCGCGCTGGTTGCGCTCTCCACACCCTTTGCCGCTCCTCTGGGCTTCACCCAGGCGGCGCAGGCCGCCGACCTCGGCACCTATTCCGGGGACGATGGCAGCGTCTGTGGCGAAAGCTGGGTGCTGAGCAGGATCACGCACCGCTTCTCTTACCAGGTGCATCACGTGCCCCATCTGCCGAATGTCGCGATTACCGATTTCCGCAACATCCGCCAGCATCGCTATGAGGCGGCCAGCGACGAATGGCCGATCGGCCGCCACTATTGCCGCGCCACCGTCAACCTGTCGGACGGCCGCGACCGCTCGATCTTCTACCTGATCGAGGAAGGCCAGGGCTTTGCCTCGATCGGCGACAATGTCGAGTTCTGCGTCTCGGGCTTCGACCGCTGGCTGGTGTATAACGGCCGCTGCCGCGTCTTGCGCTGAAGCATCTGACGGTCCGGGATAATGCGCCGCGGCTGGAATGTCCGCGGCGTTTCTGTTTGCGCGGCGCCGGCGCCGCCATGAGATTGTGAAACGGGAAGCTTCATGGATCTTTCCACCCTGCTCGCCTTCGCGGCTGCCTTCTTCGTTTTTGCCGCCAGCCCCGGCCCGGACAATATGACGATCATCGCCCGCACCATCTCCAATGGCGCCGCATCGGGCATCGCCTATGGCGCCGGAACGGTGGTGGGCATCCTCGTCTTCCTGACGCTGGCCGCTTTCGGTCTGTCGATCATCGCCGCCAAGATGGCTGTCGTCATGACCGTGCTTCGCTATGGCGGTGCTGCCTATCTGATATGGATGGGCGTCAGGCTCTGGACTGCGGCACCCGTGGTGCCGGAGCTGCAACCCGTCTCCGGCCGGCGCGGATTGCTGATGGTCTTTGCCACCGGCATTGCCCTCAATCTCGGCAATCCGAAGATGCCGCTTTTCTACGTGGCGCTGCTGCCGAACGTGGTCGGCGCATCGCTCACGCCAGGCCATCTCGGCATGCTCATGGCGGTGATCCTGGCGGTCGAGGTCGTGGTCATCGGTGGCCATGTTCTGCTTGCCGGCCGCGCCCGCAGGCTGTTGCGTACGCCGAAGATCGTTCGCCGCGTCAACCGCGTGGCGGGCGGCGTGATGATCGGCGCCGGCGTGGCCGTGGTCGCCACGCGCTGAGATCCGGCACCGAGAGCGCTCAGCCGGCTCCCGGCTGTTCGGCCTGGTCGAGGATGGTGCGCAGGAACACGACATGGTCGCGGAAAGCGCGCCGCCCGGCTGCCGTCGCCGTGACGCGCGTCTGCGGCCGGCGCCCGACGAACAGTTTTTCGACCTCGACATAGCCGGCCTTGCCGAGCGTATCGAGATGCGCGCCGAGATTGCCGTCGGTGGCGCCGACGATCGCCTTCAGCCGGGTGAATTCGAGCGCGGCGCCTTTCTCCAAGAGGTTAAGCGCCGCCATGATCTTGAGCCGCGTGCTCTGGTGGATGATCTCGTCGGCGCCCATCAGCGTGCCCCGACATGCCGCAGCCACAGGCCGCCGGCGATGAGCCCGCCGCCATAGGTCGCCGCCATCCACAGGGGAAACCAGGCGCCCGCGAGACAATAGCCTGCAAACGCCAGCGCACTGATCGCCAGTCCGCAGAGGCCGAGCACATAACCGCGCCACAGGCCGGCCATGACATAGCCGCTCATCATCAGCGTCGCCCAGAACACCGCCATCTTGCGCGGATCGACGCCGACGAAGAGAAACGACCAGGCGATGCCGTAGCAGAACAGAACGGCAAACGCGGCAAGCAGGCGCGGGTCGCGGCGGGCGCATAGCTGCCGGCGGCCGGGCCAGCGGGCGATCGCTACCGACGCCGCAATGCCGACGGCATCCGCGCCGAGCCAGATCTCGTTCGCCCGTCCGGGCAAGAACTGGACGAGCGCGAAGGCTGCTCCCGTCACGATGCCCCAGAGGATAAGAAAATCGCTGGCGCGGCCGTAATCGAGCGCCTGTCGGGTGCGGCGCTCGGCCTCGGAGATTTCGGAAAGCGACAGCGCCGCCTGCTCATGGGCGATCGACATGATGATGCTCCTTCGTAGCTTGCAGATTACTCTGTATCACAGAGTCGCTTGGCAAGCACACTCACAAACCGGTGATGACGATCCATTCTGTCCCGGCGGTTTCGGACGCCTAACTCCTTTGCGATATGGCAGAGGACGTTTTTCAGACGGGAAGGCGCTATAGGCGCGCGGCACCCGACCTGTTGGGATTGTCCGTACGCGATCCAGCGGCGTCGGCGCGGGCGGTGAGCACAGCGCGTTCCTTCTCGTTGCCGGTCAGCGCGGCGGCGCGGCGGAACTCCGCACGGGCTTCGTCCAGCCGTCCGAGCCTTTGCAGCATCTCGGCGCGCACGGTGGGCAACAGATGCGTCTCCTTCAGCCGTGGCTCGTCGCGCAGCGCGTCGGCGATGGCCAGGCCCTGCGCCGGTCCGAAGGCCATGCCGACCGCGACGGCGCGGTTGACCTCGACGATGCGCGAGGGGGCAGTCAAAGCCAGCGCCTGGTAGTAGGCGGCAATGGCGATCCAGTCGGTGTCGGCGGCATTTCTGGCGCGGGCCTGGCAGGCGGCGATCATCGCCTGCAATTGATAGGGGCCAGGCGTCGGCGCGAGCGTCATCGCGCGGCCGAGCCTGTCGAGACCGCGCCGGATCAGCGACCAGTCCCAGCGGCCGCGATCCTGGTCGAGCAACAGGACCGGATTGCCCTCTCTGTCGCTGCGGGCGGCAAAGCGCGATGCGTTGAGCTCCATCAGGCAAAGCAGGCCGAGCGCCTCCGCCTCGTCCGGCATCAGCGCCACGAGCAGGCGGCCGAGCCGCATCGCCTCGTTGCTGAGATCCGCACGCAGCCAGTCCGGTCCTGAGGAAGCGACATAGCCCTCGTTGAAGATCAGGTAGACCACCTCCAGCACGGCGCCGAGGCGTCCGGCTCGTTCTTCGTCACGCGGCGTCTCGAAGGCGATGGCTGCGTCGCGCAGTGCCCGCTTGGCGCGCACGATGCGCTGGGCGACGGTCGCTTCCGGGACCAGGAAGGCGTGGGCGATCTCGGGCGTCGACAGCCCGCCCAGCATCCTCAGCGCAAGTGCTGCTCGCTGCTCGGCCGGCAGCAGCGGATGGCAGGCGGTGAAGATCAGCCGCAACAGATCGTCGTCGATGTCTTCGTCCAGCGCCGCCTCGATCTCGGGGATGCGCCGCTCCAGTTCGGCGAGGTCGATCGCAAGCTGGCGATGTTTGCCGTCGATCAGGGTGGTGCGGCGCAGCCGGTCGAGCGCCCGGTTGGTGGCGACGCGCGTCAGCCAGGCCGCCGGGTTGTACGGGATGCCGTCCGCCGGCCAGCGTTCCAGCGCCAGCACGAAGGCATCCTGCACCACCTCCTCGGCCAGGCCGACATCGCGCAGGATGCGGGTCAGCCTAGCGGCGAGCTTTGGCTGCTCGATCCGCCAGACCGCTTCCAGGGTTGCCGTCGTGGTCAACCTTTGAGCCCGTCGAAGCCTTCGGCCACCTTCTGCACGTCGTCGGAAAAGTCGCTCATCTCGAAGACCTGGCGGACCTCGATCACTTCATTGTCGGAGGCCGGGCAGCGGCGAGCCCATTCGATCGCTTCCTCGCGCGAGCGCACGTCGATCATCCAATAGCCGCCGAGCACTTCCTTGACCTCGGCGAAGGGCCCGTCGGTGACGGTCGGCTTGCCGCCCTTGAAGCTGACCCGCGCGCCCGAGGACGGCGGATGCAGCCCGTCGAGCGCCAAAAGCACACCGGCCCGCTTCAGCTCTTCATTGTATTTCATCATCGCCGCCACGGCTTCCGCCTCGGGCCTGACGTCGGGAGCCGCGGTCGCGTAGCCGCCGGGGATCATCAGCATCATGAAACGCATTGAATTGTCCTTCGTTGGTTGGTTGCGATGATACGACGAACGGGCCTCGGCGGAATCGACAGCGCTCTGAGAAAATAAATCAAACGCTCGGCTGCGAGGTCGATCCGACTTCGCCAATTGACATAAGGCGGAGGTATCGCTAGAAAAGAGACAGACCTGTCTCATCACCAGTTAGATCTTAGCGCCATGACACCTCCATCATCCTCGGCCAAGCGGCAGCATGTCGTCGACACCGCCTATGCGCTGTTCAAGCGCGATGGCTTCCACGCCACCGGCATCGACCGCATCATCGCCGAGGCCGACATCGCCAAGATGACCATGTATCGACACTTCCCGGCAAAGGACGAGCTGATCGTCGCGGTGCTGGAACATCGCGCCCGCCGTTTCGAACGCCAACTCGACCGGCTGATGGCCGAACCGGCGACGCCGCAAGAAAAGATCGCAACGATCCTCGACTGGCACGAGCGCTGGTTTCGCGATCCGGATTTCCACGGCTGCCTGTTCGCGCATGCGCTCGCCGAGTTCGGCGATCCTGGACATCCGGTATTCCAGGCTGTGTCGCGGCAGAAGAACGGTCTGCGGCAACGCATGCAGGCGATCCTCGAGGCGGCGATGCCGCGCGAACGGGCGCAAGGCGCAGCCGCCGCGCTGCTGATGCTGATCGAGGGCGCCACGCTGATGGCGCAGATGGGCGAGGTGGACGCGGCCATCGGCAATGCCCGCAAGGCGGCCGCCGCAATTATGGCCGGCGCGAGCAGCCTGCCCAGCGGGAGCAACTTGCAATGAGCGCGGCGGTGGTCGGGCTCGCGCTGTTCGCGGCCATCCTGCATGCCCGCTGGAACGCCTTCCTGCGCACCGGCGCCGACCGCCTGTGGACGGTCACCGTGATGAGTTTCTCCAGCACCGTGCTTGCCGTTCCGCTGGCGCTCTTGCATGCCTTGCCGGCCGCCGCGGCATGGCCTTATGTCGTAGCCTCGGCCGTGCTTCAGGTCGGCTACAGCGTCTTCCTGGTGGCCGCCTATCGCCATGGCGAGCTCGGCCAAGTCTATCCGATCGTGCGCGGCAGCGTGCCGCTGCTGGTCACGCTCGGCAGCTTTGGCCTGGCCGGCCAGCAACTCAGCATGCCCGAAATCGTCGGCGTCGCGCTGGTCGCGTGCGGCATCATGGGCCTGTCGCTGGGCCGGGAGCGGGCCTCGACGATTTCGATCCTCTATGCGCTGGCCACCGGCGCGATCATCGCCGCCTACGCCACCGTCGATGCGATCGGCGTGCGCGCGGCCGGCAGCAGCGGCGCCTACACAGCCTGGGTGCTGCTCGCCTACGGCGCCTTGCTGCCCGCCACCTTCATCGCTTTGCGCGGCCGTCTCGCCGTCGAGTGGCGCGCGCCGCAGACGCGGCAGGCGCTTGCCGGCGGTCTGTTCGCGCTGCTCGCCTATGGCGCGGTGGTCGCCGCCTTCGCGCTCGGTCCTGCCGGCCCGATCACCGCCATCCGCGAAACCAGCGTCGTCTTCGCCGCCTTCATCGGGCGCTTCTTCCTCGGCGAGCAACTGACGCCGCGGCGCGTCGGCGCCTGCGCCGTCGTCGCGCTTGGCGCCATCTGCCTCGGTTATCAGGGGTAAGCGCCGGTCCTCGGCTGTCGCCTGCCGATCCGGCGCTCAACGCGTCGCCGGCGACAGATAGGCAAAGATCAGTTCGACGAGCTGCTTCTGCAACTCCGGCGCTTCCAGCATGTTGCGGCGCGCCGCGTTGTGGATCACGCCCTCGATCGCCGAGGACAGCACGCGCGCCATCGTCTCTGTGTCCTTGCGGCGCCGGCGGTATTGCGTGACGGCGGCGGTATAATGTTCGAGATAGCGTGACTGGAACGAGGCGTGCGCGGCGCGCGAGCCACGGTCGCCGGGCGCCTCGTCGAGCAGCACCTGATGCAGCGTCGGATGGATCGAGTGTGCATCGATCATGCCGCGCACCAATTCGCGCGCGAATTGCCTGAGCGGCTTCTCATCCGCTGCCGCTTCGCGAATCACGGACAGCACATGATCGAAGTGTCGGCGCCGAATCGCTTCGACCAAAGCGAGCTTGTCGGGAAAATATTGATAGAGCGAGCCGATGCTCACGCCGGCTGCCTCGGCGACCTTGTTGGTGCTGAAGCCGCCCCAGCCGAGCTCGCTCAGAACGCGAGCACCGGCCTCGATGATCGCCTCCACGGTTGCGATCGAACGCGCCTGGCGCGGCGCCTTGCGCATGCGTGGAACGGACTTTGCAATGCGAGTAGACATCCTGGCCGGTTCCCCGAAGATATGAACAGCTTACTCACATTCGACGCCAACGCAAATCCGGGTGGAATTTGGAGCGGTTTGCGTCCGGAATTGCACGAACCACGCTCGCAAATGGAGCCGACGCATGAGCGCCAAGATGTTGCTGAAGGACCTGCTTGTCTACCAGGCCTGGGCCAATGACGAATTTCTGGAAAGGCTCGTCGGTATGGATCCGGATAGCAATGCGCAAGAGCGCCAAGCAGCGATCCGGCTGATGAACCACATCCATGTCGTGTCGCGGATATTCGCCGCGCATCTGGCCGGCACTGCCCATGGCTATGCCAGCGACAACACCGAGGAGACGCCGCTGCCGGACGCGCTGCGCGCCGCGGTGGCCGAGACCGATCGCTGGTATCTCGACTATCTCGAAACCGTTTCGGAGCAAGGGCTTGCGGAGCCCGTCGCCTTCATCTTCACCGATGGCGACAAAGGCTGCATGACCAGGCAGGAGATGCTCACCCATGTCGTGCTGCACGGCAGCTATCATCGCGGCGAGATCGGCCGAATGCTGGCCGGGATCTTGGCCTCGCCGCCCTGGGACACTTACTCCGTCCACCTGCACCAGGCCGAACCGGCGCGCCGTCTGGCGGGTAGCCCCGAGGCACGGGGGCCTCAGCCGCGGGCCAATAGAATGTGAGCCGATAGCTCGCTTTAATGGCACTAGCTTTCGTTGCTGGGTATCTCCGTTTTGTGCTCGTTCATCTGTAGATGTTTTCGTTGGACAAGATCAAACGGACGTTTCTGGATCGATTGTCTATTATGAGCAGATAGCTCACATTCAGATATCAAGGTTTCCCGGCTTTCGGTCCGATGATCCAGCGATAGAAGGTGCGCGAAAGTCTGTCACCCAGGCCGTCACTGCGAAAGTGAAAGATTCGCTCACAATTTTTCCCCTGACATGCATCATCGCGTATCAGAAGTAACCAAAATTCAATAACTGAAAATCATTGTGTTGCTTCGCTGGCTAGACAGTCGCGAGTCAGATATGCATGAAGACGCCGGGTCACTCACGACCCTAGGCAAAACGCAAGGGGCATCGCATGGCAAAGACGACAACCAAGGCGCCGGCGGCGAAAGCGCCGGCAAAGAAGCCGGCAGCTAAGGCTGCCGCGAAACCTGCAGTGAAGAAGGCAGCGGCACCGAAGGCAGCCGCCAAGGCTCCGGCCAAGGCAGCAGCGAAGCCGGCGGCCAAGGCCGCGGCAAAGCCCGCCGCCAAGGCAGCAGCCAAGCCGGCCGCGAAGGCAGCCGCGAAGCCCGCCGCCAAGAAGCCGGTAGCGAAGGCAGCGGCCAAGCCCGCCGCCAAGGCTCCGATGAAGGCAGCGGCCGCCAAGGCGCCTGCAGCCGTGAAGAAGGCAGCTCCGGCCAAGAAGCCGGCCGGCAAGAAGTAATCGCGTAGCTTCGCTCCCGAGCGTGAGCAGGCGAGGGTGGGCGCCGATGGCGCCCCTCTCGCCAGTCTGGCGTAACGGAGCGGACGCTCCTCCTAAAGCTCCCGGAACTTTGCCAAGGGCAAACTTCCGGGAGCTTTTTTGTTTGCCGCTGTCGTCGCAACATTTCCCGCTCGTCGATTGGCTGGCTTGTTTCCCGCCACTGGCCGTTGTCTTGCAGGCCATGATCGGTCAACAGTATCGGCAAACAACCGGGAACCGATCATGCCGAAGCTGCTCTACGCCTCCACCTCTCCCTATAGTTCGAAGGTCCGCATGGCCGCCGCCTATGCCGGCATCGCCATCGACCTCGTGCCGATCAAGACCGAGGAGAAGCCGGCCGAGTTGATCTCGGCCAATCCGCTCGGCAAGATCCCGGTGCTGGTGCTCGATGACGGCCGCTCGATCTATGACAGCCGCGCCATCACGCAACACCTCAACCGGCTGTCGAAGAACGCGCTCTTGCCGCGCAATCCGGACAAGCGGCTCGAGGCCGAAACTCTCGAAGCGCTGGCCGACGGCATCTGCGACTGCGCGCTCTCGATGGTCTATGAGCGGCGCACGCGGCCGCAGGAGATGGTCTATCAACCCTGGCTCGACCGGCAGTGGACCAAGATCACCGCCGCGCTCGATCTTCTCAACGCCAACCCGCCGAAACTGCCGAAGAAGATCACCGCCGGCCAGATGGCGCTGCGCGCCACGCTTGGCTATCTGGCGTTGCGTTTCGGCGGCCAATGGGAAAAGGGCCGCGGCCGGCTCGTGCGCTGGGCCGCGCGCTTCGACGAGAAGTTCCCGGAGCTGAAGCCGGCGGTGCCGGCGTGAGGTAAAGCCGATCTCCTGTTGTCGGGAGATTGGCGGCTTCGGCCCCGCGCCAGCTTGAACACCCGGCACTTCCATGCTTGCCTGTCGCGGTGCAAAATCGCGGAGGCGGTGGTATGGCGAAGTCGGTTAGCAAAACCAGCGTCGCAATCGATCCGATGGTAGGGCGCCTGCGTGCAGCCCTTGGATCGCGCGCCTTCACCGAGCAGAAAATGTTCGGCGGCACCTGCTTCATGCTCAACGGCAACATGCTGATCGGCACCTCGAAGCGCGGGCTCTTGGTTCGCGTCGGCAAAGCCGCGCATGCGACCGCGGCCGGCGGCCCTCATGCGAGCCCGATGGAGATGGGCGGGCGCTCGATGGAAGGCTATGTCCGTGTCGCGCCGGAAGGGGTGGCGAACGAAGCCGACCTCGCCGCCTGGCTCGATCGCGCGCTGGCTTTCGTCGAAACGCTGCCGCCCAAGGTCAAGCCAGCCAAAGCGCGTCGCGCCTGAACGGCCTTATGCGACGCGCTTTAGATTGTTGTTTTATGCATGTCGTTGTCCCAAAACCGCTACGCACTTTTGGGCGACATGCATTGAGGTCGCAAAACGGCCAGCCTGAGAGAAGTTGCGCGGCCTATTCTACGCTGCATGGCTGGCCGTCCTGGACAGGCGGCCGCGGAGGGCGCAATGACATCTTTGACGGGACGTTGCATGTGCGGTGCAGTCACCTGGGCCTATTCCGGGGAGGTCACGCGCAACCTGGTCTGTCACTGCGCCGATTGCCAGCGCGCCACGTCCTCACCCATCACCGCCTTCCTGGGCCTAAGGCGCGATGAGGTGAACTGGACCGGGGACATCAACCACTATGAAAGCACCCCGAACACGTTTCGCGGATTCTGCCCGTCTTGCGGCACCAGGCTCTACTTCCGCTCCGACAGATGGCCGTCCGAGATCCACGTCCATGCCGCCACCTTGGCCGATCCGGGCCAGTACCGACCCGATGCGCAAGTCCTGATCCGCTCCAAGGCGAAGTGGCTGGACCAGCTGCCGTTGATCCCGGCGCATGACGGTTTCCAGCAGGAACCGTCGCCGCGTCCGCCAGCCGAGAGGCCCTGACGCGCAGTCAGTTTGTTGTCTGCTCGTACAAAGTTTTCGAAACCTGCAAGCGATCGGGCTAGGAAGGCACAACGGGACGCTTCAGCTTCCCGTAGGACAAATTGGAGGCGCCACCCAACAAAAAAGCCGGGCGCGAGGCCCGGCTTTTCCGTGTCGTGGCTTATGCGACTTAGAACTTCATACCGACGCCAAAGGTGACGCGGTTGTCCTTGGACTTGACGTTGCCGACATTGTCGAAGTCCTTGCTGCCGTAGTCGGTGTAGCGGTACTCGACACGGCCGAACACGTTGTCCGTGATCTTGATGTCGGTGCCGACACCGGCAGTCCAGCCCAGCATGGCGTTGCTGTCGCTGGTTCCGGCGGTCTCGATCTTCTGGTTCTTCGCGGCAAGACCGCCCGTGCCGTAGAGCAGGATCTCAGGCGTCACGGAATAACCCAGGCGAGCGCGCAGCGAGCCTTCCAGGCCCGACTTGGCGCTGATGCCGTTGCTGTCGCCCTTGGTGCCGTTGTAGCCGAGGTCGGCTTCACCGCCATAAACGAAGTTCTCCTGCTGCCACTGATAGCCGCCGAAAACGCCACCGACGAAGCCCTTGGTCTTCACATTGGTACCGGCGTCACGGGCATTGGCATGGCCGTCGAAGCCGTAGCCCAGGGTGACACCGGCATAGGGGCCGGCCCAGGCAGCGACGGGCTGCTCGGCAACCGGGGCGGGAGCCGGCGGCTCTTCCGAAACGACGTCCGCAGCAAACGCGGTACCGGCAAAGGCGAACAGCCCGAGCGCAGCGGCGAGCGGCGCGAATTTGAGATTGGTCTTCATTGTTATACTCCTTAAGCCACTAAGACACTTAGGCTTGGTTGTTCATGAATGCCCCGGCCCGTCCGGGGGGATAAACGGGCCTGGCGCTCGACGGTTCCAAATGTCGTGCTCAAATGCGGCTGAAGCGAACCTGAACTTGGGTCATTCCCCGGCGCGAATGAGGCTGAAACTTGACGTTGCATCTTCGCAACAGCGAGATGTCAGCAGGCTAATGATGTTGCGCCGCACACCGCTTGGTTCATGGGGTCTCGCGGCCTATATTCGGCGACGACACGTCCGAATCCGGGCCTGGCAGAGTGTGTCCGCGGGCCGCTTCGCCACATTCCCGCCCCAGGTGGAAATGGCATTTAACGCTTGGTCCGTCATATTGTGCCGGCTCCCCGGAATCGTGAAGCCGATTGAGGATTGACAGCATGAGCAAAGCGACCGCCGTCGCGCTGGTGACGGGTGGAGCCAAAAGGATCGGCAAGGCAATCGTGGAGGATCTGGCCGCGCACGGCTTTGCCGTCGCCATCCACGCCAATCGTTCCGGCGATGACGCGGAAGCCCTGGCGGACCATATCAAGGGCGAGGGCGGCCGCGCCGCCGTGGTCGCAGCCGATCTCACCGACATGGATGCCGTCGCCGGCCTCATTGGCCGTGCGCAGGCCGCGCTCGGTCCGGTGACGCTGCTGGTCAACAACGCCTCTTTATTCGTCGACGACAGCGTCGAGGATTTCGACTGGCAGGCTTGGGACCGCCACTTCGCCATCCACGTCAAGACGCCGGCGCTCCTGGCGCAGCAATTCGCCCGAGCCTTGCCGGAGCGCGAGGAGGGGTTGATCGTCAACATCATCGACCAGCGCGTCTGGCGCCCGACGCCGCGCTATTTCTCCTACGCGCTGTCGAAGTCGGCGCTGTGGACGCAGACCGAGATGCTGGCCCAGGCGCTGGGTCCGCGCATCCGCGTCAATGCCATCGGTCCCGGTCCGACCTTGAAGAATACGCGCCAGGAAGACCGCGATTTCGACCGGCAGGTCGAGGGCCTGATCCTGAAGCGCGGCCCGCAATTGGCCGAATTCGGCGCTACGATCCGCTATCTCTGGCAGGCGCGCTCGGTCACCGGACAGATGATCGCGCTCGACGGGGGCCAGCATCTTGCGTGGCAGACGCCGGATGTGACAGGCATGGTGGAATGAGTCCTTCAGCCCGCAAACTTGGACGCGGCGGCGCCGCCGACGACATGCCGCGCGATCTCGACCCCGATCTCGACATCGAGGACGAGGCGACCGAAGAGATCGTCGAGCCGGAAGTCGCGCCCAGCGGTCCCGATGTCGCCTTCACGGCCATCGACTGGACGCCTCATGCCGGCGATGCCGACGGCATGGTCGGCGCCGAGGTGATCCAGACCTTCGTCAAGCGCCTGCCCAACCAGCCCGGCGTCTACCGCATGATGAATGCTAACGGCGATGTGCTCTATGTCGGCAAGGCGCGCAGCCTGAAGAAGCGCGTCACCCAGTACGCGCAAGGGCGTTTCCACACCGTCCGCATCGGCCGCATGGTGCGCGAGACGGCGACGATGGAGTTCGTCGTCACCCGCACCGAGATCGAGGCGCTGCTGCTCGAAGCGAATTTGATCAAGCGGCTCCGGCCCCGCTTCAACGTGCTGATGCGGGACGACAAGTCGTTCCCCTACATCCTTTTGACCGGCGACCATGTTTCGCCCGGCATCTACAAGCATCGCGGCGCGCGCTCGCGCAAAGGCGACTATTTCGGGCCTTTCGCGTCGGCCGGCGCGGTCGGCCGCACCATCAATTCGCTGCAGCGCGCCTTCCTGCTCAGAAGCTGCACCAATTCTTTCTACGAGAACCGTACTAGGCCCTGCCTGCTTTATCAGATCAAGCGCTGTGCCGGGCCCTGCACCGGCGAGATCTCGCATGAGGGCTATGCCGAACTGGTCGCCGAAGCCAAGGATTTCCTCTCCGGCCGTAGCCAGAAGGTGCGGACCGAGATTTCAGGCGCCATGCAGCAGGCCTCCGAAGAACTCGACTTCGAGCGCGCCGCCATCTATCGCGACCGCTTGGCGGCGCTCTCGCATGTGCAGGCGCATCAGGGCATCAACCCGCAGACGGTGGAGGAGGCGGACGTCTTCGCCATCCACACCGAGGGCGGCCAGACCTGCATCCAGGTGTTCTTCTTCCGCACCGGCCAGAACTGGGGCAATCGCGCCTATTTCCCGAAGGCCGATCCGGCGCTGGAGCCGGCCGAGGTGCTGGGCTCGTTCCTGGCGCAGTTCTACGATGACAAACTGCCCGCACGGACGCTTCTGCTCTCTCAAGCCGTGCAGGAGCAGGAATTGCTCGCCGAGGCGCTCTCCACCCGTGCAGGGCGCAAGATCGCGATCTCGGTGCCGCAGCGTGGCGAGAAGAAGGACCTGACCGACCACGCGCTGCAGAACGCGCGCGAGGCGCTTGGCCGCAGGCTGGCAGAGACCTCGACTCAGGCGAGGCTGCTCAACGGTTTTGCCGAGACCTTCGGCCTCAAAAAACCGCCGGTGCGCATCGAGGTCTACGACAACTCGCACATCATGGGCACAAATGCCGTCGGCGCCATGGTCGTCGCCGGGCCGGAAGGTTTTGTGAAGAACCAGTACCGGAAGTTCAACATCCGCTCGACCGAGATCACGCCCGGCGACGATTTCGGCATGATGCGCGAAGTGATGCAGCGCCGCTTCTCAAGGCTGCTGCGCGAGCACGGCGACGAGCAGAAGCCTTCCGCATCGGAAGGCGCGGAAGCCGAGGACGACGGCGGAGAGGAAGATCTGGTCACCGGCAATGGGAGCTTTCCCGCTTGGCCCGACGTCATCCTGATCGACGGCGGCCAGGGCCAGATGACGGCGGTGCGCCAGATCCTCGCCGATCTCGGCGTCGAGGACCGGGTCGTCGCCATCGGCATCGCCAAGGGTCCGGACCGCGATGCCGGCCGCGAGCGCTTCTTCGTCAAGGGCAGGGAGAGCTTCATGTTGCCGGTGCGCGATCCGGTGCTTTATTTCGTCCAGCGTTTGCGCGACGAGGTGCACCGCTTCGCCATCGGCTCCCACCGGGCGCGGCGCAAGAAGGAGATGGTGAAGAGCCCGCTCGACGAGATCGCCGGCATCGGCCCCGGCCGCAAGCGCGCGCTGCTGCACGCCTTCGGCACCGCCAAGGCCGTCAGCCGCGCCGCGGTCGAGGACCTGGTCAAGGTCGACGGCATTTCCGAGCACGTGGCGAAGCTCGTCTACAATCATTTTCACGAGAGTTGAGGGGTGGTTGCCCACCGGCATCTCACGCCATTTTTCCCTGTCCAATCGAATCTCGCCTGTTGACCCCCTACATTGGCTTCTGATTTGAGTACCTGTGGCGGAGGAGATATTCCGAGACGACATGGCCCAGCGCGCATTCAACCTGCCGAACATCCTCACCTACGCCCGCATCGTCGCGGTGCCGCTGGTCGTGCTATGCTTTTTCCTCGAAGGCCATCTGAAGTCGTCCGACTTCGCCCGCTGGTCGGCGCTGGCCATTTTCCTGCTCGCCTCGATCACCGACTACTTCGACGGCTATTTTGCCCGCGCCTGGCAGCAGACCTCCAACATCGGCAAGATGCTCGACCCGATCGCCGACAAATTGCTGGTCGCCACCTGCCTGCTGCTTTTGGCCGCCGACACCGACCGCCATGCCGGCATCGCCGGCTGGTCGCTGTGGGCGGCGATCATCATCCTGTGCCGCGAAATCCTGGTTTCAGGCCTGCGCGAATATCTGGCGGCGCTGAAAGTCTCGGTGCCGGTCACCCAGCTCGCCAAATGGAAGACCACCATCCAGATGGTCGCCATCGCCTTCCTGCTGGCAGGCCCGGCCGGCGACAAGATCTTTCCGCTGACCACGCAGACCGGGCTGGTGCTGCTGTGGGTCGCGGCTCTCGTCACGCTCTACACCGGCTACGACTATTTCCGCGCCGGCCTCAAGCACATCATGGACGAGTGAGATGCGGCTGATCTATTTCGCCTGGGTGCGCGAGCGGATCGGCAAGCCGGAAGAGGATGTCGAGCTGCCCGCCGGCATCGAGACCGTCGCCGACCTGCTGCGCTGGCTGAAGTCGCGCGGCGAGGAGTACGAGCACGCGCTGCAATTTCCCGACGTGATCCGCGTCGCCATCAACCAGGAACATGTCGGCCACCGCGAGAAGATCGCGGGCGCGCGCGAGATCGCGCTGTTTCCGCCAATGACCGGAGGCTGAGATGGCCGGCGCTGTGCCCGGCATCCGCATCCAGCGCGAGGATTTCGACGTCGCCGCCGAGATCGCGGCCCTGACCAGGGACCGCGCCGACATCGGCGCCGTGGTCACCTTCTCAGGTCTCTGCCGCGACGAGCAGGGCGCGCTGTCGGAGCTCGAGCTCGAGCATTATCCCGGCATGGCCGAGGCGGAGATCGGCCGCATCGCCGCCGAAGCGACCGAGCGCTGGCCACTGCAAGGGCTGACCGTAATCCACCGTCACGGCAAGATAGCGCCGGGCGAGAACATCGTTCTGGTGGTCGCCGCGTCCGCGCATCGGCAAGCCGCCTTCGAGGCCGCCAATTTCCTGATGGATTACCTGAAGTCGCGCGCGCCGTTTTGGAAGAAAGAGCATCTCACCGACGGCTCGCATGGCGGCTGGGTCGAGGCCAAGGAGGCTGATGACCGAGCGGCGGATCGCTGGAAGAAATCGGGTGGATGAACCGTCGCTGAAATTGGCGGCGACCTGACGCCGGATGTCTCGCCAATAGGCCGGCGTGCGGAATGCTTCCGCCTGAATTCAGCGGGGAATTGCCCCGGGCATCGAACAGTCGAATGCCGCCGACCTCGCAAAGGAAGCGAGCCTGGGTCGTATAGGCTGGCCGGCAATTTCCAGCAGCAGCTTTCGGCGAATCGCCACCTCGAACATGGCTAGATCGTCGATGCCGATTACGAAAGCGTCGGGCCCGCCGATGACGCAGTGCTCGTAATAAAGCGCGAGATACTGCCGGGCAAAGGATTGAAAGCCGTTCGAGCTGCTGCGCGGCAGAGAGACCGGCAGGCCATTGATAGTGACCCCTGATCCCGTGAGCATGGCGCGTACCGGCCCGACCGGCTGCCCGGCATTGTTCGGCCCATCGCCCGAAATGTCGACCACCCGGCGTTCACCGACCACCGGGCTTTTGACAAAGAGGGCAGCCGCCGCCAGCAGTCCACCGGAAATTGACGTGCCGGGCTGCGCCACGATCGGCTTCGCGGCAAGGGCGTCGGCAAAACGCCTCGCATCCTCGGCGCTGCCGACAATCGTCCACGGCAGCACGACGCGCTGATGGCTTGGCCCGGCCCATTCAAGGTAGGAAACCGCGATCATGCCGCGGGCGCCGGATCGTATCGCCTTGGCAAGATCGGGGTGCCGGAAGGCGTTGACATAGCCGTCGCGCTGGACACGCTGCTCGGCGAGGGTCATCGAGGACGAGACATCGACGGCAAGCACCAGTTCGAGGTCGACGCCGCTTGTCGCGAATTCATGGCCCGTCGAAGGCAAGCAGAGAGCGCAGGCGATGAGCGCCGTCGCGACGAGACGCGACCGTACCGGCCGCGATCCCTTGCGCGCTGGTCGAAGCCCCCAGCCCAACGCCATTGCCATTTGGCAGTGCCCTCGTTCGCAGGCCCATTTCGTCAATCCGATCGGGAATTGTGCAGCGACGAGCCGCCGGGCGCTTCACCCGAACGGGTGAGGGCACCCCTCAGTGGCGTGAAGGCGCGCGCAGGCGGGACAGCAAGGCCGTGAGCTCGGCCTGGCGATGCGTTCCGGTCTTGGCGAGGACCGCGCGCAGTTGTGTGCGCGCCGTCTCGCGGCCGATCGCCAGTCGTGCGCTTGCCGCATCGATACCCTCGCCGGCGGCGAGGCTGGAGGCGAGCCGTGACTCGGCCGCGGTCAGTTGGAAGGCCCGGCCAAGCAACCGTTCCGAGGGCGGCCGTTGGCTGACAAGATCTGTAAGGCAAAGCAGGAAGTCGCCGCAATTGAACAGGTCGCGCAGGAAGGCCGTCATCGGAACGAGTTCGGCCAGCAGCCAGAACGACCCATTGCGGCTGACGACCTGCGGCTCGGCGAAAAACGTTCCGTCCGAGGCGCTTGAGACGGAAGCCTGAATCATCGATTGAAGACGTCTATCGCTCTCGTGATCGGCGGCGCGGACGCGACCATGCCGGATCATCAGGCCGGAGCCGAACAAGGCATCCGCATGCTCGTTGCAGCGCTTGACGCGGCCACGGCAATCAAGCAGCAGCGCCGCGCAATCGAATTGGTCGAGCACGGCCAGCGCGGGGTCGATTGAAACCTCCCAGATCTTTTCGGCCAGGCTGATGATCCGAGCCAGGTCCGGAGCCACGCGCAGAAAATGGCCGGCCTCGGACGGATCAAAGGCCCCGCTGCGGGCATCGCGGAACACCGACAGGAACCACCTGTGTTTCTTCGCCAAAAAGTAGACGGCTGCCCACCACTCACGGTCTCCAGGGCAAGCTATTTCCTGATAGTACGGAGAAAACCGTCGCTCCTCGGGAGTGGTGACTTCGTCCTCGACGATGAAGCAGGTTGCTGGTTTCGCCCGCCGCTTCAACCTCTCGTCACGAGGGTCGGGAGCACCTTCGATGTTCTTGAGCCAGAGAGCCGAGAATTCGGCATGTTCTGTCGAGTCCGGCCTCGGTGCGGTCCGCTTGCGCTGGTCGCTCCGGAAAGGGTGAGTGTCATCACACACGCGGATGACGCAACTCGTCGCACCCAGCGTATCGGCGAGATTTTGCAGCGCCTGCGGCCACCGCCCGAATTCGAAGGCAGCGTCGTAGCAATCCTCGATCGCGGACGCGATACCCCTCTTGGCGGCCATTCGAATTGACCCTGAGTGGACGGGCTTCCACGCCTTCATATTAGCATAAGCTTGTGGATCAGAAAATCGCAAGTTCCTTCGCGCCATCCGGCGGGGACTTGGCGAAGCGGGTGTTTCCGCAGCGAATTCGCGGCATTGCCGTTTGGCGCCGACCAATTGCCTCTAGCCGATTGACCGCGACTTCGCAGACGCCTAGTTTTGCTGTGAAAAATGGGGATGGGGTTCCCCCGAAACCGCCCTTATGGGCTGATGACTCCTGCCAGGCGTGCTCTTGCGCGGCAGGATTTGTTTTTTCTGCACGCTTCACGTCTTCTTCTGTGGCGCGATTCCACACTGGAATCGCCGGTTGAGAGGTGGTGAAGCGATGACCTTTGCGGCTTGCGCCCTGGTCCTGATCGGCGGTTTCTTCGGCGGCATTTCCCGCTTCTTCCTGTCCGGTCTCGTCGGCCGCGGCGTGGGTGAGACCTTTCCGTGGGGCACGCTGTTGGTCAACGTCTCCGGCGCGCTGGCCATCGGCGCCTTCGCCGGCGCCGCGCGCGCCATCGGCGGCGTCTTCGCCAGCGATCTCGTTCGCGACCTGATCGTCGTCGGACTGTTCGGCGGCTACACCACCGTCTCCTCCTTCTCGCTGCAGACGCTGAACCTGGCGCTCGAAGGCGAGGGGCGGCTTGCCGCTTTCAACGTCGTCGCTTCGTCCGCGCTCTGCGTGCTTGCCGTCGCCCTCGGCTTCTGGGCCGTCGTCTGGATGGTTGGTTCAACCACCTTGGCAGCAGGCTGAGAGATGACGGACAGACAAATGGCAACGCGGCTTTATCTGGCGGTGGGCTGCGGCACGGCGATCGGCTCGCTTGCCCGTTTCCTGTCGGGCTATGTCATCGTCTCGCTGTTCGGCCTGAACGCGCTCTGGTCTACCGCTTTCGTCAATGTCGCCGGCTCCTGGATCATCATGGCCTTCGCCACGCTGACTCGGCCGGACGGCCGGCTGATGATCGGCCCCGCCGGCCGCGCCTTCGTCATGGCCGGCTTCTGCGGCGGCCTCACCACCTTTTCGGCGATGAGCCTCGACACCTTCATCCTGCTGTTCAAGGGCGACTTCAAGCTCGCCGCGACCTATCTCATCAGTGTGGTCGGCCTGTCGCTTGCCTCCGCCTGGTTGGGCTATCTCATGGCGTCCAGGCTTAACCGTCTGCCGGCCGGCAACTGACCAGGGAGGAGAAAAATGGAACTTCCCACGCAATGCGCGCTGCTCAGGATATTTTTCGGCGAGGACGACCGGTCGGCCGACAGCAAGCCACTGCATGAGGCGATCGTCATCAAGGCCCGTGAAAACGGCATGGCCGGCGCCACAGTGCTGAGAGGTCCGCTCGGCTTCGGCCGCTCCAGCGTGCTCCACACCGCCAAGATCCTGCGCTTGTCGCAGGACCTGCCGATCGTCGTCGAGATTGTCGACGCGCCGGAAAAGATCGACGCTCTAATCCCCGAGATCAAGGCGCTGACCAAGGCGAAGAGCTGTCTGATCACTCGCGAGAAGGTCGAGGTCATCCGCTACGGCGATGGGGAATAAGGCGTCGGCAATGGCGGATTGGGGATGTACTGCCCAGCTGCCTATTGCCCTGCCTTTGCGAACACCGCGCCGTAGTGATAGGGCGGCACGTCGACCAGCGCCGTGAGCCGAAGGCCCCCCGCCTCGGCGTCGGCGATGGTTTGCTCCGGCGAAAGCCTCAGTTCCGTCCTCGGCCCGCGCGGCTCGCCAAGCACCTTGGTCGTCTCGCGCGGCTTCTGGTGCCAGTTGACGATGACGAAACGTCCGGCCGCCACAAGCACCGCCGCGACCGCGCGCGTCAGGCGCGGCCGGTCGGGCACGCCGTGGAAAGCATTGGCCATGAAGATGAAATCGGATGGCCGGGACACCAGCTCGGCAAGTGCGTAAGCGTCGCCCGCCACGAAATCGCAGCCGGCTACACCCGTCTCGGCTAGCCGGCGGCGGGCAAAATCGAGCTGCTCGGCATCGATATCTATGGCCGTGACATGCGAAGCAAGTCTCGTCATCGGCAACGTGAACCAGCCGTCGCCGCAGCAGAGGTCGACCGCATTCATGCCCGGTTTGAAGCCCGTTGCCGAAAGCACGCCGGCGGGATCTGGCCACAGCGCCTCCCACCATGTGGCGGACGGCATCTCCGTGCCCTGGAAGAAGCCTGGAATGCTGCTGGTCATCGTCCCTCCAGCCGAAGCCTATCGCAGCTGCCGGCCTAAGACGACCGCTGAACAACAAAAAGGCCGGCGAACCGCCGGCCTTTCGTTGATAAAGGGCGTGCCTCGCGGCTTAGCCGACGATTTCCGTGTCGGAGAACCAGTACTTGATCTCCTGCGCGGCGGTCTCGGGCGCATCCGAGCCGTGCACCGAGTTCTCGCCGATCGACAGCGCATGCACCTTGCGGATGGTGCCTTCGGCGGCGTTGGCCGGGTTGGTGGCGCCCATCACTTCGCGGTTTTTCGCGATCGCGTTCTCGCCCTCCAGCACCTGCACGATGGTCGGGGCCGACGACATGAATTCCACCAGCTCGCCGAAGAACGGCCGATCCTTGTGGACGGCGTAGAAACCCTCGGCCTCGCGGCGGCTCATCCACACGCGGCGCGATGCGATGACACGCAGACCCGCGTCTTCCAGCATCTTGGTGATGGCGCCCGTCAGGTTGCGCCTGGTCGCGTCCGGCTTGATCATGGAGAAGGTGCGTTCGATCGCCATAGGTCGTCCTTGTTTTCGAATGGAGATGGGAGTGGCGGGCTCTATACAAGCCGCATTGCGCCTTGCCAAGGGGAGGCGGCATCTGGCCAGAAGCCATGGTTTGGCGGATAACTAGACGGCTGCATGCGCGCCGGGCCGTCGAAATGTCGGCGCCGTGCCGAAGGAGTTCGAGGCGATGCACCGGCCTTATCTCAGACTCGGCGACCTTGCCGGCATTCTTTTGATGGCCGCGGTTTTTGCCGTGGTCGGCTACGCGCTTCTGCATCCCCTGCGTGAGGGGAACTACGGCTTCGGTCCCGAATGGCAGTGCGCGCCCGTCGGAAAGGGCGACCCGATCTGCGTCAGGCTGCTCGACAAGGACGAAGCGAAGTAGTTCGGCTGGCGCAGATCACGCAGCCGCCTCGACCTCCCTGCCGATCCCGCCATGGAGGTCGAGGCAGCGCCCGAACCACTGTGCGATGCTGTCCGTGTCGTCGAGCAGCCGGAAGGGCGAAGCGATGCGGCCCCATTGCAGCGCGCCGAACACGATGTAATCGGCAAACAACGGCGAAGCTCCGCCGAGGAATGGCTGGTAGGTGAGCGTCGCGCGCAACGGCTCCAGTGAGGCGCGGAATGCGGAAAGACCTGCGTCGCGGCCCGCGATGACCTCTTCCAGCCGCTTGCCGTAGCGCTGCTCGCGGCTTTCCCGGAAATAGGCGGCGTTCGGTTCGTCCTGCATGGCGTGCAGGTCGGTCAGCGCCACCGTTGCGATATAGGGGTGGATGGTGAGCTGCGACCAGCGCTCGACGAAGCGCGCCATCGCCTTACCGCCTTCGCCGCCAAACAGCGTCGGCCGCTCCGGATAGGCTTCGTCGAGATAGAGCGCGATGGCGAAGGAATCGGCCACGATTTTGTCGCCGTCGCGGATCACCGGCACCGTCTTCGACACGCCGCCCTCGACCTTGGGCACCTCGAGGAAGCGCGTCGGCACCTTGGCGGCGTCGAGCCCCTTATGCGCCAGCGCCATCTTGGCCTTCCAGCAATGCGGGCTGAACGGGCGGCCGGCGTCATGGCCGACGAGGTCGTAGAGCAGAATGGTCATTGGCGGGTCCCTTGCGGCAGTTTACGAAGAGCCGGGATTCGGTGGTGAGCCTGTCAAAGAATGAAACAGCATTTCATGATGTTCGCGGCCTACAATCAATGGGCCAATACGCGGCTCTACGATGCCGCTGCCAATCTCGGCGAGGAGGAGCTCGCCCGTGACGTCGGCGCCTTTTTCGGCTCGATGCTGGGCACGCTCAATCATCTGCTGTCGGTCGACCGGGTGTGGATGAAGCGCTTCACCGGTGAGGGCGACGCGCCGTCCGATACCGCGACGCTTCTCCACCGCGCCCTGCCTGGCCTGCGTGCGGCGCGCGAGGCCGAGGACAGGCGGATCGTCGACTGGGTGAACGGCATGAGCGACAAGGCGCTCGCCGGCCGCTTCTCCTATACGACGCTGACCGACATGCGCACCGTCTCGCAGCGTGTGGCGCCGGCGCTCAGCCATCTCTTCAATCACCAGACCCACCATCGCGGCCAGGCGCATATGGTGCTCACCGTTCTCGGCCGGCCCTCCGTGCCGCTCGATCTGACGCTGTTTCAGCGCTCCGAGGAAGGCCGCGCCTACGCCTGAGGCGTGCCAGCCATTCGGTATTCCAAATTTACTTAGGTGGTGAGTGGAGCCCCAGCCGCATGGTTGCGACCATGCAGCGGTCCTCTTAGCGCGAATGCAACCAAGCACAACGCATGGTCGAATTTTGGTTGAAAGAATCGTTATCAATTTAAACATTTAAGCAAAGTCGATTCTAATAGTAGAAAGTAGATATAACAATCAACAACTACAACCTATTCTTGCAACAATATCGCTGAAACCTTAGTGAAGCCTATTGCGTAGGTTTGGGTGCGTGAAGCACATGCAAGTAGACGATATTGGCATGATGCAGCGCAGCAAATAGTGAGATATAAGAGGAGAGTGTCATGTCTAGTATCGTAAAAAATATCGCTAGAATTACGACCTGTGGCTCGATTATCGCTATTTTGGCCTTTCCGGTGAATGCGGCAGGCCTTGGTGTCGGTGTCGGCGCGTCTGTGGGCGGCTCCGGCGGCATCAATGCCGGTGTCGGCGCTAGTGTTGGCGGTTCGGGTGGCGTGAACGCGGGCCTCGGCGCCTCGGTTGGCGGCTCGAGCGGCGTCAATGCCGGCGCCGGCGCGTCGGTCGGCGGTTCAGGTGGTATCGACGCAGGCGCCACTGCTTCCATCGGCGGCTCCAGCGGCGTCAACGCAGGTCTCGGCGCCAATGTCGGCAACGGCGTGGGCGTCGGCGTGAGCGCCAATGTCGGTGATGGCGTGGGCCTGGGCGTCGGCGTTGGCGTCGGTACTCCGGGAACCCCCGGCACGCCCGGAACCCCTGGAACCCCAGGCGTCAATCCAGCCCGCCTTGTCACCCAGATGTCGGGAACTCAGCTCATGCGCATGAAGAAGCGCTGTGCTGACGTTCTCTCCAGCGAAGGAACGTATGACAGCGACCTCAGGGCGCTTTGCCTGATGATAGCGCGTCGCTGATGCGAACGAGGTGCATCAACAAACGATTGCCGCATGATCCAAAACCGATTCGGCAAGGACCATGCGTAAGGTCAGAGAATGTCATGCCGTTTCCGGGACCGCCTCGGGTAGTTCCTTGAACGGTCAGCCGGGAGTGTCGGACCAGCCGTGAGGCTCTGCGGCACTCTCCTACCGTGTCGCCGACCACAGCCGGCGCCGCGCTGACGAGAGCCTCCGGCCAGTCGGAAAGCCCGCCACCTTGGTGGTGGGCTTTCTGGCGTGACGGCTTTCTGGTCATGACCTTGAAACGCGGCGCGGCCGCTTAATGAGAATTAACCAAGTTCGTGGAACCGAGCTTATATTAGCAGTTCGTTTGCCTTCCCGCGGCAAGATGGCCCGACGCAACGGAATCCGGAACGCAACGGGGAGCAATGGCATGCGCATCGATTTGTCCCCCACGAGCTGGGGCAGGGTCCTGGTGGTCACCATCGCCGGCACAGCTTTTTTCATCGGCGCCGCGTTCTTCGTCGATTCCTTCAACTTTCCCTCGCTGTCGCCGGAAGCTTTGCTCTGGGCGCAGCTTACGGATCTGTTCCTGCCGCTGATCCTGGGTGGCTCGTTCCTGTTCTTCCTGATGTGGAAGATGCGTCAGTTGGCGATCGCCCAAAAGGAGCTCAGCATCGTCGCGGCGACCGACAGTTTGACAACCGTCTTCAACCGCGGCGCCTTCTCGATGTTGGTCGAGGCCTATCTCGAGCAGGCGCGCGGCCATACGGTCGCAGACGCCGGCGCGCTGCTGATCGTCGATGCCGACCATTTCAAGTCGATCAACGACCGGCTCGGCCACGATTGCGGCGACCAGGCGCTGAGGCTGATCGCCGCGACCATCAAGGGGCAGGTGCATGGCGCAGACATTGTCGGCCGCATCGGCGGCGAGGAATTCGCCGTCTTCCTGCCGGGCGCCGACGCCGCGCGTTCCTTCCTGGTCGCCGAGACCATCAGGCGCTGCATCCGCGAGGCCGAGTTCGCACCCGACGGCCGTCCCTGGCCGCTGTCGGTCAGCATTGGCGGCATCGCTTTCAGCGGACCCACCACCTATCACGACATGTTCCAGGTCGCCGACCGCCACCTCTACAAGGCCAAGTCCAATGGCCGTGATCAGGTGAGCCTCGAGAGCTCCGTCCCGCGCAGCGCGCTTGCCGGCGGCACGATGCACTGAGCATTTTCGCGATTTCACGCTTGAATTGCGATGGAACGCGCGCAGCCAACTGTTCCGTAGTCAGCGATCAGGCAGTTTGGTGCAATCCAGGAAACCATCGCAAGAAAGCCCGCCGGGGATCGGCGGGCTGTTTAGCGGATATGTCTTTAAGACCGTGGAGAACTGCTGGGGGCTCAGGCGGCGAAACCGCCATAGCCGCGTGCGACGGGCTTCACCGAAATGACCGGGTGATTCGCCGGCCACAGGACACCGGTGGTCGCGGCGAAAGTGATCAACGCGTCGCGTGCGGCCTCAGTCGAGATTTCACCTTCGCGCGCAGCCTCGCAGGCTTTCACTGCGGCGCCATAACTCAGACGCCGGCGCGACGGCGGGAACTCGGTCAGGAATTCGTGCATGTCGGCAAGTGACGCGATCATGCGCTTGTGGCCGGCGCCGACGCTAAGGGCGACCGGGGTGAAGAACATCCTGTCGTACATTCGGACCTCATTTACGGGCTGCGGAGGATGGCGGGGCTGCCATCCTCCTGTCTTGGGTAGGACGCGCTCACAACGCGTCTTGCGGTCGGAGGTTCCGAAGCTCTGAGCTTTTTGCGCGGTCGCGGCTGGCCAAACTGAAGGCCGCCACCCCTGCAGGGAAGCGGCCTTGCAGTGCACAGCGATAAGCGGCTCGTATGCTCAAGCCTACCAGTCATTTCTCATTTTGCAGATCTTGACCTCGCGGATCACCGGATGGCCGTTGCGCCAGCGCTTCTCGATCTTCACGCGGCATTTGCGGTCGTGGTGGCGGTCGCGCCAGTGATCGCGGTCGCGATCGCGGTGATGGTGCCGCCAATAGGCGTCGTCATGGCGCATATTGTCGTCGGTGGTGATCACCAGGCTTGCCGCCTTCGACGGCACGGACATAGCGGGGAGGGCCGTAATTGAAACTGCAGCGGCAATAGCGGCCAGCATAAGGGTCTTCATATTTCCCACTCCTCTAATTAGGATTAGCTAACGAAATGGTTCTGCCGTGGAAAAGGCTTGGCGGCCTGGAAAGTTCCATCTTATTTTATTGGAAAATGACTGTCAGCTTTTCACGAATGACTGTCAGAGACGTCACTTGAGCTTGCTTGCGTTGCAAAAAGTTCAAATAAATACAGTGCCTTGTCGATCCCGGCTTTTCGAGAATTCGCCGCCTATTTCCACATGCCGCGCATGCGCGCGCCGAGATCGACCTTCACGCCCGGCCTTTGGCGCGGGTCGTCCTTGAGGGCGGCACTTGCCCAGGAGGTCTGCTCGAAGGCGGCAAGCATCGAAGCCGGGATGAAGCGGGTGCGCGAGGCATAGACATGGCGGTCGCCGCGCGCCGGTTGGTTGTGCGGATAAAAACGCTGCGGCACCACCAGATGCAGGCTGTCCTTGGCCCTTGTCATCGCCACATAGAGCAGCCGACGCTCCTCCTCGATGTCCTCCTTGGTGCCGACGCCGAGATCGGCCGGAATGCAGCCATCGACGGTGTTGAGCACGAAGACATTCTTCCACTCCTGGCCCTTGGCCGAATGGATGGTCGACAGGATGAGATAATCCTCATCGCGGTGCGGTGGGCCGGCCTGGTCGCTGGTGGCATCGGGAGGGTCGAGCGTCAGCTCGGTCAGGAAACGTTCGCGCGAAGGATAGGTCGAGGCGATCTGCTCGAGTTGCACAAGGTCGGCGCGCCGCGTGATCGCATCCTCGTGGATGCGCTCCAGATGCGGCTCGTACCAAAGCCTGATCCGTTCGAGATCGGCCGGCCATTTGGGACCGGCGCGCAAGCCGCTATAGATGTCGAGGAAGACTGGCCAATCCTGCGCGGCGCGCTGCGGCGGCCGGAAGCGGGCGAGGCCCAAGGTCTCGTCCAGTGACGTCGCCATCTGATCGACGATCTGCGAGGCGGCGGACGGCCCGATCCCGGCCATCAGCTGCAGCACGCGAAAACCGGCGACACGGTCGCGCGGGTTCTCCGCGAACCGCAGCATCGCCAGCATGTCCTTGACATGCGCGGCGTCGAGGAATTTCAGGCCGCCGAATTTGACGAAGGGGATGTTGCGGCGCGTCAGCTCGACTTCCAGCGGCCCGCTGTGGCTCGAGGTGCGAAACAGAACCGCCTGCGCCTTCAGCGCCGTGCCGGCCTCGCGCTCGGCGAGGATCTGGTCGCAGACGTAATTCGCCTGCTCGGCCTCGTCGCGCACGCTAACCAACTGCGGCTTGTGCGAGGAGCGCCGCTCGGTCCAAAGGTTCTTGGTGAAGCGCTCTGTGGCCTCGCCGATCACCTTGTTGGCGGCGGCAAGGATCGTCTCGGTCGAGCGGTAGTTGCGCTCCAGCATGACGACCGCGGCGGGCGTTGCGAACTGTTTTGGGAAATCGAGGATGTTGCGAACTTCCGCCGCGCGGAAAGAATAGATCGACTGCGCGTCGTCGCCCACCACGGTCAGCCCGGCGCCGTCCGGCTTCAATGCCAGAAGGATCGAAGCCTGCAGCCGGTTTGTGTCCTGGTATTCGTCGACCAGCACATGGTCGAAGCGGCTGGAAAGATGCGCCGCGATCTCCGGCTCGGCCGCCATCTGCGACCAGTAGAGCAGGAGGTCGTCGTAATCGAGCACGTTTTGCGCCTGCTTGGCTTCGACATAAGCCGCGAACAGCTCTTTCAACTGATCCGCCCACGCCGCACACCACGGAAAGGCCGAGCCCAGCACTTCGCCCAGCGGCGCCTGGGCGTTCACCGCCCGCGAATAGATCTGCAGGCAGGTGCTCTTGGTCGGAAAACGGCTTTCGGTCTTCGAGAATCCCAGCTCATGCCTGGCAAGGTTCATCAGGTCGGCGGAATCCTCGCGATCATGGATGGTGAAGGCCGCATCGAGGCCGATCTGCTCGGCATAGTCGCGCAGCAATCTCGCGCCGATGCCGTGGAACGTGCCGGCCCAGGCCAGCGCGTCGGCGATCACAGCCGCATCTCGCCCCAGTACCTCGCCGGCGATACGCTCGACGCGCTTGGCCATCTCGGCCGCGGCGCGGCGCGAAAAAGTCATCAACAGGATGCGGCGAGGGTCTGCGCCCTTGACGATGAGGTGCGCGACGCGATGCGCCAACGTGTTGGTCTTGCCGGAGCCGGCGCCGGCAATCACCAGCAAGGGTGCCGCCACCTTGCCGTCGCCATGCACCACCGCCAGCCGCTGCTCGTCGTTCAGCTGGGCGAGGTAGGCGGGCGCTTCGAAGGACGAATCACGAGCGGCTATGTTCATCGCCCATCAAGCATCGTTTCCGCTTTGTTCGCAATAATTTCCTCGCCTCGCAAAAGCGGGAGAGGTGGCCGCGCAGCGGCCGGAGGGGCGTTTGTTACCGCTTCGGCTCAACACCCATCGCCGCCGACTGCCGCCGCAGCGTGCGTCTTTCGTCGCCGGGCATATCCAGCGGCGCGATGTCGTTGGGCACCTCGTCGATGATGCGCATCGTGGCGCGGTAGGCGGTGTAGGCGAAAAGGCCGGTCAGCAGCAGGCGGATCATGATCGTCTCCTCGGGCGGTTCGATTGGATCGGATTTCAACCGGAACCTGCGCGATTGGTTCCGACGCCATGCGCAACCAACCCGAAGCGCTCCCGTTTGCCCTTGAGACAAACTTGACGAATGGGAGGAGGTCGTCATGAAGAAACTTGCCATGCTGCTTGCGGCAGGGATCGCGCTCACCTCCTGCGACGGAAGCACGCCGCCGACCAAGGCGCCGGGCGATGCGATCAACCAGACCCCGCAGAATCCGACGCAGCAAATCACCACGGGCGGCGACCAGCCGGGCAAGGCGCCAAGGCAATAGCGACGGCCAAGGTTTAGTCTGGCTTATGCTCAGGGCTCAACGAAGAAGGCCGGCGCTGCTTGGGAGGAAGCTGGATAGCGCCGGCCAAGCGGGAAATCAGGCCCGCCGCAAAACAGACGATAGCTGAGTCTTGCCGCTACGTCATGGAACGGCTTGAGGGATTGGTGGACAACTGCAGGAAATCGCCCGGATAAATGGCGAAAATCTGCAAAGTGTTGCCCTGTTGCTTCACCCGTGACGGCCTATTGTCCGGCGGATCTGCACACTCCCGGAAAAAGATGCGGAAGGTTCTTGCCATTTTGCTCGTTGTCGCGTCGCTCGTTATCGCGGCGCTGGTCGCATGGGCGGTCGCCTACAATTATCAGAAACGCCTCAGCGACCGTCAGTTGATTTCGATTGCGGCAACCGACGCTGCGAAATGGAACCATGGGTCGATCACCTACGCTTCCGCTGGCGAATTGATGGCGGCCAATCCCGGCTGCTGCATTGTCAGGCATTCCAGCCACGAATGGCTACGCTTCCCGGCCCGGCTCTACGAGGACGGCGTATCGGTCGTGCAGATGAGCTATCTCATCGCAAGAGCACCAAAGCCCAAATACCATCTCCGTGAGGCCGCAATCGGTGCCGATGGCCGGATATTGGAGACCAGAGGCATCGAGACAAACACGCGGGAGCGGTGGTAGCCGGTAACCAGCAGGCTCACGCCATCGCCTGGCGGCGCCTCACCGGTACGCCGTCGATCTCCTGGTCGAGCTGGCGCTGCGTCAGCGCCGCCTCGGCCACGACCCACCGCTTGAACAATTCCACCTTGCGGGCGCCGAGCGCATTGATCGGGCTGACGAAATACCAGCCGGCGGTGTTGGGGTGGTGGACGGCGAAGGGCGCCACCAGCCGCTCGGCGCGGATGTCGCTTGCCATATAGGCGCGATTGGCCACCGCAAACCCCATGCCGGCATTGGCCGCCTCGTAGGACATCATGCAACTGTCGAAATAGACGCTTCTGGTCTCGCCCAGCACGAAGCTCGCGCCGGCAAAGCCCAGCCACGATTGCCAGTTCTGCGTGCAGGTGTCGGAGTGGAGCAGCGTGAAGTAGCGCAGATCCTCCGGCGTCACCATGGATAGCGGCTTGTCGCCCAGCACTTCGTGGAACAGCCTCCGGCTGCAGACCGGCGTCAGATCCTCCTTGAACAGGAGCTCCGAGGCCAGGCCCGGGAAATTGCCGTCGCCGTAGCGGATCTCGAGGTCGTATTCCGACGTCGAGAATTCATGCGTGGCATAGGAAGTCGACACCCGCATCTCGATGTCGGGAAATTGCCGCTGGAAGGAGAGCAGCCTGGGAAACAGCCAGCGCGCTGCGAAGGTCGGCAAGACGCATATCCTCAACACATGCGCCTGCGACTGGCCCGTCGCCTCCATGCTGGCCGCCACGATCCGCTCGAGTGCCTCGCGCACGCGCGCAACATAGGTCTCGCCTTCCGGCGTCAGCGACACCGCGTTGCCGCCGCGCTCGAATATCTTGAAGCGCAACTGGTCTTCCAGGCTCTTCACCCGCTGGCTGACGGCCGAGGCGGTGATGAACTGCTCCTCGCCGGCACGCGTGAAATTCCGGTGCCTCGCGGCACTCTCCACGATTTTCAGTGAGTTTAGGTTGACCTGACTGAGCAGACGCACCGGGTTTCGACCTTAAGCTGGGCTTACGCTACCACCAGCATTCCTAAATTTACAGGGGGGTATGATTAATTGACTGTTAACCAAGTGTTGCCCCCACCTTGGAGAAGTAGAATGAACGCTCACACAATCCCCGAATTGCGCTGCGCGATGAGCCGCGAGGCCATCATTGGTCACGACACCGCCTGGAAAGTATCGACCTTCGGTGTCGCTCAGTATCGCCACGGCTACGATCCTGATTTGCTTGCCGCGATCGAGGAGGCGGCGCTCAAGCTCAAGTCCAGCCATGCCGTGCACAAGCATCTCGACCTCACCTTCATCACCGGCGCCGACCGCTACATCCCGGAGATCAAGGAACTTTTGCACGACAAACTGCGCCTGGAGCGGTTATCCGACATGATGGGCACCAAGCTCGAACCGTACCCGCTGTCGATCGTCGGCTCGACCGTCACCTTCATGAATCCCAAGGACGGCGCCGTGGAATGGCATTGCGACGGCGTTCCGGTGACGGAACTCATCCCGTTGTCGATCAGCGACCCTCTCATCGGCGGCCATCTTGAGATCTATTGTGACGATTCCGAGACCGGCCGCGCGATCCTGGAGACGGGCCGCGAGCTGCCGCGCAACAAGATCATGCGCATCGACCACAAGATGAATTACGCCACGCTCGGCCAGTTCCTCGGCGTACTGCACCGCACCGCCCCGATCCAGCTCGGGAACCGCGTCACCCTGGTGCTCAACCAGCGCTCGGCGACCAAGCCTTATGTCGACGACAACCGCATGTTCTACCTTGCCGCCGACAACGACCACGACCGCGCCTGGGTCAACGAGCTTGCCGACGATGTCTGGACCAATCAGCTGCCCGCCTATCGGCGTCATGCCGAGGAGCATCCCGTGCCGCAGCCGGCCGCCGAACCGGTTTCCGGCGGCGCGCGGGAGTCATGGTAGGTAGGCGATGACGTCGCTTGAGCATTTCGCGGCCAGATGGAATCTCTTGGCGTCGCGGAAATGCGGCCGGGGTGGAGGGCCGAAGCAGGTTGCGTCCCGCTTTGGCCGCCAGTCGCCTTCGAGGTCGCGGAGCCCAGGTCCGGTCATGGTTGAAAGGCAACGCAATTGGTCCGGCGCGGCGCCGGCCTTCGCCTTCGGCGCGGTAGGCCTGTGGGCCACCAACGCGCTTGTCGGCAAGACGCTGCTTGCCGCTCATCCGGTATCGCATGTGCAGTTCCTGCAGTTCTGCGGCGCCGCGCTGGTCTTCGCGCTGATCGGGTTCTTTTCTCCCGTTCGCCCGCAAGGAATGAAGGGCGGCGTGGCGCTCGCTGCCTATGCCGTCGGATTCATTGGCCTGGTCGGCACCATGATGCTGCAATATATCGCCTTTGCCTCCATGCCGGTCATCGAGGCCAATCTCGTCGCCTATACCTGGCCGCTGATGATGGCCGCCGCAGTGATCGTGCTTGGCCGGCCGCGGCGCCCCTGGCTGCTTGGGCTGGCGGCGCTGGCCGGTTTCGTCGGCGTGGCGCTGGTGATGTCAGGCGGGCGTTCCCATTTTTGGTCCGGGGAGGCTTGGACCGGCGGAGGCAGCCTCGCCGGTTATTGCGCGGCCTTCGGCTCGGCGCTCTGCATGGCTTTCTATTCGCTCGCGGTCGGCCGCCTCGGCGTCGCACCTGAGCGGCTCCTGCTGCCCTCGGCGCTGGTCGGTGTAGCGCTCACTCTCGCTTGGTGCCTGCATGACGGATTCGCCCTTCCGGCAGGCGCGGATCTTGTGCTCGGGCTTTACCTCGGCGCCGGCCCGATGGGGCTCGGCTACTATTGCTGGTCGCGCGCGGCCAAGCTCGACCAGGGCGGCAGGATCGCGATCGTCGCCTATCTCACGCCGATCGCATCAACGCTTCTCCTGGCGCTGTCGGGCGAAAGCCTGTCGAGGATGGCTGTTGCCGGCGCCGTCCTCGTCATCGGCAGTTGCCTTGCGGTCGGCATCGAAGGTACGGAGGCTCAGCACCATGCCCGCGACAATGGTTGACGAGGACGAACGCCGCGCCAGGCAGGAAGCGCGCTGGCTGAAAAAGGAATTCGGCGCCGAGGCGCCGCTCTATGCCGCCATGAAAGCCGAAAAGGCCATCGAGCAGAAGGATTTCAGCCGCTGCGCGCGCTGGAAGCGCGTGCTGGAGATCCTGGCCGACAAGTCATCCGCGGAATTCAGGGGCCACGCCGCCGCAAAATGAGCGGCTGGTCACTTGGCTGCCGAATCGGGCATGGTCGGTCGTCCAGCCGGCGCAACCTGGTAGACGCCGGCACTTGACCTGGACTTCGTTCTTTCAGCAACTTTTACTGCATATCGAAGTGCTGTTGCGCCTTTTACGCATCCGGCCGGACCGCCGGCGCTATAGCGTGCATGCTATAGCTATTAGAATTCCTAACTTGCGCGTTTGCGGTCCGCGTAGAAACATCCCCCTGTATTGAGTCGCGTAGCTTTACTGACTCTGGGCGGTCCGTTGGGGGGCTTGTCCAATTCGATACACCACAGAAAAGTCTTCAAAATAGCTGGCGAATTGAAGGCCGGCACAAGGTGAAAAAATTGTCCAACATCGACGATAAAACAGCAATCGAACTGACGGCCGACATTGTTTCGGCCTATGTCGGCAACAATCCGCTCCCGGCCTCCGGCCTGCCTGATCTGATCGCAAGTGTCAGCGCATCGGTGCGCAAGCTGGCCGGCGGCGCAGCCCCTAAGGAGGCCGTGGCGCTGACGCCCGCCGTCAACCCGAAGCGCTCCGTCTTCCCCGATCACATCATCTGCTTGGAGGATGGCAAGAAGTTCAAGTCGCTGAAGCGCCACCTCGCGACCGATCACAACCTGACGCCGGACGAATACAGGGCCAAATGGGGCTTGGCCGCCGACTATCCGATGGTTGCGCCGAGCTATTCGGCCACGCGCTCGGCGCTGGCCAAATCGTCCGGCCTCGGCCGCAAGCCGGCCGCCGGCGACGCAGGCAAGGCCAAGCGCAAGGCCAAGGCCTGAAGCATGCTGCCTGTGGCGGATGATGTCGTGTCATCGTCTTGGCGCGACCATCTGGTCGCCCTTGGCGCATTGCGCCGCAGGGTGGCGGTGCAGTCTTCGGTCGACGCGGGCCAAGGCGTCAAGGCGCGCCGCGTCCTGTTCTCGCCGGGCAAGCCGATCGGCGATATGCTGGCCGCACTTGGCGCGCTCGATCATTTCGAGCGCGCCATCGTCGAATGCGCCGGTCGACAGGATATCGAAGCCAGGCGGCTGAAATGCCTGGCCATTCTGGATCGCCTCATTGCGAACACTCGGTAGCGCTCGGGCAGGCATAGCAGTTCCATGAAACGCGCGTAGCTGGAGAGGTTCGCCCCTTCCGTGAACGCTGCGAAAACGCTCTACGAAACGCTCCTGTCGTTTTATTGAGGTCGCCTGGTCGGCCGCCCGCGCTTGGGATCCCGCTCGTCGGCAAGGCTCTCAGCCTCGACCGCCGTCATTTCAAGAAGATAGACAAGCATCTGATAGCGAGTGCGCGACAGCATCTTCGCCAGTTTGCGCGTGATCTCGGCGACATATCTCAGCGTGCGTAGATCGTTGGCCGCCCCGTCCATCGTGAGCTCCTGACATAGCCAGTTCAATTGGCCAAGTTCATTGGGCAAAGCAATCTTTGGCGCCTACGCACGACTCACGGCGCATTCGCAGGTTCGCAGGAACGCGATAAAAACAAAATCAATTTTCGGTAAGCATCCGGATTGGACCAAAAGATTTCGGCCACTTTTTTTGGTGGTATCGGTTTTGCCACACTAATATAGGAATAGGTGGAACTTGCGGTCGTCTTCCTTCGCCGGTCTGATCTTAAGCAAGGCCATGGCGATTCTTAAGCAAGGCCATGGCGATCGTCGCTGACGGTGAAGTTGTGGGGAGCGGCCGCCCGTCGCCAGAAGGTTTACCGGCCGGGCAGCGTTGCCTCGCCGACACCCGTCAGTCGGGCAAGTCGTAGGGCGTTGCGGCGTCGCTCTGGTCCTCGAACAGCATCACCTGCGTCGCCAACGCTGCCGTCGTGGCGACCTGAAAGAAGATGAAGGCGAGAGCGAAATAGCGGATCACCGGCCTCAAACGCTCGAGGCTCGATCTGGTTCCCCGGCATTTCTCTTGCGAAGCGCTTATGTCCCGTGCAAAAGCCCGGCCATGCTTATCATCAACGACCTCTCGCTGCGCATGGCGGGGCGCCTGCTTCTCGATCATGCCTCGCTAACCCTGCCGGCCGGCACCAAGGCCGGCCTCGTTGGCCGCAACGGCACCGGCAAGACGACGCTGTTCAAGGCGATCACCGGCGACTTCCCGTCCGAGACCGGCTCGATAAGCCTGCCCAAGAACACGCGTATCGGCCAGGTTGCGCAGGAAGCGCCGGGCACCGAAGAGCCGCTGATCGAGATCGTGCTCAAGGCCGATGTCGAGCGCCAGGCGCTGCTTGAAGAAGAAAAGACCGCCAGCGATCCGCACCGTATCGCCGAGATTCATACAAGGCTCGCAGATATCGACGCCCATTCGGCCGAATCCCGCGCCGCCACCATCCTGGCCGGCCTCGGCTTCGACGATGCCGCGCAGAAGCGCCCGGCCTCGTCATTCTCCGGCGGCTGGCGCATGCGCGTCGCGCTGGCCGCGGTGCTCTTCTCCGAGCCCGACCTTTTGCTGCTCGACGAGCCGACCAACTATCTCGACCTCGAAGGCACGCTGTGGCTGGAGAACTACGTTTCGAAATATCCGCACACCGTGCTTCTGATCTCGCACGATCGCGACCTGCTCAACCGCGCCGTCAATTCCATCGTCCATCTCGACCAGCAGAAGCTGACCTTCTGGCGCGGCGGCTACGACCAGTTCGAGCGTCAGCTCACCGAGCAACGAGAGTTGCAGGAAAAGAGCCGCGTCAAGCAGGAAGCGGCGCGCAAGCATATGGAGTCCTTCGTCGAGCGTTTTCGCGCGAAAGCCTCGAAGGCCAGGCAGGCGCAGTCGCGCCTGAAGGCGCTGGAGAAGATGAAGCCGATCGCGGCGCTGGTGAACGACACGGTGCGGCCGTTCTCCTTCCCCGAGCCGGTGAAGACGGTCGCCTCGCCGATCGTGGCGTTGAACAGCGTCAATGTCGGCTACACCGAGGGCAAGCCGATCCTGAAGAAGATGACGCTGCGCATCGATGCCGACGACCGCATCGCGCTGCTCGGCGCCAACGGCAACGGCAAGTCGACCTTCGCCAAATTGCTCGCCGGCCGCCTCAAGGCCGAAACCGGTACGGTGACTGTAGCGCCGGGCCTGAAGGTGGCAATCTTCGCACAGCATCAGCTCGACGATCTGCGTCCCGAGGAAAACGCCTATGAGCATGTGCGCCGGCTGATGCCGGATGCGCCGGAAGCCAAGGTGCGCGCTCGCGTCGCCGAATTCGGCCTGGCGACCGAGAAGATGAACACCGCCGCGAAGGATCTGTCCGGAGGTGAGAAGGCGCGGCTTTTGATGGGCCTGTCCGCCTTCGAGGGGCCGAACCTCTTCATTCTCGACGAGCCGACCAACCATCTCGACATCGACAGCCGTGAATCGCTGATCCATGCGCTCAACGATTTTCCCGGCGCCGTGATCTTGATCTCGCACGACCGCCATCTGCTCGAGGCGACCGCCGACCGGCTCTGGCTGGTCAAGGACGGCGCCGTCCACCCCTATGACGGCGACCTCGAGGATTATAAGACGCTGGTCACCGGCGTCTCGCCCAACCGCCGCGAGCAGAAGGAAGCCGACAAGGCCTCGAAAGCCGACCGCCGCCGCGAGGCCGCCCAGCGCCGCGCCGCGTTCGAGCCGCTGGCGAAAGAAATCCGCGCCACCGAGGCGCTGATGGACCGCATCCGCAAGCGCATCGACCTGATCGAGGACGAGCTCGCCAACCCGGCGATCTACGAAAAGGATCCCTCGACCGCGACGCGTCTGGCCAAGGAGCGCTCGCAATTGGCCGCCACGCTGGCGCAGAACGAGGATAAATGGCTGGCGATGTCGGCGGAGTATGAAGAGGGGATTGCGGAGTGATTGGCTGATCGCCCTCCTTGTGGGGGAGATGCCCGGCAGGGCAGGGGGCGCTGTCCCGCCAACATGCCAGTTCGTTACTCGATCGACTGCCGGTTTGGCTAAAGCAAGCCATTTCCAAGGCCGCGTCCTTTCACATCACTCTGTCCTGCCGGAGGTCTCCTCTACGAGGGGGATTAATCCTTTGGCCCTACACGGCGCCGCCTTGCCTGGTTAATCTCACCCCATTGCAACCGGGTTATCCCATGTCAGTCATTGACGAGTTCATGAACGAGTTTGCGCGCGAGGATGGGTTCTACCTCGGCCTTCATCAACGCCAATTCGATCCAGTCGCAGCTGAACGCGCTTTGCAGATTTTACGGCGGGTTGAATTCGGAGCTGATCATGGCGCGAATTACCGCCTCATCAGCATTCTGTACGAAGCGGAGGTGCAACTCGGCATTTACGCCTACTTCAATCGCGACGACCAGGAATTCAATAAATACAACGACTTGATTTTCTCTGAGATCACCGATCGGTTCAACTCTGTCCGGACACTGGGCGAGACACTAACTGCACGCAATGTGGGTGCATTGCTTGAGTGTAGGGAGTGGCGAAAGAACGATGGAGCATCCGAAGCCGCAATCGGAAAGCTCTGGGGTGTATCACCCATGGTGCTGCCTCAGTCCTATTTCAGCTTTCTCGTACTCAGCAACGGTGGCGAAGGTCCACTGCCAGTGCAGCCGTGGTGGTTTGTCCTGGATCCCGCAGAAGAGGTCATCGAGACGGTGCAGGCAGGAAGATTCAAAGAGTTCTTTCCCGGCCTCTTCGTTATCGGCGGCAACGGCGCCGGCCAAGCAATAGCATTCGATCTTCGCTCTGATGGATCTTGCCCGGTGGTCGCGTTCGACATGACAAACAGCAATTTCGACGAAAGCGTTTTGCCAATCGCACCTGACTTCGACACACTCATCGAGATGATTGGCCTTTCGGGCGAATAGCACGGCGACGATCCGCGTTGACTGGCCCTACACGCCGCCGGAGAAACCCGCTACACACGCCGCCATGAACCAGCACGCCAAGCTCCGGATCGGCCATTCGGCCTGTCCGCATGACTGTCCTTCCACCTGCGCGCTCGAAGTCGAGCTGCTCGATGGCAACCGTATCGGCCGCGTCTACGGAGCCAAGGCGAACAGCTACACGTCGGGCGTCGTCTGCGCCAAGGTCGCGCGTTATGCCGACCGCGTCCACCACCCCGACCGGCTGCTGAAGCCGCTGATACGCGCCGGTGGCAAAGGCGAGGGCGCCTGGAAGGAAGCGAGCTGGGAGGCAGCCCTCGATCTCGTCGCGGAAAAGTTCATCGCGGCCGAGGAAAAGTACGGCTCCGAGACGGTCTGGCCCTACTACTATGCCGGCACCATGGGGCTGGTGCAGCGCGACGGCATCGAGCGCCTGCGCCATGCCAAGAAATATTCCGGCTTCTTCGGCTCGATCTGCACCAATCTCGCCTGGACCGGCTGGATGATGGGGGCGGGCGCCTTGCGCGGTCCCGATCCGCGCGAGATGGCGAAGGCCGATTGCGTGGTGATCTGGGGCACCAATGCCGTGGTCACGCAGGTCAATGTCATGACCCATGCGATGCGGGCGCGCAAGGAACGCGGCGCCAAGATCGTCGTCATCGACATCTACGACAATGCCACGATGAAACAGGCCGATCTCGGCCTGGTGCTGAAGCCGGGCACCGACGGCGCGCTCGCCTGCGCAGTCATGCATGTGCTATTTCGCGATGGGCTCGCCGACCGCGCCTATCTCGAAAAATACACCGACGATCCGCGCGGACTGGAAGAGCATCTTCTGAGCAAGACACCGGAGTGGGCGGCTGCCATCACCGGTCTCGATGTCGCCGAGATCGAAGCTTTCGCCCATATCGTCGGCACGACGAAGAAAACCTATTTCCGCCTCGGCTACGGCTTCGCCCGCCAGCGCAACGGTTCGATCAACATGCATGCCGCAGCTTCGATCGCCGCCGTCACCGGCGCCTGGCAGTATGAAGGCGGCGGCGCCTTCCATTCCAATTCGGGCATCTTCAAGCTGGACCAGGATGTGCTCGAAGGTACCGCGATGCGCGATCCGGACATCCGCTATCTCGACCACTCGCGCATCGGCCCGGTGCTGACGGGCGCGGCGGATGCGCTCTATGGCGGTCCGCCGGTGACGGCGATGCTGATCCAGAACACCAATCCGGTGAATGTCGCGCCCGAGCAGCGGCTGGTGAAGCAGGGCTTTTTGCGCGAGGACCTGTTCACCTGCGTGCACGAGCAATTCATGACCGACACGGCCATGCTCGCCGATGTCGTGCTGCCGGCGACGATGTTTCTGGAGCACGACGACATCTACAAGGGCGGCGGCAACCAGCACATCACGCTCGGCCCCAAGCTGATCGAGCCGCCGCAAGGCCCGCGCACCAACCATTATGTCAATGAGGAACTCGGCAAGCGGCTTGGCGTCGGCGACCGTCCGGGCTTCGGCCTGACCGAGAAAGAGCATATCGACGTCATCCTGGGCAAGCGCGGGATAGGCAGCTTCGACAGTCTGAAGGCTGAGAAGTGGGTCGATATGCAGCCCGATTTCGACGACGCGCATTTCATCAACGGCTTCGGCCATGCCGACAAGAAATTCCACTTCCGGCCCGATTGGACAGGGCAAGCCGCACCCAATCGGCCGCCGAAGAGCATGGGCCTGTTCGGTCCGCTCGAGCGGCTGCCGGAGTTTCCCGATCATGTCGAGCTGATCGAGGTGGCGGACGAGGAGCACCCGTTCCGGCTGACCACCTCGCCGGCGCGCAACTTTTTGAACTCGACCTTTGCCGAGACGCCGGTGTCCAAAGCCAAGGAAGGCCGGCCGGAACTGCTTCTGCATCCGGACGATGCGGCGGCGCTCGGCATCGAGGATGGCGGCCGTGTCGAGGTGGGCAACCGGCGCGGCGATCTCGTGCTGCACGCGAAATTCTTCGCCGGCGTGAAGCGCGGCGTGGTCGTGGCCGAAGGCATCTGGCCGAACAGCGCGCATGAGCGCGGCGAGGGGATCAACGTGCTGACCGGCGCCGACGCGCCGGCCCCCTATGGCGGTGCCGCCTTCCACGACAACAAGGTCTGGCTGCGCGCCCTCTGATTACTTCGCCGCCTGGGCGTCCAGTGCCTTGATCTCGTCCGCGGCTGCCTTGCGCGCCGCGGCATCGGTGCCGGATGCGCCCTTGTCCTTGGCGTAGGCGATCAATGCCGTGCGTGTTTGCTCGTCGCAGCCATCCGAGCCGATCCCGTCGATGCCGGCCTTGCGGGCCGCGGCCAGCACGGAGTCGCAGGCGTCCGGCGCGAAGGCGAACTGGCCCATGATGGTGCCGAGCGTCAGCGGGTCCTGCAGGCGCGGATCGTCGCGGATGGCCTGCAGCGTGGCGCTGCCGACCGCTTTCGCTTTCCGGTCCTGCGCGATCTGCGTCAGGTCGAAGATGAACTCGAACTCCGGCTTGTCGACGCCCTGCGGCTTCGAGACGAGGATGTCCAGCGCGTAGCGGGTAACTTCCTCAGGCGTGACGACTGCGCGCACGACCCTGGCCTGATGGTAGTTGCGTACCAGCGCCCAGCGCGAGGGGAGGTCGCCATAGCGGGCGAGCAGGTCGAACTGCTTGATGGCGGCGATCTTCTGCTTGTCGGTCTTGGCGGCTTCAGCCTGGGCGAACACCTTCTTGCCGACGCGCTCGACGGTTGCGGCGTCGAGCCCGCCTGGAGCCGGCGCGGCTGGCGCAGCCGCGGCCTGCAGACTGGGGGCGTCGCCAAGCGGGCCCTTGGCATCGACCCATGCGGCAAGCGCCTTGCGCGCGTCCGGACCCCAATAGCCCTTCGGCTCGCCGGCATAAAACCCTTCGCTCTTCAACGTGGTCTCGATCGCAACGCGGATATCGTCCGGCAGCGCCTTGCCGATGCCGACCAGGTTCTGGTCCTCGAGCCCGGCCGGCGCCTCGCGAAACGCGTCCATCACCGCGGCCGCGAGCGCTGCCGTGCCGGCGCTGGACGCCGGTCCGGAAAACAGGCCGGCCAGTTCCATGCTGGCAGCATCGTTGCCGAACACGCCGAGACCCATCCTGCCGATGCCGTCATTGTAGAGCGCGATGCGGTCGGTGATGCCTTCGCGCAGCGTCATCAGATGATCGAAACTGTCGAAGGTGAAGGCGCTGGCAAGCTTGTCCTTGGCCTTGAGCGAGCCGAGCCGCGCCGCCTCGCGCCAGGCATGTAGCCGCTCGCGCGGGTTCTTATCGATGCCGAGCCCGTCGTCATAGGCGTCGCCAAGCAGCACCATGGCTTCGACGCTACCGAGATTGGCGGCGTTGATCAGCATCGCGGTCGCCTTGGCGTCATCCTGCTCGTAGACCACGCCTTTGCGCAAGAGCTTTGCCTGCAGCAGATAGGCCTGCGCTTCCTTCTTGCCTTCGCCTTCCACGATCAGCGCTTTCAGCTCGTCGTCGCTCAAGCCGTCGTCGCGGCGCGACGGCCGGTAGCTGGTCGAATCGAGATTGGCGTATTGCGTCGAAGCGTAGAGCCAGAGCGCATCGCGGTCGCCTGCGTCGGCCAGCGGCTTCAGCATGGCGCGCGCTACGTCCTCGCTCTTGAACTGCTGGTCGTCCGAGAGCTGCAGCCGCGCCAGCGCCAGCCCGGCGCCTGGCTCGCCGGCAACCGCGGCATCGCTCAGGCGCGCGATCAGCTGTTCGGGATTGTCGACCTGAATGCCGTCATAGTCGGGGAGGATGCCCGCAAGCCTGATGCCGGCGTCGAGATCCCACGAGGCATTGAGCAGTTGGATCGCCTCCCGCGGCTGGCGGCCGACGATCTTGCCGTCCATGAGCAGGCCGGCGAGCATCGGCCCGGCGTCGGCGACGTTCTTGGTGGCGGCGCGCAGCACGGCGATGGCGCGCTTGCCGTCGGCCGGGCCGCCTTCGCCCTTGGCCAGCATGTCGGCCAGCACCGGAATGGCATATTGGTCGCTGCCGATCCGCGCCTCCAGCAACTGCCTGGCCTTCGCCGCGTCCTGCTCTGTTCCGCGGCCGAGCCGCAGCGCCGTGATATAGGCGATAACGGATCGTCCGGAGCTGTTGGTGCCGGCCTTGGCATCGGCCTCCACGGCGTCAAAGGCCTTTTTCTGTTCGTCGCTGGTGAAACCGTCCTTCTCCAGCGTCGCTTGCGCAATCAGCATCGGCATGGCGGCGCGGATCCGGGCATCCCATTCGCCGGGCGACTGGCCCTGTGCCGGCGCGTCGACGATGCGCCGCGCGGTCTCGACCGCCTTGCGCGCGTCACGGCGCAGCAACGGCCCGCTGCCATACTGGTTGAGCAACGTCCACAGGGCGGTGAGATGGCCGGCATCGGCGGATTTCCGCAAGGCGTCGAGCGCCGCCTCGCGCGAGACCAGCGGCGGACCGGCATCCGCGCCGTCGTTGCGATGCACCGAGAAATATTCGTAGAGCAGGTAATTCGCCTCGGGACTGCCCCCGTCGGCCAGGAGCTTGATCTGCGGGAGGAGCCAGGGCAGCCCTTTGTCGTTAAGCGCGACTTGGACCCGCAGCCATTCAAGCGTCAGCCGCTTTTCCTGCGGCGCGCCGAGCATCGCCGCCTGGCATTTGTCGGCCAAGACCTTGAGCTTGCTGAGGTCGAAATCCTGCGGAAAGAGCTCGCCATACTGAACCGGCGGCGCCTTGGCCTCAGGGTCGAGCGGCACCGCCGCCCCCTTGTCGCAGATGCTGATCGCTTCGGCGAGCGCGGCCTTCTTCGCCGCGTCGAGCGCCGCCTTCTTGGCCGCATCGTCGGATTTGTCGGCGGGTTGCTGCGCAGCGAACGCCGCGCCGGAAAACGGCATCAACGGAAGACAGGAAAGAACCAGGACATGAATTGGCCGCAGCATGGGTGCCCCCCTCGGACACAGGTCCAGGCGGCGCGTCGCGGCCGGACACGACGATCTGACTAGCACATCGTGCAGGCGCTGATGAGTGCGGTGCTTCACATTCGCCTAATGCATGTCGCCCAGAAGTGTGCAGCGGTTCTGGGACAACGACATGCATCAAGACAAAGACTAAGGCGTCATTCGATCTGGCCCAAACGCCTTTCGCCGCGCCTGAATCAATTTGCCAAGCCGGTATGCTAGACGGTTGTTTCGACTCGCTTTCAGCAGGATACGCCATGCCCAAGCCGCTCAAGATTGCCATCGCCGGCGCGCTCGGCCGCATGGGCCTGCAAATGGCGGAGGCTATCGCTGCCGATCCGCGGCTGGAGCTCGTTGCCCGCTTCCACCGCCCAGGCAGCACGGGCGAGGGGCTGGTCGGGCGCGACGAGGCGCTGGCGCTTGCCGATGTGGTCGTCGACTTCACCACGCCGGCCGCTTCGGCTGAGGTGGCTGAGGCCTGCGCGGCGCGCGGCGGCCCGGCGCTGGTCGTCGGCTCGACCGGTTTCGACGCCGCCGAGCTGGAAGCCATTGCCGACGCCGCGAAGAAGATCGCCATCGTGCGCTCCGGCAGCTATTCGCTCGGGCTCAACATGCTGACCGGCCTGGTCGAACAGGCGGCGCGGGCGCTCGTCGCCGACGATTGCGACATCGAGATCCTGGAGGCGCATCATCGTTTCAAGGTCGATGCGCCGTCGGGCACCGCGCTGATGCTGGGCGAGGCGGTCGCGCGCGGCCGAGGCGTCAGGCTGGACAATGTGGCGAAGCGCGGCCGCGACGGGCTTATCGGCCCGCGCCTGGCCGGCGAGATCGGCTTTGCCGTGCTGCGCGGCGGCAGCGTCGTCGGCGAGCACAGCGTCAGCTTCCTCGGCGACGGCGAGGTGCTCACGCTCTCGCATGCGGCGGGCGACCGCTCGATGTTCGCCCGCGGCGCGATTGCCGCGGCGCTGTGGGTCGCCGGACGGCGACCCGGCGAGTATGACATGCGCGATGTGCTGGGTCTTGCCGCGCCGTAACAGGCGAATTCGCCGTTTTCCGTTTTCCGCAGCCGCCAAAATGGCTGAAAGCCAGCTGAAAGCTTGGCTATGTCATGACGGCCTTGTGGCGATCGCCACGAACCGGCTGGGAGTGGCCGGCAGGAGGAAATGCGGCGCGACGCGTCGCCCAGGTGGAGGAAGTTTCGTGACCGGTTTCATCTCTAAGCGCGCCCTGAGCTCTGTGGCGCTGACGCTGGCCATGGTCGCAGCGGGCGCATCGGCGGCTCACGCCGACAAGATCACCATCATCGTCGGCGGCATGGAAAAGCAGATCTATCTGCCGGCCGTGCTCACTCAGCAGCTCGGCTACTTCAAGGACGAAGGGCTCGACGTGGAGTTGGTGAACTCCCGCGCCGGCGTCGAGGCCGAGAACGAATTGCTGGCGGGCGCCGTGCAGGGCGTCGTCGGCTTCTACGACCACACCGTCGACCTGCAGTCGAAGGGCAAGTACATCCAGTCGATCGTCCAGTTCAGCCAGGCGCCCGGCGAGGTCGAGCTGGTTTCGGCAAAGCACCCGGAGATCAAGTCGCCGGCCGATTTCAAGGGCGCGACGCTCGGCGTCACCGGCCTCGGTTCCTCGACCGATTTCCTGACGCAATATCTGGCCATCCGCAACGGCCTGAAGCAGGGCGACTACACGCTCTTGCCGGTCGGCGCCGGCAACACCTTCATCGCCGCCGTCAAGCAGGATCAGATCCAGGCCGGCATGACCACCGAGCCGACCATCGGGCAACTGCTCAAGACCGGCGAGGCGAGCGTGCTGGTCGACATGCGCACGCCGGAAAAGACCAAGGCCGCACTCGGCGGCGACTATCCGGCGGCGTCCTTCTATGTCCAGTCCGCCTGGATCGAGGACCACAAGGAAGAGGCGCAGAAGCTCGCCAACGCCTTCGTCAAGACGATGAAGTTCATCGCCACCCATTCGGCCGAAGAGATCGCCGACAAGATGCCGAAGGACTATTACGCCGGCAACAAGGACCTCTACGTTCAGGGCCTCGCCGGGGGCAAGGCGCAGTTCACCCCCGACGGCCGCATGCCGGCCGATGGCCCGGAGACGGTGCTCAAGGTTCTGTCCACCTTCTCGAAAAGCCTGCAGGGCAAGCAGATCGACCTGTCCAAGACCTACACGACGGCCTTCGTCGACGCCGCCAACAAGTAGCCTTGCGTGACGGGCGCGGGTCTTCCGTCGCCTGTTGAAAAACAACAGCTTGCGCCGCTTGCCTGAATCAATCTGGCAGCGGCGCGTTTCCGGATGCCGGGCCCTACGAGCCCAACAGCTTAAGCCGCGCACATCCCGCACACCGCGACAGGAGTATGCCATGCAGTTGCAGACCATGGCGGCCGAGAAATTGTCTCACGCCGCGCCGCCGGCCGATGCCGCCATCGCCATCGATGATGTGACGCTGCGCTTCGTTACGCCCGACGGCCACATGATGACGGCGATCCGCGATTTCACCATGACGGTGGCGCGAGGCGAGTTCGCCTGCGTCGTCGGGCCGACCGGCTGCGGCAAGTCGACGACGCTCAACCTCGTCACCGGGTTGCTCAGGCCCACCACCGGCAATGTCCGCGTCATGGGCAATCCGGTCACCGACATCAGCCGCGACATCGGCTTCGTCTTCCAGGCCGACGCGCTGTTTCCCTGGCGCAGCGTCATCGACAATGTCGCCGCCGGGCCGCTGTTTCGCGGCACGCCGAAGGCGCAAGCCTATGACAAGGCGCGCGACTGGATCGCCCGCGTCGGCCTTGCCCGCTTCGAAAAGCACTATCCGCACCAGCTTTCGGGCGGCATGCGCAAGCGCGTCGCGTTGGCGCAGACCTTCATAAACCAGCCGAAGATCCTGTTGATGGACGAGCCGTTCAGCGCGCTCGACATGCAGACCCGCACCGCCATGCAGGATGAACTGCTTGGCCTCTGGTCGGATCAGAAAGCCTCGGTCGTCTTCGTCACCCATGATCTCGAGGAAGCCGTGGCGCTGGCCGACAAGGTCTATGTGCTCACCGCCGGCCCCGGCACGGTCAAGAGCGTCTACCGCATCGACCTGCCGCGCCCGCGCGTCATGGCCGACATCCGCTACGACCCGAAATTCATCGAGATCGCCAAGGTGATCTGGAACGACCTGCGCGAGGAAGTGCAGCTCGGTCAGAGTCAGGGCCTGCAGGCGAGCCATTGAGGGAGGAAACAGCATGACCGCCATCTCTCCAACCGAACAGGCAGCCGCCCGCGCCACCTCGATCGTCGTCGCCGAGGCGCAGGCGAGGGCGCGGCTGCGCAAGCGCCACACGCTCGTCATCGGCCTGCGGCTCGCCATCCTCGTGGCCCTCCTCGGCCTTTGGGAACTCGGCGCCGATTACAACATCATCGACCCGTTCTTCTTCGCCAGCCCGTCGGGCATCTGGGAGCAGATCTGGTCCTGGGTGACGGAGGGCACCTCGCAGGGGCCGCTCTGGCTGCAGATCTATGTGACACTGGAGGAAACCTTCCTCGGCTTCGTGATCGGTGCCCTGGGCGGCATTGCCGCCGGCATCGTGCTTGGCCGCAACAAGCTCTTGGCCGACGTCTTTTCGATCTACATCAAGATCGCCAATTCGGTGCCTCGGGTGGTGCTGGGCTCGGTGTTCATCATTGCGCTTGGGCTGGGCATGGCCTCGAAAGTGGCGCTGGCCGTGGTCATGGTGTTCTTCGTCGTCTTCGCCAACGCCTTCCAGGGGGTGCGCGAGGCCGACAGGGCGATGATCGCCAATGCCCAGATCCTCGGTGCCTCGCCGTTCCAGATCACCACCTCGGTCATCATCCCGTCGGCAATGAGCTGGATCCTCGCCTCGCTGCATGTCTCGTTCGGCTTCGCGCTGGTCGGCGCAGTGGTCGGCGAATTCCTCGGCGCCAAGCAAGGCATGGGCCTTCTGATCTCGACCGCGCAGGGCGCTTTCAACGCCAACGGCGTCTTCGCCGCCATGATCATCCTTGCGGTGATGGCGCTGGTGGTGGAGTTCCTGATCACCCGCTTCGAGAACTATGTGGTGAAGTGGCGCCCGGCGCCGTTCAACGAGCAGGGGGCGTGATCATTCTGCAGATCATGCAAATCGGTGTGCGAGATCCGTTGCTTTGGTAGAGGTTATGACAAAGTCCTGCGGTTTGCTATGACGGGCAATGACGACACAATCATGCGAGACTTGGCTGCGCGAGGAAGTCTTGCCAACGATGCAGGACGCGCGCGCCCATCCGGAGAAACTTCTGACGGCCGAGCAGGTGCGTCGAAATCTTTCTAAGCACATCAACGCGATCGCCGCCAAGTCACGCTCCGGCGCATGAAGTTCCTCAAGCCAGCGGCAGCCGCACCTCAACCTTCAGTCCGCCCGTGGCAGCGTCGCCCAGCGTGACGCTGCCACCGGCATTTTCGACCACCTCGCGCACGATGGCGAGACCGAGGCCACTGCCGTCCTCAGCTGAGCCGGCGAGGCGGTAGAAGCGCTCGAAGACATGCTCGCACTCTTCTGCCGGAATGCCCGGACCGCTGTCGGTGACCGTGAGCAGGGCTTCGCCATCGATCGCCGCCAGCTTGACGGTGACGCTGCCTCCGGCCGGCGTGTAGCGCAGCGCGTTGTCCACCAGGTTGACGATCATCTCGCGCAGCATCGTGCCGTCGCCTGTCACCGGCACCGGTCCGGTTTCCTCCAGGCCGAGGTCGATGCCGCTTTTGATCGCGGTGGGCGCCTGGGCTTCCAGCACATGGCGGGCGGCTTCGGTGAGGTCGACTAAGTCGGCGCGCGGCCGCCGGCTGCCGGGCTCGGCGCGCGACAGCGTGAGCAATTGTTCGGCCAGCCGCGCCAGCTTGCCGGAGCTTGCCTGCAGCGCCACCAGCGCTTGCTGGCGCTGGTCGGCGGCGTTTTCCCGCAAGGCATAGCTCGCCTGCGTGGAAAGCAGCGCCAGCGGCGTGCGCAACTGATGCGCCGCATTGGCGATGAAGCGGCGCTGCGCCGCCATCTGCCCGCGCACGCGTTCCATATAGGCGTTGAGCGCCTCGATCAGCGGGCGGATCTCGCTTTGCGCGCCCGCGATCTCGACCGGCTCGAGATCGCTGCGGCTGCGCGAGCGCACCGCGTCGCGTAGCCGGATCAGCGGCGCCAGCCCGCGGCGCAACCCAAGCAGCACGAACACGCCGGCAATCACGACCAGGGCCAATTGCTGGGCAAAGGCGCTGAGCCAAAGGCGCTTGACCATGGCGTCATGCCCGGCAAGCGTCACGCCGACGGTGACCCTGATCGGCGAATCCGCGCCGGCGCCGATCACCGCATGGCTGAGCGTCGCGAGGCGCAGCGGGTGATCGCGGTACGGCGCCTCGAGACTGCCGCGCGCCGGCGCTTGAGGCAGATCGGGATAGCCCGTCAGCAGCCGGCCGTTCGCCGTCTCGACGCGGTAATAGACGCTGTCGCGGTCGCCGGTGTCGAACATTTCGATCGCCGCCGGCGGCACCGTGGCGTCGAGCGTGCCGTCGACCATTGCAACCTGCTCGGAGATGGCGCGCGCCGAGCCGACCAGCATGCGGTCGGTGACGAGATCGGCCGTCGCCAGCGCATTGCGCTGGCTGGTCCACAAATTGACAGCGGCCAATGCTGCCAGCGGCAGCACCACCCAAGCCAGCAATTGCAGGCGAAGGCTGCTAATCTTCATGGCGCAACAGATAGCCGAGGCCGCGCAAGGTGGCGATCTGAACCCGCGATCCCTCAAGCTTCTTGCGCAGGCGATGCACATAGATCTCGATGGCGCTCAGGTCCGCGTCGGTCTCGAAGTCGTAGATCGCCGCCGACAACTGCGCCTTGCTCACCGTGCGCCCGGCCTTGACGACCAACTGCTCCAGCACCGCATGTTCGCGCGGCGTCAGCGACAGCGCTTCGCCTGAAAGCGAGAACAGCCGCGTGTTGGTGTCGAAGACGAGATCGCCGCAGGCGATGACCGGCGCGGTGCGGTCGTTGGCGCGGCGCAGCTGGACGCGGATGCGCGCCTCCAGTTCCTCGATCTGGAAGGGTTTGGCCAGATAGTCGTCGGCGCCCTCGTTGAGTCCCTTGACCCGGCCGTCGAGGCTGGCATTGGCGGTAAGCACGATCACCGGCACGGCATTGCCGCGGGCGCGCAGCCGCTTCAGCACCTCCATGCCGCCCATGCGGGGCAGGGCCAGGTCAAGGATGATCAAAGCGTGGTCGCCGGCGGCAAGCGCATGCTCGACATCCTCGCCGTCATGCACGACGTCGACGACATAGCTCGCCTGGCGCAGCGTCTTGCCCAGCCAATCGGCCAGTTCGCGATTGTCCTCGACAAGCAACAGCCGCATCGTCCGTCGCTGTCCTCCCTCGATGGCGTCGGCTTCGCCGCATGCGGCGGGCAGCACCCTGATTGGCCCCTCGAAGCAACCGATAGTATCGATCCGCCCGCATGGCAAACACTGGCCCCAAAGAGGGCAGGGCGGCTGTCGAGCAGCCTCATCGGTCGGACAAGCGATAAAACCGAACCGTTCGGTTCAATTTATGTTGACGGTTCGTGTAACTCCGGTGAACGACGGTGCACTGAAATCAGCCGTGATATCGCGCAGTCTCATTTTAAGTATTTGATATCAAACAAGAAGAATGTGGCCGCCGCGTCGTTCACGTAATTTCAAGATCGAACCGAACGGTTCGGTTCACACATTTTCGTGATTGGAACCAGCAGCAGGGCAGACCCATTTCGGGGTGGTCCGAGCGACGCGAATTTCCATCAAGGCACGCCACTAGACGGACAAGACTTTTAGAATCTGGAGTACTTAAAATGACCAAAATCGCTCTTACCGCTGCCGCTGCCCTTCTGGTTGCCACGGGCGCTGCTTTCGCCGGTTCCGACCATTTTGACCCCAATGCCAACCAGCCGGCCGTTTCCGCCCCTGCTGGCAATGTCGACCATTCGATCACCGGCTCGATCCGCAAGTTCGAACAGCGCGACCTCCACATCGCGCCTGCTCAGAACCAGCCTGAATCCGGCCAGGGCATCTGGGGTCGCTAAGCCGGCCCCATCCTGACCCACAGACCAACAAACTCGAATCCGGAGTAACTGAAATGACCAAGATCGCTCTTACCGCCGCTGCCCTGCTCGTTGCCACGGGCGCTGCTTTCGCCGGCTCGGATCACTATGACCCGGCCAACAACAACCAGCAGGCCGTCACGCAGTCCTCGGACAATGTCGACCGCACCGTCACTGGCTCGATCCGCAAGTTCGAGCAGCGCGACCTCAAGATCACGCCTGCCCAGAACCAGCCGGAATCCGGCCAGGGCATCTGGGGCAACCACTGACTCGGTTCCTGTCCTGACCAGAACTGACCATCAACCTCAAATCTGGAGTAACTGAAATGACCAAGATCGCTCTTACCGCCGCCGCTCTGCTCGTTGCCACCGGCGCCGCTTTCGCCGGCTCGGACCACTACGACCCGTCCAACAACAACCAACCAGCCGCCTCGGTCGATACCTCGTTCACCGCTTCGATCAAGAAGTCGGATGCGGACGCTCAGAAGCCGGTCGTCGCGGGCGCCAACCACGACCTGTTCGGCAACCACTAAACGGTTCTGTTCAAACAGACCTCAAAGCGGCGGGCTTGTCCCGCCGCTCTGCTTTTGTGGAACCGGGCGACATCAAATCGGTTTCACGAGTATTTGTATCACAAGCATTTGTAATCGTTTGTCTTTTTATGGGCGAGATGTGAGCTGACGCTGCCGCGGCCGCTCGAAAAGCGGACCTGCCCGGGAATAAATCCCGGACGCCGCGGGTCTTGTCGGCAGCGGAGCCATCCTCCCAAGGGCCGCCGCAATGAAACGACTAGCAACAAGGACAACGAACGTGACAAGGATCGCTCTCACCGCTACCGCAATGCTTCTCGCCATGGGTACCGCCTTCGCCGGCAGCGACCATTATGATCCCGATGCCAACAGCCAGCCGACTGTCAATGTCGACCGGGCCTACACGGCTTCGGTCGGCAAGCATGAAATGGCCAAGCCAGCCAATGTCGACACCGATATGACGACCGGCGCCGCCGGTTCCAAGGCCTGGCCGACCCCAGGTCAGGGCAATTGGGGCAATTGATTTTTCGCACTTGGAATGCTCAGGCGGCGGGTCAGACCCGCCGCTTCGCGTTTGGGCGCGTCGGCGCCTATCCCAGATCCTTCGGCCTGATGCAATGCGTCAGCCGCGCTCCGCCGAAATCGAGCTCCGCCCAATCGCCCACGACCGTGAACCGCGCAAGCGCTGCCGTCGGGAATTTCGCCTCGATGGTCTTGAACACGCTTTCGTCCGACCCCGCGCCGGCCAGCCGTAGCGCAAAATGCTGCAGGCCGGGATTGTGGCCGATCACCAGCAGGCTCTCCGCTTTGGCCTGCCGTATGCGTGCCAGGATCATCCCGACCGCCGCCTCGTAAAGCTCCTCGGCGAACTGCGCCGGCACATGCTTGGGCAACTCCGTCGAAACCAGCCGCCAAGTATCGCGGGTGCGCAACGCCGGCGACACCAGCGCCAGATCCGGCAGCCAGCCGCGCCGCGCCAACTCGCACCCCATCAACGGCGCGGTCTTTTGCCCGCGTAGCCCGAGCGGCCGGTCGAAATCGGCCAGGGAAGAATCGTCCCAACTCGACTTGGCGTGGCGCAGGATGAGCAGCTGTTTCATTCACATAGGCTCAGGGCGCCGACAGGGTTGGCGGGATGTATTCGTTGTCGGGTATTGGAAGTCGGCCGTCTGTTTCAATGGTGGCGGCCCACATCTGAAAATTTAAGATCGCGCTGCAGCTTATGTAGGCCTCACCCCGGTAGGGAGCGGCGTAATTGCAAGCGGCACTGGCCAACTCTTGAAACAAGGGTTCGGCGCCGATCTTTCCAAAAGCAACGCCATCCAAGTCGATAACGGTCTTGTAGCCACGTAGCAGTCTGATGCTTGCCTGCTTGCCGCGAAACAGGAGCCAATTCCGACCGTCCGAAAACCGGAAGGTGACCGTGCCGTCGGCATTCCTTATCTGCGTCACTTCGCCTGTGCAGGCTTCGGTTAGTTTCTCGTTTCTGACAATCAGCCTTTTGCACTTGCCGGTGACCGTCCACGAACCTGACTGCTCCGCCACCGCTGCACCCGGCGTTGTGGCGACGATTGTAGATACCAGGAGCAAGCCTAATACGGCGGATTTGCCGCGCATATCGCCTCCGATTTTGAAAGCAGCCCCTTAAGGCGTGATCCGCGCCAAATGCTCTAGGTCTCGCTCTTCGCGCAGCGGGTCGGGCGCCATCACCACCGAGGTGGCGTTGTCGGCGTCGTCGGCGAAATGCGCTAGCACGGCGTGGCCCTTTTCCATCCGCGCCTTGCCTTCGGCGACGAGGCCGAGCGCCAGCGGATAGAGCCGGTGTTCCGCCTTCAGCACGCGGGCGGCCAGCGTGTCCTCATTGTCGCCGACCATCACCGGCACGGCGGCCTGCGCGATGATCGGGCCTTCGTCCATCTCGGGCGTCACGAAATGCACCGAGCAGCCATGGATGCGCACGCCCGCGCGCAAGGCCCGCGCATGCGTGTCCAGGCCCTTGAAGGCCGGCAAAAGGGCAGGGTGGATGTTGACCATACGGCCTTGCCATTTCTCGACCAGGCCACGGCCGAGGATGCGCATATAACCGGCCAGAGCGACGATCTCGGCGCCGAAGCCGGTGAGCGCCGCGTCGATCGCGGCGTCATGCGCGTCCTTGCTCGGATGGTCGGCGCGCTGGATCACCTTCGTGGCGACGCCGCGCGACTGCGCGATGCCGAGGCCGGCGGCATTCGCCCGGTCGGAAATGACGCCGACGATCTCGGCCGGATAGTCCGGGTCGCTGGCCGCCGCGATGAGTGCTGTCATGTTGGAGCCGCGCCCCGAGATCAGGACGACAGTGCGTTTCCTGCTCATAGGCCGATCGAGCCCCTGTAGATGACGCCGGCGTCGCGGCGCGGCACGATGCGGCCGATCGGCGTCACCGTCTCGCCGGCTTCCTGCAGCACCGCCGCCACCTGCGCCGCCTGGCCGGATGCTACGGCGAGGATCATGCCGATGCCGCAATTGAAGGTGCGCATCATTTCTTCGGGCGCCACGCCGCCGGTCTTCGCCAGCCAGGAGAACACCGGCGGCACCTCGATCGCTTCGAGGTCGAGCTCAGCCGAAAAATCCTTGGGCAGCACGCGCGGGATGTTTTCGGGAAAACCGCCGCCGGTGATGTGGGCCAGCGCCTTGATGCCATGCGTGTTGCGGATCGCCTTCAGGATCGACTTCACATAGATGCGCGTCGGTTCGAGCAACGCTTCGGCCAGCGTCGCTTCGTCGCTGAACGGCGCCGGATCGCTCCAGGCAAGGCCGCTCGTCGCCACGATGCGGCGCACCAGCGAAAAGCCGTTGGAGTGCAGCCCGGAGGAGGCCAGCCCAAGCAGCACGTCGCCCTCGACGATGTCGTCGGTCGGCAAGAGCTGGCCGCGCTCGGCGGCGCCCACGGCAAAGCCGGCCAGGTCGTAGTCCTTGTCGTGATACATGCCGGGCATTTCCGCCGTCTCGCCGCCGATCAGCGCGCAACCGGCCTGCCGGCAGCCTTCGGCGATGCCGCCGACGATCGCCGCGCCCTGGTCCGGGTCGAGCTTGCCGGTGGCGAAATAGTCGAGGAAGAACAAAGGCTCGGCGCCCTGCACGACGATGTCGTTGACGCACATGGCGACGAGGTCGATGCCGATCGTGTCGTGTTTTCCCGCGTCGATGGCGATCTTGAGCTTGGTGCCGACGCCGTCATTGGCGGCGACCAGCACCGGATCGGTGAAGCCGGCGGCCTTCAGGTCGAACAACCCGCCGAAGCCGCCGATCTCGCCGTCGGCGCCGGGTCGGCGCGTGGCGCGCACCAAGGGCTTGATCTTCTCGACCATCAGGTTGCCGGCATCGATGTCGACGCCCGCCTCCGCATAGGTGAGCCCGTTCTTGCGCGCGGCCTGGTCGCCCTTGCTCATTGTCGGCTCGTCCCTGTTTGTCCTTGCGGGCTCTTCGCATGAATGGTTTCGCCGGGCAAGGATGACGGCCATCCCAACCGACAAAACCGTGGAAAGTGGGCGAGGTGCCTGCGCCACTTGCGCCCACTTCCCATCTCCATCATCTTTTTCCCAACAAGAACACGACGGGACATGCGGTTGACCATCCCCAACATGATTACGATCATGCGTCTGCTGCTCGTGCCCGCGGTAGTGCTGGCGATGCTGCAGTCGCTTTGGGGCTGGGCCTTCGCCGGCTTCCTCGTCGCCGGCATCTCCGATGGCGTCGATGGCTTCATCGCGCGTCGCTTCAACCAGTTCTCCAGGCTCGGCGCTTATCTCGATCCGGTCGCCGACAAGCTTCTGCTGGTCACCGTCTTCGTCGTCATGGGCTTTGCCGGCGAGCTGCCGCTGTGGCTGGTGGTGACCATGGTCTCGCGCGACGGCCTGATCGTCTGCGCGGTGCTTTTGTCGAGCGTCATGAGCCATCCGGTCGAGGTCAAGCCGCTCTATGTGTCGAAGGCCAACACCGCCGCGCAGATCGTGCTCGCCGCGCTCGTGCTGGGGGAACTTGCCTTCTCCGTGCATCTTGGCCCGCTGCGGACCGCGCTCATATTCCTGACCGGGGTCTTGACCGTGGCTTCGGCCGCAGCCTATCTCGTGGCTTGGCTAAGGCATATGAGTGGCTATGGCGAAGGCTCCCGGACGAGCAACTCCCAAACCGGCGACACCAGGTCGGGCAACGGCAGGTCGGGCGGCTCCGGCACGGGCGCCTGACGATGAAGGTGCGGTGATGGCGGCTGACGATGGCTCGGCCGGGCTTCGCCGCCAGGTCTTCTTCTGGCTGGGCACGGCCGTATTCCTGGCGCTCTTCCTCTACCTCTTCTCGAACATCCTCCTGCCTTTCGTGGCCGGCATGGTGCTCGCCTATTTCCTCGATCCGGTCGCCGACTGGCTGCAGCGGCTCGGCCTGTCGCGGCTGATGGCGACGGTAGTGATCCTCTTTGCCTTCATCGTCGTGGTGGTGCTGGCCTTCGTCATCCTGGTGCCGGTGCTGACGACGCAGATGGCCGATTTCGGCCGCAAGCTGCCGGAATACCTGACCCGCCTGCAGTCTTTGATCACCAGCATCGACCCGAAATGGCTGGAGCAGCGCTTCGGCGTCAACGCCGGCAGCCTGCGCGACGGGTTGAATTCGCTGCTCTCCTCCGGCTTCAGCCTGCTCACCACCGTCTTCACCTCGATCTGGAGCTCGGGCGTCGCGCTGGTCTCGGTGGTCAGCCTGTTCGTCGTCACCCCGGTCGTCGCCTTCTACATGCTGCTCGACTGGGACCGGATGGTGGCCGAGGTCGACGGCTGGGTGCCGCGCGACCATGTCGAGACCGTGCGGAGGCTGGCGCGCGACATCAACACCGCCACCGCCGGCTTCGTGCGCGGCCAGGGCACGCTCTGCCTGGTTCTCGGCGCCATGTATGCCACGGGCCTGACGCTCACCGGCCTGAACTTCGCCATCCTCATCGGCTTCTTCGCCGGGCTGATCTCCTTCATCCCCTATGTCGGCTCGCTGACCGGGCTGGTGCTCGCCGTCGGCGTGGCCTTCGTCCAGTTCTGGCCGAGCTGGGAGATGATCGTGGCGGTGGCTTGCGTGTTCTTCGTCGGCCAGTTCATCGAGGGCAACATCCTGCAGCCCCGGCTGGTCGGAAAGAGCGTCGGCCTGCATCCGGTCTGGCTGATGTTCGCGCTGTTTGCCTTCGGCGCGCTGTTCGGCTTCGTCGGCCTGTTGATCGCCGTGCCGGCCTCGGCGGCGATCGCGGTGCTGGTGCGCTTCGCCATCAGCCGTTATCTGCAATCGCCGCTCTACAAGGGCCACGTGACCGAACCCGTGCCGCCGCTGCCCGCCGATCGCGGCGGCGGCCACCGCTCGACGCGGGGCTGAAATGGCTGCCCAGACAGCAGACACACCGCGCCAGCTGCCGCTCGATCTCGGCCACGGCACCGGCTATTCGCGCGACGAGCTCGTCGTCTCCGGCGCCAATGCGCAGGCGGCCTCGCTGATCGACCGCTGGCCGGACTGGCCTTCGCCGGTGATCGTGCTTGCCGGCCCGCCGGGTTCCGGCAAGACGCATCTGGCCCGGATCTGGCAGGAACGGGCGCATGCCCTTGCCATTAATCCGGCGCGGATCGACGAGCACATTGCCGGGCTGGGTTCCGGGCCGGCGCTGATCGACGACATCGACAAGGGACCGATCGACGAGCCGGGCCTGTTCCACCTGATCAACGCAGTGCGCGGCGCCGGCTCGACGCTGCTTTTGACCGCCAAGCGGTTCCCGTCCGCCTGGCGCGTGATGCTGCCCGACCTCATCTCGCGCCTCAAGGCGGCGGCGACGGTGGAGATCCACGAGCCGGACGACCTCTTGCTTGCCGGTGTCATCACAAAACTCTTTGCCGACCGTCAGGTCGAGGTCGAGCCGCATGTGGTGCAGTATTTGGTGCGCCGCATCGAGCGTTCGCTCGGCACCGCCATGCGCGTGGTGGAACGCCTCGACCGAGCGGCACTCGAGCGCAAGACGCCGATCACTCGCGCTCTGGCCGCCGAAACCGTCAGCGCCATGGACGAAGGGCAGGGCGAGTTCGATATCTAGGCTGCTGCCCTACACCGCCCACAGTTTGGCCAGATGCCGGGCCAGCAGATAGACCCCGGTATGCGCCGCCACATAGCAGGCGGCGACGACAACGAAGAACGTCAGGCTGGCCGGCCAGGACCGGGCGGCGGCCTGCCTCTTGCTCGGCCGGTTGTTCCAGATCCACAGGGCGGCGCACAGGATTGCCCACACCACTATGATCGGAACCGTAAAGCCGTAATAGGCCAGGAAGGCCGGGCCGACCAGCGACAGCAAAGCCTCCAGACCAGGCATGGAAAATCCCTCTTTTGTCGGGAAGTCTAGACCGGCCACGGAGTGGGAAGCGAGAGATAACTCGAGCCGTGCTTGAATGGCTCAGCTGACCGGCCAACGCGTGACATCGATTGGTGATATCAATGTAGTCGGATTGATATCAATGACAGCCGTAACGATCAGAAATCTTCCCGAGGAAACGCACCGCGCCCTGCGCGTGCGCGCGGCCATCAACGGCCGCAGCACGGAGGCGGAAATTCGCGCCATCCTTGAGGATGCGGTTCGGCCGGAAGGCCGTGTCAGATTGGGCACGCTTTTGTCCGGCATTGCGCGCCGTGCAGGCGTGACGGACGAGGACGTCGAGGCCCTGGGACAATCTCGTGACAAAAGCCCGGCCAAACCACTGAAATTCAAATGATCCTCCTGGATACGAATGTCGTTTCGGAGGTGATGAGACCGCAACCTCATCCTCCGGTCCTGGCTTGGCTGGATGAGCAGGTCGCCGAGACGTTGTATGTTTCCAGTGTGACACTTGCCGAGGTGCTCTTCGGCATCGAGGTGATGCCGGCGGGGAGGCGCAAAAATAGTCTGGCGGAAACTTTCGCCGGTATCTGCGCGGCGTTCGATCAGCGCATTCTGGCCTTCGACGCGGAAGCCGCGCGGCGCTATGCCAGCCTTGCGGCAAGGGCCAGAGCAGCGGGCAAGGGATTTCCCGTTGCCGACAGCTACATCGCCGCCATTGCCGCAGCGAAAGGCTTTCAGGTCGCCTCGCGCGACACCGGCGCGTTCCATGCCGCCGGCGTGCCGGTTGTCGATCCATGGGAGCATGTGCCGTAGCCTGTCCCATTATGGGACCGGCCCCATGGAGCAACTCCAGGAAAAATGTGAGCGGTCTTCCGTCCGAACTTGTGTAAAAACAAAGAGATAGGGCGGTTCGACGTTTCCGTAAAAACGGTGAACCCCCTTGGGCACCAATCTTGCAACGCGTACTGTGCCGGTTGATCCCGGTCCCGGTCGCGTTCCAGATCGGGTTGTAGGCTCGCCGGGCTCGAGGTATGGGGTTCTCGCCCGGCGGGTTTACCGTTCCTTCCGGTACATGCGCTGCCGCAGCTTGCGCCATTGCCGCCGCCACCACGGCTTCGGCGGACGCGGCACCAGCACCATCTTGCCGTCGAGGACGGCGTCGTCGACCCAGTCGTGGACCTGCATGCGCCATCCGGCCTTGACGCGCGCCAGCGACGGCAATGGATCGGGGCCGGTGAAGCGGACCAGGTCCGGGTCTCGCAGCACGGCTCGAAAGTCGAACCCGTCATTGATGAGCGCGCGCAGGAACACGATCTGCCGGTCCATCCGCAGGAAGTCGGTGCCCTTGCCGTCGACCATGGTGCGCGCACCGATCCATTGGTGAAGGCGCACGCCATCAAGCGTTTCGGCGGGCGGGCGAAAGGACACTTTTTGGCGTCCGTCCTCGAGGCGGCTAGTCGGCGTCAGCGGATACCAGAAATCGAGCGGTTGGCGGACCTGCACCTGGACGATGACGCCGGCAAGTGCTGCTTCGGTCGCACCGCGGCGCAGACAGACCGAGCTCTGGGCTACAAAGCCCAGTTCCGCCAGCGCGTCGAGCAGCAGTTTGCCGCCGCCTTTGGCGAAGGCCCCGTTGACGCGGTCGCTTACAAGTGCCGACCACAGATCGCGCGGCACCCATGTCAGCCGCCGCCGGGAGATATCGACAAAGACGATGATGTCGGTGTTGGCGTCCCAATTGTCCCTGTCGAGGATCGCTACAACCACGGCTGCCACGATACGCACCCCGCAAGATAGGTCCCGTTCTCGATGGGGAGAAGCAATGGTCGGAGTGGCAGGATTCGAACCTGCGACCCCCTGATCCCAAATCAGGTGCGCTACCAGGCTGCGCTACACTCCGACGCCCCGCGGCGTATAGGGTTCCAGGGAACGGAAGGCAACCCAAAAACGGAAGCTTCGTCTCGATCCGTACCAGCCTCATCCACAGTCTGTGAGATGCCGCGGTTTTGAACGGGCAGGAATGCCCCCTAGTCCCTTTAGATGCGTTGACAAGCAAAAGCGGCTGCTGTTGACTTTCCCCTGGGTCAATTGGGGGTTTGGGCATGGCACGCTTCGCACGCGTTGTTGCTTTCGCATTTCCATTGGTTCTAGCCGGTCTGCCCGCGCTCGCGGAAGACGCCAGCAAGGCTGGTGACAAGCCGGAAGTCCTCACCAAGGTCACGCTGGACGACATCAAGACCGCGCTGCAGGACGCCGGCTATCGCGCCCTGGTCAAGTCCGATAGCACCGGCGAATATGTATCGAGTGGCTCAGGCGGTCAGAATTTCTTCATCAGCCTTGGCGGATGCGATGACCAGAAGGTGTGCAAGACTCTGCTGGCCGAGACGGGAGGGTGGACTCCCAAGACGCCTCTGACGGTGGATTCACTCGATGCATTCGACTGGGACAATGCTGGTTGGCTTACCGTCGTTAAGTACAAGGACGGAAAATACTACGCCAACTATCGCACCACTCTGGCGGGCGGAATAACCAAAGCCTGGCTGCAATCGAACTTGGAAGCCTTCGCCACTTCGACGGAAAACTTCGCGGCCTTCATGCAGAAATAGCGGCTTCCAAACTTCCGTTCGGCTAACCAAGGGGCGCTACAGGGCAACCTTGGCGACGTTGTCCTTGTATTCCTCTTTCGGATCGTAGCCGAGCAGCATCTTGATGCCTGAGACGACGCTGGAAGCGTCGAGCCAGATCTCGGCCTGTTCCGGATCAAAGCGCAGAAGTGTCAGCTTCGGGTCGTCTTTGCCGCCTTCGAACCATGCCGCGACGAAGCGGTTCCATAGACGATCTATCACCGCCCGGTCATTGTCGACCTGAAGCCGGCCTTGCACGGTGGCGAAGAGGTCGTGGCCCTTGGAGACGAAGGTCGCCGTTGTCCGATCGCTGCCCGAGAGTCCACGCACCAATTCCGTATCCTTGGCGGTGAAGAACCAGATCGGGCCGTTCTCGTCGCCTTCCAACTGCGCCGTCATGGGGCGCGGGATAATGTTCGAGCCATCCAGGCCGATCATCATCGTCATGTCGGACTTAAGGGCCTTCCAGAATTTTGCTTCGAGTTCGGGAGGTGTCGGCATGTCGTTTCCTTTCTTTCTTCCGAAAGGCAACGACCGGCAAACCCGTCCGTTCCACCTCGAAGCGGATAACTTCCGCTCAGCGCTTGCGACCGGCGATCTTCCCGGCGATCGCCGCGCCGAGGATGCCGGCATTGGCGAAGCAGCCACGGATGCTCGGCCGCATCCCCGTGAACCACAATCCAGGCAGATTCGGGTCGCTGTCGGCGCCGTTGAACAATGGCACGCCCTTGGCGTCGAGCACACCGAGACCGCCCAGCATTGGCTCCAGCCCGGTCCGGTAGCCAGTGGCGGCAATCACGACATCGGGCGCGATCGCCCGGCCGTTGGCGAGGATGACGCCGTCGCGCCTGAACGCGCTTATTTGCGGCACGACAGCGATGCGTCCGGCCTTGATCGCATCGACCGCGCCGTCGTCGGCGGCGATCGCCGTATAGTCCGAGCCCAGCCGGCTGGCGCCGCCGGACGGGGCAGGCGGAAGGCCGTATTTCCTGAGATCGCCGAACACCAGGCGCTGCGTTGCCGCCATCGCCGCGTCCGCCATCCAGGTGGGCAGGCTGGCCATGAATGGTGAAAGGCGATGCACGGCGATCTTGCCGATCCGCTTGGGCAGCAGGGCCGGCCCGTTGCGCGCCGCGAGCCAGATCTGCCCAGTTTCTGTTCCGGCAGCAAGATGGTTGAGCACGTCGAAGCCGGAATTGCCGGCTCCGACCACCAGCACCTTTTTGCCCGCATAGTCGCTCGCCCGGCCGAAATCGGCGGAATGCAGGATCCGGCCGGAAAAATCCCGCATGCCTTTCCAGGCCGGGATGAAGGGCTGCCGGTCGCGCCCGGTCGCGACCACCACATGCCGTGCCGCGCGCGGCCCGGCGCTGCTGCGCACCAGCCAGTGGTCACCATGGAACTCCACGCCCTCGACGGCCACGCCGAAGGCGATCGGCAGCCGGTGTGTCTCGGCGAAATCGTTGAGATGGCCGATGACGGTGCTGCGGTGCGGAAAGGCCGGCGTTCCCGCCGGATAGGATAAGCCCGGCAGTGAAGACAGATCGCGATGCGTGTTGAGATGCAGATTGTCGTGCCGGCGATGCCACGGCTCGGCCAGCCGCGCTTCGCGCTCCAGGATTTGAACTGTGACGCCGGCCCTGATCAGCGCTTGTGCTGCGGCAAGCCCGGCCGCGCCCGCGCCGATCACGATCGCGCCGTCGAGGATCGTCGGTGTGTCGCTCCAGTCCGGCGCGATTTCCGCTTTCATGCCCATTCTGGTCTTAATCGTCATGGCCTCAATTGGCACGGCCACGTATCCGACATATGCCGCTCGCATCGCAAATGGAATAGGCGGGCGTTGCCAACAAGCCAGGCATTGTGTCGCGGCGTTTGCAAACGCCGGCTAACAGGCCTGGGCAAGGCTCCGCGTCTCGCTTGCAGCGTTGGGCAGCTTGCGGCCTTGCCGACGGCGCGCTTGCACAGTATTGACGGATTGGCGCGCGCATTCAGGCCGGCAGCCGGCTTGCCCGGGCGCTTCTAAAAATGGGTGCCCGGTTTCGGGCGGCAACGAGGTGGTCATGTCCGCGCGCATTTTCAGTCCAGCCAAAACCGCGATGCAGTCCGGCAAGGCCAAGACCGGACATTGGGTGCTGGAATTCGATCCCGCCCAGCGCAAGAAGATCGACCCGTTGATGGGCTACACCACTTCCGGCGACATGCTGAGCCAGGTGAAGCTCACCTTCGACACGAAGGAAGAAGCGGTGGCCTATGCCGAGAAGGAAAAGATCGCCTATCGCGTCGAAGAGCCGAAGGAAGCCAAGCGCCGGCAGATTTCCTATTCCGACAATTTCCGCTATGACCGCAGGACGCCCTGGACGCACTGACCGACGAGTCGAGCGCCATCAGGCGTAACACGCACCAGCCGGCTTCGGCCGGCCTACGGTCCCGTAGCTCAGCTGGATAGAGCACCGGCCTTCTAAGCCGATGGTCGCAGGTTCGAATCCTGCCGGGATCGCCATTTTGCAGACCGGATACGGGAGTGAGTTCGGTCCCGCTCCCTGAATTCCTCCCCTTGAAGCTATACTTCGTGCCAGTGGTATGCTTCCTGCTCGGGAGGCCGAGTTCATTGCAAAAAAGGGGAGTCAATTTTTGAACCGTATTCTAACAACGGCCGCAGCCGGATTTTTTTGCACAGTATCAGCTGCCTCGGCAGGGCAAGGAGAGCAGAAAAACATCGATTACTTGGCTCGGATGGCCGATGACAAGTTGCATAAGGCAGCAACAATGGCAGGCGATATGATTGGTGTCATGCAAAGATGTCGGCTGAGGCCAACCGCAGATGGAAAAGCCATCATGACTGTCCCCGTCCTTTTGTACGACGGGCTGGATAAACGCCTGACGCCTGATCCCTCTAAATTCAAGAGGGCCGCTCATACTTATGAAAGAGCGTTTGCCATGGCTGTCCAGAGGGCCGGAAATTGCCAGACCGAAAAGGCCAAATACCCTGGACTTTACCGCTAGATCGCTGCCTGCAAACAAGCTCTCCCGCAACTGGTTCAGCGCCGGCCCTCTAAGCCGATGGCCGGAGGTTCAGCGTCGCCGACCTTGCACGTCACTGGCCATTGCTGCTGAAACTCTGGGAGACGTTGATCCCGTCCGCCTCGATGGTCAGCGTTTCGTCAAGCTCCGAATCCTTCGATTCAACGGAGCGTGTAAAGCCGACCAGGCGTGCTCCGGGGTCGCCCGGATGCGATGGCTTTTCATTCAGATTGTTGATGAAATTAAAAGAGTTGGTTGCAATCCAGAACTGTTTATCCGGGCGGACATTGCCCCACATGTTGATGTTCTTGACGTGTTTGCTGACTTTATATTGGTTGGTTTCCGCATAGTACCAAAACACGGACAAGTGGAGCGCGCTATCGAATTGATCGCAGCCTCCATTCGGGTTCAATACAAGCCAACCTCGCGAAATGTAGGATTCGTCGTAACCTGGCTGGCTATAGGCCATCGCAAAGTAGACGGTCTGGGAAAAATTGTTGCAGATTTTGATGGCGGCCTCGGCTCGTTCCGCGCTTGTTACCAAGAGGAAAGCCAGCAATACCGATCTCACAAAGGTAGTCATCACTGCACCCCGTCGTGACGAACCTGTGTGAGCAAAATCATGCCGTGTTTGCCGCGAGTCAAGTATGCCGAAAGTGCTACCTGCGCGACAGCACTGGTAAGCTGTCACATGGCGATCCGGATTTGCCCATGCAAACGGGAATGGGGCGCTCGTTTGTAGAGTGTAGTGTTTTCAATTGCTTAAGAGATCAGGTTGATTCTGGGTCTGATCTAACCTCCGCCAGCGGCTCCCCGACAAATTCCACGAACGCCCGCACCTTGGCGGTACGATACTGCCGCGAAGGGTAGATCGCGTGGAGGGAAGAACTCATCGGGCCAGTCGGGGAACAGCTCAATCAGCCTTCCGTCGCTTAATTCGTCGCGGGTGGCGAATTCCAGCACCTGGGCGATGCCGGCGCCGGCCAGGCAGGCGCTAAGCATGGTTGGGGCGTCCTCGGAGGTCAGAAGTCGCTCACCGTCTGCCCGGCCGGCCCGCCCAGATATGTGTTCCAGACATAGTCGCGAAGCATCTCCCGATGTTCCGCCGTCCGGTGATGATAGCCTGGCCTGTCGGGGTATGAGACGCCGGCAAGGTGGAAGAAGGCGCCGTCGATGACTTCGTGGTGCCCGATCGCGCCCGCTATCGCCATCGGCCGCTGTTCCAGCGTGGCGACGCAAACATCCGCTTCATCGAGCTTCGAATAGAGGATTGCCCAGTTCGCGCCGCCGGTATCGAGGCCGAGATTCAAACGCGGGTCGAAATTCAGCTTGCGGTCTGCCACCGCGGCGAACCGGTAGAAGCAATAGCCTGCCCACAGGTTCCAGTGCCGGTCGCCCGGCTGGGCCTTGTAGACGTGGTTTTCGGTGCCGTATGCCCTGCGCCCATACACGGCCTTGCCTTCCAGTCGCGATGGGATGTCGAACGGCTCGACCGGGAAGCAGTCGTGATCGATGAAGCCGAAGAGCTCCGGCTTCAAATGGCGCACGATGTTGTGGAATGCCCAGGTGATCGCTGTTCCGTGCGATCTCGACAGATGCTTCTCGACCCGCATCGGCAGCGCAAGATAGGGGACGCCGCGTGTCTCGCAGATACGGGCAATGGTCTTTCGGGCATCGATCCTGTCCGAATTGTCGACGACGACCAGCGTCATTCCCGGCGGCCGCATTTCCCACGCCTTCGTCAGGGCGTCGATCACCCAGGGCGTGTTGAAAGCGATCGTGATGCAAACGCGCGATGCTTTTGCATCGCGCAGCTGTTTGGCGAGCAAACGTCCGGATGCGCGTCCCCGGCTTTCGAAGATCTTGTAGAAGACATGGTTGCGGAGCGTCTTTGCCTGGATGGCAAAGCGGTTTTTGCTTATCGCATCGGCTATAGGTTTGAATGCCATGCTGCGTCTCATAGGCTGCCGAGGCAATCGGCGACCCTTGCATCCCCTTCACTCGAAGCCGCCAGAAAATCAAGCAGCCAGCAATTGCATCAATCCGCGGCGGTGGTCTTGCGCCTGGACCTCACAAAGATCGGCGAGGCGGAGGCGCGTCAGGCCAGCCCAGTGCGAGGTCAACTTTTTGGGTTCGCCGGAAGGTTCCGTTTCGGCAATGGGCGAAAACCCGCGACAACTCCCCGCGAATTTTCGTGGCCACGCTTTTGGGGTGATGCGGCGCCGTCTGGATGAGCGTCGGGGTCTTGTCGCGTTCGGAAAGGAAATGGTGTTGGGCGCAAAGCGCCGGTGTCACCTGATAGGTATTGTTGCGGGCGCATATCATTGAATTCGGGCTGAACAATGCGAGATCGATCGGCTCTTTGAGATACGTTGTGCGCAGAAGCAGCTTTTGAGATGCAGCCTTCGAGATGACATAGCCGGCCGTGCCGAGGTGCTCGCCCACCAGCCGGCCGATCGAATGTCCGTTTCCAATCGAAGCAAGGCGCCCCAGCCTGACCTGGCCGAAAAACGTCTCGAGCTTGACGACATCTGCATCGCGCGGCACCCAGCTGTCATCGGACAAAAAAGCTCCGGCATCGTGCCTGAAAACAACGTCGTCCTCAAAGATGGCGCAGTATTGATCCGTACCGTCGGCAATGATCTGCCAGCATTTGCGGTGGCTGAGAAAGCAAGCGATCTCCGGTTTGGTAAGGTGGCGCGCGGAAGGGAAATTCAAAGCTTCTTTTGATGCATCGACCGCCGCAATACGTTCAGAAGCAACGCCGATCTTGGCGAACTCTGATGTTGCGTGGTTCAACCTGTCCGTTGACCGGTCAAGGTTGATGACCAGACATTTCATGGGTTGGTGCGCGTTCTCCAGCTTTGACATTCGCCGTCACTAGCCGACTGTGGCTTGCATTCCAAGAGGTCCTGTGGCCGATGAAAGCGGCCCTGGCTTGTGGGCTCGGCCGATCTGCGGCTATGTCGCCGCGGGGCTGTGGTTGAGGTTGCCGATGTCGTCGATTTCCAGGTGGTTCAAGGACGCGCGCTCCAAATTGCCGGAGCATGTGACGGTTGGCCGCCACACTTACGGCGTAACCTGGCGAAAGATCCTTTTCCCCTTGCAGGATGCTCCGCTGCGGGTCGGGGCCTTCTGCTCGGTTGCCGGCCGGGTGCTTTTCATCTGCTCCGGCCAGCACCCGACCACCAGCGCAACCACGTTTCCGATCTACGGCCGGTTGCTGAAGCAGCCGGAACCGATCGCAAAAGGCAGCAAGCCGGCTGGCATCACCGTCGGCAACGACGTCTGGATCGGCAATGGCGCGATGATCCTGCCGGGCGTCGAGATCGGCGATGGGGCGGTCGTCGGCGCCGGAGCGGTCGTCACCAAGAACGTGCCGCCCTACGCGATCGTCGGCGGGTCTCCGGCGCGGCTGATCAGATACCGGTTCTCCGAGGAGATCATCTCGAAACTTCTGGCTATCCAGTGGTGGCTTTGGGACGACGACAAGGTCAAGCGCGAGGCGGCCTCGCTGATGGGCCCGATCGAGGCTTTCGTCGAGAAGCATTTTGTGGCAGGCACCGCGGCAAAATAAGGGGCTGCTGCAGGCGATGGTGAAGTCGTGTTTCTTTCTGGCGGCGGATGCAGAATACTTCCCATACGCCTGCCTGGCGGCGCGTCGCATTATCGACGTCTCCGCGCCGATTGACGGCTGGTTGCTCTATACCGGCGCGAGCGAAGCTGATCTTGAAGCCGGGCGCCATCTGCTGCAAGGCAAAGTCGAACTGGTCGACGTCGCCGATTTCATGACGAACTACGGTTTTCGCTTCGGGACATACAGCATCGCGGCCTACACCCGCCTGTTCGCCGATCAGCTCCCGGTCTTCGCGCAGTATGACCGTATGGCCTACACAGACTGTGACGTCCTCTTCAACAGGGATATCAACGACTTGGCCGGGCAAGAGCTGCATGCTCCGCTGCTCGCCGCGCATGACGACTATATGTATTTTCGCCCGGCCTATCGCCAAAAGCTCGGGCTGCATCCCGGCGCGCCGTACTTCAACTCCGGTGTCGTCGTCTTCGATATGGCTGCTGTCCGCGAGCTTGCCCTGTTGGAGCGCACGCGCCAGACGGCCATCCTTGGCAAGATGAACGATCAGAATGCCCTCAATGTCGTCTTCGAGGGCAAATGGCAGACCATGCATCCAAGCTGGAATCTGCAATCGCTCGGAACAAGGGAGTTTCGCTTCTCCCAGGCTTGGGCCCGCCATTTCGCCGGTGGCAAACCGTGGGGCAACCAGGTCGGGGTCGAGCTCGAAGCGCTCGCGGTCTGGCGCGATCTGGCAAGGGATACGCCGTGGGGCCGGTCCTTCGAGCAGCGCATACCGTTCGAACGCGGCGTCATGAAACGCTTCGCCAGACGATTTGACGCGATCGCCGGTCTCTTCGGCAAGGATATCCACCGCCGCCGCGCCCGATATGATGGCAAGAAGATGCACCAGATCTACGCCAAGCAGGCGGAAGAGGGGGCGATGGCGGTGCAGTTCCCGGAAGTGCTCGGTGGCTTCGGCTGACGCATCCGCCCCGGCGCGCCTGTGGATAGTAACCGCTCCTTTACCATGATGCGGCGCTTGCGTTGCCGGCGCCGGCCCGACTCGCCGAAATGAAGGGGCCTGAACCCGTCAGGCAACCCCGAAGCCCAGCGGCCGGCGTTTTCATGTAGCCCACGGGATGCGTTCGTGAGCGCGTCCTTGAGTATGCGCCGGCCGCCGCTTCACCTGATCGGACCATAAGCCGCGGCGGCAATCCGGAACCGGGCCTGGTGGCCTCCCAAGCGGGATACCACAGGGCACCAGAAACATTGACGATCAAGCCAGCAGGCCGGCGAGCTTTGCCGCCTTGCGCAACGTCTTGCGGGCTTCTCCAGAGCTGCGTAGGCCGTCGAGCGCGTCGCGGCAGACGCGACTTGCCGAGCGCCAGGCGCCGTCGCGCGCCTGTCCCGGCCACCGCTCGTCGAGGCATTCCATCGCCTCGAAGCATGTCGACACTTTGCGATGGCCGTTCGGCTGGAAATCGATCACGACCGGTTCGGAAAACCAGACATCGTTCATCATTTCCTCCATTGTTGTGATCGTCTTTTGAGCAAGCAATCGGCGGCTTGGAGACGCCAGATGTGGGTCCGCGAACCATTGCGAACCCGCGCGTTAACCAACCGTCGCACGTTAGGTTCCGAATATTTTTGCAAGCTTTCGAAAGCGCCGCTCCATCACGTCGCCGAACGCGCGGTCGACGCTAATCAACCAGCATATGCGCTGCGCGCGCCGCGTCGACGAAAGCATCTCTGGCACTGTCCGCCGCGACATCGCCGCTGATCGCGCGCCGGCAGGCGCGTAGCGCCGCGCCATGTGGCGCACTGCCGGCATCGCGCCACTGGCCGGTCAGCAACTCCACGGCCTGTTCGGCGTTGAAATGTGGCGGATCGAGCCCGAAAGGCCGACGGCGATTTCGACTGGCTTGGAAAACCACCCTTGGATCATCGCGAAACCTCAACTTGGAAACATATCGTAACGGGATGTTTCCGGCCGGGTTCCGTTGCGCAGGACGTCACTTTAGCGTGAAGCCGGCTCACCGCGGCGCATGCTTCTCATCTCCCGAGCGGCCTTCGCGACAGCTCGATCAGCTCCGCCTCGTCGGTAATGCCGGCCATATAGTTGGCTATGATGCGCGAGGCACGCGCTTCTTTCTGCTCGGCAGTCTCGCCCTCGATGCTACCGCGGTCGAAGACGCGGCCGAGCATGACTATCTCGTCGGGCGTGAACGTGTTTCGGGCCATGGACGCGATGGACACGGCTTCCTCCTCAAACTCCCTTGTCAGCCCTTTTTATGTCTCGGCTAATGTTAGCACGGCTTGAGCTGCATGGTCAGTCCCCGCGGCAAGCCGACGTCGGCGCCTTCCGCCGTTTGCTGTCGCAGCTTCGTTATATCCTTGCTGAATGACGAGCGCGCTGTTACGTATTAGAGGCGTGGAATTTTTACGAGTCTGCACCTACTTGCACCAAGTAAAAGCACTGCGCATTTGTCCTAGACCAACAATCCCTACGTGGTGGCAACCGGGTTGCGAAGGGGGTGTTGGTCGAAACAAGAAGCAGGGCAGGTCCCAGTCCCGGGACAGGTCCATTAACGCTCTGGTACTCTGAAGCCATTGCCCCCATGGCCTTCGGAAGAGCATGAACATGGGGATACTGATGGTGACGAAGAAACTAACCGCCAACGCAGAAAGCGCGGCAGCCTTTCTTGCGGTGATGGGCAACGAGAAACGTCTGCTCATCATGAACTACCTAGCCGAAAGCGAACTCTCCGTCGGCGTGCTTGCCGAAAAGGTCGAGCTCAGCCAGTCGGCGCTGTCGCAACATCTTGCCAAACTGCGCAGGTTTGGCCTGGTCGAGACCCGCCGCGATCGCCAGATGGTGTATTACGCCTGCAAGTCCTCGGCAGCGCGCGAACTTCTCGCGTTGCTCGACGGCTTGCTTGCCATGGACAAGCCGCTCGCCGGGCCCGCCCGGCAGGCGTTTGTGGAAAGGCTGCGGCGGCCGCAAGCCGCCTAATGCATGTCGCCCGGAAGTGCGCAGCGTTCTGGGACAATGACATGCATCAAAACGAAGACTTGAAGCGCGTCGCCTGAATCCGTTTCAGCAAAACGCGCTTTAAGCGAGTACGGAAACAGGCGAGGCCGGGGGGCCTTCGTCTGCTCCGGTGCCCCGTTGGCCGCCAACTGCACGGCGCTGAATTGCGAACACCCCCGACGGGCCGCACAGCAGCGTCGATATTCGTTCTTTACCTTCCCAATTTCCGTCTTCGATATCCCTACCGGCCGTCGCGGCGCACGCTCGCAGCCGCATCACGTTTGCTTGAAGAACAGCCGGCACGAACGCCAGCTCTGTTCGCAAGTGACGGAAAATGCAGGGATTTCGCTTGCTGCTGCCGTTTCGCTCAAGGTGAAGCTTACCGATTTGTAAGTCGCTTGCGCCGTCGCCGGCAGCTAAATTCGTAGGCGATCCACACCCCCGGATCATCTGATGCGCCGAACTTCCACTTCGACGCATCGTGAGGCCCGCCGCTCCCGGCGGGCCTTTTACTTTCTGGAACCGCCCGCCGCTCTACGAAGCGCTGCGCTGCCTGGTTACCAGGCTGCGCACCGCGAGCACCAGAACGGTGATGACGATCAGGATCACCGAAAGCGCCGCGATCGCCGGGTCGATGTTGTCGCGCAGACCCATCCACATCAGGCGGGGCAAGGTGATGGCGTTGACCGAGGTGATGAACAGGGTCACGCCGATTTCTTCCCAGGAAAGCACGAAGGAGAGCAGCGCCGCGGTGACGATGCCGAACTTGATGTTGGGGATGATGACGCGCGTCGCGCGCTCCCACACGGTGGCGCCCAGCCCGCGAGCGGCAAGGTCGATGCGCCGGTCGAGCTGGCTGAGCGCGACCAGGATCAGCACAGTGGCGAAGGGCACCGTCATCACCGAATGCGCCATCGCCACCCCCAGCCACGTGTCGTAGCCGAAGAAGGAGGTGACGCCGGAGATCGAGGTCAACAGGAAATAGAGCGTCACGGCCGAGACCACCGGCGGCACCACCATCGGCAAGAGCACGAAGCCGACAAGGGCCGCCGTGAAGCGCGGCTGGAACATCCAGACGCCCAGGCTGAAAGTAAGCGCCAGCACGGTCGAAAACACGCTGCTCACCACGCCGATCCTGAGCGACAGAAGGATCGAGTCCAGCCAGCGCGGGTCCTCGATTAGCGAGCGGTAGTGGCGCAGCGACAATTCCCCGGTCGGCATGGTCAGCATGCGGCTCGGCGTCAGCGACACCGGGATGACGGCAAGCAGCGGCATCAGCAGGAACAGCGCCACCAGCACGGCGAGAATCAGCGATACGGGACCGGGACGGTAGGTCGGCATCGCGCTACACCAACTGCTTCGGTTTGACGTAGCGGAACAAGAGCGCCATCAGCGCACCGACGAATACCACCAGCACGACGCTGATCGCCGCGCCCAGCCCCCAGTCCGGGCTCTGGAAGATGCGCAGATAGATCAGCTCAGCGATCATCACGCTGCGGCCGCCGCCCAGGATCGCTGGCGTGACGAAGAAGCCGAGCGAGAAGACGAAGGTGATCATCGCCGAGCCGATGATGCCCGAACGCGTCATCGGCACGAACACCGTCCAGAAGGTGCGCATGCGGCTGGAGCCCAATCCGCGCGCCGCGAGCAGCACGCGCTCGTCCAGGCTGCGCATGGCGGACGCCAGCGGAAACACCGCGAAGGGGATGAGGAAATGCGACATGCCGACGATGACGCCGAATTCGTTACGCACCAAAGTCAGCGGCTCGGAAATGAAGCCGATCGATTGCAGCCAGGTGTTGATCAGGCCGCGATTGGACAAGAGCGCCACCCAGCCGAAGGCGCGCGTAAGCACCGAGATCCAGAACGGCACCAGGATGCAGAATTCGGCAAGCACGCGCTGCACGGGTGAGCCGCGCACCCAGACCACGGTGATGGCATAGGCGGCGGTGACCGAAACGATGGTGACGATCGCCGCGATGCGCAGCGTGCGGATGAACACCGACTGGACGAGGTCGTCGGTAAGCAAGGCGTGGTACTGCTCCAGCCCGGGCGTTGGAAGCGTGAAGCTCCATTTGACCACGCCGAGGAAGGGCCAGGCATAGGCAAGCACAAGGAACAGGAGCAGCGGCGCCATCAACAGCGCCGCGCCCATCCTGTCGGAGAGGGTGCCTCTCATTGGGACGAAAATCTCGGCCGATCAGGCCGAGATGATCTTGGTGTATTCGTCGAGCGCTGCGCCGTAATTCTTGGCGTACCACTCCATGTCGAGCGCGATCTGCTTCTTCATGTTTTCCGGATCGACCGGATTGATGCGCTTCTTGTCGGCCGGGATCAGCGCGTCGGCCGCCGGGTTCGCCGGGCCCTGGCCGAGCTTGTCGAACATCACCAGTTCCTTTTGCGGATCCTGCGTGCTGGCGATGAACTTCATCGCCGCGTCCTTGCCGCCGGGATTGTTCTTCAGCACCGCCAGTGCGCCGGGCGAGATCAGACCCTGGTCCCAGATGAACTTGATCTGGCCGCCGGAGTCCTGTTCGATCAGCGAGGCGCGCGTCGACCACACGATCGCCATCGAGGCTTCGCCGTTGAGCAGCACGCTCTGGCTCTCGGCGCCGCCACCCCAGTAGGAGACGACGTTTTCCTTGAAGGCGGCGATCTTGTCATGCGCGCGCTTCAGATCGAGCGGGTAGAGCGAGGCCGGCGCCACGCCGTCGGCGAGAAGCGCTGCTTCCCAGCTCGACACGCCCCATTTGTAGAGCGAGCGCTTGCCCGGGAATTTCTTGACGTCGAAGAAGTCGGCCATGCCGGTCGGCGCGTTGGAGCCGAACTTCTGCGAGTCGTAGGCGATGACATAGGAGAAGAAATAGGTCGAGGCGGCATATTCCCAGCCGAAGCCCGGTCGCATCTTGCTCTTGTCAACGACCTTGTAGTCGATCGGCTCGAGCATGCCCTGGCCACCAAGCGTGATTGCCGAAAACGGATCGACATCGACGAGATCCCAGGTCGGCGCGCCGCTCTTGAACTGCGCGGCGATCGCGCCTTCGGTCGGGCCCGAGCCGTCCATCTTGACCGGGATGCCGGTGTCCTTGGTGAAGGCCTGGCCGTAAGCCGCGTCGTAGGCCGTGATGGCGTCGCCGCCCCAGTTGACCAGCACCAGCCCCTTGGTCTCGGCATAGGCGCCGGTCGAACGCAGCAGCATAGGCGTGCCGGCCAGCACCAGGCCGGCAAGCTGCGCGAACTGGCGGCGCGAGATCTCGCCGCGCTTCGCCCGCTCGGCAAGGTTTTCCATCGCCTGTTTCTTCGTGTCGTTCGTCATGTCAGTTCCCCTTGTTGTCGTTGATCTGATCCGGAAGCCGGTGCGGCGAAGTCGGGCCGCAGCAGCGCTCATTGTCCTCCGTCCGGAAGGAGGAAACCTTTTTCGGCCGGCCAGGTCAGCCAGACGGAATTGCCCTTGCTCAGCGCTGAGGCCGCGACCTCGTTCGGCACCGAGACCGTGACTTTCGCGCCCTGGCGCGTGGTCAGGTCGAGCTTGGTCGCGGCGCCCAGATAGGTCGAGGCGACGGCCGTCGCGGCAATGCCGTTCTGGTTGACTGAGGCTTCCGCGGCGATCGACATGTCCTCGGGACGGATGGCGAGGATCGCGTCGCCTTTGATCGCCTCGGCCTTGCAGCGCATGTTGACCGCTCGGTCTTCGCACAGGCCCGTCGCGCCGCCGTCGGCGGACTTCACGCCCTTCACCGGCAGCATGTTGATCTCGCCCAGGAACTCGGCGACGAAGCGGTTGGCAGGTCGGTCGTAGACCTCGTCGGGCCTGCCCACCTGCAGCAGCTTGCCGTGGTTGAAGATGGCGACGCGCGACGATAGCGCTAGCGCCTCGCTCTGGTCGTGGGTGACGAAGACGAAGGTGGTGCCGGTCTCCTGGTGCAGCCGCTTCATCTCGGCCTGCATCTGGCCGCGCAGGCTCTTGTCCAGCGCCGAGAACGGCTCGTCGAGGAGCAAAACGCCCGGCTCGAACACCAGCGCGCGGGCCAACGCAACGCGCTGCTGCTGGCCGCCCGAAAGCTGCGCCGGCAGTTTTTTCTCGTGGCCTTTCAGCCCGACGCGCTCGACCATCTCGCCGACGCGTTGCTTGATCTCGGTAGCGGATTTCTTGCGCACCTTGAGCGGGAAGGCGATGTTCTGCTCGACGCTCATATGCGGAAACAGCGCATAACCCTGGAACACCATGCCGGCGGCGCGCTGCTCGGCTGGGCGGTTGGTGATGTCGACGCCGTCGCTGAAAAGCTTGCCTTCGCTCGGCTGCACGAAGCCGGCGAGGATCATCAGAAAGGTGGTCTTGCCGGAGCCGGAAGGCCCGAGCAGCGTCAGGAACTCGCCGCGGCCGATATCGAGCGACAGATTGTCGAGCGCCCGGAACGAGCCGAAGCTCTTGCCGATCCCATTCGCTTTGATTTCTGCGGCCCGGCCGGGTTGCTGCATCCTGGCTCTTTCCTCAGTTCCCGATGAAATCGTAGGCACGGCGCGCGTTCACCGCAACCGAATAGTTTTCGCCTGATCGGCAAATTTGATTCACGGGTGGAACTGCGCGGCGACGTGACAGACGTCTAAAGCCTGTTCTCCGACAGCTTCGCCCTGAGCCAGTCGCTGAATGCGTTTAGCACCGGGTGCGCCGCCTTCGCGTGCTCGAACACCAGGAAATACGACCGCGGCGACGGCACCGACGCTTCGAACGGCTTGACCAGCCGGCCCTCGCTCAGCGCCCGGCGTCCGGTCAACTCATCGCCCATGGCGATGCCCTGGCCGGCGATCGCCGCCGAGAAGACGAGGTTCATGTCGGAAAAGAAAATGCCGCCTTCGGTGTCGGGATTTTCCACCTTGGACAACGCCAGCCAGCGCGCCCAGTCCTCGGTGTCGGATAGATGAAGCAGGTTGGCGCGCAGCACGTCGGCCGGTTTGGAAAAGCCACCCACCTTGTTGAGCAATGTCGGGCTGCAGAGCGGCGTGAAGTGAACCTCGCACAAAAGCTCCACGGCGCGGTTCGGCCAGTTGCCGACGCCGAAGGCGATGAAGGCGTCGGCTTCCGGATTGGAGACGTCGTCGAGCCGGCGCGGCGTCAGCACCGAGAGCGCTACGTCGGGGTACATCTGCTGGAACTCGCCGATATGGGTGCACAAAAACATCGAGGCGAAGCCCGGCGGGCAGGAGATGGCGAAGGAGCCGCCGACACCGGCGCCGTTGTTCTGCGTTCCCGCGTCGCCGAGCACGGTCAACGCCTTGCGCACATCCGACGCATAGCGCTGGCCGCGCGGCGTCAGCGCAACGCCCTTGCCGATGCGCTGCAACAGATCGAAGCCGAGGTCGCGTTCGAGCAGCCTCAGCTGATGCGAGACGGCGCTTCGGGTGAGGTGGAGTTCGTCGGCTGCGCGCCACACGCTGCCGTGGCGGGCAAAGCTGTCGAGGGCGCGCAGCGCCTGCGTGGATGGTATACGCAAGGGACCTCAGGTGAACCGAATTTGCACGAGCCGGGAAAACATATCACTTTTTGCCGAGCCGCTTCACTGCTTTCTTGGGGCTTATGGACAAACCGGTGACGACATCGGCGCAGGAAACCGCGCTGGCCTGCATCGACGGCATCCAGCCGCTTCTGTCGGCTTGGACGCGCACCATCTTCGATTTCGGCGAGACCGCCTGGCGCGAGTATCAATCGGCCGCCTGGTATGTCGACCGGCTGAAGCGCGAGGGCTTTTCGGTCGAGGAAGGCTCGGGCGGCATGCCGACGGCCTTCTGCGCCCACTGGACCAATGGCGACGGCCCGACAATCGGCATGTATGGCGAGTATGACGCCGTGCCCGGCAACTGCCAGGATGCGGCCACCGTGAAACGCCCCCGCGACGGTCTCGGCGTCGAGGCCGGCGGCCACACCGATCCGCATTCAGGCCTCGGCATCGGCAGCCTCGGCGGATTGCTCGCCACCAAGGCGGCGATGCTGGAGCACGGCATCACGGGCACGCTGCGCTTCACCGGCGAGCCGGCTGAGAAGGTGAGGGGCTCGAAGCCGATCCATGCGGCCAAGGGCTATTATGACGGCCTCGCCGGCATGATCTCCTTCCATCCCTTCTACATGCTGCCGCTCTGCAACACCGCGCGCTGGGACACGCATTGCGGCGCCGCCTACGCGATGATCTACCGCTTCGTCTGCGACGAGCCGGAAAGCTGGGGACGCGCGGCAGGCGATGGCGCGCCGATTCCGCAGGCGCATTCGGCGGTCCGCGCGCCAGGCGCCAATGACGCGCTGATGATGATGTACATGGCCTCCAAGGCGCTGCGCGATTCCATGCTGACCCATCAGGGCGGCTGGTCGATCAGCGAGGCGATCCTCACCGCCGGCCAGGCGACCGCCGACAATCTGCCGGCGGGGTTGGCCGAAATCCAGTACATGATCCGCGTGCCAACCATCGCCATGGCCGAGCAGGTCACCGCCGTGCTCGATCGCAACGCCGAAGCGGCGGCCAAAATGAGCGGCTGCCGCTATGAGCGTCACTGGGTGTCGAAGTCGCGTCCGGGCCTGGCCAACCACGCCATGGCCGAGATCACCTATGCCGCGCTCTCCACCGTCGGGGCGCCGCAGTGGAGCGAGGAAGCAAAGGCCATCGCCCGCGAAATCCAGGTCAATGCCGGCGGCGAGGCGACCGACAATCCCTTCATCGACGAGTTGGAGCGGCTGATCGCGCCGCAGGAAGCCGAGGCGATCCTGCGCCGCGACTTGCCGCCATCGCAGGTGAACTCCACCTCCGACGACTACACCGACATGAGCTGGCACGCGCCGACGTCGCGCTTCTACGTCGCCCGTCCGGCGCTGCGCGCGATCAACGGCCATGCCTATCCATCCTGGGCTATGAACGCGCTGGGCGGCATTTCAGCCACCATCGATCCGATGGTCACCTGCGCCGCCAAGACAGTGGCGCTGACCGCGTTGCGCTTGCTGGAGGACAAAGCCGCGCGCGATGCCGCCATGGACGAGTTCATCAGGCGCACCGGCGGCGGTGTCGGCGGCTCGAACTGGATCGCGCCGCTCTGCGACTACGAACCGCCGATCAATTTCCGCTGGCCGGAATATGTCAACACCTGGCGCGGGCGCGACTGGTGGATCCCGGCCGCTTCCACCGCATGACAAAGATCAAATCGAGGAGAACACCATGACCGTCCATGACCGCATCGTCGCCGAGCCGTTCTCGCTGCAGCGCCGCAACCCCAATGGCGGCACCAAGCCGCTGACCGCCTGGGGTTTCGCCAACGAGACCGACGTGCTGACCGACGTCCTGCTCGGCTCGCCCAATTTCCTCAGGCATCTGTCGACCAGCTCGCTGTCGAGGAAGCATCTGCGCGAGGCGCCCTGCAACGTTCAGATCGCCCAGGCGCAGCACAAGGACCTCGTCGCCGCCTACGAGCATTTCGGCGTCACCATCCACTGGCACGAGCCGACGCCGGAACTGCCGATGCAGGTCTATTCGCGCGATTCCAGCGTCATGACGCCTTACGGCGCCTTCATCACGGCCATGGCCAACTGGTGGCGGCGCGGCGAGAACTACGCCGCCATCCGCACCTATGAGAAGCTCGGGATCCCGATCTACGACATGGTCACTGCCGGCACCTTCGAGGGCGGCGACTTCAACGTCATCGAGGACGGCGTCGTGCTGATCGGCTGCGGCGGCGCCCGTACCCAGGAAGAAGGCGCGCGCCAGGTCCAGGCCTGGTTCGACAAGGAAGGTTGGGAGACCCGTATCGCCTTCATCGACGAGTACTATGTCCATATCGACCTGATGGTCGTGCCGATCGCCGAAAAGCTCACCGCGGTCTGCCTCGCCTGCACCGAGCCCGGCATCGTCGACTGGCTGAAGGGCAAGGGCCACGAGATCATCGACGTGCCTTTTCAGGACACGATGGCGCTCGGCTGCAACTTCATGTCGCTCGGCAAGGACAGGGTGATCGCGCCGACCTCCAGCAAGAGCCTGATCGGCCAGTTGAAGGCGCGCGGCTTCGAGGTTGCGGCGATCGACATGAGCGAGATCTCCAAGACCGGCGGCGGCATCCACTGCATGGCGCAGGCTCTGAAGCGCGTGCCGGCGTAAGATCGGGCAATCCAGTAGAGCGGCAACCTTCACACCTCTCCTGCTGGGTCGAGAGGTGCGTAGGCTTGAACTATCCCGCTTCGTCTAGCTCGATTTATCGCTCGGCAGCGCCGGCTGCACGGCCGACGAAACCTTGCGCGAAAGATAACATGAGCGCACACTAATATTGCGGGGAGGGGCTCAACAAGATCGGGAGGAAATCATGAACGCCATGAGCTTTGCCGCCCTTGAAGGCGGCAGGACGACCGTCGATTCCGCAGCCCTCGAAGCATTTTCGGCACAGATACGCGGCACCGTGCTGCGGGAAGGCGATGCCGCCTATAACGGGGTCCGCGGGATCTGGAATGGCATGATCGATCGCCGGCCGGGGCTGATCGTGTGTTGCGTCGGCGCTTCCGACGTGGTCACCGCGGTAAATTTCGCCAGGGATAACAATCTTCTCGTCTCGGTGCGCGGCTGCGGCCACAACATTGCCGGCAGTGCCGTCTGCGAAGGCGGGCTGATGATCGACCTCTCGCTGATGAAATCGGTGCGGGTCGATATCGGAGCGAAGCGGGCATGGGTCGGACCGGGCGCTACACTTGCCGATGTCGACCGCGAAACCCAGGCCTTCGGACTGGCCCTGCCGACCGGCATCAATTCGACCACCGGGATCGCGGGTCTGACGCTGGGCGGCGGCTTCGGCTGGATCACGCGCAAATTCGGCCTGACCATCGACAATCTGGTCTCAGCGGACGTGGTCACCGCCGACGGCAAGTTGCTGCGCGCCAGTCAGAGCGAGAACCCGGACCTGTTCTGGGCGCTGCGTGGCGGCGGCGGCAATTTCGGCATCGTCACGGCGTTCGAATTCCAGCTCCACCAGTTTGGGCCGCAAGTTCTGTCGGGGCTCGTCGTGCATCCCTTCGCCGATGCCGCCAAGGTGCTGCGGGAATATCGCGCGGCGCTCGAAACCGCGCCCGACGAATTGACCTGCTGGGTGGTCATGCGGCAGGCACCGCCGCTGCCCTTCCTGCCGGCCGAATGGCACGGCAAGGAAGTGCTGGTGCTGGCCATGTGCTACTGCGGCGACATTGAAGCCGGCGAAAAGGCGACGCAAAAGCTGCGCGCCATCGGCACGCCGATCGCCGACGTCGTCGGTCCCAATCCCTTCACCGGCTGGCAGCAGGCTTTCGACCCGCTGCTTGCGCCCGGCGCCCGCAACTATTGGAAGAGCCATGACTTCACCGAGCTTTCCGACGACGCGATCACGGTCACCACGGCGGCGATATCGCGGCTGCCTGGCCCCGAATGCGAGATCTTCTTCGGCCATGTCGGCGGAGCGGCCGGCCGCGTCAAGCCGGATGCCACCGCGTTTCCGCAGCGCAACTCGCATTTCGTCATGAACGTCCATGCCCGCTGGCGCGAGCCGGCAATGGACAAGGCCTGCATCGACTGGGCTCGCGGCATCTATGAGGACGCACGGCCCTACGCCGCCGGTACGGCCTATGTGAACTTCATGCCGGAGGACGAGGTCGACCGGGTCGAGGCGGCCTATGGCGGCAACTATCGCCGGCTGCTGGAGATCAAGCAGCGCTACGACCCGCAGAACCTGTTCCGCATGAACCAGAACCTGCGGCCGAAAGCAGGTCGCCGCGCCGCATGAACTCGGCCATCCCCCCGCCCCCCCCCCCGAGCGCC